>NZ_JBAWSV010000001.1:0-1207612 GCF_037104695.1 Bacillus yunxiaonensis | reverse complement strand
CTGTTTGCCAGAAGAACCGTTCATTTGCCAAAGCTCGAACAACTGATGGATTTAGCTCCGGGAACCCAATGTCTATTTGTCTCGAATAGTATGGACACGATTGTAGATGCCATCGAGCTTTTGAATCGTCTGGGGTTTGATCATTTGCACTTTATTCCATATGTTCCGCAGACAGCGGAAGTGCCCGTACTTGAGGATATCGATGTGGCGGTTACTCATGGATTAAAAGAACTTGTCCCGGAGACGATTGATAAAGTAATTGATTTGGGCATACGCCCGATCGATTTGACAACGATTTATGATATTGCTCAACAATTGAATCTTCCTGTGGAAAATGTGTATTTCTATATAGCAGAGTTTTGTCCACCTTGGAAGAAATTTAGCCAATTCCGTAAACAATGAGAAACGATTAAATCAATAGTTGGAATCTGTATTTTTTGTGCTTCATGCGTGGCCAAAGCATACGGGGTGTAAACAATTCTGTTTAAGTAGTTGAGGCAAATTCGGTATCTAAATAACATTGTGGAACAGGATCACCGTTTCATTAAGAAACGTGTACGTTCTGTGTTAAGATTCAAGTCGTGTGAAACAGCCACTTCTATATTGAGTGGTATTGAAGCTGTACATATGATGAAAAAAGGGCAGACTTCACCCACAGGTGAAGTCTGCCTAAAATGAAGTTGGATTCATACATAAGTTGTTTGGAATTGCAACAGAATCTGTTATTGAACAGTCCATGTAGGTTCTATGTCTCTATCAAATGGTTTTTGCACTAGAACCATTGAGTTTATGGTTCTTCTTCTCTTATTCTAGTAGCCTGCTTAGAATTGTAAGGATAGGCAGGTTAATCCATCGTCCTGCTTACGACTATTGAATATAGCGAAGCGTTAGCTCAAAATAAATTGCTGCATGAGCTTGTGGATTGTTAGGTAATACAAGTAATAACCTATTTTTTGTGATTTTACTGTTACTAAAAAAGAATAGTTCATTGGGCAATAGATACAACATTAGCCCTTATAGGAAAAGAATATCGTCTTGTAGCCCACTATCTTCCAATTTCAAACCAGCTATCACACTTGTCAAATGCTTCTCCATAGCTTGTTCTGCTTCCAGTTTATTCCTTGATTCAAGGGCTTTTACTATAGCAAGGTGTTCTTCAATGGATGGGTTTATTTTCAATGTATCCAGAGGATCGAACAATACCACGTAAATCGTTGTCCTGCTTACAATATCTTTAACATATTCAAGCAATAGTTTGTTTTGTGATGCTTCAGCTATGATGAAGTGGAACGAGTCATTCATTTTATAATAACCATCCGTATCACGATGATCAAATGTCCGTTTCTCCTCATCTATTAATTTATAAAGCTTTTCAATGTCTTCTTTTCTAATCCGCTCTGCTGCTAATCCAGCAGCTTGCTTTTCTAGAAGTAACCTGACTGAATAGGCATCTTTCATCTCCTCTGCCGTTGGTTTAATGACAAATGCTCCTCTATTTGGGATAACTTGCACATATCCTTCATGCTCTAGTTTTTTTATAGCCGCTCTTACAGGTGTCCGACTGACATTTAGCTTTTTTGCAATTGCCGCTTCTACAAGCTGGCTACCAGGTCGAATGAATCGGTTATAGATAGATAATTTAATCTTTGTATAGACCAGTTCTTCCATATTTGCTTTTTGAATACTTTGTTGACTCATATAGTAACCACCTAACATTGATAGGAATAATTAAACCAGCTTTTCTTTTTATTATATTACCTTTTTTTCCTCCTATTGCCAAACGCTAGCAGGGTAGCCTATTTATTAAATTGTTGACCGTAAAGGGCCACATCTCTAGAGTATACTCACAAAAGATATGTTCGCTTACAGAGAATTGCGTTCACCACTTCCATGAAAATAGTCTAGAATGCCTTGATATGGATTCTTCATATTTCAAGAAAATACTAAATTACAATCTGGACAATTTATAAAAACCCTTTCGCTCCTTACTAGATTCTGGATGTGGAAAGTCTCTGTTATAAGTAGACTTTTCTCGGGGAAACTCAACTTAGTTAAGTTATTTTATATTTTATTTATTTTCAGAAAAAAAAGCAAAAAATTGTATACTAAAATTGTATACTATGTTAACATACTTTTTAAGAAAGTGATATTATGTGAAGATTCTAAATTTTTTAATAGATTTTTCAGGAGGAGGGATTTAGATAATAGATAGCTCAAAAGACAAAAAGGTTGTCGTAACCATGGATTATTCAACAAAAGCAAAGTTCAGCACCCTGCTTTTTTGTTTCTGAACAAATAAAACATTTTCAAAAGCAAAACTAAGGATTTATGAATTCCTATAAAATTCTCAAACTATTCTGTCTAACATTAAGGAAAAGCGAGGTTATGAAAAATGGAACACAAAGTTCATACAAATTTGAGCCAATCACATACGCTGCCATCCCATCTTTATACAGAAGAGGCCGCATTGAAAAACGAACAAGAGAAAATTTTTGAAAAAACATGGCAATTTGCCGGTCATATCAGTCAGGTCAAAAACAACGGCGACTTTTTTACGAAGGACATTGCCGGACATTCGATCTTAATTGCCAAAGGAAACGATGGAGTGATTCGAGCATTTTACAACGTCTGTACCCATCGAGCAGCTAAACTAGAAGAAGCGGAATGCGGTCATAAAAAGTTGCTTCAGTGTCCATATCACGCTTGGACGTTTACCTTGGATGGTGACTTGCACCGGGCACCCAATATGAAAGGGCTCCATTATGATGCGAAAGAATTTTGTTTAAAACAACCAAAACTGGAAATTGTGGCGAGTTTTATTTTTATTAACTTAGATGAAAACGCTTCTTCCATGTCGGAAGTGTTTGGACAACTGTTCGACGGACTAAAGGATTATCCGCTTGAGGAGTTGAAAATCGCACGCGTGAAAGAGGATGTAGTGAAGTGTAATTGGAAAGTGACGATTGACAATTATTTGGAATGCGATCACTGTCCGACCATTCATAAAGGGTTTGTGAACACACTGGATATGGATAATTATGAAATCAGGACATTCGATAACTACTCGTATCAAGGCGTGCCGTTGCGCTCTGGCACCAGTAAACCGGACCAATTAGGGCAAAGCGCGAAATATTATTTCTTATACCCGAATATGTGGATTAGTGTGAATCCGGGGCTTCCGAACGTTTCTGTCAACCAGTCGATTCCAATCGACCACGAAACGACGAAGTTGATTTATACGACTTATTTCTTAGATTTGAACGACCTGGAAGCTCAAAAAAAATTCTATGCATTTCTAGACCAGGTTCGGGAAGAGGATTTTGTAATCTGCGAGACAGTTCAAAAAGGGCTCCAATCAAAGGGCTATACACAAGGGCGTTTTTCTTTAACGGAAAATTGCGTCCATCACTTCCATTTGTTAGTTCAACATGCTCTTGAAAACGAAGAAGCGTATGTCCCATTAACAATCGAGGTGAAGTAAATGGAAGGCCAACAGTTAAAACGGGTATTAAAAACGCGCCATTTATCGATGATTTCGATGGGCGGTGTCATCGGAACAGGTTTATTTTTAGGGTCAGGATTAACCATTAACAGCGCGGGAGCCGGTGGTGCAATTGTCGCTTACTTGGTTGGTGGGGTCATGACGTATATGGTGATGCTTTGCCTCGGAGAACTAGCGGTTGCCATGCCGGTGACAGGTTCATTTCAAGCCTATGCGACGAAATACATTGGTCCATCGACCGGCTTCATGGTCGGAATTGCTTATTGGATGAGTTGGGCGACCACAGTCGGTCTTGAATTTACGGCTGCTGGTCTGTTGATGAAACGCTGGTTTCCTCATACCCCGACTTGGGTCTGGTGCTTATTTTTTATCGTTTTACTGTTTGGGTTAAATGCGTTAACCACAAAAGGTTTTGCAGAAACAGAATATTATTTTGCAGGAATTAAGATTGTGGCGATCATTTTATTTATTATCATTGGCGGCTGCGCCGTTTTGGGCATCATTTCATTAAAAGGCGGTCAAGCAGCCCCGTTCTTCTCTAATTTGTACAATGACGGGGGTTGGTTTCCAAAAGGGTTCACACCCATATTGGTTACCATGATCTCCGTCCTGTATGGATTCCAAGGAACAGAACTGTTGGGGATTACGGCAGGTGAATCCGAAAACCCGAAACGGGACATTCCAAAAGCCACGAAAAACATTATTTTCCGTGTCCTTCTATTTTACGTGACAAGCATCGTGATTGTCAGCGCGTTGGTGCCATGGAGAAAAGCAGGTCTTGTGGAAAGCCCGTTTGTAATGATGTTTGATAAAGTGGGGATCCCCTATGCGGCAGATATCATGAACTTCGTCATTTTAACCGCTGTCTTATCCGTCGGGAATTCTGGTTTATACCTTTGCTCACGGATGTTTTTCGCGATGAGCGAAAGCGGACAAGTCCCTAAAACATTCGGGAAATTAAATAAACGCGGCATTCCGATGAACGCGCTTTTAGTAAGCTTGGGGTTTGCTCTTTTATCCCTGTTGACAAGCATCATAGCAGCCAATACCTTGTTTGTTGTATTGTTAGCGATATCAGGAATCGGCACGACTATTGCATGGGCGGTCATTGCGCTTTCGCACATAAGTTTCAGACGTTCGTATGTTAAAAATGGCGGTAAATTGGAGGATTTAGTATTTCGTGTGAAATGGTATCCATTTGTTCCGATTTCTTCGTTCATTATGTGCGTAGGAATTATTTTGTCACTTGTATTAGACCCAAACCAACGCGCTTCGTTCTATTGGGCAACCGCGTTCGTAGTCGTATGCTACGTCTATTATCTAGCGCGATTTAAACGGTTTAATAAAGCTATACCAATACAAACATCCAAAATGGAGGAAAATTTGTAGAAGAGTCTTTAATCAAGTCTGGTGGAAAATATCCTCCAGACTTGACTTTGGAAAATAAAACTTAAAACCTTCTCTTCAACAGATAACTACTTCATTTGTGAGATGCCAAATAGTAAATCGCGAGCAAAAAAAGCATTATAAAATATCCACCAATGAAATCCCGGTATATTTTCACAAAAAAATGGCTCGAATTTAAAAATTTTACCACCTAAAGGATTGAGAATTAGCGGTTGTTGCTTGGTATCCAGTTTCTGATTTCTTTCGTTTGGAACATGCTTTGAAAGTCAATAGTTTACTAGGAAAAGATCATGCAAAGGTTGAAATCTTCCTTCATGCAATCCATTCTTCAGTGAGATTTGAAACAAAAGAAAATATTGAACGTACTTTTGATTTCATTGATAAGGGGTTTTGTTATGAATAGGTTCCTTTCATGTTGTGTTATGTTAACTCAATGTGTATAAGGTATACATACATTCTATATGGCTTTATATCTTAGATGTTTCGTAAGCTAAAACTAAACGGATTCGATTTTAGAAGGAGAAAATAAGAATGTTTAAATACGATGAGTTATTTCAGGATTACGTTTTTGAACTAATGAAGGCTGTTATCGAAGAAAAAGAACGATTTGAAAGAATTCGTAGGATAAATCAGGATAAATTCGAAAGTAAGCAAGAGTTAGAAAAATGGATTCAAGAGAGATTTGGAACTATCTCTAATCAAGGACGCATAATTGCTGTCTTTAGGACATATTGGCTGAAATGTGAAGAATTAAACATACTAGGTGAAGATGAGTACGCTAATCCGAGAGATTTTGTTGTAGATTGGTTATCGGGAACGTACCCAGAACTGTATGAGATTATAAAATCTATGCCATATTATCCAATTGGAGTTGATGAAGAAGGAAACTATTGTTAACTCCGCTGACGGGAATTACGTTAATTAAACAAACAAAGAGGTCTTAATAGACCTCTTTGTTTTATTCATCACTCAATAGTATTTGCAATTTGGACTAAGACTTTTGATGAAGCTTTATCTAATCCTCTACTATCAATAATCAGCATATATTGCCAACCATTCCTTTCAAATGTAAGAGTATCAAGACTTGAACTTTCCCTTATACGAAATAATATTGCTTTTGATTTATCCTTCAGTGTATATACACCCTTAGTCAGTTCTTGTTTAATTGGAATTTTATACTTGAAAGGGCGGACTCTTATCATATAATGTTTCGTACCCGTATGCTCATTTATATACTCAATTTCAAAACTGTCATTTACATTATATTCACTGTTATTACAACGTCCAAATTGATGAGTAAATTCTACTGATGGTAGCCTTGTCGGCAATGTAATGCCTCGTTGAAATAATTTTTCGCATTCAGTTATTGCTTCTCCGACAGATTTATAACCAATCTTATACCAAAACTTTTCAAAAGACTGCTGTTCTTGAGCTTTAGCAGGAGTATTAATAACACTGATAATTAAAGCAAAAAGTATTGATATCAATATTTTATGTCTTTTACTCATTAATGGGTTCTCCTTAAAAATACTTGCAATATACTGTATTGTTTATCATGCCCTTTAATCTCAATATCATTTTTCACTTTCAATAACAAAAATTATGTGAACACGAAAGTCCTCCAGTTAAACAATCTGGAGGACTTTTAATAGTCTTCTTAATACACTAAATCCCGATGATAGTTGAATAAAGGCCCATAGATACTGGGAAAGCTATTCCACAAAAAAACAACGGATGGTGATATCCATAAGAAGACCTTTTATTTTATTATTAAGTATTACATTTTTGTTTTTAACAACAACTAATGTCTATTCACAAAATGAACCTACAAGAGAGAAACTATTGGAAGAAACTTTGATGATTAGGTATCTACCATTCATTTTAGAAAGTACTAATAATAAATTATTTATGTGTGAAAGAATTACTGACATAAAAAGGCTTGGTGGAAATAATCGTCAACACGAATTAACAATAGAGGTAATAACCTTTGAACAAGCACATTCGCCCCCTTACAACTTAATTCGAGTAACACTGACCGATATACCACCAAAGGGGATAAATGTCACAAATGTAGAACGTGAAGAAAATTTATCAATTCAACAATTTAATAAACATTGCGGAAAGTAAATATTATTCAAATTTTATTAACGGGTGTGATACTTCAACAAGGGTATCACATTGACTTCCGCTAACGAGAATTATGTGAACACAAAAGTCCTCCAGTTAAACGATCTGGAGGACTTTTGATAGTCTCTTAAATACATTGAATCCCCATAATTTTACATTCTGGTTAATAAAATGCATAAAACAACAATAAGCGACCTCGATCATCCTCTTAGGAATCACAAGGTCGCTTACACTATTTCTTCATTCATGATATTCGTAATCCTTTCTGTTCATTACAAATGAACGATGATGTTATCCCTTTCTTTATTAATTTAGATAAAAGCAACTTTTTATCTAAATAATAAGGTATGATACACTTTCACCTTCCGCTACTCTGGTGATACCACCCTCTTTTTCAATAGATTTTGATTTTATACCCTGTACATTATTTGTACATTCGCCTTGCTCTATTCCACTGGATTCACCTTCTTTTTTGATATGTATGTTTTGCTTGTACTTATCATACACCCAGAGTCGAATTTTATAAATACTAAAAATTATAAATTTTCTAAAAATTAAAAATACATCACAATCATATGGTAATAGTAAATAGTTACCATATGATTTTAGTGTACATACATTAAAATGAATTTGCTCATGATATAGGTATCGGGTACGTAACGGTTGAGCCCAGATCTATATATGGTTCATAACAGAGGTGTATATAGGTCGGTCAAAGATTGTATACAGGTCATTAGTTCATATAAACTATGTGGTTTGTTTGCAGTCGGAGAGAAGATTCTATTCGGTGGGGAAAAGGTTTATTGTAGTCGTATGCTAGCTGCTATGATTACAATGAGGTTCCAACTTATCGGATAGGGTCGAGCTAAGATCGTGCTGGGTACCGCAGGCTTTAGAGAGCAATTTAGCTCTTATAAGGCTAACGGTCATATATAGCCGAAAGGTTATATATGGTTGTACAGGTATTTTGTACGGTCGAACGAACCATTAGTATGAGTGGTGAACTGCTTGTTTATAGTCGAAAGATTGTAGGTGGGTAATAAACTATTTATATTAGTGCAAGGTAGATCGTTACGTGCTCGTGTTGTTCTAAAATTTGATACATAAAATCGAGTATTTAAATTATATTGAAAAGCAAACGAGATCTAATAAGATCTCGTTTTTATTTTAGGTGTCATTTTTAAAAAAAATCGAAGAAGAGCATAAGAGGTTTTTGATATCACTTAACGGGGTAGCACCAGCAAAACGCGGTAAATATACGTTAGGACAAATATTGTAAATAATCGTAACCAAAAACGTTTAAATATCGCTTTTGTGGTTATTTGTTTTTAGTTATGGTTTTGGATATACGGAATTGTTATACGAAAAGGAAAATAAAAGTACCACTTAAAATCACCAAAACGAAGGTTTATGTTGGAAAAATCCCTTAGCGTATAAAAAATGCGGTTTTTACTTCCAAAAAAATGTCTTAGCGTATGTTTTCCGCGAAATGTTGGCGGGACCCCTAGCATTTTTCACAATTTATTTATCTGTTTGTTTTTGCTTCTTTTTCAAATACTCCGCACGCAATTTTTCAATTTGCTGCTTTTTATCAAATTTGGCAGGCTTCTGTTTTTCATGAAACTTTGTCACAGCTACCTGACTTTTGTAATCCAATTGATACTTTCCCACTTTGTTCACCTACTTTTCTTATCTTTAAAGAGAATCTATTCAACAAATATAATATACCTTATTTTACTGAAGTAAACCTTATTACTTTATTAGTTTCCTACAACAAGAACTATGTTGACTAAAATGAAGACCGCGCGGTCTTCATTTTTTTGTACACAGCTTATTGAGGGTCTTACTGCAACATCGGTTCTTCTATGTTGTAGTAAATGAGGTCATATGTTGTACAAAAAAAGAATAGATCAAGCACATAATCTCTGCTTGTATCTATTCTCCTCATTCCCTCTCTTATAAAAACTATAATATTATATAAGAGATGTAGTCTTAATCGAGAATACCCTGTTTTTTCTGTTACTTAATAAAATCATTTTACTAAAGGGGATTTTTATAAGCTTTTAAACATATTAAATTCCAATAATAGGACGTTATGTTAACCGACCATGAATATCTATTCATCAATATTTTTTATGATTTTACTTTTTGATCTAAAAGTATCTCCAATTTTTTTCTCACCTACATACCAATAAACATATTTTTACTATTAGGACCCCAATTTTCTCCCATGAAACCTGACATTCCCTCTAAGTTAACGAAGCATGGAAGCACAGTATACATTACGCCCTGCATTGCATTAACTCTAAAAGTTATAACAAATCTCATTTTTGAATTATCAACGGGTGCTATCATTCCCATATCTGGACGTATAGCGTTTTCTGCCGTAAGTGCCTCTTTCATTCCTACACTAGCAATACCGACGGGGCCCATATTACTTCTAATCCAATAATTCGAAACATTTGTTGCAGATGCCAAATCAGTTGGTTTATCATAAGTCATTAAAATTTGATTAGAAGAAATTTGTCTAGCCTCAAGAAGTATCGGGTGAGCGACCATTTGGCGAGGGTAATAAGTAAACATAGTATTCCTCCGTTGTTTTTTGAAATAGATAAATTACCCAGATAATATATGCAGATTTTTGATTTGAGTTCACGATAACGAATTCGAGCGTTGCGTTTGGTAGAACCCAAAATAATAGGACCTTATATAGACTTCACATGTATACCCTATTCATTGTTCTTTCTTCAACGAAATGGCAGAATAATTCAATAAACCCCGTTCTTTTTCACTTTTCTAACCTACAATTGGGCTAGGTACTCATCTATGTTAACTAAAATGAATATCTTATTGTTGAAACCATATTAATTACGGAGGAATTAGCATGGGATACTTTGTTACTGTAGAGTCAGGTGTAAATCTATATGTGGAAGATATTAACCCAGGGGGTAACAAGACCATAGTGTTTATACATGGTTGGCCATTAAGCCATAAACAGTTTGAGTATCAGTTTGATGTTCTTCCCGCAATGGGTTACCGCTGTATTGGCATAGACTGGAGGGGCTTTGGTAATTCGGATAAGCCAATGAACGGCTACAACTATGACCGATTGGCAGATGATATTGGCTCCGTTATTGATGCACTTCAATTGAAAAACTTTACACTAGCGGGTCACTCTACAGGTGGGGCTATCGCTATTCGTTATATTGCTCGACATAATGGTTATGGAGTATCTAAACTTGTCCTTATAAGCGCTGCCGCTCCTGTAGGTTTTACAACAGAAACTGCTAATAAATTTCTTAAAGAAACATTAAATGATCGCCCTAAAATGATGCAGGAAGTAACAGATAGTTTTTTCTTTCAGTATATAACTGGCCCATTCTCGAACTGGTTTTTTCAAATGGGATTACAGGCGGCAGGTTGGTCAACCGCCGCAGTCGTAGTTATGCTAAGAGATGAGAAGCTATATACTGATTTGCTAAAAATATCAGTTCCTACTTTAATCTTGCACGGCATTCACGACAAAGTAATTCCATTTGCACAAGCTCAAGAACTAAATCAAAAAATAAAAAATTCACAGCTTGTTCCGTTTCAATATAGTGGTCATGGTCCTTTCTGGGAAGAACGTGACAAGTTTAACCAACTATTGACACAATTTATTTAGTTAAAAATTTGACCTTAATTCAAATAAATGGAGAACGATAGCACAATAATCGGGTACCCTTTACGGACAGTAAAATCTTTGCTGTAATTATTATGCTCGATTCATTGTTCAACGAAAGAATGCTTGAGTTGAATAAGAAAGTAAAAAAACAAATCAAATAATTTCCGATAACGAGAATTATGTAAATGAGCTGTCCATATGGACAGCTCATTATATTTTTTTACTTATTGAAATAGCACCAATATTTCGCGGATTTTGTACGCTAAGGCATAACATGTTCATTGATTGGAAATATTTTGTAGGATATTCTAAATGTAGAAATGCACGAGGAATATTCTTTAAGGGAGAGTGATTGCTTTATGTTAGGAAAATGGATAAATAAAGAAAAAGAACCTAAATGTATACATAAATATAACTTTATTAAAACTCAGGATAGTGAAAATTTTAAAACAGGGCAGATGGGCACAGCTAGTTTTTATAAGTGCGAAAAGTGTGGAAAAGAAAAGATCGAATATAAATATAACAATGATATAAATATTAACCCCTGGAATATGTAAAATAATTTTTTCAACTTAGAGATTCCTCTTTTGTTGTCGAGACCCCTTATTAGGCCCAGTACCAGCGTTCTTGTAACCAGGGGCAAAGTAGCAATTAAGTTTAGAAAGTTAGTCCTATATGCATGTATTTTGCAGTAACAAAAAGGTGCTAAATGAGTAAGGTTACGATTTATTTTTGATACAGTATTTTGTTACAACGAATTCAAGGGTTATAGAAACTATTATTTTTAAGCACTTCATGTAACATAAACGTTCGATTTTGTTACAAAATAAATTACTTTGCCCCTAATCGTAGCTACGCTGGTATTGGGCCTACTAGTGGTTCATTTATCTAACCTAAAGATAAGTATGTGGTCCCTTTACAATTTGAATTTATTTTTAAGCTTCTTATATTTTCTATATGAACGTCTAACAATGTTTAACATGAAATACGGTATTTTAACAGGGAAAGGCAATTTATAAATGAAAGGCAAGTAAAATGTAAAATATGCCTTTTCTAGGTCTCTCCACTTACTATCTTCTTTTGTTTTTAAGAAATCAGATACATCGACTACATATCCCCTTCCGTTTTCCATCATCACATTTTTCCCGTGAACATCACAAGGAGTTAATCCTTGTTCCCTTGCATACTCTAAAGCTTCATTGATATCAAGGATTACCTGCTTAGGAATTTTAATCCCCTTATGAATAGCATCGTATAAGGTAATTTCTTTTAAACGTTTCAATACTATGAAATTTTCTTCTTTATATATAAGCTTCGAATAAGAAGGATGATTTCCGATTCTTCGGTATACTTCTGACTCTTTTTCAATTCCTTCTCCTTCTCGCGCGTAAACTTTCACTACCCAATCTTTGTATTCTTTGTGCATAAATACTGCGGCATAATTACCTGTCCCTAAACACTTCCAAAGTCTAGGAATATCTTTAACTACTACAGGCTCGAATTCATCCTCACTTCTTATGCTTACCTCTTTTAATAATTCGTCCTTTATCAATCCCACAAAACTATTTATACTCATCATTTCCACTCCGGTTTTGTTAAAAGGGGTCCCATCCACATTTTAAAATGAATATGTCAAAACATATACAATTTAATTTTCCTCATACTGTTTGGCAAGTTTATAAAATGAGGAACGTTTGATGCCATACTTTTTCATAGCTCCTACGGCTGTAATTGAACCAGATTTCCATTCCTTGTAAGCATCCATAAATTCTTCTGTTATTTCGACAGGCGGACGTCCTAAACGTTTACCTTGCTTCCTGGCAAGAGCAATTCCTTCAGCTTGACGTTGTTTAATATCAATTCGCTCTTTTTCTGCAAAGGCTGATAATATTGTAAGAGTTGCTTTTTGAATTGCACTCTGAATGACATCATTTGTACTTTCTCCAGTGTAATTCACGTTAATATAAGGTTCCTTTATAAATTGTAAATTTACTCTATGCTTTTCATAGTACCTAAATTCTTCTAATGTATCATTCATATTTCTCCCAAGTCTTGTTAAGGAATCAAATACAATGGTATCTTCCGCACGAACAAGACGTTTTAGCATTTGATAGTTCTCTCGCTCCATATTTTTTCCAGATTCTTTATCAATGAAAATATCCCGATCTTCTATCCCTAAATCCTTCATATTCTGAATTTGTCGTTCTTCGTTTGATCTTTACTTGAAACTCGTACATAACCAAATTTTTTATGTTTCATATACTACACCTCACTGGTAATTTTACCAATTATGTCTGTAAAAGTGTATAAAATAAATAGATGTCTGTAAAGTTCGAAACAGACATTTATAGACGTAGTTTTTTATAGTTTTCTAGTTATCTGTAAAGGTATACTTTTACAGATAACTCAAGGGACTAACTTAACACCAAATACATGAAAGTAAAAAATGTATCTAAAGGTGTACCTTTTGGTACAAAAAAGAATCCTTATATTACAAGGATTCTTTACAGAAATAGTTATAATTATATATGGTACAACTTGTTATAAACAAATATACATATTTAAGAGCTCGTATTATAACTGAATTTCTCTTCTTTTTAAGAATATCTATTCCTTTTCTAGCCAAGAAATGGGAATTTCTTTTTCGCCAGCTACTTCAAACTGAATTTCTCCATTTACTTCAAAAACCCGTTCGATAATGGGTATTGTAATCATTTTATTTTCCTTTCTTTTTCTTTTTCGTACTAGTTCTAAGTCGATAATATTCATGATGAAATCCCCTCTGTATTTGTAAGACAGCAAAAAAAGCACCCACATGAGTACTTTTTTAACTTGAATCACCATTTTACTTTTTGAGCTGTTACTCTATGTATATTTTACCATATTTATCTATGACATTTGTTGATAAATTTATTTTATGAATATTATTACCCGATTGCACCACTCCAACCGTTTTTTGCACCACTAAATATACAAATACAAATTTGAGTTTATTTGCAATGAGTTAGTAAAATAGTAAAAAATTTTTCGGAATAGGGAGGAAAATGGAGGGTGATGTTGAATGATTATTTTTTGATTTTAACAATTATTCAAACTATTCTAATAATTTCTAGAAACATATAACAATTTAACCTATAATTGTAATTATTCAGCTTTAAAATTGAGGAGGGATAAAAGGAAATTTAGTCTTTGTGTTTCAAAATAATGGTTAAACAAAGGCTGTAACTTCACGAAATGACAAGCAAAGAATTTAGAAATCGAGGGGGAGAAAACGAATTGAAGAGAAAGAAACAACATCACATGCGATTATTTAGTATTGTAGCAGCATTGATTATGATATTTTCATTATTAACACCCGGACTTGCGAATGCTGAATTAATTGAGAGATCATCCCGTTATGTAAATGATTCTGAAACTGCTGCGAAAGAAAAGATGAGTAATCGTTTACTAGCTAAGTTTGAAAAAGATGACAGAGTAACCTTTTTAATTAAATTTAAAGAAAAAGCAGATACAACAAAAGCCATAAAGCAAACAAAAGCTATTGCGAAGAAAGAAAAACTATCTGCGAATAAAGAAAAGTTTATGCAACGCTCTGCAGTTGTTTCTGAATTAAAAGCTACTGCACACGAAGAACAACAAAACGTTGTAAAATATCTTGAACAAGAAGTACATAGAGGGAATGTCGAATCTTTTAAGTCCTATTTTATCGTCAATGGTATGGCTGTTACAGCAACGAAAGAGGTAGCAAAAAAGATAGCAGCCTTTTCTGCAGTTGAAAAAGTATTACCAAACGAAACAAGACAATTATTTGTTTCAACAACTAAAGAGAATAGTCTTAATTCAAATCTAGCAAATGTAGAGTGGAATATTGAAAGAGTTGGAGCTCCAGCTTTATGGGAAAAGGGGATCAACGGTACAGGTGTAGTTGTAGCAAGTATTGATTCCGGCGTTCAATGGGATCATCCCGCATTAAAGGAAAAGTATCGAGGCTATAATGCAGCAACTGGAGAAGTTAATCACGACTTTAATTGGTTTGATGCCACTGCTGGACGATCTGTGCCATATGATGATTTAGCACATGGAACACATGTGACTGGAACAATGGTCGGTAGTGAACCTGATGGATCAAATAAAATAGGAATAGCACCCGGTGCAAAATGGATTGCTGTTAAGGCATTCTCAGAGACTAGTGGAAGTGATGCGAATTTATTGGCTGCTGCAGAGTGGATTTTAGCACCAACAGATTCAAAGGGGAATACTCGGGTTGACATGGCGCCAGATGTGGTTAACAACTCATGGGGTGGCGGACCGGGGCTTGATGAATGGTATCGAGATGTAGTAAAAGAATGGAGAAATGCTGGGATATTTCCCACATTTTCAGCTGGAAACACGAGCATGACTAATAATGGCGGACCTGGATCAGTCGCTAATCCAGCAAACTATCCTGAAGCATTTGCGGTGGGAGCAACCGATAGTAATGATATAGTTGGAGATTTTTCATTACGCGGCCCTTCACCATATGGTGAAATAAAGCCAGATATTTCAGCGCCTGGAGCAAATATTCGTTCATCAATACCTCGCAGCGATTACGAAGGTGGATGGGATGGCACATCGATGGCGGCCCCCGCTGTATCAGCAATTGTAGCATTATTATATGAGGTTGATGCAAGTTTATCAGTTGATAAAATAGAAGAAATTTTAATAAAAACAGCAACGCCTTTAACAGATAAGGAATATCGAGAATCACCGAATGATGGGTACGGGTATGGATTAGTCAATGCATACAATGCTGTATCATCTATTAGAGAAGGTCTGGGGATTTTGGAAGGAAAAGTGGTTCAAACAAATGAGGATTCAGATTTGCCGATAAGAGGTAAAGTAAGTGTCCTTGAAAGCAGACAGTACGTTAACACAAACCCTGAAAACGGCGCTTATAAACTCGCACATGCTATCGGTAATTATACAGTTCAAGCTGAAGCCTATGGATATCAATCTAAACAGCAATCAGTAACATTCGAAAAAGATAAAGTACTTCAAGCAGATTTCACATTGAAAGAAATCCCTAAAGGAACTGTAAGTGGTGTCATTACGGATGAAAAATCAGGGGAAGCTGTCGAAGGTGTGACATTACTCCTTATTGAAGATGCCAATATTGCACCTGTGTCGACGGATAAGGACGGTAGATATACTCTCACAGCTTACGAAGGTACTTATACATTGAGGGCAATGAGAAGTGGCTATCACAGTCAAGATGTTAAAATTACAATTAATGGAGATTGCCACGTAGATATCGATCTTAAGCCTTTTTTCACGTATCCGGGTGGCGAAATTGGTTATGACAATGGAATTGTTGATGCTGCCAGTATGTATTTTGGCGGTGGAGCTGGATGGGCAGTAAAAATGTCATTGCCAAAGGATAAGAAATCAGCCATTGTCACAGATGGTGTGTTTCGCTTCAAGAACAAAAAATACTCAGACACGGTTGGAACGGAATTTAGTGTGGAAGTATGGGATGCTTCTGGAAGCAATGGATTACCGGGTAAGAAACTTGCTGGACCGATAACTGCTGAAGCCGTATTAGATGATTGGACGGTAGTAGATTTAAGAGATTACAATATCAAGGTTGATGGAGATTTTTATATGGTGTATGTCCAAACACTGAATTATCCAATTGCACTTGGTTTAGCAACTGATAATGGTAACCCATATATGGAGAGAAGCTATCAATATCTTGACGGTGAATTTTATCCAGCATTTGTTGAAGACGGTAACTATATGATTCGTGCCCGTGTAAGTTATGAAGTAGACACTCCTGTTATTACTTCTCCAAAACATGATGAAGTATTCAAAGACGAAAACATCATTGTAGAAGGGACTGCCTCACCGACAACAACGATTAAGTTGATGAATAATAATAAAGAGCTAGGTACTGCAAAAGTTAGTGATGACGGAAAATTTACAATCCCAACGAAAATGACAGAAGGTGAAAATAAATTAGTAGCAGTCTCAATGTTAAATGGTAAATTGACCGGAGAATCGGATCCAGTTACCGTTTCACTAATAAAAGAGAAGCCCGTCATTAAAGATTTAAAACCAGCAACTGACCAAAATGTGTTCCCAGGTGAGAAGGTAGAAATATCTTTCCAAAGTAATGTAATAGGCGGCGAAGCAAACTTTGAAGTGAAACTCCCTGCTCAAAAGAATGCGCAATCTTCTTCTAAAAATAAAATGGAAGAGGTAGAGCCAGGAGTTTATAAGGGTGTTTGGACCGTTCCAGATGTAAAGATTCAAAATGCTATTATTGAAGTGGAGCTAACAGATGCCGATGGAAATAGAGTCACACAGGAAGCGCAAGGTAAACTAACTATTAATCAACCTGAAGTTGAAGAAGTGAAAACTGGCTGGAATTTTGAGAACGGCAATTGGTATTACTATGATAATAAAGGTAGTAAAGTAACAGGATGGAAAAACGTTGATGCGAAATGGTACTACCTAGATAAGAGCGGTGCGATGCAAACAGGCTGGCTGAAAGAAGGAGCAAAATGGTACTACCTAGATAAGAGCGGAGCGATGCAAACGGACTGGCTGAAAGAAGGAGCAAAATGGTACTACCTAGATAAGAGCGGAGCGATGCAAACGGACTGGCTGAAAGAAGGAGCAAAATGGTACTACCTAGATAAGAGCGGAGCGATGCAAACGGGCTGGCTGAAAGAAGGAGCAAAATGGTACTACCTAGATAAGAGCGGAGCGATGCAAACGGGCTGGCTGAAAGAAGGAGCGAAATGGTATTACCTAGATAAGAGCGGAGTTATGCAAACAGGCTGGGTAACGATTTCTGGAAAACGATACTTCTTCAATAGTAGTGGAGTATGGGTTAAATAATCCGGAATAGTTAAACTGAATGATAAAAGAGAGACTACAATTGTGAAGTTGTAGTCTCTCTTTTTGTGATTTAAATTAAGGTGCTACCCCTAGTATCAGTATGTCCAAGTTTCAGAGGTTAGTTACATAAGTCTTATACGGGTATGTACGAGATAAGTCCAAAAACGGCCATATAGATGGATATTAATGTAAAATCATTTTTTGGGAGGTCGCTGCATGTCTATAGATGGCCCTGCCAACCAAATGACCTAAAACACACGTTAAGATAATACTTACCAAAAGAAAAGCTTTTTTATAAACATCGCGTCTTTTTTTTAAACACCTTGACTTTATTTAAAAGCAACAATAACTTCCAAAAACGGGAATTATGTGAACTAGCAAAAGTGAAAGGTGAGTAAAGTTAATGATTTCGAGAAAATTATTAGCTCTAAACAAGAGTATTGATGAACATCGCTATGACATGTATGAATTAGCAAAGGAGAAAGGCTTATTAGATCCACAGATAATAAAAATCAGCCAACAATTAGATAGAGAAATTATTATATGGCAAAAATCGGTTCTTGTGCAAAAAACTCAACACAATTGCAATTAATCTCTAAAACAAAGAAGTTATACGCGCTACCCCTATCAGAATATTTACGTTAAAGGGTTGACCCATCAACCCGATTTATTATATATTATATCTGTTAGAAAATTCTATCAATTAAGACTGAAAGAGAGGAGGGAATGGATCTTACATTAGAAATAAAACAGAAAATGCATCCCAGTAGGTAGCAAGGGCATTACAAATAAAAGGCAACGAAGGGCTAAATTGATAATGACAACACATCCCTCTAACATTCATCGACGATCATTTCTCAATCGTAAATTTCCTATCAATATAGATTTTACGTAATCTGCTAGTATACCAAATTTCATTTTTCATCATATATAACCTCAAACTAAGACTTTATAAAGGTCTTACTTAATTATGCTTATATATTTAGGGATATATAAATATATAAAAAATATAGAAGGGGTGGTGGTATAAATGATTTTTTGCAAGTCAAAAAAAGATCGTTACCCATAAACAGGGAAAATTGCAAGCTTTTAAGTTTTTAAGGGGACTGTCTTTCTTTTCTTGTGATTGAATCCACTAGGAATTGATACGCCAATTATCCATACGAAGAGTTAAAGACTATTGGAATTTATTTTCGGTAAACCACTATTACATTCGGAGGTAGAATATGCTAAGACGTCGAGCTAGGTTTAAAAAATTGGTAAGCTTGTCCTTATCAGCGGGTATATTGCTTTCTATGCTTCCAACAGCATCTGCTACTACAAATAATAAGGAGTACTCCATTAATAATGTATCTAACAATCAAACCTATAAGACTATAGGTAAAATTACTAAGGTTACGAAAGAAAGAAATAACGTATACTTTGACTTAGAAACAGGAGAAAAAATAAAAATTAACTTTCTAAAAAATAATGTTTTTCGATTGAATTTGGACCCAAAGGGTGTTTTTGAAGAATATCCAACTCCAAATAGCCCTGATCATGAGACGAAAATTATCGACAAAAATGTTAGCGATTACAAAGAGGAATATGGACCAATTAACATTAAGGTCGATGAAAGCGATAACAATGTCTATAAAATATCTACTAATGCTTTAGAGTTAAGAATAGATAAAGCTACTTCAAAGATGAGCCTGTACGATAAAAAAAGAGCAAAGATTCTTTGGAGTGAAAGTGAACCGCTAAAACATTCGAGCGGAAGTACTGTTCAAACCCTCGATACAAAAGAAAGTGAATATTTTTATGGCGGAGGTCAACAGAATGGGTTTTATGCCCATAAGAATAATTCCATAAATATTGCAGTCGGGGGAGGTTGGGATGCAGGAGCTGCATCAAGTCCAGTCCCATTCTATTTAAGTACTGAGGGCTACGGAGTCATGCGAAATACGTTTAAGCCGGGTGTTTATGATTTTACCAAAACGGCTACCTTTACTCACAATGAAGACAGATTTGATGCTTATTATTTTGTAGATGATTCCATTCCAAACATCATTAACGACTATACAGAATTAACCGGGAAAGCGGCCCTTATGCCAAAATATGGTTTCTATTTAGGGCATGCAGATTGTTTTAATGGAACTCATAATGGTCATAAGGACCAACGAACACTCCTAAATAATGGATTAAATACATTAAATCAATATGCAGATAACGATATGCCTTTAGGATGGATGTTACCAAATGACGGCTATGGATGTGGATATGGCGGATTGGATAATTTGGAGAAATTTGCTAATAAAGCAAATGACAAAAAAGTAGAGGTGGGTTTATGGACACAAAGTAATCTCCATCCAGACCCTAATTTACCCGCGGATAGCCCTTTACGCAGAGACATTGACGGGGAAGTTAAAGCAGGTGTTCGAGCAGTAAAGACGGATGTTGCATGGGTTTGGCAAGGATATTCCATGGCCTTAAATGCTACACGCCAAGCAGCGGAAGGAATTCAAAAAGATGAGAATTCAGGTGGTGCACGTCCATTTGTTATTTCGCTAGATGGGTGGGCTGGTACTCAACGTTATGCTTCATTATGGTCAGGCGACCAAACTGGTGGTAATTGGGAGTATATCAGAATGCATATCCCTACTTACATTGGCGCAGGTTTATCAGGAAATCCAAATGTCGGCTCAGATATGGATGGTATATTTGGCGGAGATGCAAAAGTACAGACACGTGATTTCCAATGGAAAGCATTCACTCCTATCCAAATCGATATGGACGGCTGGGCATCCGGAGGTAATGATTATAGTAAGTCTAAAAATCCATGGAATTATGGTGAACCTTATGCCTCGATTAATAGGATGTATTTAAATCTAAAATCACAGATGCTGCCTTATATCTATACGAATGCTGAGGAATCCACATCAAAATCTATGCCGATGGTTCGAGGGATGATGTTAGAATATCCGAATGATCCATATACGTACGGGACGCAAACACAATATCAATATATGTGGGGGCCAAATCTATTAGTAGCACCAATATATGATGGAAACTCTAATGCAGCTGAAGTAAGGAACGATATTTATCTTCCGGATAAAAATCAAGTTTGGATCGATTATTTTACAGGTGACCAGTATCAGGGAGGTCAGGTTCTTCATAACTTTAGCGCTCCACTATGGAAGACCCCTGTATTTGTTAAGGCTGGTGCAATTATTCCAATGGCACCAGAAAATAATTCTATTAATGAATTAAATGGTTCTGAAAATAGAATATTTGATGTTTATCCATCGGGAAAATCAGAGTTTACTCTATATGAAGATGATGGTAAAACTGTTGAGTATAAGGAAAAGAAAAATACAACAACGAAGGTCACTTCAAGGGTAATGAAGGAAAAAGCTGTTATAACCGTTGATGCCGCAAAAGGAAAAGGCTATAAAGGTATGGTTAAAGACAGGGGCACAGAAGTGATTGTTAATACACGTGTAAATCCAAAAGATATAACGGTTAAGATTGGCAATGAAGATGTTACATTAAGGAAAGTTACGAATGAAGAGGAATATAAAAACTCAGAAAACGTGTACTACTATAATGAACATCCAAACCTGAACAAATATTCTACAAAAGGCTCACCTTTTGAAAAGACTGACATTATTACATCACCAAAGCTTTATATTAAGGTAGGAAAAACAGATATCACGAAAAATAAAATAACTTTTACAGTAGATGGCTTCGATAATACTCAAAAGAAGGATGTAGTAGATAAAGAGGTACCAACGATTCCATCAGGGCTAAAAGCTGATGACGTCAACATTACAGATAAAGATATTAAATTAAATTGGGACAAGGTTGATGGTTCGAATACAACGTATGATTTAATGATTGATGGTATTGTTCATACAAATGTGTTTAAGTCAAGTGATAGTCAGCAAGCACCATTCTATCTCCATACAGGTTTAACATCTGATACAGAACATTCTTATCGAATAAGAGCAACGAATACAAAAGGGTCATCTGGCTGGAGTGATGAGATCAAAATAAGAACGAAGCTTGACCGATACAGAAATGTCCCTAAGGGTATGACGGCAAAAGCAGATAGTGAACAGCCGGGACAAGCAGCATCTTTAGCTGTCGATGGAAAGGATGATACATTGTGGCATACTGCATGGGGAGATGCGGGCAATAAACTGCCACATACATTTGAGATTGATATGAAATTAGCTTATAAATTAGATAAGCTTGAGTATGTTCCAAGACCAGATGCAGGGAATGGGACAATATTAAAATACAATTTAGACGTAAGCTTAGATGGAAAAACTTATAAAAACGTCATCACGGATGGAACATTTGAGAAAAATAAGGAAACGAAAGTCATTAATTTTCCGGAAAATATTACTGCAAGGTATATTAAGTTGACCATTACAGATTCTGTAGGCGGCTTTGGGAGTGCACAGGAATTCAGGCCATACAAAAAGGATAAAACAGAAGGAACGGTTGTAGGTGAGAATATACCGAACGGGGCCATTGATGAAGCTGATCTGCTCTTCTTTGCCAGCTATATGGGTGTCGATCAAACTGAAGCTTGGGAACAGGTTTCAAAGGTGGATATTAATTTCAATGGTGTAATAGACGCATACGATTTAATGTATGTAGCATCACAATTGGGTCAAAAACCACTTCAAGCAACAGGAAAATCGGTTGCCGGATTATTGGATATTAGACCTAGTAAGCAGGAATTAAAAGCAGGAGAGGAATTTTCAGTAGAAATAATAGGAGCAGGATTACAGGATATTAATGCATTCAACTTAGAACTAAAACTAGACCCTAACAAATATGAATTAGTAAAAGAGTGTAAGCCTGACGGGACTTGCGGTGGAAATATTGTTTCAGCTTCCAATGAAACTGCTAATATGTTGAATTATTCCTTACTTGCGGGGATTGGAAAGCCTGAACAACGAATTATGGCTGCATTTTCCAATAAGGGAACACAAAATACATTAGATGGTACGAAGACATTGGCCACGATTAAGTTAAAGGCTAAGAAAGATCTTCAATTTGATATGCCGATAACTAGGTCCTTACTGATTAATACAGCCTTTGACACGATTGATAAAATAGGAGAGGTTTTAAATCCTGGCCAAGAACCGGGAGAGGTTGAACAACCACAAGAGCCTAAGGAACTACAATTATCTAATAAAGATATGACGGTTACTGGTGCAGGTGAAAAGATGCAAGGCGGTGCAGCAGCTTTTGCCAAGCTGATTGACGGTGAGATAAGTGAAAATTCATTGGCGGAATTGAAATGGAGCCTCACTGGAAATGAAGGAATTTCACTACCGTTACCCGTTGATTTTAACTTTACTAAACCACAAGAATTGACTAAATTTATCGTTTATAATCGCCCGCAATATACGAACGGCAAAATTAAAACACTAAGTGCCAAAGTATATACTGAATCTGGAAAAGAGTATGATTTAGGTGCAAAAAGTGTTAAATTCGACGATAAATCAGTAACTTTCGATTTAACAGAGGCTGCGATACCTACTGGAACTAAATTTACAAAGTTATCGATTAACTTTGAGGAATCGCATAGCGGGCCGCTTATGCTGTCTGTTGCAGAGGTAGAAGTTTTTGCAAAGAATCCAGCTTAAGTAGAGAAATAAAAATAAACATTTCTTATTATCTTAGTGGTGTTAGGGTTGACCCGTCAATCCTAACACCACAATTTTTATTATGATTGGAGGGGAAATTAATATGTATATGAGATGCTGTTCTTTTTTCATAAAAATTGCTTGTTCCATGGGCTGTTTCCCTCTTCGTGATTACTATAACCTAATCTACCTTTTGAAGGAAGAAGTGCAACAAAAGGTTAAATCAAGGTCACAAAATGATATAAAACAGAAAGCGCTTTCTTGTTAAACTAAAAAGAAAACCATAGGAAGGAGATTCATGTAGTTCGTTAGTTTTTTTATGTTTAACTTTGTAAACGCTTTTTTATCATTATTAAAATTGAGTGAAGAGAAAAATTACAAAAAAGGAGAATGGAAATGAATGAAAAATTAAAACAACGTGTTTCCTATGCCTTAGGTGCATTTGGTCATGACGTTTTTGTAGCTTGATGAATTCATTTGGAGTAACAAAAGAACCGTCTTCTAAATCGATGGGGGGAAAACTTTTTGATCCATTTATAAATCGTCACTTCAGAAACGCCATATTCGCTGGTTAAATCTTTTACTAAGCTACCAGAACGGTAAAGCCACCCTTTTTTTGAAGTCTTCATTGAGTTTTTTGCTTGTATTTTGATGACTTGTAAAGGACGCATCCTTTCATTTTCATTATGGTCAATGATAAGAAAACTTAACTAAGATGTGTCCATGAAACAATACTAGTATCAGCATAAAGTGTTTAGTCAGAATATACTGAATATAAAAGAAAAGTTGAAAAATTGATGAATGGAGCTAAAGGTATGAAGTTTAATAAGATATTAAGCTTAGCTATAGCTACAGTAGTATTTACAACTTCTTTAGGGACAACAACATTGGCAGAGACTATAGCAAGAGATAATAGTGAAATAGTTAGTACTACAAATAATGAATCACAAAGAACTATATCATTTAACGATGATTGGAAATTCAATTTAGGAGATGTAGCAGGAGCGAAAGAAAAAGACTTTAATGATAGTGAATGGAGAAAGTTAACGTTACCTCATGATTGGAGCATAGAGTTAGACTTTAATAAAGATTCTAAAGCAACTCATGAAGGTGGATATCTAGATGGTGGAATTGGCTGGTATAGAAAGAGCTTTGTACTTCCTAAGGAGATGGAAGGAAAGAAAATAAGCATTAACTTCGGTGGAGTATACATGGATAGTTATGTTTATGTGAATGGAAAGCAGATTGGTAACCATCCTTCTGGATATACTCCATTTTCATTTGATATTACAGATGATGTAGTATGTGATGGTGTTACTCAAAACGTTATAGCTGTAAAGGCGACAAATCAGCAGCCAAGTAGTAGATGGTATTCAGGTAGTGGTATATATAGAGATGTAAACCTTACCGTGACTGAAAAGGTTCATGTTGCAGAGTATGGTACTTATGTAACTACACCAGATTTAGAAAATGAATACAAACAAGGTAGAGCTAAAGTTAATATTAAAACAGACATTATGAATGAGGAATCTACAGATAAAGAGGTAAGTGTTAAATCAGTTATTTTAGATGCTAAAGGAAATAGCGTAGCGGAAAATATAACTACTGAAGTAGTTAGTGCAAGTGCTACTAAGAAATTTAATGCAGATGTAACTGTTGAACATCCAACACTTTGGGGAACTGAAAATCCATATTTATATAAGGTAGCTACTACTGTAATGATTGATAATAAAATAGTGGATGAGTATAAAACAGATTTTGGTATGAGATGGTTTAATATGACACCTAACGATGGCTTTTTTTTAAATGGGAAGCAAACGAAGCTTAAAGGCGTGAGTATGCATCATGAACAAGGAGCTTTAGGTGCTGTTGATAATAAAGCATCAATAAGAAGACAAGTTAAAAAGTTAAAAGATATGGGAGTAAATTCTATAAGAGGTACTCATAATCCTGCATCACAACACTTAATAGATATTTGTAATGAAGAGGGGATGCTTCTTATAGAGGAGTCTTTTGATACCTGGTATGGTGGAAAGAAGCCATATGACTATGCAAGATTTTTCGAGCAAAAATCAATGTATGGAAATATGACTTGGGCAGAGTATGATATTAAGCAAATGGTTAATAGAGGGAAGAATGCACCGAGTATAATGATGTGGTCATTAGGAAATGAAATATGGGAAACAAGTGAAGCAAAGGGTGTGGAAACAGTAACCAAGCTTCAGAAATGGGTTAAGGAAATTGATACTACAAGACCTACAACCACTGCAGAAATTCAATTTGCATTTGGTGGTGGGGAGGGACCTCATGAAAACGTATCTGATATTGTAGATGTTGCAGGCTTTAATTATGCTGAAAATAATTATGATAAACTTAAAGAAAAACATAAAGATTGGATCATGTACGGCTCAGAGACTTCTTCTGCTATAAGAAGTAGAGGAGTATATGCACATCCAGAAAGAAATGGTGTAGGTGATAATCATACAGATTTACAACAATCTTCTTATGATAATGATTATGTTCCTTGGGGTAAAACAGCAGAATCATCATGGAAGATGGATAGAGATAGAAAATATATACAAGGAGAATATATTTGGACAGGCTTCGATTATATAGGAGAACCAACTCCCTATTATAATAAATTCCCATCAAAATCGTCATATTTTGGAGCTATAGATACGGCAGGATTTGAAAAGGATGCATTCTATTTCTACCAAAGTCAATGGTCAGATAAGCCAATGGTTCATTTATTACCACACTGGAATTGGGAGAATGATGATAGTATAAAGGTTGACGGAGATAAAATATTAGTTTATGCATATACGAATGCTAATTCTGTTGACTTATATTTTAATGAAGATGTAACAAGTACTGATTTAGGTAAATTAGTAGAAAGTAAAGGATATGAAGTTACAAAAGCAGGTTACAATGGAACTTATAAAGAGACTAAGGATGGTAAGCTTCACTTAGAATTTAGAGTTCCGTATAAACCAGGTAAATTAACTGCTGTTGCAAAGGATGCAAATGGTAAAGAAATTGCAAGAGATGAAGTGAAAACTGCTAAGGATGCGAAAAAGATTGATTTAAGTGCGGATAGACAAGTTATAACTGCAGATGGATATGATTTATCATTTATAACAGTAGATGTAACTGATAAAAATGGAACTTTAGTACCAAATGCTGATAACTTAATCAATTTTGACGTGAAAGGTAATGGTAAGATTGTAGGAGTGGATAATGGTAATGCTGCAAGTGTTGAGAGATATAAAGATAATAAGAGAAAAGCGTTTAATGGTAAGGCTTTAGTTATCGTTCAATCAACAAAAAATGCAGGCTCATTTACATTGACTGCAACCAGTCAAGGAATTTCTTCTGATAATATAACAGTATATACTGTTCCAAAAGAAGAGTTAAGTGAAAATAAAATAGTAGGATATGATGTAAGCGACGTTGTCGTACCTATTAATGGGGAACTAAAACTTCCAGAGAAAGTAACAGCACTTTATTCAAACGGAACTAAAAAAGAGGTAGATGTTACTTGGGATGCAGTTCCGGAGGATGCTTTAAAAACTCCTGGAATATTTACAGTTAAAGGAAAAGTAGTAGGTAGTGATATTTCAGTAAATATGAAAGTAATTGTTAAAAACGTTATTGGTGTATTAGATTCTAGGATGTTAGTACCTGTTGGCAAACAAGCTAAGCTTCCAAAAGAAGTATCAGTCGTAAGCAATGACGGAAGTATAGAAAAGTACCCAGTAACTTGGGATAGAGAGTTAACAACAGAGGATGTTAATTCACCTAAAACGATTACAATAGAAGGTAAGATTGCAGGAGTAGAAGGCTTACATCCTAAAGCTATCGTAGTTGTATCTAATAATTTTAAAGAGAAAAATATAGCATTAAATGAAGGTAAAGCTTATCCGAAGGCATTTGGTTCATATACTGCAGGATGGGATAGTATAAATGATATAAATGATGGTGTGGTTTCTAAGGAGAGCAATCCAAAGAATAGATGGACAAACTGGGGGAAACCTGGAGAAAATTATGATGATTATGTTGGTATTGAATTCGATAAGGAGCATTCTGTAAATAAAATAGGAATCTCATTATATAGTGATTATGGAGTTGCTATTCCAAGTGAGATTTTAGTTGAATATTGGAATGGTAGTAAGTGGGTTGGAGTTTCTAATCAAAGTAAAACAAAAGGATTCTCAGCAGAAGGTATAGAAGAGATTACTTTTGATGAAGTAAACACAACGAAAATAAGAGCTTTATTAAAAGAAGATACTGCAGCTAATAAAGCAGTTGGGCTTACTGAATTCTATGTTTATTCTAATGTAATAGAAAAGACAGGAACAGCATTACTAAGTGATATTAAAGTAGATGGTGCAGCTGTTGAAAACTTTAATGAAAATAGTAATGAATACAGAGTGAATCTACCATATGGATCAAAAGTGCCAGTAGTTACAGCTACTGCTAAGGATAATGCAAGTGTATTTGTAGTTCCAGCGTTAAATGCTGATAGTAACGCTACTATTATTGTAACAGCAGAAGACGGAACGACTAACAATTATATCGTTAATTTTTCAGAGGGTGAGCCACAATTAGCTTCAGCAACAATAGAATTATCTAAGAAGGATATAATTGAAGACGATATTGTTAATGTTAAAGTAGATGGGAAATTAGAAGATGATTCTTTAATTGGGTCAGATCAGCTACAAGTAAAGTATAATGTATCTTCAGATAATACAGGAGAAGCCAAGGTAGAAGGAAATAAATTATATGCTTATAAAGAAGGAACAGTAACTTTACATGCAGAGGTAACTTATAAAGGTAAGACTGTTACTACTAACAATATCGTAATAAATATTGGAAAGAATACTGCCCAAAAGACTATTATTTCTTATGAAAAAGTAAATATAGAAACTGATAAGGGAGTTGCACCAATATTACCAGAAAAGGTAAAGGCGATATATGATACTGGATTACCTAGAGAGGTAAAGGTTACTTGGGGTGAAGTAAAAGAAGAATTATATAATAAGTATGGAGTATTTGAAGTTGAAGGAACTGTTGAAGGACAAGCTTTAAAAGTGAAGGCAAGCGTTGTTGTAAAAGGATTATCAGCATTACAAAATATTTCAATGGCAACGAATGTAAAGGTAGAGCCAAATCTTCCACAAACGGTAAAGGCTTACTATACAGATGGAACAATAGTTGATCTTCCTGTTACTTGGAAAGATTATGATAAAGAGTTATTAAGTAAAGTTGGAATTTTTGTTATAAACGGAACAGTAAACGGAACAGATAGAGTTGTAACTGCAAGTATCAGCGTAAGTAATGACACTGTAAAAGGTGTTAATATTGCTGGAACAAAGGCAGGTTTTGATCTGCCAATGGCAATAGCTTCATTTACAAATGATGCAATTGTAAAACCATATTCAAAGGATAAAATTCAATATGTAAATGATGGAGCGATAAATGATACTAGGTGGACTAACTGGGTAGAAAATCCAAGAAGTGGTGATTGGGTTGGCATTATCTTCGGATCAGGTTTACCAGAGGAGAAATATATAAATAATCTAGAAGCTACTTTCTTTGAAGATTGGGGATGTAGCAGTCCAGAAAGCTTTGAAATACAATATTATGTTGGAGATAAGGTTGTTGTACCAAATCAACCATCACATGTATTAATGGAGGCAGAAAATCCATTTAATGATGATAAAAATTGGGTAACTGTAACAAATCTAGTTGCTAATCCGAATGTAACTTCATCAACAGATACAAATTATTATACTTTTGATATGGTAAAGACAAAGGTATTAAGAATAAAGATGAAACCTAAAAGTGGTAAATCTTTAGGAATAAAAGAAATAAAAGCTTTTGAAGAGAGAGTTAAACAAAATTCAGATTTTGTTGTAAATGATATAAAAGTTAATGGAAAAGGTTTAGAAGGTTTTGCAGCTGATAAATACAACTACACAATTAAATTAGCTGCTAATGAAAAGTTACCAGAAATAACTGTAGATGCAACTAATAATGCATCATCCTCTGTAGTTTATACTGTAAATAATTCAGAGAAGCTAGATGTTATTGTAAGGTCTGAAAATGGACTTAAAGAAGTTAAATATGGAATAACTTTAGAAAGAGAAGTTAAAGAAGACGAAGTTAATAAGCCAGCATTAAAGATAGCTTTAGACTATGCTGATAAAGGAGTAGCTAATGGTGGATTAGAAGGTGTAGTACCAGCCGTTGGTAAAGAATTTAATGAATCATTAGCGCAGGCTAAAAAAGTTTATGGAAATCATGATGCAACAGAAGTAGAAGTAGATGCTGCATTTAAGAGATTAGTTAATTCAATATGGATGCTTGAGTTTAAGCAAGGAAATAAGGAAGCATTACAAACTCTTGTAAATTCAGCAAAAGTATTAGTTGAAAAAGAGTATACATCAGATTCATGGGCTAACTTAAAAAGAGTTCTTGGAAAAGCAGAAGGTGTATTAGCTAAAGAAAATGCAATGCAAAAGGAAGTAGATGAAGCATTAAATAACTTAAAGACAGCTATAGATGCTTTAGTTAAGAAGAATATAAATAAGCCAGCTCTTCAAAACTTAGTAAATATGGTTGAAGGCTTAAATAAAGATAAATATATTAAAGAAACTTGGAATAAGTTTGAAAAAGCATTAAATGACACTAAAAAGGTTTTAGGAAATAAAGATGTAACTCAAGAAAAAGTAGATGAAGCTTATAATAACTTACTTAAGTCTTACCTTGATTTAAAATTAGTTCCAGATAAATCTGCTCTTGAAGATTTAATAAATAAAGTAAAGAAAATGGATTTGTCTAAATATACTAAGGAAAGTGTAACAATGCTTAAGGAAGAATTAAAGAATGCTGACAAAGTATTAAAAGATAAAGAAGCTACACAACAAGAAGTAGTTGCAGCAACAAAAACCTTAAATTTAGCTTTAGCCAATTTAAAGGAAAAGGGAGGATCAAATCATTCAGGTAACGATAAGTAAAATAAAGACAGCGGAAAAGGTGGGGAATTACCTAGTACTGGAGTAGTAGTGCTTCCACTTAAATAAATTTTCATTCGTCATACTGATTACTCTCCTTTTTTTAGAGTAGTAGTATCGGTATGTCCAAGATTTATAGATTACTTGCGATCAATTTGATTTTTTTGCACCAGAATCCCAAAGTATATACTGAATCTGGAAAAGAGTATGATTTAGCAGAGGCGAAAACAGCAAGATACGTAAAGATTGTTCAATCAAGTGGTGCACTAACAAATGCTATTTCATTTACCGGTGCTGAAATTTACCTGTTTGAAGATACTACTAGATAAGACAACAACGGTCCCGGAGACACTAATAAAAGAATGATCAAGTCAAGTGAATTAACGATTAAACAAGTAAATGAAGAAAAATACAAAACGGGGAAACGAATTCAATTCGTGTTTGAAGAGTATGAAAAGTATAACTCGGTATGGACCATTAAGTACAACGTATTTGTGGAGGATAATGCTCCTTTAATTTCATATTTACGGGGCCGTGCGGCTTTGAACCATTGAAAGCAAAGTATAAAGATAAGAACAACGTCAATAGCGTCGCAGCCATAATACATGAGCATGCCGCCACTTTCTGCCTGTGCCGCGGGTACGCCAGTAGGTGAATGAACATAAATATACTTTGATAAGATACCGTGACCAGCTAAGGCAATCAGTTGCACGGTATCAAATCTGGTATTTTTATTCATATAGATCCTAATCCCAATTGTGCTGTAGGCAGATAAAAAAATTCAAATTCAATTCTGGTTGATGGGTTGACAGGTTCATTGTGGGGAGTGTATATTTAAAATAGTTAGAATTTTCAGTTTAAAAAGAGATAGAAACTTGCTAAGACTTAATTCTTAGCAAGTTTTTTAAAATAACTTGTACCTACAACCCGTTAACAGTAAGAGTGTATATTCCTATTTTAATGAAATTCTTTAAAGAATTTCATTAAAAAAATTATTAAATTCAGGAAATTTATATTTATTATTCTAGTAAAGAAAGCGCTTAAATTAAAAACCTAAGAGAAGTCTTACTAGTGACATGATGGCGATAGTTGCCATAAGAGCTGTCATCGAGAACAATTTAGAGATCCCAAAAGATATAGCTTTTTTCGGATTAGATAATATGGAAATGTAAGAATATTCAACATTGTCTCTCTAAATGGTAGATATCCCTAAATGCCAAATGGGAAAGATGGCTGCAAAAAACAATTATGGACATGGTAGAGGAGAAAATTGAGCTGTCAATCAAAATCATATTACTATTCGAATTAGTCATTCGGGAATCATCTGAAAGGAAATAGGATCTAAAAGATTCTATTTTAACGCCATTCAGGAAAACGTTTGGATGATAATAAGGAAATACTTCCACAAGACTTTAAGGAGGTGGTTCACCAAGAGGAATCATCAAAAGTAGCAGGGATAAGAAGAAAGGATAGGAGGAAGTATCAAATGGAAACTGTAAGAATTGGGATTATTGGTGCAGGACTTCGGAGTGGTATTGCAAAGTATTGGCATAACCCAGGTGGGAATTCAGTTGTCGTTGCTGCAGCTGATGTTTCGATGGAAAGGTTGAAAGCCTTTCAAGAAAAAATTAACAAACATGCATATATTACTACCGATTATAAAGAGTTGCTCGCTCGCACGGATATTGATGCTGTTGCCATTTTGTCTCCAGATTATTTACATGAGGAGCATGTCATTGCGGCACTTCAAGCTGGTAAGCACGTCTATTGTGAAAAGCCGTTAGCGATCACAGTAGAAGGATGTGACCGGATCATCGAACAAGCGGAAAAGTCGGGAAAACATTTAATGATTGGATTTAATATGCGCTATATGAGTATGTACCAAACAATGAAAGAGATTATTGATTCAGGTGTGATTGGTGACCTCAAAGCCGTTTGGGTTAGACACTTCGTTGGATTTGGCGGTTATTATTACTATCACGACTGGCATGGAACAGCTAAAAATACGACTTCTCTTTTATTGCAAAAGGGTTCTCATGATCTCGATGTGATCCATTGGATTACTGGAAAATATACAAAAAAGGTTTCGGCTTTTGGGGGACTCGATTTTTACGGTGGAGATAAACCAAATACATTAACATGTCCTACTTGTGATGAAAAGGATACCTGTACGGAAGCGAGTCTGAACGTATTGACCCAATGCGCTTTTCGGGAAGAAATCGATGTTGAGGACAATAATATGTTGATTATGGAACTTGAAGGCGGCATTAAAGCCTCCTACTTGCAATGCCACTTTACACCAGATTATTCAAGAAACTATACCTTTATCGGTACAAAAGGCAGAGTAGAGAATGACGATGTAAATGAAAAAGTATATGTGAAAACGAGAAAATCAAACTCCTGGAATGAATTTAGTGACATAACCTATGATATGAAAAAAGAACAAGGCAGCCACGGTGGTGCGGATCCAAAAATATGCAGAGACTTTGTCGAACTAGTCTTAAACAACAAGCAGCCTTTAACCACACCATATGCAGGAAGAATGAGTGTTGCGGTCGGCTGTGCAGCGACTGAGTCCATTCGCTCTGGCGGAAAGGTTATTGAGGTCAGTCAAGGTTCAACTGTCAAGTATGTGTGATTAGCTTCCGTATGAGAAGGGGGAGAGGATTTGGAAAAAATTATTCAAAGCAAGACTAGTATGCAACACGTTAGTATATTAGAAAAAAAATCAGAAGCTTCCTTGTCAAAGTGGACAATTTTAAAGAAGTCGTTCCGTAAAAATTGGGAACTTTATTTATTGGTTTCTCCTGTAATCGCTTACTTTATTGTATTTCATTACATTCCTATGTACGGCGTGCAAATTGCTTTTAAAGATTTTATTCCAACGCTAGGGATATGGGATAGTCCATGGGTAGGGATGAAACATTTTGAGCGTTTTTTTAATAGTTACTATTTTTGGAGACTTATTAAAAATACGTTGGGTATTGGTATTTATACACTAGCAGTGGCATTCCCGATTCCAATCATCATTGCCCTAATGCTAAATGAAGTAAGAAATTCTAAGTTTAAAAAATTCGTACAAACCATTATTTATGCTCCTCACTTTTTATCTACAGTAGTAGTTGTCGGGATGTTAATCCTTTTTTTAAAGCCGGATGGATTAATCAATCAAGTTAGTATTCTAGTGGGTGGAAAACCAATCGCATTTATGTCAGAACCAAGTTGGTTTAAAACATTATACGTGTTTTCCGATGTCTGGCAAACCATGGGATGGAGCTCTATTATTTATCTTGCTGCTCTAACTTCTGTTGACTATTCCTTACATGAATCAGCAATGATTGACGGTGCTTCGAGACTTCAAAGAATATGGCATATTAATATCCCAACCATTATGCCAACGATTATTATTCTTTTTATTCTAAATGCAGGATCTGTTATGTCGGTTGGATTTGAAAAAGTTTTCTTAATGCAAAATACCCTAAACATGTCGACATCAGACGTTATATCTACCTTTGTTTATCGCAGCGGTATCGAACAAGCTGAATACAGCTTTTCTGCTGCAGTAGGGTTATTCAACTCAATCATAAATTTCATTATGCTTGTAATGGTGAATTTCTTTGCTAAGAAAATCAATCAAACAAGCCTATGGTAGGTGGTGAACTAGATGGAAAATACAGCATCCGATAAAGTTTTTAGTTTTTTTAATTATTTCTTTTTAACAATCATCGCGTTACTGGTTGTTTATCCTTTGATCTTTATCGTAAGCGCGTCGCTTAGCAATCCAATCCATGTGTTAAACGGAGAAATTTGGTTTTGGCCAAAGGGGTTAAATTTTGAAGCGTACAAAAAATTATTTTCAAATCATGATATTATAAACGGATTTCTCAATACAGTTAAATATACGGTAGTAGGGACTGCTATTAACGTAGTATTAACGATTATGGCAGCATATCCACTTTCTAGGAAAGACTTTGTTGGCCGTAATGTGATTATGGGAATCTTTGTTTTCACGATGTTTTTTAGCGGTGGTTTAATTCCTAGCTATTTGCTTATCAAAAGTCTTGGAATGATTGATACCTTTTGGGTAATGGTTATTCCTAATGCCGTATCTATATTTAATATTATTATCATGCGGACGTTTTTCCAAACAACCATTCCACTTGAACTTCAAGAAGCGGCCATGATTGATGGCGCAGGAAATACTAGAATTCTGCTAAAAATAGTTTTGCCTCTTTCCATGCCTGTTATTGCCGTTATGATTTTGTTCTATGCAGTTGCACACTGGAATTCTTACTTTACAGCATTAATTTATTTACAAAATAAAGAACTTTTTCCACTTCAATTAATCTTAAGGGAGATCCTTATTCAAAACCAAGCGAGTGATATGGTTAAATCAACGAGTGAAAGCTTCTTAAAACAGCAGATGAGTGTGGAAGGGCTAAAATATGCTGTTTTAATTTTTGCGAATTTACCAATGTTGATTTTGTATCCATTCTTACAAAGGTATTTTGTTAAAGGATTTTTGGTTGGATCTATTAAAGGATAAAATCAGGGGGTTGCGAAATGAAGAATAAGAAGAAAAAGTCTAGTATCCTATCGCTTGTTCTAATGGGTTCACTCGTATTAGGCGCATGTTCCAACGAGAAAACCGCTGTCGAAAAGAAAGACAGTAAAAAGGAACCTACAATAGCTAATTTTAATCAAACTGGAATGCCCATTGTAAAAGATAAGATTGAGTTGAAAGGCTTTGCGGGAAAGTTTTTGCAATCACAGGATTGGAACAATTTAATGCTTTGGCAAGAATATGAAAAAATGACCAATATTCATATCAATTGGGATACTGTCCAAACACAAAGTTTGAAGGAAAAACGAAATCTCATGCTTGCAAGTGGTGAATATCCAGATGTATTATTCGCAGCTGCAGTGCCGAAGACGGATTTAGTAAAATTTGGTCAGCAGGGTGTATTTATTCCTTTAAATGACTTAATTGATAAGTATGCTCCGAATTTTAAAAAGATTATGGAAAAATATCCTATAGTGAAAAAAGGGATTACGATGCCTGATGGAAAAATCTATGGGTTTCCGACTTTTTATGATCCTGAATTCAAGGGGCTCCTTTATGGAACGCCATGGATTAAAAAGGATTGGCTTGATAAATTAGGATTGAAAGAACCAACGACTCTTGATGAATTTGAATCCGTATTACAGGCCATAAAAGACGGTGATCCAAATGGTAATGGAAAAGCAGACGAAATTCCTTGGGGCGGGGCATATGGAATCGATGATTTTATTTACGCCTTAAAAGGATCTTTTGGCTTAAATAATCATGGAATTGCGAATAATAATGTTGACTTAGATCCGAAAACAAAAAAAATGCGCTTTGTACCGACCACTGATGGATATAAAGAGCTACTGCAATATTTAAACAAGCTTTATACTAAAGGCTTAATTGATAAAGAAATCTTCACCCTTAAGACGGAAGAGTTTAGTGCGAAAGCTTCAAAGAATACCTTTGGCGTCATAAACGGAGTTGATCCTGGGACGACAGAAAATCTGAGTGGATTTGTAGGAATTCCTGTATTAAAAGGCCCTCATGGAGATCGGTTAAATACAGCAATTGGTTCACCTTTAGGAAACATAGGGATGGCTGTTATTACCAATAAGAATAAGAGTCCTGAAGCGACGGTAAGGTGGATCGATCATTTGTATAGTGATGAAGGATCAAAAATGTTCTTTATGGGCTTCGAAGGTAAGACCTACACCCAGGATCCAAAAACGGGTAAATTGGATTATGTTGATGAAATTAAGAAGAATCCGGATGGATTAACTCTAGACCAAGCAGTAAGTAAATACCTAACATGGCCTGGTGGTTATTATCCTGGTTTTGTTCAGCAAAAATATTTTAACGGGGCAGAAAGCAAGGAGGCTACAACCGCAAATGCCAAACAAGCAGAACCGCTATCGCTTAAATTGGGTGATGTTTGGCCGGCGTTTAACTTTACAGCAGAAGAACAGAGTGAGTTAACACCAATTTCAACCGATATGGATACGTATCTGAAAGAGATGACAGCAAACTTTATTACAGGAAAAGCAGATTTCTCTAAATGGAATGAATATAAAAGTACGTTAGAAAAAATGGGCGTTAAACGTTACATAGAAATTTATGAAGCAGCATACAAGAGAATGGAAAAATAAAAAAGTTGATTGAACCGTACGGATGACACTTGTTCTCCGTACGTGTTTCCTTCTTAGGAAGAGGGTTATGGTGTTTATGGAAACCAATGGTCTAATATGGAAGTTTTATCGTTTTTCGGAAATTGTTATGAAAATAGCCATTTTTCAAATCCTTTGGATCGCCCTGACTTTAATGGGAGGCATTATCCTAGGGCTGATGCCGGCAACTGTAGGGTTATTTACAGCCATAAGAAAATGGCGGATGGGAAACGAACAATTCCGCTCATTAGTTAAAGTTTATTGGATTACTTTCCGGAAAGAGTTTTGGAAAGCGAACACCATAGGCTTTGTTTTGTTTTTCATTGGGTTCCTAATCTATCTAAACTTTTCCATTATTCGATTTACCAACGGGTTCATGCATCTATTATTATTTATCTTCATTATCACGCTTAGTATTCTTTTTTTAATTCTACTATTATATGTTATCCCTGTTTTTGTTCATTTTGAATTTAAGCTGCAGCAATACCTGACAATGTCCTTATTATTGGGAATATCCTTCCCGTTCCATACGATGCTATTAGCTTTCGGTTACTATATTTTATTTAGGTTGTTTTTGCGGGTTCCGGGTTTAATTCCATTTTTTAGCGTTAGTGTTGTAGCTTTTTTTACGATGTGGGTGTCAATGAATATATTTCATACGATGGAGAATAAAGTGAGAGAGACTTCAAACTTTAAATTTTCCGGTTTGAATCTGTTCTTTCATAAAAAAACATTACCATCTGAAAATCAGACCAAGGAAGTTTAAGGAAACTCTAACAAATATGGAAAAACCAATATTTACATTTTTCGTTATTAGCGATATCCAATTAACTTGCGAAAATGAGATTTCTTGCCCAAGCTCCCGGGTATCATGACATTAAAGAACAGCTATTATTTCATTAAATATGAGCAGAGCTTGAAAAAGAACCAATATGGATGCCAAGAATATCTGGCGCATAGAAAGTATGGAGGCGATTAAATGATTACCTATGACCAAAAGAGCTGGAAGATACAGAATCAAAGAATCTTCATCTTATCTGCTGCCATTCATTACTTCCGTCTGCCGAGGTCTGAATGGGGCGAAGTTTTAGATAAAGCAAAAGCAGGGGGATGCAATACAATTGAAACATATATTCCATGGAACTTCCATGAAATGAATGAAGGAGAATGGGATTTCTCTGGTGATAAAGATGTAGCTCATTTTTTTCAGTTATGTGCTGATAAAGGATTGTATGTTATTGCAAGACCAGGTCCATATATTTGCGCAGAATGGGATTTTGGAGGGCTTCCTTGGTGGCTCTCTACGAAAAAGGGTATTCAATATCGTTCGTCAGAACCTACCTTTTTACAATATGTAGATAAATATTTTGATCAAATCATACCAATCATCGATGAATTCCAGTTGACGAAAAATGGGACAGTAATCATGGTTCAAGTAGAAAATGAATTCCAGTCTTATGGAAAACCAGATAAACAGTATATGGAATACCTGCGGGATGGGATGATTGCAAGGGACATTGAGGTACCATTTGTTACATGCTACGGAGCAGTTGATGGTGCTGTAGAATTTCGCAACTTTTGGTCAAATTCAAAGCATGCGGCTACGATATTAGACGAAAGATATACAGATCAACCGAAAGGAGTTATGGAGTTTTGGATTGGCTGGTTTGAACAATGGGGTGGAAATAAAGCCAATCAAAAAACACCTGAGCAGCTTGAACGGGAGTGTTATCAGCTTTTAAGCAATGGTTATTCTGCGATCAATTATTATATGTATTTTGGCGGTACAAATTTTGATCACTGGGGCGGCCGGACATCTGGAGAGCAGACTTTTTCCATCACTTCGTACGATTATGATGTTGCTTTAGATGAATATTTGCAGCCGACAAAAAAATATGAAGTATTGAAAAGGTATCATGCATTCGTCAAATGGCTGGAACCGCTATTAACGAATGCAGAACAAGCAAGTTCGGATTTGAAGCTTCCTAGTGACTTAACATCTCAAAGAATTGTCAGTCCATATGGCGAAGTGACCTTTATCGAGAATAATAGAAATGAACGAATTCAATCGCAAGTTTATCATAATCATAGTCTTGTACCTTTTACAATTGAAGCTAATGCAGTTTTGCCAATAGTCTGTAATGTTAACGCAGGGAATTATTTCAAAATTGAAGCCCTAACGGGTCGGACAACAGGTTTTGGTTCTGATGAAGCGGTTGTTTATCAAGAGGAAGGTCAACGTTCATCCTTATTATTACAGCTTAATAGAAAAGCTGACATCGATTGTCCTCTTCCCAACCAATTTGAATTAGTAGAAGAAGATCGTATTGCGTTTCGTTTTTTCCATGGAAGCCAGCCACAGACCGTTCAGCTCTTATTTGAGGATGGTTCGACTTATTGTATAAGTATTGTCTCGAGACAGTCCATGGAAGGGAATAGTGTTCCGTTGAAAAAAAGCACCTCCATTGCTCCATTAAAATGGGAAACAGCAGATGAAAACCTTTGTTTTTTACGCGAAGGTGTGAAAGAGGTTGAAAAACCGCTTGATTTCAGCAGCTTTGGACAGTTTAGCGGTTATTTAGGTTATGAAAGCGAATTTTATTCCTCGGAAACAAAAGAAACAACGATTGTCTTTCCGAGGATAGAGGATCCAGTCATGGTCTTTTGCAATCATCAATTTGTAGGGAAGCTCAGCAAGCTTGGGGCTTCTTCCATAGATGTCTCAGTAAAGCAAGGGAAAAATACGTTAACATGCCTTGTCCAAAATATGGGGCGCTATAACTTTACTCAATCTATTGGCGAACCAAAGGGAATTAGTGAAGCACCTGCACTAAGCGGTAAGCATCTATCATTACTGGGGAATTGGCAAGTGGAGGGTTGTGGAGTTCAGCATCATTTGTCACAAATACCAAAAATTGATGGCAGAATTGGATTTTTAAGTTCTTTTCTGAATGTTGGCTATGACAGTGCAATCCTTGTTGGCGAAGGAGTTTCGCGTGTTAACGTAAATGGAAAGCCTGCAAAGATGCTGATGGATAACCAAACGGCTTGGGGAAAAAGCAGTGCTGTTTACGGGGTTGCAGATATTAGCGATGCGTTAAAGCAAGGGGAAAATGTTCTGGATTTAGACGTTCAAAATATTTCCAACATTCGCCGTTTTGATCTTTACTTGTTTAATGAAAGAGAGCAGATTCATGGGTGGAAAATGAAATCATGTGCTCAGCTTCATGAGGAAAAGAAATGGACACTATCTGAAAATGGTGATAAGCAATCGGTTTATCCCCGCTGGTATAAAGGACACTTTTCCTGGACCCCTGATCAGGGCACAATCGTAAAGGTTCGTTTTAATCATTTGAGCAAAGGATGCTTTTGGGTAAATGGCCAATGTTTAGGAAGGTACTGGAACATTGGGCCGCAAGAAGATTATAAGATTCCAGCATCCTTGTTAGCAGAGCAAAATGAAATTGTCATATTTGATGAAGAAGGCTTGATGCCAAATGATGTGGTTATTCATTCTTATACGGCATTTGCACCGTTACAAGAAAAGCAGTTTGTCATCAATTTACCTACATCTCAAAAAATCTTATAATTCGATTAATTCAAAAAAGGAGTGAGTAATCTTGGCAGAACTTGTATTAGATCATATTTTTAAAGTTTATGATAATAAAACAACTGCTGTTTCTGATTTTAATTTACATATTCAAGATAAAGAGTTCATCGTATTTGTCGGTCCTTCTGGATGCGGAAAATCAACCACTCTACGTATGATTGCGGGTCTAGAAGATATTTCTGATGGCTCATTTTATATTGATGGAGAACTCATGAATGATGTCGCTCCAAAAGACCGCGACATTGCTATGGTATTTCAAAATTACGCACTATACCCACATATGTCTGTTTATGATAATATGGCGTTTGGCTTGAAACTACGCAAACTTCCAAAAGATGAAATCAATCGCCGCGTAACAGAGGCGGCGAAAATCTTAGGACTTGAAGATTACTTAAAGCGGAAACCAAAGGCATTATCAGGTGGGCAGCGTCAACGTGTTGCGTTAGGAAGAGCTATCGTTCGTGACGCAAAAGTGTTTTTAATGGACGAGCCCCTATCCAATTTAGACGCAAAATTACGTGTAAGTATGCGTTCTGAAATCTCTAAACTTCATCGCCGTTTAAACACGACCACTGTATATGTAACACATGACCAAACAGAAGCAATGACAATGGCATCACGCCTTGTTGTTATGAAAGATGGGCTCATCCAGCAAGTTGGTACTCCAAAAGAAGTATATGATGCTCCTGAAAACATTTTTGTCGGCGGATTCATTGGTTCTCCAGCTATGAATTTCTTTACTGGAACATTAAAAGATAACTATGTTCATATAGAAAACATTCGGTTTAAAGTACCCGATGGACAATTAAAAGTATTGCAGAAAAAAGGCTATAACGGAAAAACTATTATACTCGGCATTCGCCCTGAAGACATTCATGATGAACCAATTGTTATTCAAGCTTCTCCTGAATCAACTGTCGAAATTACAGTTGAAGTTGCTGAATTATTAGGTGCTGAAACGATGATTCATGGAAGACTTGCGAATCAAAGTTTTGTTGCACGAATCAATGCTCGTTCAGAAATTAAAGCTACCGATAAGCTCCCATTAGCTTTCAGTTTAACGAAAGCACATTTTTTCGATATCGAGACAGAACAACGTATACGTAATGAATAGACAGACTTGATTAAAGTATAAACTATTTTTCTTCCTGACCCTTCCTCACTATTCAACTAAGAAAGGCCAGGAAGATTCTTTTTAATATTTTATTTTTTTACTAGTAGTATATTTAACCCTTTTTGTTTATTATTGCTAACACATGACACTCCTCTTATTTTCCCATTTCCCTTAACATTTTCTAGCTATTCTTCTTTATCTTGCCATTTTCAGATTCCCCCATCTCAAGATTTAGAAAGAAACAAGGAAGATAGCTTGGGATCAACTGCCCGTAAAATCCCGATTGGTGAGGGATGGAGAAAACCCCACTGATTAAAAGAGCTGCGGAGTTTTCAAAATTAGCCGCTGCTTACGAAGAAATGACTCTTTTCGATGATAAGCCTTATTCAAAGAAAAGTTTAAACAGCTCAGGATTTAATGCTTTAAAGGATAAATTTGTAAATGTATATAAAAATCCTAATTCAGCATAACCTGAAATAGATGAAGCTTCTTCTGATTTCACGCAAAACTTTGTGGCTATTTTATCCCGGTTGAAGCAAAAAAGCCAATAAAAACCTTAGAAGCTCTAGTAGCAAAGGGTTCATTGAGAGAAGAGAAATCTATAAGAGGATGATTTCTTTTCTCTTTTTAAAATGTGCGGTTGACCCATCAACCTATGTATTGTATATTTAAATTATAAGAATAATTTGTATTTTACAAAAAAACAATAGGGTTTAAGTGGAAAAAAGGATTAGCAGTGTGATTATTTCAATCCTGTTGTTCGCTATTTTTATTACCTGCAGCAGCAGTTCTTCTTTAGAAAAAACCACAATCAAGTACTGGTCTATGTGGAACAAAGGGGAACCGCAACAGGTTGTCATCCAAAAAATTATTGATGAATTTGAGGATGCGAATCCAAATGTCAAAGTGGATGTACAATGGATGGGCCGTGAAGTCTCGAAGGTGAGAAATGCGGCGTTAAGTGGGGATACACCGGACCTTACAGAGCAATCAGGGGCAGAGGTGGAAGGAACATTAATTAATAACAAGTTAGGAGAACCTTTAAATGACTTACTATCTAGGAAGATTCTAAATGAAGGAACAGCATTTCAAGATGTATTTATAGATGACATTCTTCCGTAATGATTTTAAATTCTGTTGAATTATGGAATGAGTTTTTACTTGCAAAAGTATATATGAATGTAAATTACCTGAAAGTTAAATATATTTCACTTGTTGGGTTGACCCTACATTTTGATGTGATATAATATAATTACTTACAATATTCAGAGTATTCTCATAGTCTAATTTCTATGAGTTTTTCTTCCGTTCAACTTATACCATCAACCCAATGTTATAAAGGGTGTGGAATGGATTTTTTGAAGAAAACTCGTCTTCCCACATACTGGCGCAGAATAATGGTGTTGTTGGTGCAAGATTGCGAGTGTTCGAAAGAATTGAAAGAGGAGTGTCGGATATGTTTACATTCAGTCAAGAAAAATTAGTACCATTAGGTGCGCAAATCACAACCGCAGAAATAAAACAGCAGCCTGATCTATGGGCTGAAACCTTTGCATTGTATACGGATAGAAGCAGTGAGATTGAAAAGTTTTTACTAAAAATATCAATGAAACATGACCGGGTTCGCGTTATTTTTACCGGTGCCGGAACATCTGCCTATGTCGGTGATACCGTCACCCCATATCTAAAGGAACAAGTGGATGAAAAACAGTGGGAATTGCTGAGTATTCCGACAACGACCTTGGTATCCAATCCTTATCAATTCCTAAAAGCGGATTTTCCAACCTTACTCGTTTCGTTTGCAAGAAGCGGCAATAGCCCGGAAAGTGTTGCTGCCGTCCAATTAACGGAGCAAATTGTGACCGATTTGTATCATCTAACAATCACTTGTAATAAGGATGGTCAATTGGCCAAGCGGGCAGCAGGGGATGAAAATAATTTGTTGCTTTTGATGCCTGAAAAATCGAATGATCAAGGATTTGCGATGACGGGAAGTTATACGTGCATGGCACTATCGACTTTGCTTGTTTTTGATCCTAAGCCTCTGGAAGAAAAAATGACCATTGTAAAAACGATTCGGCAAATGGGTGAAAGTGTCATTCAAAGAGAAGACGTCATTCAAGCGATCATTGATCGTGATTTTGACCGCATCATTTACTTAGGCTCTGGCAGTTTAGAAGGTTTAACGAGAGAAGCACAATTAAAAATATTAGAACTGACAGCTGGAAAAGTAGTCACTGCCTTTGATTCATCGTTAGGTTTCCGACATGGTCCTAAATCATTTGTGAATGAAAAGTCCGTGGTTTTTGTGTTTGTTTCCAATCAGCCTTATACACGTCAATACGATTTAGATATGTTAAAAGAAATGCAGAAGGACAATGTTGCCAGCTATATATGTGCCATCGAGGTTGAGGGAGAAACCAATTATGATGGGAACGTATTTAGTTTCGGCAAAGAGGCCCAATCTATACCAGATGCTTATCTAGCCTTACCTTATCTCATGGTTGGCCAGACGGTTTCATTGCTGGCCTCAATAAAGGTTGGCAATACACCAGATACCCCGTCGCCGACAGGAACAGTGAACCGTGTCGTTAAAGGCGTGACCATCTATGAATACTAGTAATTTGGGTAGGGAGAGCAGCAAGTCGATGTTTATCTTTGCCGATCAGTTTTTTCTTGAGGGGAAGGTCGTAGGGCCTGGATTTTTGGAAATAAAAGATGGGAAATTTGGTATCTTTTCCGAAAATCGGCCTGATGAAGCGGCAGAAATCATTGATTACACGGGATATTGGATTGCTCCTGGTTTAGTAGATACACATATTCATGGATTTCGAAATCACGACATTATGGACAACGATTTTCAAGGATTGAATGAGATATCTGAAGGACTTCTTTCCTGCGGAGTTACCTCATTTTTGCCGACAACCTTAACCTCTTCAACAGAAGTGTTGAATCAGGTCGTTGAAATGATCGGTGCCAATTATACGAAAGTCAGGGGAGCCAAAATTAAAGGCATCTTTTTAGAAGGGCCGTTTTTTACCGAAAAGCATAAAGGGGCACAAAATACGAAATATTTTTGTAACCCATCCGTTGAAAAGTTGAAAGATTGGCAGAGATTATCCAATGATTCTATTAAAAAAATTGCTCTTGCACCTGAAAGAAACGGTGCAGCGGAATTTATTGAATATGCTGTCGGTGAAGAGATAGCTGTGGCGTTAGCTCACAGTGATGCAACTTATGAAGAAGCAAAGCAAGCGGTTGAGAGGGGGGCTTCGATTTTTGTTCATACGTTCAATGGAATGAGCCCGCTGCACCATCGTGAGCCAGGGATGGCCGGCGCTGCTATGAATCTAAAAGATGTTTTTGCGGAAATCATTTGTGACGGATACCATGTTCATCCTGCTGCCGCCAATATTTTAATGAATGCACGCGGCAGAGATCAAACCGTTTTGGTCACCGATTGTATGATGGCTGGGGGAATGCCGGAAGGAAACTATCAACTCGGAGAATTTGCTGTAGAGGTGAAAGCTGGTGTGGCCCGTATCGAGGGCGGCAGTTTAGCAGGCAGTGTTTTACAGCTGAAAGATGCAGTCAAAAATGTCGTTGATTGGGGGATTGCCACCCCGGAGGAAGCGATCTATATGGCGAGTACCGCACCTGCTAAAAGTATTGGGATGGATGGGGAATGCGGGAAAATTGCTAAGGGCTTCGCTGCTGACTTTATTGTGTTGAATTCTGAACTGGAATTAATGGCGACGTACCTTGATGGTGCTTGTCGTTACCATTTACGGAAAGAGGGAGTACGATGATTTTATCCATCCGTTGGGGTAGATCGGGTGATTGAATATACGAATACCATCGCCAGGGGGTGATAAGTTTAAATACCATGTTCGCCTAGAAAATTAATCTAGGTACGCTCTAATTGGTAATGACGTGTCTTCCTTTCCTTGAACTATTTGCTTTATGGTCTGCTTTTTGCATTTCGATTTATTTGGGAATAGCTCTAGATAACCCATCACCATCTGGTATGGTAAACCGGGTTGTTAAAGGAGTTAAAATATATTCATCATATTTATAGGGGGTAATATCATGCCGAATATTTTACTAACAAGAATCGACAACCGATTGGTTCATGGTCAAGTAGGAGTTACATGGGTTAATCATTTAGGAGCTAATTTAATTGTCGTCGCAAATGATGAAGTGTCTGAAGATGAGATACAACAGGATTTAATGGAGATGGTTGTTCCGGGGTCAATCGGAATTCGCTTTTTCTCAATCCAGACAACAATTGATGTGATTCACAATGCAGCAGATGAACAACATATCTTTTTAGTTGTAAAAACACCACAAGATGTATTGCGACTTGTAGAGGGCGGTGTGCCAATTGATAAAGTAAATATTGGAAATATGCATTTTTCTCAAGGGAAAATACAATTATTCTCCACCGTTTCCGTTGATGAAGATGATAAAGAAGCCTTTAGGAAGCTGCGTGACTTGGGAGTGAAACTTGAGGTACGTCGTGTTCCGGATGAAAGACCAGATGATATTTATAAACACTTATAGAAAGAAGTGAGAATGAATGGATAATCACATGCTGCTTCAAGCCTTATTAGTTGCCATATGGGCTGGAATTGCAGGAATAGACCTGTTTAACGGGTTGTTCCACATTCACCGGCCAATTGTAACCGGTGTCATTATTGGTTTGATTTTTGGGGATTTACAAACAGGGGTTATGACAGGTGCTGCCATTGAGTTAGTGTGGGCCGGTATGGTGCCGCTCGCTGGGGCACAGCCGCCAAACGTTGTTATTGGGGGAATAATCGGAACGTCGTTTGCGATTCTGACAGGACAAGAGCCAAAAGTGGCAATCGGTATTGCTGTTCCGTTTGCAGTTGCAGTTCAGGCATGTATCACCCTCATGTTTACTGCTTTTTCTCCGGTTATGCATAAAGCTGACAAATATGCACAAGAGGCTAATACAAAGGGAATCGAACGAATTAATTATTTGGGAATTCTTACATTATTTGTATTCTATTTTGTTATTGCTTTTTTACCAATTTATTTTGGCGCAGAAGCTGCTAAAGGGGTCGTAGAGACTTTACCAAAATGGCTTATTAGCGGTCTTGGTGTTGCCGGGGGAATGATGGCCGCAATTGGTTTTGCGATGCTATTAAAAATTATGTTGAAAAAACAATATATTGCCTTTTTAATCGTCGGATTTATTTTAGTCACATATATGAACATGCCAGTTATTGCTGTTGCTTTAATTGGGATTGCCATCGCGCTATACGATTACTTCAAAGCAAATTCTGGTGATGGATCAGTAAAGGGGGTTGCAAAACGTGGAATCTAAACAAGTGGTAACGACAGTGGACCATACGAGCAGTCCGGATTATTATCAAGACGGTGCGACAAAACAGGTCTTGACCAAAAAAGATTTAAACAAGATGGTATGGCGATCCCTTTTACTTCAAGCGTCATTTAACTATGAGAGAATGCAGGCTGCAGGATGGTTATATTCGATTTTGCCAGGTTTGAAAAAGATTCACAAAAATAAGCACGATTTAAGTGAATCGATGAAAAGTCATATGGAATTCTTCAACACGCATCCATTCCTTGTAAACATTATTATGGGGATTGTCCTTGCTCTGGAGGAAAAGAAACAAAACCGAAACACGATTAGAGCCATTCGAGTAGCCATGATGGGACCGCTTGGAGGAATTGGTGATGCCCTTTTCTGGTTGACCCTCCTTCCCATTTGTGTAGGTATAGGTGCTTCACTTGGGCAAGATGGAAACCCTATGGGAGCAGTGATCTTCCTATTAATCTTTAACGCAGTTCATTTTGCTCTTAGATTTGGATTAATGCATTACGGTTATAGTGCCGGAACAAATGCTATCAGTTCTTTAAAGGAAAATACTAAAAAAGTAGCACATGCAGCATCTATTGTAGGGTTAACAGTTGTTGGCGCATTGATTGCCTCATTCGTAAAGTTAGAATCAAGTTTAGTGATCCATGCTGGTAAGGCAAAAATTGCCCTGCAAAAGGATGTACTCGATAAACTCATGCCGAACTTATTGCCTTTAGCATATACTTTATTAATGTACTACCTATTAAAAAAGGGATTTTCTCCAGTTAAGCTAATTATCATTACCGTTATCATCGGTATTATTGGTAAAATTCCATTTCCTTTTGGAACCATTTTATAATATTTAGCATGTTAGGAGGATTTTTAAAATGAATGGTTTGATTATTAGCGGTCATGGATCGTTTGCAACGGGTCTTCAATCTTCGGTAAAACTAATCGCTGGAGATCAACCCAATGTGGAATACGTGGATTTTCTTGAATGCGATTCAACATGTGACCTTGAGAAAAAGCTACTTGAGGCTTTTTCAAGATTACAAAAATGTGAATTTATCTTAGTCTTATGTGATTTAGTTGGCGGTTCTCCGTTTAAAACGGCCGTTTCGCTTACGAATGGAAGGGAAGGTTCTGCTGTGGTTGGCGGAACAAATCTTGCGATGGTTATTGAAACTGCTCTACTAAAGGACGGACTTCAAATCGATGGATTAAGAGATTTAGCGATCAATACTGGTAAAGAAGCGATTAAAGGTTTTCAAAAGTCGGAACGTCCAAGGTTCAAAGAGTCTAGCATATAATGGAAGCGATAACAATCTATAAGTCTAATAATTGTGACTCCCACGCCCTGATAAGGAATATGATAGTACGGGACTACAACTGAATATTGTAAGGGTGGCTAGGTTGTCGTTCTCATTTCTCTGAAAATTAAAACATTTAATGCGGACGGATTCGGCCGCATTAAATGGCTTATTGTTGCTGGGTTAACCCTACAAATTACGGTGACATAATAGAATTACTTAAAACAATCTAGCTATTATTCTCATAATCTAGTTTCTATGAGTTTTTCTTTCGTTTTAACTTGTACCAACAACCCAATGTTACAATTGTTTTTTTGGAAGAAAAACTCGTCTTCCTGATTACATCAATTTTTAAAACAGATGAGCAGGTACACTAGAATAAATAGAGGTGCAGGAACATGAAAATGGCAATAAGCATTGATATTGGCGGGACAAAGATTGCGGTGGGCAGTATTTTGCAATTAAAAGAGGCTGTCAAAAATGCTGTTGATTGGGGAATTGCGACCCCTGAGGAAGCCTTTTATATGGCAAGTACAGCATCCGCTAAAAGTATTGGCATCGATGGGGAATGCGGTATGATTACGAACGGTTATGATGCCGATTTTATCGTCTTAACACCGGAGCTCGAATTAACTGCCACGGATCTTGATGGGGTTTGCCGGGTTCAAGCTGAAAACTTGATAGGGAAAGAGGGAGTGCAATGATTTTAGCTGTCACTATGAATCCATCCATTGATATTTCCTATCCAATTCAAGATTTTAAGCTAGATGATGTAAATCGTGTGGAAAGTGTTCGTAAAACCGCCGGCGGAAAAGGCTTAAATGTCGCCCGGGTTGTCAAGCAGATGGGAGAAGACGTTTTGGCCACAGGTGTAATTGGCGGGACTATTGGGGATTGCATTATTCAAGAATTGACGAAAAGTGATATCAGGAATCATTTTTATAAAATTAATCAAGAATCAAGAAACTGTATCGCGATTCTTCATGATGGCAAGCAGACAGAAATCCTCGAATCCGGGCCAATTTTATCCATGGAAGAAGGAGCAGCCTTTTTAGAAAAATATCGGGAACTGCTGTCTGAAGTTTCTCTTGTTACTATTTCGGGTAGTTTGCCAAAAGGGCTTGAGTCTGGATTTTACCGTCAGATGGTCGAAATTGGCCGGGAGAAGGGAATTCCCGTGATTGTTGATACATCAGGGGAGCCGCTTCGACAGGTTTTAAACCATAATGTAAAACCTTTTGCGATCAAGCCGAATATCTCAGAACTGTTCCAGCTTCTTGGCATGGAAGTGGAGGAGAACACAAGCAGCTTGAAGCAACTGTTAACTAATAAGTTATTTCATGGGATTGAATGGATTGTCGTTTCGATGGGAGCGACAGGTGCTTTTGTCAAGCATGGTGGAGATTATTACAGGGTTACCATTCCTGCTATCGAGGTCGTGAATCCTGTTGGCTCGGGTGATGCGACTGTTGCGGGATTAGCGGTTGCCTTGAAACGAAAGCAATCCGTTCCGGACATTCTGAAAACTGCGATGACGACGGGCATGCTCAATACGATGGAAGAGGGAACAGGTTATATTGATCCGAAGAAGTTCGATCAATTTTTTGAAATGGTAGAGGTTATTAAAATAGATTAATAGAGGTGATTGTTGATGTTAGAATTAACGAATAATAAATTAGCAGCTCTTAAGCGTTTGTCGGATGAAAATGGAATTATTGGAGCTTTGGCGATCGATCAACGCGGTTCATTAAAGAAAATGATTGAAGCTGGAAGTGAGAATAATGTCGGGGATGAGGGCATCATTCGCTTCAAAGAATTGGTTTCTGAAGAGTTAACACCATATGCAACGTCGATTCTATTGGATCCGGAATATGGTCTGCCGGCTACGAAAGTCCGTCATTCGGACGCTGGGTTATTGGTGGCATATGAAAAAACAGGCTATGATGCAACAGCCGAGGGTCGATTGCCTGATTTATTGCCAGAGTGGTCCGTTAGACGCCTGAAGGAAGCTGGAGCAGATGCGGTTAAATTTTTACTATACTATGATGTAGATGAAGATGAAAAAATTAATGACTATAAGCACGTTTATATGGAACGAGTTGGATCAGAGTGCGCGGAAGAAGACATTCCGTTCTTCCTTGAAATAGTGTCTTACGATGCCAGAAATGATGATGTGAAAAGCATGGAGTATGCCAAAGTGAAGCCTCATAAGGTTATCGAGGCCATGAGGGAATTCTCTAAACCACAATACAAGGTGGACGTTTTAAAGGTAGAAGTTCCAGTAGATATGAAGTTTGTAGAGGGTTACGCAGAAGGCGAGATAGCCTACAGCAAGGAAAAAGCGGCTGCGTATTTCAAAGAGCAAAGTGAGGCAACAGATCTGCCGTTTATCTTCTTAAGCGCCGGCGTAAGTGCCGAATTGTTCCAAGAAACCTTGATGTTTGCGAAAAAATCCGGCTCAACTTTTAACGGTGTCCTCTGCGGCCGGGCAACATGGAAAAATGGCGTCGCTCAATTTTCCGAAAATGGTGAACAAGCCGGACGTGCTTGGTTACAAGAAACCGGCAAAAAAAATATCCAAGAACTAAATATTGTCTTGAAAGAGACAGCAAGCCCGTGGTTTGTAAAAATCTCAGGGTAAGGAAGCGAGGTAAGAAAGTGTGGGGAAGGTTCTCGCGCTTCCTTATTTTTTGATTTATTTTTAAAAGTCGTTTTGACTGGAACACGGAAAACGGTCCGATTAAGGAGGCTATCAATATTTTACAAGCGTAGAAGATATTAATTGCGACTTTGATAAACCATCATTATTATAGTTTGGTAGAAACTATTCCGTTATAGAACCTAGTTGTTAGGTTGACGCTATAAGTGTTGATGGTATAATTTAGGTTATTAAAAGAACATTAGTATGATTTGGAGGCAGGTTTAATAAAATGAAACCATTGCAGCATGAAAGTATAATCCCGCTTTATCATCAATTAATGGAAAGATTAAAGGATTCAATTGAAAAAGGTCATTGGGAACTTGGTGATAAAATCCCATCAGAAAATCAGTTAATGGATCAATTTGGTGTGAGTCGCAACACGGCAAAAAAAGCGATTGAGGAGCTTGTACAGGAAGGAATTCTATACCGAATCCAAGGAAAAGGTACCTTCGTGGCAAAACCAAAATTGCAGCAGTCATTGATGGGATTTTACAGCTTTAGTAAAGTATTGAAAGAAAAAGGCTTGAACCCTAAGGATATCATTCTGAAAATAGAAGAAGTCAAACCGACTGCCAAAATCAAAGAAGCGCTTCAGCTGAGTGAAGATGTGAATGTCATTGAAATGAAACGCCTTCGCTGTGCTGAAGATGAGCCGTTTATTTTGGAATCATCTTTTATTCCGAAACATGTTGTTACAGATGTAAAGCAGTTAAAAAAGGTAGGCGAAGTTTCTTTATATGATTTATTTTCACAACAGTTTAATACCGTGGTAACAAGAGCAAATGAGGCATTTGAACCCGTTCTCATCCGTGCCGACGAAAGTGAATATCTGCAAACGGAGGCAGGTCGTCCCGCACTTCTGCTTGAACGAACTGCCTACGATATCAATGGTGTGCCTGTTGAATTTTGTATATCCATAGTGCGGGGCGATCGCTGCCGCTTTTACACTGAATTAACCTAATCGTTGAATCACTCATAACATTTGTTTATGAGTGATTCAATTGATCTATTTTTACAATACCCCATTATATATTCTAAAATTTCCTCTAGTTACAGTTCAGGTGGCGTACCACAATATAATCCGGTGGAAAAGGACGGAAATAGATATGGTTGCGGACATAACTTACTAGGAAAAGGTTCACTGGCAGCAGCTATAGCACTTCGTTATTACGGTTGCTTTGGAGAAGAAATTGGCGGATAAAGAGGGATTTTCAGTATTAGAAAACAAAATAGATACTAGAATGAGTATTAAAATTTAGTAAAGAAAGAGAGAAATATAAAATGGCAGAAAAAACATTTAAAATTATCGAAAAATTCGGTATTCATGCAAGACCAGCAGCACAGTTGGTTAATAAAGTAGGTCAATATCAGGCAGAAATAGTTCTTCAGTACAAAGGGAAGTCTGTAAATTTAAAATCAATTATGGGTATCATGTCTCTTGGGGTTCCGAGCGGGGCTGAAGTCACAATCGTAGCTGAAGGTAACGATGCAAAAGAAGCATTAGAAGCGCTCGAAGAGTTAATAAAAAGTGAGGGGATTGGCCAATAACGTCGGCACGAATGTTACAGGAATTGCAGTTTCTTTAGGAATCGCGATTACGAGAGCTTTTAGCCCCCTCTGTCAAATAGAGAGCACAAAATTATTTAATAGAAACATAGAAGCTATATAGCTTATCAAATTACAATTATATGTGGTTAGAAATAATTTATGTGACTGTATTACAAAAATAAAAGTTTCATATATAAGGCATAAAGATGTAAAGACGAACATGAAAAAAGTAACATTGTACATTTGCTTGGTGTAAATCCGTTTGAACAGCTGGACGTTGACGTACAAGAAAAATATAAAATTAAAATAAGTTTGAGCTAAAAAATAACATGAGAAAGGGGTTAATAAAACAATGTCCATCATAATTAAAGGGATTGCAGCTTCTTCAGGCATTGCTATTGCCAAAGCTTTTCGCTTAGAAAATCCAGAGTTAATTGTAGAAAAAATAGCAGTAACGAATACAGATCAGGAAGTAGAACGCTTTGAACAAGCGATCGAAACATCAAAATCAGAGCTTGAAGGAATAAAAGAGCATGCTCGTAAAGAACTTGGCGAAGATAAAGCAGAAATCTTTTCTGCCCACCTTCTCGTGTTGAGCGACCCGGAACTAATCAATCCAGTTAAGGACAAAATCAAACACGAGCAAGTCAATGCGGAGTTTGCTTTAAACGAAGTGGCCACTATGTTTGTGAACTTGTTTGAGACAATGGACAACGAATATATGAAAGAGCGCGCTACTGATATTCATGATGTGACAAAACGTGTGTTATCGCATCTTTTAGGTGTGACCATTGCCAATCCAAGCATGATTTCAGAAGAAGTAGTGATTGTCGCAGAAGACTTAACACCATCTGATACCGCCCAATTAAACCGCAAATATGTAAAAGGTTTTACAACGGATATAGGCGGACGTACATCGCATTCAGCGATTATGGCGTGTTCTATGGAAATTCCAGCAGTCGTTGGTACGAAGATGGTAACAAATGATATCGAAAACGGAGTATTAGTTATCGTCGACGGCTTAGAGGGCAAAGTAATCGTCAATCCAACAGAAGATGTTGTGAAGATATACGAAGATAAAAAAGCTGTTTACGAAGCCCAAAAAGCAGAGTGGGCCAAGCTTGTGAATGAGCCTACATTATCATCTGATGGACATCATGTGGAGATTTTTGCCAACATAGGTACTCCTGAGGATGTAAAAGGTGTCCTTGAAAATGGTGGTGAAGGAGTAGGTTTATACCGTACTGAATTTTTATACATGGGGCGCGATACACTTCCAACAGAAGAAGAACAATTTGAGGCTTACAAAACGGTATTAAAGCGAATGGAAGGTAAGCCGGTTGTTGTTCGTACACTGGATATCGGGGGCGACAAAGAGCTTCTATATTTAAATCTTCCAAAAGAAATGAATCCATTCTTAGGGTTCCGCGCGATTCGTTTATGTTTGGAAATGCAGGACATGTTCCGCGCACAACTTCGTGCGCTGTTGCGTGCAAGTGTGCACGGTAATTTAAAAATTATGTTCCCGATGATTGCTACACTCGATGAATTTCGTCAAGCAAAAGCAATTTTAATAGAGGAAAAAGAAAAACTTCAAGCTGAAGGCACAACCGTTTCCGAAAGTATTGAGGTAGGGATGATGGTGGAAATTCCATCTTCTGCTGTGATGGCTCACCTGTTTGCAAAAGAAGTTGATTTCTTTTCAATCGGAACAAATGATTTAATTCAATATACGCTGGCAGCAGACCGCATGAATGAGCGTGTTTCTTATCTGTACCAGCCATATAACCCGGCGATCCTTCGCTTAATCAAAAATGTCATTGATGCAGCACATAAAGAAGGAAAATGGGTAGGTATATGTGGTGAAATGGCTGGGGATGAAATCGCGATCCCTATTCTTCTTGGTTTAGGATTAGACGAATTTTCTATGAGTGCCACTTCTATTTTACGAGCAAGAAACCAAATTCTTAAGTTATCAAAAGCGGAAATAAACTTAGTTATTGAACAAATTTTAAATATGACAACATCTGAGGAAGTGGAGAGATTTGTAAAAGATATATTTATAAAACCAAAAAGTTTTTCTGTTTAATTTTATGCTTATCTGTAATATTTTAAAAACATTAATGACCATCATATTTCAGTCAGAGCAACTTCATAAATTTAGAAAGGTTCCTTGTTTATCGAGGAGCCTTTTCATTTCATTAACTTTGGAAAAACCAGGATGAAATATGTTGGATGTAATTGTTACCTTTAATACCGTATTAAATTTCTTATCATCTCGTTCGTAAAAGTACAACGTCTTGAATGTCTGTAAAAGTTTATTTTTAATTTACGAACGTTCATTACATCACGACTATGTTTGCGGACGGTTTTTGATTCGGATCAGTCCTGCTCCCTTTTGATCTAACATATGGATCTTAGAAAGGTGATCGGGAGGGGGGGGTATGAGAGGGTTCGGAGTCCATGGCGGTTTATTTTGTTTCGAGAATGTAACTTACGGACCAATAGAAGAGTTTTTGATCGTGCTAATTGGCCTTATCATCATTTACTTAAGCTATAAATTTATTTATAAAAGATAAATTGTATATTTATTTTTAATTTATATAATCGGTTAGAGGAAGTTAATCAAAATATAAAGTTGACTTTAACAGCCAGCTTTATACACTATTTGAACACCATACCTTTTCTAGATTGATAGTATCAGTATGTCCAAGATTTAGAGGTAAGTTTCAAGTTAGCTGAAATTTTTGCACCAGAACCGTTTTTTATTAGGTATAGTTTTAGGTTTGTGTTTAAGTTATTATTATTCTAAAAAAGGGATTTTAAGAGGAGAGAAAAATGGGGAGACCAAGTATTTTACTGCTAACAAGAGGGGAAAAGCTAGCACAAACCTTTGAGACTAACCTGAGAATGTTTTTCGGTACCAATATTCAGATTTATATCGTTCATGAGCACGGGGAGCTGGATAGCCAATTAGTGGATGAGTGTGAACTGATTCTAGTTTCCGCCGAAAGTATATTGGATCGTTTACCGAAACTAATCCATGAGCGGGCACTGTTTGCCAGAAGAACCGTTCATTTGCCAAAGCTCGAACAACTGATGGATTTAGCTCCGGGAACCCAATGTCTATTTGTCTCGAATAGTATGGACACGATTGTAGATGCCATCGAGCTTTTGAATCGTCTGGGATTTGATCATTTGCACTTTATTCCATATGTTCCGCAAACAGCGGAAATCCAGCCTGTACTTGAGGATATAGATGTGGCGATTACTCATGGATTAAAAGAACTTGTCCCGGAGACGATTGGTAAAGTGATTGATTTGGGCATACGCCCGATCGATTTGACAACGATTTATGATATTGCTCAACAATTGAATCTTCCTATAGAAAATGCGCATTTCTATACAGCGGAGTTTTTCCGTGATTTTGTCCGCCTTGGAAGAAATTTAGCCAATTCCGTAAACAATGAGAAGCGGTTAAATCAAAAGCTGGAATCCGTATTTAATGCTGTTCATGAAGGGATTATCAGTATGGATGAATGGGGATATATTACGGTTTTTAATGAAGAAGCGGAGAAAATCCTTAGCCTGTCTGCAGAGAATTGCCTTGGAAAGAGGTGCTGGGATATAATCCCTGAGTTTAACCTGAATCCGATTTTTCAGTCCCACGCGGAGGAATCCAATCAATTATTGGAGATACGGAACAAGGTTCTTCTGGTTACCAAAGTTCCCGTGATGATGGACGGGCATTTGATGGGTGTCGTTGTTACGTTTCAAGACGTCACGATTGTCCAACGAAATGAACAGGAAATCCGCAAAAATAGCAGTCGTCTGGGACTAACGACAAAATATTCTTTTGAAAATATTATCGGTGTAAGCGATTCTATCATTTCTGCGAAACAGGTTGCTGTCAGACTGGCAGAAAGTGATTTTACCGTATTAATCACAGGGGAAAACGGTACGGGCAAGGAAGTATTTGCCCAAGCAATTCATAGGTATTCCACCCGGCGTGATGGCCCATTCGTCCCGGTCAATTTTGCCGGTCTTACAGAAAGTTTGGCAGAAAGTGAATTGTTTGGATACGAAGAGGGCTCTTTCACAGGAGCTAAAAAAGGAGGGAAAATGGGTCTATTCGAATTGGCCCATAATGGAACCATTTTTCTGGATGAGATTGGAGATGCTCCTCTCAGTATTCAGGCAGCCTTGCTGCGTGTGCTCCAAGAGCGGCAGGTGATGCGAGTAGGAGGAAATCGCGTAATTCCCATTAATGTTAGGGTAATTGCTGCCACAAACCGAAATCTGAATAGTATGGTGTCGAAGGGTACTTTTCGGGAAGATTTGTACTATAGACTCAACGTTTTGCCGTTACATATCCCAAATCTTAGAGAAAGGCAAGAGGATCTTTTTATCCTCATTGACTATTTCCTTCATGATAATGGGAGAAAGCTACAATTTACACCTGAAGTAAAAAATGTTCTTTTAAACTACAGCTGGCCAGGTAATATTCGGGAGTTAGAAAATTTCATTAAGTATCTGATGGTAATCGTAGAAGGAGATATAGTGAAATTACAACATATTCCTGAACGTATATTGAATAGCAGCGTCATCTTGTCAACACCTTACAGTCCAATAGCCGAAGGGGAAACAATGGAGAGGGAGGACATCCTTCAATTCTTGTCACGCCATGGTTCCCTGATGGATTATGAGGATATATTGACGATCCTGTGGAATATCAGTAAACGGCAGGAGCGGGTGGGACGAACTGTTTTACGCTCATTGCTCTCCCGTCCTTTATCCGAAGCTCAAATTCGCAATAAGCTATCGATTCTCAAACGATGTGGGTGTGTCGCAGTGGGTGTCAAGAAGCAAGGTACAACGATTACTCCTATGGGAATACAGGTTTTACAAAGTATCAGAGAGAAAATAATGAATTGAAAAGGAAGTCCATTAGTTATAAAAATAGGTACAAAAGTAAAAATATACGTTTGGTTGAGAGAGATCATGATATTGATTGCAAAATTGATGGTATTGGAGCTATGCAATTAATATCTGAATTTGTTAAAAATGTATAAATGAGGTTAGGGTTTATTTGGTATGCAGATTTTTAGATAGTTGATATCAATTTTTTAGAAAACAGAAAAAATCTAGTTGAACAGAATTTTACTTAATTTTAAGTTGATGGGCATGTGGCGGTACTCCATGCTCATCAACTTAAGAATATTCACTACCTGATTGCTATCAACTTAAAAAATATTGATCCTCCAAACGAAAAAATGAGCTTAATTCTTATAAATTAACTGTAGAGAGAAAATTTCGTTTTCTGGGTGCTTCAAAATATTAGCTTGATGGCGATGAGGTAAAAGCGGCTTAGTTTGAAAAAACGATTATAGCTTCATAACTTTCTAAATTACACCTGTGTTTTAATTCCAGGTGATTTATAGATTCCGAAATCGGTAATATACATTTCATTTTGTTTTCCAGAAGTAACAACAATTGGTCTTTCTAAACCGCCACCACCTGTTGTAAAAGCAGCAAGCCCTGTTTTATTGATCGCAAATGTCATAATTACTCCCGTTTCAGGATTGATTCTAGATACACGATGACCTACTTTTCGTGCAGGTTTACCACCTGTCGTATTAGGTGCTTCACTTCCGAATTCAGCAATAAAAGCCTCTCCAACAGGCCCGAAAATAACACGATTGTTATGATGATCCCCAAAACTAAGTAGTCCTGAAATAATATCTTTCTTGGATCCATCTGGTTTTACAATAGTAATAAATCCTCGATGTGCAACATAGATGTTATCTTTGTAAAAAGTAATACCTGTAAGCGGAGGTTTAAACCCCTCAGCTATTACCTTTGTTCCAGTTGGGATAATCATTAACGCCTTGCCATTTCCTGAAGCAATTCCAGCATCTGCAATTAGTATTTCCCATTGATCTGTAAACGTTAAATTGAAGGGAGTTGTAAGGTTTTCAGCAAGCGCTTCGATTTTATATCCGGATGGAACCAAAATATCTTCGGTTTAATAATTCTTTTAATTGCATTAGCGCGATATAACGTATCCCCCTTAGAAAAGGCTTTTATTTTTAATTATTCATAGGGGAGTAGTCCTCATTCCAAGTGATCGAAAAGCATGACTAGTAGGTAATACTGCATAAAACATAAGGCAATGAATATTATAGGAAGTGGCAAATGGGATATTTTGAGGAGGGATTTCAATGAAACGGTTTGTTCGTTATTGGTGTAAACCGATAATAGAGACAGGTTCAAATTCTCTTCATGTACGAAAGATGGCACTTGCAACCCAGTTGGTAATCACAGCCTTATTGAGTACATTTGCTGCCATGTTTCAATCAGCAGGAGGCATTATGCCGGGGATAGGATTTCTGATTAGTTGTCTAGCAACATTACCCATTTTTTTAGCCACTTACTTTTCAATCCGTCAAGGAATCCTTTCTTATATCCTTACGATTTTCCTCTTATTTATTATCCAGCCGAGTGAACTGATTATCTTTCCCTTTACAACAGGTTTATTAGGAGTAGCGCTAAGTGTAGCTTTTTTACAATTGAAGAGGAGAATTGCGGTTGTTTTTTTTCAGCGGCATGTTTACTGGTGGGAATTATGATAAATCTGTACGTATTCCGTTTTCCGGTTTTAGGTCCTACGGTTGATACAACTATGGATCCAAAGGTTATTGCATTCATATTTATATTAAGTTTTCTTTACTGTTGGATCTTCGCAGAGCTTTGTAGAATGTTCATAAATAGGTTGTGTCAGGTGTTGTCTTAAATTTGGATGGGAATCTATTTAAACGAATAAGCATTGTAATAATCTAGAAAAGTTCTTTAAGAAATAAAGGGACTTTTCATTTACATAATTAATGCTATCAGTAGTTAATCTATGTAAAAATATAGAAAATAAAATTTTCTACAATTTAATACAAAAAACGACTAAAAAGATGAAATTTTCCGATTTTTTTGTTGCAATATGACGATTTTCATGTTAGTATAAAAGCAATCACACAATAGGTGGTGATATCTCTTAAAAATTAACAGAATATTCAAAAATTGTGTAATCGTGAGTCGTTATTGTTATTTGCTTTCTTCTTGTATTTCCCTTTAAAGAATGTTTTTTTGCCATCAACTCTAAATAAGCAGTAAAAAAGCACTTGAAAAAGTGCTTTTTTACCTTTTTTTCACTCTTTTTATAAAGAATTAGGGAGGGATAAAAGATGTGGATCTCTACACTACTATTAAATACATTCATTATTATAATTTGTATCCTTGGTTATCAAGTGTTTTGGTTAGACAAAACTGAAAAAAAAGCATGCAACAATATATTAATTTCTTTTCTTTCATCCATTGCAATTATTCTTTGTATGACCTTCCCGATCCATTTTCACGCTGGGTATATTTATGATCTGCGCTTTATTCCTATTCTTTTAGTTGTACTATATGGAAACACAGGAAGTCTAATTTTTATCAGCATTGTATATTTTTCATATAGATTTTACTTAGGTGGAACTGGTTTTTTTTCATCAGTTGTTATATACGGTATTATTATAATTACTATTACAATATTTCATAAGTTTTTCCTCATTCATTTCGAAAGAAAAAAATAGTATTCAACATACTACTTATTTTAATTTGTACCAGTTTTCTTTCAGTTTTTGCTGTAATAAACCAGATTGAAATAATTGGTAAAATAGAAGTTGATTTTATTAAATTATTAGCTAATTATATAATAATTAATATTTTCACAGGATTATTATCTATTTATTTAGTAGAAGGAATGATAGAAAAATTTAAGATGAAAGAAAAAATTCAAAGAGCAGAGAAATTTTGTCTAATTAGCGAATTGGCCGCATCTATTGCACATGAAATCTATAATCCAATCACTACTGTATACGGATTCACTCAATTATTTCATAAAAATGAACTCTCAAAAGCATCTCAAAATAACTACTTGGAAATTATGTTAGTTGAACTGGAAAAAGTACAATTCATTATTAATAATTATTTATCTTTAACAAAACCGCAAAACATAGTAAGCGAATCAATACATATTAAGCAACTTTTTCATCAAGTAAAAAATATTATTTTACCACTTGCACTTTCACACAATGTTGAAATAAAAAGCGATATCGAAAATTCTCTATATATAAATTCCGATCCAGAAAAACTAAAACAATGTTTAATCAACATTGCACAAAACGGAATTGAAGCTATGCAAAATGGTGGAGTATTACAAATTAATATACAAAAAATAAAAAATAATATTGTAATTGATATTATTGATTCAGGAATAGGAATGTCTTCTCAAGAAATGAAAAGAATTGCAATGCCATTTTATTCAACTAAAGAAAAAGGAACCGGACTTGGCACTATGATCGCTTATAGCATCATTAAAGAATTAAACGGAGATATAGAAATAAAGAGTAAAAAAGGAAAAGGAACACATTTTTCTATCATTATACCTTGCTAATACAAAAGTAAGTTTATGAAATGTTACCAATTCATATTTTTGTTTTATAATGTAGAGTAGAGAAACAATCTAAATAGCATAGAAAATCGAGTGTGAAATCGCATAGATTTTATACTCGATTTTTATATTTTTATAAGGATTTATTGCATTTCAACTATTAAAATAGCATTCGAAATAGTATTGCTTTTAACACGCTAACAATTTCTGTTGTCTTATTTACATTTAATATGTAATTTAGGTTGTTAATTTAAATATTAAGAATAAAAGATGACGAGGATTAGGGAAATTATGTTAAAATATTCATAAGATTATGAAGACGCGTATTCAACAAACGGGCAGGATTGTTGAGTTAAGTAGTATCGGTTATTGATATAAGTGTATATGAAAAGAGTACATGTAGCATATGTACTTTTCATTGATAAAAATAACGAAAAAATAAGAAAATTTCTGTTTAGAAAGATTTCACTGGAGTAATCCTTATGAAATAAAGTGGGGGAGTTAATAGATGAAATCTGAAAGTATGACACACCATTTCCAAACATTAAGACAGCAGCGGCATTGTTTTTTTCAAAAAGTACAATTTATTTCAAATGATAAACTATGGGATCAAAAAGAAGGAAAATGGTCTATTGGTGAGCATATTTATCATCTATATTTAATTTTAAGAATGGTTAAAGTTGCAACAAGATTTTCTTTTGTTCTTATTCCGTATGCAAAAATGAGAAGAAAGAAAGCATTTGCCAGCCAAATACATGATATTTATGCAGAATATAAAGAGAAGCATGGAAGAGGGATGAAAGCGCCTTTCATTTTAGTGCCACCGAAAAAAGTGATTCATACTATGGACAAAGAAGAGTTAAAGAGATTGCTGTTAAATGAAACGGATAAATTGAGAGAGTTAGTTATAAATATTGAAGAAGAGATTGCTGGACATATTGTGTTTTTTGATCCAATGGCCAACTATCCTAACTTAATTCAGGCTATTCAACTTTTAGCGATACATGAAGAGCATCATTATAAAATTATTGAAAGCTATTATAGTGACATAATGAAAGAGTTTGCTACTGAAGGTGCAAGGTAGAAGATATCTTTAGTACTGATATTTGAAAAGGAAAAGGTTATAGTTTATCTTGCTGGAGAACGATGAGACAGAAATACATTTTAGTTGAATTCTTAAATTGATTGGCATGGGGGATTTGTAGACAGTATTATATTTTTTTGATATAACGATTATATGAGGGGCGTAATGAGGCTTATGGCTAAAAGAGAAAGGGGTTATATTATGAATGATATAAATGATAGACAGGATTTATCCACTGATGAGGCATCAGATCGCTTAGTTATGAAAGCTATGGAGCGAAACCTTGCGATTATTCGCTTTAACGTTAATCGCCGAGTTGCTTATGTTAACGATCTTTTTGCAAGAACGATGGGATACTTGCCAACTGAAATGGTTGGAAAATTGCATAAAGAATTTTGCTTCCCTGAGTTTACTAACAGTCCTAGTTATGAAGAATTTTGGAATGATTTGTTAAACGGAAAAAGTTATCAAGATAAAATTGAACGTATGGATGCAGCAGGAAATCGAATTTGGTTGGAAGCTACATATATGCCTATTTTTAAGGATGATGGGAAAACAGTGGTGGGGATTTCGAAAATTGCTACAAATATAACGAAAAGACAAAATAGTATTTTACGTACAGCTAATGAAGTCCAAGTTTTATCGGAAACACTTTCTCAAAAATCTGAAGTTGGAAAAGAGAGAAGTTTGGCTCTGTTGAGTAAGATTCAGCAAATTAATCATGAATCTGATGAAAACGTAACGAATTTATCTCAACTTCATGAACAAGCAAATTTAATATCAGGAATCGTTAAAACTATTCAAGATATTGCAGCACAAACAAATATGTTGGCTTTAAATGCAGCAATTGAGGCAGCGCGTGCAGGAGAGTATGGTAGAGGATTCGATGTTGTCGCTAAGGAAGTACGAAGTCTTTCTGATAAAGTTTCACTTTCCATTAGTGAGGTTAAAAACACTGTTGAAGGCATTACATTAGAAATTAATCGAATGTCAAAACGTATCGAAGCTGTTTCGTTAAGTGTGAAAGAAGGAAAAATGCTACTTGATGAAACAGTTAATGAATTTGAATCTATCTCTGAATCGGCAAGTGCTCTAGATCGACAGGCTAAGCAATTCGTAGAAATTTTATAATGGATTTTAATTTGATAAGTAATTGAGCTAAGATTTATTTTGTGGCAATGATGATATTTAAAATAGTTGATTTAGCTGTACGAAAAAAATGTAATCCTAACACCCAATTAGTATTATCTCTATCTATATAAAATAAGCTGAATTTTCTATTTTAAGTAAAATTCAGCTATTATCTCAAACTGGAGTAGGGCACTACTGCCTAATTTAAGTTGTTTTATATGGTTCATATAAATCCCGAAATCTTTTTTTTCTTTTCGATTAATGTAACTTCTTCTGTTCTCACATATTTTTCGAATTTTTCTCCGACATGTGAGTGCATTCCAAATTCACGCCCTATTTTAGAATCAATGGAATATAGTAATACGGTTCCTTCTTCTTCATTTACCCTTATTATTTGAAATTCAATTCCTTTATACTGTGCAAATGGTACAACATCATATGCTGTTTCTAAATCGGTTGTTTTTACTTTTTTATAGTATAAATCTGAATTTAGTTTAAAAGGAAGAAACCCATTCTCGACATCTTGTTTATCTTTAGAAATTAATTTTAAGTGACCACCCATTTTAATAATTCTATATTCTTTCCCTTTGTAAATTGCATATTTGTTATGTCTACTCATTATTCATTCTACTCCTCTCTTTTTTAGGTCTAGCTAAGTTAAATATTTCTAAGGATTATTTTCTATTCGTGCACTGTTTATACAATGTTTAAGCATTCAGAACACTGTTATCTTTGAATGGATATTGATTTTCATATATAAATTAGTTTTTTAGTATTCAGAATCTCTATTGTTTATTTGAATTTCTATGAGGCTATTATGGAATGTAAAACTGAGATGAACCTGAATTGAAACTGAAAATTAGCTGAAAATGAAGTGGCGTATTTTGGGATTAAACTAAAATGTATTGAGGAGGGACTTTACAAACTTTCAGATTTCATTCAGACCAATTTAATATTTTTATAAGAATAAAAAATAAGATGTAGTGCATGTTTTGGTTCAAATATTAGCGATATCTGTCCTCATCAAATTAAAAAATTCTTTGTTCTCTAAACGAAAAAACGAACTAGATTCTTATAGGTAACCGAAACAGGAGTAAACTCATAATTTAGAGGTATTTTAAAATGTTAAGTTGATGGGTATCGGATAACGTGTCATTATCATGGAATGATAGCTATATTAAATAGGAGTTTATATTATTTGCATAGGTGGGGGATTTTTTATAAAAAAAATTAACTGTATATACAAAAAAGAAACGTGTATTAGATCCATCATCTATTTAGAGTAAGAATCTAATACACGTCTGCACTATAAGAAACAATTGATATAATAGTGAACGATTGAGTTATTACTAATTATTATTTTTAATTTGAACATGTTTATTCCGCATTGCAAAGTAAATAGGAAGACCTAAAGCAGTTAAGCCGATACCACATAATGCTAGCAACGTTTGTGTGAAAAGTGTATTAATAACGATAAATGATCCGCCTATAATAGATATCATTGGTATAATAGGGTATAGAGGTACTTTGTAAGGACGCACAAGTTCCGGTTCTCTTTTACGTAAAATGAATACTGCTACAAAAGTCATTGTGTAGAATATCCATATAACAAATACTAACATATCTGTTAAAGTATTGAATCCACCGATAACCATCATTATAATAGAAACAAATAAGATAAATAATCCAGAATTATAAGGGATTCGACTATTTTTAGATAATGTCGCAAACCATTTACTAAAAGGTAGTTTGTTTTCTAATGCCATTGCATAAGGGATACGCATTCCTGTCATGATATATCCATTGATTGTTCCAAATACGGAAATTAAAATACCGATTGTAACTAATTTTCCTCCCATTGCTCCAAACAGAATTGTCGCTACTTCAGATGCAGGTGTATCAGTTCCTGCAAGTGCTGTTGCAGACATAACCATAAGGAAAGCAATATTAATAAGTAAGTAAACAACCATAACAGTAGATAATCCGATTACGATTGCTTTAGGTAAATCTTTTTTAGGATTTTTCATTTCTCCAGCGATATTTCCTACATGAATCCATCCATCATAAGCAAACATTGTTGCAAGTAAGCCAGATCCAAGTGCAGATATAAGTGATTTACCTGGTCCTGCTTCAACTGGAAATAGTTGTAGAGTTACGTCACCTTTGTGGAATAATCCAAAAATAATAAGTAATGCTAAAGGCAGTAGTTTACATATAGTCGAGACAGTTTGAATTCCTCCGGCTGCTTTCGCGCCTAAGAAGTTCATCAAGGTTACGAATGTTGCGGTAACAACAGCAATTCCAATAATCATCATTTTATGTTCATTTGCATTTAATCCAAATAAACTAACTGCTTGTGTTCCAAAAATAATAGCAAGTGCTGCAATATTAGCTGGGAAGTAAATGACTGTTTGTGCCCAGCCTAGTAGGAAAGCAGTTAAGTTTCCATAAGTACGCTTTAAATATGCCATCATTCCACCAGTTTCAGGAATAGCTGCCGATAATTCAGCAGCAGTTAAACCTGCGCAAACAGTTAGTATTCCACCTATTACCCATGCAAGTAATCCTAAACTCGCTGTTCCGGTTGCACCGTATAAGGCAGTAGGCTTAAAAAATACACCTGCCCCAATAACGGTACCAATAACAGTGGTTAATGCTGCAAAGAAGCCGATTTCTTTTTTTAGTTGTTCTTGTGACATAATAATCACTCCTGTTTGGAAAAATACATGCAGTCTCTGATGAATTCATTTTTATTTCAATTTTAAATAGTATATCCTCTCATTTTTTTAATAGTGCTTTATATTGATAAAATTTAATTTTATTTGTGATATAATTCACAAGTTTGCGGAAAATACTATAAAGTATTTCTACGTTCGTATGTGAAAAAAATCACAAAAGTAAGTAAAAAAATAAAATTGCATTTCATTTGAATTCATAAGAGATGTTACTCGTGACAAAGTCTAGCACAAGCTGAAAACGGATTCAATGCTTATTTGAATGAAAAAAAGTTATTTCGAAATAAATAAAAACATTTTGTGAACTATTTCACAAAATGTTGACTCATCATTTTTCTGAGTGCTATCTTGTAGGTGTAAACAGGCGATTCAGACAAATGAGGAAATATAGAAACGTTTAATATATTCCGCAATTTTATTTGGATCGTATAACAAATAATGTAATGAATATTACATTTAAAAGGATGTGTCAACATGAAAATAGGCGTAGTTAAAGAGATTAAAAAAGGTGAAGCACGTGTTGGGATGACACCAGAAAATGCCCAGAAATTAATTAAAGCTGGACATGAAGTTTTAGTAGAAAAAGATGCTGGTGTGGGATCAGGTTATACAAATGAAGAATATACGAATGCAGGTGCTACTTTAGTAAATCAAGAGCAAGCTTGGGATGTTGATATGGTAGTAAAAGTAAAAGAACCTTTAGCGGAAGAATATAAATATTTTAAGAAAGATTTAATTGTTTGGGGATTTTTACATCTAGCAGCTTCAAAAGAGTGTGTTGAAGCGATGACAAAAGCGGGAACAACCGCTATTGCTGGAGAAACAATTAGTGAAAATGGAGTTTTAACGTTATTAAAACCGATGAGTGCAATTGCTGGGCGCCGGGCAGTATTTATGGGAGCTTATTATTTAGAAAAACAACATCAAGGAGAAGGTATTTTATTATCAGGAATAGATGGTATTCCCGCTGGTAATGTTGTCATTTTGGGCGGCGGCAATGCGGCAATTAATGCTTGTGATATGGCTGTTGGAATTGGTTGCCATGTAACGATTTTAGAGTTAAACAAAACACAAATTACTTATTTACAAGAAAAATATGCAAATGCTCCAGTTGAAATTATGGAATCTAATACTGAAAACTTAGAGAAAACAATTAAAAATGCAGACCTATTCATTTCAACCATTTTAATTCCGGGTTCTAGACCACCAAAAATTGTGAAAGAGTATATGGTTCAGTCTATGAAACCAGGAAGTGTTATCGTTGATATTGCAATCGATCAAGGCGGGACGGTTGAAACGATTGATCACTATACAACACATAATGATCCTATATTTATTAAGCATGATGTCATCCATTATGCTGTACCAAATATGCCTGGAGCGACACCGCGTACTTCTACTATGGCGTTAGCGAATGGAAACATCGATTATTTATTAGCGATTGCTAACGATGGTTTAGAAGAGACTCTACAAAATAAACCGGCATTAGTACACGGTATCAATATTTATAAAGGAACCATTACCTATGAAAATTTAGGAACAACGTTAGGATTAGATTATAAACAATTGAAAGAGGTGTTAGTATGATTACTGAAACCTTGCCACTAAACATTGTTGATATAAAAAAAGCCAAACAAGTTCTTGATAGAAATGCTCGCAAAACACCGCTTGTTAAATCGTTTTATTTAACAAGCAAAACAGGCGGGGAGATATACTTAAAATTAGAAAATATGCAATTAACAGGATCGTTTAAATTTCGCGGGGCATTTAATAAAATTTCTAATTTAACAGATGAGGAAAAAGCTCGCGGAGTTATTGCTTGTTCAGCTGGAAACCATGCACAAGGTGTTGCATTATCTTCACATTTACTTGGAATTAAAAGTAAAATTGTGATGCCAACTTCTGCTCCAAAAGCAAAAGTTGAAGCAACGAAAGGATATGGTTCAGAAGTTATTTTATATGGTGATACGTTTGATGATGCAAAAGCAAAATGTGAAGAAATTATAAAAGAAACGGGAGAAACATATTTACATCCATATGATGATGTAGAAGTAATGGCAGGTCAAGGAACAATTGGCTTAGACATTCTTGATGATATGTGGGATGTTGATACAGTACTTGTACCGATTGGCGGTGGTGGAATTATTGCTGGAATCGCGGTAGCACTTAAATCCTTTAATCCGTCTATCAACATTATTGGCGTCCAAGCTGATAATGTACATGGAATGAAAGCCTCGTATGATAAAGGTGAAATCGTAGAGCATTATGAAGCACCTACTATCGCTGATGGATGCGCAGTAAAAATTCCAGGAACTTTAACTTTTGAAATTGTGAAAGAGTTAGTAGATGACATTGTAACTGTATCAGAAGATGAATTAGAAGTAGCTATGAAAGATTTATTACAACGTGGAAAAGCTGTTGTAGAAGGCGCAGGAGCATTAGCGACAGCTGCTCTTCTTGCAGGTAAAGTTGATCCATATATAAAAGGGAAAAAAGTAGCAGCAATTATTTCTGGTGGAAATGTTGATTTAACTCGTATTTCTAGTGTATGTGAGCATTTCTTTGGGAATGAAGTAAAATAAAAAATGAAACTAAGCGATAGACTTATAGAATAGAAGAAGAGCTAAGAGAGAACCTCTTAGCTCTTCTTCGTAAAAGGGGGCACCAATAGTAATTGTAATAGTTCAATATTTTTACAATAACGGATGAGAACTATTTGTCTTTTTTTGATTATTAAACTTGTAATGAGGTATAATACAATATGGTAAATAAATACGACTTCTTCAATGCATATTGTTTGTCGGTAATGTGAAAAATAACGAACTTTTTATATTTAGTTTGAAAAAGTGTTGAAGAAGTAGCATATTTCATATTACTATTTTTATGTAGATTCAAAGCTGAAAGAGAGTGAAAGAAGTATGGGCCGTAAATGGAATAATATCAAAGACAAGAAAGCGTCAAAAGATGCAAATACAAGCCGTATCTATGCGAAATTTGGACGTGAAATTTATGTAGCAGCAAAACAAGGGGAGCCAGATCCAGAATCTAACCAGACTTTAAGAGTTGTACTTGAGCGTGCAAAAACGTATAGCGTACCAAAAACAATTATTGACCGTGCAATTGAAAAAGCAAAAGGTGGTTCAGAAGAAAGCTATGACGAACTTCGTTATGAAGGCTTCGGACCAAATGGATCAATGGTAATTGTAGATACATTAACAAATAACGTAAATCGTACTGCAGCAGATGTACGTGCTGCATTTAGTAAGAACGCTGGTAACATGGGCGTAAACGGATCTGTAGCATATATGTTTGATGCAACAGCTGTAATTGGTCTTGAAGGTAAAACAGCAGATGAAGCACTTGAAATCTTAATGGAAGCAGATGTAGATGTGCGTGATATTTTAGAAGAAGAGGAATCTGTTATCGTTTATGCGGAGCCAGACCAGTTTCATGCAGTGCAAGAGGCATTCAAAAATGCTGGTATAACTGAATTTACAGTTGCAGAACTAACAATGCTTGCACAAAGTGAAGTAACACTTCCAGAAGATGCACAAGTGAAATTTGAAAAAATGATTGATGCATTAGAAGATTTAGAAGATGTTCAACAAGTGTACCACAATGTTGATTTAGGTGAATAATATAGGAAAGCAGACCTTTGTTTTATAACAAAGGTCTGCTTTTTTGATTGTTCATTGAAATGTAAAAGATAAAGTCAAAAGAAATAAAAAAATTTGTAATAAAGGCTTATAATAAATAAAGATGGATAAAAAAGGAGTGTAGTAGAATGAAACAGGAAATTATAGAGCGCTTTACAAGATATGTTCAGGTGGATACACAATCTGATGCAGAAAGCCATACTGTACCATCAACACCTGGCCAAATTGAGTTTGCAAAACAACTAGTAGAAGAGCTGAAGTCGATTGGATTACCAGAAGTAACGATGGATGAGAATGGCTACGTAATGGCAACGCTTCCTGCTAATACGGACAAGCAGGTTCCTGTAATCGGTTTTTTAGCTCATTTAGATACAGCTACAGATTTTACAGGGAAAAATGTTAAGCCACAAATTCATGAAAATTTTGATGGTAAGGCAATTACGTTAAATAAGGAACTTGGTGTTGTTTTAACACCAGAATTATTCCCAGAGCTTCCATCTTATAAAGGGCATACATTAATTACAACTGATGGAACAACACTTCTTGGTGCAGATGACAAAGCGGGAATTACAGAGATTATGACGGCAATGAATTATTTATTACATAACCCACAAATTAAACACGGGAAAATTAGAGTGGCATTTACGCCTGATGAAGAGATTGGTCGTGGTCCATCTCACTTTGATGTGGAGGCTTTCGGAGCTGCATTTGCTTATACAATGGATGGAGGTCCACTAGGTGGATTAGAATATGAAAGCTTTAACGCTGCTGGTGCTAAGCTAATTTTTAAAGGGAATAGCACTCATCCTGGTACAGCTAAAAATAAAATGGTCAATGCAACGAAATTGGCAATGGAATTCCATGGACAACTACCAGTAGAAGAAGCGCCAGAGCATACAGAGGGATATGAAGGCTTCTACCATCTTATTTCTCTAAATGGTGATGTTGAGCGAAGCCAATCTAACTATATTATTCGTGATTTTGACCGCGCTCATTTTAATATTAGAAAAGAGAATATAACAGCTATTACAAAACAGATGCAAGAGAAGTATGGTGAGGAAAATATCATTCTTGAGATGAATGATCAGTATTACAATATGCTTGAAAAAATTGAACCAGTGAAGGAAATTGTTGATATTGCTTATGAAGCAATGAAAAATCTAGATATCGAGCCGAATATTCAACCAATTCGCGGTGGAACTGACGGCTCCCAATTGTCATATATGGGCCTGCCGACACCAAATATTTTTACAGGCGGAGAAAATTACCACGGTAAATTTGAATATATTTCTGTAGATAATATGGAAAAAGCTGTTCAAGTTATTATCGAAATCGCACGATTATTTGAAGAGAAAGCTTAAAAGAAATAAACCCGGATAGTAATGCTTCTATTCGGGTTTATTTTTCATATAATCTAGGTGTTCTATTGATATTTTTATTGTTTTTCAAGCGTTAGCAGTTGCTTCTTCATTTCTAAGCCACCTCTAAATCCAGTTAATTTTCCATTTTTTCCAATGACGCGGTGACAAGGAATTACAATTAAAACGGGATTAGTTCCGATTGCGGTACCTACTGCACGTACTGACTTTGGTTTTTGGATTAACTCTGCAATATTTGAATATGAATAAGTTTGTCCATAAGGAATGTCACATAATGCATTCCAAACTGTTAATTGGAATGGTGTTCCGGTGATATGAACAGGACATGAAAAAGTCGTACGTTGTCTTTTCAAATACTCTATTAATTCATCAACATATGGTTGTAATTTTTGTTCATTTTGTACCAAGGTATATTGCGGTAATCGTTTTTTAGCCCAATTTGATAATCCTTCAAAAGCTTGATTTTTGGATCCTACATAACATAGTCCTTTGGATGTAGCAGCAATATACATACTCCATTTTTCGTAAGTGAATAATGTCCAATAGATTGTTTGATTTGTTTTTGATGCCATTTTATCTTACCTCTTTTGTGCGATTCATTTTTCGATAATCTGTAGGAGTATATCCTGTTTTCTTTTTAAATAGGGTTGTAAAATGTGCGGTATTCGGTATACCTACAGCCAAACTAATTTCCATAATTGTATGATTCGTATTAGTAAGGTATTGCATAGCTATGGAAATACGTGTTTGTTGTATATATTCAATTGGGGCTATTCCTTTAATCCTCTTAAATGTGCGCTGTAAATGATAAGGGCTACCGTGACACATATTTGCTAGTCTTGCAAGCGTTAATGTTTCGGAGTAATGGTTATCAATGTATTCCGTAATTTGCTCTATCCAGTCTTCTTCAGGTAATTTTAGGCCATTTGGCTTACATCGTTTACAAGGGCGAAATTTTTCTGAGAGAGCTTGTTGTGCATTGAGAAAGATTCGTACATTGTTTCTATTAGGAGTTCGAGATTTACATGACGGGCGGCAAAAAATACCTGTTGTTTTTACAGCGTAATAAAATGTATCATCATACGATGAATCATTGTGTACAATTGCTTGCCATCTTTCATCTGTCATAAAATCTTGATACTTAGGTGTTTCTTTTTTGATCTTTTCATGGCGTGTTGGTCTTTCGCTTTTCATATAACCACCTCTGAAATCAGTATATCCTGAATAGAGTGCGTATGTACGGATTTATGAATGTAAGAGCAAGATTACAAAGATGAAAATATAAAATTTTATGTGATGAGGGAAGTAAAGGAAATGAAGGAAATGAATTTCTATATTGGCTAAGTTGAGATCAAGCAATAAGGGGAATGCCATTATATGTAATCCCTATTGTCATAGTGAATATAAAATATTTTTCTTGACTTTTTATACGAACACGAGGAAAATAGGGAAAAAGGAAGGGAGGGGTAACGTTGGAGGAATATGTGCTAGATGTATATAATTTTTTGAGTACAACTGATTGGGAAGATATCATTTCAATCGTAAGTATTTTATTGTGTATTCAATTCGTGTTTTTATATGCGCAAATGAATGGCGCTGAGTTTTCTTTAACGTCCCCATCCGACGTACAAGGGAAAATATCGTTAAAGCAGACAAATATAAAACATGTATATTTCCCTTTAAACATTATTTTCTTTATCCGTTATATTACTGCTGTTGTAAAGAAAAAAGAAGGAGACGACCACTGTAATCCGATTTGTCATTTAGATTTTAAATAAATGATACAAGGAGGAGATTCGTATGTGGATTCGTTTCTTATTAATTGGATTCTTTTCATTAACAGCAATGTCTCTTATAACTTTTCAATTAGCTGAGATTTTTCAAGCGTATACTGATATGTTTTTAAATAAAAACTAAAATGGACGTTACAGTTTGAAATATTTAATGTGAAACGGTACAATCCTTCTTAAGTGGTAAAAAACTTAAGGAGGATTTTCTATTTTTATCCCGCTATTCGTGGGCAGTAAGCACCCCGCTGATGAAAGTTTCACTTTATATAATTATTTCAAACATTTGTCACATTTACACTGTTGATAATATGTTAAAATAATGAAGCTACTATATACTTTAAGAAGAATGAGGGAGTGAACAATTTGACTGATCGTTCTGTTAAACAGAAGAGCTATGCTCCTGTTGTAATAACGCTTTCTGTGGTCGTCAATGCAATTATTTTGTTCTTATTTTTTGGACCGGTTGGTTACAAAGGAGAAGTACATTTTGATGTAAAAATTTTGCCGATGTTAAATGCGATTTTTAATAGTTTTACATTTGTGTTTTTAATCGCAGCATTGTTTTCAATTATTAAAAAGAATGTGAATCTACATAGGGGATTTATTCTTGCAGCATTTACAACTACATTGTTATTTTGTGTTTCGTATTTAACGTATCATTATTTAGCACCAGCAACGCACTTTGGCGGAGAAGGAATCATTAAATATGTATATTTCTTTATTTTAATTACACATATTTTCCTTGCCGCTATTATTGTACCGCTTGCATTATTTTCTTTAGTATTCGGATTTACAAACCAACTGACTCGTCATCGTAAAATTGTACGTTGGACAATGCCAATTTGGTTATATGTAAGTCTTTCAGGTGTTATTGTATACTTAATGATTTCACCTTATTATTAAAAAGAGTCTCAGTTTTAGCTGAGATTCTTTTTTTGTGTAAGCAAATATTTTTGTGAAAAGCTAAATATATGATATATAAAAGTATAGTTACTTTTAGTTAGGAAGGATGAAAAGTATGCAAAACTTCGTGTTTCGTAATCCAACAAAACTTATTTTTGGAAAAGGTCAATTAGAGCAATTGAAAACAGAGGTGCCACAGTATGGGAAAAAAGTTTTACTCGTATATGGCGGCGGAAGTATTAAACAAAATGGAATTTATGATAATGTGATGTCTACGTTAAAAGAAATTGACGCAGAAATTTTTGAGTTAAGTGGTGTGGAACCTAACCCGCGTTTATCCACAGTAAATAAAGGTATTCAAATTTGTAAAGAAAATGATGTCGAGTTTATATTAGCTGTAGGTGGTGGCAGTGTAATAGACTGTACAAAAGCTGTTGCGGCTGGCAGCAAATACGATGGAAATGCGTGGGATCTCGTTACGAAAAAAGTTATTGCAAAAGAAGCATTGCCTTTTGGAACAGTGTTAACTCTTGCGGCAACAGGTTCTGAAATGAATGCAGGTTCTGTTATTACAAATTGGGAAACAAACGAAAAGTATGGCTGGGGTAGTCCAGTAACATTCCCGCAATTTTCTATTTTAGATCCGAATCATACAGTATCTGTACCGCGCAACCAAACAATTTACGGGATTGTTGACATTATGTCGCACGTACTCGAGCAATATTTCCATCAAGGCACGAATACAATGCTGCAAGATCGCTATTGTGAGTCTATTTTACAAACGGTTATTGAGACAGCTCCGAAGCTGCTACATGATTTAGAAAGTTATGAGCACCGTGAAACGATTTTATATTGCGGTACAATGGCGTTAAATGGTATTTTAGCGATGGGTGTACGCGGAGACTGGGCAACGCATAATATTGAGCATGCTGTTTCGGCGGTGTATGATATTCCGCATGGCGGTGGCTTAGCAATTTTATTCCCAAATTGGATGAAACATGTTTTACATGAAAATGTAGATCGTTTTAAACAATTTGCGATTCGAGTATTTCATGTTCAGGCAGAAGGTAAAACTGATGTTAAAATAGCATTAGAAGGTATTGAAGCATTGCGTCAATTTTGGACATCTATTGGAGCGCCATCTCGCTTAGCTGATTACGAGATTGGTGAAGACCAAATTGATATTATGGCAGAAAAAGCAATGGTATATGGTGAATTTGGGCAATTTAAAAAGCTAAATAAACAAGATGTTTTAGATATTTATCAAGCATCATTATAAACAAATAAAAAACACTTCTTTATTGAAGTGTTTTTTATTTGTTAATTTTCCCACCAACATATATTTGCATTGGTAGAAAGAACGCCAGCAACTATTAAGGAAGCGCTTATTGTAATAGAGATAGCCTTATATGGAAACAATTTCTTCAGTTCGTTTTCTTAAATATGCAAAGGTTGTTGTGAAGGGAGAAGGAACTGGAAAGGTTATTGTTTATTTACAAGGACAAATGTTAGTGTAATATTTAAATATCAATGAAAATTCGCTATAAAATGAAAGACTGATGATAAAACGGAAATTAGTGAAGAGAAGTCAATATTATTATAAATTATGTTTATAAAGCAGCAGAAGGGGGAGGATGAACCTGAAACCTCTAAAAAAAACAGTTATAGCCGAACTTGTTAAACAATTTAAAGCAGAGAAATGATTTAGAATGGATATATCGTTCGCCCTGTCACGATGTTATATGCGGAGCAAAATTGTGTTTGTGTATATTCGGTTGTTTTAGCATCTGTCTCATCACTTACAAGCATCGTATGAAACGAACGCAGTAAACAATTTAGTGCGAAGTATAATTCTTCCTGAGAGCAATTTTTTTCTTTTGTTGCTGTTGCTAAAATTAAATCCTCTAGTAACGAGCAAAAATCAATAGTAGCTTGTCCAACTTTCATAGTATCATCTCCGTTTTCATTTTTAACATGTATATGAAGTGGTTGGACAAAACATGCAAAATAGATTATATTTTTAACGAATACATGTAATTTCAATTACCGTAATAAGATAACTTGCATTTTGACTATTAAAATTGGTAAGATTGGGTATAATAATCAGATGGATAACTTTACATAAAGAGAGTTGAAGTATATGGGAGAAGAAAAACGGGACGAAGTTATTGTTATTATTGGGCCAACAGCAGTTGGAAAGACAAAGCTTAGTATTGAACTGGCAAAAGCGTTAAATGGAGAAATTATTAGTGGCGATTCAATGCAAATCTATCGTAATATGGATATAGGTACGGCGAAAGTTACAGAAGAAGAAATGGATGGAATCCCGCATTATATGATTGATATAAAAAATCCAGAAGATTCATTTTCCGTTGCGGAGTTTCAAGAACTTGTGCGCGGTCATATAGCAGATATTACAAAACGTGGTAAACTTCCTATTATTGTTGGCGGAACAGGCTTATATATACAATCGGTGTTATATGATTACCAGTTTTCTGACGAGCCGGGAGATCCTGTGTATCGTAAACAGTTAGAGCAACAGGCGGAGGAATATGGTGTAGAGTATGTACATAGGAAGTTAGAAGAGGTTGATTCGATAAGTGCAAAGCGAATTCATCCAAACAATGTAAGACGTGTCATTCGTGCTTTAGAAATTTTTCATACAACAGGGCAGACGATGAGCGATCAATTAGAACAACAGGAAAATGAGTTGCTATATGATGTTGCTTTAATTGGTTTAACGATGGATCGAGGTTTATTATATAGTCGCATTAATTTACGTGTAGATATTATGATGGAGCAAGGTTTATTAGCTGAAGTTGAACGTTTGTATGAAGATGGAGTTCGTGATTGTCAGTCTATTCAAGCCATTGGTTACAAAGAATTGTATGAGCATTTTGAAGGGAAAACATCGTTAGAAGAAGCCGTGACGGCTTTGAAAACAAATTCACGCCGCTACGCCAAAAGGCAGTTAACTTGGTTCCGTAATAAAATGGATGTTAATTGGTTTGACGTTACAAGTGGTGAAAAAACCATAGAAATTTTAGAGTACATAGAAGGAAAGCTACAACTTAAGTCGAATAATAAGTAAGTAGAGAAAAAGAGGAGGATTCGACATGAAGCAATCAATCAATATTCAAGATCAATTTTTAAACCAACTCCGTAAAGAGAATACGTTTGTCACGCTGTACTTATTAAATGGTTTCCAACTTCGTGGTCTAATTAAAGGCTTCGATAATTTTACTGTACTGTTGGAAACGGAAGGTAAGCAACAGCTTATTTATAAACATGCTATTTCTACATTTGTTCCGCAAAAGAACGTTTCAATCGAATTAGAATAGTACAGAATTGTACATAGCAAAAAGAGCGAATCATTCGCTCTTTTTTTATGCTCAAAATATATAGGGATCTTAATGGAAAATCTTTTAATGGATATATAAGCTAAAAAGTTTAGCTATTGTGCCATCTATTTCAATGATTAGAAATGGATTTTTTGATTGGAATTTTATCCCGTTATCCGTGGGCAGTGAGCCCCTACCTTAAGATTGAAAGAGAAGCGAAGAAGATAGGTGAAGGATACCTGCGGGATTTGCACCATCAGTAGGGTGTGAAGATGCTGGCTTTTATTACACCGTTTGATGGCGAGGAGCTATATCTGATTGTTCGAGAAAATCTGGTTGAACTGCAAGCTCCGGTTGTTCAAGAATATCTGATTGAGCAAGAGTTTCAGGTTGATCAAGAAAGTCTGGTTGAACTGCAAGCTCCGGTTGTTCAAGAATATCTGATTGAGCAAGAGTTTCAGGTTGATCAAGAAAATCTGGTTGAACTGCAAGCTCCGGTTGTTCAAGAATATCTGATTGAGCAAGAGTTTCAGGTTGATCAAGAAAATCTGGTTGAACAAAAAGCCCTAGTAGTTCGAGAAGAGCTTGTTGAACTAGAGGTTCTGATGGGTCAAGAAGAGCCTGTTGCTCGAAAAGCTCCGGTTGTTCGAGAACATCTGATTGAATTAGAGGCTCTGAATGCTCGAGAAGCTCTGTTTGTTCGAGAATATCTGATTGAAGTAGAGGTTCAGGTTGCTCGAGAACATCCGATTGAATTAGAGGTTCTGAATGCTCGAGAAGCTCCGGTTGTTCGAGAACATCCGATTGAATTAGAGGTTCTGAATGCTCGGAAAGCTCCGGTTGTTCGAGAACATCCGATTGAATTAGAGGTTCTGAATGCTCGAGAAGCTCTGTTTGTTCGAGAATATCTGATTGAACTGGAGGTTCTGAATGCTCGGAAAGCTCCGGCTGTTCGAGAACATCCGATTGAATTAGAGGTTCTGAATGCTCGAGAAGCTCTGTTTGTTCGAGAATATCTGATTGAACTGGAGGCTCTGAATGCTCGAGAAGCTCTGTTTGTTCGAGAATATCTGATTGAATTAGAGGTTCAGGTTGCTCGAGAACATCTGATTGGACTAGAGGTTCTGGATGCTCGAAAAGCTTAGGGTGTTCGAGAATATCTGATTGAACTAGAGATTCTGAATGTTCGAGAAATTCAGGTTGCTCGGGAAGAACCTGTTTACTTTGAAATTGGCCATTCATTCCGATTGGCGTAATTTGTAGTAAAGTTACTTGTAATTCCTCTGTTTGCTCAATGATATTTTCGAATTCATGATGATTCATCATGGATAATTTTGTAATATGCAGTGAAAAGTTGAGTAAATTTTGTAATTCAATATATACTGTATTTGCTACAAAAGGTTTCTCGTTTAAAATAGTAATTAAATTTTCGACAATCGCAATGCCAGTTTCTTGCTGTGTAAGTGTTAAGCTTAAATGTTTCAGACCCCCCTTTATTGTTTTTAAGGTGTTTATAAGTTTTTTCGTGTTATATTGTGATGGGTTTGAAAATGCGGATGGAATTATATCAGTTAAGTCACTTAATGCTTTTGAAAAAAGGGTGCCGTACGATTCTCGATTAGGGGTATAATGAACAGCTGGAAGTCGGCGAGGTTGCTTTGGAAAATAAGGTTTTGAGATTTTTTTCTGATTATCTTTAAAATTAGACATTGAAAGTCTCCTTCCTGATAGGGATAGTTAAAAACCTATCATAGTAGATGCAAGTAGTATATAAAATGGGATAGGAGAACGAGCCGTTTCTATGAAAAATAACAAAAACGCCTATTATGAGGCGTTTTCTTTTTGTTTTGCATAGTTATAATATCTTTTTAATGAAATCTTTGATTTAAAACCAATTCGTTTTATAATTTCTTGTTCTGGAACATGGTTTTGGATGAGGCGTAAAATAAATGTATTTCTTAAATGTTGACCAGAAATTCCTTTTCGCAGCCCGGCGCGTGCAACTTCAAGCCGAATCATTTTTTGTACAGCGATTTCCGTTAATGCTTTTGGGGCGTCATTTTCGTATACCCAGCGAAATGTATTTCGGTTAAAATCAAAAGCTATAAATAAAGGGTCTGTGCTATGGTATCTCGGACGTACTGGCTCGGGGATTTTCTTGTAGTAATGATATAGCTTTTTTTTATCTTCTTCTGTTAATGTAATAATTCGTTCTATTCCAGATACAGCGGGAATAGATAATGTATTATTTTCAAAATGAACGTGGTGCATATTTAGTGAAACGAGCTCTTGTAACGATAAACCGTAATCAAGCAAAATCATTATAATACATACGTTTCGATCCATGAGTAACGGACGTACAGGACGTTGTTTATCTGAAAGTCCTTCTAAAGAAGTTAAAATATGTTTTAAACGCTGTTCCTCTTGTGTTGAAATGAAGTCTTCATCTCGCAATGCTCGATCTGGCTGTATAACAAGTTCCATATCTTTTAGTGGGCTAGGTAGGTTTAAAAAATAGTACAATCGATTTAACACGATTAAAACACGGTGCATTGTTTTTTCGGAGTAATGACGCTTCATTTTTAAGTCTGAAAAATAATCTTCATAGTCTTTTGTACAAAGAGTCCGCCATATATTATTAGAAGAAATTTTTTTGTTCTTTTGTAACCAATGAACAAAATCTTCAATGTCATAGACGTATCGCTTAATAGTTGAAGGCTTCCGTCCCTTGTTGATTAAATACGCAGAGAAAGCTTGTACTGTATCATCAAGTTCTTTTGTTGTCATAATCCCACCACCCTAGTTTTCTTACATTATACCAAAAATTTTCAGAAAAAGTTTATTTCTTGGGAAAGCGCAAATTTTGACAATAATCGTCAATGGAATGATAAAGGTGAGGTGATTGTATGGAACAGTCGATGCGAAAGAAGAATAATAATCAAATTAACATTGTGCTAAATCACCGAAAGAAAACTTCTGTTTCTTCGCCAGAACAAAAACCAAATCTTTCAAATGAAACTGTTACAAAACATGAAATGTTGCAACGGATTGAAGAAGAAATGAGCAAGCTTGTTGGAATGCAGGAAATTAAAAAAATTATAAAGGAAATTTATGCATGGATTTATGTAAATAAAAAACGGCAAGAAATGGGGCTGAAATCAGAGAAGCAAGTCCTTCATATGTTGTTTAAAGGTAACCCAGGAACAGGGAAAACAACAGTTGCTAGAATGATTGGGAAATTATTGTTTGAAATGAATGTTCTATCGAAAGGGCATTTAGTTGAAGCGGAACGAGCTGACTTAGTTGGTGAATATATTGGGCATACTGCACAAAAAACACGTGATCTTATTCGGAAAGCAATGGGGGGAATTTTGTTTATTGATGAAGCTTATTCGCTTGCGCGTGGCGGCGAAAAAGATTTTGGAAAAGAAGCAATTGACACGCTTGTTAAACATATGGAAGATAAGCAGCACGCTTTTGTACTTATTTTAGCAGGGTACTCACGTGAGATGAACCATTTTCTGTCACTAAATCCAGGGCTACAATCTCGCTTTCCTTTCATTATTGAGTTTTCTGATTACACGGTCAATCAATTATTAGAAATCGGAAAACGTATGTATGATGAACGGGAGTATCAATTATCAAAAGAGGCAGAGTGGAATCTTCGTGAGCATTTAAATGCGGTAAAATATTCATCGCAAATTACTTCTTTTAGCAACGGACGTTATGTTCGTAATATTGTGGAAAAATCCATTCGTACACAAGCGATGAGATTACTTCAGGAAGAAGCGTATGATAAATACGATTTGCTTACAATTTCAAGTAGTGATTTAACGCTTGAAGAAGAAGGGCACGGTTTATAAGATGAAACTTCCATCAGTGGGGGCTTCATCCCCACTGATGGAAAGCTCTCACCAATCGGGCTTTTACTGCCCGTTAATGCGGGATAAATTGTTTAAAATAAAACACGAGGCGTAATGCTTCGTGTTTTATTTTGTATTCTTTGTTTTTGCGCGTTGTTCTAATTTACTTTTTGGACTTTGATCTGCTACATCTGATGCGATTCCTTGTGGATTAACGCTACTGTGTTGTCCTCGGTTGCTTTTGTTATTTCCTTTTGCCATCCAATATCACTCCTATTCTTCTTTGGCCTTTTGTTGGTATGCTCTATGATATTTTCCCATTTTTTTGCTTTTTTCGTGAGCGGAATTTAAATCGTGTCCAAATTGATCTACGGAGCTTCTTTGTGCACCTTTATTTACGTGTTTTGTCACTTATCTCACCTCTCTTTAAGAAATAGTATTTACGGATAAGTACAAAAAACATGCAATAAAGTACAACTTCTATTAGTGGTATTTTTTTGTCTCTATGGATGGTCAGCACTGTTAATTAAGATTTCACATATGGTTAGGGCGAAGTGAAATAGAAAAGCCCTTTACAGAAGTAAAGGGTTGATTTGTTATTTATGCCGTTATTCGTTGGTAGTAAGACTACTTCGCTGATTAAAGTTTCACTTTATCATTGAAATGTTCTATCTTTTCTACACTGCGATGTGGCAGATGCCATTTGTAATGAATAGAAATCATACGGAAACATACGATAAGAACGAATAAAACATATAAAGCCCAGTCACTCGTAACAATTTTAGCTCCAATTAAAAATCCAGCTAAAATCGTCCAAAATGCATAAACTTCAGCTCGCAGTACAAGTGGTTTACGACGTGCCAATAAATCACGGATAATACCGCCGCCAATTCCTGTTAAAACAGCTGCGACAATCGTTGCGCTAATTGGTAAGTTTAGTTTTTGTGCATATAATGCCCCTTGAATTGCAAAAGCAGATAAACCGATTGCATCGGTAATGTTTTCCCAGCGTTTCCAATGTTTGATAAGTTTGTTCGGGAATAAAAATATAATAGTCATTGACAAGATTGCAATTTCAAATAACATATCTTGTTTCCAAAACGCATCAATTGGATAACCGATTAATAAATTACGCAGTGCTCCTCCCCCGAATGCAGTTGCCATTCCTAAAATATAAACCCCGAAAATATCGTATTCTTCTTCCATCGCGATGATTGCTCCGCTTAAAGCAAATGCAATTGTACCAATGATGCTAAATAAATCCCATGCCATGAAATTCTCCCTCACTAACTAGATGAAATGTTCTTACTCTGCTATTATATTAGAAGGTTTAATTTTCGAAAAGGATGAGTGAGCATATTTGATAGAAGAAAAAGAAAAAGTGATAATAGTTGGTTGTCAATTGCCGCCAGATGATGATGAACGTTTTGAACAATCGATGGAAGAATTAGCATCATTAGCGAAAACGGCACAAGCGGAAGTGTTGGTTTCAACAGTGCAAAAGCGTTCTAAGTTTCATCCGGCAACGTATGTTGGGAAGGGAAAGTTAGAAGAGCTTTCTCTACTTGCAGAAGAACTAGAACCAGATGTTATCATTTTTAATAATGAATTAACACCAAGTCAAATTCGAAATTTATCAGCACAGTTAGACGCGAGAGTCATTGATCGTACACAGCTTATATTAGATATTTTTGCTCAGCGCGCGAAATCAAGAGAAGGTAAATTACAAGTAGAACTTGCGCAGCTTCAATATGCATTGCCTCGTCTTGTAGGACAAGGGCAAGCCTTATCTCGTCTTGGTGGTGGTATTGGTACTAGAGGCCCGGGGGAAACGAAGTTAGAAACGGATCGTCGTCATATTCGCTCTCGTATCGATGAAATTAAAAGGCAGCTTTCTGGTGTGGTAGAGCACCGCAAGAGATATCGTGAACGTCGTAAAGAAAATCAGGTTTTTCAAGTTTCTTTAGTCGGATACACAAATGCTGGTAAATCTACGTTATTTAACAGGTTAACGGCGGCTGATACATTTGAAGAAGATTTACTGTTTGCAACACTTGATCCGACGACGCGTAAAATGCAGTTGCCGTGTGGATATACAGTGTTATTAACAGATACAGTTGGATTTATTCAAGACTTACCAACATCGCTAGTGGCGGCATTTCGTTCTACGTTAGAGGAAGTGAATGAAGCGGATGTTATTTTGCATGTTATCGATTCAGCTGATCCAAATTACATTGGGCATGAGGAGACAGTGAAAAAATTACTGCAAGATCTTGAGTTTGACCACATTCCAATGATTACAGTGTACAATAAAAAAGATAAGTTACATCCGAACTTCATCCCATTCCCAAAGAATGATTTTATTATGACGAGTGCTTTTGATGCGGCGGATTTAGAGAAATTAAAAAAAGTTGTAGAAATAGAAATGATGAAGCGGATGGATTCATATGAATTAATGATTCCGGTAAGCGAAGGTAGATTGTTGACGCTTTTAAGAACAGAAACAGTATTAACAGAAATGACGTTTCAAGAAGAGAAGCAAGCATACGAATGTACAGGGTATATTTTTGCTCATTCTCCGCTAAACGGACAAATCAATAGATATTCAGCAAGAAAAGGAGAAGAGAAAGAAGATGTTTAATCGATTGAAGAATGGGGAAAAGATTGCTCCAATTGTAAAAGAAGTTGAAATGCAAATTACAGACATACATAAACGGATTGATCAAGTAATTGAAAGTAATCAATTTCGTGTGTTAGAAAGTTTTCGTAGTCATAAAATTAGTGATTCACACTTTATTCCGACAACAGGGTACGGCTATGATGATATCGGTCGTGATACGTTAGAAAAAGTGTATGCTGATGTGTTTGGAGCGGAAGCAGGTCTTGTACGGCCGCAAATTATTTCTGGAACTCATGCAATCTCTACAGCGTTATTTGGAATTTTACGCCCTGGTAACGAATTATTATATATAACTGGGAAGCCGTATGATACGTTAGAAGAAATTGTTGGTGTTCGCGGGAAAGGTGTTGGCTCATTTAAAGAGTATAACATTGGTTACCAGGCAGTTGCTTTAACGGAAGAGGGACGTGTTGATTTTACTGCAGTGCAAGCGGCGATTCATGAAAATACAAAAATGATTGGTATTCAACGTTCAAAGGGATATGCAACTCGTCCGTCATTTACAATTGCCGAAATTAAAGAAATGATTGCATTTGTAAAAGAAATTAAGCCGGATGTCGTTGTGTTCGTGGACAACTGTTACGGAGAATTTGTAGAAGAACTTGAACCATGTCATGTCGGTGCAGATTTAATGGCGGGTTCACTTATTAAAAATCCAGGTGGCGGCATCGTGAAAACGGGCGGTTACATTGTTGGGAAAGAACAATATGTAGAAGCATGTGCATATCGTTTAACATCTCCAGGTATCGGAGCAGAAGCTGGTGCATCTTTATATAGTTTGCAAGAGATGTATCAAGGGTTTTTCTTAGCGCCACATGTTGCTGGTCAAGCGTTAAAAGGTGCGATCTTTACAGCGGCCTTTTTAGAAAAGCTTGGTATGAATACATCGCCAACTTGGAATGCACCGCGAACAGATTTAATACAATCTGTTCAATTTGATGATAAAGAACGCATGATTGCATTTTGCCAAGCGATTCAATATGCATCACCAATTAATTCGCATTTTACGCCGTATCCGAATTATATGCCAGGATATGAGGATGATGTGATTATGGCTGCAGGTACATTTATTCAAGGTGCGAGTATTGAATTATCAGCAGATGGTCCGATTCGTCCGCCTTATGTTGCGTATGTGCAGGGTGGTTTAACATATTCGCATGTGAAGATTGCGATTTGTTCTGCTATTGATGCGCTTATTGAAAAAAATCTATTAGTAATTTCTTAAATGAAAGCTGCCAGTTTTGGTAGCTTTTTTTGTATATAAGTAGGTAATTGAGACATTTTAATTAAGAGTAAAAAAATTTTTAAAAAAATCATGTAAGAAAAGCTAACATGTGTTGACATGATACATAACATGATATAAAATGAGAATCAAGTTAAGGCGAAGGAGGAACTGAAATGACACAACATGATCGACGTTCTGCCCCGCTGTTTCCAATAAGTATAGTTATGGATTTAACTCAATTATCTGCGCGTCAAATTCGTTACTATGAAGAACATAAATTGATTTCCCCAACCCGTACAAAAGGAAATCGTAGATTATTTTCATTTAACGATGTAGATAAATTGTTAGAGATTAAAGATTTGTTAGATCAAGGTTTAAACATGGCTGGTATTAAGCAAGTACTACAAATGAAGGAAAATCAATCAGAAGTAATACAAGTAAGAGAAGAAGTGAAAGAAATTTCGAAATCTGAGCTTCGTAAAATTCTTCGAGATGAACTGCAACATACAGGCAGATTTAATCGAACGTCTTTACGACAAGGTGATATTTCAAGGTTTTTTCATTAATGATTGATAATTTTGAACATGTTTAGAGGGACTAAGGAGGAATTTAAAATGGCAAAGTACACAAAAGAAGATATTTTCCGCTTGGCGAAAGAAGAGAATGTAAAGTATATCCGTCTACAATTTACGGATCTTTTAGGAAGTATTAAAAACGTAGAAATTCCAGTTAGTCAGTTAACAAAAGCTCTAGATAACAAAATGATGTTTGACGGATCTTCTATTGAAGGATTTGTTCGTATTGAAGAATCTGACATGTACTTATTTCCAGACCTAGATACATGGGTAGTATTCCCATGGACTGCTGAAAAAGGAAAAGTAGCGCGACTAATTTGTGACATTTACAATGCAGATGGTACACCGTTTGATGGTGATCCACGTAATAATTTAAAACGTATGTTAAAAGAAATGGAAGCACTAGGCTTCACTGATTTCAATCTTGGACCAGAGCCAGAGTTCTTCTTATTTAAAGTTGATGAAAAAGGAAATCCAACATTAGAATTAAATGATAACGGTGGATACTTCGATCTTGCGCCAATGGACTTAGGTGAAAACTGCCGTCGTGATATCGTTCTTGAACTTGAAGAAATGGGATTTGAAATCGAAGCATCTCACCATGAAGTTGCACCAGGACAACACGAAATTGACTTCAAATATGCAAGTGCAATTAAAGCGTGTGACGATATCCAAACATTTAAACTTGTTGTAAAAACAATTGCGCGTAAACACGGTCTGCACGCAACATTCATGCCAAAACCGCTATTTGGTGTAAACGGCTCTGGTATGCACTGTAACTTATCACTATTCAAAGGTAATGAGAACGTATTCTATGATCAAAACGGTGATTTACAATTAAGTGACGATGCTCGTCACTTCATCGCAGGTATTTTGAAACATGCATCAAGCTTTACAGCGGTAACAAACCCAACTGTAAACTCTTATAAACGTTTAGTACCTGGATATGAAGCGCCTTGTTACGTAGCATGGTCTGCGCAAAACCGTAGCCCATTAATCCGTATCCCTGCATCTCGCGGCGTAAGTACACGTGTAGAAGTACGTAGCGTTGATCCAGCTGCAAACCCATACTTAGCAATGGCTGTATTATTAGCAGCAGGTCTTGATGGAATTAAAAATAAACTAGCGGTACCACCTGCAGTAGATCGCAATATTTATGTGATGACACCAGAAGAACGTGAACAAGCAGGTATCATTGACTTACCAGCTACATTAGCACAAGCATTAAATGAATTAAAATCAAATGAAATTATTTGCGGTGCATTAGGTGATCATTTACTTGAGCATTTCATCGAAGCAAAAGAAATTGAGTGGGATATGTTCCGCACACAAGTTCACCAATGGGAACGCGATCAATATATGACTCTTTATTAAGAGCTTCAAACCCTTGACACATAACGTGTTGAGGGTTTTTGTTTTATAATTGGCCTAGTCAAAAGTAAAAAGATTACTTGGGGCATCTTCATCGTAAATTGTCTATTATAAACCCTACGTCGTAGTACAATTTAAACCGTAATTAAAGACCTTGAATTTATATCTAAGTTAGAAAATATTTATTTAATAGAAAGAGTAAATTTTATTAGCTCCATAATGGATAAGTTTTGATGATTAATCATATTTATCCTGTAAGATCACGCCTCAAAATTCTGAGAAAACAAAACAGATAGGTAGTGGATAATTACCTGTAAGAGCCTGAATGATGAGAACTTTTCCTGAGTCGGGATGAAAACAATCTCCTACTGACGGAAGTTTTACTTTATATTTGCTAATTTAATGTTTTTAAAAACTTTACAAAAAATCCATATTTGTAGAAGATAAATACAGAGGATTATTAGAAGAATTAGGTAGAAAATAAAGTTTCTCAACTTTTTGTAAAAAACAGAGGGATAACGAAAGCGAAAATGATATATTATGAGGAGAAAAGAAAGAATTTGCAGAATAATTTATATTGACTTGTTCTGTATAAAGAACTAAAATCTATTTTAAATAGAACATATTGTGTTTCATTCGATGAAGTGATGTTCTTGTGTAAGAAAAGTTTTTCAACATTTTTCTAAAATATCTGAATAAAATCGATTTTACAGAGTATATTAGATTGGATATTCTAAAATCTATAAGTAGTGCTTAGTATATTTATAAAAAAATTTGTGGGGGGAAACTATGGAGAAGGAAATAAATCTTAAAAATTTATTTGCTGTTATAAGAAGACGACTATGGATCATGGTTGTACTTACACTCACCATTACATTGGTAGGAGCAGCTTATAGTATTTTCTTAAAAACCCCATTATACGCATCTTCTGCAAAAATACTCATTCCAGCAAATAATGACGCTATGAATACGCTTAAAGTAATGATAAATGAACAGGTTGTGATGGAGAAAGTAGCTGCGGAATTGAATGCGGAATTGAACATTAACAGATCAGCAAGCGCGTTGAGTGGACAAATAAGTACTGAAAGTGTCCAAAGTTCGCAAATAGTGAAAATTACTGTGGTGGATACGGACCCCAAACTTGCAGCTAAAATCGCGAATACTACAGCAGCTGTTTATAAGCAAGAGGTTGCAAGTATATTAAACTTTAATGATGTTAGAATTTTATCGAAAGCGACAGCAACGAAATACCCTGTACCAATAAACATTAATCATACTAAAACGATAATGATTGCCTTCTTTGTTGGTTTGGTATTAAGTATCGGATTCATCTTTTTACTAGATTCTTTGGATGATAGGATTAAATCGGAGCGAGCTATCGAAAAATTATTAGATAGCCCTACTTTAGGAAGTATTTCTAAAATGAATAAGAAAAACATAGTAGACAAATATAGCAAAAAAGGATCTGTATCCTTATTAAGGGGGGGCAAGAATTGGTTTACAAAAGCAGAAGAAAAAGAGACAAAATCAAGGAAGAAAGCCTAGTTACTTATGCTGCGCCCAATTCCAAAATTGCTGAAGATTATCGTACGATTCGTACGAATCTTCAGTTTTCATCTGTTACCAATAAGGATAAGACCATCGTTATTACCTCTCCAAGATTTGGCGAAGGAAAATCAACTATTACGGCTAACCTTGCTGTGTCCATAGCTCAACAAGGTGAAAAAGTATTGGTAATTGATGCTGATTTACGGAAGCCAACAATACATAAAATATTCCAGCTTGAAAACACGACTGGACTGACAAATGTTTTGAGTGGCAAAACAACAATAGAAGGGGCTGTAGTGCAAACGGGAATTGGAAGGCTCTGTGTGCTAACAAGCGGTCCAGTGCCTTTTAATCCAGCTGAGCTGCTTAGTTCAGCAGCAATGGAGACTTTAATTCAAAAAGCAATAGAGCAATATGACATCATATTATTTGACTCTCCGCCAATTTTAGAAGTAACAGATACCAGCATTTTAGCTGACCGGTGTGACGGGGTAGTATTAGTAATAGGATATAATCATACTGTGAATGAGGATGCAGTGGAATCTAAAAGAATATTAGGCTTCGCAAGAGGAAAATTAGTGGGGACTATTTTAAACAATAAGGTATAAGGATTATTTCGGACTATTGTGTTCTTTATAAAGAACATAGATGTTATTTATAAAAGGAATGTGGTAATGTCTCCTTACCAGTATCAATGGAGGCACTCGATCATGCTGTGGGTTGGATAAACCTTAGATGCTAGTCATCAAGAGTGTGATGTGAGGGCGGGTTAGATGCCCGAATTTTATCAGATTAAAGCTTTTAGCTATGAGTTTTTGAAAAGACCTCGTAGTTAAAAGCTTTAATTTTTTTAAAAGTAATGATTGAAAACGGGGGAAGGCTTATGACATATCGGCAGAGGCTATCGTTATTGCTTTTTGTGGATTCATTCATTGTATTAAGTGCAATTTTCTTTAGTTATTTTTTTGTAAATGCTAGTTTCCACGTTATTACATTATCGTCAGTAATTAGTTCTATAACTTTACTACTTAGCCATCATTTTTTTGCTTTCATTTACAAGTTGTATAAAAAGGCGTGGGAATATGCGAGTATAGGGGAATTATTAATTATTTTTAAAGCTATTACATTCTCTATTATCACCACAGCTTTTGTGCAACAAGTAATGATACATAAGATTTACTTTCGTTTGCTTGTTGTAACTTGGATGATTCATATTTTATTAATTGGCGGATCACGTTTTGTTTGGCGGATGTATAGAGATGCATATTTTAAAAAGGATGATACGAAAAAGAGAACTTTAATTATTGGCGCTGGTTCTGCAGGAACAATGGTGGCAAGACAATTGCTAAAGAACAACGATACAGAATTATTACCTGTTGGATTTATTGATGATAATGTAAAAAAACATAATCTTGATATTCTGGGTATTCCAGTAATTGGCGGGGTGGATCGAATTGAGCATGCTGTTCAAAATCTGAATATAGAAAGTATCATAATAGCAATTCCTTCACTGAGTAGAAAAAGCTTGAACTCCATTTTTAAAGAGTGTTCAAAGACAAAAGCGAAAACTCAAATTCTTCCTATGCTAGAAGATTTAGTAACAGGAAAAGTTTCAGTTAATGAATTTCGTGATGTTCAAGTAGAAGACTTGTTAGGCCGAGATCCGGTTGAATTAGATATGAATAGCATTTCAGAATACTTAACCGACAAAGTTATTTTAGTGACTGGTGCTGGAGGTTCAATTGGTTCAGAGATTTGTAGACAAGTTACAAAATTTAATCCGAAGCAATTAATTTTATTAGGCCATGGCGAAAACAGTATTTACTCTATTGAAATGGAATTGAAAGAGTTATATGGTGGCACGAAGATTACATTTATTTCAGAGATTGCAGATATACAAGATAATAAGAAGATGATGTCAGTGATGAACAAATATCATCCACATGTTGTCTATCATGCTGCTGCCCACAAACATGTACCGTTAATGGAACATAATCCAGAAGAAGCTGTAAAAAACAATTTAATCGGGACGATGAATATTGCAGAAGCAGCAAGCTGGCATAATGTAGAGACATTTGTCATGATTTCTTCTGATAAAGCAGTGAATCCAACAAGTGTTATGGGGGCAACGAAAAGGCTGGCTGAAATGATTATTCAACAGAAAGATAAAACGAGCCATACAAAGTTCGTTGCTGTTCGTTTTGGAAATGTATTAGGAAGCCGCGGGAGCGTGATTCCGCTATTCAAAAAACAAATTCAAAAAGGCGGACCAGTTACAGTTACTCATCCAGATATGGTTCGTTACTTTATGACCATTCCAGAAGCATCAAGACTCGTTATACAGGCGGGAGCTTTAGCTAAGGGTGGAGAAATTTTTGTGTTAGATATGGGTGAACCGGTAAAAATTGTCGATCTCGCTAAAAATTTAATCAAACTATCAGGAAACTCTATAGAAGAAATCGGAATAAAATTTACTGGAATGAGACCCGGCGAAAAGCTTTTTGAAGAGTTGTTAAAAGATGATGAAATCAATGAACAACAAATTTATCCGAGAATTTATGTGGGAAAAGAAACGAATATTTATATAGAAGAAATTGAAAAAGTCATTTCTACATACTCTGAATGGGATAAAGAGGAGTTACGAACAAAGCTACTATACTTAGCTAATAATCATGATATCTCAAAAATACCAATATCTATCTCTGGTTAAATGACTGCGAAAACTGTACCTTAATTGAAAATATAGTTGAATGGGTGTGTGATCTAAGTGTCTAAGAAAGTGTTGTTTTGTGCAACAGTAGACTATCATTTCAAAGCATTTCATTTGCCATATATGAAATGGTTTACAGAGCGGGGCTGGGAGGTACATGTTGCTGCAAATGGCAATATAGAGCTTCCATATGTAGATGAAAAGTATGACATTCCTATCCAAAGATCACCTTTTAAACTCCAAAACTTTTATGCATACAAGGAGCTTGCATCAATCATCAATAAAAATAAGTACAGCATCATTCATTGTCATACACCTATGGGAGGAGTACTTGCCCGCTTAGCTGCAAGAAAAGCGCGAAGACAAGGAACAAAAGTGATATATACAGCTCATGGATTTCATTTTTGTAAGGGTGCCCCACTCATAAACTGGCTTGTATATTATCCAATTGAAAAAGGACTAGCTCCTTATACAGATTGTCTCATAACAATCAATAAAGAAGATTACAATCTTGCCGTGGATCATCGCTTTAAAGCAGTGTGTATTGAGCACGTTCATGGGGTAGGGGTCGATATAGAGCAATTTAGACCGGTAAAAGAAGTGCATAAACGCAATATAAAGATGCAATTTGGTTATAAGCCAGACGATTTTTTAATGTTTTATGCTGCAGAATTTAACAAAAATAAAAATCAGCAATTGTTGATTCATTCGTTAGCTTTACTAAAAAATGAGGTTCCAAATGCAAAGCTTTTACTTGCAGGAAATGGTCTATTAATGGAAAGTTGTAAGACACTAGCTGGTCAGTTAGGAGTTGCCGAGATGGTGCATTTTCTCGGTTATCGAACTGATATTGCTTCATTATTACCAATGTGTGACCTTGCTGTTGCATCCAGTCTGCGTGAAGGTTTACCAGTTAATATTATGGAGGCTATGGCTTGTGGCCTTCCAGTTATAGCTACTGATAATAGAGGACATAGGGAACTTATTCTCAATAATGAAAATGGTTGGATCATAAGTCATAACAACCTAGACGAGATGTCCGATAAGATAAAATACCTTGCTCAAAATCCCAATTTGAGTATTCAGTTTGGGAATACCGGGCGTAATATGATTGAAAATAAATATGCCATTAATAAAGTATTAGAAGAAAAGAAAGACCTTTATGCTATGTTCACGGGTGAAACGGAGGAGTTAAAGTGGGCTATCCATTAAGGATATTACACGTAGTTGTAAATATGAATCGAGGCGGTGCTGAAACTCTAATTATGAATTTATATCGAAATTTAGATCGACCTAAAGTCCAATTCGACTTTCTTACCTGTAAGGAAGGTGTGTTCGATGAGGAAATAGTAGAGCTAGGCGGAAAAATTCATAGAGTTCCATATATTACAGATGTCGGGCATATGGAGTACATGAAAGCCTTAAATACTTTCTTTGCATCTCATGGAGAATATAGAATTGTGCACTCGCACATGGATAAAATGAGTGGGTTTGTACTCCGTTCAGCTAAAAAAGCAGGTATACCCATTCGAATTGCTCACAGTCATAATACGAGCAGTGAGGGCGGCGTTGCAGCCAAAATGTATAAATGGTACGCCGGGAAATTTATATCACCGAATGCCACGCATCTGTTAGCGTGTTCGGAGGTAGCTGCTAAGTGGTTATTTGCAAATAAAGCAAATGCAGCTAAAATTTTAAAAAATGGGATTGAATGTGATAGATTTGCATTTTCTTCTAATATTAGAAAACAAGTGAGAGAGGAATTACAACTTCACCAAGATACTTTCGTAGTTGGACATGTCGGAAGATTCACGCATCAAAAGAATCATTCTTTTCTTATAGACATATTTGCGCAATTAATCAATTTGAAACCGAACTCTATTCTTCTATTAGCGGGAGATGGTCCGCTTCGCTTAGAGATTGAAAAAAAAGTAGAAGAGTTGAATTTAAGGAACAATGTAAAGTTTCTTGGGATACGAAGCGATATAGAAAAGCTACTTCAGGCATTTGATGTGTTTGTATTTCCGTCTGTTCATGAGGGCTTACCGGTTACTCTTATAGAGGCACAAGGAGCTGGATTACCTTGTATGATATCGGATGCTATTACACAGGAAGTTGATATGGGAATGAATTTAATTGAACGTTTCCCTCTGACTGACAAAAAGATATGGATAGAAAAATTAAACAGTATATCAGTTAGAAATTTACCAAGGGATATATCCGATCAAGCATTATCTAAAAAAGGGTACGATATAAAAAATACTGCGGGATTAACGCAAGATTTTTATTTAGCAGTGTCGAGGTGAATTATTTGAAGAAGCTAACTATTTTTACTCCTACTTATAACAGGGCATACTGTCTTCACAATTGTTATGAGAGTTTGAAGCGTCAAACATGCAAGGATTTTGTATGGTTAATTATAGACGATGGTTCCAGTGATGATACAAAAGAGTTGGTGAGCAGCTGGATTGCTGAAAATTGTATAGAAATAAAATATCACTGGCAACAAAACCAAGGCATGCATGGTGCTCACAATACAGCCTATGAGATGATCAACACGGAACTAAATGTATGTATTGACTCTGATGATTACATGCCTGATGATGCTGTAGAAAACATTCTTTCTTTTTGGGAGAAACATGGAAGTGATGAAGTCAGTGGCATAATTGGACTTGACTCGTACACAGATGGACGAATTATTGGTTCGAAGTTACCCGAGAATCTTAAACGCTCGACTCTTTTTGATCTTTACAACGAGCATAATGTAACCGGTGATAAGAAGCTTGTATATCGTACGGAATTGACGAGGAAGTATCCGTACCCGGTTTTCAAAAATGAAAAGTATGTAGGATTAGCATATAAGTATTATATGCTTGATCAGCAGTATGAGATGTTACTGATGAATGAAATCCTTTGCTGTGTTGAATATTTGCCTGATGGATCATCCATGAACATGCTAAATCAATATCGTAGAAACCCAAAAGGCTTTGCTTTTTATCGGAAGGAGCTTATGAAATTGCCATTTGCAAGCTTATTATTTAAATATAGACAAGCAATACATTATGTTTCTAGCTGTTTAATATCAAAAAATCGAAAGTTTATAAGTGAAACGCCATACAAAATTCTTACGTTTCTAGCAACCCCACTAGGGATCGTATTATATTGTTACGTTATGACTAGAACAAAAGAAACTTAATTATTTGTAGTTAGATATAATCCTAAAAAATTAGTTTTTTTTGAGAATTATACAGGGAAGGTAAATTTGATAATCCTTCGAGAGGGAATAAAAAATGACAATATTTTGGATTAATCTTCTGGTAGTTTTTATTGTTTCATTTTTCGCTAGGTATTTTGCGACAATCACATGTACAACAAATGTACTGATCTCTATAAAGCCTAATAAGATTTTGGTGTTTGTTGCTTTGTTGCCTTTAGTATTGATATCAGGCCTTCGAAAAGATATTGGTGATACGGGCTTCTATAAATACGCTTATAAGATAAGTGATTTTACTTGGAATCATATTAAAAGTGAGAAAGATATAGGATTTGGAATTTTTCAGATGTTCTTAAAGAAGTTCTCAGATGATCCACAGATAATGGTTTTCACAACGGCTTTGATTACAAATGTTCTTGTTATTCTAGTTCTATATAAATATTCAAGATTATTTGAATTGAGTATGTATGTATATATTACAGGCGGTTGGTATCTAGTTTCAATGAATGGAATAAGACAATCTCTTGCAGCAGCAATTATTTTTACTGCGACAAAATTTTTAATTGAGGGTAACTGGAAGAAATATATTTTAATTGTTCTTATTGCATCCACATTTCACCAAAGTGCACTAATATTAATTCCTATTTATTTTTTAGTTAGATTTAAAGCGTGGTCAAAGACTACCTTTATACTTATATTTTGCTCAATATTATTAGTGATAGTATTTAATCAGTTTACTTCAGTATTGTTTGCAGCCATTGAGAATACGCAGTATGGTCAGTATAAAGATTTTGTTGCACAGGGAGCAAACGTATTTAGGGTTGCGGTATATGCTGTACCGTTAGTAATTGCTTATTTGGGTAGGGAAAAGCTTAGGGAAATATATCCCGATTGCGATTATATCGTTAATATGTCAATAATAAATGTCGTATTTATGATAGTTTCCACACAAAATTGGATCTTTGCAAGGTTTTCTATTTATTTTGGTCTTTATCAAATTATTTTAATTTCCTGGATTGTGAAAGTTTTCAATGAAAAGGATCAAAAGCTTGTTTATTATGCAATATTAGTTTTTTATTTTATTTATTACTATTATGAGAATGTAAGAAGTCTAAATATAATCTATAGAAGTGATTTTATTAAGTTTTTCTCTTGATTTTAATGCTATAAACAACTGAATAAAAAACATTCTTATCTTTATAAGAAGCAAAAAACGAGTTATTTAACAAGAGCTAAACCAGCTTATATTTGATTAAGGGTAAACAATTATGTTTTTAATTAAGATACATAATAACCAGTAACCTCTTTTAAGTCAGATTTATTCAGGAGGGAGAATCTAGATGAATACAAGTGCTAATGAAATCCCCAAAATTATTCATTACTGTTGGTTCGGAGGAAAAGAAAAACCTAGTATAGTAAAAAAATGTATTGATAGCTGGAAAAAGACTTTATCAGATTATGAAATAGTCGAATGGAACGAGGATAATTTTGATACAAATAGTAACTTATACGTGAAAGAGGCTTATGAATCTGGAAAGTTTGCATTTGTAAGTGATTATGTAAGAGTATATGTCTTATATAACTTTGGTGGGGTTTATATGGATACTGATGTTGAAGTATTCAAATCCTTTAATGATTTATTACATCATGATTCGTTTTGGGGATTTGAACAAGAGAACTATATAGCTACAAGTACTATAGGAGCTGCTAAAGGGAATAAGTTGATAAAAATATTTTTAGATTCATATAAGGAAAAGAGTTTCATTACAAAAGATGGGACTTATGATGATTTAACTAATGTAGCTATAATAACTAAAATTTTAAAGGAAATTGGATTAAAACAAAATGGAAGATATCAAGAAATAAAAGGTATGGGAACTTTCTATCCTCAAACATTTTTCTCTCCATACGACTATATAAATTGTAGAAAATTCATAACGGAAAATACGTATGCAATACATCATTTTTATAAAAGTTGGCTCCCGTTCAGCACTAGAATTAAAACAAATATAAAAGTGGTTTTATCTATGATAATAGGTGGAGATAACATTGCAAGAGTAAGAAAATTATTATCTAGATAACCTTGGAGGGGAATAAATATGAGTCTAAGTGTTGTGTATTCAAGTGATAACAATTATGCACAGCATGTAGGTGTATCTATGATATCACTTTTTCAAAATAATAAAGCATTTACTAATATTAATGTTTATATTATTGAAAATAATATTTCACCAGATAATAAAAATAATCTTGAATTTATCTGTAAAAAATATAATAGAACAATAAATTTCATAGATATTAATGGTTTTTCAGATAGATTGAAGCTGAATATGAAAAACCCTATTTCCATTAATGCTTATGCTAGATTATTCCTATCTAGCGTTCTTGAAAAGGGTATAGATAAAGTTATTTATTTAGACTGTGATTCAATAATAAATGATAGTTTAAGTGAGTTATGGAACAAAGACATAAGTAATTATTATGTTGCAGGTGTCTGTGATACAGTGGGAAATAACACGAAATTAAGAATAAATATTGATTTAAATAGCGCATATATAAATTCGGGTATGCTTCTAATAAACCTAGAAAAATGGAGAAAAGAAAATATTGAAGAAAGGTTTATAGAATTTATAGATGCATATAACGGTCAGGTATTTCACCATGATCAAGGAACAATAAATGGAGTGTTAAATGAAAAGATATTACTACTTCATCCAAAGTATAATTCTATGACTCCATTTTTCACTATGAATAGAGATGAAATTATGCAGTATTATATGCTAAAGGATTATTACAGTGAAGAGGAATTAAGAGAAGCTATAAATAATCCTGTATTTATTCATTTCACTCCCGCTTTTGTAAATAGACCATGGATAAAAGGGTGTAAGCATCCTTTGGCATCACTTTACAAGGAGTATTTAGATATGACCCCGTGGAACGGAACTGACTCGTACGAAGATGAGAGAAGTAGAGGGGAAAAAATAGTAGCGTTCTTGTATAATAATTTACCATTTAGGATAGCAAATAATATATGTAAGCTTGTATTTAAGTAGATGTAGATTTAGATAGGAGATACTCTATGAAGAAGAAAATACTTATAAGTATGTACTCTTTAAATATAGGCGGAGCTGAAAGAAGTTTAATTGGACTATTAGAAAGTTTTGATTATAAAAAATATGATGTGGACTTATTCTTATATAGACACGAAGGTGAGTTTTTTAGTCTGATTCCTAAAGAGGTTAATTTACTACCAACTATAAAACGGTACACGACATTTGAGAGACCTGTAAAAAATATTATAAGAGAGGGCCATATATATTTAGGTTGTATGAGAATTTTAGCAAAATTAAAAGCTAAGGTTAAAAATAAAGGATTGAAGAAAGAACAAGGAACGTACAAACAGATGCAGTATACTTGGAATTACTCAATGCCGATATTGCCTAAAATAGAAAAACAATATGATGTAGCTATAAGTTTCCTAGGTCCTCATAACTTTATACTTGATAAGGTAAATGCTAATTTAAAACTAGGATGGAATCACACAGACTACTTTACAATTGTAAATCCGGATAAAAAATTAGATGAGAAAATGTGGAGTAGATTAGATTATATAGTAAATGTATCTAAGGACTGTGAGGAATCGTTCCTAAGGGTATTTCCTAATCTTAGACATCAAAGCATTATCATAGAGAATATACTATCATCTACGTTTGTAACAGAACAAGCGAATGATGATATAAACGATGAAATTTCTGATGATAAAGCAATAAAAATTTGTTCAGTAGGTCGGATTTGTGATGCAAAAGGATTTGATATGGCAGTAATAGCCTGTAAAAATCTAGTGCAGCTAGGCTATAACATAAGGTGGTATATTGTGGGATACGGCGGAGATGAAGAGTATATTAGAAATTTAATTAAAGACAATAATATAGGGGATAGGTTTATATTGTTAGGTAAAAAAGTAAATCCATATCCATACATAAAAAAATGTGATATTTATTGTCAACCGTCAAGATATGAAGGTAAAGCTGTAACAGTTAGGGAAGCACAGATTCTTAAAAAACCGGTTGTTATAACAAACTTTCCTACCGCAAAAAGCCAGGTTCAAGATGGTATTGATGGTTTGATAACTTCTATGGGGATAGACGGTATAGTCAATGGCATAAAAAAACTTATTGAAGATAAAGAGTTAACAGATAAGTTTGTTACTAATATGTTAATAAAGGATTATGGTAACAGCAGTGAGATTGAAAAACTATATACGATAATCGATGAATAAAATTAATTTTGAACAAGGCAGCTTAAAAAATTCGTTGAAAAAAGTTATACAAATAAGGTTACTTTGAAAGGATGTAAGGATGGTGGTTCCGAAAGTCAGTGTTATAATACCCGTTTATAATTGCGAAAAATATATTTCTGAATGTTTAGAGAGTGTATTAAATCAAACTTACACAAATATTGACATTATAATTGTAAATGACGGATCAACTGATAGAAGTGAAGAGATAGTTAATGAATATAAAGAAAAAGATAACCGAATAGTATATTACAGCCAAGAAAACAGTGGTCCATCTGAAGCTCGTAATAAAGGTATTTTAAATTCAACAGGTGAATATTTAGTTTTTGTTGATTCTGATGATACGATTAACAAATATTATATTGAGCTTTTAATAAAACAGATGATAAGTACGGGTTCTGATCTAGTATGTTGTGGTTATAAGGATATTTCTGAATATGGAGTCTTAAATTATACAGATTTTAATTTTGATAATAATGTTTCGGTACATGCTTTTATGGATATGGTTTGTAGCGGAACAGGAGGAGTTCTGTGGAGTAAACTGTATAAAAAGGAGATTATTATTAATAATGGTTTAAGGATGGATAAAAATATATTTATGTGCGAGGATTTAATATTTATTTTACAATACGTATCTCATTGCACATCATTTTCTGCTATAAAAGAGTATTTGTATAATTACAATAGACTCAACCAAAGTAGTATAAGTTCTAATATTTCAATAAATTATATACAAAATTACATTAAAGTTTTCCGTGAAATGGAAAATGTATTTAATTCTGTTTATTTAAATGAATACAAAAAAAGGAAAATAATCACAAAGGAAATTCAAGATATTGTTGTGAAGTTAGTAGAACAACAAAGTATTAATATAAAAGTAACAGGTAGGAGAAATGCAATCTGTAATATAAAGAAAATCTTATCTATACCATATGTTAATGAACATAAAGATGCATTTTCATCTGATGATTATTTTTATAAGCCATATATATTTCTTATAAGGAATAATTTTGTAAGAACAAGTATTATGTATGGAGTTTGCTTAAACATATTAAGGAATTTAAAAAAGAAATTAAAAAAGAGAAAGTAAGTGAGTCTATGAAAAAGAAGCTATTATTTGTTATTGATTCATTAACTATTGGTGGGGCAGAAAAAAGCTTGATATCTTTATTAAGCATGATAGATTCATCGAAATATGAAATAGATTTATTACTATTTAAAAAAGGCGAGGATCTTGAAAAATATGTTCCCAAATATGTGAATATGTTATCAGTTCCAGAATATTTCAGGTTTATAAATAAAGAAAAATTACCTATAAGTAAAAAGATACCATATTTCTATTATAGATTTAAAACTTCCTTAAGTTTGAGATTAAATAATTATAAAGAAAATGCTTTACATAGTGAGCAAGTAGTATTTAGAAGTTTAAAAAAAATAATTTCCCCTCTGCCAAAAAAATATGATGTAGCTATAGCATACAGTCAGGGGATGCCTACATACTTTGTTGCTAATAAAGTCACTGCATTAAGAAAGCTAGCTTGGATTAATACAGACTACGTCAATACATTATATGACAAAGAAACGGATTATGAATCGTATAAGAAGATGCATAAAATCATTGCGGTTTCTCAACACGTTAAAGAGTCAGTATCACGGATTAGAAAAGAATATAATAGCAAGGTTGATATTATTTTAGATATGATAGATCCAAATATAATTTATAAAATGGCTGAAGAACATGTAGTCAATGAATTTCATAACTCGTCAATAAATATTTTAACGGTTGGAAGGTTAGTAAATGTAAAATCATATGATACAGCTATTGAGGTAACGAGACTATTAAAGAATTCAGGATATAAGTTTAAGTGGTTTGGAGTTGGAGACGGTCCGGAAAGAAAAAGACTTCAATTATTAATAGACAAGTATGAATTAAATGGTTATTTTATATTACTTGGAAAGAAGTTAAATCCGTATACATATATGAAAAATTGCGATATATATGTACAAACCTCTATCACAGAAGGGTTTGGTCTTACCGTAAGTGAAGCTAAAATACTAAAAAGACCTATTGTATGCACTAGCTTTCCTACAGCAAACGAGATAATTAATCATAATATTGATGGTTTAATAGTAAATCATGATATAAACAGTATATACAACGGTATAAAAAGGTATTTAGATGATATTAGTTTTAAAGAAAAAATTATGAAAGAGCTAGATTCTATAGAACCTTATAACTCAGTAAATCAATTGAAAAAATTTTACGAATTGGTGGAAAAATAGTATGTGGTGGTGATAATTATAATGAAAAAAATTTTTGTGGATATTTACTTGCAGTTCAATTTAGGGGATGATTTATTTTTAGATATTCTAGCAAAGAAATATCCTAATTGTGAGTTTACAATTAATTATCTAGGTAAAAATTACGATTCATTTATCTCTCGATATAGCAATATTAATAGAAGAAAATATACATTGTTTAATAAAATTGGACAGCGTCTTAAAATATCAGATTCTATAACTAACTATGATGAAGTAGCAGAAGAGCATGATGCCTTACTATTTATAGGAGGTTCTATTTTTAGGGAAGAGGAGTATCACCATTCATTATATCAAGATAGAACGAAAATTGTTAGGGAATTTAAGAAAAGAGACAAACCAATATTTATACTAGGTGCAAACTTTGGGCCTTTTGAGACAGAGCAATTTCTTAATGATTATAAAAAATTTTTTGAATTATGTGACGATGTTTGTTTTAGGGATTTATATTCATATGAATTGTTTAAAAACTTATCACAAGTTAGGTATGCCCCAGATATTGTTTTTCAAATGAATGTAGATAAATATAAGGAACTACGGAACAAAAACAGCGTTGGATTTTCAATTATAGACGTTAGGCATAAAAAGGGATTATCAAATTATTATGATGACTATATAGCTAGTACAGTGAAATCAATTGAATTACTAGTAAATAGAGGCCATGACTGTTGTCTAATGTCCTTTTGTGAACAAGAGGGGGATTTACAAATAATAAATACAATAAAATCATTTCTTTCTCCTGAAATACTTAAAAATGTTTCTGTCTATAACTATAAAGGGAATTTAAAAGAAGCTATAAATTTAATAGCTTCTTTTAAATTGCTCGTTGCAGCAAGATTTCACGCAAACATAATAGCATTACTGTTAGGCATCGGAGTTATGCCTATAATTTATAGCCCAAAAACCACAAATATGCTTAAAGATATTAATTTTGATGATACTTTAGTAAACATGGAAGAACTTTATCTGCAGTATGATGAAAATATTATAAATAGAGCATTCAATAATAAAATCAACTTAGAATCCATATCAAGTGATGCTAAGAAACAATTTAAAAAGCTAAGTGAGTTTTTGGAAAGTAGCATTATCTCGGAGGTAGTATGAAAAAGAAAATCGTTTTTATGATGATAAATATGAATGTAGGTGGAACTGAGAAAGCGTTGCTTAATATGATATCAGAGATCCCGAAAGATAAGTATGATATAACAATTTTAATGTTAGAGGAGTATGGTGGATTTTTAAATTTCATTCCCAAAGAAGTTCATATTGAATATTTAAAGGGCTATAAGAACGATAAAGATGTGTTAAATGAACCACCACAAATAGTTGCGTTGAATTTTCTTAAAAAAGGTAAAATAGTAAAGGCTTTTAACATAGCATTCTTACATTTAATATCAAAGATGATGAAAGACAGGAGTGTCTTTTTTAAATATGTTTTAAAAGATTACCCTATAATTGATAATGGATTTGATGTTGCTGTAGCTTATGCTGGACCTATGGACTTTATAAGCTATTTTGTAGTACATAAAATAAAAGCTAAAAAGAAAGTTCAATGGATTCATTTTGATGTTACGAAAATTGCCTTTAATAAGGTATTTTCATCTAAAATATATAATAAGTTTGATAAAATTTTTGTTGTATCACATGAGGCAAAAAAGAAGTTACTTAGTGTTGTACCTACTCTAAAGAAGAAAACAGAGGCGTTTTCAAACATAGTATCATCAAAATTAATTTATAGCCAAACAAAAGAGGGTAATGGATTTGATGATAAATTCGATGGATTAAGGATATTAACAGTTGGTAGGCTAACAAACGAAAAAGGTCAAGATTTAGCTATACGAGCATTAGCAAGATTAATTGATGATGGATATAAAGTTAAGTGGTATTGTGTAGGGGAAGGAGCTTCAAGAAATAGATATGAAAAGCTAATAGAAGAATATCATCTAAAAGATAAATTTGTTTTATTGGGTACGGATGCTAATCCATATCCTTATATGAAGCAATGTGATATATATGTCCAACCATCCAGACATGAGGGATACTGTATAACACTTGCTGAAGCTAGATGTTTACATAAAGCAGTTGTAACTACAAATTTTACTGGGGCAAAAGAACAGATAAAAGATGGGAAAACGGGACTGATTGTGAATGTTGACGGAAATGACATTTATATAGCGGTGAAAAAATTGATAAACAATCATGATTTATGCGAATATTTTTCTGGAAATTTAGCGAAAGAAAATTTTGATACGACATTTGAAATGAAAAAACTATATGAGCTGTTTTGAGTCAAGTTATCGGGAGGTAACATATGGGGTTTTCTGCGAAAAGAAAAAGGGTTGTATTTGTAACTAGGAGAATGGTAATGGGAGGTATAGAGAAGGCGTTAATTTCTATGCTAGAGTCTATGCAGAAAGATGAGTATGATATAACGGTTTTAGTGATGGGAAGGGGTGGCGAACTTATAGATGAGATACCAAATCATGTAAAGGTAAAATGTTTATATGGTAACGAGAAATCTATTATAGAAAAGATATGGAACTATACAAAGAGGGGTAATTTTATTAATGCATTTAGAATAGGCTGGTATACAGTTTTAGCTAAAAAAGCTAAAACTGTATATGAACAAGAAATGTATCAATCTAAAATGTTACCGATTGCGGAAACTGAATATGATTTGGCAATTGCATATCATACTCCGGCATCATTCCCGGTAGTGTATGTAATGAATAATATAAAAGCTAAAGTTAAAGCTGCATGGATTCATAGTGATATTTCTCAATATGAAAGAGAATTACAATCATATAAAAATTTTTACCGAAGATATGACAGAATATTTTGTGTATCTAAATTTGCAATGAATAAATTTGTTGAAGTGTATCCTGATTTAAAAGGAAAAGCATCTGTATTTTATAATATTCTTGATCAAAAGAGGCTGAACTTAATGTCAGTTAAAGATGAGGGTTTTAATGATAAATTTGATGGTATACGTATCCTTACTGTAGGAAGGCTAACATCACAAAAAGGACAAGATATAATACCTAGTATCCTAATGAAATTAAAGTCAAAAAATTATAATATTAAATGGTATTGTATAGGAGATGGTGAAAGTCGGTCAAAGCTAGAGAGTATGATAAAAAAATATGATTTAGAAGAATATTTAGTACTATTAGGAACTAAGAATAATCCTTACCCGTATATAAAACAGTGTGATATATATGTACAGCCATCAAGACACGAAGGGTATTGTATTACACTAGCTGAGGCAAGAGCATTTAATAAGCCTATTGTAACAACTGATTTTGTTGGTGCTAGAGAGCAAATTGAAAACGGGCAAGATGGGTTGATAACAAAATTTGATGAAAATGAAATTTATAGTGCAATGGAGAATTTGATTAGTAATAAAGCTTTATGTGACAAGTTTAGAAGTAACTTAAACAGAAAAAGTGTCAATACTACTGCAGAAATTAACAAAATATACGATTGTTTAAGCTAAATGAAAGGTAGTTATTAGAATGAAAAGTCAACTTAAAGCAGGTGCACTATTATCATATATAGCATTGTTTATTAATAGTGCTATATCAATCATATATACTCCTATTATGTTGAAATTACTTGGACAATCAGAGTATGGTCTATATAGCTTGGCTACTTCAGCAGCAGGATATGTCGGAGTACTAAATTTTGGATTAGGTAATGCAGTGATTAGATATACAGCAAAATATAAAGCGCTTAAAGATGAACAAAGGTGCTCCAATTTATATGGAATGTTTTGTATTATGTATGGTTTATTAGGAATTGTAGCACTACTATCAGGACTAATTTTAACAATAAATGCAGACAGAATATTTTCAAACTCATTAAGTATAGATGAGGTTAGTAAACTTAAAATATTGATGGGAATCATGGTAATAAATATATCTATAGGGATAGGATTAGGATTTTTCAGCGTCGTTGTATTAGCGTATGAAAAGTTTATTTTTCAAAAGGTGATAAGTATAGTGAGTTCCATTATAAATCCTCTCATAGTGTTACCTATTCTTATGATGGGATATGGATCTGTGTCTATGACAGTTGTAACTACTATAATTAACTTTATAGTAATTTTAATTAATATATACTATTGCTTTAGAGTTCTAAAAATAAAAATAGTATTTAAAAAGTTCGAAAAAAGTTTATTAAGCGAGATAATAGTATTCTCATCATTTATCTTCTTAAATTTAATAATAGATAAGATATATTGGTCTACAGATCAAATTATACTTGGTATATTTAGTGGTACAGCAGCAATCTCTGTATATACAATAGGGGCATCTTTTACTGGATATTTCTCAGGTTTCTCTGCAGCTATATCGAATGTATTTTTAAGCAGAGTTACAGGAATGGTTACTAAAGAGGTATCAGGTACAGAAGTATCAGATTTATTTATTAGGATAGGAAGAATTCAATATATTATATTATCATTTGCTTTAAGTGGATTTATTGTTTTTGGAAAGGAATTTATTATTTTATGGGTTGGAAAGGCCTATAGTGACGCTTTTGTTATAGCTATTGTAATTTTAGTTCCTATGATAGTATCTTTAGTACAAAGTATGGGAGGAATCATACTTCAAGCAAAAAATCTGCAAACATTTAAATCGGTAATTTATGCTGTTACAGCTATAGTTAATATATTTATAAGTATAATATTTGCTCAATGGTGGGGTACTATAGGGTGTGCTCTTGGAACGGCTATAGCATTTACTATAGGGAATATAATTATTATGAATCTTTATTACTGGAAGAAGATAAATATAGATATACCAAAATTTTGGATTAACATTTTTTATATGAGTTTGCCTTTTATTATAAGTTTAGTCTTTGGGGAAATCTTAAATAAGTTAGTATTTGCTAACAGTTGGTTTATATTTATTATTAAAACTATTGTCTTTTCTATAGCATATGCTCTTTTAATGTGGTTTACGGGAATGAACAAATACGAAAAAGATCTGTTTATAGTACCTTTTAAAAAGGTACTACAGCGATTTGGAAAATGGAAATTGTATAAAGTCAGTTAATCAATGATGGGGAGTTCAAAGAGAGGAGAACTTCGTTATTTCATATTAGTTATTAATATAGAAGTACAAAAAACTACTATATTATTATAAGGTTAGTAAAAATAGGTTTATTTCTTTGTTTATTTATTGCGACTAGTATTATGTAATTAAGAAATTAACTATGAAGTTAAGCAAAGGTTTAACTTCATAGATTAAGGATAACAAACAAAGTGTTAAAGGACGTAAAAATGTTGAAGTATGTCATTTAAAGTAAAGAAACTAATAGCTTACTGCTATTTGGTTCTTTATTGCGAACGTACTGAACCTCTAATAAAGGAATAAAAAGGTAAACTGATTTGTGGAGGGGATTTATGAGTAAGGTAAGTATAGTAGTACCCATTTATAATACAGGAGAAAAACTTCATAAATGTATAAAATCAATTCTTAGTCAAACTTTCAAGGACTTTGAATTAATTTTAGTGAATGATGGTTCAACAGATAAAAGTCTGACTATTTGCAAGAAATATCAACAACAAGATAAACGAATAACGGTGATAAATAAAAAAAATGAAGGAAGTATTCCTACAAGAAGAAAAGGTGTTGAAGCTGCAAAGTCTAAGTATGTAATGTTTGTTGATGCAGACGATTGGATTGATGCTAAAGCTATTGAAACACTATATGAGGAAGCTGTGAAAAATAACGTAGATATTACAGTGTGCAATATGTATAGAGTTTTAGGAAATGGTATATTGATTAAGAAAAAGGTTGAAAGTTGGTATTTTCATGAGAATAAAATTTATAATGAAGAAGAAATTAAAAGAGATTTAGTAACTGCATATTTTCATGGGCATCCGTTTCCATCATCATTATGTGCAAAGTTGTATAAAAGAGAGTTACTTGAAGAGTCAGGAAAATATTTAAAGAAAATACGTTTCTTAGGGGATGACCTTTTCTATAACATGGAAATATTGTTAAAAACAAGAGGGTTAAAAGTAATCGGTAAACCATTTTATTATTATCGGTATGGTGGATTTACAAGCAAATATCAGCCTTATTTGTTTGATGATATGGTTAATGGATATTTGATACAAGAGGAAATAATTGAAGAGTATTATCACAATACTACAGAAAAAAACTACAATGGAATTAGTATAATGCTATTAAATACATTTAAAGCATGTTTATTAAATGTATTTAATAGTAACTTTAATGAATTCGAGATAAAAAATTTAATTCAATTTTATATTTCAAATAATACTGTAATTAAATGTGTATCTAATGGGGGAGCAATAAAATTTTTCCCTAAAGAATATTTAAATGCAATAAGAAATAAGGATACGGAATATCTGTACCACTTAGGGGAAAGTATGTATAAAAGAGCAAGAATAAGAAAATCTTTAATAAATATTTTATCTAAAATCTGTTGAAGCAAATGAATCCTTTCAAATTTTTGTGTACTAATCAATATGTAATTTATTGAATCAATGATAATTTTTTATATGTGGTTTAAAAAGCAGGGAATCCTTTATGGAAACCTGCTTTTTTATTTGAACTGATTAAGTTTTAATATAAAGAAATGGTTAAAAAGATAGATGATGATTAGGAGGTAAGAATGCATGAGAGTTTTAGTTACAGGCGGAGCAGGATATATTGGAACTCATACGTGCGTGGAATTATTAAATGCTGACTATGAAATAGTTGTGGTTGACAATTTTTCTAATAGTAAATTAGAAGCTTTAGAACGTGTTCGTGAAATTACAGGGAAAGATTTTGCATTTTATCAAGTTGATTTGCTAGATAAGGATGCGTTAGATACCGTTTTTTATGAAAACAAGATTGATGCCGTTATCCATTTTGCAGGATTGAAGGCAGTAGGAGAGTCAGTAGCTTTACCGCTTTGGTATTATCATAATAATATTACAGGTACTCTTGTACTGTGTGAAGCCATGAAAAAGTATGGTGTACAGAAAATGGTCTTCAGTTCATCGGCTACAGTATATGGGATGTCGGAACGAGTACCAATTTCAGAAAATTTTTCACTTGGAGCAACGAATCCTTATGGACGTACAAAACAGATGATTGAAGAAATTTTACGTGATCTGTATGTGTCTGACCATAATTGGAGTGTTGCTCTTTTACGTTACTTCAATCCTGTTGGAGCACATAAGAGTGGACGAATAGGCGAGGACCCAAATGGCATTCCAAACAATCTTATGCCATATATTGCACAAGTAGCTGTCGGAAAGCTAAATAAGTTAAGCGTGTTTGGTAATGATTATCCAACACAGGATGGTACTGGTGTCAGAGATTATATTCATGTTATGGATCTTGCGATAGGACATTTAAAAGCTCTTGAACAGGTTATGGAAACTACTGGTGTGAACGTCTATAATCTTGGTACGGGCCGTGGTTACAGCGTGCTGGAGATGGTTGCTGCTTTTGAAAAGGCATCAGGAAGAAAGATTCCATACCATATTATGAAGCGTCGTCCTGGTGATGTAGGTATTTGCTTTGCGAATCCTTCAAAGGCAAAGGATAAACTCGGATGGACTGCAAATAGAGGAATCGAAGAGATGTGCGAAGACTCATGGAGATGGCAGATAAATAATCTAAATGGTTACGAGAAAGAAGTTAACATATCTTTATGAGTGTAAAAAAGTATGTTGTCAAATATCACTTTAAAAATATAGAAAAGGTGTTCTCTACGTTTTTGATAACAATATTCATTGAAATGAGCGTTACTGATTCTATTTGAGGTAGGGGAACTTAAGAATTTGATATGTCTATTTTTAGATTTTAAAATATGTTTGTTGGCACCATTCCTCTAAATATAGCATTTACTATATTATAAAAGCTAAAAGGAGTGGTAGATTTTGTCTCTAGGAGATTGTTATATTATTGAATTGGATCGATGGGGCATCAAAAATAATGGAACGCTTCCTATAGAAACAACTCAAGGGATAAATAATGCATTCATATGGGCAGGAGATAATGGTTTTCAAACAGTAGTTCTGCCAAAAGGGAATTATCTTGTAGATAAAAATTCAGCATTAACACTTCGGAGCAACATACATTATAAGTTTCATGACTGTATATTTATTAAAGAAGCTAATAACCTCACAGGATATATTGTAATAGTATGTGATAGCATTAAAAACGTAATAATAGAGGGTGCGATAATAAAAGGTGATAGAGAAACGCATGACTATTCAAGCGGTGGTACTCATGAATGGGGATATGGTATCGCTATTGAAAATTCATGCTATAACATCTTAATAAAAGATTGTGACGTTAGCGAATGTACAGGAGATGGATTTACAACAAGTATGAATTTTGATGCAATAGGTGGGGTGATGTATCCGAACCATTTTGCAAAAGGGGATATTGACAGTCAGGGTAAATTAGATGCCACAAAAACGAATTATACCACAGTAACAAAGTTCTTTGATGTTACAGGTGCTTTGGTTAAATCTACTGGATATTTTTATTACTCCGGTGATGGATATGGCGGATATGGTATTGGATGTAATCTAAATAAAACGATAATAAAGGTACACTTCTATAAAGCGGACGGTTCATATTTAGGTTATAGAAATACAAGATCTTATGAATTTATATACTTAAACACGTTACCACGTGAAACAACTCAGGTGAGATTTTCATTCCTTCAAAACTTTGATTTAATGAAGGATAATTTGCATTATATATCATGTGCTAAAATTCCCCAGTATGTACACTTTTTGAATTGTAAAAGCCATGAAAATAGACGACTGGGTATGTCAGTTGCTGGAGGAAGATTTGTAACATTTGATAGTTGTGAAATTTTTAATAACAGTAATCCTATGAGTAATTCAACAGGCGTAAATCCGGGTTACGGTATAGATATTGAAGACGGGTATATGGCTAATCAAAAAATAACTATTAGAGATTGTAATATATATAGTAATAGAGGTGGAGCTGTTGTTACTGTTAGTTCTAGGGGGGTGTATGTAGAAAATAATAAGTTTGGTGAGCTATTTTCTTTTTCGGGAAGTGGAGACGATTATTTATCTGTAAATAATATGTATTATGGTGGTTTTCAAGGTAAATCTATAACTGGCGGAGAAGAAGCAGATGGAACTTTTTGTACATTTAGAAATGACTCTGTTTTTGGTAGTACTTGTAATATTGATGCAGGGAACACAACTTTAGAAAACTGTGCTTTTTCAAAAAGCAGCATTTCCTTAAATGGTGAAACAGCAAAAATTATTAATTGTAAATTTACTTGGGATAGTCCTGAGTCAATTGATTCATTTGTATTTGGTAGCAAATATGTAGAGATACGTGATTCTTCATTTGATATAAGAAGAAGCGTTCGATGGGTACAAGCTTACAATATTTCTGATAATGTACTACTATCAAATGTAAAGTTTATTACAGGTGAATCTGGCGGTGGGACTTTTGTAAACGCTAGAAATCTGATTATGCAAAATTGTGAATTTATTCATAATGGTACTAACGTGAACTATGGTGCTGTAGTAGTGTATGAGTCTATGAGAGTTGAGAATTCACTTTTTAAAAATATATCGTTTAGGTTTGATGGTGGTGGTATGATGGTAAGTCCAGAAGCGTTGGCTAAGGATACAGGTTATATCACACATAGTTTTCGAAATAACAAAGTTATTTGGGACGTAAATTATGGAACAGCAATCCATGAAGGTAGAGGACCAGGAGTTTCGTTCCTATATATACCAAGATTAGGGATTATAGGAAATGATATTAATGTAATTGACAAAGGTGTTGCACTTGGTTCTATGTACACACTAAGGGTTTTTGCGGAAAATCATTTAACTCTTTCTAATAACACAATTGTTACTGTAAACAATTCCGGTAATAATACGAAAGGAACGATTACTGTAGATGGTGCATTTAGGCAAGGTGGCTCGACACTAGCTAAACCCAAAACTATTATAATCAGCCAAAATAATAACAAAGTTAACTCAGATATTACATTTACGAGTAACGTGAATTCACAATTAGAAAAAAATATACTAGGGGACATACCGCTAGTTTCACTAGTGTCTGAAGAACCAACCTTTGGTACCTATGCACTTAGCCAAATATTATATCATTCTGCTCCAACTCCAGGTGGATACGTGGGATGGGTGTGTACAACAGCAGGAACAGCGAGTAACACTCCTTGGAAAGCCGCTACTGTATATAATAGCGGGGCAAGAATTTATAATGGTACTTATGTGTACGAGGCGCAAAATGGAGGGCGTTCGACTACTACTCCTCCTGTTTTTCCTATAGGTGTGAATACTACGGTAGAAGATAAAGTTGGAACGATAACATGGACTTCTAAGGCTTATATGGTTGGAGATTTAGTTATTCCATCTACTCCTAATGGATACTATTATGAATGTACAAAATCAGGTGCTGCTGGAGTAACACAACCGATTTGGACTACAACAGAGAATTCTACAATTGCTGATGGAACAGTGATTTGGACAGTTCGTAGAATTATTACTTGGAAATGGATTGACACAAAAGCTGTATTCAAAAAATTTGGGCTGATTTCCGGGTAGTGTAAATGACAGGCAGATTTTCTGTCTGTCTATAAAAAGATAATTTTAATCTGTGGTGCTATATAAGTTGAATCTAATTTTTGCACTTTCGAATTTAGTAACTAAATCAGTACTCAAATTGCCTTGATAGAACAGTGTATTTTATGTAACTTGGTACTATGAGGGAGAGCGCAGAAATTATTTAGTTCAACTTGTATAGCTCTACATGAATTTTTTCAACGTGTACATTTCTTCCATCTATTTAATACTTCAGGTTATTAGGAGAGTATGTCAACTAAGCTGTTATTAAAGGATGTCATAGGAAGGGGATACTTTTATGATCAGAAACGAACTAGTGCCGTGGATTATACTTGAAAATTAACCACTAAGTGTTGGGGGAATATGATATGTTAAATACAAGAGAAAAGCATCGTTTAAAAATAGGTATAATGTTAGATTCACTTGTTGTCAGCAGTTGGATTGAGAAAATGATTTATGATATCGTTCATACTGAATTTTTAGAGCTCTCTATGGTGATTATCAACGGTGATGAAAAGATTGAGAAGCAAAATGTCTTTAAGCAGAGCGTAAAGACATCGTTGTATTCTAAATATGTAAAATGGGATTATAATCATTATAGTAAATACGTTAAACATGATGCATTGAAGCCGGTTCAGATAGAATCTTTGCTATCTGAATATGGTTGCAGAATTTTAACCATATTTCCTAAAACACAAGGATTAAATAATGAGTTTTCTGATTCTGATTTAGATATAATTAGAGATGAGCAATTAGACGTTATTATAAAGGTAGGATTTTGTACGCTTTATGGTGAGATTATAAATATTGCAAAATATGGAATATGGTCGTACTGCTTTAATGGAAAAGGGATAGAATCCTTTTGGGAGATGGCTAGCAGGAATATACCTTTAGAAACTACCCTGCAAATTTTAGCAAGCAAGCCTGAAAATCACAAGGTTATTTATAGAACAGTGTCTTCACTGAACGTTGAATCTTTATTTTTTAACCGCAATCTTCTGTATTGGAAAGTTAAAGATATTGTTTTGAGAAGGCTTTCCGATTTATACAAAAAGGGATGGTCGTATATTACAAACTTAGATACAAATAACCAACCTTCATTGGTCAATGAGCGTCAAGATAGATACCCAACAAATTTTCAGATGATTCTTTTTATTTTCCAGCTTGCTATGAACAAGTTAAAATCTAGATTATTTATGGAACATTGGTTTATAGCATTTAAAAATAGAAAAGAGGACCGTAGTAAATTTCATATCATTAAAGCTCCGTTAAGTAGATTTTATGCCGATCCTTTTGTTATCGAAAGAAATGAAAGAAATTTCATTTTTTTCGAAGATTATATATACAGCGAGGGTAAGGGAAATATTGCGTTTGTCGAAGTAGATATTGAATCAAATAGTGTTTCACAACCTACTACTGTGTTGGATAAACCGTATCATTTATCATATCCTTTCTTGATAGAAGATGGCGGAGAGATTTATATGATACCTGAGACGGCAGGTAATCAAACAATAGAACTTTATAGAGCAACTAATTTTCCGTATGAGTGGGAAATTGAAAAAGTATTAATGGAGAATATTAATGCTGTTGATACTACAATTATTGAGCATGACGGTAAGTATTGGTTATTTACTAACATTTTTACTGATGGAGCTAGTTCACTTGATGAGTTATATTTATTTTATTCTGATTCTTTATTCGGCCAATGGGTGCCGCATCCAATGAATCCTATAGTTTCTGATGCAAAATCGGCTAGACCTGCTGGTAATATATTTGTCCAGGATGGTAAATTAATTAGGCCATCACAAAATTGTTTGTTTTCTTATGGATATTCAGTTAATTTGAATGAAATCGAAATACTAAATGAAGAGTCATATAGAGAAAAAATTTTAAAAGAGATTACTCCAAGTATTTTTAAGAGGAACAAAGGTACTCATACTTACGTTTTTAATGAAGATTTGGAAGTGCTTGATGGTAGGAGGCAGGTACTTAAATTTAAGTAATCTCTATATTATATATGTTGTTTGTTTTTTATAAGAAGCGGAAAAAAGTAGCATTAAGAACCAATTGGTGCAAAGAAGATACAGCTACCTATAATCTAGATTGTATCTGTTAGTGTGAAGCTTTTATATTATTGTCTACTAGTTCAATAAAAAATGAGTTATCTTTATAGAGTCAAGAGTAAAAGGAAGGGAAACAATAGCCCTTCCTTTTATTTATTGTATTCATATGGTTTAGGAAGACGCTCTAAAAAATTTGAATGAGGAGTATAATTATATATGAAGAGACTTTTGGATTTGTTAGTTTCTTTGTCATTCTTATTAACTTTGTTATTACCTATTCTTATAGTAGCTATTTTAGTTAGAATTAAGTTAGGCTCTCCGATCATATTTAAACAGCAACGCCCCGGGCTGCATGGTAAGCCTTTTTATCTTTATAAGTTTCGATCCATGATTAATGAGAGAGATAGCAATGGTAATTTATTACCTGATGATAGAAGGATTACGCCGTTTGGGAGTTTTATGAGAAAATATAGCATAGATGAATTGCCACAGCTTATAAATGTTGTAAAGGGTAATCTAAGTTTAGTAGGACCGCGGCCATTATTAATGGAATACTTACCTTTATATTCTAATGAACAAGCTAAAAGACATCATGTAAAACCGGGAATTACTGGGTGGGCCCAAGTGAATGGGAGAAATGCAATTACTTGGGAAGAAAAATTTGAATTAGATGTATCGTATGTAAATAATCAATCCTTTTTATTCGATATGAAAATATTATTTCTTACAGTAATAAAAGTGTTTAAGTCAGAAGGAATAAACCAAGTTGGTCACGTAACAATGGAACGTTTTACAGGTACAAAATCAGCTGTAAGAGAGGGTAGCAAATGAAAATTGTAATTATTGGACAAGGTGGTCATAGCAAGGTCATACAGGATATTATTTTATCAAACAATGAATATGAAATCGTTGGATATTTAGATGATCGATATGAAGATATAGTTATTGTAGATAATATTTATTTTGGGCCGATTTCAACTGCATACGATATGATTAATTATTTTAATCAAATAAACTTTGTTATCGCAATAGGGGATAATAAAGTTAGAAGAAAAATTGTCGAAAAATTGCATCTATCTGACGATTTTTACATCACGTTAATACATAAAACAGCCGTTGTCAGTCCGAGTACTAAGATAGGAAACGGCACAGTTGTCATGCCCAATGTAGTGATAAATGCTGATACTCAAATTGGCAATCATGCCATTATAAATACAGGTTCTGTCGTTGAACACGACAATATAATAGGTGATTTTGTGCATATTTCTCCTCACGCTACACTTACAGGTTCTGTCATCATAGAAGAAGGGGCACATATAGGGGCCGCGGCTACTATGATTCCAAGTGTCAAAGTCAGAGAATGGTCTATTATTGGAGCAGGAGCTGTAGTAATAAATGATATGCCGCCTAATTGTACTGCTGTTGGTATTCCTGCCAAAGTTATCAATGAAGTAAGTTACTAGGGGTGATAAAAATGGTAATGACACAACAAAAAAAACGAATCTATCTCTCTTCACCGCACATGAGCGGTAATGAACAAAAATATATTCAGGATGCATTTGATACAAATTGGATTGCTCCTCTTGGTCCGAATGTAGATGCCTTTGAAAAGGAACTTGCAACTTTTGTTGGCGTAAAGGATGCTGCAGCGGTTAGTTCAGGCACTGCCGCTATTCATTTGGCACTGCGGTTATTAGAAGTTCAAAAAGGGGATAAAGTGTTTTGTTCAAGTCTTACTTTTGTAGCAAGTGCAAATCCAATTGTTTATTTAGGAGCTGAACCAATATTTATTGATTCAGAGCCAGAAACATGGAACATGTCACCTCAAGCATTGGAACGTGCGTTATGTGATGCGAATAAAGAAGGGAAATTGCCAAAAGCTGTGATCGTTGTTAACTTATATGGACAGAGTGCGAAAATGGATGAAATTCTTTCATTATGTAATGAATATGATGTTCCTGTCATTGAGGATGCAGCAGAATCTCTCGGTTCTACATATAAAGGAAAATTAAGTGGAATATTCGGAAAATTCGGTATTTATTCATTTAATGGAAATAAAATTATTACAACCTCTGGTGGAGGAATGCTTGTTTCTGATGATGTTGAGGCATTACAGAAAGCACGGTTTTTAGCAACTCAAGCAAGAGATTTAGCATCTCATTACGAGCATAGTGAGTTGGGTTACAATTATCGAATGAGTAATATATTGGCCGGTGTTGGAAGAGCTCAATTAGAGGTGTTAGAAGAGAGGGTTAGGGTTAGAAGATTCATATTTGAGCGGTATTACCGAGAATTATCCAGTATACCTGGGTTTCACTTTATGCCCGAACTAGAAAACACTTGCTCAAATCGGTGGCTTACAACTTTAACGATTGATGAAAAAGAATCAGGTATATCTATAGAATCACTATTGGGATACTTGGCCGAGGAAAATATTGAAGCTCGACCTGTTTGGAAACCGCTTCATATGCAGCCGCTTTTTGAAGGAATGAAATATTATCCTCATAGCGAAAGTAATCATGTGAGTGAACAATTATTTAAAATGGGGATTTGTCTTCCTTCTAGTTCTAACATGACAGATGGGGAACAACAAAGGGTCATTCAATGTATCAAAAATGCTTTATAAAATAAAGCACCTTCTGAATGGTATGTATAAATTCAGGAGGTGTTTTTAAATGAATTATTATGTTTGAAATTGGATTAAACACGAATAAAAGTAGCTGGATGTATCTTCTTCTCGTGATGTTTTCTTCTTTTATAGAACTTTTCCTTTAATTGAATATCAAGGCAATCTCTATAAAGAATGTAATTATAAGTATACATAATCTTATGGTAATTGTTCTTTGCCTTTTTATATGAAAGTGTTAAAAGTGAAAACATAGTGCTGAACCTCCTTGATAGACTTTATGAGCGCAAAGAAGTATGTATTCAATGATGTGTAACTCATTAACTGTTTTGCGTTGCTATTTCTTAATAATTTTATTTATGATGATTGTACATTTCTTTTTAAAGAATAATATTTTTATATTGAGTTTCTTATTACGAAAATACTTTATGAACATCAACCTTATATATATTAACAGTTTTTAAAAGAAGGGTAAATCTTAGTTTCCCTTATAGAGAAGTGTATGATATAAAAAATGGGGCTAAGGAGGGGTTTAAACGAATGATTGGGAAAAATATTTATCAATTTCGAAAAAATAGGGGGCTTACTTTATCTGAACTAGCAGAAAGGGCTGGAATTTCCAAGTCCTATTTAAGCAATATTGAAAGAAATATAAACCAAAATCCGTCTATCCAAGTGATGGAAAAGATAGCATTGGTATTGGAGGTAGATCTAAATACATTACTCGAAACGAAAACAAATGTGGAAAAAAAGCAGCAGATTGAAAGAGAGTGGATTGAATTTGTTTATGAATTAAAAAAAGCAGGGGTTGATAAAGAGGAACTTCGGGAATATAAAATATTAATTGATTTTATTAAATGGCAGAATTCAGGAATAAACAAGTAAGGGAATTGTACATTCTTGTTTATGGTAGTTTCGTTATTATGATAGATTTTATGTTATGTAGTGTACTGTAAAACTTATCTCCATGCAGAATTTACGCATAAAAAGACAACCTCTCCTTATGATAACTCCTCATAAACATGTCTTGCAAAAGTTGTTTTATTATGTTGACAGTAGCACTCTGCTTATTTTTTTACTTCTATCTTTTCAGGTTGAATATGGTAAATTTTATTTCGTGAAAAATTGTAAGCGCTTTTTCTATCTTTAATCTTACCAGTAATACCCCACCTTAAAGTTTGGAGGAAAATAAGGAAGTTAGGTGGGGAATAAACTGCTGGCATGTACCTAATTGGGCTGACTTTAATTTCAAAAGGATGAACCTCCGCTGATGAAAGTATTATTTTTTATAAAATAGAGTTCTTATTACTTTTCGCTTTTCTGGCGATGTAATATTGTGCTAGAAAAGTTATATCCCCTCTTTTTATATAATCTTACATATTCAAAGAAAAGGCGTTTCTCCTTATTATGTGATCCCAATTCGAAAGAGAGCTCTATTTTGGAAGGTAGTATCCAATTGTATAACGCTATCAAACGATGTTTAATTGTATCAAAATCTAAAAAATTGAAGTAAGCAAAATTTATGTATTGCTTAAATGATTTAAAATCCCTGTCTCTGATTGCCTTGTATTCCCACCATAAATTGTCACTTCTTTTAGAAGGGAGTTGTTTTACATTTTCTAATTGTGGAAACAAATTATAGACAATCGCTAAAGTTCTAAGGACTCTTTTTAAAGTTTTGTGAGAAGCTGCTTCTTTCAATAAAACAGCATAATCAAGTTTGTCATTTAGCACATATATCATTTGAATTATATCTATAAAATACTTTAAAGAATTCAAATTATGCTTCCAACCATGAAGGCAAATCATATAAAAGGTATGATAATCAGATAGTTCTTTTATATGGTTATATGGTTTTAGAGATTGTGCTTGATCCCAAAATTCCTCTATTTGAAGATTGGATGTGTTTTCTTTTAATAGATCCCAATGTATCTCAACTGTTAGCGGAATTGGTGAACCAGGCAATACCTTACTAAGGCTACAATGGAAATGAGAAGGGATATATTGTTCTTCAACTGTAAATCCTAGTGATTTTATGCAATCAATTGCTTTTTTTAGATCGGGTGCTTTGATTAACAAATCAATATCTGATGTCGATCTAGCGCCTATGTGACCAAAATATTTTTCAGCAAAGACAACACCTTTAAGTGGGATAACATCAACTTGAATTTCCTCAAATTTGTTTAGAATTTGTTCTGTTTGGTTTTTAATGAATAAATTTAGGTATAATGTTTCGTTGTATTTTTGAGTCAACTGTTCCTGAAAAAAAAGGGGTGTTTGATTAAGTATCCCTTTTTGTTTTAATAAATAATAAATTTGGGAATGAATTTCAAAAAACTCAATATCCTCCATGGCTTGCTTATAAAATGCTTCGTCAGTTGGTACAGGAATTTGTGAATTATATAATGCTTGTATCAAATGAACAATCAAGGATTTCAGCACCTTTCTGCATTAGATCAATTTCAATTTAAGCATTTAAAGTTATTGTATTGTTTTCTTTTGATTGTTGAGAAACTTGCATATGGTATAAGTCACGATACAAACCGTCTTTGGATACGAGCTCCTCATGGCATCCAGCTTGTACAATTTTCCCCTCATCCATTACGATAATATAATCTGCATTCTGAATCGTTGATAATCGGTGTGCGATGACAAGTGTCGTTCGATGCATCATTAATCGATCTAAAGCATTTTGTACTTGTTGTTCAGTTTGGCTGTCTAGTGCAGATGTCGCCTCATCTAACAAGAGAATAGGTGCATTTTTTAATATAGCTCTGGCTATGGCAATTCGCTGTTTTTGTCCTCCAGACAGTTTTATACCTCTTTCGCCGATTTCTGTGTCATATCCATTCGGTAGAGACATAATAAATTCATTGATATTAGCAGCCTTTGCAGAATCGATCATTTCCTCCTCAGAAATAGTAATACCTGGACGTGCTAATAGGAGATTTTCCCTTATTGTACCTCCAAAAAGGAAGGTTTCCTGAGGAACATGAGCAATCGAACTTCTTAGTTCAGAAGGAGAGAGGTTTTCAATTGCGATATCATCAATCAAAATGCAGCCAGATTGCGGTTTATAAAAACCTTGAAGTAAATTAAATAGAGTTGTCTTCCCTGCACCGCTTAAACCAACAATCGCAGTTACTTTCCCTGCTTGAATCTGTAAATTGAAATGATTCAATGTTTGTTGTTGTTCATCGTAGCTAAACGTGATGTTTTGGAACTGGAGTGACTTTACCACTGGTTTAGCTGGGGAATAGGTTGCTATATCTGTAGATTCAGTTGGTAATTCCAAAATCTTTAGGAGTCTTTCTACAGCTGTAATCGATCTTTGAAACCCTGCCCATTGACCTGCTAGTCCTGTTAACGGATATACTAAATGATTAACTAGATTGATAAAGGTTAATAAGGAACCTACTGACATTACTCCATCTGAAACAAAATATGCCCCTAAACAGAGACTGATAAGAAATGTGAAGGAGCTTACAGCTTGACCGCCTGCATAAAACCATCCTCCTAGTTTTGTGTTCTCCAATTCTAGAGAATATAGCTGTTGATTTTGCTTGGTGAATTTTTTATATAGTAATTTTTCCATTGTAAACGAACGAATTACAGAGAAGCCAAGAAAAGTTTCGTTAAGCAGGTTATTCATCGTACCTAGTAGGTTATGTATGAGTCGACTGTTTCGCCGAAGTAGTAGACCGAAAACGATACCTGATAGTGCTGCGAGAGGGGCAACTAATACACTTAATAAAGCTAATTTCCAATTGATATAAACTAAATAAATAAAAACAGTAATATAAATAAGAGGAAGTTTAATTAAGTTAATAAGGCTCCTTCCAATAACTCCATTAATATTATGAATATCATTAGTAAAGTGAGATAACAATTCTCCTGAACGGAGGTTAGAAACATCTTTGGTAGAGAGTAATAATATATGTTTAAATAACTGTTTTTTTAAATCTCTTTTTACACCGTTTGTTGCGACAGATTCGAAGTAAGTATCAAAAAACCCTGACGTAATGCTCATGAATGTTAGGATGCATGCTAGTGGAACTAGCAATTTTATACGATGAAAGTCGCTTCGTACAGCTGCGTCTAAAATATTCCCAAAGAGCCAAGCGAACGTTAATGTAAGGAAGATATCAATAAATAGCAAGAAAAGGAGAACCATATACGCTTTGCGATGTCTCATAATATAAGGCTTTAATAAGGAAAGGGTTTTTTGCATGTCTCCCATTGTAAAGTATTGTTTCATTGTATCTAGTATCGCCTGTTTTTTTTGTCCGATCATATGAGCCTCTAATTTTATATTTTTTTATAAAATGTATTATCTGTCATAGATATGAAAATTGATAATGTTTATGCCAGAGAATTCAATTGTAAGATTACAATGAACGCTCTGGCTGACATGTATTTACTATTTACTTGCCTTTTCCACCGCCATGGCCGCCGCCATTCCCAGGACGCGGACCTGTGTATGGAGGATTTGGATAGTGTATTCCTCCATTTCCGTGTCCTGGGTGATCTACATTACCATGCCCTTTGTTCCAGCTTTGAGCGGTTTCAAAGCGGATAGGTTGACTGCTTAATACCATAGGACGGGTGTAGGACTTTTGTCTATTTTGATTCTCTGTTTTCATCGAGTTACCCCCTAAAATAAAATGTAGCACTTTTTGTTCATTATAAAGAACAGGCAACATAAAGTAAAGATACATAAAAAGATATTTTCTGAATTTTTTATTATATTAATAAGTAATTATTTCCTATATCAAGATTGTCAGGAATCAAAGGAAATATATGTGGAATAGATACTACTGGAATGTACCACTTTGTCATACTTTCCATCAATGAGGATGAAAAACCACCCATTGATGGAAGTTTCACTTTATACTTGTATTTCATTACTACAAAATAGAGAATTTATTCGTGATGCTAGATTAAAAAAAGAAATGAAGGGACTAAAGAAAGGGTACAAACCATATGGGAACTTTGTAAGTTTCTAAGTTGAAAAGAGTAAGGGAAAGCAAAGAATGTTTCAGTAGCTATATCTATTTTGAATTATATAAAAATATATTTACAAACAGAAAATCAGTGTTTAAAATGAAAATAAATTCATTATATAGAACAAAGTCAGGTGAAATGTTCGTCTTAACGAATTGGATGTAAGGCTTAATTAAAGGAATTAAAATTTTGTCACACGCAGAAACCAATATGAAATATAGGAGCTTATGCTATGGAAAATATATTAGTTCAAATAGCAGAACATATAGTTTCAATCTATTCTACATCTGAAAAGTTAATGGATTGGATAAAAACACATTTTCAAATTGCTGAAGGAAATCATGTTGCAAAAATTAACTCACCAAATTTATCTATTCGTATTGAAGACAATTATGGAGTTCCTTTTGTGGATTATAATGTAGAAATTTGTTCCGATTCAGACGAGATTACGTACCGACGTGCTGATTATCTCATAGATGTTAACAGTACATATAATGAAGCAACGATTTCAGTTTATGATGAGCTAGCTTTAAAACACGCTTTACATAATCTATATAGCGCCTTTATCATTCATAATCGTTGGGGACTATTAATTCATTCATCTTGTGTGGATCATCAAGGAAAAGCTTATCTATTTAGTGGTCAATCAGGAGCAGGTAAATCGACAGTTGCTAAGTTATCAGCTCCTAGATCGCTTTTATCTGATGAAGCTACTATTGTGAAAATAGATGAGAATGAAATTAGAGTATTTGATTCTCCATTTCGAAGTGAATTAACGACATCTTATGACCATCAATCTTGCCATCTTTCGTCAATTTATTTTCTGATTCAGTCGTTGGATGTGAAGGCTCTACCAGTGAAAAAATCAGATGCTATGTTAGGGATAATGGATAAAATTTTTTATTGGCACCATGACTCCTTAGAAACTACAAAACTATTGGATATGTGTAAACAATTAGTAGATAAAGTTCCGGTTTACAATATGTATTTTCAAAAAAATAATAGCTTTTGGGAGTTGATATCATGAGTCTAAAATGTGAATGTTCAAAAAACGTAAATATTGTAGAAATTGATAATGAGTGGATTATTATGGATACAGAAAATTTTACGGTAACAAAAGTAAACGCTATTGGCGCTTATGTTTTAGAGGAAGTAAGAGGACAAAAAGAGATTGAAGACATCATTCGAAACATTTCATTTAGTTACGATGTCGATCTAAATACAGCCCGGTCAGATGTATTGGTTTTTCTAGAAGAATTAAAAGGAATAGGTTTAATCCAAAATGGAAGAGCGTAGCCTTCCACTTTCAGGTATCAAATATTTACTTCAAAAACAAGGGTGGGTTGATATTCCTTCCTCTGGAGTCAGCATGTATCCTCTGATTAAGGAGGGGGATATTTGCAGGTTCATCCCTTTAGGGAGTGAGGAATTAAAAAAAGGTGAAGTTGTATTATTCGTATCGAATCAAGGGCAGTTAATAGGGCACAGATATTACGAAAATTTTGTTGAAAATGGTGTGCTTTATTATGTATGTAAGGGAGATACGAATATTTCTGTCGACTCCCCTGTGCAAATTTCCCAATTAATAGGAAAGTTAGTTTGCATTAAAAAAAAGAAATTTCAACTAAATTCCAAAGGTTTCATCGCTCAATTATGGGGAGGTATTGTTCTAACCTTCCCTAGTTTGCCAAGGGGTTGTAAAAAATATCTTAACTTGCGGAAAAGATTGAGGATATGGAGCAAATAGAAAGTTCACTATAACGAATATAATGCTTGAGAAAATTCTGTCTAAAAATTCTGTTTATTAATTGACTTAGAAAAGGTAAAGTGATAATTTTATCTTATATAAGTTCTTTTTATAGAACGAAAAATAGCTATATAATAAAAAACAGATAGTAATATTAATTTGTAGTATTAAATTAGTAATTTACTGAAGAAAAAACTTTTGTTCTTTAAAAAGAACAAAAGCGACGTAACACAATACGGGAATTCAAACATATATTAACGGTTATTTATCTAAATAGGCTTTTACTTACTTGTTGCATAGCGGGAGGGGAAAATGAGTGCTATAACAGGAATTTTACATTTTAATGATGAGCCTATATCGATTGAGCACGGTACAAGATTAATGAAGGATTTGCAAAAGTATCCTGCTGATGATGTTCAAATATGGCACAAAGATAACGTCTTCTTTGGTTGTCACGCACAATGGATCACACCAGAATCCATTGGTGAACAATTGCCTTTTTATGATTACGAAAGACAATTAGCGATTACAGCAGATGCCATTATTGATAATCGTGAGGAGTTATTTGAAAGACTACAAGTGGAGTATGCTGATAGAAAAAGAATGACAGACAGCGAATTAATCTTGCTTTCCTATCAAAAGTGGGGAGAAGAAACTCCTAAGTATTTAATAGGCGATTTTGCTTTTATGATTTGGGATGAGAGAAACCAAAAACTATTTGGAGCAAGGGACTTTTCTGGGAGTCGGACTCTTTATTTTTATCGTGACCAGCAACGGTTTTCTTTTTGTACGCTTATAAAGCCGTTATTTACTTTACCATATATCGAGAAGACTCTGAACGAGCAATGGCTTGCTGAATTTTTAGCTATAACTAATATGATTGATACAATAAATGCTTCATCAACAGTCTATAAAAATATTGAACAAGTGCCTCCTTCCCATACTATTACAGTAGTCAGTGAGAAGATAACGATTTCCAAATATGACGCATTGGCTACAGGGGAGCAGCTACAATTAAAATCAAATCAAGAATATGAAGATGCATTTCGCGAGGTATTTCAAAATGCAGTGACAGCAGGGTTACGTACCCATCGCAATGTTGGTGCTCATTTAAGCGGGGGATTGGATTCGGGTTCTGTTGTTAGTTTTGCGGCAAAAGCTTTACGTAAAGAAAATAAGAGATTACATACATTCAGCTCTGTTCCCGTAGCTGATTTTATAGACTGGACACGTAACCACATGCTAGCGGACGAAAGACCATTTATCCAGTCAACTGTACAACATGTAGGAAATATTACAGATCATTATTTAGATTTTGCAGGAAAAAGTCCACTTTCAGAAGTTAACGATTGGCTTGATATAATGGAGATGCCATACAAGTTTTTCGAGAATTCTATTTGGGTGAAAGGGATTTATGAGAAGGCACAGCAGCAAGGGGTAGGAAAACTTTTAAACGGTGCAAGGGGAAACTTTACGATATCTTGGGGACCTGCTTTGGACTATTATGCTGTTCTTTTAAAGAAGCTAAGTTGGATTCGTCTTTATCATGAAGTTAATTTATACAGTAAAAACATTGAGGCAAAAAGATCGAGAATTATGAAGGTTGTCGGAAAGAAGGCATTTCCGTTTATAAATCGAATTCTTTCATCGAAATATCAATATGATTTTCCAATGTTAATAAATCCAGATTTTGCAGAAAGGATTAATGTGTTTGATAAGCTCAGAGAACATGGGATTAGTATAGCGGAATCTTCTAGGCCAAATATATATGAAATAAGAAAGAAACATTTTGAACAGTTAAATTTGTGGAATGTAACTGGGACCAGTGGAACGAAACTATCTTTACGTTACGGGTTACAAGGGCATGATCCAACAAATGATATACGAGTTATTCGATTTTGCTTATCTGTTCCAATTGAACAATTTGTTCAAAATGGTTTAGATCGAGCACTTATCCGGAGGACAACAAAAGATATCCTACCTGATAAAATCAGATTAAATCAACGCGTTCGGGGTATTCAAGGTGTTGATGTGGTTCATCGTATGATTCCTTCTTGGAATACATTTATTGATGAACTTCAACAAATGAGCACAGATTCTATAGTTTCTGAGTTTTTAAATGTAGAAGTGATTAAAGCTGCCATTTTAAAGATTCGAGAAGCACCACGTTCGGAATACGCATTGGATCCAGACTTTAGAATTTTAATGCGCGGTCTTATTGTCTATCGGTTTATAAAAAAAATTACTTGAAAGGAGGTGATAATATGAAAAAAGATTGGCAAAAACCTGAATTGGAAGTACTTGATATCAACATGACAATGGCTGGACCGGGTAAAAAAATTGTTGATCAAGTTTTTGAGGATGAGGATGAAAGAGGAGAGCTTCACCACAGCTAATGTAACTGATATTTAAATGAGACTTGTATGTTTTATTGCCCTTATATGGTACAAAAGAGTATAAGGGCTTTTCAAATTTACTATGTCAACTATTTGGAGTGAGAAAGATGGTACATACTGTGAAAAAGTTTGTTTACAAGGCCTTCGGATTAAGCTTGTTAAGTGAGATTCCTCTACCAGAATTGCCTCAGATAAGCAGCTATGAAGATACGATAGATATAGTAATTGAAAGGGCTAGTTTATCCGAATTATGGAATGAATTATCTTATCCAAAAGCTATATTCATAGTTAAAGAGAATTTGGTCATGTTTCAAATTCCAAATACCGCAACGTTTTGTATTCAAGATGGAGAGAAAATCATCGTCTCACCTATAAAGGGATCTGATGAAGATAAGATTCGACTTTATATTCTTGGAACTTGTATAGGTGCATTATTAATGCAGAGAAGGATACTTCCGTTACATGGTAGTGTAGTAGCTATCAATGAAAAGGCATATGCTTTTATAGGTGATTCAGGAGCTGGGAAATCGACTCTTGCATCAGCCTTCTTAAGTAGAGGATATCAACTTCTAAGTGACGATGTAATTGCTGTAACTCTTTCTCAAGACAATATCCCTTTTGTTACGCCCTCTTATCCACAGCAAAAGCTATGGCAAGAAAGTCTTGATAAATTTGGAATGGAAACCGCTCATTATCGACCTTTATTTGAAAGGGAAACCAAATTCGCTGTACCGGTCCCTTTTAATTTTCTTAATGAGCAATTACCCCTCGCAGGTGTATTTGAATTAGTAAAAGCAGATAAAGAAAACGTTGGACTTCGTCGGATTGAAGGATTAGATCGATTACGTACCCTGTTCCATCATACATATCGCAATTCTTTAATTCCGCGATTAGACCTCATGGAATGGCATTTTACAAACTCTACAAGTATCGTAAATAAAATTGATATGTTCCAATTGTGGCGTCCAACTTCAGGGTTTACGGCTCATAACTTAGTATCCCTAGTGTTAAGTTCTTTAAATGAGGAGGAAAATAAATGATTAATACTCAGAAAATCTCAATAGATTGCTTAATTATACAAAGTGAAGGAAATATAGTAAGCAATATGGATGGAGAAAAGGTTATGATGAGCATTCATAACGGAAAATACTATAACTTAGGCACGCCTGGCAGTACAATTTGGGATTTAATTAAGACGCCAATCTCAATTAATCAATTAATTACTACACTAATGTCTAAATATGATGTAGAAAAAAATGAGTGTGAGAAGCAAGTTATTTCCTTTTTGGAACGTTTATATGAGGAAGGCTTAATTCGAATTGTAGATAGAAGTTAATTCGCCTTTTGCTACTTTATACTCGGTAGGTTAAGGAGAGGAAATAATGAATATTGTAAAAAAGATAAGGATTTTTTTATCAATGAATATATTAAAGAAGTTCTTGTTTTTTGAGGCTTTTTTTTATTTGGGATGGGCTCGTATTCTCAAATCTATACCATTTTCTAGGATTGCTCCTACATTAGGTGTCCATATGGATGAAACGTCTTTAAGCTCTAACGAATCTAATAAGTTGGTATTAAGGAGTATTTCTGAAGCAATCCATATTATGAGTCGTTATACTTTTTGGGAAAGTCAGTGTCTTGTAAGAGCGATAGCTGGAATGAAGATGCTAGAGAGACGTCAAATTGAGAGTACTCTGTATTTAGGAACTGCGAAGGATGAGAACGGAAAGATGGTTGCTCATGCCTGGTTGCGTAGCGGCCCCTTTTATATTACCGGAGCAGAAGAAATGGAGAGGTTCACTGTAGTTAGTAAATTTGCAAAGGGGCTAAGCAAGAAAACGACTAAGGGAGAATACAATGAGTAATGATTTTAGTCTTAATGTGGGATTCATGTCTAATGAATTAAAATTGCTACTTGAAATTTTGAAGTTACAAGAGGGTAAAAGTATACGAGCAAACAGAAATGAATGGTTTATAGATATAGATTGGAATCAATTTCTTGAATTAGCGATGCATCATCGAGTGTATTCATTTATTTATCCAAAGGTGAAAAAGATAGATGGAGAGCTAATTCCTTCCTATGTCATTCAAACTCTGTCTCGAACATTTAAAAAAAATACGTTTCAAATGCTTCATTTAAGTGCTGAAATGGAACGAGTAAGTAAACTGTTTACTGAAAATGAAATCTGTACTCTTTTTTTAAAAGGGCCAATACTTGCGCATAATCTTTATGGAGATATTTCCTTGCGAACATCCTGCGACCTAGATATCCTTATTCCCATTTATGAGTTAGAAAAAGCGGAAAAACTTCTTTTAGAGCAGGGCTACGTGAAAGATGATTATATTCAAACGATATTAAATGACTGGAAATGGAGACATCATCATATAACATTTTTTCATCCTCAAAAGCAAATTAAGCTTGAAATTCATTGGAGGCTAAACCCTGGTCCTGGGAAGGAACCAAGCTTTGAGGAACTATGGGAACGAAAAAGAACAAGTGCACTTACGAGTTATCCTGTGTACTTATTAGGAAGTGAGGACTTGTTTTTATTTCTTGTTTCTCATGGTGCGCGTCATGGATGGTCTAGACTGCGTTGGTTAGTAGATATAAACCAAATGGTAAAACAGGAACTTAATTGGAAAGAAGTTAATAAGTTATTCAAAAAATATCAATGCGGCCATGTAGGAGGACAAGCACTAATTCTAGCTACTGAGCTCTTAGATACGAAAATTATAGAAGAAATGAAAGTGTTGACAGGTCAGAGACAGTCAAGACAATTGGCAGAAGATGCGTTATTTTATATTAAACAAATGATAAATCTACATACAGATCCTGTTCCAGATGAAGTAGCTACGTATCACAGTCGACATTTATTTTCATTAATGTCAAATCGACAAAAGTTTTTATTTATTATGAGTTATCTTTATCCTTATCCGATTGATGCAAAGACATTACCATTACCTAAGTATCTTCATTTTTTGTACTTTCCTTTACGTCCTATTCTATGTACCTGGAGGAAAGCGAGAAAGCATGTATTACCATAGGAGGACATAAAAGTGGAACATCTCTTATACTTTACAAAGAAGTTACATTCTTTTTCTGGGAAAATATTATATATAAATCTATTAGGGATGGCCTTAGTTAGTCTTTTAGAGGGGATTGGTATTCTTTTATTAATCCCCATGATAAGTATCAGTGGAATTGTAAAGGTAAATAGCAGTTCAACCCCGGTTTCGGAGATGTTTGCATTTCTGCATAATATCCCTGAAACATTGAGCTTGCTGCTTATCCTAGGTGTTTATATTTTTTTGGTAGTAGCTCAATCCCTCTTACAGCAAAATCTTACCCTTCGAAATATGAAAATTCTTATAAGCTTTACAAACCATATAAGATTGGAAATCTATCGTGCTTTATTACAAGCTAATTGGGCTTTTTTTGTAAAAAAGAGAAAATCCGATTTGATCAATGCTTTGACTGAAGAATTAGGACGTGTTGTGAATGGAACAAACTTATTTTTTCAAATGTTAACTGCTCTTATTTTTACGTTAATTCAGATTGGAATTGCTTTATGGCTATCTGTAACGATAACGCTTTTTGTATTATTCGCCGGTTTAGTACTTGCTTTTTTTTCTAGACATTTTATAAAAAAGTCAAGAACACTTGGAAATCAAACATCTGAGATAGCTAGAAGTTATCTTGGCGGCATAACAGACCATTTTAACGGAATTAAAGATATTAAAAGTAATACGTTGGAAGACTCTAGATACACATGGTTACATACTTGGTGCCAAAGGATAGAACAAGAACAACTGGCATTTATGAAATTAAAAAATAGTTCACAACTTTTTTATAAAATTGCATCGTCTATTTTAATTGCATTTCTTATTTTTACATCTGTAAAACTATTTCAAGCCCAGCCAGGACAACTATTATTAATCATTCTCATTTTCTCTAGACTATGGCCAAGATTTACAAGCATTCAATCCAACCTGGAACAACTTGCTGCAAGTATTCCAGCTTTTAAGTCTTTAATAGAATTGCAGGAAGAATGCAATAAAGCCGCTGAATTGCAGAATATAGAACAACAATATAAATATATAAAACCAATGTCTATAGAAAAAGGGGTTGAATGTCGGAACGTTTATTTCCGCTACAATCAAAAAGAATCCTTATATGCTCTTCAAAATGTTAACTTACAAATTCCATCTAATTGTATGACAGCTATTGTCGGACGTTCGGGTGCTGGAAAAAGTACATTGATTGATATTTTAATGGGACTCATGCAGCCGGAAAAGGGACAAGTATTAATAGATAGTACTCCTCTCACAAGTGATAATTTATTGTCATTAAGAAGGTCGATTAGTTATGTACCGCAGGATCCATTTTTATTTAATGCAAGTATAAGAGAAAATTTGCTAATGATTGAACCGGATGCAAGTGAAGAACAAATTTGGGAGGCGCTGGAGTTTTCAGCAGCAGCTGAATTTGTAAGGGGGCTTCCGCAAGGGCTTGATACATTCATTGGAGACCGCGGAGTTAGGCTTTCTGGAGGAGAACGTCAGCGACTTGTGTTGGCGCGAGCAATTTTAAGAAAACCTTCGATTCTCGTTTTAGATGAAGCTACTAGTGCTCTAGATACGGAAAATGAAGCAAAAATTCAAGCCGCTTTAGAAAGGTTAAAGGGAACGATGACTATTGTCGTTATTGCCCACCGTTTATCAACGATACGTAATGCTGACCAGGTGATTGTATTAGACAAGGGAGAAATCGTTCAAAAAGGAGCATTTCACCAATTAGCAAAAGAAAAAAGAGGTATGTTTAGTAAACTGTTAGGAACTCAGGTAGAAGTTAGTGTCTAAATAGAATATGTTCCGTACGCAAGTTTATCAATCGGAATGAGAATATTAAGCATGGGAAGCCTTGATATTGTACGGTATCAGGGTTTTTTGTTGCAAATAATAAGAATCAATTGGTTAACTAGCCATAAGTGAGGGAGGAAACAAGCCCCACTTATGGAAGTTCCACTTTATTTCCTCTGTTTTGAAGTATTAAACATTTTTGGGAGAGTCACGAACCGTGCTCCTTGAGATATAAGGTCAGGAATGAACTTGTCAAGAGCGTCTACAGAACCTTGCAGTTTCCCACCTGGTGCAGCGTGTTGCAAGAGAATACTTCCAGGGAAGGTATTCCCTAATACTGTGTTAGTAATTACCTGAGCGCTTAACCCTTTCCAATCTAACGTATCTACACTCCATTGAATAATCATAAAGTTTTGTTCGGAAGCCCATTTAACCTGATTTTCCTTAATAATACCATAAGGCGGACGGATGAATTTAGGGGAGTAGCCGGTTAGATTTTGTAGTATTTTTTCTGTTTTTAAAATCTGTTCATGATATTGCTCATCACTTATTTTTACTAAATTAGGATGATTATAAGTATGATTCCCCACAATGTGTCCCTCGTTAACGATTCGTTTTACAACTTCAGGATATCTTTCGGCATTTTCACCTAGCAAAAAAAACGTAGCTTTTACACCATGTTTTTTTAACTTATCTAATACTTGTGGCGTATATAAGAGATCGGGGCCGTCATCAAATGTGAGAGCGACTTCGGCTTTATTATAAGGTCCTGCAAAAGCGTATGCATATTTTTCAACCCAAGGAAAAGGAGTCCATGATCCTCTCGTTGCTTCTTCCTTGGGTTGAATCTGAAAAGGAAAGGGGGCTTGTGATGAAGCAGGAACTGATTTCATATAATCTAAAGGATAAAATGGATTCTGAATGGATGAATATGAAACCTTTGAAGGAAGAGCGCAAGGTGAAATACGATTGTAGGGAGTGCCTTGAAAGGGAAATACCACTTTTGGTGGATAAAAAGAATACATGATTGAAACACCTCCTTAGAAAAGATAGAAATCTCTCTAAATTTTTTATATGCCAATGATTACAGTTTGGTTAGGGAAGAAAAAAGTGTGAGTAGTTTGTTTTTCAGCCGTAGTAACGGGTGGCAAGATCTATGTGTTAATGGTGTGGGAGAGATAAAGAAAAAAACAAGTCGCCCATTTTTTAACTTATTTTATAAAAATAGGAATAGTACCTTGCAATATTTAGTACTGAATGGTATATTATGGTTAATATAGTACCTTGTATTGAACAGTACTGAATAGGAAGGAGGATTGCCTTTGAATGTTCAATTTAAAAAAGGTGTATTGGAGCTTTGCGTTCTTGCGCTTGTAAGGAAACGAGATTGCTATGGCTATGAATTAGTTCAGCAAATTTCAAATAAGTTTTTAATATCAGAAGGATCAGTGTACCCATTGTTACGTCGGCTAACGAATGAAGGGTACTTTCAGACATATTTAAAGGAATCATCGGAAGGACCTCCACGGAAATATTATCAGTTAACAAATCAAGGTGCAGAGCAACTCTATGCGCTTGTGACAGAATGGCGTGATTTTGCAAGGGGAGTACAAGAAATTATTGAAGAGGTGTAGCAAATGACTAAAGAACAATTTCTTCATGAATTATCAGAACACCTTAGAAGGCTGCCAGAAGAAGAACGAAACGATATTTTATATGATTACGAGGAACATTTTCAATTTGGAATAGAAGAAGGGAAAACAGAAGCGGAAATTATAAAAGCCCTTGGTTCACCTAAAACAATTGCTAAGGAGACGTTAGCGTCCCATCGTTTAGAGCAGGTGAAACATAATCCAACTTTTTCTAATGTAACAAGAGCGATTGTAGCAATTATTGGACTTAGCTTTCTAAACTTGGTTATTGTGTTAGCTCCGTTATTAACGATCGGAAGTCTTATTTTCGCACTTTGGATGGTTAGTACTGTATTTGTTTTATCACCTTTACTTTTGCTAACAAAAATTATTTTTGCTCAAATTTTTATTTTATCTGATGTATTTGCTTCTATTATACTCTTCGGTATTGGTTTACTTTTAGGGATTGGTGCGTATTATTTTACAATTTGGTTTAAAACGCTTTTTGTCAAATATGCCAATTGGAATTTGAAAGTAATTAAAGGGGAGTAGATAAAATGAGGAAAGTTGTATTCATAGCACTTGTTTGTATTGTGATTGGAGGAATCGGTTTATTTTTTACAGGATCAGCTTTTTTTGTGAAATCTGTGACTGGGTCAGCAGAAACAAAGAAATTGGAACAGAAACAATTTAAAAATGAGCAAATTAAAAACATCAACGTTGACACAGATGTAGGAGATGTTGTAATTGAAAAAGGAAAAACTGATTCATTTGAAGTTCGGTATAGCGGTGATCAGGAAAAACGAAAGTTATACGTAAATGAGAATGGCGAAACGCTGCAAGTGAAAGTGAAAACAAAAAAGAATCATATATTTGACTTTTCTTTTTCACCGTTTGGTTTTAAAGATGAAAGCTTAACAGTTATTGTACCTGAACGCGTGTACAATAAAATTGAATCAGAGACAGGAGCAGGAAAGATCCAAGTACAAGATATTCAAAGTGAAGATATATCTGCACATACAGCAGCAGGGAATGTAGAAATGAAGCAAATGAAAGCGCAGAAGATAAAAGCTTCATCTAGTGCGGGAAAGATTGTTCTTCATAAAGTAGAAGGGAAAGTACGTGCAGAGACAGCAGCAGGAAGAATAGAAGTAACGCAGCACAACCCGCAATATAGTATTGATGCGGAGTCAGCAGCAGGAGATGTCGATATTCAACTTCTGGAAGTACCGAAAGATGCCGTTGTAAAGGGTTCTTCTCATGCAGGAAATGTAAAGATTTTCGGGAAAGAAAATAAAGAAGTTACTTTAGGGAACGGAAATGTACAGATTAGCGGGGAAACAGCAGCAGGATCTGTAAAAATCGAGGCGGATTAAAAACAGACCAGCTTAGCTGGTCTGTTTTTAATGTAAATGACGATAGACACCGATGACTTTTCCAATAACAGAAACGTTATCTAAAATAATAGGCTCTAAAGAAGAGTTTTCTGGCTGCAAACGGAAGTGATCTTTTTCTTTGTAAAAACGTTTTACCGTAGCTTCGTTATCTTCTGTTAAAGCGACAACGATCTCACCATTGTAAGCAGATTGCTGTTGGCGAACAACAACTAAGTCTCCGTCAAAAATACCAGCTTCAATCATACTGTCTCCAGAAATGCGTAACATAAATACTTGATCTGAGCCCGAAACGAGGTTTGCCGGAAGTGGGAAATGTTCTTCTACACTTTCAACTGCTGTAATTGGTGAACCAGCTGTAACTTTTCCGACAATCGGTACGTGAACGACTGGTTGTGTATCCGTTTCGATGCTATCGTTTCCTAAAATTTCAATAGCTCTCGGTTTTGTTGGGTCGCGGCGAATGTATCCTTTTTCCTCTAATCGAGATAAATGTCCGTGCACAGTAGAGCTAGAAGCAAGACCGACCGCTTGACCGATTTCACGTACGGAAGGCGGATAACCTTTTTCTTGTACTTTTTGTTTAATGAAGTCGAGAATGTCTTGCTGTCGTTTCGTTAACTTTTCCATGTTTTTCACACCTCGTTTTCTTTAAATTTTCTTACTTGTATTATAACATGCGAAAAAATATTCTACAAACATAAGTTCGAACAAATGCTTAGTTTGTGATACACTATGATGTGAAAAGTGAGATAGAGAAGAGGGTATGAAATGAATGCGATTATTTATGCACGTGTGAGCACGACGAAAGAAGCGCAGGAAACATCATTAGCACGCCAAAAAGATGAATTATTGCATTTAGCTAAGCAGTATCAAATGAATATTGTAAGGGTAGTAGAAGAGAAAGCGAGTGGGTATAGTATAGAACGAGATGGTATTTTAGAAGTGTTAGATACTATTCGTGATGAACATGTTGATGTGCTTCTCATTCAAGATGAAACACGTCTTGGGAGAGGGAATGCGAAAATTGCCTTAATGCATTGTTTACATAAAGAAGGAGTAAAAGTATATACCCATGCGCATAATGGTGAATTACAGCTTTCTGACTCAGATTCAATGGTACTTGATATTATTGGTATCGTAGAAGAATACCAGAGAAAGATTCATAATTTAAAGATTAAACGTGGAATGAAGCGAGCCGTAGAGAATGGATTTCGTCCAGAGAAAAATTTAAAGAACCGTCATTTAAGTACCGGTCGGGAGAAAAAAGAAGTGCCTATTGAAGAGATTGTTCGTCTGCGCCGCAATGAATTAACATTTGAAGAAATTGCGGCAACGCTCCGTGGTTTTGGTCATGAAGTATCAAAAGCGACTGTACATCGCCGATATGTAGAGTATACGAAGCAATTGCTTGATAAACAAGAGTAACTATTGTATGATAATAATCAGTTTTTAGTAGAAAGGGGATTCGAGATGCTAAGTCACGAACTCATTGAACGCATTAATTTCTTAGCGAAAAAAGCAAAAACAGAAGGTTTAACTGAAGAAGAGCAACGTGAGCGTCAATCGCTCCGCGAACAATATTTAAAAGGATTTCGCCAAAATATGTTAAACGAATTGAAAGCAATCAAAGTCGTTAACGAAGATGGCAAAGATGTTACACCGAAGAAATTAAAAGAATTAAAAAAGCAAGATCGTGCAAAGTTAAATTAAAAAGATGGGCGTAGCCCATCTTTTTTGAGTTTGATAAAAAATTGTTATTTGATCACTTTCCAATTATAATTAGTCGTCGCTTCGATCATTTTTCGTTCTAATATGTAATTCGCAATGAGCTCAGACATATCAATTGGTATATCTTTTATAATGGGCTTATTTTGATACATGAAATAATTTCCGCCGCCACTTGCACGATAGTTATTCATGACCACATCGTATTCTTGATGAAATTGAATCGGAGATCCCTCATATTGTAAGGAAACAACCCTTTCCCCAACTGGTTTTGAAATGTTTAATATGTATGAAATTCCTTCCCACATATCGTAATTATAATGCTGTGGTTTTGGTTCGATATATGCAGGGTTTACAATGATATTTCCATCTGTATCTAATGAGAAATATTCAGAAGATAGTTCAAGAGCCTCTTTTATATCTTTTCCTGTAACACGAACGACCTTTAACGTATTGGGATAAATATAATTCGAAACGATATCCCTCATTGTAATGCGGTTTGGAAAGCCGGAAGATTCATTATGAAACAGGCTTGTACAAGAAATATTCACTCCAGCTACATCCATCTGTACTTTATTTATAAACTCGATGAAGGGGTGATCTTGTAAACGGGTTTGCATCGCATCTCGAATCAGCATATCACCAATAATAGTACCAATTGGCTGATCTAACCAACGCTGAGTTTGTTTTTCGTATGTAGATGCCAGCGAAAGTACCATTTTATCTGTTGGAACATTTTCTGCAGATAACAATTCAGAATAACACTCCTCAACAATCCACCCAGTAGTATCCTTTTTTAAGGAGACGTGTACTTTTCCTAATGATTTTCCATTGCTGCCCGCCTGTAAGACGGTTACACCATTTATCTTTGTATCAACAATATAGCGATGTTGGTGTCCTGTTAACAATACATCGATTCCTTCTACTTCTTGACATATTGCATATCCTTGATTTTCTCCAGTTAAAACTTCTGTTGGCTCTCCTGTATGTAAATCTCGTTCAAACCCTCCGTGATATGACACAATAAGTAAATGCGGTTGTTCCTGTTTCCGAATATAAGAAACCCACTTTTTTGTTGATTGTAATGCATCTTCAAAAGTTAGATTTTCAATATGCTGCGGCTGTTCCCAGTTTGGTATGTAGTGAGTTGTAACCCCTAGTATCGCAATTTTTATATTAGGATGTATATGTTTAATGATATAGGGTTTTCCAAAGTAGGGCTCCATTGTTTTTTTATCTAAAATATTAGCAGCCAAATAGGGCATCTTTGCATTTGTAATTGCTTTGTTTAATACGTCCATTCCATAGTTGAATTCATGATTTCCAATAATTGCTGCATCATAGCCGATATGATTGGCGATGATGGACATTGGGTGCTTTTCATGTTGCATATATTTGGCGTAGTAATAAGTAAACGGAGTTCCTTGTATGAAATCACCGTTATCGATCAAGATTACATGTTCATTTTGAATACGTTCTTGCCCAATACGTGTTGTGAGTTTTGCTAATCCTAATTCTGCTTTTTCGTTATTTTGATAGTGAATAGGATAAACCGTACCATGTACATCACTTGTTAGCAAAATATTTATATTTACGACATTATTTGGATTCAATAGTATCAACCTTCTTTATTGTTATCTTATGATAAATCATAACAAATAATCTTAATAAAATATTTTCCGAATGTTTTAAAAGTGTAAAGTTTCTGTAAATTAAAGTCAATGTAAGAAATAATGTGCTATATTTCTAAATGTTTACAAAAAATGTTTATAATTTAGAAAATTGGAGGATTTGACATGTTTAAGAAATTTTTCGCAATGGGTGCAACAGTTGTATTAGCAGTCGGTCTATTAAGTGGTTGTGGGACAAAGGAATCGAGTGCAAGTAAAAGTGAAGATACGAAAAAAGGGTATGTTCCTAAAACATTAAATGTTCAATTTGTTCCTTCACAAAATGCTGATACGTTAGAAGCAAAAGCAAAACCGTTAGAAAAATTATTAAGCGATAAACTCAATATTCCTGTGAAAGTTAGCGTTTCAACGAATTACAACACAATTGTAGAAGCGATGGCATCTAAGCAAGTGGATGTAGGCTTTTTACCTCCAACTGCATATGTGCTAGCTCATGAAAAGAAAGCAGCAAATGTGATATTGCAAGCACAACGATTTGGGGTCGATGATGCAACAGGGCAACCAACAAAGGACTTGGTAGATTATTATAAGTCTGAGTTTGTTGTAAAGAAAGATTCGAACATTAATAGTATTAAAGATTTAAAAGATAAAAAGATTGGTTATCAAGATGTGACATCTTCTGCTGGATATGTATGGCCTGCGGCGCTTTTAATGAAAGAGGGAATTGATCCATTAAAAGATGTGAAACCTGTAACATTAAAGGGTCATGACCAATCTATTATCGCTCTTCTTAATGGTGATGTGGATGCGGCAGTTGTGTTCCAAGATGCTCGTAACATTGTAAAAAAAGATTATCCAAATGTATTTGATCAAACGAAAGTTGTAAAGTTCACAGAGAAAATTCCGAACGATACAATTTCTGTACGATCTGATATGGATGCTGATTGGGTGAAAAAGCTACAAGATGCGTTTATTGAAATTGGAAAGAGTGAAGAAGGTCATAAAATCATCAAAGAAGTATACTCACATGAAGGGTATGTAAAGTCTGATGATAGCAAATTTGATATTGTTCGTGATTACGGAAAGAAAGTAAAAACGCAGTAATCGACTGGTCGTTTTGAAATGATGGCTGAAGATGGCGAGCTAGCTGAAATGATTTTCACTTTCTGCTAGTTAGCCGTTTTTCAGTTTTTTCTTCTATAACATTGAGAAAGTAGGTAAGGTTTGTGATAGAGTTTCACAATGTTTCTAAAGTATATTCCAATGGTACAAAAGGATTAAAAAATATCAATATTAAGATATATAGAGGGGAATTTGTTGTTACTGTTGGGTTATCTGGTGCAGGGAAGTCGACGTTACTTCGCTCTATTAATCGTCTTCACGAAATTACAGATGGAGAAATTTTAATTGATGGACAGTCAATTACAGCAGCGAAAGGAAAAGAGTTGCGCCATCTTCGCCGGGACATCGGAATGATCTTCCAAAGTTTTAATCTTGTGAAGCGGTCTACTGTGTTAAAAAATGTATTAGCTGGACGTGTTGGATATCACTCGACACTTCGGACAATATTTGGACGTTTTCCAAAAGAAGATGTGGAGCTAGCATTCCGTGCATTAGACCGTGTCAATATTTTAGAAAAAGCATATTCACGAGCTGATGAGCTATCTGGTGGACAACAGCAGCGTGTTTCTATTGCTAGGGCATTAGCACAAGAAGCCAAAATTATTTTAGCTGATGAACCGGTTGCTTCTTTGGATCCACTCACGACGAAACAGGTGATGGATGACTTGAAGAACATTAATCAAGAGTTCGGGATTACAACGATTGTAAACTTACATTCTATCGATTTAGCAAGAGATTATGCAACTCGTATTATTGGGTTACATGCAGGTGAGATCGTTTTCGATGGCCCGGTAGAAGAAGCAACGGATGAGAAATTTGCAGAGATTTATGGTCGTTCTTTACAAGAAGAAGAGTTTTTAGGAGTGGCAGCAAAATGAATGATGTGACAATAAAAGCCCAAACAATCCCAAAGCCCCCAAGTAAATTGAAACATATGTTGACCTTTGTTCTTTTGATGCTATTGTTCTGGGGAAGTAGTGTGCAAGTTGAGGCGTCTTTTTCGAAGCTTGTAAGCGGTTTTCCGAATATGATGGATTTACTGAAAGAAATGGTACCACCAGACTGGAGTTATTTCAGCACGATTACATCTGCCATGTTAGATACGATTCGAATGGCAATTATCGGAACAACTTTAGGTGCAATCCTTGCTGTTCCGCTTGCTTTACTGGCAGCGAGTAACGTATTTTCATCTGTTTTTTTATATGGACCAGTTCGGTTTCTTTTAAATTTGATTCGGACGATACCCGATTTGCTACTCGCGGCAATTTTTGTTGCGATTTTTGGTATTGGACCGCTTCCAGGTATTTTGGCTCTTACTTTTTTTTCTGTTGGAATTGTCGCGAAATTGTTGTACGAATCGATTGAATCGATTGATCAAGGCCCACTAGAAGCAATGACGGCAGTGGGGGCGAATAAAGTACAATGGATTGTTTATGCGGTTATTCCGCAAGTAGCAGCTCATTTCGTTTCTTACGTGTTGTATACATTTGAAGTTAACGTAAGAGCAGCAGCCGTTTTAGGTTTAGTTGGTGCTGGAGGAATTGGTTTATATTACGACCGAACACTCGGTTTTTTACAATATCAACAAACTGCTTCTATTATTATTTATACACTGATTGTTGTATTAATCATTGACTATATAAGTACAGTGTTACGGGAGAAATTATTATGAGTAGGGCGATACAAGTAATGCCAAAGCCAAAGAAACTAAGTTTATATCGCTGGATCATCATAGGTGCGTTAGCGATGATATACATATGGGCATTTTCAGGTGTTCCAATGGAGGGGATAAAAGAAACTGCTGGTCAAATTACAAAAGCAATCATGACGGGGATAATCAATCCTGATTGGGATTATGTCTCTTTGCCAGACGGAGAGGATTTGCTGCACGGGCTTGTTGATACGCTAGCGATCGCTGTGTTAGGAACATTTATATCTGCTTTCCTTTGTGTGCCGTTTGCTTTTTGGGCAGCAACGAATATGAGTACAGGAAAAGTGACTTCCGGCTCAGGGAAATTTGTATTAAGTTTTATTCGAACATTCCCTGAATTGGTCATGGCGCTTCTTTTTATAAAAGCGGTCGGCCCAGGTTCTTTTGCGGGGGTGCTAGCGTTAGGATTACATTCAATAGGAATGCTTGGGAAATTATATTCCGAAGGTATTGAGAATATCGATAAAGGGCCTACAGAAGCATTAGTAGCTACTGGAGCAAATCGTTTTCAGGTGCTTTGGTATGCTGTATTACCACAAGTATTACCCGACTTTTTATCGTATACGCTATATCGCTTTGAAATTAACGTCCGCTCTGCCTCTATTTTAGGTATGGTTGGTGCAGGCGGAATTGGGACACCATTAATTTTTGCATTGAGCTCTAGAAATTGGCCTCGTGTAGGAATTATTTTGCTAGGGATTATTATAATGGTAATTGTCATTGATTTCATTTCTAGCTCAATTCGAAAACGGATTGTATAAAGTTCAGCTTCCATTAGTAGGATTGCAAATGTGGGAGATTGGTAGTCCATTGAAAAACACCTTCTATTTCATGTGAATGAATAGAAGGTGTTTTTTATATATTTTTCTATTGACCCTAACGCTACGTTATACTTTATTGTAGGGAATGAGGGAGGGCAAAGTGATGACAATGAAAGTGAAAGAAGTAGCAGATTTAGTTGGTATTAGTGTGCGCACACTGCATCATTATGATGAAATTGGGTTATTAACCCCGGAGGAGACTACCGAATCTGGTTATCGCCTTTATTCCAACGATAATTTGGAGACATTGCAACAAATCTTGTTTTTCAAAGAACTGGGCTTCCCTTTAAAGAAAATTAAAGAAATTATCAATAATCCTTCATTTAATCGAGAAGAGGCACTTGTTTTGCACCGTAAAATGCTGCTTGAGAAGCGCTCTAGACTAGATAAAGTGATTGCGACGATTGATAAGACGATTCAACATTCGAGAGGAGAAATTCAAATGACAAACAAAGAAAAATTTGAAGGGTTTGATTTTAGTCAAAACCCATATGAGCAAGAAGCACGTGAAAAATGGGGAAATGAAGCTGTTGACAAAGCAAATAAAACAGCAGCAAACATGACGAGAGAAAAACAAGAAGAATATAATGCAATCTATAGGAAGCTTGCGGTACTTCGTAATGACTCACCTGAATCAGAGCAGGCTCAAAAAGCAATTAAAGAATGGTATGATTATTTGCAGAACTTTGGTCATTATTCATTGGATGCATTTAAAGGTCTAGGGCAAATGTATGTCGATGATGAACGTTTTACAAGAAATATTGATCAATTCGGTGAAGGCTTGGCGGAGTTTATGCGTGATGCGATGGCAGTGTATGCAGATCGTAATAAGAAGTAAAATGTATATTTACAATTTTAAAGGTCCTATTCTCCATTTTGGGGGATAGGATCCTTTGTTTGTGAAATAAGAAAAAAGTGGCTTTTATATTAGAAAGTGTTTGAAAGTATGGTTATCAGTTGTAAACAAAATACGATATTTTAAATTATAAATAAAAAATGCGGAAAAATACGTGTATCATTTCGAATGCAATGTTTAAAGATAATGAGGGGTAGTATGTAATTATTGATTAATGACAAGAAAGAATCCAAGGGTATAAGAAAGGTTTGGACATAAGAGTATAGCTGATATATATATCATGAATTTTAGTACGTTTTTTGAACAAATCCGAAAAAACATCAACATATTTGTCCGTACATGTTGTATAATCTTGCAAGGAAAGATATCATATAGATGTGTAAAACGAAAACGTTTACTACTATAAACGAAGGGAAGAATAGCATGTCACATTCAATCGAACAACTTTCTATCAACACGATTCGCACACTATCCATTGATGCGATTGAAAAAGCAAACTCTGGTCACCCAGGAATGCCAATGGGTGCAGCACCAATGGCGTATACAGTATGGACGCAATTTATGAAACATAATCCAAATAACCCAACGTGGTTTAACCGTGATCGTTTCGTATTATCTGCAGGTCATGGTTCAATGTTACTATACAGCTTACTTCATCTATCTGGTTATGATGTAACAATGGATGATTTAAAGAATTTCCGCCAATGGGGAAGTAAAACACCAGGTCATCCTGAGTTCGGTCACACAGCAGGTGTAGATGCAACAACAGGTCCACTTGGACAAGGTATCGCAACAGCTGTTGGTATGGCAATGGCTGAAAGACATTTAGCAGGGAAGTACAATCGTGATGAGTATAACGTTGTTGACCATTATACATACGCAATTTGCGGTGATGGAGACTTAATGGAAGGCGTTTCTGCTGAAGCATCTTCATTAGCGGCTCATTTAGGATTAGGTCGTCTTGTTGTGTTATATGATTCTAACGATATTTCATTAGATGGCGATTTAAATCGTTCTTTCTCTGAAAGCGTAGAGGATCGCTATAAAGCATACGGCTGGCAAGTAATTCGTGTTGAAGATGGGAACGATATCGGAGCGATTACGAAAGCGCTTGAAGAAGCAAAAGCTGACGAAAAACGTCCAACATTAATCGAAGTAAGAACAACAATTGGATTCGGTTCACCAAACAAATCTGGAAAATCAGCTTCACACGGTTCTCCACTAGGCGTAGAAGAAACGAAATTAACAAAAGAAGCATATACTTGGGCATTTGAACAAGATTTCTATGTACCAGAAGAAGTATATGAAAACTTCCGTAAAACAGTACAAGATGCTGGACAGACGGCAGAAGCTGAGTGGAATGCAATGCTTGATGGATACGCAAAAGCATATCCAGAATTAGCAGCTGAATTACAAACAGCAATGAAAGGTCTTCTTCCAGAAGGTTGGGATAAGAACTTACCAACATACGAAATGGGTTCAAAAACAGCAACTCGTTCATCTTCAGGACAAATTATTAATGCAATTGCTGAATCTGTACCATCATTCTTTGGTGGATCTGCAGACCTTGCTGGTTCTAACAAAACATACATGAACAAAGAAAAAGACTTCACAAGAGAAGACTACAGCGGTAAAAATATTTGGTACGGTGTACGTGAGTTCGCAATGGGTGCAGCAATGAATGGTATCGCACTTCATGGCGGTTTAAAAACTTACGGTGGTACGTTCTTCGTATTCTCTGACTACTTACGTCCGGCAATTCGTCTTGCTGCGTTAATGCAACTGCCAGTAACATATGTGTTCACACATGATAGTATCGCAGTTGGGGAAGATGGACCAACGCATGAGCCAGTCGAACAGCTTGCAGCTCTTCGTGCAATGCCAAACGTATCTGTTCTACGTCCTGCTGATGGTAATGAATCTGTTGCAGCTTGGAAGCTAGCGTTAGAATCTACAAAAACACCAACAGCATTAATCTTAACTCGTCAAGATCTTCCAACATTAGAAGGTGCTAAAGACGATACGTATGAAAAAGTTGCAAAAGGTGCATACGTAATTTCTGCAAGCAAAAAAGAAACTGCTGATGTAATCTTACTTGCAACTGGATCTGAAGTAAGCTTAGCAATTGAAGCACAAACAGCATTAGCACAAGACGGTGTTGACGCAGCTGTTGTCAGCATGCCGTCTATGGACCGCTTTGAAGCACAATCTGCTGAATATAAAGAATCTGTATTACCAAAAGCAGTAACAAAACGTTTCGCAATTGAAATGGGTGCTACTTTCGGATGGCATCGTTACGTTGGTCTTGAAGGAGATGTACTAGGTATCGATACATTCGGTGCTTCTGCTCCTGGTGAAAAGATTATGGAAGAATACGGATTCACTGTAGAAAACGTTGTTCGCAAAGTAAAAGAAATGCTTTAATGATTTTAGAAAAATCTCTCCGGCATGGAGAGATTTTTCTATATAAAAGAGTTTATTCCGTTGCTTAGGAGCAATAAGACTCTAATTGATGAGAATTTTTTATCAGTGGAGGGGGAAATCTCCATTGATGGAAGTGTCACTTTATTCGACAGAAAAAGTTTTTTCTTTCTCCGCAGTCAGACAATCATTGCATATTTGTTTCTATATAATGAAAAGAAATGAAGTTGTCCAATGCGGGAGGGAAAATATGAGAACGTATGAACTGTACTTAATTCAAGAAGATGTTACGAAGTCATATTTCGGTCGTGAGTTTTTATTGTTTGATTTGTTTGCTAGTTTTGCACAGTCTCGTTCCCTTTCAGAAAAGAAAGTGTTGTATAAACAAATAAAGTATATTACGTTGCCCTTACAAGTAATGAAATTACATCATAAAATGGAACAGGTACTGCGAACATACGGGAAATATGAAAGAAATGAGCATATGCATATTATATCCAATGAAAATGTGTATGGAGAAGTGAGTATTAAACCGCAATATATTCGAATGCATACTTCTAAAAATGTTGAAATGGAAACAGCCATTTTTGAAGTACTTAGAAAGTGTGAATTAACATTTCTTGCGATGGATTATGAGAGTCAACAATACGGATGGTTAAATCCTCTCAAACAAGTGCGTACTTATATATAAAAAATGTCGAATACAATCTTGTCTTATTGAAAAGGTTTTAGTACACTGTAAGGTAGACAACATGAAGGAGGAAAATATATGTCAATTTGGGTAGTTGTTCTAGTGGGCGTATTAGCACTAGTAGCAGGCGTTGCGTTAGGGTTTTTCATCGCACGCAAATATATGATGAACTATTTACAAAAAAATCCACCAATTAATGAACAAATGTTAAAAATGATGATGATGCAAATGGGACAAAAACCATCCCAAAAGAAAATCAATCAAATGATGAGCGCAATGAATAAACAACAACTAAAATAAGCGCTACAAAGGGCACTCCTATTCGAGTGCCTTTTTATTTTGTTTCCTATAAATGTTTTAAACTTTAAAAAATTCAGTAATTTTGATAAACTGAAAACATCGCTCATTTGGGATAGGAGGTATATAATGAAAGTTTTTTTAGACTTGGCGTGGTTTTTTAAACAAGAGAAACGAGCGTACATATCTGGTGTTTTTTTATTGTTTGGCGTTGCTCTTCTTGAACTTGTGCCACCAAAAGTGATCGGCATTGTTGTTGATGAAATTAGCAATCATTCATTAACAGCTAAGAAGCTATTACAATGGGCAGGGATTTTAGTTGGTGCCGGGGTGACGATGTATATTTTGCGTTATGTGTGGCGCATAATGATTTTCGGCTCTTCTTTAAAGTTGGCTCGTCAATTACGTCAAAAACTGTATAAGCACTTTACTAATATGAGCCCATCATTCTACCAACAGCATCGTACTGGTGATTTAATGGCACACGCAACAAATGATATTCAAGCAGTTCAGCAAACAGCTGGCTCTGGGGTGTTAACGCTTGTAGACTCATTAGCGGTGGGCGGATGTGTTCTTGTTGCGATGGGGTTTACGATTAGTTGGAAGTTAACATTAATCAGTTTAATTCCAATGCCAATCGTAGCGGTTGCGACAAACTATTATGGAACGTTGTTACATCGTCGTTTTCATAAAGCGCAGCAGGCTTTTTCAGAAATCAATGATAAAGTTCAGGAAAGTATGAGTGGAATGAAGGTAATTCGTTCACTTGGTCAAGAAAAAGAAGATTTACAAGCATTTCGTGATAAATCGGAAGATGTAGTACAGAAAAATATTCTTGTTGCTCGCATTGATTCATTATTTGACCCAACAATTTCTTTAATTGTAGGTTTTTCTTTCTTAATTGCAGTGTGTTATGGTTCTGTATTGGTTGTTCGTGGTGAGCTTACGATAGGAGAACTTATTACGTTTACTTCTTATTTAGGGACGCTCGTATGGCCGATGTTAGCGTTTGGTTGGCTATTTAATATTATGGAGCGTGGACGTGCTTCTTATGATCGTATTCAAAAATTATTCATGCAAGTATCGGATGTTGTGGATAGAGAAGGGGCAAGTAAAGAAGTAGCAAGTGGTAATATCAAGTTTGATATTGATACATTCTCGTATAAGAAAAATGAAGTGATAAATCTACAAGATATTCATTTTTCTTTACAAAAAGGGGAAACTTTAGGGATTGTAGGGCGTACCGGTGCAGGAAAAACAACATTATTAAAGTGTTTAATTCGAGAATATGATCATTTTGATGGAGGGGTACGAGTTGGCGAAACTGATATTCGAGATATGACGTTACATGCCATTCGTTCCGCTATTTCGTATGTACCACAAGACCATTTCTTATTCTCTGCAAATGTAGGAGAAAATATCGCATTTGGAAAACCGGATGCCACATATAAAGATATTGCACACGCAGCTACTATTGCATGTATTCATGAGGACATTACGAAATTCCCAGAAGGATATGAAACAGTGGTTGGTGAACGCGGCGTTTCTTTATCAGGTGGCCAAAAACAGCGTATTTCGATTGCGCGTGCATTATTAACAAATGCTGAAATTTTAATTTTAGATGACTGTTTATCAGCAGTAGATGCAAAAACAGAAGAAACGATTTTAGCGGCATTAAAGCGTGAACGTGAAAATAAAACGACTATTATTACAGCGCACCGCCTAAGTGCTATTCAACATGCAAATTTAATTCTCGTTATTGACGATGGGAAGATTGTACAGCGTGGAACGCACGAAAGTTTGATGCAACAAGACGGCTGGTATAAAGACATGTATGAAAGTCAACAATTAGAAGCACTAGTTGAGAAAGGAGGGGTATAATGAACGAGAAAAAGCGAAGTGACCTATGGCGTCTATTATCCTATATGAAGCCATATAAGAAACTGCTGACGCTAGCGTTTTTATTTTTAGTTGGTGCAACTATAGCGGAAATGATGGGCCCTTTTTTAATTAAGAAATTTATTGATGAGCATTTAGTTCCGAAGAATTTTGAGCAAAATGTATTAGTGACGTTATTTGTTGTGTATATAGTCTTTCATTTATTAAAAGTGTTCTTTACGTATTTGAATTTATTATATTTCCAAAACATTGCCTTCAAAATTGTGCAAGATATGCGTGTAGAAGTATATGAACATGTACAAAGTTTATCGCTTAGCTTCTTTGATCGTACACCAATTGGAACGCTCGTTTCTCGGATAACGAACGATACGGAGGCGATTAAAGATTTTTTTGTAAGTGTATTATCTACTTTTGTAAAAAATATTGTGTTTTTAATCGGTATTTTAATATCTATGTTTCTACTTAATGTGAAACTTGCCTTATTTTCATTACTTCTTATTCCAACTATGATTACGATTATGGCTTTTTATCGTCGCAAGAGTTCGGTCTTTTATTTAGAACTGCGCAATCAATTAAGTATATTAAACGCAAAATTGAATGAATCTATTCAAGGTATGAACATTATTCAAGTACTCCGCCAAGAAAAACGGATGCGTAAAGAATTTGAAGAAGTAAATGAAAAACACTACGGAGCAGGACGCCGCAATTTGAAATTAGATGCACTGCTTTTACGTCCAGCGACTGATCTTGTTCATACTTTGGCAATTGTATTGGTGTTGACGTTGTTTGGAATTGATGCAATGCATAGTCCTGTTGAAGTTGGTGTATTATATGCCTTTGTTAACTACATTCATCGTTTCTTTGATCCAGTAAACGAAATGATGATGAAATTGTCTTTTTTCCAGCAAGCAGTTGTGTCATCATCGCGTGTGTTTCTTTTAATGGATGAAAAAGATTTAGCACCAGTGCAACAAGGGAATGAAACTCCTTTCATGACAGAAGGGGAAATTGAGTTTAAAAATGTTACGTTCTCTTATGATGGAAAACGTGACGTACTGAAAAATGTATCTTTTCATGTAAAACCGGGGCAAACTGTTGCTTTTGTTGGGCATACAGGTAGTGGGAAAAGTACAATTATGAACTTATTGATGCGTTTTTATCATGTTAATCAAGGGGAAATTGTAATTGATGGGGTTGGGTTAGAAAACTTTCAAGAGATGGAAATACGAAAACGTATCGGTCTTGTATTACAAGATGCTTTCTTATTTGCTGGAACAGTTAAACAAAACATTCGCATGTATGATGAAAGTATTACGGATGAAGAAGTGGAAGAATCTGCAAAATTTGTGCAAGCAAATACATTTATCGAACAGCTATCAGATCAATATGATACAGAGGTAGTTGAAAGAGGAGCGGCGTTTTCGAGCGGTCAAAGACAGCTTGTAGCATTTGCGAGAACTGTTGCTACAAATCCGAAAGTATTAGTGCTGGATGAGGCAACAGCGAACATCGATACAGAAACAGAAGAAGCAATTCAAACGGCATTGCAACGTATGCGAAAAGGGAGAACAACCATTGCGATTGCACATCGTTTATCGACAATTCAAGATGCTGACCAAATCTTCGTGATGCATGATGGTCAAATTGTTGAGAGAGGAACACATCAAGAATTGTTGACGCAACAGGGGTTATATTACAATATGTATTTGTTGCAGAATAAAGGAAGCCTTCAGAAAGCCTTGTAAGAACAAGGTTTTGAAGGCTTTATTTTTTTAAAATGAGCATACAGAATTTAATACTGGATCTCTAGAAAGTTTTTATATTATGTTTAATAGGACTTAAATATTTGTTTTTTGTTCATTCATTACTTAACAATAAGGATTGTATGAAATGTTGTAATTTGTATTTTAATCGAACGCATATTCTTTGGATGGGTTGAAATATGGTATAAACAACTTAATTATAGGAGGAGGAGAATTTGACGATATATCGTTCACATATGTTATTATTTATTAGTTTTTGGATCGCTTTATTTATCTCAGGAATACAGCCGAAAGATTTGTTTACATGGTGGCTAGAAGTATTACCGGCTATTATTCTTGTATTGATTTTAGCGGCGACATATCATCGTTTTCGATTTACGACGTTTACGTATGTTTGGATTTGGCTCCATATGCTTATATTACTTATTGGTGGACATTATACATATGCGGAAGTACCTCTCTTTAATTGGTTGCGTGATACGTTTCATTTAGAAAGAAATTATTATGACCGCGTAGGTCATTTTGCGCAAGGCTTCGTTCCTGCTCTTATCACACGTGAGGTTCTCATCAGAGTGGTAGAAATTCAAAAAAGGGGATGGTTATCAATCCTTGTAATTGCTGTGTGTCTAGCATTTAGTGCGCTATATGAATTGCTTGAATTTTTAGTTGCCAAATTGACAGGAACGGCAGCAAATGCTTTTTTGGGTACGCAAGGAGATCTGTGGGATACACAGTGGGATATGACTTTAGCACTAATAGGTGCAATTTTAGCTCTATTATTGTTTAGAAATGTACAAGATAGAAAGATGAAATAAGAGATTAATATGTATTACATATTAATTATATATGTAATACATATTTCACATATAAAGAAGATTACTATACTATAATAAATGTAACATTTGAATGTTTGATGTATTACCGGTAATATCCCTATCCCTTTTTTAAAAATGCGAACTCGATTGATTTCTTTTCCTGTACGGAAAATATTGTTCGATATCCATTATGGAACGTACATAATGGAAAAAATCCCGATTTCCTAGAGGATGCCCCTAATCTTCATGTGATAATGTGTACGGAGAAAACATAAATGTTTCTTCCGTTTACAATCGGAAAAAAGAAAGCTGGCCATTTTGGTCAGCTTTCTTTTTTTTCTGCAATGATGTCCTCTTTTATAATCTCTGTTTTCAATAATAATGCTTTTCCAAAACGGCGCTGACATTCCTCAGTTATTTTTTGAACTGCCAATGTGTTAGAAGAAGCAGCAACAGTTACTAATGTTTGTCGTGTTCCTCGATTTTCCTCACAAAACACACAATCCACAACATACTTAGAAACTTTCACAGAATCCTTCCTTTCTGTTTTTTAGGAATGCGCTGTCTTTGAAGTTGCTAAAAGTATTCGATAAATTATAAGCTTCTTCCTCTTTTTTCGAGGGAAAATTAGGTGAAAGACAGAATAATATGTATGGGAGGGATAGAGGATGAAGCGTTGGATTGGAGCAGCAGCCATTTGTATGAATGATAATAATGAAGTATTAATGGTATTACAAGGAAAGCCAGAAGAAGAAAAACGTTGGTCTGTACCTTCAGGTGGCCTAGAAAAAGGAGAAACATTAGAAGAGTGTTGCATACGTGAAGTATGGGAAGAAACAGGGTATCGTGTTGAAGTTATTGAGAAAGTACATGAAAAGATAGGTGTTACATTCGATATTCCTGTACAAGTACATTATTATGTTGTGAAAATAGTAGGGGGCGAAAGAAAAATTCAAGATCCAGATGGATTGATTTATAAGATCGAGTGGAAGCCACTTCAAGAACTTGAAAATATTCCTCTTTCATTTCCGGAAGATTATGAGTTGTTGTGTCAGTTGTGTATATGCTAGGAAATGATTGAGGCGAGAAATACGAAAATGTATATGGAGAGATAATTGAATATTGAAGGGAATAAAAGAAAACGTATATTAGGACTCCCTTGTATACGTTTTTTTTATCTCGTAAAAGCCCGATTGGTGAGAGCTTTCCATCAGTGAGGGCTTTTTAAAAATATTTGTCTAATATATAATTCTTATGGTATTAATTTATTATATATATTAGTAAAAAAGGGTGTTTTATATGGAATTACGGCATTTACAATACTTTATTGTTGTAGCAGAAGAGCTTCATTTTGGAAGAGCAGCAGCTCGCTTACAGATGACGCAGCCACCGCTTAGTCAACAAATTCAACAATTAGAACAAGAAATGGGAGTTACACTATTTTCAAGAACGAAACGAAGAGTAGAGTTAACAGAAGCAGGAGAGCTGTTTTTAAAAGAAGTGAAAAAAGCATTTATACAAATTGATAAGGCAGTCGAAGTTGCCCAGCGAGCACAAAGAGGAGAAATCGGATCACTGTCTATTGGCTTTGTTGGTTCAGCAATGTATGATATTTTGCCGCCGATTGTTCGAGAATATCGAAAGAAATTTCCGAATGTATCTGTTGTACTTCATGAATTATCGACACCAGAACAAGTAGATGCACTTCACGATAATCGAATTGATGTCGGATTGTTGCGGCCACCTATTACAAGTCAGTTATTACAATTGGAAACAGTTCATCATCTTTCTTGTACACTTTGTTTACCGAAGGCGCATCCGCTTGCGAATAAACAAGAAATATATATTGAAGATTTGCAAAAGGAGCCTTTTGTTTTCATTTCACGAAATGTTTGGCCAACATTATATGATAATATTCTCTCTTTATGCCGTGATGCAGGGTTTAGTCCGCAAATTGTACAAGAGGCGACAGAATATCAAACCGTTGTAGGACTTGTTGCTGCTGGAATTGGGATAACGGTAATACCAGTGTCTGCAAATAAATTATACCAATCAGAGGTTGTATATAAAGAAATACGTGATTCTAATTTTGTGGCGGAACTAGCGGTTGCGTATCGAAAAGCAAGTACAAGCCCAGAATTACAAGAGTTTTTGAAAATAGCGAAAGCAAGGAGAATGAATTTATCCCGCACTAACGAGCAGTAAGGCTAGGGAAGAACGGGAAGGAAAACTGCCCGTAAGAGCCCGATTGGTGAGAGCTTTCCCTCGGAGAAAAGGCACTCCGATGGAAGTTTCACTTTATAAAATGACGAGAAAAATGACAAAACTGTAAGAATGTACTGAGGTATGTAAGGAAGTTCGATGTTTTCCTCATTCTTTTTTTATTATAGTGAAAGAGAAGAAAGAATAAGGAGATGTCATGCTCATGATGATACATATGTTTATAAAAATAAAAAACGTGGGAGGGAAGGTAGATGACGTTTTCTCAACTCGCGTTTAAAAATGTTAGTCGAAATATACGTGCATATGCCGCGTATTTTTTAAGTAGTGCATTTTCAGTTATGATTTTCTTTTTATATGCTTTATTTATTTATCATCCTGATATTTATGGAAGTAAGGAATTTCCAGGAGCTGTTCGGCAAGGAATGCTTGTTGCAGAATACATTATTTATTTCTTTTCTTTTTTCTTTATTTTTTACTCTGTTAGTTCATTTTTAAAGGTTAGGAATAAAGAGTTTGGTATTTTTGTTATTCATGGTATTACAAAGCGGCAATTGATTCAGATGATTTTCTTTGAAAATATGATTGTCGGTATAAGTGCTCTTATAAGCGGTATTGCTTTCGGTTGTTTATTTGGAAAGTTATTTTTTATGCTAGCAAGTACAGTAATGAACTTAAAGAGTTTGCCGTTTTATATGCCATGGCAAGCTATGAAATTAACAGCGATTGTGTTTTTGACATTGTTTTTCATTGTTGCTTTTATGACAAGTTTATTTGTGCAAAGTAAAAAAGTGATCGCGTTATTAAAAGGGAATAAGAAACCCAAGCCTGAACCGAAAGCTTCTATTCTATTATCTATAGTAGCAGCAAGTTTGATCGCAATTGGATATATTTTATCTATGGCAGCAACTCCTGGTACTATCATGTTTTTATTGTTACCTGTTTCAACTATTGTAATTATTGGTACTTACTTTTTATATTCACAACTTAGTGTATTTATCATAAGGTTTTTAAAACAATGGAAACATATATATTGGAAGAAAACAAATTTATTATCCTTTTCTATGCTAGCCTACCGCATGAAAGATAATGCACGTATGTTCTTTATGGTAACGATTGTATCGACTGTTGCTTTTTGTGCCATTGGAACGTTTGCTGCTTTTTTAGAAGCGCAAAAGGATGAAACGATGAATAACATACCATTTGCTTTTAGTTTGATGACTTATAATGAACATCAAGCACAGAAAGAACAATACGAAAAAGAAATTGAAGCTACTTTTCAAAAGGAAAAAATTATCTATAAAAAGGTCAGTGCAAAGTTGAGTTTTCAAGCAATTTCTAATCAGACGCAACCAGCGGTTATTATGAGTCAGGCTGATTATAATACATTTGCAAAGCAGCTTGATTATGAAATGGTGGCATTAACAGGTAAAGAAATAGCCCGTGTCCCTTCTTTTGGACAAAGTAATTTTATTGATACTTCTAAAGAATCAGATGTAACGTTACAAGGAAGCGGAACACAACTTCATGTTTCTCATGTGTTGCAACATAATATTTTTTCAGGCGCTGTATTTCCAGGTCAAATCTTAGTTGTTTCTAATGAAATGAAACAATTGATTACAGAGGGACAGAAAACAGTAAGTTATACAGCGTATGAAGTGAAGAACTGGGAAGAAACGACGCAAGTAGCAGAGCAATTAGAGAAACAAATAAACCAAAAAGGGCAATATGAATTTTCATCACGCATTACAACTTATAATGAGATTAAACAAATGACAAGCATTATTTTATTTATCGGTTTGTTTGTCGGAGTGATATTTTATCTATCTGCTGTCAGTTTTTTATATTTTCGTTTATTTACTGATTTAGAAACGGATAAACAATATTATCAATCGCTTATGAAACTAGGTATGGGCGGAGATGAACTGAAAATAATTATGACCGTACAAATGGGAGTATTATTCTTTATTCCGATTCTCATAGCTGTTTTGCATACGAGTGTTGCTTTGATGACATTGCAAAAATTATTTTTATCAGAGATTCTTCGTTCTTCACTTATTGTTATGGGGGTATTTTTATTCGTTCACACATGTTACTTTTTACTATTAAGAAAACGATACTTTTTACAACTGAAAAAGCAAATTATGCGATAAAAACAGCGGTGTTACTTTGTAACATCGCTGTTTTTAATTTCAATACAATATGTATTTTTCAATCTAGGTCTAAAGACTTAGATATAATTCCTATTGGAGTTGGATGCGAAGGCACATATCATTTTATATACTAATTTGTGGTATAGGAAGTTGTACGGAGGAGTTGTTATGTCGTTATTTCAATTAGCACGAAAAAATATACAAGAGCATGCAATAGAACATTTACAACATTTTGTTTTTATTTCTTGTAGTGTGATTGTATATTTTCTTTTAGTATCCATTCAATATAATGAAGCTGTTGTGGGGGCAATAAAGCATAAATGGTTACTAATGAATTTTTTATATTATGAATCCACAATAACCTTCAGTTTTTCATGTCTTTTCATACTGTATGTACACGCTCGTTTTATGAAAAAGCGTCAAAAAGAATTACAATCGTATCGATTAACTGGCATGAAACGAAAGCAAATAGGGCTTATATTATGCTATGAGCAAGTTATGATAGGGGGAGGAGCGCTTGTTTTTGGGCTTCTTCACGGTATGTTATTTTTAAAGTTATTTACTGTTATTATTCTGAAAGTAACGGGTTGTCAAGGGATAAGTAGTGCACCAATTACGATACATGCCTTTTTGTATACAGTTATTTTAATTCTTATTGTTATTTTATTGACGACAGGGCAATGTTATCGATGTGTGTATCAATTGAGTAGTGTAGATTCAAATGAAGTGAAAGGCAAAGTATGAATGCTTTGTGTATATGTAAAACATTAATATAAAATGAAAACCGGGCTTCTTAGAAAAGTCCGGTTTTCATTTTATGCTGCCACTTTTTTATGTGTATGCTGTCTTGTGTAACGTCCGCGCATTTTATATGCAATTTGTGGAATTATAATGCCAACAAGAATAAGAGCAACACCAAGCCATTGTGAGGCCATTACAGCTTCTTTTAAAAGAAGTACGGACATAATTGTTGTAACTGGTAGTTCAGCAGCGCCTAAAATCGTCGCTACACCAGAGCCAATTTTGGGAATTCCAATTGTAAATGTAATGGTGGGAATCACAATACTAAATGTCCCTAATGCTAATCCGTATTTCCATAATCCATTTGTAAGTGCACCATTGTATATAAACGTTGGTGGGAAAGCAATCATTACTAATGTTAATGCGCCTGCCATAAGCAACACGCCGCGAGGTAATGATGGGACTTCTACTGCCACTCTTCCGCTCACGAAAATATAAAAAGCAAATGCAATTGCTGATAATAATCCGAAGAAGATACCTTTCATATCAAAGCTTCCTGCTGATTGTTCGAGTAATCCGCTTGAAAGAAACGTTCCAGCTAGTAAGAAAAGTACAGAAATCATTTTCTCTCTAGAAGGGAATGTTTTTGTTGCAACTGCTTCAATGATAATCCCGATCCAAACGAATTGGAATAGTAAAACAATAGCGATAGAAGCTGGTACAGTTTGTAATGAACCGTAATAAAAAATACCTGTTAAGCTGGCTGATGTGCCTGCGATAAATAAAATAATCATTTGCTTTAATGGTACACGATGCCTAGAGATTAATAATGTAATCGCAAGTAAAATGAGCCATCCGAACAAATATTGACTTCCGATTACTTCTCCTAGTGTAAATCCTTCACTGTACGCAAATTTAACAAAGATTGCTAAAATACCGTAACTGCATGCTCCTAATAAAACGAGTAATGAATAACGAAGCACCCTATATTCCTCCAATCTATTTTATTAGTAACTATGTTCCAAAACGAACAAATATAGCTAGATGGAAGTATACAAAATTAAAAATGTAGGGTCAACTGAAAGAAAAGTGTGACATTTTATAGAATAATAATAAAAGTATGATATTTATGCATAATGATGAAAAAAGAGGGATATATTGCTTGAGAATATAAGAGGAATATGAATATAACTTTCATTACAAAAAAATATTTTATAATAATAAATGAAGTGAAATATATAAATCTAAATTAAAAAACGACAGAAAAACCTCTTTCTTTTTAGATGGGCAAGAGCATTTAATGCATAGCAGCGACTTATATGTTGAAAAATCAAAATGGATTTATCTCGCTATTCGCGGGCAGTAGGACCCCCGACTGATGGAAGTTTCACTTTATATAAACAAAGCAAATATCAATACTACGAATAGAATTTCATGATATTCATAGTGATAATAGTAAGTTCATGAATTTTTCATGGTATTCGCTGTGGATTTTGCTACAATAAATAAGAAGAGAGGAGGCGTAACATGCAAGACATTAATATCTTTTTAGCATTTGGAGCAGGTTTTTTATCATTTATTTCTCCATGTTGTTTACCGCTCTATCCAGCATTTTTATCGTACATAACAGGGATGTCTATTTCTGATTTAAAAGAGGAGAATGCCATGCTTCGTAAACGGAGTATGTTGCATACAGCATTTTTCTTAATTGGGTTTTCGATTATTTTTATTGCAATCGGTTTTGGAACAAGCTTTGTAGGGACATTTTTTGTAGATTATCAAAATCTAATTCGTCAATTAGGAGCTATTTTTATTGTTGCTTTTGGTCTTGTTATAATAGGAGTGTTTAAACCAACATTCTTAATGCAAGATAAAAAAATTACATTTAAAAGTAGACCGAGTGGTTACTTTGGTTCTACTTTAATTGGAATCGCATTTGCTGCGGGATGGACACCTTGTACAGGCCCGATTTTAGTATCAGTTATTGCACTTGCTGCAACAAACCCACAATCAGCGATGTTATATATGGTTGCTTACATACTTGGTTTTGCAATTCCATTCTTTATTTTGTCGTTCTTTATTACAAAAATGACTTGGATTAAAAAGCATAGTGCATCGTTCGTTAAAATTGGCGGTTATATTATGATTGCAATGGGTGTATTACTTTATTTTAATGGTCTTACAAAAATCACTATATTCTTTTCGAATTTATTTGGTGGATTTAAAGGATTTTAGTTTTTTTTATAGAAATGTTGGAAATACTAAAAGTAGAGCATATAATGAGACTATATTTTCGATATTTTCAAAATAAAGGGTGAGTACGAATGAATTTAGCTCTTTTATCAAGTATTATGGCGGTTTGTATGGCTGTCGGAGTCATGTTTATTCGTTTGAAAGCAGCAAAGAAACCAGCTACTTTGAAAAAAATTGTACTTCCACCAATCTTTATGAGTACGGGTGCAATTATGTATCTTCTCCCTGAATTTCGTCTAACAGGACAAGAAATATTAGAAGCAATTATTGTAGGGTTAATTTTTTCTGTTTTTCTTATTAAAACATCAAAATTTGAAATACGTGGGCAAGAGATTTATTTAAAACGTTCTAAAGCGTTTGTCTTTATTTTAATCGGTCTACTTGTGGTTCGCATTGCGTTTAAATCGTATTTAAGTCAGACGGTTGATGTAGGACAATTAAGTGGAATGTTTTTCTTACTTGCATTTGCTATGATTATATCTTGGCGCATTGCAATGTATCGTTCGTTTACGAAGTTGCAAAAAGAAATGAAAAAACAATCTGATTTTTATAATGAAAAAGATATAAAATTAACGTAAAAACCTCAAGAATTCTTGAGGTTTTTCATTTGGCTAGTAACGATTGATAACGTGAATAGTCAATTTGCTTTTCTTTTAATTTTTTTATTAAAAATTTATGATCCCGTTTTGGAGTTGCTAAAATATATCCTTTGATGATTAAATCTTCTGTTATTTGTGATGCTTGTTCTTCTAAAGCGAGTGCACCAATTTTACCAGCTATTTTAGAGCGAGCGACGTCGCGAAATAGTTCTGGAACAGGGCTGACAAGCTCTTCTAATAAAGCTTTTTGCTCAGCTTTCCATAAATGTCTCGTTTCATCGATATAATGCTCTTCCCAATCTAAAATAGACATACCATCTTCTTTCGGTAATCGCTTTAAGAATTTTCGGAACATAAAATATCCACCAATGGACATGAGTCCTAATAAAATAACTGTCCATATGACAATAAACCAACTGAACCATCCTTCAAGCAACATAATTCCCCCCTTTATGTTATTAGAAACCGATTCTTTTCTTTTTATTATAAGCAGTGAGATTCATAGAAAGCAAGAAAGCTTGGCCTATTGGCCAAGCTTTCTTATACAAAGTATAATTGTTCAATTCGGAATGTTTCTGTATCATCTTCGAAATATTCGATGATTAGCGTGCCAACTTTGCGATTTTTATCCTCGGTAGTGAAAATAGAATAAGAAGTAAAGCGTGCTGTTGATAAGCCGCTAATATGTGTAGGAAGGGCAATGTATTCGTTGTTTTGAAAGAAAGTCATAAGTTCAATGTCTTCAAACTGCTTGCGATTTTCAACTGCTTCTCCAGTATAACGCTTTTGTAATTGTTTCAATGTTTCGTTCCATGATCGTACCTTTGTGTCGTATACCATTGTTCAAGCTCCTTACTGTATGTAGTAAAAAGAACATATGTTCCTATATAGTATACTCCTTTTAAAAGAAAAGGAAAAGCAAAAAATAATGTAAGCTTGGTTTTTCAAGCTTACATAGCGGAAAAATACGTTCAATTTAATCTCTGTTTTTTATTATAAGACAGATAGAAAAAGGAAACAAGGAGAGAAGTATCTTGCTTATAATTTTGAAAATTCCATATAATTAATGGAGAAGATTTTTTGTAGGGAGGAAAATTATGAAAACGATTGGGCTTATTGGTGGAATGAGCTGGGAATCAACTGTAGAGTATTATCGGGTTATTAACGAAGAAATAAAAAATAAATTAGGAGGATTACATTCAGCAAAGTGCCTTTTATATAGCGTTGATTTTGAAGAAATTGAACGTTATCAATCAGAGGATAACTGGAAACAAGCAGGTGAAGTATTGGGGGAAGCTGCATTTTCATTAGAAAAAGGTGGGGCTGATTTTATTATTATATGCACAAATACGATGCACAAAGTTATAGAGGACATAAAAGAAAAAATCAATATTCCTATTTTACATATTGCCGATGCTACAGCTAATCAAGTAAAAAAACAAGGAATTAACAAGGTAGGTTTACTTGGGACAAAATATACAATGGAGCAAGAATTTTATAAATCTAGATTAGAGTCAAATGGTATAAAGGTGATAGTCCCAAATGAAAATGATCGGGAAATTGTAAATAAAGTGATTTATGAAGAATTATGCTTAGGAAAAGTGTGTCAAAAATCAAGAGATTACTACAAAGAAGTAATTAAACGTTTAGTTTGTAACGGAGCCGAAGGGATTATATTAGGCTGTACAGAAATTGGGTTATTAGTAAAACCAGAGGATTCTAGCGTTCCATTATTTGATACGGCTTTCATACATGCTGTTGAAGCTGTTAATAAATCTTTAGAAGATTGAGGGAATCCAAAGAGAACTACGGAAATGTCGTTCACAGGCTATTTTCTATTTAGTTGCTTCAAAAGAAGTACTACAAAAAAGAAAAGAATTTGATGATGTAAGACAACGAAGTACATTTGAAGAACAAATAAAATTAATAGAAATAGAGAAAAGTTGGTATGAACGATTTCCAGTTACGTATTTGAATGTGGATACAAAGTTAGTAGAGGAAATAGGGCACTATTTTATAAAATGGTTAGAAGTGCATGGAGGGGTATAAAAGAAAGCTGTCTTTTTCTAGAAGAGACAGCTTTGCTAGTATAGTACTATTTTAATTATTTTCTACAGCGATAAATCGCAACAGCCTTAGGATCGCGCCATATGCCGTTGTGGTGAGATAAAACCTGTTCTATTTCAACTTGTAACCATTTTTTCATCTCTGTATGTAAGCTAAAATCATCTGGTATGTTTAGCGATGGAAACATACTTGCTATATAATTTACTATAGGTATAGATTCATGGAAAAGAAGAGAGTTATGAATAACAGTCTCTTCAACAATAGGAAAAATTGAACTTAATAGTTCTTTACCGTTTTCTAAACAAAATGGACTAGCCGTAGGTGACTTTTCAGGTAACCCAAATGCGAGTAACATTCGATTACACATTTCTTCTATGCGTGGTAATGATACATAGGAATTTGTTGTAGCTAGAAAACCACCATCTGGACGGATAATATTTTTAAACCCCCGAATAGTCTTTTCGACATCGGTTACATGATACAACATGTGACGTGCAATAACCCAATCGTAAAAATTATAGGGAAAAGGGAGTTTCGTCGCATTTCCAATTACCCATTCAATAGTTCTTTTATTGCTACTGTTATTTTTTGCTTCTTGAATCATAGTGGGGGATTGATCTAACCCTGTAAGCTGACCTTGGTGACCAAGTTTTTGTAATGTTATAAGAAATTTTCCAGATGCACAGCCAATATCTAATATTTTTTCTTGTGCTGTTACTTGCAATTGAGAGATTACTATTTTATCTAAGTCTACTGGTTTTTCTTCATATTTTAGATGTGTATCGATTCGTACTTGCAGATGGTCATTCACTGTATATTGCCGTTTTACATCATTCATCTTTTGAGATTCCACTTGCGCACAAAAATTTCGAATGGCATGCGTTAACACTTCTGTTTTGTTAAGTCCCTCATATACCAAAGCTGAATCAAATCTTTCTAACAAGTCGTTACATATTCTAAAATGAATATCTTTACTTTTGACCATTTTTTTCCTCCTCTAAGCCGTTAGAGAGAATATAGCATGCGTCAAATTTCGCTGTAAATAAATTGTGTACACAATTGTAGGTTGTTTTTGTAAAAAATTGTGTGATAAATATTTTTTATTAAAATTCTTATAGTAAACCATTGACGATTTAAACGTTTTCATATATTCTTAACTTAAGAAATATTTAAACAATTCAAAAGAAAAGAGAGAGTCACATGCTTCTTCATGGAACACAGCGAATTGGTCGCATGGCGATGTTACTTGCACTTGCGGAGGAACACGAGAGTCCGATTTTATCTCTTCCGAAAGGTTGGAAATATTGTACGGGCAAAGTTGGTTCAATGAATTCGCAAAAAGTTGTTGCTGCAATGGAAACAGCTGCACGTAGTAACCATGTTATTCAAACAGACGTTTACAGAGAAACACACGCGCTTTACCATGCAATTATGGAAGCGTTGTACGGAGTAACGAGAGGACAGATTCAGTTAGCAGACGTTCTTCGTACAGTAGGGCTTCGATTTGCGATTGTGCGCGGCACACCATACGACGGTGAAAAAGAAGGCGAATGGGTTGCTGTTGCGCTATATGGTACGATAGGTGCGCCTGTGAAAGGATCTGAGCATGAGGCGATTGGATTAGGTATTAATCACATATAAAAAACTGCCCATAGTTAATTAGTTAAGAGGGGGCCTTACTTTTTAGGACATTAGTCTGTCTTAAAAAGATAAGGTCCCCTTTTGCTTTTTTTAAAAGGAGGAAAATTATGATTACGTTAACTGGACATTCATTAACATTACAAGAAATGAAACGAATACTGTTTGAAGGAGAGCAGGTAACTGCTTGTCCAAATAGCATGCAAAAAGTTACAGAATGTAGGCAAGCTGTAGAGCAAATTGTTGAAGAGGGTAAAGTTGTTTACGGCATTACAACAGGATTTGGAAAATTTAGTGATGTACTAATTCAAAAAGAAGATGTGAAAGCGCTTCAACATAATTTAATCCAATCTCATGCATGTGGTGTTGGGGAACCTTTCTCTGAAGAAGTATCACGCGCTATGCTTGTGTTACGTGCAAATACAATGTTGAAGGGTATCTCTGGTGTTAGACCACTTGTTGTAAATATGCTTCTTGAACTTGTGAATCGTCAAATTCATCCCGTTGTTCCACAGCAAGGTTCACTTGGAGCGAGCGGAGATTTAGCACCGCTTTCTCATCTTGCTCTTGCTTTATTAGGAGAAGGGGAAGTCTTCTATAAAGGTGAGCGTGTTCATACGATGATCGCTTTAACAAAAGAAGGATTAGAACCAATCACATTAGAAGCAAAAGAAGGTTTAGCGCTTATTAATGGAACACAAGCAATGACTGCACAAGGAATTGTAGCTTATATAGAAGCTGAAGCAATTGCTTATCAAGCAGAATTAATTGCTTCGATGACAATTGAAGGATTACAAGGCATTATTGATGCATTTGATGAAGATGTTCATCTTGCACGTGGATATAAAGAGCAAGTAGAAGTTGCAAGTCGTATTCGTAATGTGCTTCATGATAGCAAACTTGTTACGAAACAAGGGGAACTTCGTGTACAAGACGCGTACTCACTTCGCTGCATTCCGCAAGTGCACGGAGCATCTTGGCAAGTGTTGAATTATGTGAAAGAAAAGTTAGAAATTGAAATGAACGCTGCAACAGACAATCCGCTTATTTTTGACGGCGGTCAAAAAGTAATTTCTGGTGGTAACTTCCACGGACAGCCAATTGCGTTTGCAATGGATTTCCTAAAGGTAGGAATGGCAGAGCTTGCAAATATTTCTGAACGTCGTATTGAGAGACTTGTCAATCCGCAGTTAAACGATTTACCACCGTTTTTAAGTCCAGAACCAGGACTTCAATCTGGTGCGATGATTATGCAATATGCTGCAGCAGCACTTGTTTCAGAAAATAAAACGTTAGCTCATCCAGCGAGTGTAGATTCTATTCCATCATCAGCAAATCAAGAAGATCACGTAAGTATGGGAACAATTGCGTCGCGTCATGCACATCAAATTATTCAAAATGTACGCCGCGTACTAGCAATTGAAACAATTTGTGCGATGCAAGCAGCTGAGTACCGCGGTATTGAACAAATGAGCACACAAACGAAAGCGTTTTATCACCAAGTTCGCCAAATCGTACCATCTATTAAAAATGATCGTATTTTTTCAACAGATATTGAAAACACGGCTCATTGGTTAAGAACAACAAATTGGACGATGGACCGTATTAATGCAAATACAACACTATAATAAGGGAGAGATTACAATGGAAAATGTAAAACAAACAATTCGCGCGCCAAGAGGTACTGAGTTAAATGCAAAAGGTTGGGTACAAGAAGCAGCACTTCGCATGCTTATGAATAATCTTGATCCTGAAGTAGCAGAAAAGCCGGAAGAGCTTGTTGTATACGGTGGTATCGGCCGTGCTGCTCGTAACTGGGATAGCTATCATGCAATTGTAGAATCTCTTAAAAATTTAGAGAGTGATGAAACATTATTAGTTCAATCTGGGAAACCGGTTGCAATTTTCAAATCTCATGAAGATGCACCACGTGTTCTTCTAGCAAACTCAAACTTAGTACCAAAATGGGCAACATGGGAGCATTTCCGTGATCTTGAGAAAAAAGGCTTAATGATGTATGGCCAAATGACAGCTGGTAGCTGGATTTACATTGGTACACAAGGGATTTTACAAGGAACGTATGAAACATTTGGTGAAGCAGCACGTCAACATTTTGGCGGTTCATTAAAAGGGACATTAACAATTACTGCTGGTCTTGGCGGTATGGGTGGTGCACAGCCGCTTGCTGTTACGATGAACGGCGGTGTTGTGATTGCAATTGACGTTGATAAACGCAGCATCGATCGCCGTATTGAAAAGAGATACTGTGATATGTATACAGAATCCCTTGAAGAAGCATTAGCTGTTGCGAAGGAATATAAAGAAAAGAAAGAGCCTATTTCCATTGGATTATTAGGTAATGCAGCTGAAATTTTACCAGACCTTGTAAAACGCGGCATTACACCAGACTTAGTAACAGACCAAACATCTGCACATGATCCGTTAAATGGTTATGTTCCAGTTGGTTATTCATTAGAAGAAGCTGCTGTGCTTCGTCAAGAAGATCCAGAGCGCTACGTACAATTATCAAAAGAAAGCATGACAAAGCATGTGGAAGCAATTCTTGATATGCAAAAGAACGGTGCAATTGCGTTTGATTATGGTAACAACATTCGTCAGGTTGCATTTGATGAAGGCTTAAAAAATGCATTCGATTTCCCAGGATTCGTTCCAGCATTTATTCGTCCGCTATTCTGTGAAGGAAAAGGACCATTCCGCTGGGTAGCACTTTCTGGTGATCCAGAAGATATTTATAAAACAGATGAAGTCATTTTACGTGAATTTGCTGATAATGAGCATTTATGTAATTGGATTCGTATGGCTCGTGACCAAGTTGAATTCCAAGGACTTCCATCTCGTATTTGTTGGTTAGGATACGGAGAGCGTGCGAAATTTGGCCGTATTATTAATGAAATGGTAGCGAACGGTGAATTATCTGCACCAATCGTTATCGGTCGTGATCATTTAGACTGCGGATCTGTTGCTTCGCCAAACCGTGAAACAGAAGCAATGAAAGATGGCAGTGATGCTGTAGCTGACTGGCCAATTTTAAATGCGTTAATTAACAGTGTAAACGGCGCAAGCTGGGTATCTGTTCACCACGGCGGCGGTGTTGGTATGGGATATTCTCTTCATGCGGGAATGGTTATTGTTGCGGATGGAACGGAAGCAGCGGCAAAACGAATTGAGCGCGTCTTAACTTCTGACCCTGGAATGGGTGTTGTTCGTCACGTTGATGCTGGTTATGATCTTGCGGTGCAAACAGCAAAAGAAAAAGGCGTTAATATTCCGATGATGAAGTAAGGGGGAGAAACTATGCTAGACATTTTACTAACGAATATCGGTCAATTATTAACAATGGATCAAGAAGATGGATTACTAAGACAGGAAGCGATGAATACGCTTCCTGTCATTGAAAACGGTGCGGTAGGTATTGAAAATGGTGTTATCACATTCGTAGGAACAATGGAAGAAGCGAAGGGATTACATGCAAAAGAAGTTGTGGATTGCGAAGGGAAAATGGTTTCACCGGGTCTTGTCGATCCACATACACACCTTGTATTTGGCGGCTCTCGTGAAAATGAAATTGCTCTTAAATTACAAGGTGTACCATATTTAGAGATTTTAGAAAAAGGCGGCGGAATTCTTTCTACTGTAAATGCTACAAAACAAGCAACAAAAGAAGAACTTGTTGAAAAGGCAAAATTCCACCTAGACCGCATGTTGTCTTTTGGTGTAACAACAATGGAAGCGAAGAGCGGTTATGGATTAGATGATGTAACAGAGTGGAAACAATTAGAGGCGGCAGCACAAGTTCAGAAGGAGCATCCAATTGATGTTGTGTCAACGTTCTTAGGGGCTCATGCAGTGCCGAAAGAATATAAGGGGAAATCGAAAGAATTTTTACAGTGGATGTTTGACTTGTTACCAGAAATTAAGGAAAAGCAATTAGCAGAGTTTGTTGATATTTTCTGTGAAACAGGAGTATTCTCTGTTGAAGAATCAAAAGAATTTTTACTCAAGGCGAAAGAACTTGGTTTTGATGTGAAAATGCATGCAGACGAAATCGATCCGCTTGGCGGTGCGGAAGCGGCTGCTGAGATTGGTGCAGCATCAGCTGACCATTTAGTCGGAGCATCTGATAAAGGGATTGAGATGTTAGCAAATTCAAATACGGTTGCTGTGCTACTGCCAGGTACAACATTCTACTTGAATAAAGAAAGCTTTGCTAGAGGCCGTAAAATGATTGATGATGGTGTAGCAGTAGCTTTAGCGACTGATTTCAACCCTGGTAGCTCTCCGACAGAAAACATTCAACTCATCATGAGTATTGCGATGTTAAAGTTAAAAATGACACCAGAAGAAGTATGGAATGCTGTAACAGTAAACTCAGCGTATGCAATTAATCGCGGTGATGTAGCTGGAAAAATCCGTGTTGGGCGTAAGGCGGACATCGTATTATGGGATGCATACAATTATGCGTATGTACCGTACCATTACGGCGTTAGTCATGTAAATACAGTATGGAAGCAAGGGAATATTGCATATACAAGAGGTGACAAGGCGTGGAGCAAGGCCACTATTTAAAGAAGAATGCAAAGTTTATTGATCGTGAAGTAACGAAATGGAGCGATATGATTAAGGGCTGGGATGAAAGTGAAGAAATTTTCGGAGCAGCATTAATTGGTGCTCCGCTTTCAAAACCATCCATTAGTCATTCAGGAGCATGCTTTGCACCGAATACGATTCGAGCGATGTTAGATGCTTATAGTACGTATGCAATTACAGAAGAGCATGATATGAAAGATAGTGTTCTGTATGACTGCGGTGATATTACGATGCATGTCACGGATATAAAAGAAAGTCATGCTCGCATTGCGAAGACGTTAGAGAGTCTTACAAAGTTGAATCCACAGATGGTACCAGTTGTTCTTGGGGGAGACCATTCTATTAGCTTTCCAAGTATAAGTGGTTTTGCAAAAAGCAAAGGCAAAGTTGGGATTATTCAATTTGATGCCCATCATGATTTACGAAATTTAGAAGATGGCGGACCGTCAAACGGTACACCATTTCGTAGTTTACTAGAGAATGATGTGATTACAGGGAAGCAACTGGTGCAAATAGGGATTCGAAACTTTTCTAATGCCCGTACCTACCATGAATATGCAAAAGAACATGGAGTAACGGTATATACGATGCAACATGTTAGAGAGCGTCATATAAAGGACATTATTACAGAAAGTATTGAATTACTACGCCATCAAGGTGTTACATCTATTTATATTTCTGTTGATATGGACGTATTAGATCAAGCTTTTGCACCAGGGTGTCCAGCAATTGGGCCGGGTGGTATGGATAGTACTACGCTACTTGATGCAATGACAGTACTTGGGCAAGAACCTCTTGTGGCAGGTATGGATATTGTGGAAATCGATCCAACACTTGATTTTCGCGATATGACAAGCCGCGTGGCAGCGCAGGTCATTATGAGTTTTTTATTAGCGCGCCAAACGGCATTTGCTGCTTGCGAAAAGTGAAATTGCCCCATGGATGAGACATCATACTAATGTATAAATAAAACAGAAAAGCTAACAATCAGTTGGCTTTTCTGTTTTTTATTTGTGAAGGGTTATGTTTTATGTTGAAAAATGATATTTTTTTATTTAAATTGTCGAAATATATTTACAATTGTTAGAAAATAACGTATATTCTAAATAATTGGTTTTTCAGTTAGGGATATAAAATTTATATTGTGGAAACCATTTATTTCGTTTTGTGGGGGTAAAGACGTTATGGGACAAAAAAAGAAAAATAAAGCGGTTGTAGCTGTGCTTACTACAGTACCTTTGTTGTTTTCAACAACGGCATTCGCGGAAACAAATCAAACGGGACAAGCAGCACAAATAGCGAATGTAGCAAAAGAGATAAAACAACAGCTAGCTAATACTTCGTCACCTGATGTACAGTTTAACAAGAAAGAAGAAGTGCGAGTTATTGTGAAATTAAAAGAGAAGTCTGTTCTTGAATATGCACAAGAAAAAGGGATGGACTATGCAAAAACTTCTAAAAGTAAAAAAGAACAAATTCAAAATCAGGTACAAAGTCAGCAAAGCAGTGTAAAGAAAAAGATTAAAAAAGAGGGCATTCAAATGTCCTATAAGGAAAGTTTTGATACTGTATATAATGGTTTCAGCGGAAGTATAAAAGCGGAGGAGATTCAAAAAATACAAGCTCTTCCAGAAGTAGAAAGTGTACATATTGTAAATGAATATAAACGTCCAGAAGTGAAACCAGATATGATCACAAGTAATGAGATGGTACAATCACAGCAAACATGGGGAGATTATGGTTATAAAGGACAAGGTATGGTTGTAGCTGTAATTGACACAGGAATTGATTATACGCATAAAGATATGAAAATATCAGATCCTTCCAAAGAACGCTTGACGAAAGAAAAGGTAGCAAAAACAGTTGATCAAAACGATATGAAAGGAAAGTATTATACAGATAAAGTTCCTTACGGATATAATTATTTTGATAACAATGAAGAAGTGCGTGATATAGGGCCTGGCGCAAGCATGCATGGTCAACACGTAACAGGAACCGTTGCGGCAAATGGTGATGAAAAGGCGGGCGGTATTAAAGGTGTTGCACCAGAAGCACAGGTTTTAGCTTTAAAAGTATTTAGTAACGATCCAAACTATGAGTCTACATTTGGAGATATTTACATTAAAGCTATTGATGATGCGATTAAGTTAGGTGCAGATGTTGTGAATATGAGTTTAGGTTCATCTGCTGGATTTGTTAATGATAGTAATCCTGAATCAAAAGCTATTCAAAATGCGGTTGATAATGGAATTGTTATGTCCATTTCAGCTGGAAACTCTGCGTTTGCAGGTTCAGGAAAGGATACACCGTTTGCTTCTAATCCTGATTACGGCACAGTTGGTTCTCCAGGCATTGCCCATGATTCTCTGCAAGTAGCTTCTGTAGAAAATTCTCATATTCAATTAGATGCTATGCAAGTGAAAGTAGACGGAGACAAAACTATTAAACTAGGTTGGAAAGCGCAGTCAGGTCCTAATTTCTTAGACACATTGAAAGATAAAGAAGTAGAGCTTGTATATGTTGGTGATGGAGCTGAGAAAGATTACGAAGGAAAAGATGTAAAAGGAAAAATTGTTGTAGCGATTCGTGATGCTGCGAATCCAAATTATACGGAAATCCAAAAGAAAGCAGAAGAAAAAGGAGCTGCTGGTATTATCGTGCGCCCGCGTGTTGCTCACGGTGACTACGTGTCTATGGCACTAGATGCACCGAAAATTCCGCTTGCTTCTGTAAGTATTAAAGATGGAAATACATTAAAAGAATTGTTAACAGCAGGTAAAAAGGCATCAGTTACATTTGATGGATCTCGTCTAGAGATTGTAAATAAAGATGCTGGCACAATGTCTGACTTCACATCATGGGGGGTAACACCAAATTTAGATTTTAAACCAGAAATTACAGCACCAGGAGGAAAGATTTATTCTACACTAAATAACAACCAATACGGTTTAATGAACGGTACATCTATGGCAGCACCGCACGTAGCTGGGGGATCGGCACTTGTACTTGAGCGTGTAGAGAAGGAATTTAAATTATCAGGCGCGGAGAAAGTATTACGTACGAAAAATTTATTAATGAATACTTCAAAGCCAGTTTTGGAGAAAGGTGACTATAATACACAATTAGGTTTGGAGAATTATGTATCTCCGCGTCGTGAAGGTGCTGGACTTATGCAACTCCATGCAGCTGTGGCAACGCCAGCTATGGTATATAACAAAAAGACTGGTGAGGCAAAAGTTGCATTAAAAGAGATTAAAGGTAATACAGCAACATTCACGTTAGCTGTTCAAAACTTTAGTGATAAACCGTTAACGTATAAAGTGAGCGGGAATGTACAAACAGATTTAGTTGTAAAAGAAAAAGACGGCACCGATCATATGGCGCTTGAGTCACAAGAATTAAAAGGTGCGAAAGTAAATGCTCCAGCCGCAATTGAAGTAGAGGCTGGGAAAACGAAATCTTTTGATGTAACAATTGATTTATCGAAAGTGACAGTTCTTGATTCTTCATTATCGTCACAAGTATCACCAGAAACTGTATTCCCAAACGGATACTTTGTTGATGGATTCATTAAATTAGAAGCAGCCAACAAAGATGAGCAGCCAACGTTACACGTTCCATTTGTTGGGTTTAAGGGAGATTGGAGTAAAGCACCAATTTTTGATAACGGTGTATACGATGAGAAGTCATACTATGGACGCACAGGGTTAGTAAATGAAAAGGGCGAGTACTTAGGGAAAGATGAAATTACAAAGCAGTTTCATAAAGATAAAATTGCAATTTCTCCAAATGGAGATGAACTAAATGATCGTGTAACGCCAGCGTTTTCTTTACTACGCAACGCAGAGAAATTAGAAGTTGCTGTTGTAGATGAAAAAGGAAAAGTGCTTAGAAAAATTCGTACAGATGAGTTGTTAACAAAGAATTATGATGGCAGTCGCCCTGAAAGACAATTTTATATCTCAGATAATTATACATGGGATGGCAAGATAAACAACAAAGTAGCCCCAGATGGCACGTACTACATTCAGTTAAAAGGAACATTAAATGGAAAAGAACAAACGGTAAAATATCCAGTAATTGTTGATACGAAAGCACCGGTGGTAACATCGTTTATTGACAACGGAGATGTAATAATTGGAGCGCAAGACAGTGGGGCGGGTGTGAACTATTTACGCGTTGCTTACGTTGATAAAGATGGAAACATTGCGAAAGTATTCCCAGAAATGTTAGCTCCAGATACAACGAAGTTTACTTTGCCAGAAGATGTGCCAGCAGGATTGCATGTAGCAGTTATTGCGTTTGATTATGCAAATAATGTGACTGTATCATTTGTAAATGACAAAAAAGAAGCAAATCTGCCGGTGATTGATTTGAAATCTCCAGAAACATTGAAGGCGTGGAATACAAAGGACGTTGTCTTTGAAGGAAACGTATCTGATGAATCCGGTATTGTTGAATTTAAAATTGACGGAAAATCTGTTCAATTAAAACCAGACGAAAAAGGAAACTTATATTCATTTAAAACAACTTTACCATTTGAAGATGGTATACATGCTGCAGATGTGTCTGCAAGAGATGGTTCTGGAAATAAATTCTCTATTCAACGTCAATTTATCGTCGATACGAAAGCGCCAAAACTTTCTGTTACACGTGCGCCTAAGTATGTCGGTAAAAATGAAGAATCAGCGAAAATTAGTGTCGCAATCGAAGACAATTTTGATGAAGCGCGTTTATATGTAAATGGCAGCGAAGAGTACGCACATGCATTTGTTGAGCCGTATGAAATGAGGGCATTTAAGCATACTGTCGAAAATATTGAAGTACCACTAAAAGATAACGTAAATACATTTAAGATTGAACTTGTTGATGTTGGTGGTAATAAAACAGTAGAAGAAATTCAAATCGTAAAAGGAGCATCTGGTTGGGTTTATGACCAAAATGCATGGAATTACTACGATAATAACGGAGTAAAGAAAACAGGTTGGGTATCAACAGGAAACAAATGGTATTACCTAAATGACAGCGGAGTAATGCAAACAGGCTGGGTATCAGTAGGAGGCAAGTGGTACTACTTAAATAACAGCGGAGCGATGGAAACAGGCTGGGTATCAGTAGGAGGCAAGTGGTACTACTTAAATAACAGCGGAGCGATGGAAACAGGCTGGGTGTCAGTAGGAGGCAAGTGGTACTACTTAAATAGCAGGGGAACGATGGAAACAGGCTGGGTATCAGTAGGAGGTAAGTGGTACTACTTAAATAGCAGCGGAGCGATGGAAACAGGCTGGGTGTCAGTAGGAGGCAAGTGGTATTATCTTTACAAAGATGGTTCAATGGCAGTGAATACCGTTATTAATGGTTATAAACTTGGGTATGACGGTGCATTAATATAAGGAAGAAAGGAGAGGGTGACGCACCTTCTCCTTTTTATAAACGTTTGTATCAATAATATTGTATTCCTAACCTTTAAGTTTTTATCTATCTATGAATTATTGGCAGAGCTAATGCAAAGTTTCGTTTTAACGGAATTTTGACTGTTAGCTCTTTTTTCTCTTGGATAACATTTAATATAGTATGTTTCTGATGTGGGACATAATACATAGTTCCTTTTTAGATAGAGATACTAAGAATAATATTTGAAATGACATGGAAGGAGATACTCTTATGGACTATAAAATATTTAGAGCTATTAATCGGTTGGTTGGTCGTTATCCATCTGTCGATACTATTATGGTAATGATTTCTCAAAAAGCGCGCTATGTGTATACTCTTTTATTAATCCTAATGTGGTTTCGTAACAAGTTTTATAAAAAAATTACGATACAGGCAACATTCTCTGCAGGTATAACGTTACTTATTAATTTTTTTATAAAACAATTCTATTTTAGAGCTCGTCCTTTTTTGAATCATAATGCGCATATATTGCCTCCAATTCCATCAAGAATGAATTCTTCATTTCCGAGCAAACATACGATGCTCTCATTTGCTGTTGCAACCTCTATCCTTTTTTATAAACGTTTTCTTGGGTGCTTTATGTGGTTGTTAGCATTTTTAACAGGATTCTCACGTATTTGGAGCGGACAGCATTATCCATCTGATATTATAGGAAGTGCCGTAATCGGGAGTCTAACTAGTATTGTTATTAACGTTATTGTATGGTTGTGGAATTCTTTTGTTTTATGCATTGTGCAAAGCTACAATCGTGCTTGTGCTTTCGTAAAATTACGTTAATCATGAATGGAATATGAAATGCGTGTAGCATCTAAGGTAGATTCGAATTATATTGTTGGGAAATAAGTAGGATATGAGGCAAGGAGTCTTGTATATCAATGTTTCTGAGTTCGTCCTAATAGTTAAAATAACAAATTTATATTGAAATTTTGAAGTGAACTGTTCAGTGCTAAGAGGGTTGCATAGTAAGTATGTCAACTCCGTATTCTCCCGCTCCCTTTCGGGTTCGGTCCGGTACCGTTGACATACCCAAGCAGCTACCTCTTTTACTGGACATTTTCTTCCCATTCTGTAAGAGCGGCAAAATCATCAAGTTCTCCCGTTATCCTTGAATATTCTAACCCGCCATCGATGGCTATTGCCTGACACGAGCAATAGTTGAAATCGTGAGTAAACTTTGACTCTAGTACTAAGCAAATAAGTCTCGATTAGTACTCTATTAATTTTTGTAATATAGTATGTGGGTTTATTTTCATAAAGTAAAAAACACCAATTCGCAAATGAATTGGTATTTTTGTTCATCAAATTGAATTTAAATAATTATAAAACTAATCTTTTTCAACTGTATATCTAACTTGTTTAAAGGTTACTATGTCTCCATTTTCGGTATCATCTTTAGTTTGCAAAAGTTGAACTTTTGGTTTGTAGTCCGTCCTATGAGCATCTTTGATACCTTTAATGTTAAGTTTGTAGGATTCATCATTTTTTATTTTTTGTTCAAATACTTTTTTATTGGCAACAAAAATAAAGGTCACTTTATTTTCATCAATTCCCTCAGTCATAAATTCTAATTGATTATCTTTTGTTGTAATTGTTGGTGTTAATAATTCAATACTTCCGTTTCCAGTTTCTTGTTTAGTAGAAACTTCATAAGCACCTCTATCACTTGAATCTAAAGAATTTTCTATTATACCTGAACATCCGGATAATGTGATACCAGCAAATAGAATAAAACTTAATCCAATTATCTTTTTCATAAGATCACCCCAACCCAAAAAAACTTTTCGACTTCGTCAGTCGTCAGCAGGGGAATAAATTGTCATTCCCAACCCGTTAGCGTGGAACATAGATGAATAGCTGTCAACTTATTGAAATTATACCACGATATGTAAATGACGAGCAAGGTGTATATGGGGTGATCCCCCTATAAGCTCATCCTTTTTTAAAATTTTTTTACGTTTCCTAGCATAGATGTTCCTTCTACTTCAATGAGGGATTATGTTAACTTTTACATGAATATGATATATACTTAAATCTGAACATTCGGAAGAAAAAGAAGTGCAAAAATGCTAACTTGAAATTATAGAGAGATAGGGGGAGGATTTATGGAAAGACAATATACAATCTCAAATTTTGCACCAACATTAGAAGAATATAAATATTTATGTTCAGTTGTGGGTTGGGAAGATTATATGAACTTTGATGTTGCCGAAATATCATTAAAAAATTCTGTTTTTGCCGTTACAGTTAAGGATGAGAGTAAGGCCATAGGAATGGGAAGAATTGTTGGGGATGGAGCTATTTACTTTTACATTCAAGATGTGGTAGTTCATCCAGATTATCAAGGAATGGGTATTGGCAAAAAAATTATGAATGCGTTAGTAGAGTATCTAAAAGAAAACGCACCAAATAAAGCGTTTGTAGGATTATTTGCATCAGAGGGAAAAGAAAAATTTTATGAAAAATATGATTTTAAGGATTACTCACCTAGTATGACAGGAATGTTTACTGTAATAACGAAATGTGATTAAAAAATTATATCGTGGTCCCGCCCCATCGCTATCAAGTTAACAAAACAAAATTCCCCCTAAAATGAAAAAAACACCATCCTTTCTGTATAATTCTACAAAAAGAATAACGCTTTCTATGAATTATGGATATAAATTCCTCTTAGGTTGATAGTAATGGGGATACTTCAAAATATTAGTTTGATGGACATGGGGTGGTATCCCAAGAATTAATATACGCCTCTCTAAATATTGAATATTCAGACGATTTTTTATAAAATTAGATTACCATCTTATTACATTGTTTCTCTGGTAATATGAATATACAAAAGAAGAAGTGGGGGGATATTATGAATATCAAGCTTATTGGAAACGAGAAGCTTACAAACTTATTAAATACCTGGTATCAAGAAATTCGTGCTCAACATACCCAAAAAGCACAACAATTAAAAATAGAAATTGACGAAATGATGAGGGATCTTAAAGAAGATACAAATTTATTATTTTATTACTCTCTTCTTGATTTCCGCTTCAAAGTATTAGTTGATAGTATGAGTATTACTCCAGCAAGCTTTGAACGAATTGACTCATTATATAACCAAACAGATGACTTCCTATCCTATTATTATCATTTCTTTAAAGCTATTCACGCAACAATTCTAACAAATAATAATGAAGCTAGAGATTATTATGAAAAAGCTGAAGCTTTACTAAAACATGTACTAGATGAGCTTGAGAAGGCTGAATTTAATTATCGTATCGCTAATTTTTATCTTCATACTTATCAACCATTAGAAGCAATTAAACATGTAATGAAAGCTAGAGAAATCTTTTCTAAACAGGCTGGTTATGAAAATAATACAGCAGCTTGTGATAACATTTTTGGTGCAGCGTGTGTTGATATAAAACAGTTCCCACAAGCAGAAGAAAACTTTAATTCAGCAATAAATATCTTACGCAAACAAAATGAAGATATATTGGTTTTAAGAGTACGTAGTAATTTAGGATTTTTATATGCCAGTCAAAATTTATCTACATTGGCTATCCGCCATTTATCCGAAGTTACTCATAAGATTCCTAATCACTTTAAAGCTATTTTTCTCGAAGCAAGAGAACACTTTAAGCTAGGAGAATTAAACATTGCTGAAGAACTAATTGAAAGAGGAATAACTATTTGTAGACAAATAGAAAACCAAGAGTATCAATATCATTTTTCAATTTTAGAACGAATGAATAAAGGTGTAACAGCTGAAATTCTTGAGGAAACCATTCTTAAAGTGATTCCGTATTTTGATAAAGAAAAGTTATTCAACTATACCCAAGAATACACTGAAAAATTAGCAATTAAGTTTTATGAGGAAGATAATCATTATAAAGCAAGTGAATACTTTTATCTTAGTCACCAAGCTAAAGAAAAAACTTTTGAAAAAGGAGCATTAAAATAATGAAAAGACTTACAGGAATTATAATGGGGCTATCTCTTTTTGCAATTTTATCTTTCGGATTAACATTTCCTTCACAATCAGAACAAGCAACTCAAATTACTCAATATAGCCATGCTGATACTTGGTAAATTATAAATCCCCAAAAACAGCAACACTTAATGTTGCTGTTTTTATATGCGCTGAATTTTCGATTTTCAAAGACCTTTATACATAAAATTAAAATTACATGCCCCAAAATGCGCTTGAGGGTATCGTGTTTTTTGAATATAAATAGAAAATACAGTTTTATTAGGGGTCACTATATGACGTACCACCAACATTTTAACGAAAATATACGCTAAAGATATGCAGGATTTCATGCAGGCTGCGAGAACGGTTTGAACTGCCAAATGCTGTTGTGACAGGGCTGTATGAAATCCTGCATACAGTGGAGGGAACAGAAGGCTGGTAAACTCTTGGTATGAATGGATTTCTGGGATTTGATTACTGCTGATAATGAGACGTTATGTTAACCGATCATGTATAGGATATTCATAGTTTTCTACATGCTACATTCTGATAAAATGAAATAAAAGAAAATTAGAATAATTTAAAGGGAGAAGAGTGATGATTGATATTTTTAAAATTTTTTCGGCCTTAGCTTTGGGCTACTTTTTAGGCAGCCTTAATACAGCGGTGATTGTAGGGAAAATATACGGAAAGGACATAAGAAACCATGGAAGCAAAAGCGCCGGGCTTACCAATACCCTGAGGGTACTTGGTAAATCTGCTGCAGTATTTGTTCTTGCTGGAGATATATTAAAAGGAATAATTGCTTGTTTTATAGGATTGTTCCTTAGCGTTTACTTTTATTCAGGAGAGGCTAAAGATTGCGTAAGCCTTTTAGCGGCAGGCGCAGGAGTGATTATAGGGCATAACTGGCCGATATATTTTGGTTTTAAAGGGGGCAAAGGAGCACTTACGGGAGTAGCTGTGATGTTTATGATCAACTGGGTTATGGCCATTTTATGCATTTGTTTTTTTGTGATGATAGTAGTTTTTACCCGTTATGTTTCTTTAGGCACAATATGCGCTACAATGCTTTTTGCAGCCATCTCATTTGTTCCAGTTTTCGAGAATACCATATATTTTTATATATTTGCTTTCCTAATGACGTTTATAGTTATTTTCAAGCATAGAGAAAATATAAAAAGGTTACTTTCAGGAACAGAAAATAAACTTATTTTTTCGCGGCGTTGAGCATGTCGTCAAAATGGAAAAAATTTAAAGTTAGTTAACCGTTTAAAACAAGAGACCACATTACAACTTCCAATAATGAGAATTATGTGAACACGAAAGTCCCCCAGTTAAACAATCTGGAGGACTTTTAATAGGCTTCTAAATACATTGAATCCCGATAATGATACGTTATGTTAACCGAGCATGTATAGGGTATTCATCTTATGTTGTTCCATTAAAGAACCAGTTTAATTCAGTAAGAAGGAAAATTTATTAGATAAAGAGAAATACAAGTTCGTTGGCAATCGAGTAAGTTAAGGAGATCATATTTATAATGAATACTACGAAAACCACAGGGTGCTTTACTATTGTTGATAATAATGAAGGCAAAATATTGCTAGTTAAACGAAATGATTATCCTATCTGGGATTTGCCTGGGGGAAGATTAGAAGAGAATGAACAGTTAGATAAGTGTGCTATAAGAGAAACTAAAGAAGAAACTGGCTATATAATTGCTATTGAACGTAAAATAGGAGAATATCATCAACCTCAATACGATGATATGCAACATATATTTTCAGGAAAATTACTAGGGGGAGAACCAATAAATAATGGACCTGAAACTGCAAAAATTGGGTGGTTTAATCCTAGTAGATTACCTTTGTTAATGGTTCCAAATAGAAGAAAACAGATCAATAATTTTATGAAACACAAAAATTCACTAATAAAAGAGACATTAAAGACACCATTTATGATAAGGTTATTGAAAAAAATTATATGAGATGGTTATTGAATTAACTAGTGCTTTTCTTAAGTAAGGATCAGTTCTTAATTTCTTGTATCTATCAAAAAAGATAATTTTCGCTTCCGATTTCGAGCTTTATGTGAACACAAAAGTCCCCCAGTTAAACAATCTGGAGGACTTTTAATAGTCTTCTAAATACATTGAATCCCGATAATGATACGTTATGTCAACCGAGTATGTATAGAATATACATCAAAAAAATGTACGACTTATTCTAATTCCTTCATGATAGAATGTAATGAATCCATATTTTTACAAACTATAGGGAGGGGAAAATTTTTGTATAAAAGACTTAGAAAACATCTTATATTAGGTTCCCTAATTTTTATCATTAGTGGCTGTTCGATTTCAAAAGGGTACGGCACACAGCAAGAAGCCTTAAAACAAGAATTAAAACCAACAAGTAATACAGAAACAAATAAATATCATGCTTTAGAGCGTATTATAAAGATAGATGGAAAAATAGCTTTTTTTGTTACACCTGATAATTACATTTCAATAGCGGATTTAGAAATGAAAAATGGAAAATGGACTGTTAGTGGGACAACAGGAGGAGAAAATGTAAGTGAGTTAGAAATACAAGATTCTGGTATATCACCTACTTTTGGAGTTTCAAATGGGAAAGTTATTTCTGGTTATCTTAAAAATCCATCTATTAGCGAGGTATCTTATGAATCTACTTCGGGACATATAATAAATTTAGATAAATACTTACCTAACGAATCAAAGTATAAAGGATGGAGTTTATGGTACATAATCCTTCCTAATAAATTAGACGATGTCCCAGAATCATTAGATTTTATTAGGACTGCTTTAGAGTTTAAAGATATAAACGGAACTATTATAAAATATAAAAACTGATCATCTAAAAACAACTTCTGATAACGAGAATTATGTAAATGAGCTGTCCAAATGGATAGCTTATTTTATTTTTTGCTTAGCGTGCTTTTTTCCAAAATGCTGGCGGTACCCCATGCCCATCAAGCTAAAATTTTATAGTACCCCCAGAACGAAATTTTGTACTAACTTGTAACAAAAAAGCTCATTTTTTCGTTTTGGGGTATTTGCTTTTCTTAACTTGATGGCGATGTGATGCTACCCCATTATGCAAAAGATAAAAATTGGAAGCCAATAGATGAAAAATAATAATTCCTTATTCAACTAACGCATGCATTAGTTGAACAACTTAAGGCTGCTTCGGTAGCCATTTTTTGTACCAACTGGCAGTTTAGTTTTCAATATGTGAAAAGGGGTTTCTAAGTGATTAATTGAATATATATTTATTGTTTACTAATTTTTGGGAGGTCCCTTTATGGGAGATAAGCTTTACTGTATTGCTGTATATCAAGTTCTTAATGAAGAAAGACTAGGAGATTCGAACGGTTCTATAATAACTTATAGTGATGCTGTGACGGGATCTCCTGTTAGTGAGATAGGGTATTTTTTAATTTATTTATTATAGTAACGTACCCGAAGAGGTTGATATGGGACATATCAACAAACTAGGTGGTACCACGAAATTGCAACTCTCGTCCTCAAGAATTATTTCTTTGGGGTGAAAGTTTTTTTATTATATAAGTTTCATTATGTCATAATTTAAAGTTTTCGAGAGGAGAAATTATATGAATCCTATTTTATTAGATGTTCCGCTACAAATAGAAACAGACAGACTAATTCTTCGAGCACCACTTCAAGCTGGTGACGGGAATGTCGTAAACCAAGCTATTAAGGATTCAATTAGTGAGTTAAAGCCATGGTTGCTTTTATACCAGTCAATGCCTACTGTTGAAGAAACGGAAATTATCCTGAGAAATGCCCATATAGATTTTTTGAAAAGAGAAAGCTTTCGCTATCTTATTTATCATAAGGGTACTAATGATTTTATTGGAACTGCTAGCCTTCACGGAATTAATTGGAAGATTTCTAAATGTGAAATTGGATACTGGATTAACACGCAATTTAGTGGCAATGGATATATGACAGAAGCAGTAAGTGAGTTAACAAACCTTGGATTTCAGTTATTCAAATTTAGAAGGATTGAAATACGATGTGAATCTAATAACACTAAAAGTCGTACGATCCCTGAAAAACTAGGTTTTGAGCTTGAAGGGATATTACGTAATGAAGATCTTTCAGCTGACGGTAAAAAACTAACTGATACCTGCATCTATGCAAAGGTAAATTAGATTAAAATTTTAAAATTCCTTGTACAACTAAAGCATGCGATAGTTGTACAACATATCTTAAGGTCGGTTTCCAAATTTGGAAGGCGGCTTTTTTGATTTTTTATAACGAACGGTTTCATAACTTTTAAGGGGTCAAACGGCATACCCATCAAGCTAAGGTTTTAAAGTACCCCCTAAATGGAAATTTTGTATTTTATAGCACCGAAGTTTGATTTTATCGTTTTGGGGGTAACTTGTTTTCTTAAGTTGATGGGCATGTGAAGCTACCCCTAATAACCCTGATAACCGAACAAAAAGAAAGAGCGTGTTTTGAAAAAAGTTTAATCAAAACACGCTCTTAAAGTATTCTAACATAGCACTCTTTTATAAAAAAATTTAATCATTTTTTATTCAGCTGAGGCACCCGTTAATTGAACACGGTTTTTCCATTCAATTGATCAACATTGTACTGATACCGTAACTAAGAGCCATCACTATAAAATGATGACTCTTAGTTATTTTTTTTAAGGAACTTATTTCGGACAAATCTCCAAAAGTATAATTCATCTGTTTCTTTATACATTTCCGCCCCTGATTTTTCTAATACCCTGTGCGATGGAATATTATCTTTAGCAGTATCAGCAATAACGTACATAACATCAGACTGATTTAACAACCAGTTTTTCATATTATTAATCGTTTCCGTCATATATCCGTTTCCTTGATATTCAGGAAGAGTATAGTAACCAATTACTACTTCACCATTTTCATTTGGAAGACCTTTTAACATTATCCCCCCAACATTACGGTTTTTATCTTTCGACACAATTAACCAATTGGTATGCCATATATAATTCCCCTCATCAGCTAACAGCTTTGAAAGCCTTATTTCCATAGCTTGTTTAAGTTCTAGGCTAAGAAATCTATCTGATTTACTTAAAGATAACCTTAGTTCCATTTTCTTTGGGTTATCAATTAGTAATTTCAGATTTTCTGCACTCAGAGGAATTAGTCTTAATCTTTCGGTGTTTAATTCAATCATTATTACACTCCTATCATAATTTGTACGCCACTTTAAATAGGCAAAAACAAATTTTAAAATAGGTATATGTTATTGGCAGCTACCCCCATTATATGTAATCGAAAATAAAGGAAGCATCACACTTTGCAATCCATTATTACAGGTTATTTAAGTTTATCATTCCAAAAATATCCTGTAAATTCTTTCGAAAAACGTAAAATGACTTTTCTACTGACTGTTGTCCGTCTTCAAGTAACTTACACCGTTAGTTCAATAAGAAAAAAACCGAAATCACAGATAGATTTCGGTTTATCATTTTTATAAACGCTTGAACTTTGTTTTAAATCCACAAATTATTCTGCTTGTATCTATCTTCTTCTTTTATTCTTATATAATGTGTAACATTATATATTTGTTCTTGTTGAAACAAATATTGATTCAAATTTCTTGAATCTAAATAAAAGTATCGTTTCTGTTTTCTTTTCTTATTTTATCCCGCTATTCGCGGGCAGTAAGACTCCCACCTCAAGATTGAGAGAGAAGCGAGGAAGATAGATAGGGGATAGCTGCTGGCATGTGCCTGATTGGTTAGTTTCATTTTATTTCGTTTTTGCTTCGGAAATGATAGGTAACCGAATATCTACAGTTGTTCCCTTGTTTAATTCACTTGTAATTTGTAATTTTCCATTATGCTCTTCAATTATCTTATAACACATCATTAAACCTAATCCAGTTCCTTTTTCTTTTAAACTATAGAAAGGTTCACCTAAACGTGAAATGCGATCTTGTGGAATGCCGCAGCCTTCATCCGTAATGCTGATTAATATAGAATGATTTTCTATCTGTATTGTTCGAATGAAAATATTACCCCCGTGAGGCATTGCTTCTATCGCGTTTTTTAAGATATTGATGAATACTTGTTTGAGTTGATTTCCATCACAAGGAATTGCTGGCAAAACAGAGCCGTGATCCATATTGATATGTGTATTATGCATGATTGCTGTTGGTAAAATAAATGTTACTACTTCTTCAATTAACGTTTGAATTTGACAAGATTTTATAGATATAGCTTGTGGCTTAGACATTGCCATAAACTGATTTGTAATCGATTCCATTTGAGTAATTTCACTTAACATGACATCAACATACCATTTGTTCTTTTCAATAATATCGGGTTCTAACAATTTCAAAAATCCTTTTAAAGAAGTTAATGGATTTCGTATTTCATGAGCAATTCCAGCCGTTAGTTGCCCAACAACTGCTAGTTTCTCAGATTTTCTCAATAGTTCTTCTGTTTTCTTCAAATCTGTAACATCCTGCCCCATAATGACGATTCCTTTTGGGGACCCATCAGGATGAAAAAGAGGTACTTTTATAATATCGAGAATAAGGGGAGTGGAACTAGAATGCATAATAATTTCTTCACCACGTATGCTTTCTTTTTTCTCCCATGCAAATTCATCAGATTTTTCACAGTATAAAAAGGAGTTACGATATAGTTCATTATATTGGATTAACTCACTATCTTTTTTGCCGCGATATGGCACATTTTTAAAATTTAAACTAGAAATAGCATAATCATTTGCTTCAAGCCATCTTCCTTCTGCATCTTTCAAAAGGATAAACGCTGGCATTGCATTTATAAGAGTCCGTAAACGTTTTTCACTCTCTTTTAATGCGTGTTCCATTTTTTTACGCTCTGTAATATCTCTTAAACTACTTACGAACGCTACTACTTCTCCGTAAGTATTTACAATAGGAGAGATAAAATTACTTACATTAATTAAATTCCCGCTTTTGTGCTTTCTAAGTGTTTCTTGTGATGTGAAAAGTTTGTTATTAGCAAGTTCTTGATAGATTTTGTTGTATTTCTCTTTTGAAAAGTCTGGAATAGTGGGTATTGTTTCTCCGAGCATTTCTTGTTCAGTCCAGCCAAATAGAGTTTCAAAAGCTTTATTTGCTTTAATTACTCGAAGTTTTAAATCAAGAACAACAATGGCATCTACTGTATTTTTTAGAAGTGAGTCTAGTTGTTGTTTTGTTAATGTAGCATCTTTTTTTATTTGTTTTATTTTCATGATGTCTTTCATTATTACATATGTGCCGACTATCTTATGACCTGCAAAAATTGGTGAACCTTTCAAAATTATTTCTACGGGGTGACCGTTTTTATGTATCATAGATAATTTATATTCTTGCTGTTTTCTATTCATTATATTTTTTAAGGATTGTAAATTTTGTTCTGTATGTTGTGGAGTAATGAAAGAATAGATTGTCATCTTTTCAAATTCTTTAGCTGTATATCCTAGCATTCTTTCTGCTGCAGGATTGGCACATAATATATTACCTTGTAAATCGACAGATAAGATACCATCGGGATTATATTTGAAAAGAGATGTGCAATGCTCTGTTGCATTTATACATTCTGTCATTTTATTTTTTGTAATAATAGAGCGTCTTTTTGGATGTATACTTTTTTTAAAAGACGTAAACCGTTTCCCTCGCATTCATTATTCCCCCGGATAAATATTCTGTATATATATGATGATTTTAGATAGCTGATTTACTGTTTTATATGTTTTGTTTTAAATATTTAATATTTCTAATGTTATATCCTTTAAGAGTATAGACATGCTAAGTATGAATAGTCAATTTCAATTGTATATTTCTAAATTATAAGTTTTATTTTCTGAAAACGGTTAGTAAGTCTTTCTCTTTAAGATTCTGAGAAAACAAAGAAGATAGGCAAGGAATAATTACCTGTAATCGCTCTATTGATAGGTTCACTTCATAACTGAAAATATCAGATGTTCTTTCGTTTTTCTTATACATCTTCATAATAAGTATGTAAGTTATTTATAAAATCTCCTTTGATATAATAAGGATAGGAAAGGGGAGGGAATATTATGACGTTTAAGATTCAAGGGATTGATCATGTACAATTAGCGGCACCAGCAGGATGCGAAGAAAAAGCAAGAGCATTTTATGGAGAAATACTCGGATTAGAAGAGCTTCCAAAACCAGAAGAATTAAAAAAGCGAGGAGGCTGTTGGTTTCTTTGTGGAAATCAAGAGATTCACATTGGAGTAGAACAAAATTTTTCTCCTGCCAAAAAAGCTCATCCTGCTTTTTTTGTTCAGCACATTGAACATTTTCAAGATGATTTAACGCAAAAAGGGGTTTCTGTTATAGTCGATACGGCACGCCCTGATGTTACAAGATTTTATGTATCAGATCCATTTGGAAACCGTATTGAATTTATGGAACGAAAAGTGTTGTAAAAAAGCGAGATGGATAATATTCCATCTCGCTTTTAACCTCTTCTAAATAACCCTAATACTTCGACTGTTTCTGTAATGTTTACAAACGCTTGCGGATCAACTTCAGAAATTATAGATTTCATTCCAGCTAGTTCTTCTCGAGAAATTACGGTCATTAATACGTGTTTTTTCTCATTTGAGTATGCACCTTCTCCGTCGAGTAAGGTAATCCCGCGCACAAGACTGGAAAGGAGCTTTTCTTTCATTTTTTCTGCGTGACTTGTTACAATCATTAGAGTAATTTTTCGATGTTTTGTGTGAACCGCATCAATTACTTTTCCTGTAACAAAAATAGATAATAAACTGTTTAAGGCAGTATCCCAATCGAAGAAAAATCCAGAAATAATGATTACAATCGTATTAAGTGCGATTAAGAATCCGCCAAGCTGAATATCTTTTTTACGTGAAAGTAACATACCGATAACATCAAATCCGCCTGTTGAACCATAGCAGTTGAAAACAAGTCCAATACCTGCCCCGGCAATTACACCGCCAAATAACGAAGAAAGTAGTGCATCGGTTGCCACTGCATGCACAGGAATAGCATATAAAGCTGCCGAAAGTGTGATAACTGATACGATTGTGTAACCGATAAATCGTTTTCCAAGTCCAATATACCCTAAAATAAGAATAGGTAAGTTCAATAAAAAGTTTACTATTCCAGTATTAAATGGGGTTAAGATTCCAATGATAATTGCAATTCCACTAATCCCACTGCTTAAAATCTTGTGGGGGATAAGGAAAAGATTAAAAGAAAGTCCTACAACTAAAGAACCTAAAATCACTCCAAGTAATCGATACATATCTTTCCCGTCCTTCACTAAAAATGCTTTACATACAAACTCATATTAATTCAAAATTATATATGAGTTTGTAAGATTTGAGGAAAAACAGTTTATTTAGGGAAATTAGATTAGTTAGAAAAATGGAAGCGATTTCTTTTCTTGAAAAAGGGGGAGGAAGATAAATATGGAAATTCAAGTGTTTCAGCAAAAGAGTCCGTTGAAAAGAGAATGTGAAGATGCACTGATTTGTAATGAAGGTTTAAAGTTATACGGTGTGTGTGATGGAGCGACGCCACTTATTGAGTTTCAAGATGAGAATGGGCATAACGGAGCATACTTAGCTTCGCATTTGTTTCAGCAATACTTTGAATCTATTTCAGGTGTGGATTCATTGCGAAATGAAGTTGTTAAAGCAAATCAGTTGTTGCAAAAAAAAATGCAATCTTATCATATTGATACAACAAAAAAAGATCAACTTTGGTGTACGTGTATTGCCGCTATTCATATGACAGATAAAACAATGGAATATGCACAACTTGGAGATTGTATGATTGTTGCTAAATTTATTGATGGAACAGTTCAAGTACTTACGAAAGACACTGTGAAAGGAATTAGTAAAAGGGCAAAGCAAAAGCGTGAAGAAGATCGCCAAAAAGGACTTTCTGTTCCAAGTGAAGCGATATTTGATGATAGAAAGGAGCGATTAAGCTACAATCGTTATATGGCAAATATTCCAAATGGATATTCTGTTGCAAATGGAATGAGTGAAGTAGCCTCGTATATTCAGCAAGGAAAACTTTTGCGACAAGAAATTTCAGATTTATTTATTTGTTCAGATGGTTTGTTTCATCCAAAGTGGCAGCTAGAAAAAAGTGCACAATTTGTGTGGGAACATGGTATTACACAATACGTACAAATAATAGAGGAATTAGAAGCGAAACAATTTGTTCGTCCAGATGATAAAACAGCAATTATCATAAGTCTGTAAAGGGTGAGACTATGCGTATTCAGAAAGCGAATCTCTCTTTTCGCGATCCGCTGCAACCATTGCAAGCTGTTACAAAAATTATTATTCATCATACAGCGGAAAATGGATGGGATATATATAAAACACATGATTTTCATCAAAATAATCGAGGTTGGAGTGGAATTGGCTACAATTATTTTCTTGAAGAAGATGGTACTATTTATGAAGGACGAGGACTATATATAGGGGCTCACGCGAAAGGATATAATACTGAGAGTATAGGGATTTGCATGTCAGGGAATTTCGACGACTATGATCCAACACCAGTACAAATGGTTTCTTTGCATTGGCTATGTAAACAGTTAATGGGTCAGTTTTCTTTGTATAGTGATCAGGTTCTTGGACATCGTGAATTAGATGGGGTAACGAAAACGTGCCCTGGAACACGTTTTTCAATGACAGAATTGCGCAGCATTCTATTCCGCATTAACAGGCAGTAAGACCTCCACTGATGGAAGTTTCACTTTATCCAATAATGAAAAAGGAGATTTATAGAATGACTTTTATGAAATTACCAAATGAGAAAAAAGAAACACTTGTAGAACATATTCAACAGTTTTTTGAAGAGGAAGGGCTAGAAGAGATTGGTCGTTTTCAAGCGGAGCGTTTAATTGAAGAAATGATAAAAGAACTAGGACCGCATATATATAATCAAGCAATAGGGGACGCTAGAAAGCTTGTCGCAGATAAACTTACGAATTTAGAAGAAGATTTATATGTATTAGAAAAAATGATTAAGTAACAAGTTTATACAAAGGAAAGAGGCTAACTCACAGTCTAGTGAGTTAGCCTCTTTTCATCCAAATTGCTTTCGTATAAGCAATTTTCATTCCAGTTCGTTCCATATTATTTTGGCTAATGCTTCCGAAGCGTGCTTGTCCAACGACTAATTCGCAGCCTAATTGTTTGGCTACATTCATTCGTTGCTTAAGTAAAGCGGTTTGACAGCCTTTTCCTTGTAAATGAGGTAAAGTAGCTGAAGCTGCTAGAGAAGCAATGCCTTTGTTAGCATATAAAACACCAATTGCAGCTGGAGTGTTTTCAAGAAGCGCTAAATAGAAATTCCAGCCTTCTTTCCCATGTAACACTTTGTTATTTTGACTAACGCCATCTATGGTGAAAGTAGGCATACCAAAGCTTTTTACATAAATATCTCCGAAGTGGTGAAACTCATATTCTTCTAAATCTCGAACAATGATTTCATTTGAAATAGTATTTTTTGTTACATCTCCATAAAGAGTGGTATGAAAGTCTGTTTGATAAAACCCTTTTTGGGACAAATACTCAAATAGTTCAGGTGTTGAATGAGCGGGAGTTATTTCAAAGCGACAAGGAATTTCTTGTTTTTTGTAGTAATCGATTACCTCATCTATTTCCTTTTTATCAGTAAATGTTACACCTTTTACGGTATTGAAAGAAGGTCCTGGGATTCCTTTTGCTGAAAAGGCCATTGCACTTCCAAAAGTTTGGATATCGATTCCCATTGGGTTATTTTCTTGTTCTTGAAGGATTTTCAATCTTGAATACATCGTATCTATTTCAGATTGTTCTAATCGTTTTGCTAACTCTACATTCATAACATGTTTCATATTTTTATTTATTCACCTTTCCTGGTCATTTGGAAGTTTTTTATTATTACTTAATACGACATATTTTTCCTGCTTCCTTTTTAATTGTTAGACTTTGTTATTAGCGTTTGAATATATAAGTGATTGATTATATTCAAAATGTGAATGTTATATTGTTCCGAATTAAGCTTATGAATAGGTTATTCACGAGTAAGAAACATTTATTTGACACGGTTTCGATTGCTTGAAATGAAGGATTTTAATGGTAGTCCAACGAATGTGAATCTAGATATATAGAAAAGGATGGGGAAATACATATGATAAAATATCCGTTTTTACCAAAAGGGGCAACGATTGGTGTAACAGCACCTTCGTCTGGGGTAGATGTAGCACTACATAATATGTTTAAACAGTCTTGTGAAAGTGTAGAAAGAAAAGGTTATACAGTCGTTTGCGGAGAAACAGTTTGGACACAGGAGAAGGCTAAGTCCTCTAGTGCGAAAAAGAGAGCAAATGAATTTATTGAAATGATGCAAGACGAGAACATTGATATGATCATTCCTCCTTGGGGCGGTGAACTATTAATTGAAATACTAGAAGAGATTGATTTTGAAAAAATAAACAAGAAATGGGTACTAGGGTACTCAGACACAAGTACTTTATTATTAGCGATAACTTTAAATACAGGAATAGCGACTGCTCACGGAACAAATTTAGTAGATTTAAGAGGCGAATACTCCGATGATACAACAGCGATGTGGCAAACTGTCTTATCAACGGAAACAGGCGCTTCAATTATCCAATACTCCTCAGAGAAATATCAAAAGAAATGGCAGCATAATAATCCATCTCCGTGTGTTTTTCATTTAACAGAAGATACAAATTGGAAAACAATTTCGAATGAAAATGTGAAAATTACAGGTCGATTGCTAGGTGGGTGTATCGATGTTGTTAGACATCTCATTGGCACTCCATTTGGTAGAGTGCAAGAGTTTAGAAAGAAACATTGTAATGATGATCCTTTCATTTGGTATTTTGAAAACTGCGAGTTAACTACTACTGATTTACGACGTTCATTAGTTCAAATGAAACTAGCAGGTTGGTTTGATAATTGTTCAGGTATCTTATTTGGTCGCAGTGCTGCAAACCATCCAGTCAATGATTATACTGCCGAAGATGTATATAAAGAACTTACTGATGAACTTCAAATTCCAATTATTTATGATGTAGACTGTGGTCATATGCCTCCGCAAATTACATTTATAAACGGAGCATTTGCAGAAATTGAAGTTGCAGATAGTAAAGGAGTAATTATACAGTACTTTAGGTAGCGATGTGGGGAGGAAATGAAGTGAATGGAATATAAAAATATTGCGGAAAAGTATCCAACACTCATTACAGAACGATTACGTTTAAGACCGTTAAGAATAGAAGATGCTGCTGATGTATTTGAATATGCTTCAGATCCAGAAATCACAACCTATACGGTATGGTATCCACATGAAAAACTACAGGATTCACAAATGTTCATTCAATCAATCCTACATCAATATGAAAAAGAAGAGGTTGCAGCTTACGGAATAGAGTTGAAAAAGGAAAAGAAAATTATTGGAACGTGCGGTTTTATCGAATATGACAAGAATCATCACAAGGCAGAATTGGCATATGCATTATCGAAAAACTATTGGCGACAAGGATTCGCGACGGAAGCAGCAAAAGCATTTATATGCTATGGATTTGAAACATTACAGTTAAACCGTATTGAAGCAAGGTGTCATGCTAGTAATGTTCAATCAGAACGAGTGATGAAACGTTTAGGAATGCAATATGAGAGAACGTTTCGAAAAGATATGTTTGTGAAAGGGGCATATCGAGATACGAAAATGTATGCTATTTTGCGAGATGAATACAATACCAAAACGGAGGAGTAAGCTCTATATTACTCTTCCTTTTGTTTTTAAAGGTGAAGACAAGAAAAAAATGTATAAATATTTATCTAAATTTTCTAAAAATATTGACAAATAAACCATTCTATTTTTATACTTATCTAAATTTGTACTAATTAGTAGGAATGGAGGGGCTATATGGAGAAGGAAGAAGCGCATTTTCAAGAAATTATAGAAAGAGAGAAAGGCTTGCAGCGTGGACTATCTACGAGGCAGCTGTCTATGATTGCAATCGGCGGAGCAATTGGAACAGGTTTATTTTTAGGAAGTGGGATGGCTATTGGCTTGGCTGGTCCTAGCGTAATACTTAGTTATGGGATTGGAGCCATTATTGCTTTTTTATTAATGGGGTGTCTAGCAGAAATGACAGTAGCGCACCCTACTTCTGGGTCATTTGGAGCATATGCTGAACATTATATAGGTCCCTGGGCAGGTTTTACTGTGCGCTATGCATATTGGGCAAGTATTGTAGTGGCGGTCGGAACTGAAGTAACAGCGGTTTCAGTGTATATGAAATATTGGTTTCCTACTGCCCCTGGTTGGATGTGGGTTATTCTCTTTTCAGCGTTACTTATTTTTGTGAATGCCACTAGTGTAAGTTTATTTGGAACGATTGAATATTGGTTTTCAATGATTAAGATAGTAGCTATTGTTGGTTTTATTCTTTTAAGTGCTTACGTTGTATTTGGTACTAATACGAATCCGGAAATAGGAATTCAAAATTATACAAATGCCGGTGGATTTTTACCAAATGGTTGGTGGGGCATGTGGGTTGCGGTTTGTGTAGCTTTATTTAGTTATTTAAGCATTGAAATGATTGCTGTAACCGCTGGCGAAGCAAAGAATCCAGAGAAAGCAGTTCCTAAAGCACTTCGTTCAACCATTTATCGATTAATTATTTTTTATATTTTAACATTAGCTTTCATGTTAATGATTGTTCCTTGGAAAGCTGCTGGTGTTGATAAGAGTCCTTTTGTTAAAGTAATGGAGTTATTAAATATTCCAGGTGCATCTGGCATTATGAATTTTGTTGTTTTAATCGCAGCTTTGTCTTCAATGAATAGTCAATTATATATTACAACTCGAATGATGTTTTCGCTATCTAGAGCTGGTTATGCACCGGCAAGGTTTGGTCAACTAAGCAAGAGGGGAGTTCCTGTTTCAGCTTTGTTCTTCTCAACAATTGGTATTGCGCTGGCAACAATTTTAACAATTGTCTCACCGAATCAAGCATTCATGCTCATGATGGGGATTTCAATGTTCGGAGCTATGTTTACATGGATGATGATCTTTATTATTCATTTATATTTTCGAAAGAAGTGGGTTGCATCCGGAGGAAGGGATTTACCAGTTCGTATGTGGGGATACCCATATTTAACTACATTAGGAGCCGTATTAATGTTTGCAATTTTAATAACCACTTGGTTTACTGACATGTTTAAATCAACACTTACAACGGGTATTCCGTTTTTACTTGTAGTAACAATAGGGTATTTTGTTTGGAAAAAAGCAAATGAAAGAAAAGTATTAGTGAAAAAAGATGGAGTGTCTGATCATGTAAAGTAACAAGTAAATAATAATAAGTTGCGGCTGTTATTTTTTATAATTGTTTCGTTATGAAGTTGTTCAAAAAAATGAAAGCGTTTTTATAAAGGGGGACAAAAAACATGATGATGGATGTACCGTTAACAATTAGCTCAATGATAGAAAGGGCAGAGAAGTTATTTGCAAAGAAAGAAATTATTTCTCGTACACATAGTACAATTACACGCCTAACGTATAAGGAACTAGGGGGGCGAACGAGACGTTTGTCTAGTGCATTGCAAAAGCTAGGTGTAAAGCAAGGAGAACGAGTGGGCACACTGGCGTGGAATCATCATCGTCATGTAGAAGCATATTTTGCGATTCCTAGTATTGGAGCTGTACTGCACACAATTAACATTCGCTTATCTTCTCAACATATTTCTTATATTATCCAACATGCAGAAGACCGCGTTTTACTGATTGATGAAGATATTGTACCGCTTGTTGAGAGTATTCAAGAGGAATTATCAACTGTACAAGCTTATATCATCATGACCGATAAAAAAGAGCTTCCAGAAACTTCACTTCAACCTGCATACCACTATGAACAACTTCTTGAAGAAGGAAATCCTAATTTTCCGTTTTTAAAAGATATCGATGAAAATATGCCAGCTGGTATGTGCTATACATCAGCTACAACAGGTAATCCGAAAGGTGTCGTTTATACACATCGCAGTACTGTTTTGCATAGTATGTCGCTTGGACTTGCAGATACAACGGCACTTTCTGAAAGTGATGTTGCTATGCCGGTTGTTCCTATGTTTCATGTAAACGCTTGGGGATTACCATTTGCAGCAACATGGTTTGGATCAAAGCAAGTTCTTCCTGGACCGATGTTTACACCGAAGATTTTATTAGAAATGATGCAGGAAGAAAAAGTAACAATAGCAGCTGGTGTCCCAACAATTTGGCTTGGTGTTCTGCAAGAATTAGAAAAGAATCGTTATGATCTATCAAATATAAAACGAATTTTATGCGGCGGTGCAGCTGCACCGAAAAGTGTCATTGCCGCATTCGAACAAAAATATAATGTCCCATTTGTGCATGCATATGGGATGACAGAAACAAGCCCACTGGTCACACTTGCACGTTTAAAAAGTTATGAACGTGAATTACCATATGAAGAACAGCTTACGATTCGTGCGAAGCAAGGTTATTTAGTACCTGGTGTTGAAATGAAAGTTATTGGGGAAAACGGAGATGTAGCATGGGACGGACAAGAAATGGGTGAGCTATGTCTGCGTGCTCCGTGGATTGCGGCAAGTTATTATAGAGATGAACGAACAGCAGAGGGGTTTCGAGATGGGTGGTTATATACAGGAGATGTCGTTACGGTTGATGAAGAAGGATGTATTAAAATTGTGGATCGAACGAAAGATGTGATTAAAAGCGGGGGAGAATGGATTTCATCTGTTGACTTAGAAAATGCCTTGATGGCGCATGAAGCAATATTTGAAGCAGCTGTTGTTGCAGTACCGCATAAACAGTGGCAAGAACGTCCTGTTGCATGCATTGTCGTAAAACAAGGTAAGTCTGTTACAAAAGAAGAATTATATGACTTTTTAAAACCACAATTTGCAAAATGGTGGCTACCAGATGAGATTGTCTTTCTGAAGGAAATTCCGAAAACTTCAGTCGGAAAGTTTTTAAAGCAAGCACTTCGAAAAGAATTGGAGCAATATTATATAGAAGGTTGAAAGTAAATGTTAACTATATTTATATTATAGTTGACAATTTGAGAGGGGAAAGGTAACATATCACATGTGATATGTTACCTTATTTTAATTTATAGTTTACAAACAGGAGAAAACATAATATGAATACAAGAAATTTAGTTTTTGTAGCTTTATTTAGTGCTATTATGGCAGTGCTAGGATTTATACCGCCAATTGCGTTATCATTTACACCTGTACCGATTACATTACAATCACTTGGTGTCATGCTTTCGGGCGGTTTGTTAGGATCTCGTCTAGGGGCTCTGAGTCAACTCGTATTTTTACTTGTTGTAGCAGCGGGTGCACCGTTGTTAGCTGGAGGACGCGGTGGATTTTCGGTTTTTGTAGGACCAAGTGCCGGTTATTTAATGGGATATGTAATCGGAGCATTTGTTATTGGATATTTCGCAGAACGCCTTCGCAACGTAACATTTTTGAAATCATTTTTAATTAATATTATTGGTGGGATTTTCGCTGTATATTTCTTCGGTGTTATCGTACAAGCTTTTGTGATGGATATAAGTGTAGTGAAGGCAGCGAAATTAAGTGTTGTGTTTTTACCAGGAGATATATTGAAGGCTGTATTTGCAGCAATTCTTGTTACGAGACTACAACGTTCATTGAAACGAACAATTTATAGTACACATTATGAAACACGTTAAAACGTGTTTCTTTTTGTTATAGAAAAGGAAGTGGAATAGGTGGGAATTACAAGAACGTATGCAGCGCATGCTCAATATCAACCGAATAAAATTGCAATAAAAATAATAGATAGAGCAGTTACATACAAAGAGTGGCATCTATCTGTATGTCAAGTTGCCAATTGGCTTCACAAGGAAGAGTCAAGTAATAAAAAGATTGCGATTTTGCTTGATAATAGTGTGGAATTTTTACAAATCTTTGCTGGATCTGCTATGGCAGGCTGGATTTGTGTACCACTTGATCCAAAGTGGAATATTCATGAACTTGAGGAACGACTACAAATCGTACAACCTTCTATTATAGTTGTAGTACAGCATAAACGTAATCAGTTGCCTCAAACAAATAGTAAAGTATTTTCTATCAGTACGTGGTCTGAAAGATTAGCGAATATTTCTAGTACAGTAAATTATGTAGAAAAGGTAGAAGAGTTACCTTTTTATATGGGATTTACATCAGGTTCAACCGGAAAAGCAAAAGCATTCCTTCGTTCACAACAATCATGGGTAGAAAGCTTTGCTTGTAATGTTCATGATTTTCATATGAACAAAGATGATGCAGTATTGCTCGCAGGGACATTTGTTCATTCTCTTTTTTTATATGGTGCGATGAGTGCTTTATTTTTAGGACAAACGATACACATAACTGAAAAATTTATTCCAAGCCGTGTTTTTTCAATATTAGAAAACGAAGCTATTTCTGTTATGTACACAGTTCCGACAATGCTAGAATCCTTATACAAAGAAAAAAGAGTTATAGAACGAGAGATAAAGATTATTTCCTCAGGTGCAAAATGGGAAGCTGAAGCAAAGCAAAAAATAAAACAGGTCTTTCCAAAGGCAAAGCGATATGAATTTTATGGGGCGTCTGAATTAAGCTTTGTTACAGCACTATCACATCATGATAATGAAAATAAACCATCTTCAGTTGGAAGACCATGTCATAATGTAAAGATTAGTATTCGTAATGGGGACGGACAAGAAGTAAAGCAAGGAAAAGTCGGCACAATTTATGTGAAGAGTGAACAGTTTTTTATGGGGTATATAATAGATGATGCACCAATTTGTCACGTAACGAGTGATGGATGGATGACAGTTCATGATGTGGGATATGTTGATGAAGATGGATTTTTATATATTGTAGGACGAGAAAAAAATATGATTATTTATGGTGGGATCAATATTTTTCCTGAAGAAATTGAACGTGTATTGCAGATGCATCCAAATGTTGATGAAGCAGTAGTTGTTGGTAAGAAAGATATGTATTGGGGAGAAAAACCGGTAGTGCTGGTTAAAGGAGTGGTATCAAAACAAGAGCTGAAGGCATTTTGTTTTGGAAAGTTATCTTCCTATAAAGTTCCGAAAGAATGGTATTTGGTAGATGTAATTCCTCATACAAGCAGTGGGAAAGTTGCACGGGCAGAAGCGAAAGAAATTATTGAAAAACAGGAGTTTATGTATGAATAGAGCAGTAATTGTTGAAGCAAAACGCACCCCGATTGGAAAGATAAATGGGATATTTAAAGATTATTCTGTTGAAAAATTAGCGGCCCCTTTACTTACTTATATAAGTAAAGGTATCGAAAAAGAAATCGATGATGTTATATTCGGAAATGTTGTCGGGCCTGGCGGAAATGTGGCTCGGTTGTCGGCACTAGAGGCGGGTCTCCCGTATGCTGTACCAGGTGTGACGATTGATCGTCAGTGTGGAGCTGGACTGGAAGCGATTCGATTGGCATGCCATCTGATTCAGGGCGGGGCGGGAACTTGTTACATTGCAGGTGGAGCCGAAAGTGTAAGCACTTCACTATTTGAGAAACGAGCGCGCTTCTCACCTGAACATATTGGTGATCCTGATATGGGTGTTGCTGCAGAGTATGTAGCTGAGCGTTACGAAATTACAAAAGAGATGCAAGATGCGTATGCATGTTTGAGCTATAAACGAACATTAGCAGCATTAGAAAAAGGATATTTACAAGAAGAAATTGTACCAGTTTCTCATATTATAGGAGATGAAACGATTAAGTCTCGTATGAATTATGAAAGAATTATAAAACGAACACGCCCTGCCTTTTTACAAGAGGGAACAGTGACGGCAGGTAATTCATGTGGAGTGAATGATGGAGCGTGTGCACTTCTTATTATGAATGAAACGCAAGCGGAAAAGCTTGGTTATAAACCGGTGCTACGATTTGTGCATAGTGCCGTTGCTGGTGTAGATCCTCATTTTCCTGGTAGTGGACCGATATTTGCGGTACAAAAATTGCTACAACAGATGAATCTTACGATGGAAGATATTGATTGTATTGAAATGAATGAAGCATTTGCCTCTAAAATAGTTGCATGCGCGCGAGAGTTAAACATTCCGTATGAAAAATTAAATGTAAACGGTGGAGCGATTGCTCTTGGACATCCGTATGGTGCATCGGGAGCGATGCTTATGACAAGATTATTTTATCAAGCACAAAGAGAACAGATGAAATACGTGATTGCAACGTTAGGTATTGGCGGAGGAATTGGACTTGCACTTTTGTTTGAAGCGTAATATAAATGTTATCTAATGTTTTATAAATTAAGTATGTAAATCTTATTTGTCATTCAAAAAGGAGAATATACATGAATGCAAACATATTATGGGATTTTGATGGTACTTTAGTAGATAGTTATCGTGTATTTGTACGTATGTTTAAGAGAGTTATAGAAGAACACATACATGAGGATGAAATTATGAAACATTTAAAGATTTCATTTACACATGCAGTAAAATACTATGGATTATCACAACAACAAATTGATCAAATATTAGAAATGGAAAGGTCTTTACACCCATCGAAATATCAACCGTTCCCAGGAGTCGAAGAAGTATTGCAAAGAGCGAACTGTAATTGCATTGTGACGCATAATTCGAAACAAGAAGTGATACGAATATTAGAGCATTATGGATGGTTAAACTATTTTTCCGAAATTATTGGTTGGGAAGATGGATTTCCGAAAAAGCCTAATTCGGAAGCGTATATACATATGCATAAGAAACATTCTATTAATCTTGTTGTGGGGGACCGCGAGTTAGACCTTTTGCCTGCTAAAAAATTAGGAATCACAACATGTGCCTTTCAAAATTTAGCGATTCAAGGTGCAGATTATTATATTCATTCGTATCGTCAATTCCTTCATATTATGAAAGAGAAGAGTCTCCAAATGTAGTAGAAACGCAAGAAGCTATTTATGCTTCTTGCGTTTCTTTTTGTATATGAATGAGATGAGCTAAAAATGCTTCACCTGAAATGGTTGCTTTTCCGCCACCGCGCGCGCTTTTTTGATTCCCTCCACCTTTTCCTTCTATAAGGGGAAGAGCTGCTTTTAAAAGAGTATTCATGTTTTGTTCAACGGCTTTACCGCATGCGCAAATGCATTGTAAATTTTCACCGTTTTGTGTAACAAAATATGTAATGATATGTTCATCTTGCTCTGTAATGAGAGCTGCTAATTTAGCCAGTTTCTGCATAGAACGATCTGTAAAGTTAACTGCAATTTGTTTTCCAAATGAAGTTTTCTCTGCTTGTTGTAATAATTCATTTGCTTCTACAAGAATGAGTTTTTCGTTCGCTGCTTGCAGTGCTTTTTCATTTTCCTTTTGAGAAGAAAGGAGCTGATTTATTTTGTTTGGAATATCGTCTTCTTTACTATGTAATTGCTGGGCTGCACCTTTTACGAGAGCATGATTACGCTTCATAAGTTCAATTGTACGCCAGCCGCAAACAAATGTAAGACGAATGTTTCCTTTATGACGCTCCCAATTGATAATTTGAATTGGGCCGACTTCACCGGTTTGTTTTGGATGTGTACCGCCACAGCCGTTATAATCAAGATTTTCAATAATCACAACACGAATGTTTTCTGTTACAGTTGGTTCCTTACGAAGGGGAAGCTGTTTTGCTTCTTCTTGGTTTACCCATTGAACTGTAATGGGACGACTTTCAAAAACAATTTGATTAGCAAGGTAAGAAGCTTCTTCGGCTGTTTCTGAAGAAAGATCAGAAGTTTCCAAATCAATTGTTACGATTTCCCTTCCTAAATGAAAACCGATTGTTGGAATATTAAAATGGTCCCAAAATATAGCAGATAAAATATGTTGTCCAGCATGTTGTTGCATATGATCAAAACGACGTTTCCAAGAAACATATCCTGTTACATCATTTGTATGTATCTCTTCCGTAATGTAATGACGAATTTCTCCATCTATTTCTTCTACATTTATCACGGGAATTTGATTTAATTGCCCTGTATCATGTGGCTGACCACCACCGGCTGGATAAAAAGCTGTTTCTGTTAATACGACATATATATTACCATCGTTGTCACGTGCTTGTTTTGTAATTTGAGCTGTGAATGTTTGTAAGTATGCATCTTTGTAATATAATTTTTGGTTCACGTCTATACTCCTCTCAAATGTAACTATTTTCATTGTAAAACAATACGTATCACTTTCCTAATATTTCATAAGAAAAATTCTCTTTTTTAGAATTTTCTTGCTATAATAAGAAAAAGGGGAACATAACGGGGGTGGATGAAATGTTATATGAAAATGGTGTACGTAAACTGATTCATCTGAATACGAATATTTCTGAGATATACCGAGAATTGCATGAAATGACCCGTCATTTAACAGAATGTAACCGAGAAAGTGTCACATTTGATCGGTTGTATGTGAAAGAATTGCTATGGAAGAAAGAAGATGTAGTCGCTATGTATGATCAGTTGCTTATTCAAGTTTGTATTAATGAATGTTTTGATATGAAAAGTTGGATAGCAGGAGAATATAGCTACACACATGAAGAAGTAGAGAGTTGGGTAGCTGAGTTTAATAGTAAACATAATATAAATATTGAAGCAGAGGCAGTATTAAAAGAATTACAGTTTACATATGGTATTGATATGGAGCTAAAACGAACGGCTCGCGTTTAAGAAAACAAAAATCATGTTTTCAAAGGAAGCTGCTTTTCAGCTTTCTTTTTCTTTGTATTGTATTTGTAGATAGAGAAGGTGAAAGAGATGAAGGGGAAGTTACAACACATTCATCCTATCGGGATGACTATTATTATTGGAACATTATTTGCAAGGTTTGCAACATCAATGAGCATTCCGTTTTTAGCAATTTACTTGACGAATGCAAAAGGAATATCAGCAGGAGTTACAGGAGCAATTATTGGAACGAGCGCATTAGTAGGTGTATTTGCAAGTTTCATTGGCGGGAATTTATCAGATCGTTATGGGCGAAAAAAGATTATGCTAGCATCTATTATTGTTTGGATTTGTGTATTTATTGGATTTGGATTTGCAGAGCATGTTTTAGCATTTTTCTTACTAAATGCACTAAATGGGATGTGTCGTTCATTTTTTGAGCCAACGTCTCGCGCTTTATTATCCGATTTAACAAAGCCGGAGCATCGTTTAATGATGTTTAACTTGCGTTATGGTGCTATTAATGTTGGTGTTGCGATTGGGCCGCTTGTTGGTCTTCAGGTAGGAACTGCTGAATCAACAACACCGTTTTTTATAGCAGCTATTATGTATGCTCTTTATACAATTGTACTCGCATTACAATTTAGCAAGTATCACATTGGAGAAGAAAAAACAGAAAAGACAGAACGAGTTACTTTAATGGATTCCTTGCGCATTATAAGAAAAGACATTGTCTTTTTAGTTGCGTTAATTGGAATTATCATTAGTACAGCAGGATACGCACAGTTTTCATCAACGCTTTCTCAATATTTTGCGAACTCCCATCTGTTTGAAAATGGAGTGAAATTGTTTTCTTATGCATTAACATTAAACGCAATTACTGTAGTAGTCGTTCAGTACCCGCTCATTCAAGTTTGTAAAAAGTATACACCGCTCGTATCCATTATGATTGGTACATTACTTGTTAGTGTAGGATTATGTGGATTTGGATTTGCGGGATCAATGTGGGCTGTTTTCGTTTGTACGATCATATTTACAATTGGAGAAGTATTAATGTTTTCCATGACAGATGTGTTTATTGATCAAATTGCTGTTGCAAATTTAAAGGGAACATATTTCGGGGCAATGGGATTCTCAGGAATTGGAGCTGTTATTGGGCCATGGTTTGGCGGGCTTCTGTTAGATCATTACGGTTACCATAATGGTTTTACGATTTTTACAATTTTGGCGGTGCTTTCAATGCTTGCATTTCCGATTCTGTTGTTGACCAGAAGTTTGCTGCGTAAAAGAACGATAGAAGAAAAATGGGAAGCGCAAATGTAATACGCGTATGTACGAAATAAAGTTTTATAAATAAAGGAGGCTGATTATTTTAAGAATCAGTCTCCTTTTATTATTGCCAGTGCAATAGTAGTTTTAAGGTGTTAATCGCTTTCAAATCTTCCGGTACTTTCTGCTTTATCATGCTATTTGCGGGCAGTAATACCCCCATTGATGGCAATTTCACTTTATTTGCAGAAAGGATAATTCTTATCTCGTATGTTAGATTTGCATGTGACTATTCTGTAAAGAGGACAGTTTGTTCTGTTAATTGCGCTGTTTCTGTTTTCGAAATGTGAATGGTAAGAAGACCATTATCAAGATAGGCTAACATTTTTTTATATATAATATTGGCTGGTAAGAAAATCATATGCTGTAAGGCAGAGTTGTTACAAAATATGTTAATTTGTAGGCCTGTCTCCATCTTTTTAATCAGAATATTTGGCTCAACTATGTTCGGAATATCGGCTTCTAAAATATATTCTTGTTCTGTTTCAAAAAGGTCAATGTGAATACCGTTTGGAGAGGGAGAATTTGCGTATAAATCGGAGCAAAATTGATTCATCCATTCTTCAAAGCCATCAACATGAAAAAGGCAGTCTTTTTTCTTTTTCTTGCCCATCGTAAGAAAACCTCCATAAAATTTCATTCATATTACGATATTCACTTTGAAAATAGAGGTGAAAAAGAAAGGGGAAATGTGCTTAAAAATAAGAGAAGATATTAGAAATATATGATAAAAAGACAGTGCGCATGCACTGTCTACTTTGTTACATATCGTGGTGAGCATGATTTTTTTGGCGCGAATGTTTTTGGTTCTTTACTTTGTGTGATCCGCTTAACGGTTCTGGTTGACCACCAGAAACTTGTCCTTGCGGAGAATTTTTACGAATGGATTTGCTGTTGTTTTTCTCCATTATAATACCCCTCTTTTTCTTGAGCTCTAGCGGTTATTTACATGAACGATAGAGCTCGATTAGCGAAATGAATTAGCTGAAGGAAAGTACCAAGTCTAAAATTCCGCTCTATATTAGGATGAGAAAACTTCATAAATTTATACGAGAATGTTTTTTGAGGTAAAGGTAAAAGATAATGGAGAGTAATAATAGAAAGGGGAATTATTATGCCGTATCATAAAGATAAGCAACAAGCATTTCAAGCTGCACAGCAAGGAACAGTGGATGCAGAAAATGTATATAACAACATTGTAAAAAATGATCCAAATTACGCACAGGATTTAAAACATTTACGTCAAGAAGTGCATGAAGCATATGAACAAATTCAAAATGCATTAGAAGTTGCTTCTGAAACACAGCGAGAGCGATTGCAACAATATGAACAAGATTTGCAACATATTATGCAAAATGTGGAGGAAGTGCGTGATTAATAGGTTGTTGAGTAGTCTCAGCAGCCTTTTCACATAAGACGAGCTAATGATGATGAAAGAAAAATGTATTATAATTATTTGTTTTATTGTTATGTTAAGTATGATAGGAATTGAACATGTTGATGCAAAAATGTTAATGAGAAAAGAGTTAGAACCAACTGGTCACGTAACATGGGAAGTACCAACGAATGAAAAAATAATAGCAATAACATTCGATGATGGCCCGGATTCTACATATACACCTGAAATTTTAAAGATATTACACCAATACAATGCTGAGTCAACTTTTTTTATGATTGGATTCCGAGTTAAGCGTAATCCATATTTAATTGAACAGGTGTTAAAGGAAGGGCATGAAATTGGTAATCATACAATGAATCATTTGTATGCACGCAGTACAGCAGGACAAAGACTCGAAAATGATATTCTAGAGGGAAAACGGTATTTGCAAAAATGGGTAGATAAACCTCTTCTTTTTCGTCCGCCTGGTGGATATATTAATGAATCCGTATTTAAAACGGCAACAGAAGCAGGATATGAAATTGTATTATGGTCTTGGCATCAAGATCCAAGAGATTGGTCTAATCCTGGAAAGGATAAGATTGTAAATCAAGTTCTAAATAATGCGAAGAGTGGTGATATTGTCTTATTGCATGATGGCGGAGGCGATAGAAGCCAAACTGTCGAAGCATTAAAAGAGATTTTACCAGCTTTGCAAAAACAAGGGTATCGATTTGTGAAAGTATCGGAGTTATTGAAGTATAAGCATTGAAAAATCCCAAAAGATAATCTTTTGGGATTTTGTTTTATCCCGCATTAAAGGGCAGTTATCCCTCACCTCAAGATTCAAAGAGAAACGAGGAAGATAGGTGAGAGATAACTGCCAGTAAAAGCCCGATTGGTGAGAGCTTTCCATTAGTGTGGGGGATGAAAAACCCCCACTGATGGAAGTTTCACTTTATTGATTTTTTTTACGTTTTTTATTGTTTTGACGCTGAGCTGCTGTTAATGGCTCATTCGAAAATTCCTCATTATATCCTGTACCTTGTCCTTGTGCAGAGGCTGCGTTCATTCCTGGAATGACATGATTTGCTTTACGTTTTCCCATTATGATTCCCCCTAATATTTTTTGGCTTGGAAATTTGATTGAGAATGAAAATAAAACTAACCATAAGAACCTAGATAGTTCAATTTTTATAAAGAAAAATGCTTTCTAAAAAGCAGTTTCACTTTATAAAAATAGTATCTGTTAACCGGTAATTTAATATGCAGCAACGAAGTTATAAAGAAAACTTATGAAAAACTATAAGTTTCTTCTTATTTACTTATCCATTAAGTTGTAATAATATATTATCGTAAGGTATTGAAAAGTTTGTCTACATTTTATATTCAGACAACTTCAGTCACGTTTAACAGGGGGGTAACCATAATGGTAAAACACAATCCATTTCAAACTCGCGCAACATTTGAAGTAGATGGAAATACGTATCATTATTATCGTTTGAAAGCACTTGAAGATGCAGGGGTAGGTAATGTTTCTAAGTTGCCTTATTCAATTAAAGTGTTACTTGAATCAGTACTTCGTCAAGTTGATGGCCGCGTTATTAAAGAAGAACATGTTGAAAATTTAGCGAAATGGGGAACGAAAGATATTCAAGATATCGATGTACCGTTTAAACCATCTCGTGTTATCTTACAAGACTTTACAGGAGTTCCAGCTGTTGTTGATTTAGCTTCTCTTCGCAAAGCAATGGCAGATATGGGCGGAAATCCTGATAAAATTAATCCGGAAATTACAGTTGATCTTGTTATTGACCACTCTGTACAGGTTGATAGAGCGGGTACGCCAGACGCGCTTCAATTTAACATGGACTTAGAGTTTAAACGTAATGAAGAGCGTTATAAATTTTTAAGCTGGGCACAAAAATCGTTTGATAACTACCGTGCAGTTCCACCGGCAACAGGTATCGTTCACCAAGTAAACCTTGAGTATTTAGCACCAGTTGTTCATGCAGTGAAAAATGCTGAAGGTGAACTTGTTGCATATCCAGACTCATTAGTAGGAACGGATTCTCATACAACAATGATTAACGGAATCGGTGTTCTTGGATGGGGCGTTGGTGGTATTGAAGCAGAAGCTGGTATGCTTGGGCAGCCATCATACTTCCCAGTTCCAGAAGTAATCGGTGTGAAATTAACTGGTACACTTCCAAGTGGTACAACAGCAACAGACGTTGCATTAAAAGTAACACAAGTATTACGTCAAAAAGGTGTAGTTGGAAAATTTGTTGAGTTCTTTGGAAGCGGTTTACAAAGCATGCCATTAGCTGACCGTGCAACAATTTCTAACATGGCACCAGAATACGGTGCAACTTGCGGCTTCTTCCCAATCGATGATATTTCATTAGATTACTTACGTTTAACAGGCAGAAGCGAAGAGCAAATTCGCATCGTTGAAGAATATTGTAAAGCGAACGGCTTATTCTATACAGCTGATAGCCAAGATCCGATCTATACAGATCTTGTTGAAATTGACTTAAATACAATTGAGTCTAACCTTTCTGGTCCAAAACGTCCACAAGACTTAATTCCTCTTTCTAACATGAGAGATGAGTTCCGTAAAGCTGTTGTGGCACCGGTTGGTAACCAAGGATTCGGCTTCTTAGAGCAAGAATTTGATAAAGAAATGAAAGTTGTATTACAAGATCAAGAAGTAACGATGAAAACAGGTGCAATTGCAATCGCAGCAATTACAAGCTGTACAAATACATCTAACCCATATGTGTTAATTGGTGCAGGCTTAGTTGCGAAAAAAGCAATTGAAAAAGGAATGAAAGTACCTGGTTACGTAAAAACATCATTAGCGCCAGGATCTAAAGTTGTTACAGAATACTTAGATAAATCAGGATTAACAGCTTACTTAGATCAATTAGGCTTCCAAACAGTAGGTTACGGTTGTACAACTTGTATCGGTAACTCTGGTCCATTAGCACCAGAATTAGAAGAATCTATTGCTGCAAATGACTTATTAGTAACATCTGTCCTTTCTGGCAACCGTAACTTTGAAGGTCGTATTCATCCACTTGTAAAAGCAAACTATTTAGCATCTCCACCACTAGTTGTGGCGTATGCACTTGCTGGTACAGTTGATATCGACTTGAAAAATGATGCAATCGGTAACGATGCAAACGGTAACCCAATTTACTTTAACGACATCTGGCCAACAGCGGCAGAAATCGAAGAAGTTGTACAAAATGTTGTAACTTCTGAACTATTTAAGAAAGAATATGCACAAGTATTTAACAGCAACGAACGCTGGAATGAAATCCAAACTTCAAACGAAGCTTTATATACTTGGGATAATGATTCAACATATATCCAAAACCCGCCGTTCTTCGAAGGGTTATCAAAAGAGCCAGGTGAAGTGGAAACACTTTCAGGACTGCGCGTAGTTGGTAAATTTGGCGATTCTGTAACAACAGACCACATTTCACCAGCTGGATCTATTGGCAAAAATACACCAGCAGGCCGTTACTTATTAGAAAATGGTGTGCAGCCAGTTGACTTCAACTCTTACGGTTCTCGCCGTGGTAACCATGAAGTAATGATGCGCGGTACATTTGCGAACATTCGTATTAAAAACCAAATCGCTCCTGGCACAGAAGGTGGATTCACAACATACTGGCCAACAGGTGAAGTGACATCTATCTATGATGCTGCAATGAAATACAAACAAGACGGAACAGGTCTTCTTGTTATCGCTGGTAAAGATTACGGTATGGGAAGCTCACGTGACTGGGCTGCAAAAGGTACAAACCTTTTAGGCATTAAAGCAGTTATCGCAGAAAGCTTCGAGCGTATTCACCGCAGTAACCTTGTATTAATGGGCGTATTACCACTTCAATTTAAAGATGGTGAAAGTTCAGAAACATTAGGTCTTACTGGTCAAGAGTCATTTGAAATTCAAATTGATAAAACAGTAAAACCACGCGACCTTGTAAAAGTTGTTGCGACTGACTCAGAAGGAAACGAAAAACAATTTGAAGTAGTAGCACGCTTCGATAGCGAAGTAGAAATCGACTACTACCGTCACGGTGGTATCTTACAAATGGTTCTTCGTGAAAAGTTAGAAGAGTCTAAGGTATCTAACTAAGTTGTAGATTTACTAGTTCTAAATGAACAATAATTAAGTATACCGTTACAAAGTTAGGTATACTGGATTGAATAAAGTGTTTAATATAATCATTCGTTATTCGGTATTAAAATTCAATTTCTATCAAAAAAAGGGAAGACGTCGAAAAATCGTCTTCCTTTTTTGATTGTGAATTATTTTTGAGTAATGGGTTTTTGATTCCATAAATCCGATATCGAAATTTTATTTAAACTAATGGCTCTGTTAAATTTTATTGTTGATTTTTAGTCAAATATAAAAGCCGATGTTTTACATCGACTTTTTTGAGTAATTTCTTCAACTCACGCACCTGTTAGTTTAACAAGCAAATTGTAAAATTCCTCTTAACTTTAGTCATTTTCATAAGGAAGAATTTCTCCTCCCCAATTACAGTAAAAACAATCTATTCCCCACCCACTAACAGGCACAATTACTTCATTTTCTTTTCTTTCATTAAAAATAAGTCTTGTAAATGGGTGAAGATAGAATGATTCATCAACAAGTTCCTTACCACAATTAGCACAAAACTTTTAGATTTCTTGTTAAACTAATCTGCTCCATTAGTTTAACAAAAAATCAGCAACATTCTTTAACGAAGCCAAATATTTAAATAAATTTAACCAGTTCTGGATTTAATGCGACAAAATGAGGCATCCAACAATCCGAATTCTCAGTACCAATTTCGTGGTTATTCAAGCAAACCCGATTTATACCATCTAAACCATCATAACCACAACATCCGTTTAATCTACTATCATCTGAATGGTAGTTTGAATTGGTTAAATCCTTAATATTGATAATGATTAAGCCTTTCAGTTTTATACCTGCTTTTCCGTCACCAACTATAAAAAAACCTTCAGGAATATAATCTTGACCATCATTTTCATTAAGAAAGTTTAAATCTTCTAGCTCAGTCACTTCCTTAGAAATCTCTATTTTACAAGTTTGACAAATCAACTTCATACTAGGGTCCCCTTTTTAAACCTAATAGTTTCTTCGATTATACCATAGCTTTAATTTTTCTTTTATTGAGCTAATCTGATCCGTTAATTTAATGAAAAATCAACAGCAGTGTTTAACAGAGCCAAACTAATAAATCTCTCTGACCCCAGTCAAATTCCTTTAAACCATGCTTATAAGCCATTTTCACAAAGAGGGCAACTTTGGGCACCACGTCAGTTACCGCTTGTGGTACAGGAAGAGATTCGAAAGCAAATGTATCAATAAAAGGGGATTCTCGCGGGATTGTATTTGATACGAAAATAGAAACTTAATGACTATCGGCAAGAATTTGTAAAAAATGTTGATCTTCTTCTGCTAACGAAGCAGAATAGTGCAAGAAAGTAAAAAATATGATTTGTAGCGAGATCATAATGTGTATATACTCAATACATCTTCTATCTGAAATGTGGAGGCAAAAAAATGAGTTGGGACAATTATAAGAAAGCGATTACTTTAATGGAGGAATATGAAGACGAATGTGATTTTGTGGGAGAGCACTCTGAGGATGTAGTAAAGAAAGCCGAGCAGGCTTTAGGACTTCGATTTTCAAATACGTATCGTGATTTTGTAAAAAGGTATGGTGCAGGTAACTTTGGTGGTGAAGAAATATATGGCGTTATCGGAGAAGACTTTGAAAACTCATCTGTTCCAGATGCCATTTGGGTTACCCTCACGGAACGTAAAGAATGGAATCTTCCTCAAAATGTAGTAGTCATCGCTGATACAGGGATGGGTGAATGGTACTGCTTGGATTTTAACCAATGTAATGCCGAAGGAGAGCCGCCTGTAATTACCTATGACTCTGGACTTGAAACAGATGAGCGAACGTATGATAGGATTGCAAATGACTTTGGTGATTTCCTGTTGTCATTAGTAAAAGAAGAAGTGGATTGCTAAACTTAAAACAGAGGAGGCTGACCTCCTCTGCTACATAACATCTAAATCGCGCAATTTGACTGTAAGGGTGTCATTTTCTTTTTTTATAACATCAAATTTTAACCATAAATCGCTTTGTTCATTGTCGTAATACAAAACCATCTCACCTTGGTAATTTGGTGGCGGTTCGTATGCGACCTCGTAAATGTCAATTTCATCTTCCCAGTTTTCATAGGTACTATCAGGGGGATATGTCATTGTACCTGGGTACGCATCCAATTCCTCCAAAATTTCTTCAACTGTCATAAGAGAACGACCTGTAGATATAATCTCTGAGATATTTCCTCTTACTAAGTCATTTATTAATTCTTTTAATTGAACTACTACCTGTTCCTTTATATTCTTTGTCACCAAGTATATCGCTCCTATTTTATAATAACTTCTATACTTAAAGAAAAGATCGTCCTACATTAGCATTTTATCACAATACATGAATTGGATAAGCCAGAAATCTTTGTTTGTATCGTTATTACGAGGCTTAATAACATATAAAAATTGAAATTAACTGGAATATTGGTCGAGGTATTTGATTTTTATATTATTAATATGCAATTCTATAGTTTCTAGATTGTAGGTATTTGCTATGCTAAAATTGTGACAGTGTAAGTTAGAGGAGATGAACATGTTGATATGGTGATAGAAAAACTCTTAGATAAAGTCAATGAATTTCAAGGACCCATTGAAAATTTTAAACTCACTGGATTAACACTTATATATGTATCGCAAGAACTAAAAAATAATAAGGATATTGTTTTTCCAGACAATGTTGTATATGCCTTTTTTAAAGGAGTAAATGATGATTTTATCAGTGAGATAGAGAGAAAAAATAATATGAAATTACCTCTTGTCTATAAAAATTTAGTGAAAATATGTAATGGTTTTTCATTAGGATTAGGATATGGCGTATTCTATGGTTTACCAACTAGATTGTGGAAAGGTGTATCTTGGAAAGAAAAGCCGTTTTTAGCAGATGACGTGATAGAAGAAAACAAGAATGCACCAAAAAAGATTACAAAACGTTTTTTTGTAATTGGGAGAAATTTTTCAACAGGCGATTGGTTAGGTATAAAAGACAATAAAATGTATCTTATTAATAAATTCGGCAAGCAATTACAAGAAATTGATTTTTACAATGTTTTTATTCAAATTATAGAAGATTGTAATAATCAACCAGAAAAATTAGGTGAGTATATAAAAGAACTTTATAAAAATGTATAATGATAAGCTTATCACAAGATGTATAGAATCAAGGATAATCAAGTTACCTCCGATAATAAGATGGCATGTAAACTTCGTATGAATAGGATATGCAATCATTTATGGACAAAGAATCAGTTAAAGTTAATATAATAAGTCTTTCTATAAGGGAGTATTAACAATGGATGCCAAACAGGCCTTTTTATTGGAATTACATAACATTATTAAAGAATACTCGATGGTTGGAAACCAATTAACAAATCCATCAAAAGAATTAATGTGGGAAGAGTTTAATCTAACAAAAGAAGAATTTGAAGCTTTACAATCTCAATCTTTTACACCTGAAAGCATTACTGCAATTGAAAAAATAGTGCGTTATAACATTATGGGTGCGTTCCATGATGCTTTAAGTTTACTTGATGGAGTAAGTGATCCGACCATAGCAAATATGGAAGAGGTATGGGTTGGTTTAAAACTAGAGGAAAAACAAGAAGATGAGGAAGAAGAGGAACTGTTTTTACACGATAAGTTGTATGAATCATATTGGGAATGGTTAGATGTACAAAAAAAGAGTAAATAGTTACTTCTAATAACGTTATTTATTGTGAACAAAAGGTGTTTTTGCGTCTAGAAAACACCTTTTCGGTCTACGATTTTTTAAAGCAGTCTAATATTTTTTCCTATGTAGTGTTGAATCACACTTTCATAACTTCACATATATAGAGTATTCATTAAAAACTTTAATACAAGGAAGCTTTACCATGATAATCTAATCTTATAAATACATAATAAAGAAAGGACCAGCTATGTTGAACAGTCAAAAATGGATTAATAACTGGAACGAAACGTTTCATCAAATAGAAAAAATTAAAGGGGAGATTGAATCTTTCGTTGTTGAAAAATCAGCAACAGAAGAAGAAATTAAATTAATAGAGCAACAATTAGGTTATTCTCTTCCTGTTAGCTTCAAAGAGGTTTTGGTGAATTTTTCAAAGCAAGTAGAGCTTCGATGGTCCTTTCCAGATAAACTTTCTATACCAGTTGAATTCGATGCTATCTTTGCAGGTGAACTATGTTGGAATTTAGATTCGATTGAGGATTTAACAGAAGTTGCAGATAGCTTAAAGGATGTAGGGGATAATTATGGTGAGAATTTACGACAAAAATTAGCGTTCTATACCGTTACTAACGGTGATTATCTTGCTTTAGACTTGAATTCTAATAGCGAAGATGCAGCTGTTATCTACTGGGATCACGAAGAAGATTCAGTCACTTATGTAGCAGATAATTTTATCAAATTTATTGAAAAGTTTACTGATTTGCATTTAATTGGGGCTGAGATCTGGCAATGGGAAATCTTTATAGATCCAAAGGGCATAAATACAGATAGTGAAATAGCACAAAAATGGAAAAGACTCTTCATGGAACTTTAAAACATAGGCCCTGTTAACTCTCGATAAAATATCATAAATCATTAAGTGAGGCATAAACCGTGTCAGTAACATTTTACATAGCTAATACTAGAGAAGAAGTTGATCATGCTAAATATGGGGTTTATCTGGAAGATGAAGTGCATGATTATCTTTGGAAAAACGCAAAAGACGTTCGTCATAATTTAAACTTGCTAATTCATTTGGATCCTTATGACAATAAACAGTTTAATGTACATGAAGTAAAGCGGCTGAAAAGAATATGTGAAATTCTTATAAAAAATTATAATGAACTTGATATTGCACAGTTTTCTAAAGAGTTATTTGCTTTATGTGTAGAAGCATTAAAAAATGATTGTTTGGTATATGCATTAGGAGATTAATTTAAACTTCCGATAACGGGAAATATGGACACAATAGGGGGGAATTTAATGAATCGAGAACAAGCACTTCAGGTACTTAAGAAATACTCTCCTATGCCTGATGACGAGGATTTAACTGAAGAAATGATAGATGAGTATGCAAGCGCAATTACATACTTCGAGGACAATCCCCATCCGAGCTGTATAGAACCTATCATGATGACCTTTAGTTTAGATGATTGTTATGGTGTATACGAACATGCAACATGTGTACTACGTGAATTTAGTAATGATGAGGTAGTTCCACACTTAATTAGAGCCATGCAGGATAAACATGAAGGGAGAAAATATTGGGGAACAGAATTAGCTAAATACTTTCCAGATGTAAGATTAGTTAGTTCTTTATTGACCTGTATTGACGATTCAAACGATGAAATTCGAGGATATGCAGTTTACGCATTAAGCAAGATTGGTGATAAATCAGTTTTGCCTATATTACATAATAGGTTATTAAAGGAGTATGACGAAGAGGTTTGTGAGGAATTAAAACAAACTATCTCGAAACTAGAAAAAATCAAATGATTTTCGATAACGCTAATTATGATTTATCAAAAAACACGGCACATTATTTGTCGGGCGTGTTTTCGTATGTTTGATACAAGGGCGTCATCAAATGTGCATTTTGTTCTTCGAGAACTTTTATTTTTTGAAGAAATTTTCGAATTTGCGTGCGATATTGTTCTTCGATAAGACTGTATTCATCGAGGGGTGAATCGTAATCGTACTGTTGTTTTCGCAGGCTATCGATTTGCTGAAACAACTCTTCGTTGCGGTACAGATAGGACTTGGAAACACCAGAGCGTACGGAGACCGCATGAAAGTTAACGGCACGATTTTCTCGAAACAATCCTTGAATGGCGTGATGGACACGAGCGGCTGCTTCTAAACTTTTCTTTCGGTTATACGCTTGTACACCCGCTGTGTTTCGATGTTGCTGGGACATGGTACTCCTCCTATGAAATGAGATGAAAGAACGTATGTTCTCATTTAATTGTAAGGAAGAGTTGGAGAAGATGCAACGGGGTGTTACAGTAGTCGCTGTGAAAAATGTAATAATAAAGGATGGTGGTATGATCCAAGTACTGTTTACCATGGCGTAAAAGTTTTATACAATAAACAAACAAATAAATAAAATTTAATTTTTGCAATTTCGAGGGGAGACAAAAAGGATGTCCTGGTATTTAGATAATGTTTACGAGCTAAACAAAGAATCGCCATATACATTTTACGTTCCTAGTTCAGAGGTATTGGACAAATTAAAAGTTGGGGATTTGGTAAAGTTAATCTTCGTAACTAAGACAGAAGAAGATGATGGATTTAGTGCTGAAAGAATGTGGGTTGAAATCACCCAAATAAACGAGAAGAAATTTGTAGGGAACCTGGACAATGAACCCTATCGTTTATCGTTAAAAAGAGGCGATGAAATTTCATTTGGAGTTGAAAACATATGCGATACGGAATATGAGGACTCAACTTCATGTGATTGGGATTTTTATTTTGACACTCAGGTAACTGTTAGTGATGATGTTCTTGAAAAAAGAGAATTTAACTTTATGCTTAGAGATAGTTCAAGAGAAGAAGGCGACTCTGGTTGGTCAATATTAAGTGGCTATGAAGATGATGACTATCTATGTGATCCTGAAAACTTTCATATTATTTCTATTGGAGTAATCCTGAATATGGACGATTCCATTTTAGAATTTATTCAAGAACCGCCTTTATGTGCATACGAAAGAAATGATAAAGGAGAATTTTATAAAATTAATGATTATAATTGGGATGCTTATTTAAATGGATAATGTAAAAACGGATAGACAAAGGAGTGAAAATCATTCCTTGGTTAGAACAAGTTTTCTCCCAAAAAATATCATTGCTTTTTTTGTGTCTAAAAGGTACTACATGTTAACTTTTAAAGAAAATAAGTATATATATTATTTTTTGGGGAGGTGAATTAGATATGACTGTCCGATTAGGTAAAATAGATATTTTTCTTCCAGATGCAACATCCTCATACTTTTTTATTGTCGAAGACTTAGCAGGGATATTAAAAGGTGAAACAAACTACGATGCATTAAAACAGTTTCGTAAAATGCTTAGAAACGAGATAGAAAAAGATTTATACAAGCGTATCGATTTTGGTCAAGATTCAAGTGAGGTAGTAATTCGTACTACTAATGCTCTTACTATACTTAAGATCGCTGTAATTATTAATGGATTTATTAATGTTACGATTTCAGAAGAAGAAATGACAGAAACCGAACAGAAGCTCCTTTCTCACAAACGCCCTAAAAAACAAAAGTGGAAAGTGGGAGACATATTTTTGCTTAATCTTAGTAATGGTACATATGGGTTTGGACAAGTATTATGGAAACCTTTTGGTAGTCCCGTTTGTGGGCTATTTGATTTAAATACAGAGACTATTCCAACTGTAGAAAAGGTTTCAAATCATTCTTTTATCTCCGTATTAACATTACTCTCTAGTTCATTAGACAAGGGTGATTGGAAGGTGATTGGCAATGCAGATGTAAGGATTGATGTAGAGAAGGTTCCTTGGCAACATCGTGGATTGGATGTTACTGGTTCAATGAGTTATAGTGACGGTATTCTTCTTGAGTTAGCAAATGCTTATTACGGACTTTTTCCGTGGAACGTTTTCTATGAGGAAGATTATTTTGACAAAATTTTATTATCGCCATTTAAACGTCCTAACATTGCAAAAGTTTTATCACCAATAGAAAGGGAAGAATATAGAAAAGAGAAGAAGTGGAATTAAGAATAACACGGTAGCCCAAACTATCGTATTAATTTTTATCTTAAATAAATAATAGCATCAATGGTGAGCTTTTTATATTTTTGTAATACGTATGTTTATGCAAATGTAATTGAATGTGGAATGATTAGGTTGTGTTAGTAACACTTATTTTTGTCACATATATTAAAAATTGAAAAAATTCCAGTAACACTATTTTTTGTAACAAATAAAAAAACCGCCATCTAATGATGCGGGTTTGTGGATTTCGTAGTAACGGTTATTTTTGTAACTGCCCATAGTTCTCAATGAACAATATTTTGTATAAGAATTGATTTTTACCCAAAAAGGAAGATGACACAAGTCATCTTCCTTTTTATAATTGCGAATCATTTTTGGATCGTTTTGCTTGTTGTAGTCGGATATCCTTAGATGGCTTGCGATTTCATATATCAATATCGGAATCTTGTCTCTGGATTATCGCCTGAAACTGAAGATCAAAATAAAAATGAATGAAACTATCTAAAGATAGATTGCCTTATATCGTAAATGAATTACACAGCAATAAAATGTTCTTTTGTTATAAAACCATTGACTATACAAACCAAACGAACGAAGATACAGGCGAATTCACAGCTGATTACAAACGCAATAAAATGTGTGCTGGAGCAATGATATTCCTAGAAAAACAAAACACACCTAACAGACTAATGGAACTTGGTAAGAGAGCTGGCTACTTATCTAAAGATGAGCTTCTTAAACATAAAGACTGCGTTATCGATTCACTCGATGAACGAGAAATTTGCGAATAAAAGACCAAAAACTCTAACTCATTCGTGGTTTAAAATACCGATGAGCTGGAGTTTTTCTCATTGCTATATATATCTAAATAAAATAAAATATAGATTGTGAAAGGGGTTATACATGTGAAAAAAGTTATGGCGATGGTTTTAGGCTTGTTAATTGTAGCAAGTGGTTGTAGCTCGAAAGTATATGATGAGCAAATTGATTTAGGTGGAAAGGCAATAGAAAAAGGTGAATATGCAGATGCTGTGAATTCTTTCGAAAAAGCAGCAAAAGAAAAATCAACAGACGAAATCCAGAAATACATTCGATTAGCAAATGATATGCAAGATAGCGCTTCTGCATTAAAAGATGAAAAATACGAAGTGGCAATTGCAAACGCTGAAAAAGTTACTAAAGAAAAAACGGATGATAAAATATACAAATCTGCAAAAGAACAAGCAGATAAAATCATCAAAACTGCTAAGGATTCACAAGAACAAATGGAATCAGCAAAGAAAGAAATTCAATCAGGAAAAGATTTGTTAGGTCAACAAAAATATGATGAAGCCTATCAAACTTTCAAAACAGTAGCCGAAAGAAAAGAACCACAACAACTTGTAAAAGAAGCAACAACTTTAATGAATGAAGCAGTTACAGCGAAAAAACAGCATGAAGATGAACAAGAAAAGGCAAGAAAAGAGAAAGCAGAAAAAGAACAGGCTGAACAGAAAGCAAAAGAAGAAAATAAGAAACAGCAAGATACAAGCGGAAATACAGGTATTTTAACAAAAGAAGAAGCTGTAAATCTTGTACGTATTCAATATAATGTACCAGCAAGTGTGGCAGTAGAATATGATCATGACGACGAAAATGGTAATTATGTCATCCATGTGTATGAATCTCACCCAGACCATACAGCTACATTGGGATGGTATGCTGTAAATCCGAAGACGAAAAAAATACATTCGACATTATAAGATACTAGCAAATTATAAAATTGAACAAAGAGAAAAATACCAACAAAAGACTTCTATTAAATTTTACAGTTTAATAGAAGTCTTTTTTATGTCGAAAAGTATAATTTATGATAATGAAAAAAATGGAGAAATCTTTACCGCAATAATTACAGCACAAACAAAAAAAGCCGCATTTGCGACTCATGAACTTATAGAACTAACGCATGCGTTAGTTGAATTATTTACCGTTTAATCGCATCAACAATTAGCGATGGAAAACCAAGTTTATCTCCTTGATTTCTAGAATCATACCTTTTTGAACGGAAAATAACACCATCGTTCGCATCCATTCGTTGTAATAAATCTTCCCAGGTAGTTTCAACTAATAAGTTAAGTTCATCTTCTTGAGTTTGAATCCAACCTGGATTATTGTTAAATGCTCCAGCTCTAACTACTACTTTAATTTCGTTTTGTTTTATTACCATCACTTTCGCCTCATAAGAACTTTAATTCATTTCCAATCACAAGAATTGAGGAAGGGGTATCAACATGAATAGACAAAACAAGAGCAAAATGGGGGTATGTAAGTGCAAAGCAAAACAGAAAAAGGAGACAAAATAGACGCCTCCTAAGAAGAACCAAATTTATCCCACAACAACAGCGGCGTTTTGGCTAACGATTGTGCAAGTTGTGTACTGGATTATTCAGATTTGTAAGCTTTTACTTTATTAATCATCTAGAGGTATGCCCATTTTGACTCCAAATTCCCCCGAGAATGCGGTTTTTGCTAGTGTAGGTCTTCTGATTTAGAAACCCAATTTTCCTAACACAATAAGCGATAGAGAGAAAAATTATGAACCTCGATTCCAAAGTGAATCGAGGTTTTTTATGACAATAGTTAAAATACAACGGAATAGTCATTGTATTAATTTTCCTAAAAGAGTGAATAGAAAGAAAAATATGATATATTCATAATATCCAATCATTTTTAAGGGAGATGGGGAACATGACAGCGGAAAATCAAACAGTTGAAAATAAGGAACTAACGATTTTTAACCACATTGGAAACACAATTGTAACAGAAGATAGAGAAATCCAAATTATTTCAAGATTAGAAGAGCCTCTTATTGTCGTGTTAGCGAATGTATTAAGCGATGAAGAGTGTGAAATGTTAATTGAAATGTCTAAAAATAAAATGAAACGTTCTAAAATTGGTGTTTCGCGCAAAACAAATGATATTCGGACGAGTAGTGGTACATTTTTAGAAGAAAGTGAGGCCGTTACTAGAATCGAAAGACGAATCGCTTCGATCATGAATGTTCCTGTTGAACATGGAGAAGGGTTACATATTCTAAAGTATACAGTTGGCCAAGAATATAAAGCGCATTATGATTTTTTTGCAGAAAACAGTGCGGCAGCAAATAACAATCGTATTAGTACCCTTGTTATGTATTTAAATCATGTAGAAGAAGGCGGAGAGACTTTCTTTCCAAAACTCAACCTTTCTGTATCTCCGAAAAAAGGAATGGCGGTATATTTCGAATATTTTTATCAGGATGCATCATTAAACAAGCTCACTTTACATGGCGGTGCACCTGTTAGCAAAGGTGAAAAATGGGTTGCGACGCAATGGATAAGAAGAAGACCTTTGTAGTAGGATACCACTCAATTACGAGTTTTTTTTTTGAAGTAACAAACAAAGAAGAGATAGTAACCCCTATGAAATAGATATTTAGTTGTTTATAAGACTCTCTCAATTTTAAAATGAAGGAGTTTTATATTGGATTCCAGATATGTTGACTGCTGATAAAAAAAGTTATGACTTTATAAAAAACACAGCCGATTTTTACTTGTCAGCCGTGTTTTCAAAATAGAGTTTTCGGAATATATTCCAGGAGAAATAATATTTAATATTCGATGTTAATTTGTTTGGATTTTTTTCGGATAAAGCGGGGTATATTGGGTTCTAGTTTTTGAAATTGAATGACTTCCTTTCCAATCTACTTGTGGTACGGGAGGAGAGGCAGCATCAGTTTCATACGTTACATGAATAAAAACAAATTATTCCACATTTCATCTTCCTATATATGGTAAAATAGAACAAAAAAGGAGATAAGTAAACATGGGCAAAGCAATCATGTTTTGCAGTTTAGTTGTATTCATGTTTCTAACTGCCAGAACATTGAGTTTTCTTGGTAGAAGAAAGTGGAGTTTGTTTGCAAAGAGTACATGGAAACAAGATTTGTATGTATGTATTGGCATAGCGTTAACGACCATATTACTTTTCTTTTAAAAATTACAGTAAATAAAGTTTGTAGGACAAAATTGGATAGTAGCTCTTTGCGGGGAGATTACTGTTTCCTTTTGGAGGTGGAGATACATAGATATCCTATTCATTTTAAGTATTTATGCGGTATTCTTGTTCATGTTTGCAATACCAGTCGGTTTTTTTCTGCAATACTTCTTGTATAAGATTCCGTTTCTCAAATTTACAATCTGTATCTATGTGCTAGTGGGGATTTATTTTTTGATAAGGAAGTGGGTTGTCGAATTCTCCCTGCTTTCAGTGGCTATGGGTTCCTTCTGTCTTGGTTTATTGTTAGCGATATTTGTACAAAGAATCAACAGGAAAATTGAAAGTGAATTTCAAGAGGGAATAAACAAGCGTAGATGAAAGACAGATCTTCACTGACATAAACTTTTACTGTTGTTCATAATCAATGCACGGACTCCCTGGGGTTTTCATTCACATATGCTTTATTTTTAGCGTCAAATGGCATCTTATCCTTCGTGATGGTCCAATATCACTAAAATTGTGTAAGATACGTTATAACTTTACAAAAAAACACGACCGATATTTCTTGTCGGCCGCGCTTTCTTATCATACAAATTAATCATTTAAGAAATAGAGCTCACATTGTAACGAAAATATAGGTGAAGCAAATTTAATATAAAAAACATTTTATTTTACGATCATCTTTAGCAACTTATTTAATTCAACAAAAGCGAAATGGAGGACAACAAAATGTAGTAATAAGCCTAACACTTCAAAACTGAATTGTTTTCCCTATAATATCCTAATCGTTGAGATGGAAAGCCAAAATAACGATAAGAACATTCAATCCGAATACCAATACCAAGTAGGAAAAAAACGCAACAGTTGTAATGGTACTTAGAAAGAATAATGATTTTTGGCCATTTAATAATTTCATATTATCTCATTTTCCATTTAATCATACTCCAAAGAGAGCGGTCCCCCCGATCATCCAGATAAAAGGCGTAAAAAAGAGTACAGTATTTAATATTAATCCAATTTTTGACCATCCATTTTTGTCCGCTTTAAAGGAGATACATGCTAAGAGAATTCCGATTGGACAAAAAAACAAAGGCAAGAAAATAGGGAGTCCTTGAAAGGGAGTTGGAATCATTTCATATACAAAATTGATAATAAGTAAAGTTAATAATATGGGTATGAAAATAGATATAACTGCTCCTAACTTATTTACTTTCACCACAACACCACCTCTTATAAAGAAGTTTTAATATATATATTATTATATATTATTTGTAAAATTGTAAAAACCTCTATAAAGAACAATAAACATTACGAAAACAGTCTTTGAAAATAATGATTATAACTTTACAAAAAACACGGTCGATTTTACTTGTCGGTCGTGTTTTCATATGTTTGATATTAGAAAAAACATGACTTTTCACTAAAAAAAGTTTAGTGACAGAAAGGACGAAAGCAAACAAAAACATCAATTCGAGATAAGGGGCATCTCTGGACACAGTGTTAGTTGCCACTTGTGGTACAAGAGAAGATTCAAAAGCGAATGTATCAATGAGCATTTGTTTTGCGGAGAATTTAAATTACTATGTAAATTAGACTTTCAATTCGAAATGATATAAAACGAATAGTTGGAATTGTTTACAAATTCACAAAATGGTGATAATATATTACAAAATTGAAAAAATACAAGCGCTGAAGAGAAGAGTAGTTAAGGTTTGATTGTTTACAGAGAGCTCCTTCTAAGCTGAAAGGGAGTAATAATCTACTTAATGAAGAAAGCCTCGGAGCTTCTTGCCAAGCTAATTAAAAAATTAGGGATTGCAAGACGGATTCTTCCGATATAAGGATAGGGTATAATCTGTACCCGAAGAGGTTGATGTAGTGATACATCAACGAACTGAGGTGGTACCACGAAAGCTACAGCTCTCGTCCTCAAGATAGTTATCTTGGGGGTGGGAGCTTTTTTTATTGTTTAGATGATAATCAAAATTAGAAAAATAGTTTATCAATGGGGGCGTATTGTAATGAATCCAATATTATTAAATGTTCCACCTCAAATAGAAACAGAAAGACTCATACTACGAGCACCCTTACAATCTGGGGACGGAAGTATTGTAAATGCAGCGATAAAAGACTCCTTTAATGAGTTAAAAGCATGGTTACCCTTTGCACAAAACATTCCTGCTGTTGAAGAAACAGAAATGAACCTGAGAGAAGCACATATAAAGTTTTTAAAAAGAGAGAGTTTTCGTTTTCTTATTTTTCATAAAAATACCAATGATTTCATTGGAACAGCAAGTCTTCAGGGAATAAACTGGGACATTCCTAAATGTGAAATTGGTTACTGGATCCATACAAAATTTGGCGGGAATGGATATATGATAGAAGCCGTAAAAGAATTAACTAATTTTGGATTAAACCAAATTCAATTTAAAAGAATTGAAATTAGGTGTGAATCCGCAAACATAAAAAGTCGCTCCATCCCTGAGAAGTTAGGATTTGAGTTAGAGGGGATACTAAAAAATGAAGATTTATCCGCAGATGGAAGGAAACTAACTAACACTTGTATTTATGCCATCACTTAATCAGTTACAAAATGGAATGAATTGTATTGAGCACTTGAACTAAATAAGTGAAACGAGTATATGTACAAAAACACTAGCTTTCTATGCATTTGAGGGAACGTAATAATATCAAGAAAAGGTGTTAGTGTCAGAACATATATTAATTTCCGAGAACGAAGGTTATCTTAAAGAAGGAGAAATGAATATGCCAGAACTACATACAAGTCGTCTCATTATGACTACATTTACAATTGAAATGATGGAAAAGGTACTAATCGACAAAGATGCTTTTTCGAAGGAGTTTTCGTTCAATATTCATTCCGAGTGGCCTTTACCAGAATATCAACAATTCTTTCCTTATAAGATTAATAAGTTTAAAGAAACACCGATAGAAAATAAGTGGGAAGGACTAATCATACATAAAGAAACGAACACAATTATAGGTGACATGGGGTTCAAGGGTAGTCCTAATGAGGAAGGAGCTATAAACATAGGGTATAGCATAGTACCCGATCAAAGGGGAAAAGGTTATGCTAGTGAAATGGGAAAGGCACTTGTTCAATGGGGACTTGCTCAAACAGGTGTTAAGAAAATTGTAGCTACATGTTCCCCAGATAATCATCCGTCTATTAAGGTTTTACAGAAAATTGGATTACGATTTACCGAAGGTAAAAAAGGGAAACTATACTGGACTACGTAATCAGTATGGTTTCCGATAACATGGATTATGACTTTTCAAAAAACGAGGCCGATATCACTTGTCGGCCATGTTATTTCTCAATAAAAAAAGTACAAACCTTCTGAGTGAGGTTTGTACTTTTTTATATTATATAATTATCTTGTTGGTATCCAAGCACCATTTCCATCTACCCAGTAACCATTTAACCAAGTATTCCTAACCATTCCTCCAGTAGATGTATCCAAGTAGTACCATGTACCATTTATTTCTTTCCACCCTTTTACCATTGAGCCATCTTCATTAAAATAATACCAAGTATCTTTCAACTCAAGCCAGCCCGTTGCCATTGAACCATCTCTTTTTAAATAATACTTCTTATCTTGAAGAGATAACCAGCTTGCTACTGCACCATTATCATTTAAGTAATACCATTTTCCACTATCTTGTACCCAGCCTGTTACTTTTACACCATTACGATCTAAATAATATCGTTTACCGTCTTCTATTTTCCAACCTGTTTTCACACGATTCCAGTTTGTCACGCTTGTTCCATCTTCGTTAAACTTATACCAATTTTTTCCTAACAATGCCCAACCTGTCGTCATTTCGCCACTCTGTTCGAGGTGGTAAAAATACCCATTTATATATATCCAACTTGTTTGCATATTTCCACCATCTATGTAATACCACTTTCCATTTTCATATAACCAGCCTGTTTTTGCTTCTCCGTTATTCTCTAGATAAATCCAACCTATTCCATTATTTACCCAACCTATTGCCATTTCACCGTTGTCTTTAAAGTAATAACTTTTTCCATTTACCCCTGTCCGGCCTATTGCCATCTCTCCATTGTCTTTTAAGTAATACCATTTTCCATTTATCAGTTTCCAACCGGTCAACATCTCACCGTTATCTTGAAGGTAGTACCACTTTTCATTCACTAGTGTCCAGCCCGTTTTCATTTGTCCTGTATATTCATCTAAGTAATACCATTTTCTGCCTTCGTACAACCAGCCAGTAGCAAGTTCTAATGTTTTAGCATCAACATAATACCAATGGCTTGCCCCATTCAACGCTATATAATTCCAACCAACTGGAGGAGCTTGTAATGTAATGTCACCATCACTTAAATCTTCCAAACTCTCATAATCTGCAAGCTTGATTTCTTCATATACATTAGAATTATATGCCGCTAATGATTTATACCAAGGAGAAATCCTATGAATTTCCCACGTACCGATTTGTCCGTAATTGAATTCACTTCTATAAATAGTCTCATACCTTTTGGTTTGTTCATTATAGTGTAAGTATATAATTTGATATTGTTCTTTGTCCTCTTCATTTAAAGATGGAAGAATATATTCTACCTGAAGTACTTCACCTTCTTTGGGTTTTACGATTTCTTCATTTACCTCCACACTAATTTGAACGTTGATTTCTTTACCAAAAGGCACCTCGTTTGGCGTTACATGAACGCTTTTAATCCAATTAATATGTTCTGTTTCCGCACCTACTTCTTTACTAAACACCACGCTCATCATAACCATGACTACAAGCATCATCGCTTGCATCGAAATTTTTCGCATCGTACCCATATGTATGTAGCCTCCTGCAGCTATAAAATTGCGACTTGTCATTCCCCCCTGAAAGTTTTTATTGTTACGAATATAACGATAAAAACTTTCAGGGGGGAAAACAGACAAATCTAGAATAGTATAGCAAACCCAAAAATTATCTTACATTTCTTTTTTATTATCTATTAAAATTGGAATATTATATTTTGAAAACATAAAAAAGTCCCTGCAAAGCATAATCGCTCCGCAATGGCTCTTTGTCGTTTAATTATTTTACTTTTACTCAAATGTTACGTTATGTAAATCTAACAAAGCTTCTTTTTATCAATCTTTTTTTTATGTATTATTCAATCGCAGTGATGAATGATTTAATAATAAAGAAGAAGTCTCCATGTCAAAGGGATAAGGATTAGATGAAGAGTAAATATGATTCTAGAATATTTTGTATTTCTTTTTAGATTTGCGGTTCCATTTGTTAAAATTAGAAGTTTGTCTTCAGATTATCGCGATAATCTGAAGACAAAAATAAGATAAGTAACATGATAAATCTAATAATGAGAATTAACAGAAAAATTGAAATATGATAAATTAGATAATAGACGATATAGAAAATACCTAAAGTTCTTTCATGTTATATTAATTTATTCATCATATGTAAAGGGGAGTATATTATGGAAAAGGAATTATTAGCGAAAAAAATTTATGATATTTCACATATTGAAGGAGAGTTCAAGTTAAGATCTGGAACAGTTTCAAATGAATACTTTGATAAATACTTATTTGAATCAAATCCAGAGCTTCTTCGAAATATTGCTGAATATTTGTCGGAGCTAATCCCAAGTGATACAGAAGTTTTAGCAGGTTTAGAAATGGGTGGTATTCCAATAGCTACAGCATTATCTTTAAAAACAGGTATACCTGCCGTATATGTAAGAAAAAAGGCAAAAGAATACGGAACATGTAAATTAGCAGAAGGAATTTCTATAGAAAATAAAAATGTATGTATCGTTGAAGATGTTGTAACAACAGGGGGACAAATAAAACTAAGTGCTGAGGATCTTAAACAATATGGGGCCAAAGTACAGAATGTCCTATGTGTTATCGAAAGAACTCCAACCTCAAAAGAAAATCTAAAAAGTGCGGACTTAGAATTACTATCTTTATTTACAATGGAAGAATTAAAAGCGAGTAAAATATTATAATTATTGGAACTAGCTAGCATCACATTTATAGTAATGCTATCTTTCTTATTGTTTGTGCTTAAATTAAATATGGGGAAATTAGGAGATTTATTATGAGGACTGAATTTAATAATAAAACGAAAGAATATGCGATTGGTAGGCCGACTTATCCAGAAGAAGTTATAAATAAAATGAAAGAACTTGGAATTGGAAAACAGTCTATAATCGCTGATATTGGTGCAGGAACAGGGCTACTTACTCATATGTTATGCGGGTTAGGTTGCAAAGTTTTGGCGGTTGAGCCAAATGAAGAGATGCTTAATGAGTGCAAGCGATATTGTTCAACTAATAGAAATATTGAATATATCAATGCACCTGCTGAAAAAACTCAATTAAAAGAACATAGTATAGATGTAATTACGATTGCACAGGCATTCCACTGGTTCGATAAACAATTGTGCAAAGCAGAATTCCAACGGATTTTGAAAGAAGATGGCTATGTTATTATTTTATGGAACGACATGCAGAAAGACAGTGGATTTGCAAAAGAATATATAAATACTGTCTACAAGTATAAAATTAAAACAACAGCTGGAATTTCCAATTTTGACCCTGATAAAGAGAAGTTTGATTTTTTCGGACAAGATTATATAAAAATATATTATGATAATTGGCAATCAGTAACGGAGGAAGGTTTAATTGGGAATGCACTGTCGTTATCCTACACACCATCTAAATTAGATAGTAATTATGATGAATTTCTTCAAGAGATTCATCATCTGTTCTTGAAATATCAACAAGATGGAAAAGTCACTTTTCATTACAAAACAGAGATTTGTATTTGTAGATTTGCAAAGTAATGATTTAGTGAAAATCGGCATTTTTTAAGTAAAGATCGGTCGGAAAATAAAAAATAACCCCGATAAAAAACACTTGGAGATTACCAAGTGTTTTTTTTATGTGATAAATTTACTTCTAATTTTAATGCAATTTTTATTGTTTTTTAGATTGTAAAATAAAATGTTGATTTTAATTTTCGCCAGGTTATCTGAACTACTTAGATCAAAATGGGTGCCTTTTGTTTCATTAAATCATATTTCAAGCGATGTATTCGTGATCAACAAATACTTTTAGATGGATCGCGATTCCATATGTCGATATCAAAACAATTGACATTATGCTTTTTGACTATGAACAACTTTAGAATCTCTTAATGAAGAGTTTTGTTTCCCTGGTTTCACAAAAACCATGGCTATCATGCCTATTATGACTGCAATTGCAGCAGCAATAAACATTGCTTGATATCCATGTTTGACAACAAGGCTGCCTGTTAAAGTTGGAGCAATGATCGTAGCGAGATTTGCAATGAAATGAGTTACGCCGCCAAATGTGCCCGCTTTATTTGGCTCAGTATCTAATACAACCGTCCAGTAAATCGAGTTCGGTAAGTAATTGAATGCATTCCCTATGCACATTAAGGTGAGTACCATTGCAGGACTCTTGACAGTCGGAATGAGCATAAAACAGATAGCTGTACAAAATAAAGAAGCGACTGTAAACCAAGATCTTGCAAGACGTAGATTCCCCGTTTTTTCACGTATTTTATCTGAAATTTTCCCGCCTAATAATCCTGTAAAAATAGCACCAACCCATGGAATCATTCCTAAATAACCAAGCGAGGCTAATGAAAATCCAAATTCATCTTGCAAATATTTAGGAGTCCAGGTCAATAGTAAAATATTCACATATAAAAACGCAAAATACCCAATGGCATTCATGACTAAGGTAGGGTTTTTGAAAAAATGGTACCAAGGTGTATGTATTTGATGATTGTTTTCGAATTGACTTTCACCAACAAGTAAGCTATCCGTATTTCGAATTTCTTGCAGTTCTATTTCTGAAACCTTTGGATGATTTTCAGGCAAATCCGTAAAGACTTTAGACCATACGATTGTCCATAGCAATCCTACTATACCTAAAATAATGAACGTGATCTTCCAGTTGGTAACAGAGAGAAGACCAACAACAATTGGTGCAGTAACGAGAGCACCTACTGGTGTTCCGATTAATCCAAGTGCTACAGCGAAGCCTTTTTCCTTTGGCGAAACCCAGTTAGCCATTGTTCGATTCATCGTTGAGAATGTAGGACCTTCCGCAAAACCAAATAATACTCTAAACACAGCGAAACCAGCTAATGCTGAACCACCAAATAGCGCAGCGCCTACTTGCCCAGCAAATATTGTTCCTAATTCAAAGATTGACCAGCTAGCACCAGCAAGAATCCACATAAATTTCGGTCCCTTTTTATCCGCAAGTGCTCCGCCAAATAAGGCACCAAAGATGTATCCATATCCAAAGTAGCCGAGAATTGCCCCCCAACTTACAGGATTTAAGTGGAATTCTTTTATAATCGCAGATTGTGCATATGAAAGTGCACCTCTATCTATATAATTAATAACAGTCATGAGAACAATCATTAAAATGATAAAATATCTATATTTATTCTTCATCATGTGCCCCCTTATTTTCATGGATATGTTAGCGCAGCTGTAGTAGATTTATTCACATTGAAACGAAACAAGTAAGTAAAACAACAATTGATAAAACGAAACATTCTTTATGTAATTCAAAAATAATAACTTCTTTTAAATTTTGTATGCTTCATCCAAAAAGTGAAGTAACGTGGTTATGATTAGTGATATTCCGCAAAGTGTTGAACCTATAAGAAATTCAATCTTTTCTCCCCGCTTTCTAAGTAAGCTAGAAAATTGAAAATGTAACATAATATTTAGATGTTCGTTACATTATTTCCTAATTATTTCACCTCCTTAACTGTAAAATATAGAATTTTTAGAAAATACTGTCTGTTTGATATTTAATCATAGTTAAGTTATGCATAAAAGTCAATATACAGATGTTTGTTGAAGATATTACCAGCACTGTGAATATCACACGATGTTGGTGTATCCACATGAATAATAATTCATATTTTTCCATTCATAAACACTTGAAATGTTCAGTAAAGAATAAGTCGAAATACTTTTCAGAAGGATTCGTTCAATCTCATATTGAAATTTAGCTAAGTACTTTTAAATCTATGGCTTGGGGAACAGATTGTGAATCAAACTTCATTTGAAATACAAGGATAACAAATTATACTAAGGGAATTTATTGAAAGGGGAGATCTATGCATGGAATTATCAAGGTCTCAACTATTGGCTTTGGAGCATATTACAAAGTATGCAAGGAACTATAAACATGAGGCTAAAGCAACAATTAATCACATACTTAAAATGTCTAATATCTCGGATGAAATTTTTGAGAATGCTGTTGCTAATTTAAAGTCTCACGCAAAGATTGGTCTACATTTTCATCCAGATAGACCAGATTCGACTATGAAAAGCGTTGCTGAAGCACTGCTTGAGCAGGGAATATATAAGAGCCAGTTTGAAACATTATTATCTAACGGCAGCGTCTCCGCTTACCCTGGTGGTGAACGCGACCTCTGGGAGAAAAGAATTTTTGGAGGAGCATATCAACTGGAGTGCACAACTAATAACCAACGGCCTAAATATGGGGCACTAAATTTGATGTTACATTCAGATGGGCCTGCTCCACGTTTTGGGTCATGCTATTTTCTATTATCCCCTGAGGTTTCTCATCGTTCCACATACACGTATTTGGATTCGCATCAAGACCCAAAAGAAAAGGGGACTTATGAAGAGTTTGACATCATTTTGGCTGCTCTCTTGGAAGAGGCGTTCTTAAGAGATTTTGCAATCGGTGAAAGAAATTTGACGCCAGCAAGATTAATCAATCATTTGCTGGTTAATTTGGAAAGGCCGTTTACGGACCTAGCAAACAAAGAGCCAAACCGCAATCTTAACCACTATATTGAAGCACAGGTTCATGGGGATATTTCTCTTAAAGAAGACGTGGAAGCGCTTGTTGCAGATCCTTCATTCAAGGACACTCAAGTAGGGAGAACCTTAGAACAAATATGCCTTAAGTATTCTATTAATCTTAATTGGCACATGGGCTTTGTACTTATGGTAGACGAGGTTCCTGCGGATTTTAGAGGTCCAACAATGCCTTCCTTGGCAAGACGTATTGCACGAAATGATTTTATTGATGCGAACATAATTGGATCTGCTGTAATGGACTTGAAACGAAATCCAGTATCTTGGAGTGATCGCGGAACTTATAAGGAGGTGCTTCAGGAATTAAAACTATTGTGGCACGTTTTAGTGAGATATGGAAAGCCGAATCGAAAATTGAACTAAATGTCGCTTTTAAATAAAGTCATGGTGTTTATCTAAAGGGGTGTTTTTATAGTGAAAAGTGAAAAGAAGATCTGAACTGAAAGGCGGATTAAGGAATTGTTGAGTAGCAATAAAGTTACTCCACTAAAGGCCCAGATAATTGAATAAGCAGCTGCACAAATCTCTACTTTTTTATGCAGTTGCTAGGTTTCTTCGTTTTGTTAGCGGTACATGCCCATCAACCTAACAAAAATAAACTACCTCAAAATGATAAAACTGAGCAACTCAGGCAAAAACCTTGCTTTGGGGTAATAGGCCCAGATCGTAAAAGGCTATTCCATCACCTCTTCAAAGCGTAACTACAATAAGGACAAGCCAGTTTTTTTTATTTAGATTCAATAAATCACAAACAAGATTAGAATTATCAAAGACAAAGATATAATGTGGCACATTATATCGAAAAAAAGAAGAATAAATACAGGTATAGAAATTCGGCATGTTCTATCTTTTTTTGTACTACAAATGACCTCATTTACTACAACAACATTTTCATAATTGTTGTAGTAAGAAATCCTATTGATTACTGTTGTTTTATAAAAAAGATAGATCATTTAAAACAAAGTTCGATTATTTATAATAAAGATTGATCATTTATAATAAAGTTTGATTAAAAATCCTGTGTGAATATGCAGGGTTTTTTCTTGTTCAACAATCGGGCCATATTGTGGAATACCATATTTAATTGATCGTGAAGAATATGAAAAAATGTATTAAGTTAACGTGGCAAAAGAACAGGAAGGAGTTTTTGGTAGTCATAGGGAATTTAGAATATTAAGTAGATAAGTTATATAGGGGCACTGCCGACAAAACGCGATTATACACTAAGACGTTTTTGGGAAGTTAAACCCCTGATTTTTCTACGCCAAGCAGAAGTATCATGTTTTTTTATAACCGTGGGGGACGCAGTGTGACACCTTATGGTGATGTCCAATACCACCTACGTACAACATTCAGTAACTGGGCAAGAATGACTAGGGATTATTTATATAATGTGAGAAAGGCTGTGAAGTTGTTTGAGTGGTTATAAAGCAATGATATTTGATTTAGATGATACCTTACTTGATAGGGATAAGGCAGTAGATAAATTGTTTTCAATTATTTTAGATAAGTGTTATGGGGATGTTAAACAACATTCAGTAAAAAACGAAATGTTGCAGAAATTCAAGGAATATGATAAAAGAAGCTATGGCTACAGTGACAAAGTAAAAGTTTTGGAATCATTTTTTGATGAATTTCCACCAAAATATAGATTGCCAAGCAATGACATTCAGGATTTTTGGAATAATAATTTTCCACATTGTTTTTCTATAGACCAAAATACTATTAATATCATAAACACTATAAAGAAGCATGTTAAAGTTGCAATTATTACAAACGGTTCAACTCAGAGACAAAAAGCTAAAATAATGAACACTAATTTAAATAGTTTTTTTGATATAATAATTATTTCTGAAGAAGTGGGATTTAGTAAACCTGACAAACGCATATTTGAATTAGCATTAAATAAGCTTAATGTGCAACCGGAAACGGTATTATTCGTTGGAGACGATCTAGAAAGGGATATTGGTGGTTGTCAAAATGCAAATATAAAGGGCATATGGTTCAATCCTTATATGATCAAGAATGATACTGAAATAAAACCATATGCCGAGATCAATTCTTTTGATAAATTACTAAGTTATTTTACATATTCAGCATTTTCGTTATTCCGTTAACGGGCGCTTTAATTGAGCAAGGATAACAAAAAATTATCAAACTTTTTTATAAAAGGATGAGTCAATTGAATATAGAAAAAGCGTGTTTTGATCAATCTTTTTTTCAAAACACACTTTTTCTATTTGCCTCTTTTATCAAGGTTTATTAGGTTAATTTAATCAAACTTTATTTCAAGGATACAATTACACTCAAATCACGTACGTTAGGAAACGAAAAGTGGTTCCTTGAGTTATCAAGACCTAAATTATAAAAATTCATAAAATAAAAAGACTATCACATATTAGTCATGATTAACATGTGATAGCCTTTTTATTTGTTAGTTATGCTACATATTTGTCGAGTGACAATGATTAGGTATACTGCAATGAAGCATGAGTTTAGTATGAAAAAAAATTTATAGCATAAAAAAGGAAGGTGACGAAAGTTATCTTTCTTTTTTTATGCTTGCGAATCATTTTTCGATTTTTGTGCTTGTGAGCATCAGCTATCCTTAGATGGCTTGCGATTCCATATGCTGACATCGCAATGTTGTCTTTTGATTGTAGCGATATCGGAACAATCAAAAAATCTAGAGTGAGATGTTATGTTAACAAAAAGGTTGTTTATTTAATTATTTTTCCTTGTTCTATAAAGCAAGTACACACCAACTAAAAATAGAAGCATTCCTATCTGCCAATATATTCTGTTCACGTCTTGAAACAAGATAAATTCCCAATATTCAGAAGTATAATTCCAATGCTTGTATGGATATATAAGTATTACTGGTATCAATCCAAAGATAGAAGAAACTGTTCCGATTACAGTTAAAAATATCCCTAACAGCTTGATAACTATCTCCCCTTTATGATAATAAATTTAGTGTAATTTTACACCTAAAGGAAATAATTGTAAATAATAATATCTGAGTTTTATAGAATTTATTACCTGGTTATTTAGTCAGTTATTGGTTTGGAATAAAGTTTGATGTAGATTTGAAATAAAGTCGTACCGTTTATAACTAAAGTAATTGTTGCTGTAAATGTGCTTTTCATGAGGATGTGTTGTTGTTGTAAATGAGGTCATGCAGAGGTCTATAAAATTAAAAAAGTACACCACTTTCATTAAGCGGTGTACCAATATTTATATAATATGTAACATTATATAGAACCTCTTGTTTTTGTAAGAGAGGATAGCTATTGCAATTTCTTTATTTTACATAGTAGGCTTGTCCTTATTCCATGCCGCCCGGCGAATTCAAACGGCAATCACACAAAGCCGCTATCCGCCCTAGATCTATCACCCCTGCCACAACGCAGGCTTTGTCACCATGAACCATAACATCGCCATTAAAAGAACAATGTAAATCCAAACAGAACGCCGCAACAATTGAATCAAGGCGTCCTTGTCTTGGCCGGTTTCACTGAATTTCCGAATGGTCGGCGAAAAGGCGCGGGCCAGGAAAAATAATGAACTCGCCATGAGAATAAGGGTCATCACTATCCAAGGGGTCTTCCAAGTCCAAGGGCCCGCCAGTACAAGCAGAACCCCGGATGCAACCAGCACATGCCCGGCATGCTTGGCCAGCCTGACCGAAAATCGGAATACATCCAGATAAGCCTGCTGTGTTCGGGCCTCTGAAGCCCGCAGTTTTTTGATGAGCGGAAGCAATACAAAAAACGGGCCGATGGATAAGATTACACTGAAAATATGTACATACAGAAGAAGTCGATACAACATGTCCATCCTTATATCACATTAACCTTCGATGGGACGGAACTCATGAACCCAAACTCTCATCTTTGGCAGCCACGGCATGCCAGGGTGAAGAGACAGGATAGATTGCTTATATTCCTCCACATTCGCATAGCCTTCTTGATGGGCATGCTCATCAGTCAATTCGCCAAGTGACTGCGAATAGACCTTCTCCACAACATATCGGTGACCTTGAAGCTCCATCACTTCCCCGACATCCGCATATCTCCCGTTGCGGCGAGTAGCCGTTTTCTGTCCTGCAAGCACTTTTTCAATGTCCTCCTGAATCGTGATGAGACGTTCAATCGTACATGTTTTTGGCGGTAAAGCGTTCGTTTCATTTTGGTTTGTCATCCGAGTCACTCTCCTTTTTTTATTTAAACATAAGTCTACTTTATCATATAAAAAAATTATTCTATATAGCAAGTTTCTACTTAATAGGGATAACAAACTTTCATACAATGTTTATACGATAAACACCAATAATGGGAAAAAGCAGCGCTTGGTTTTGGTGCAAAAACCTCAAGATAATTGCAATTAATCTCTGAATCTTGGACATATTGATACTAGTACTCTAAAAAAGGGATGTAATCGGTATGGAAAATCAAAATTTGTTCAAATGGAAGTTTCACTTTATCTCTCTATAGTTGTCTACGAAAATTCAGTTCATTTTTTCATTTTGGGGAACAAGAGATTTCTTAAGTTGATGGCGATGTGGCGGTACCCCATAGAAATATAGTAAAAGCTTATTCCATAATTGGGAGCATAAGTGGAGTAACGAAAAAAACCCCAATTTAACTGAGAAATTGGGGTTTTATTTGATGTAACAGTTAGCCACTTTCAATTGTTTTTTTAGGTGTGAAACTCAAGCAATTTTAATCATCGTTTATAAATATGAACGCTGAGCTGGCCATGAACCTTGGAGTTTGCGAAGTTGTACAATTTGTCCTGTATGATAAGCATCGTGCAAAAGGATATTAAGATATTGTTGCCAAACTGGTAGAGAAGGACTTGGTTCATCCAGTTCTGCTTCTTGAAGGGATGTTAATGAAGATTGTAAGGCATCATGTACTTGAAGTGTTCGCTTCACTGTTTGTTGCCAAGCATCATCATCATTAGGTCCACCTTGGACAAACGTGTCATCATTATTTTGTGGAGCAACAAATGTGTCATCTTGATGTAAGCGGGAAAGTAAGCGTTCTTTAAAGGTTAGTAAATGGTTTACATTTTCCCAAATCGTATTACTGGCCTTTCCTTCTGGTTGCCAACATGCTTGTGCAGCGGTAAGATTCTTTAACGCTTCTGATATCGGTGGGTACCATTCTTCTTCGTAAAAAACTTGCTTGACTCCATTTTGCAACATTTCTTTTTTACTCATTAGTATAGCCTCCTTTTTTATAATTTTCCAAGAAAATACAGAATAGTTAAAATATACATGGTCTTTATATCTGTGGAGCCCAATCGTTGAAGATTTCACTCAGACAAATCTGAAAACAATGCTCGGTAAGATCGCTTCTAAATGGGAAGTATATCTGATGACTTATTGGCATCAAAAACAATGGATATATGATAGTAGTGTATTTTTAAATGAAATAAAAAATTCTTATTAAACTAAAGCATGCGTTAGTTACATTAGGACTAAAATAGCCTGTATCAATGATTACTTGGTAATCATTGATACAGGCTTTATTTTTCAGTAACTAAATGTCCTTATATATATTTAAAACATGTTGGTCCTTTTCTATTTTTTGAAATATCAACAATTATCTTTAATAGAGAGAAATAATAAAAATTTAGAATGAGATGTGTGTCTGTTAGAAAATCAGACGTTAATTTTATTTCACAATGATTCATGTTTTTCTTACCTTTAGAAATGTTGCTAATTAAGATATCTAAGCTTATATTATTAGAGTGTATAACTTTTAGATTATTTTTTATTTTTAGTTACTTATCGTTTGATTTACTTATTAATTTTTAAGGGAGTTATCTTATGGATTATAGAATTGTATTTTTTGATGTTGATGGAACTCTTACACACCATGAAAATGGTAGTATTTCAGATAGTACGAAAGAAGCTATAAAAGCACTGAAAAATAAAGGGTTAAGGGTGGTTGCAGCAACAGGAAGGCCGTTATCCATGTGCGATGAAATAAGAAAATTAGGAGTAGACACGTTCATCACAGCAAACGGAGCTTATGTGAAGTACAATCAAGAAGTTCTTTATAAAGTACCAATGGATAAAAACATTATTCGAGAAGTGGTTGAATTTGCATATATCGAGAATAACGGACTGTCATTCTTTACAGAAGATTTTAGTATGAACGGTGTAGAAGATAAAGCAATACTAACAGCATTAAATGAAACGTTGTCATTGAATGCTTATCCAACTATAGATAAACATATTCATAATCAAGAGGTCTATTTGATGTGTTTGTATGCTACTGATGAAACGGTAGAGAAATACATTCACAAGTTCCCACATTTAACGTTTAGCAGATGGCATCCTTTTGTTTTAAATGTATTACAAGAAGAAGTATCTAAATCTCTAGCTATCAAAAGTGTCTTACAGTATTTTGACATTGATCAATCAGAGGCTATTGCGTTTGGGGATGGAGGAAATGATATAGACATGTTGGAGTTAGTAGGACTTGGGATTGCTATGGGAAATGGCAATGAACAATTAAAAGCAGTTGCAGATTTTGTCACGAAAAAGTCAAGTGAAGATGGAATCGACTTTGCTCTAAGAAAGTATGGAATTATTTAAGGATTCATAAAGAACTGATATTTCATTTATGTTTGGAGTGATGTTTTACTGTTCATATTGAGCTAACCATTTGTTGAATATATCCATAACTTTGTGAATGATAGCTAAATTGACCACCATGATTATAAAGCCTAAAATTGAATACAAGACAATAGTATCTAATGGGAATAACTGTACTATATGCTTAATGATATAAATACAGATAGGTAAACAAATAATGCTTGTAATAATAGCAGGGACATATCTTCGTATGATCAATGTTTGAAAGCAATGTATTACTAAGTGTAAAGTAAATGCAATAAACAAACCTAGCCATAAGCTATACCAATTCATTGCATAGGAAAAAATTGTAATTATACTAATTAAAATAAATTCTTCTGCCACTCCAAGGGCGAAAGATGATGTTGTAATATTATCAAAATGAGGTAATAACCTTTTTGATAACGTAGGAAATCTTTCACATAAATAGCCTCTATTTTTCCTTATCCATGGTTGTATGAAAATTATTTCTTCAAAATCGTGAAAAATAAAAAGTATTGGAAAAAGCCATACCATCACTTGTATATCATTCATTGTCATCCCCCTAAAATTCTAACTTAATAAAAATGAAGCCTTTACTAAAGGCTTCATTTTTGTATCATAAGAAGTATATTTTTCCTAATACAAGGAGTATAAATATAGCCACCCAAAAGGTAAGCATAAATGTAGCTTTTTGTTTTATTTGATAAGCTCTCACTGCTTGAAGTACGGTCATTACAAATAGTAGAATCATTAAAATATTGGAGCTGATTGATTCAGTGATAAAACCATAAACAGAGACAACAAGAACAGCTACAGCACTTAATAATGACAAGGTTTGAATCAGTTTTGATAACGTCATCATATATCCCCTTTTTGATGAATGATTCCATAATATATATTCAATTAGACAAATCGATATCCCTAAAAGATATTTATGACAAAAAACATGGCAAAGAGCCATGTTTTTCATTGTTTCCATTATCAATATTCCGTCAATTATACTGGCATTTTTCATACTTTGTAATCTTATTAGGTCTCCGGGGTTACTTTCATCTGTCCTCAAAGCGTAGATGGACGAATTTCAGCATCTTTATCAAATCAACAATTCGTACCATTACGCGTGTGCTGCTTTCCCATTGTTTTTTTGTAGGTATTCCTTTAAAGAACGATTCACAGCTTAATACCTTTATTTTTGGCGACCATTTTTCCATAGATTTTGGATTATTGACGTAAAAGTACATTATGGCACCTTTGTTGCCAGACTTTTTAACTGTGCGGTTTGAAAGTCCAAGCGCAAATTTTGATTCCGCGTCGAAATACAATTCGCCACCAGGAAAGCGCTGTGCCATGGCGGAAAACATTTCTTTAAGTTGACTTTCCTGAAAGTAATAAAAAACTCCTGCTGAGACGAAGAGTATTCCATCATCCTTATTAAATTTAATGTCGTCAAACCATGAAATATCAAAAAAAGATTTGGCAATGCTGACATTTCTCGGTGAATCTGCTATTAAAGTTTTACGAAAAGTTATTGCATCGGGCAAATCGAGATTATACCAATTGATCGTACCGTTGTCGATTCTTGAAAAAGTGGTATCTAACCCAGAGCCGATGTTCACAATGGTGGCTCGAGGATGCTTAGTGATAAAATTTCGGATTGTGTCATCAATTTTGCGAGCACGAACGATGTAGGTTATCCCGCCGTATTCACCAAAAGTTTTGGCTATATCGGCAAAATCAAAATCACATCCTTTGATAATGTTAATAGCTTCCTTGTCATCCAAAATTTCTGGATTCTTCTCGCTGCCACTAGCACGTCCCCAAAGGGGGATGAGCATAGTACCTTGAACAGATTGTAAATCTATCATTTTCACCATAAAAATCCTCCGTTTCAAACTGCTGTATCAGAAATCCTGTTGTACTAGAAGATAAATCAATAATAGTGCTATTTGTGAAAATAAATTCAGCCTATTCTTACGTAAGGGATTTTGTGTCCAATTCCAATAATCGAAACACATTCTCTTTACTTCATGATTAATTATCCTCAGCCATCTTTGATAGCATTCTATTTGTTTTATGTAATCCGTACAACAAGTCACGTCGATCTTCATCTGATAGTTTTTTAAGATTATCTGTGAAATTGTTATATATCTGTTTCCATCGTTCATGTTGCACATCTTCTGCTTTTTTTGTTAGCGAAATTAAAATTGCTCGTTTATCTGAATCATCTTGTTTCTTAGTTATATAGCCATCTTTCTCCAAGTTACGTACTGTTACACTGAGTTGTTGCTTCGGTATATTTAAATCATGAGCTATCGTTTTCAAATTTACAGGCTTACCTTGCTGGGAAACATATTCAACTACGTGCTGTTCTATATGCGTAAATTCCGATGATTTTTCGGATAATAACTTGAAAGTTCCAAACATATTTATTAAGAGATTCAAGTATTCGTTTAATAAATCTTTATCAGCCATTATTTTCTTCCTTCATCAATTTAGTAAATATTATATTACTATTTTTCAATAAAATAAACGTTTTTCTCTGTTTATTGTAAATGATTGTTTACAAAATAGGGAAGTAATTTAATGAGCTGTTACGTTAACTTCACATGAATACAATATATTTTTTCTGTGTATTACATGATAAAATGGAATATAAAGGAATTGGATGGGGTGAGTAAGTAATGGAAGCACTGGTAGAAGTGTTGAAATACATTACATATATATTAGTCATATTTAGTGTTGTATTTGTTATCATACATAGGAATTATCTATATCCGTCTAACTCTTTGCTTCTCTTTTTTGGATTGGGAGGTGCCATAGCATCAACAAGAGGGAACTCGATGTTTAATATGTTTTTAATGCTTCTTTGTGATACTGTTGTTTTCATATCTGTCCTTTTTATTATGAAAGATATACGAAAGTTTCGTAACAAGACAGCTGAATAGAACTTGCTTTCAGATGTGAGGGTTGTTATACATACTCTCATTTTTTTGTTTAGTCTTATATTAGAGGTACATTCAACTAAATATCACATTTTCTACGTTAAGACATTTACTGGAAGTGGCATTCTTGATTTTCTTACGATTAAGATTTTTTTCACCATAATCTCCCGTTTTTAGTGAAATTAAAGATACGTTTTTTCTTACTAAATAAGAGCATGTTTTAGTTAATCTTTTTATATTAAAAGAGAAGGGGAGATAAAACAGGGTAAATCTATATTATTTTTTCTTAAAGTCTTCTAAAGGGCTCTTATTGCTTAGTTCAACGAAGAAAGGAAAAAGTAATAAAAAGAGGCAACGTAAAATTTCACTTGAAAAACGAAAGGTTTCGGCTGAAATATATTGTCTTTGATTACAATACGGACAATCCTTACCATCGTTTTGAAAAAAAAGAGACCATACATCTTTTGCTTTCCATTTCGCCTTACAATTTGTACAACGAGTCATAATACTCCTCCTATTCTTTTGACCCATTTTTTAGATTACAATCCGTGTGGTTTCCGAAATATACCATTTAATTATACATAAAATGGTAGGTTATGTTAATTGAATATATATAGTGTACAACTAAAATCTCCTCTATTTAGTCTTACTTTTTGATAAGGGCGTGGATGATTGAGATCTCTCATCTTTTATAGGTTCTTTCTGTCTTGGTATATTGTTTGCGGTATTCAACAGAAGAAAGGAAAGGGAATTTAAAGAGAACATAACCATTCGTAGATGAAGGATAAAACTTTACTGAAATGAATTTCTGCTTTTGTGACTTAAGTTAACTCAAAATACTAACTAAAAATGGAGAAAGGAGCTTGTTATATTGGAAGATTATTATTGGGATCATAAGTTGGATTATTTAAAGAATACAAGAGATTTGTATTATAACGATGACTATTTAGGATTTTTAGTGAATTCAGTTTGGAAAATTTCTAAACCCGTACATATTATTGACTTTGGATGCGGATATGGATATTTAGGACTAAAACTGTTACCTCTGTTGCCGTTAGGTTCAAGGTATACAGGCATTGATAAAGGACAGCAATTGATTCATACAGCAAAGAGTCTATTTCAGGACCTTCCATATGAAGCTGAATTTATTGAAGCTGATAGTACTGAAATTGAATTAGAGAGTAAGTATGACATAGCGGTGTGTCATGCATTTTTATTACATATGGCTGATCCGATAAAAATGCTGCAGAAAATGATTCATTCAGTCATTGATGAAGGTAATATCATATGTTTTGAACCGCACTGGATTTCCAATATGTCTTCGTACAACCTTAACAAACACGACCAATCAGAAATTATTCAGCTTGGGTTTCTTCAAAAACTGTTTGAAGAAGATACAAAACGAAATGGAAAAGATGGAAACATCGGGATTAAGTTACCGACCTATATGAGCGAATTAGGGGTAAAAAATATTGATTGCCGAGTTAGTGATAAGGTTAATTTTCTTGACTCTAATATAAACGAAACAGATAAACAGAGATTATATGATTCACTCAAAGAAGAAGGATTAGGTGCAGTTTCTACTGAAAGGAACGAGTTTATTGAGAACTTAATAAATCGAGGGGCTACATTTACTGAAGCACAGGATCAGTATGAAGCAGAACTACGATTTTCTAAAGCATTTAATATTAATTCCTCTTTAATCTACGCTCCAAGTATGAAAATTACTTTTGGAGTGGTAAAAAAATAAGAAACATAGATTTTAGAATTCAAAATGAAGAAAACTGCTTATTTATTTAATCTATCAAGAAGATGGACGAGGTCCCTATAATCTTAATTCGCACTAATGTGCTATTTTCCCTATTTTTAGCATCACTTGGCTTCTTATGTTTCGTGATGTTTCGATATCACCAAAATCGTGTAAGGTAAGTTATGACTTTATAAAAAGCACGGCCGATTTTTCTTTTCGGCCGTGCTTTTGTATGTTTTGATCTATATTCATTGTTATTAATTTTTAATCAAAAAAGGAAATTACCATTTTATGTAGAAAATGATAATTCTATAAATTGTTATATTATTTTGAAAGGAGGTGTACACTATGAAGTTCAGCAGTATTCTTATTGGAATGATCATTCCGTTTGCAGCTATTGTTGGTGTCTTACCATTTATTGCATCATCTGATATAAGCATCATGGGGTTCCCAATCATTTATTTTTGGATTTTTCTATGGCTGCCGCTTACCTCGCTTTGTCTTTGGTTATCTTGGATGTTGTATGATCGTCATAATCTGAAGGGGGATTTATAGAAAAGGGGGATATCGTATGTCACTAATTATTTTTTCTGTTATCATACTTTCTACTATTCTGTATGCTGTATATTCAAGAGAGAAGAGTGAGCAACTCAGCGTAGAGCAATATTTAGTAGGAGGCCGAAAATTTAACGCTATATTGTTATTTTTCTTAGCTGTGGGTGAAATCTACGGTGTAGGTACTATTTTAGGATTTCCAGGTGGTGTATATGCAAAAGGGCCAAGTTATGGAATATGGTTTTTAGGGTATATCTTATTGGCTTATGCTGTCGGCTATTTCTTTGCACCTTTAATTTGGAGGGCCGGTAAGCAGTACGGTGCTATGACCATAGCGGATATTTTTAAAGGTCATTACTCGCATCGAGGTTTGGAATTGACTGTTACGATAACAGCACTCATTTTTTTAATTCCATGGGCTCAATTACAATTCGAAGGGCTGGTTGTTTCTTTAAATGCACTGGGGTTTCACTTATCAGCTCCTATAGCGACTATTATCGCTGGAGTTATGGCTTATATATACATATCGGTATCAGGCGTCAAAGCACCGGCTATTATTTCTATCGTAAAAGATATCCTGATGTTTCTTGCTATTGTGATTGTAGGCGGAGCAGTTTTACACAAGGTTGGCAGTGTGTCCCACCTATTTGAAATGGCGAAACAACAGGGGGCTTTAGTCAAAGTTGACAAACCAATGGATATGAACTTTGCAATTTCAACTATCATTTTTCAAGCATTTGCATTTTATGCAGTTCCTCATGTTACAGGTGTGTTTTTTACTGGCCGTTCTGAACGAGCGATAAAAAAAGCACAGATTGTTATGCCGCTCTATATGTTTATGTTTCCGTTTTTAATCATCATCTCGTATTTTGCTCTGGCCACAATACCAAATCTAGACAAACCTAACAGTGCATTTATGGCTACGGCAATTTCTCTGCTGCCTCCATGGTTAATTGGCGTTATTGCAGCAGGAGCAGTGTTATCAGGCATTGTAGTGCTATCTATGATTAGCCTTGTTATTGGTGCTTTAGTTTCTCGTAATCTTATAAAGAATATATCGGAACAAGCGCAGCTAAAATCAATTAAAGCTGTAGTCATCTTATACTTACTGCTATCTATGGCTATAACGATTTTTGCCCCTAGCTTAATGATATCTCTTGTTAATACAGCTTATTATGGATTTGGACAGATTCTTCCAGGGTTTATCGGTGTTTTCTTTATCCGTAAACTTACTCCAATTGGAATTGCCGCAGGTATTCTTGTCGGAGATGTGGCGGTACTTGGAATGAGTATAGGAAAAATTAGTATTTACAATATAAATATCGGTCTTATTGCTCTTATATTAAATGTAATCGTTGCATATACAGTCAGTGTGTTATTTAAAAGAAATCCAATTTTCGTAACTCCCATCACAAAACAAGAAAATTCTAGTCAGCCTTCAATTTCGTCACAAAAACATGTGGGGAGCTAATATTAAATATATTTTTTAAAATTATAGGAAGCTGATATAATGCAGCTTCCTATTTCAATTTAATTTTGTATTGGTGTATGCTTGATTTTCTAAAATATATTCCAATCAGAGAAATAATGATTAAGGCAACCATAAAAGGCCAAAAGATCCTCTAATTTGGGAGATTCTTAGAGAAGTGGATAAATGGAGCCAGAATACGGGATGGATTCTTCAAAAATCAGATGTGTAACAATCGCTTAAGTAAGGGGGAGAAAGAATGGTTAAAGCTGTTATTTTCGATTTAGATGGAACTCTATTAGATAGAGATAGTTCTCTTAAACTCTTCATTAAAGATCAATATAAGAGGTACATCAATGAACTAAAACATGTGCCTGAAGAGTTATATGTAAATCGATTTATTGAATTAGATAATAAAGGCTATGTTTGGAAAGATAAAGTATATAAGCAATTACTCCAAGAATATGTTATCTCTAGTTTAACTTGGGAGCAGCTGTTAGAGGATTACATAAGCAACTTTCAACATCACTGTATTCCTTTTTCTAACATGGAGCACGTATTACAAGAGCTTAAAAATAGAGGGATATTATTAGGTATGATTACAAATGGATTCACTGAATTCCAGTTACTGAATATTCGTGCTCTAGGGATTGATAAGTACATGGATATCATATTAGTTTCAGAGCAAGAAGGCCTTAAAAAACCTGAAGCTGAAATCTTCCTAAGAGCTTTAGAAAGATTAGGTGTCAGTCCTGAAGAAAGTGTATATGTAGGTGATCATCCAGAGAATGATGTAGTAGGAGCTCGGAATGTAGGAATGCATGCAATATGGAAGAAGGATGCATTTTGGGGAAATTTGTATACAGATGAACATGTAATCGATAATTTACAAGAGTTGTTATCCATAGTTAATACACTTCAAGGAGTTTAGATAGTGGAGATTTACATTTATGTCATTTAATTACGAAACGATTATCAAATTCCTTAAAGTAAGGGGAGAAAAATTTGAGTTATATTATTCGGAAAATGAATAGTAGCGATACAGAGGAAGTAAAGAAAATAGCAAAAATAACTTGGCAGGATGCATATGGACATATCCTACCTTTAGATATTCAAGAAAAGACATTGGAAGAAGCTTATTCTCTTGAGACGATGCAATATAGATTTGATAATTCGATAATGCTAGTCGCGCAGGAAGAGAAAAAAATAATTGGTTATGCTTTTTTCTCTAAGAAACAAGAAAACGGGGGAGCATTGTTAGAATCGATCTACATACATCCTAATCATCAAAATAAAGGGATTGGGTCAAAGTTAATGCAGGAAGGGACGCGAATACTAGAACCATTAAATAAACTATCACTACATGTCTTAAAAAGAAATGAAAGCAGTTTATTGTTTTACAGGTCAAAGGGATTTCAAGTCGAAAAGGAATTTAATCACAAGTTTCAGGAATTCCCAGTTACCTTTATTAGAATGTCCTTAGAATTGAAGCAATTAGACAAGTAGCTATACTTAATTATTATTACTAGATAACTGGGACAAAGTGATTTGATAAATATTTATTTCACGCTAAAAATAGGAAGCTGATATAATTCAGCTTCCTATTTCAATTTAATTTTCTATTGTCACTGATTGATTCCCAGTGTATATGTGCTAAAAAAATATCATACTGTTACAAGAAAACATGTGGGTTAAACAGTTATTATGATAGTGTTTCTGATTTTTCCACTAACCGAGATCTGTACATTTTTCCCCAGTTCCTCATTTGGACAATAATCGGTTCTAGTGTCCTTCCGAATTCAGTTAAAGAATACTCTACTTTAGGGGGAACCTCTGGGTAAACTTTTCTATGTACAATTCCGTCATTTTCTAGTTCGCTTAATTGTAAAGATAACATTCGTTGTGTAATGCCGGGGATTAATCTCCGCAACTCATTGAAACGCTTTTTTTCATCTAATAGATGATACAAAATAACACCTTTCCATTTTCCGCCGATAACATCAAGTGTTATTTCAACAGGACAACCCTCCTGGCAACCATAACCGCTTTTTCTATTCCTCATAAAGACAGCACTCCATAGTAATATTTATTGATGGTAACAGTAACACTAATGATACTATACTACATGAATGTGCCTTCTTACATAATTTAATTTTGCAATTTATAATGCAAGGAGAAGACAAATTGTATTAAATGGAGGAAATGAACATGAAAGCAATTGGCTTATTAGAATATTTACCGATTGAAAATGAGAATAGTTTGATTGATATTGAATTACCAAGACCTATACCGAAAGGGAGAGACTTACTCGTTAAAATTCATGCGATTTCTGTTAATCCCGTTGATACAAAAGTTCGAGCGCCAAAAGATAAAAAAGAAGAAGAGCCGAAAATACTTGGATGGGATGCTAGTGGCGTTGTTGTAGAAGTTGGAGAAGATTGTACATTATTTCAACCGGGTGATGAAGTTTTTTATGCAGGGAGTATCACAAGACCTGGTACATATAGTGAATATCATCTAGTAGATGAAAAAATTGTTGGAACAAAACCGAAAAATTTAACCCACGCACAATCAGCTGCTGTACCTTTAACAGCTATTACAGCGTGGGAAGGAATGTTTGAACGTTTAGCAATTGATTTTAATAATAAGGAAAAGAACAGATCAAAAAATATTTTAATCATTGGCGGTGCAGGTGGTGTTGGTTCTATTGCGATACAATTAGCGAAATGGGCAGGTCTTAACGTCATTACAACAGCTTCTCGAAATGAAACGAAAGATTGGGTTAAAAGCTTAGGTGCTGATTATGTAATCAATCACCATAAAGCATTTAAAGAACAATTGTCACAGATTGAAATAGCAGAAGTTGATTATATTCTTTGCCTAAATAATACGGATCAACATTGGAACGGTATGGCAGAAGTAATCAAACCACAAGGGGGAATTTGTTCGATTGTAGAAAATGAGAAACCATTAGCATTAGGTTTATTAAAAAGTAAAAGTGCTACATTTGTTTGGGAATTCATGTTCACACGACCTATGTACTATACAGAAGATATGATTAACCAACACCTTTTATTAAATCAAGTGAGTGAATTGCTTGAGCAAAATACGATTAAAACAACATTAAACGAGACATTATCACCAATTCACGCTGCTAATATTAGAAAAGCGCATGCGATGATTGAAACAGGAAGTACGATTGGGAAAATCGTATTAGAAACATTTTAAAACTATAAATGAATAGTATATATGAAAAATGGAGCTGTATGTATTATGGCTCCATTTTTTAATGGATTAAAAATTATTATGTTTATCCTCTTCAAACATAAACGGCCTGCTCTTTTCTAATTTCATAAGATTCCTCATATATATATTATTTCACAGAAAACATCTTGTAAGTAATATTGAATCGCTGTAGAAGAGTGAGTTGCTTCACTTTCAAAATTTTTATAGTAGTAAGGAAGGAAAACGAGGGGGCGGTGTGAAAGAGCGTTATAAGGGGTGCAATTTACATATATCAAGCGGGAGGGAATTGTATGTATATTTTTATTGGGATTGGCATTTTAATTGTGATTCTTGTTTTTTTATTAGCAGAAAAATTCGCTCCAAATTCAGTTATGATGGTAAGTTTTCAAGGGAAACAACTGAAAAAATTTCTTCTAGGACTTACGATTATTTCTATCTTTTGTATAGCTTACGGAATATATCATAAAATGACATACAAACTCCCGTTTATTGATATTACAGTAAACAATGAGAAATATACTGTTTTTGGAAACGTTGGAGAGTTAGGGTATTATTCGGATACATTGATTAAAAAAGGGCAAGAAACGCAAATGTATATAATACTTTGGAAAGATATTCACCCAGCAGATGTTCGAATGTTCATCACGTATCCATCTGGAAAAGAAGAAGTTTGGGAACCTAAAATGTCTTTGCTTACGGCTAGATCTATACAAGACTTGAATCAGAAATTTAAAATAAAAGAAATTTATGAACTGTCTCCTTATACGTTTAAAGAAGCAGGGGATGTAAAACTAACTTTAAAAAATGGCGTGAATGTGATGGGAAGTATGCATGTGAAAGTGAAAGAATCAAAATAATGATTCTTGAATTAACTATGTATACAATTTGACTCTTTTTATGCGGCGTCTTCTTTTTAACAGGAGTCAGTGAACTTACTGTCGAATTTACAGGAAATGGGAAGCGCGAACCTACGGTGTTGCTTAAAATTAAGGGGGATAGAAATAAGAAAGAGTGGATGAATATTGGATTATTTAGTCATACATAGGCATAAAACGAATTATTCTAACCTATTACCTTAGTGGAGGGCAGTTTATCTCCCGCCTAACTTCTTTGCTTTCGCCGAATTTTGAGGTGGGAGTATTACTGCCCGTTAATGCGGGATAAAGGTGGCATTACTCCGAACAATTATGTAATGCTTTCATAATCTTATCTGCCGTATTCTTTCCATTCCCTATGCAAGCTCCAATGCCTACACCATAATATGAAGCACCAGCTAAGTAAACATTTGGAAAAGCAGCTGACAATTTCTCATTCAAAGATTGAACTGCCTGATTATGTTCTAAATGATAATTTGGCATTAAGTCTTTCCAGTTTGTAACTTCAACAATCTGCGGCTCACCCTGAATTCCAAGACTTTTTTTAATATCAGATAAAGCAACTTGAATGAATTCTTCTTTACTATTATTTTTAATCTTTTCATATGCTGGATTTGAACTTTTATAAAACATTCTTACTAATAAGTTTTGTTTATTTGATGTATGCTTCCATTTCCTACTTGTCCATGTACAAGCATCACAATATAAATTACCATTTCCTGAAACAATAAAGCCTGTCCCATCTGCCGGTAATTGATTATCAGGTATTTCAAATCCTAAATAAATACTAATAAGAGATGAATTTTTGAATTTATTGAAATCACTGTTTAATTCGGCAGAACTTAATACTGCTTGTGCAATATCGTGAGGAGTAGCTAAAATAATATAATCCGCTTTTAGTTTCTCTTGATTCGAAAAAGAAACTTCATACCCATTACCGACTCTACTTACATTCGTCGTTGTTACTCCTTTTCGTATTTCTGTCTCAGTCAACACCTCTTCTAACCGATTAACAATCGTAGAGAGTCCTCCTTTGAACGATAAAAACTTTTTATTTCCAGCTGCCTGGAATTGTTTTTTGTTCACTTCAAACCCTTTAATAATACTGCCGTAGTTATTTTTATAGTCAAGTAAATATGGTAATGTAGATGCCATTGTAAGTTCATTTAATTTACCAGAATATACCCCTGAAAGGACAGGAGAAATTTGCTTCTCAACTAATTCTTTTCCTAAAAAGCTTTCTAAAAATAAAGCAAGCGATGTATCTTTCGTAAAGCCTTTGTTTTTAGTAATAAAATCTTTCAGTGCAATAATTTTCCCTTTCGCTGAGACTAACGTACTGTTAAACAACGACTCTACACTTGTAGGGATTCCAAATACTGTATCGGCGGGAATAGGATGTAACGTATTCTCTGAATAAATGTAAGAAATACCAGTTTCGTTATATACCATATCATCTTCTAGATTCAGTTCTTTTACAAGGGGCATCACATTTTCATTTCGAGCAACAATTGAATCTGCTCCTATTTCCATAATAAAATCATTTTCTTTTACACTGTGAATTTTCCCGCCTAAATATTCCTCTTTTTCTACAAGGATCAATTTTAAATCTATATTGTAATCCTTTTTTAATCTTTCTAAGTAAAACATAGTAGAGAGTCCCGTAATACCTCCACCTACGACAACAACTGTTTTCATATCTACTGAGCTCCTAACCGATACTATAAATTGATAAATTTCTTTATTATTATACCCAAAAGTTAGCTTTCTCGACTAGCAGCTTACACAGTCTGTAAAAAATTAGACAATATATACGAACACATTTCAGGCTGATTATGATGTACTGGGTGATTAGGGAACAGGAATAACTGCAATATGACAACTCTTAACTTATAAAACTTCTAAAGCATCTCTTATATTACTCACACTTAATAACTAACAATAGGACTAAGTATCTTATCATATAACAAGACACCTAATCCTCTAAATTTACTTTAGATAATTTAGCAATTTATCAAATTCTGTTTTCATAAGTTTAGGCTTAATTTTGTATAAAGGAACCCCTTTTAAAGAAGCTTCTGGTTGTGAATCAAAATAAGGTAGTGCTATTGCTGGTCAAAATCCAAAATCCAAATTCTTGTTCCACTTATTTCCGATAGTAACAATTATATCTTCTGTTCTAAGTTTTATCCCTTGTAATTCTTTATGTTGATGCTTAGCTGCTTTAAATGACTGCTTGTTCTGTTCAGTAATAACTCAAACTTGGTCGCAAATAGCAAGGGTTTCTTTCGCTAAAGTATTATCCCACGAATGTAGTTGTTGCTAATCTACTATGGTATATCAACTCTTTAGCTTGCAATGGGGTTAATTCTATATCTTTTCCGGTTTCCTAACAAGAGTAAAAGGGTAATAGATAATATATATGTATTGTATCTACTACCCTTTATTTTTCCCTAATCTGCTCCGTCAGACGCACGGTTAGTGACCAAAACAAAAGGGCCAAAGCACTGACAGAGCCGCCTAATAGACATACTCCGTTCCATCCAAAGTTTTCATAAATATTAGTAGAAACAATTGTCCGAGGTATTCGTTCAGGCGAACTTGAAACAGCCTAAATGCTAAAACTTTAGCACAGACACTCGTCGCTTCATTAATCGGACTTACTGTGTTGATGAAATCTCGTCCTGAACGCTCATTTATAGATAATTCCGTAGCAATGACATTATCATTTTTAAAATAATTTCAGTTTTATCTATTATATCAGTTTCCTCATTTGCAAAATGAATAGACCATCATCTAGAGAATGATGTAATAGGGAATCGGAATGCGGGAATGCATGGAATATGGAGGAAGGATATATAGATGAACATGTAATTGGTGATTCATAGGAGTTGTTGTCCAAAAAGAATACATTCCAAAGAATTTAATATAAAAAGGTACAGAGGAATGTAAAAAAGCCAAATTGAATATGTAGATAAATAATATTGGGGGGATTGGATTGTTCATAAGAGAGGCAACAGAAAAAGACGCAGAAGGCATTTTATATATTCGAAAAAGCATTATCTCTCAAAATGAATTTTTTCTAGTTACAAGTGAAGAATTTCATGTAGATATTGAAATGCAGAGAAAGAAAATCATTACAAATAGTCAACAGGGAGGTGTAACATTTGTTGCAGAAGACGGTGAACGTATTGTTGGTTTTTTAGTGTTTACTAGAAACTCAATGAAGCGCTTAAATCACACCGGTTCATTTGGAATAGGGATTTTAGATAATTATCGTAATCAAGGTATAGGAACAAAAATGCTTTTACAATTAATAGATTGGTCAAAAACACAAGATGGCATAGAGAAAATTTGTTTAGGGGTTTTATCAACAAATGAAAGAGCGATAAACGTTTATGAAAAAATAGGCTTTAAAGAAGAAGGGAGAGAGAAGCGGCAAATTAAATTTAAGAATGGACAATATGCAGATAATGTTATGATGGCATTGTATTTGTAATAACTCCAAAACGTAATAAAATTGCAGCGGATTTCTCCAATGCAATTTTTATTTTATATTTAACTTGCTTTGACTTTAAAACTTAAGGAAGATTCCCCGCGTAGTTCATTACCGTTACCTATATACCATTGAAATAATACATCGTATTGGTAAGGGTTTGCTTGTTTTGGTACAACTATTTCAATATCTGTATCCTTCAGATGATAAATAATGGTTTCTCCTGTCATAATATTGTACAGGATAACCTTATTGGGATTCTTTTTAAATTTTCCCCATGAAATTTCTATATGATCACCACTTTTTACATCAGTTGTTGGGATACTAGGAGGGTTATGCTTTATTTGACTACAATCTTCATTCCAACAAAAATTCTCATATATGTGATCTATACTACTACCGTTTAATTTAATAGTAGGTACTGGTGCTGATTTTCCATCTAATTTTGCATGATTCAGGGAACCGATTAGCGAATTGCCAAGAATAATTAAGAACATGATTAATCCTATACTTATAAAGATACCTATATATAATTTCTTTCTTTTCATTTTTGTCCTCCATATGCAATAGAGTTAATTTATATTAAAACATACTTCATTCATACGGATAAAAAACAGAACTTCGAGCAATATTACTATTAGTGAATGGTTCGCAACAATAGCTGATTAATATGTATAGATGTTCTAGAGCTCAAGTTCTGAATTGTGAAGGCAGTAGCAATGATTTTTACTTATCAGCTTTTACTAAAAAGATAGAAATAAGGTAGATGATTAGAAGAATAATATATAAATTCCAAATACTTGGAATTGCAGCGATGCCTAAATAGGTAGTAGCTGGTAACAACCATGTGAAAAAAATACTCATTAAAATTAGTCTTCTCATGATTAGTGCAACTAATGCTAAACAAGAAGGAAGTAATAGCATAATGAAAACACTAAAAATAGTTTGTTGATTGGGTGGTTCCGCAGTATAAGGGTTAAGATAAAGGAAAATTATCGAAAGTGAAAAAATACCTACAGACGAAATTCCTCCAGTATAATTACTGATACGATTTTTCACAACTATAATCACCTCTGCATAGCCAATAGATTCCTTTTTAACTGTAGCCGTATTATTTATAAAAGGTCTTTGAGGCCATGTTTTTAGAGTCATTGTATTACATTCTCTGTGGTTATATTAACGCCCGTTCTTTTTTAATAATACATTCCACTATGTAAATACATATTCCTTCATTTTCTTTTTAATTGTTTTTAGAGGATACGCTTTATTGTTATTTGAATTATCTTAGAAATAAAAAATAGTTTTGATATAATCAATGAAAAGCAGAATAAAGGAGGATTTCAATGGAATTCCCAACTCTAGAAACCGACCGTCTAAGTTTAATTGAGATAAATCAAACGTATAGCCAAAATATATATGATATCTTTTCACTTGAAGAGGTAACGCGTTACTATGGCATGAATTGCTTTAAAGAGATAGAACAGGCAGCTAGAATGATTGATTCTTTTGCGAAAAATTTTCAAGAAAAGCGTGCGATTCGCTGGGGAATCGTTGTGAAGGAGATAAATGATTTTATCGGTACAGTAGGTTTTAATAATCTACAACTTTGGAGTAAACGAGCTGAAATTGGTTACGATATTCATCCTTCTTTTTGGAGGAAAGGATATGCATCTGAAGCTGTTAAAGCGGTTTTAAAATATGGTTTTCAAGAATTAGATTTATTTCGTATCGGAGCTATTACCTATCCTGAAAATGAGGCATCATCTCATTTATTATTGAAAATAGGTTTTCAGAAAGAAGGATTATTGAGAGGTTATATTTATCAAGAGCATCATTCAAATGATGCTTTAGTTTATTCCATTTTGAAAACAGATTGGGAGAAAGAGAGGAATCTCTAATATTAAGCTTTCTCTGAGAATAGAAAACTACAAAAAATGAAAAGAAGAGGAGATATTTTGAGTCAAAATAAACAAATTCAAACAGAAAAAGGGCTATCAACTATACAGAAAATGAAAAAATGGGCTAAAAATTTAAAGACACAACTTCTTGTGCTGTATTTGGCATATCGAGATGAAAGAGTCCCTTGGTATGCTAAGTTATTTACAATGCTTGTTGTTGCTTATGCTTTCAGCCCTATTGACTTAATTCCGGATTTCATTCCAATCTTAGGGTATCTTGACGATCTCATTCTTGTTCCTTTAGGCGTATACTTGGCGTTAAAGCTTATCCCTGAAGAAGTATTAGAGGATTGTAAAAGGAAGATAGAAGGACAATCATCTATGAATAAACCTAAGAATTGGATAACAGGATTTCTTATTATTAGTATTTGGCTAATTGTTTTCGTGTGGATTGTAAACCTCGTTTTATCCTATATGAATTATTAATGAGTGGGAGTAGTAGGCCAGGCCATGCTCACTATAGAAAATGATGGGAATTAAAAATACCATTCTATAAGGATCATATATGTAAAAGGAATTTGGATAATTTTGTCGAATTTATTTATCAATGAATTAAGGTTCTTATGAGGTGAAAGTGATGGTAATAAAACAAAACGAAATTAAAGTAGTAGTTGGAGCTGGAGCATTTAACAATAATCCAGGTTGGATTCAAACTCAAGAAGATGAACTTAACTTATTAGTTGAAACTACCTGGAAAGAAAGATTTGAATATAACTCCATTTCAGCTATTTTAGCTGAGCATGTATGGGAACATCTTACTTTTGAAGAAGGTGTAAAAGCAGCTAAAATTTGTTATGAATTTTTAAAACCATCAGGTCATATTCGTTGTGGCGTCCCTGATGCATTTTTTCCAGATGAAACCTACCAAAATATAGTTAAAGTAGGCGGACCTGGACCTAAAGACCATCCAGCTGCAAGCCATAAAATAGTTCATAATTATAAAACATTAACGAAAATGTTTGAAACTGCTGGATTTGAAGTAGTTTTACTTGAATATTGTGATGAAAATGGGCAATTTTATTACAACGAATGGGATGCGAACGATGGTGTTATTTTCCGTTCAAAAAGGTATGATTCTAGAAATCAAGGAGATAAACTTGGTTTTCCATCGCTAATTGTTGATGCGATTAAACGGTAAGTAATTCAACTAACGCATGCGTTAGTTCTATAAGTCCATGAGTCGCAAATGCGGCTTTTTTTGTTTGTGCTGTAATTATTGCGGTAAAGATTCCTCCGTTCAATAAGGGGGAGGACGCACATTGTAACATTTTTATACGCTAAGGGATTCTCAAAACTCTATAACACGAGTTGAATTGAGAATTTGATTTAAAGATGAGTTTTGAGACACTAATTAAGCTCTTTTCAGCACCTTTTACATTGAAGTGCATTTGACTCAAATACCTACTGGCGATATCGTTTAGAGTAGTAAAATCAACGTTTTCTCATGTCGGATTTTGCTTAGCGTATACTTTCGTTAAAATGTTGGCGGTACACCATGTCCATCAACCTAATATTTTGAAGTATCCCTAAAACGAAAATTTTTTGTCTTTTATAGCAAAGAAATTCATTTTTCTCGTTTTGGGGCACCAAGAATTTCTTAAGTTGATGGGCATGGGGTGCTGACGCATCGCTATCAAGCTAATATTTTGAAGTACCCCCAAAATAAAAATTTCCTTTTTCTACAGTTAGTTATTTGAGAAGTTAGCTTTTTTTCGTTTTTGGGGTGTTTACTTTTCTTAAGTTGATAGGCATGCGGCTGAACCCCAAAAAAGGAAAGTAATATCTATTTAAAGAAATTTTAAAAGATAAAAACGAATGTAATTATAGAATGACTATCTATGATAAGAAAAGGAGGCACTTACATATGCTAACAAATGATTTAGATTTCCGATTAGAACCACGCTTAAAAGAACTGTATGAACAACATAAAATAAGAGCACAGAAGATAGATTGGGGTTATCATGAGTTTTTACCATGGGATAAGGGTATGGACTTTAAAAGAGTTCCTTGGGATGAAAGTCAGGTTGCACTTCCTTCTGGTGTAATTACGGCCATTGAAACAGCTTTATTAACAGAAGTGAATTTACCATGGTTTACAATGTATTTATCTGCAACTTTTAAAGGGTCCCTTTCTGTTATTACGGACTTTATTCATACTTGGACTTCAGAAGAGGATCAACATTCGAATTTGTTGGAGACATATTTACTACTTACTCGAAGCGTGAATCCTAAACGATTACATGAATTAAGAAAGTCAGTCGTTGAAGGTGGATTTGAGCCTGATTTTCACACGCCAATCGAAGCCATGACGTATACGACGCTACAAGAACTTGCAACGATGGTGTTTTACAATAATGTAGCTAAGGTTGCAAGTAAGCATGATCCAGATCTTGCTACATTATTACGCCGTCTTGCAAAAGATGAAACCCTTCATTATGCGTTTTATCGAGACGTGATTCGAACACATTTGGAATTGGAACCTAATTATTGTTATCATATTGCCAATGTGATTATGAATTTTAAAATGCCAGGTGCAGTCATGCCTGATTTTGAAAATAGAATGGCTGTGATTGCAAAAGAAGCTAACTATGGGCCACTACAATATTTTGATCAAGTACTTGATGTAGTAGTTGATTATTGGGGGTTAAAAGATTTACGACCAATTGCACCCCTAGCTGAAAAAGCAAGAATTGAGATTTTGGAGTACCACACAAGATTGAAAAAAATACGGGATCGATTTGGTCGTTTTCAAGGGAAAACTGATCTACGTTAATGAGTAGAGATTTCAGAATATAAGCGGGGAAATTCCCCTTCCCTTTATGGGAAATCTGACACACTCCCTATTGTTTTGGGGGCGTTTTTTACTTAATTTAATTTTTGTCAAAAGTAGTTGACGGTAAAAATGATTTTATGATATTATAAAATATTTGATAAAAAATAACGTATATGTTAAAGTTAAGAAGGTTACCATATATGGAGGTGGATTATATGTTTCAAATTGGCGATAACATTGTTTATCCAATGCACGGAGCAGGTATAATTGAAGCCATAGAAGAAAAAGAATTCTCAGGGGAAAAACAACAGTATTATGTCATAAAAATGTCGATCAGTAATATGCAAGTCATGATTCCTACGGATAAAATATTGAATTCGAATATACGCCCAGTTACTGATATACTTGCATTAAAGCACATTATACACATTTTTCAGCATGAAGAATCCTGTAAATTACTGCCGTGGAAACAAAGACATAAAGTGAACACAGACAAAATAAAAACGGGTGAAATACAAGAAGGTGCTGAAGTTGTACGCGATTTAATGCGTATGAAGAAAGAAAAAGAACTGAATACAAGCGAAAAAAAATTGTTGGATGATGCATATAAATTTTTGGTCAGTGAACTAGAATTAATTAAAGGAATTACTGAAAATCAAATAAAAAGTTTCTGTTAAGGTTCATTATAGATAATGTATTATATCACCCGAAAACATCCTGAATTTTTCGGGAATGTGATGAGTATTAAAAGCAAATCATTTCAAAGACATTCAATTTCTTCAATTCACTTTTAGAGTAGGAACCTCTTTTGTTATTACTTCAATCTAATCCATTTTTATTATAAAATTTCTTTTACGATCGTTCGAAGTTTCATCAAATAACTCGATTAAATAGTCACTTGATTTTTGTACTCCTGATTCACACTGGCACGGACAAGGAGCCGTAAGGATGAAAGAGAGGTAGGGCTTTCATTGTTTTAGGTAATATACTATCTAAGTCATTATTTCTAGAAGAAAAAACAATCAATCGCATTTCTATCTTTAAGAATTTTTTTACAATTACTGAGACAATGAATAGTAATTATTTATCTTCTTTTCATAAGAGAGATGCGCGAGTTGGTAACATCTAAATATATGGTCAACGATAAAAAATGATGGGATTTCTAGAACTAGAACCCATTTTTACAATTTATTTAACATAATAAGATTAAATGGAACAATAAGAAGGAGTGAAGATATGAAACGCATGCCAACGCAAGAATTAAGTAACGAGTTAAAGAAGCGGAAAGGAATTACTTCTATTAAGATTGAATCTTATGAAAAAATTGAAGTTGGTGGAATTCTTGTAAATGGACCGGCTGTTATTTTAATTAATCAAGAATACCTAAAAATTGTTGAATGAACGAAGAAAAGGATGATCCTTTACAAAAAGGGATGATCCTTTTTGTTTGTTGCAGCTAATATGGGATATACATAACTTTTATCTGATGTGTTGGGGTTAAGAGGAAGGAGAGGGTCAGGATTATCATGGTGGAAAGCTTAATATTGGTAGGATTTCTTTTTACGTTATATAAATTAGTTGATAAAAAAACAAACTAATTATTTAAAACGATAGATTGTTTCCTTTTTAAGGGCGAGATTTATTTGAGAGTGAAATGGATCATTTAAAGGAGGAATTTAGATGGATGCAAGGAAAGAACGCATAAAATACGAGAAGATGTCAAAGAATTATGATCGTATTTATTTAGTTTCGTTTATCCTATTAATTGTACTTGTTTATAGTAGTGTGATTATCATAGGAGCTACAGGGGGAAAATATGGAGTGTTTTTATTGTTAGCAATTTTACTTAACGCACGTATTACGAAAGAATCTCAAAAAAAGTATGAGCGCTATTCTAATAAAGGGCGTATTTAAAATGATACATATCCTAAAAGGAACAACCTAGGTGTACATTCAAAATATCCCTATATCATCTCCTATTAACTAGTAAAAGTAACTTTATATAAATCATTTTTTTAGCAATGTAGAAATAGAAACCGTACCTTATTAAAATGTTATTTCCGTTCCTATAATGAATTATCCTTCTAGCATATTGATAAGATTTATATCATATATTAGGAGAAAGAATGCAAGTTAGAAAGGAGTCTTATAGAATGAGTTATTCGGAAGGAAATAACTTGAGTGAACAACATATGGTAAGTGCACCCAATCCCTACGTATATCAGACATTACAATCAGTAATTGGTAAACATGTGGTTATTGAAACTGTAAGAGGTAATGTAAGAGGAAAGTTAAAAGATGTGAAACCAGATCATTTGCTCATTGAAGATACGATGCCATATATTGTACGCATTCAACAAATTGTATGGATTATGCCAAAACAATAATCAAATTATATCTAATCAGATTTATAAAAAATTAGTGTCATAGTCCACCAAGTAAAAACACAGGGTTTTATCTCTGTGTTTCTTCAAATTTCCGTTTTTGAATATATGCTTGAGCATGAATAAGTTCTTCCTGAAGTTCTTCTAATTCTTTTGTAGATTCTGATTCAATAGCCATGTAAGTAGTAACTAAACTGATCATCATATCCATCTTCTCTACTATATTTTGAATGACTTGTTCAGATTGCTCTTTTTGAGGGTGTTGTATTGCTATTAATACATCTTCCATATAATTGTTCTTTCTTTGCTGGATATCATAAATAAACTGTTTTGTGTTTGAGTTCATTTGTTGTTCCTCCATTTTGGATATATTTCCATTCTATCATATTTGAATAGAAAATATTGGATCCCCCCTAAATTCACACCAGTCTCGCACATCTCCTCAAATATACAAACTAATTCCTTAACGTACAGGGAACTAATCGAAATGTGTCAATTTTGTGTCTAAACGTACAATTTTCTTTTTTTGATATGGTGACCCCATCGCCATCAACTTAACGCAAATAAACTACCCCAAAACGAAAAAAACGAGCTGAACTTACAGAAATAACTGTCAAGAGATAAAAATTTCGTTTTGGGGGCTACCTGTTCTGTTAGGTTGATGGGCATGGAGTGACCTGTTTTTTTGGCTTGATAGGTATGCGGTCGAACCTCAAGAAGCAGGTAAAGAGTGTTGTCCATTCGCTAACTTAGATTTATATATTAATCCTTGCTTTTATATCGGAATACAATGATAATTAAGTTGTTATACTATTTTCATAATTTCCTTTGTTTTATTCAAAGGTAAAACAAAGAAAAGTTTTCATCTAGCCAATATATTATGTATGAAGGGGAGTATGGAGATGAATCAAAAAGTAGGATATACAGCCTTATCTGTACTACTAACTACAAGCTTATTTGCTACAGCCTGCAGTAACAAATCAGAAGAAACGAAAACAGTTGCTGTATCAAAACCAACGAAACAGGTTGTAAATGTAACGCAAACAGCGGAAATTTCCACTTTAGACTCTACTTTGGCAACAGATTCTGTATCGATTTCTGCCATGAATAACGTATTCGAGGGATTGTATCGCGTGGACAAAAATAATCGGCCGGAACCAGCCCTAGCTAAGTCCTATACACTTGGCCCAGATAAAAAGACGTATACTTTTAAACTTCAGGATGCAAAGTGGTCCAATGGCGATCCTATTACGGCCGCAGACTTTGTTTACGCTTGGAAGCGTGCTGTAAATCCAGAAACAGGTGCAGAATACGCATATTTACTATATGATGTGAAAAATGCGAAAAAAATTAACGAAAAGCAGCTGTCAGTAGATGAACTAGGTGTTAAAGCAATTGATGATCATACATTGCAAGTTGAGTTGGAGAATCCGGTTCCATACTTTATTGATTTAGTTTCTTCTACAACTTTCTATCCATTAAATCAAAAGTTCGTGGAAGGACAAGGGAAAAAATATGGTTTAGAAGCAAATGCTACACTATATAATGGTCCATTCATCATAAAAAAATGGAATCATGAGCAGAACCTTCAGCTTGTAAAAAATCCAAATTATTGGGATAAAGATAAAGTGAAACTGCAGGAAGTCAATATTAATGTCGTAAAAGATACTTCTACCGCAGTAAACTTATACACCGCAAAGCAAATTGACCGTGTAGACTTGACCGGTGAATTAGTGAGTACATACAAAAATGATGCAACCCTGAAAACTTATTTGAATGGCAGAACAAACTTCTTACGTTTGAATGAAAAAAATAAAGTGTTAGCAAATCCTAATGCCAGAAAAGCAATTAGCTTAAGCATCGACAAAAAAGGAATTGCAGATGTAATTCTAAACAATGGCTCTGTACCTGCTGATTATTTAGTGCCTAAGGAATTAGCCTTTGGTCCAGATGGGAAAGATTTCCGGAAAACAACTTCTACCTATGGCCATCTTGATATAAAAAAAGCAAAAGATTATTGGGAAAAAGCGAAAAAGGAACTTGGTGTCACAAATGTAACATTAGAGATGTTAAATTACGATGATGACAGTTCTAAACGGGTTGCAGAAAATTTAAAAGAGCAGCTCGAGAAAAACTTAAGCGGATTAACGATTAATATTAAACAACAACCTAATGCCCAAAAATTGAAGCTAGAATCGGCTATGGATTATGATATCTCTCTTTCCAGTTGGGGAGCTGATTACCCAGATCCAATGACTTACTTGGATATGTTCGTTACAAACGGTGCATTTAATCAAACCGGATACTCCAATCCAAAATATGATGATTTAATTAATCACGCTAAAACAGATTTGCTTTATAATTTGCCAAAACGTTGGGAAGTGTTGAAAGAAGCTGAGAAGACCTTGTTGAATGATGCTGTAGTTGTGCCTCTATATCAAAAAGGGACTTCTTACCTTCAACGTCCATATTTGAAAGGCTTCTATGTATACGGTCCTAACACTTATAAATATGCCTATATTGAAAAATAAACAATTTATATAGACAAAATAGGGGGGGTTTGATCAAACTTTATTTTAAAGTAATATATGTGGATACTTAGCAACATTTGTTAATGTACAACATTCCAATCAATATGGAACTCGATATTCTTTGCAATTTCTCGATCCTATATTACAAGAAGTATATGTAAGGAAAGAAAGTCACATATTTTATCAAAAAGAAATTATCTCGGTAGAAGAATCAGTTATTCAGGGGTCACGTCACATCGCTATCAAGCTAACAAAACAAAAATGGGGTCCCACCACATCGCTATCAAGTTAAGAAATACATTCTTCCCCAAAACAAAAAAATGAACTAAATTTCTATGGACAACTATGAAAGGATGAAATTTTCGTTTTGGGGATACTTCAAAATCTTAGGTTGATGGGCATGTGGCGGTACCCCTTGTGGTAGAAATATTATACATTGAAATCAAATACTTGCTACAGCTGTTAAACTATGAATACAAGAAATAAACTCATTAACAAATGTATCAATCTCTTCTTTCGTAATAATATACGGCGGAAGTAAGCGGATGATATTCCCTTGGGTGACATCGACTAACATCCCTCTATTCAATAACTCTAACTGCAATTTCTTTACGTTTTCACTCGTATCATTCAAACTAATTCCAAACATCATCCCAGAGTGACGTACCTCTTTAATAAAATAAGAATTCTCCTTCTGAATTTCTTGAAGTTTATCATTTAAATATAGTGACGTTTCATAAGCTTCCTGCATTAAACCATCATCAATTAATGTTTTTAATACCGTTAATCCTAAAGCCGTTCCCATTGATGAATGAGCAAATGTTGTTCCATGATCTCCTGGTGAAAATACATCACATAGCTTTTCACCTACAATGATTCCTCCTAGCGGTATCCCGCCTCCTGCCCCTTTACCAAATTGAATAATGTCTGGTGTAATATTGAAGTTTTGATATGCAAATAATTTTCCTGTTCTGCCCATACCACTTTGTATTTCATCAAAAATTAGAATTACACTATATTTTTCACATAGAAGCTGAACCCCTTCTAAATATTCACTTGATAAAGGAAATATCCCGCCACTTCCTAGTACAGGCTCTAGCATAATTGCAATGGGATTTTCATTAATAATCGTTCTTTCTAGTTCTTCTAAATTTTCTCGTTCCACTTCATATACAGGGATAGATGTTTTCGGGAAATTTTGATATATATTTTCTTGTCTTGTAAAGTGAAGAGCTCCTAATGTACGCCCGTGGAAACTATCTTTCAGTACAACTACTCCTTCACGTTCTTCGTTTGTTATAGATCTATATTTGTCAATTAATTTCAATGTTGTTTCTGTCGCTTCAGTACCTGAGTTTGTGTAGAAGACCTTACCATTTTGCAAAGTATAATCAACTAATTTCTTTGCATAGTCAATCGCCACTGGATTTAAAAAATGGAATGGAAGATGCAAGCATTTCGTAACTTGTTCTAATGTAGTTTGCACAATGTTAGGATGATTGTAGCCTAATAAATTCACACCTACACCGGAAAATAGATCTAAATATTCTTTACCGTTCACATCATACAGTTTACAACCTTCTCCTCTTTCCATCGCAATATTCGTACGACAATACGTAGACATAATGTATTCTTTATCTAATTGAAACCAATCCGTCATGAAAAATTCCTCCTAGTTTTTCGTCCCTTTTCTTATTTTCAAAAGCAAAACAGAATTTATATAAATAAACCTTAAAATTTCATCAAAAGCATTTCCTTCACAATATTCATTTTTTCATAATTCTTTTTGTTTCAACAGGTCCACTACATATACGTTTTTTTCTTCTAGCGGTATGTTACTAATTTGAATTTTGTATGTAAGTGTCTGGTATATCTGTTTTCTTTTCGTCCTCTTGTTTAATAAAAAAATGAAAAAAATGCATTTTTTTTCATTATTTGGTTTTTGACTAGTGAAGGTAACTTTTTTTCGTCACCATCTTTATCATAAGTAGATAAAGTATAGACATGTTTATTATCTTTGATCTCACCTTCACCTTGGATTTGAAATAAAGTCGTCCCGTTTATAAAAAATTGCACCTTTATACCCCTTTAGATAATCTAAAGGGGTATATTTATAGTAAAAAGGAAAGGAACATCTGGAATTGAAAGAACGATTAAGGAACTGTTGAGTGACAATAAGTTGTTTCGTTAAAGGTTTATATTGTTGAAGATGAACTGTGAATAAAAATCAAAATACATAGTCAAGGAAGTGGATGGATGAATTTATTAACTGTTACTGAGGAATTTTTTAATTATGTAAGGGAGTTTTTACTTTTAAGATTTATACTATTTGCTTTGGTCCTCATGACTTTTTCCTTTGTCATAAACCGTATTATTGATTGGTTCTTTAGGAAGTCAAGCTTTTTTGATGAAGAAGTAGAACAGACGATTCAAAGTGTAATTCGTTCAATTTTAAGGTATGGAATTTTAATCAGTCTTGCTTTTTATCTAATTAGTCAATTTGTAGATATAAAAGGTATTCTTACAGGTGCAGGGATTGCCGGAGTTGTCATCGGTTTTGCTGCACAACAGATGCTAAAAGATGTTATATTAGGGTTCGCAAGATTAACGGACAAAGAGTTTCGTGTTGGCGATTTCGTTACTTTTAACGGAACAAGTTCAGGTACCATTGAGGAAATCGGTATTCGCTTTATGCAAATTCGTGAATGGTCGGGAAAACTCCTTACCATCCCACATGGAGAGATTAGAACGATACAAAATTTTAACAAAGGCTGGATGCGGGTTCTTGAACGGATTACGGTAAGTTATCAGGAAGATCCTACAAGAATAAAGGAATTGTTAGAAAAAGTATGTGTTATCTGCAATGAAAAATTGGAACAAAGCCTATATAGGATAGAGGACGAGGCTGTTGAATCATTTCAATATGTTGGTGTTACAGACTTAAATCCAAATCTTAAATATGTTGGGTATGAATTTTGTATTGTAGGTTTGGTTAAACCTGAGGAGTATTTTGAAACCTCCAGGCAAGTAAGGTTTGAACTAATGTCTATATTCCATGAGAATCAAGTACAAATGCCAGCAGCGAATATGTTCGTTCATACTGAAAAATTACAGGAGGTTCCTGGAGAGCAGCTTTCACCAAGCAGGTAAAGAAAACTAGCTGATTGGAGAACCTAGGTCAGTTTATGAGGTGTGATTGGAAATTATATTTAGAATTTGGGTTTGTAGACCGGCAGATTTCGATGAGCTTAAGGGGGCAACTACCCACCACTTAAACGCTAACGCGTTTTGAAGTGGGGCTTGTAAAAAGCCCTGGTTGTCTAGCCTTAGTCTTTTATAGACTCCGTTCGTAGGTTGCATACTCAAGAATGATTCCCTAGTTCTTGGCTCTATGGTGGCTCTGATATGGCAGATAACCTTGTAACGGTACATGAAGAATGTCATCAAAAATTCCATCAAGGGAAAATCAAACACAATTTCAAGAAACCAAAACAATATAAAGAAACAACTTTTATGAATATACTACGTTTACAAATTGTGAGGCGTTTAGATTGTGAGATTACGTATGGCAGTTGCACAGCACTAAGACGAAAAGAGCTACGTTTATCTAAAACACATGCACACGACGTCATCGCGATTACAAATCCAAAACGGTTACAAGAATATGACCAAAGTGGTGAATTTCGCATCAAACAATTTAGAAAGAAAAAGCGTTCTCTCCATGAAGCAACTGCAAGAAAAGGAAGGAAAACGAAAAATACAAATGCAAATCGAAATAAGAAAAATACATCACATGTAGATGGAATCTATTTAGGTGATAAGGTGAAAGGATTTGGACAAATAGGATTCGTAACGGGGTTTACAGGGAAAATGGTATACGTACAAGATATCGATGGACACTATATACAAAATCCGTCTAAATCCTATAAACAAGTGAAGATATCGGATATAGAATGTATCCACCATAATAACAATTGGTTGTTCTTACAAGGAGTTAGGCTGTGCCTAACCGAAATTCATCCCCACCTTACCGCTAGGCTACTGCCTGTTACGCGCTTGAAGATGGGGACTTCTTTCGGAAATATGTTAAATTAGGTATTCCACTCCTATTTTACTTTTGGTTGCCATACCCTATGTTCAGTAAACAGTTTCTTTCTTATTATTTAAAAATCTTTCGCAAAATTTTAATTTTGTTCTTATACGGTGGAAATACAAGCCCTAAGTCTATCTTTGAGCTTTTCTTTAAAATGCTTTTACGATGTGTAAAAGTATCAAAACTATGTTTTCCATGATAAGCACCGAACCCTGCATTTCCTACTCCACCAAAAGGCAAGTGGAGATTAGCCATATGTGACATGGTATCATTGACGCATCCTCCCCCAAAAGAAATTCGTCCTAATACCTGTTTTTCAACATTTTTATTTTCAGTAAACACATACAAGGCTAACGGTTTGGGATGGCTGTTAACCATATGAATGACCTCATCTAAATCATTGTACTCCATAATTGGTAAAATCGGTCCGAAAATTTCTTCTTTCATAGCTGCATCATCCCATGATTTTACTTCAAGAAGTGTTGGTTCAATATATAGATGGCTTCTAGATGAATTTCCACCAAATACTATATAATTTTGGTCTTGCTCTAATATAGAAATAAGTCTATCAAATTGTCTCTCATTAACAATTCGACCGTAATCATTGCTTTTTGATACATCTGATCCATAAAAATTTGTGATGATTTCTTTCATTTTCGAAATCAGTTTTACCTTAACAGATTTGTGTACAATAACATAATCAGGTGCAATACAGGATTGCCCAGCATTTATGAATTTTCCCCAGATAATGCGTTTGGCTGCTATATCGAGGTTAGCGGTTTCATCGACAATAGCTGGTCCTTTTCCACCAAGTTCTAATGTTACTGGTACAAGATTTTTCGCTGCAGCTTCCATGACAATTTTTCCAACTTGAACGCTACCAGTAAAAAAGATATGGTCAAATGGTGCATGAATCAATAAAGAAGTTGTTTCTCTGTCTCCTTCAATTACACGAATATATTGCTTATCAAACGTTTCACTTATCATTTTGTTAATTACAGCTGAAACATTTGGTGCATTTTCTGAAGGCTTGAGAACTACACAATTTCCTGCCGCAATTGCCCCAATAAGAGGTTCAATTAGTGATTGGAATGGATAATTAAAAGGGCCAATAATTAGCACTGTACCGTATGGCTCTTTTATTATGTAACTTTTGGAAGGTGCAAAATGAATAGGTGTTTTTACTTTTTGAGGTTTCATCCACTGTTTTAGGTATTTCATTATAAAGTTGATACTGTTAAATGCGAAACCAATTTCTGCAGCATACCCTTCAAACTCGCTTTTGCGTAAATCTTGATATAATGCGTTCAGCAATTGATTTTCATATTTTCGAATAGAATTTTTAAATTTTTCTAACTGTTCAAGGCGAAATTGAAGACTTCTTGTATAATCATTATGGAAAAATTGTCTATGCTCTTGAATGAGTTGTTGAATATTATCAACCATTAGGGAAATCCCTCCAATAGCAAGTAAGTAAATCTTGGATCATACTATTATTTTCTATGCTCATCACCTCAATAGTCTCCTTAATACGGGAATCCTAAAGCCTAATGTACTTATTTGTATATCTTTTCAATCCAATTGATGAAAAGATATTGCATACTTATTTCAATAACCATTAAGAAGATGTGAAATGAGTAATGATACATAACAAAAAGATACAATGCACTAAATGGTACGCTTAAAAGAATACTGCCGTATTTATTTTTAGTAAAGAAGTAAATAGCTGCTCCGCAGATCATTCCGATAAACAATGATTCCAGGGCTATAAATAGAATGGAGTCTCTGTAGTAGAAATCTAATATGTAAGTAAATTGGCCTGGAAAGTTTGAATGAAAAATCCAAAGTAAGATAATCCATATATTTATAGTAATAATAAAATCTTTTCCGAAATGTACTGTTATAAATGTTCTCCAGCTGCGATACTGTAAAACTCTTACAGTTCTTGTCACGAGAAATATAAGAGCGAAGAATCCGGCCCAAGTAATCAGTATTTGTGTGATTTCTGAAATGGTAATCACTCCTTTTGGGTATATGTCACGCATGTAACGATTGCTATTGCATTAATGAACATCATGATTCGAAGTAATTTGTACATGTTTCTTGAAAATGACTTTCATTTTATAGGAATGTATTCGGTAAAGGGGATAATCAGTCCTGCTCTAATCATGTATTGAAATATGAGCAAATACGAAAAAAATAAAATGAATATTCACTCATTTATGGTAATATATTGTATAATTGTAATATAGAACTGCTAAGGGAGAAAATGATGATGCATGAACATTTTGTAAGGGTTGTGGGAAATGGTCAACCAATTATCTTTCTGCCAGGAACAGGTTGGTCAGGTGATATAGGGTTGCATATAGCTGATTCTGTAAAAGATTCTTACCAAGTGCATATGATTGATTTACCTGGTATTGGACAGAGTAAGGGCTTGGACGGAGTTATAAAATTAGAAGACGCTGCTAAATGGTTACATCGTTATATTACTAAGTTAAATGTGGAAAAAGTTATTTTAATTGGACATTCATTAGGAGGAGCCATCTGTTTATCCTATGCTTCTCATTATTCATCTCAAGTAGCGGGACTTGTGTTATTAGACATAGGATATGATAAAATACCGCTGTTTCCTGTGAAGATGTTTGGGAAATTAGGATATATGGTTCCGTTTATTAGTGTTTTACATAGATGTTTCGGTAATAAAATGTTAGGTAAAGAAGATGATAAACCGTCTAATGAAGCGAAGGATGAAGAAAGAATAAAATCCCAAATAGAAAAACATGGATTTCCAGATAATGAGTACACAAGACAAGCGATAAAAAATCAACAACCAGCCAATACAGAGGGTATTAGTTTATTATTAGCGCTATATCGAACCAATCTTCCTAGAATCTTAACTTCTATACAAGTTCCGAGCATATTGTTTTATGGAAATCGGTATCAGCAGCCTATGAAATTACAAAATAAAATTAAGAAAAAGATTATGTATATTAAGAAAAAGCACCCTAGTATTGATATTCAAGAATTAAATGGTGGACATTATGCTCATTTGCAAGATGAACTTGCGTTAAGTAAAATGAAAGCTTTCATTCACTCTTTGTAATAAACACGATATTACTATATTCATTGTCTTGAAATACAACTGCATGTGCCAAAAGGGAAGGGTGTAAGTGAGTCGTAGCTTGTAATGTTTATTTTAGATTTAGGCCTATAAAAAAGAGATCGTTATTCGATCTCTTTTTTATATACTTCTATCATACCTTTCGAGAGGACTCCCACCTCTAAACATATGTGAAGGTGGTGAGGTGAATCGAAAAAAATATTTTATGTTCAAAAAATAACAGAAACATACGTTCTTGTTTTGGTATAATATCCTTAACAAGGAGGTGAAAAATGACAATGGAAAATCAAACAAATTATAAAACTCTTCAGATTTGGATTAAAAAAGGACATCGTATGTATTCTTATTTTCAAGAATCTTGCCAAAATGCTAAGAATATGTACAACACGACAAACTTTTATATACGACAAGTGTATACAGGTTTGACACAAGATAAGGAGTTGCAACCTTTACAAAAAGAAGTTTTGGATATAATTTCCAAAAATATTAAGAAGATGAATGATACACAACTTCTTGCCTATCAAAAGAAATTGGAAAAAGAGAAAACAAAACCAAAAGAAAAACAAAAAGAAGTGAAATGTAATTTGTTTTCAGAACCAACTACAGAAAAACCTTATGTAGATTATAATTTTCTGGATGCATTATTTAAAGCCATGATTCAGAATGATTATCGTGCTTTGCCTACTCAATCTAGTCAATCCATCATGAAAAATGTATTCCAAAATTGGAAGTCTTTTTTTGCTAGTTTAAAAGATTATAAAAAGAATCCAAATAAATATACTGGAAGACCTAGAATTCCCAAATATATTCGTTCTTCTGAAAAAGAGATTCTGTATACAAATCAAGATTGTGTCATTAAAAATGATAAGTTTCTAAAGTTTCCAAAGACAAAATTGCAATTAAACATTGGGAAATTAGGATTTACTGAAGGTAAATTGAAGCAAGTTCGTGTCATTCCAAAATACAATGAATATGTAGTGGAATTGGTGACAGATGTTCCTTCAGAACAACAATCCGTTGAAGAGAATGGGCGTTATATGAGTATTGATTTAGGTATTGATAATCTTGCAACCATTGTAACAAACACAGGTATGAAACCTGTACTTGTTAAGGGCAAACATGTCAAAAGCATAAATCAATATTACAATAAAATGAAGAGCCATTTTACAAGTGTTCTCAGGAAAGGTAAACAAACAAAGGAAGGACCTTTTACTTCTAAAAGAATAGAAAAACTTCACCAAAAGCGTTACCTGAAAATAAAAGACATCTTCCATAAAGCTAGTCATCATATTGTAAAACTAGCTCAAGAAGAGGAAGTTTGTAAAATCGTTATTGGTCAAAACAAAAGTTGGAAGCAGGAAACGAATATGGGAAAGAAAAATAACCAAACGTTTTGCCATATCTCGCATAGTGTATTGATTCAAATGATTACATACAAAGCAAATGCAGTAGGCATTCAAGTTATTGTAACCGAGGAATCTTACACATCAAAAGCAAGTTTTCTAGATCATGACTTTATTCCAACTTATAGAACAAACGACCAAAATGCAACATTTTCAGGAAAACGAATGAAGCGTGGTATGTATCGTTCTGCAAAAGGAATCGAAATCAACGCAGACGTAAATGCTGCGGCTAATATTTTACGAAAAGTAGTCCCGAATGCATGGACAAACGGGATAGAGGGGTTAGGCGTGAAACAGCTCGCTAGTGTGTTAACTCCACTGACGTTAATCGTCCGTTAGGTCGAAACGTTAGAAACCCCCACTTCAAGCTTTGCTAAGTGGGGGAGTATTCATTCACTTTGATTTAATAGATACCCATATTTGAAGGAGTTTTCAAAGTTGAATTCTTTTACTTGAGTTATTTTGTTTGTTTTTGGATTGTATGTAAAGATTTTGACTGTATTGTAACCGCCGCTGTTAGGATCGGTGTTTCTAACAACGAATGTATTCTCTCCAATTTGTGTCATATTGTTTTTGTCATATACTTCGTTATTTGTAGGTCGAACGTTTTGATGGTTTGAAGAAGTCTTAATCACTTTGACTCCACCTGAAAATAATGTAACGATGATGAGTATAACGAGACATACCCTTATCATTCGTAATTCTTTAGCAATTGGATGCTCTTCCATATCGTTCACTCCTTCTTCTTTCTGAATGTAATAAAATATATATTTTGTAAATACAAATAAATGAGTAGTATCTACAACAAACAAAAAGAGCCCTAATGTTTTGCTTACACTTGTTACTTCACTCGGATACGTATATGCGATTAACTCAAGCAATATTATATTTAGTGATAATAACAATTGCACAATAGCGGAGTGGGATTTTATCATGCCGTGTATGAAAGATATCATTTATTAATTTGTATGACATTGCTTTGGGAATAAGTCCCCGTATGTAATGAAGGTTGTATTAAATTGCACTAGAAAATATCTGTTTTCTCTTATTATGAGGGTTGAAATCTTAATTTTGTCTTGTTGACCGAAGAGGCAAGTGTATCTCTTGGTTTTTAATATTGTTTTATTTTATACGAGCACACAAATTCAGGGGTACATAAAAACAGCTGAAAAGGATAAAAAATTCTTTGAAACAGAAGCAAAACAAAAAGCAGCTAACGATATTGCAAAACTAAAAAATTAAAAAATTCTCAACAAAACTCCGTATCTGGTGCGAAGGTAAGTGAAGGAGAATATGTAAAACTTAATGATCCAGAATATAGAGATATCTTATCTGACTCTAAAACTAAATCTACAATTTCTACACTTGCAACAAGATCTCCACTTGGTACAAAAGGAGATGTATTAGTAAGCTATGAGATTAACTCTGGAAGTTCTTCCATCGGGGTAGGGCATGCTGCTATTGTATCTAGAGATTACACCCGTTCCATAGAGTCTTTTTTGAAATCCTGGAGCCCTATTGGCAAAGATGGTGTACAATATTATCCAAATACGTGGAAAGGAAGATCCAATGTATATGGTCTCTGGGTAAAAGGTGCTTCCAATACGATGTATTATAATGCTGCGGGCTATTCACAAAGTAAGGTTGGTAGTCCTTATAACAAGAATTTTTTTAACAAATTCTCTACTAGCTCTTTCTACTGCTCTCAATTAGCTTGGCGTTCTTGGGAACAGCAAGGAATCAATATCGATTACAACAAATTTGATACAGTTGTTTCACCGATGGAGGTAGTTAAGTCAGGTAATACAACAATTTTCTACTCTAATTAATTAAATGTAGAAAATTCTAAAAGCGACCATCAACGGTTTGTTAATGGTCGCTTTAGTATTAAATTAGTATATAAGTGAAGGTGGGTTAAAAACATATGAGGAATCTTTTTTTATCTAGTGTTTCTATTTTATGTTGTATAATTTTTTTAACTTCCTGTATATCTAATGAAAGTAGCACCTCCTTATCCCCTAGAAGTAGTGAGAAAACATTAAAACAAATCAGTAAGGCAGAATATTTAGTGTCCTATACGAATGGATTTAAAACGGGGGGGTACCTGACAACATACGATAAAGAAGGGAATGTTTTAGCGAAGGCTCCTATTGAAGGACAAAGTATTATCACAAATGCCAAAGACGAGAATGGATACTATTTCTCTTCTAGTCGAAATGACAAACATTATAGTGTTACAAAACAAGGACAGATTGAAATTGTATCTAAACCAAAAGATTTACAAGATAAAAGTGCAGCCGCCTATTTTATCCAAGCAGAACATGGATATGTCTTTTATGATATGAATATTGGTATGTCAAATGAAAAGGACGGTTACATAAGCGAATTAGTATATGGAAAAAAAGGACAGACACAACAACATATCAAATTAAAAGGTACTATACAGGGTGCTCATATTATAAATAATACTTTATACGCTTTCTCTCAAACAATTCAAAAGTTATATGTATCTTCTATCAATCTTTCTACTAATAAATTATTAAAAGAAGTAGAAATTCCAAATCAAGATGTATTATTCGCTTCTACTTATCATAAATCCATGTTTCAAGTTTGGAATGACAAGCTTGTATTGTCACTTAGCGATACCGTAAATCAAAAATTACCAACAAGACTTGTTATTATTAATCCGGACAACGGAAGTATTGAAAAGGAAATTTTATTGAAATCAGTACCAATGCACTTAGAAGTCATAAATAATGAATTATACATATTTGATCAGTCTGCGAATATCCAAGTATTAAATACCAACTATGAAACGATTAAAACTTACTCTATACAAGATACATCAGCCTTTTTTAATGAAGTAGAACAAAAAGAGGGCGGAATTGCAGATATTCAAATTGAACAAAAGAAAATATACATCCTTTATCAATATACAGGTAAATCTTCAAGAAGCGGGAAAAAACGAGGAGAAATTCATAGCTATTCTCTAGAAGATGGTAAAAAGCTAGACGAGACAACCTTAACGTTTGATAAAAACTGGGAAGATATAACATTTGTTGTGACGAATCCAGACGAATAAAATCTGATTTATTAACTACTAAGCTACCATATAAAAATCCAAGATAAAGAGAGGTTTCGCTCCGAAGCGAAACCTCATTTATTTGGTTGAAAATAGTTCTATATCTCCCGTTTCTAAGAAAGCTACTCTCACCCAAGAAACAGATTCATCACATCATGAACTGCATTTTCGTTTACAAAATATATGTTTCTTTCCATAGAGAATATTTCCATCTTTGTCCGTATAAGCTAAAATAAAGTAAAACTTTCATCATTGAGGATCTTGGGGATAAAGATAAAATATAAGGAATGGTGCATATGTGGCGGAAAATATCTATTGTTGTTGTGTTATTATGTTTAGCTGGTTATGCAATATATGAGCAGTTTGGAAAAGAGAAAGCGCAAGTAACAGACAATCAAAAGCAAAGTACAGAGGATGTAAAAGAAGCAATTGCACAAAATGGGATTGAAATTGGGAAAATAGCGCCTGAATTTGAATTGTCCAAGCTTGATGGTACAAAGGTGAAGCTTTCTGATTTAAAAGGTAAGAAAGTTATTGTGAATTTTTGGGCAACGTGGTGTGGTCCATGTCAGCAAGAAATGCCGGATATACAGGCATTTTATGATAAGTATCAGAAAGATGTAGAAGTATTGGCGGTGAATTATACAGCGTCAGAAGGGGCTAATGGAAAAGAGAAGGTCCAAAAATTTGCAGAAGGGAAAGGGCTTACTTTTCCGATTCTTCTTGATACAGATATAAAAGTAACGACTACCTATAAAGTTATTACAATTCCAACTTCATATTTTATTGATACAAAAGGAGTTATCCAGGATAAATTTATTGGACCGATGACGGTGAAGGAAATGGAGAAAAGAGTTGCGAAATTAAAATAAAGTGAAACTTCCATCCGTGGGGAAGAACTGCCCGTGAATAGCGGGATAAAAGATGAAAAAGGAATGGTATATGTGCCATTCCATTTTTCTATTTAAAGGCTAATTGAGCTTCTTTCATTATGTTAAGTTATAATGTAAATAAAAAGCTAAGGAGAAGATTATGGGGAATTTCACAGGTGATTATGTTGTAATCGATTTTGAAACAACAGGATTTAATCCTTATCAAGATAATATTATTCAAATGGCTGCGATTCGGTATCGAAATCATATATGTACCGATCAATTTGTTTCGTATGTGAATCCAGAAAAGATGATTCCGAGCCGCATTACAATGTTGACAGGTATTCGGAATTTTGATGTGGCAAGTGCTCCGACAATTGATATAGTATTACCGGAATTTATTGCATTTATTGGAGAAGATACGATCATTGCTCATAATGCTTCTTTTGATATGAGGTTTTTAAAGAGTAATATGGAACGATTAGGACTCGGCACACCAAAAAATAAAGTGCTGGATACACTTAGTTTAGCAAAACGATATATAAAACATGTACCAAATCATAAATTAGAAACATTGAAACGATTTTTACATATTCAAGTACGCTCTCATAATGCATTAGATGATTGTTTCACTTGCGCTGCTGTATATCAAAAATGTGTAGAAGAGAAGAATGGAAAAGAGAAGAAGGTGATTTCTCAAGGTTTAACAAAAGAAGAAGAAAGAGCCTTTGAAATCATAAAAGAAATATTGGAAATGCATAACAAAGACACAACAGTTATTCGTCATGTTTGTGTCGGGAATTATTTGGATATCAAAGCGCTTTATTCATTTGTAAGAATTAAACTAAAGGGAAGAAAAAAATACGTATTAACGAATAAAGAGCAAGAGGAAATAGTAGCTATGTATCCGACTGTTATATGTGAACCTGCTACAAAAAGCGAATTAGGTGTTACAAGAATTATGATTGATCAGCCTGAGGATTTGGTTGCTTTTGAAGTCCTCATTCTTGCCGCGTATGAGGAGGGAATGAAGACTTTGCAGCGTTCATAAAATGAAACTTCTGCAAGTGTGGGCATCTCACACTTGCCTTCTTTGTTTTTTCAAAACTTTATCCCGCATGAACGGGCAGTAAGACTCCCACTGATGGAAGTTTCACTTTATTGCCTATGAATAGCGAGATACGTGCAAAGGTTGTTTACGATACTTCAGTTTATATTGTGGTTAAATGGATTAATGATGCTAAAAATAAAATTTTCTCATAAATCTGATTAGGGAGTTTTTTAACTGTTCATACTAGTAAAACGAAAGAGAAAGGGTGAACAGTATGAGAAGAAATCGACGAAGAACGTTTGAAGAACTTGTAATGGAAAATAAACGGCAACTACTTAATGATCGTGATGCAATTGAACGGATTGAAGAAAAATTAGAGAAGCGATTTGAAACGCGTATTTTCAAACAGGCTGAATAATTCTTATAGCTAGTATGATACTAGTTGTAAGGAGGCGATATTATGGGTAATCCAAAGAAACATCCACAAGATTTTGCTCCAAACCAGATTGGAACACAATCGAGAGCAGCTGGCGGTAATAAAGGAAAACAAATGCAAGACAAATCAGGGAAACAACCGATTGTTGATAACGGTTAAAGAGAGGGAGAATGGAAGCATTCTCCTTCTTTTTTTGCATACATAATTAAAGATATTTTTTACAAACTAATGTTGTATGTATTTTCAATAAAGGAGGAAGACATGATGCCAGAACAAAACAAAGCAAATCCAGATGATCGTAGTGATAACGTTGAGAAATTGCAAGAGGCGGTATATAACACAATTGAGAATATGAACGAAGCAAGGGAAGCTGCGGAGTTTTCAAATGAGAAAGACCGCGAAGCAATCGAAGCGAAAAATGAGCGCCGCATGGAAAGTATTGAAGGAATGCGAAGAGAAATTAAAGAGGAAGCTGCATATCGTAATAAATAAGAGAAGGCTGACAGTTGTCAGCCTTTTTTTGTAATGGAAAAATTTTCAGTAAGGAGACGCCAATTTTGCGGGAATGGTAATCCGATTTTCCAATAACTAATACCGCGAATTCCTTGTTCTTTTATTAAATTAAACTTACTTTGAACAGACCTAGCATCTTCAAACCATACTTCATGCTTTACTCCGTTTTCATCGTAATAATTGAAATGCGGAGCTTGTGAAGTGAAATCGTATTGAATTGGGACATTATATTTCCGGGCAAGTGCAACAGCAGCAACAGAACTAACTGCTTTTGCAGGAGGATTTCCCTCTTTGAATGGAAGAATCCAATCAAATCCGTATAAGTTTTGTCCCATCATAATTTTACGTGGCGGCATTTGTGATTTTGCATATTGAATGACTTGTTTTACAGGACCAATTGGAGATACTGCAAGAGGCGGTCCACCTTGCCATCCCCAGTCGTATGTCATAATAACAACGAAATCAACAATTTCACCTTGTGCCTTATAATCATGAGCTGCAGCTGGACCTTTTTGAGTTGAACTTGTTTTTGGGACGACAGTTGTACTTAGTGTATATCCTTTTGGGAGACGTGTTTTTACTTTGCGTAAAAATTGATTATATGCTTCGCGGTCTGCCGGTGCAAAGTTCTCAAAATCGAAGTGGATATCACGCATTCCGTATTTTTGAGCGGTTTGTAAAATGTTTGTAATAAACGTATTTTGAATGGTTTCATTGCGTAAAATAATGCTTGCTAATTCAGAGCTAAAACTTCCATTTTCAAGATTTGTAATAACGAGCATTGGAATCGTCTGCCCTTGTTTTGCAATTGAGACAATTTCAGATACTTGTGTAGGTTCTTTCAGTGTTCCATCACGCTTTGCCTCAAAGCTAAAGTAGGCTAAGTAGGTTAAATATGGATTGATAGCTTTGGTGGAAGTAACTAAGCTTTCTTTAATCGGAATTGTGGATGGTTGTAAATAGGCAATGGATTCAATAATTTTTTTTGTTCCTTTTGGTACATATAGCTGTTGTCCGACTTGGAGTGGGGATTTTAATGATAAATGATTCACTTTTGCTAAACTGGCGAGAGGTACATTGTAGGTTAAGGCAATTTTATATAAGCTATCGCCAGGCTGTACATAATAAGTATTTCCTTCCGTATTCACGATTAATGCTTGCCCGATTACGAGTGTTTGAGCTGGATTTAATCCATTATCTTTCACAATCGTTTCTGGTGTTGTTCCGTACTTCTGTGCTAATTTATATACGTTATCACCGCTTTGCACAGTTATAATTTGTAGCATATGCTCACTCCTTTAAAGAAAAAGATCCGCCACTTCTATTTTATTTTCAGTTTCTCTGTATTATGATTAAAGGTGTAGAAAGAAACGCAAGCGAGAAGGAGACAAAACGATGTTTGTAGCAGAACAAGAAATTGACATTCGTTATGCAGAGACAGATCAAATGGGTGTCGTGTACCATGCGAATTATTTAGTATGGCTAGAACTTGGGCGTACGAAGTTAATTCAAGATTTAGGGTTTTCATATGTTGAAATGGAGAATGATGGGGTTGTATCTCCTGTACTTGATTTGCAAATTACATATCGAAAAGCAATGCGTTACGGAGAAAAAGCAATTGTGAAAACATGGGTGGAGTCTGTGAGTCCACTACGCGTGGTGTACGGCTATGAAATTTATAATGGAAACGGCGAACGTTGTATTACAGCGTCTACAACAAATATTTGTGCAAAAAAAGAAGGCTTTCGTCCGGTATCATTTAAAAAATTGTACCCAGAGTGGTATGAGACATACGAGAAGATTAAAAAACAATGAAAAAACGTGGCTTAGGCCACGTTTTTTATTTTTCGTAATGAAATTGTGGGAACTCATCATCATTACTGAATGTAACAGATAAATTATGTCCGTCAAAGAACCATTCATCATCGCCTTCAATAAAGAAAGTAATGCCATCTTCTTGAACTTGTACAGCAGGAGTAGCTGGATTATCTTTACGAATTCCTAATGAAAGTCCTTTTTGAACAGTGCTACATCCACCGTATTGTATGAAAAAGCGAATAGCATCGCCTGTTTGTAAACCAAGCTCATTTTTATACCAGCTTACTGCTTCTTTTGATACTGAAATGTTCATCTAGTGTTCCTCCAACATAATTACTTTTTCTTTTAGTATAAAAAATAACGCAAAAAGACGCCATTTATATGCTTTGCGTTTTCTTTTTGCGTTATGTGGGTTACAATCTTACTTTTGTTTCTGTTGTTTCTTTGTTAAATTTGCTTTTGGCTCTGTTTTATTTATAATTCGTCCAATATTTGCACGATGTCGATAAATAACCATACCAGCTAATAAACACATCGCAACAATGAAGATTTTATCCCCGTTTATAATTGCTGCAATAACAGCAACGATAGCTGTTAACATAGAAGAAAGTGAAACGTATCTCGTCGTAAATAGTAGGGTAAAAAAGATAACAGCTAGTACTACAAAGGTAACTGGCGCGTAGCATAATAGTACGCCAGCAGAAGTAGCAACTGCTTTTCCTCCGCGGAACTTTGCGAAGATTGGGTATACATGACCAAGTACTGCAGCTAATCCGAACCATAGAGGATGGATATGTAAACCGAAAATCATCGGTAGAGCTGTAGCTAATGTTCCTTTTAGAATATCAGCAATTGTAACAATGAAACCCGCTTTTTTCCCTAATGTACGAAATGTATTCGTTCCTCCTAAATTTCCGCTGCCATGCTCGCGAATATCGATTCCATAGCCAATTTTTCCAACGACAAGTCCAGATGGAATCGAGCCAAGTAAATAAGCAACGATAAATAAAAGATATGTAAGCATAAGTTCAGTCTCCTTTATTCAAATGTGTTGATAAAGGGTAAAAAGAGTTTTTCCCGTATATTGTACCATACATTTGTAAAGAACACATTTCTTTTTTATAAAGTGAAACTTCCATCAGTGGGGGTCTTACTGCCCGTTCATGCGGGATAAATAAAAGGTTCGATGAATGTTTAAAAAATTTTCACAGAATGTTACATTTTTCACATACCCACCCTTACTATATGTTGTATCATTTTGATAGTGAATGAACAAGATGTTGTTGGGGGTTTAAGGAATGAAGCAAATAATAGAAAAAAACAGTAAATATGAAGAAAACCTAAAGGATATTTTTACGAAAATTATTTATGCAAATGAACAAGATTTAATGCAAGAAAATGCGAATGTTGACGGTCGTTCTCCGATGGGAATGATGGGGAAATTTGCATCTGAAAGTGCAAAGTGTTATGCGGTGGAGCAATTACTTTCAGAAGAAGTAAAAAAAGCAATTGATCAAAATATTTTATATCCGCATGATTTAGATTTTTATGCAACAGGTACGACAACTTGTTCGCAAATTCCATTAGCTCAAATGCTTGAAAATGGGTTTCATACAGGTCATGGATATATGCGACAGCCGCAAGATATTAAAAGTGCGTTGGCGCTTTCCTCTATTATTTTTCAAGCGAATCAAAATATGCAGCATGGTGGTCAATCATTTGCGCTGTTTGATATAGATTTAGCACCATATGTGAGAAAAACGTTTGAAAGAAATAAAAAACGTTTAGCAACATATCCATTAACAGTTAAGCAAGTAGAAGAGTTTGCGTGGAAAGAAACAGAAAATGATACGTACCAAGCATGTGAAGCATTTATTCATAATTCGAATAGCATGCATAGCAGGGGCGGAGGACAAGTTCCATTTATTTCAATTAATTACGGAACGGATACATCAAAAGAAGGAAGATTATTGATTAAACAATTGTTACGAGCAACGCAGGCTGGATTAGGAAAAGGAGAAACACCTATTTTTCCGATTCAAATCTTCAAATTAAAAAAAGGTGTAAATTTTGAAGAAAAAGATCCAAATTATGATTTATTTGAACTAGCATTAGAAACGACAGCGAAACGATTGTTTCCAAACTTCTCATTTTTAGATGCGCCATTTAATGCGGAACATTATGATGGCCGTCCTGAAAGTGAAGTATGTTATATGGGGTGTCGTACTCGTGTTATGTCCAATATTCATGGGGAAGAAACAGCGATTGGAAGAGGAAATTTATCGTTTACATCTATTAACTTAGTGAAATTAGCATGTATTAGTGAAACAAAAGAAGTATTTTTTGAAGCTCTAAATGGTTATGTCGACCTAGGTGTTCGTCAATTATTAGAAAGATTTTCTTATCAGTCGACGAAAAAAGCAAGAGATTTTCAATTCTTATATTCACAAGGAGTATGGCGAGGTGGCGAAAAACTTCAACCTGAAGATTGTGTTGCTGAAATTTTAAAACAAGGTACATTAAGTATTGGTTTTATCGGCCTTGCAGAATGTTTAGTCGCTTTAACAGGAAAACATCATGGGGAAGATGAAGCGTCATGGAAGCTTGGATATGAAATTATTGAATATATGAGAAAGAAAATGGATGAAGCAACAGAGAAATATCAATTGAATTTCTCGTTAATTGCTACTCCGGCAGAAGGATTATCAGGAAAATTTATTAAGAAAGATCGAGCTGAATTTGGAACGATTACGGGTGTAACGGATCATAATTATTATACAAATTCATTCCATATCCCTGTTTATTATCCTATTCAAGTAATTGATAAAATTCGTTTAGAAGGACCGTTTCATGCACTTTGTAATGGTGGTCATATTACGTATATTGAATTGGACGGAGCGGCTGTTCATAATCAAAAAGCATTACAGCAAATTGTAAAGGCAATGGCACAAAATGGTGTAGGGTATGGATCTATTAATCATCCAGTGGACCGCTGTAAATGTTGTGGCTATAATGGTGTGATTGGGAATGAATGTCCAAGCTGTAGAAATGAAGATGAACATTATTTTGAAAGAATTCGTCGCATTACTGGATACCTTGTAGGAGATATGTCAAAGTGGAACAGTGCGAAGCGCAGTGAAGAAGCGGAGCGGGTGAAACATATATGAGAGTAATGAATATCATTCATGATAGTGTAGTAGATGGTGAAGGGTTGCGGACAGTCGTATTTTTTGCGGGCTGTCCGCATCGCTGTTTTGGCTGCCATAATCCACAGTCTTGGAATATTTGTAATGGAATTGAGATTACAAAGGAAGAAATGATAAAAGAAATTGAAAAAAACCACCTTACTGATGTAACATTTTCAGGTGGAGATCCATTTTTTCAAGCTGCTGAAGTGAAAGCAATAGCAAAAGCGGTGAAAAAAATGGGAAAAAATTTATGGATTTACACAGGTTATACATTAGAGGAGATACAGAATTCACGAAATAATGATATGATAGAATTGTTGCAGTATGCAGATGTATTAGTAGATGGAAGGTTTGAGCTAGCGAAACGAGATCTTACATTACCGTTTCGAGGAAGTTCAAATCAACGTATTATACGATTGAAGGAGTAAAAGGACGGGATAGAATTGAATAAAACAGTTTTACTTGTTGAAGATGAAAGAAGATTGCGAGAAATTGTTAGCGATTATTTTCGAAATGAGGGCTTTGAAGTTATTGAAGCTGAAGATGGAAAGGAAGCATTAGAACGGTTTGCTGAGCATACAGTGGATTTAATTATATTAGATATTATGCTGCCAGAAATTGATGGCTGGTCTGTATGTAGACGTGTAAGAAAAGAATCAGCGGTACCAATCATTATGTTAACAGCTCGTTCTGATGAGGATGATACTTTACTTGGTTTTGAATTAGGAGCAGACGAATATGTAACAAAACCGTTTAGTCCGAAAATTTTAGTTGCACGTGCTAAAACATTATTAAAACGTGCGGACGGTGCGTTAGGTCAAGCTGAAGAGAATACACTTTCTTTTGCGGGTATCGATGTGAATCGTTTGTCGCGTACTGTAATGGTAGACGATGAAGAGATTACATTAACACATAAAGAATTTGAGCTTCTTGTTTATTTAATGGAGAATAAAGGGATTGTATTATCTCGTCAACATTTATTAGATCAACTTTGGGGGTATGATTACTTCGGAGATGATCGTACAGTAGACACGCATATTAAGAAACTTCGTAATAAATTAGGAGATAAAGCAACACATATTGGTACAGTTATTCGTGTCGGATATAAGTTTGAAGAGTAATATTAGTGCCTATCTATACATTTTTATACTTAATTGTATGTACAATTTTTTATACTTGATTAATTATGAAATATGATTGTATTTTTTTGTTTGGATTTCACGATGAGTTCACAGAAAGGACACAGATCGTGATTATACTAAAAATACGATTTAAGTAGAGAGGGGATAAATAAGTTATGGGATATTATAATCAAACAGAAACGAACGAAACTCGTACCGAAACAGTAAAATCGAGCAGCAAAAAAGGGTACTTTTTTACAGGGGTTGTCGGTGCTGTTATTGGTGCCGTTACAATTAGTTTTGCAGCTCCGTATATGCCTTGGACAAATAACTCTGTGATTTCATCTTCTTCTGGAACAAAAGTAGAGGGAACGGCGGTTCCAGTTGTTAATAAAACAAAAGGTGCAACAGATCTCCCTGGTATGATTGAAGGAGCAAAAGAAGTAGTTGTAGGTGTAATGAATTTCCAAAAAAATACAGATCCATTTTCCCAATCAGCAGGACAAGAAGCTGAAGCTGGTTCAGGGTCAGGTGTTATTTATAAAAAAGTTGGAGATAAGGCACTTATTGTGACAAATAACCACGTTGTAGATGGTGCAAATAAATTAGAAGTGAAGTTAAGTAATGGAACGAATGTGCCAGCGAAGTTAGTAGGAAAAGATCCTTGGTTAGATTTAGCGGTTGTTGAGATCGATGGAAAAAATGTTAATAAAATTGCAACACTTGGCGATTCAGATAAAATTCGTGCAGGAGAATCTGCGATTGCAATTGGTAACCCACTCGGCTTTGATGGAAGTGTAACAGAAGGGATTATTAGTAGTAAAGATCGTGAGATCCCGGTTGATATTAACGGGGATGGCCGTCCAGATTGGCAAGCACAAGTTATTCAAACAGATGCTGCGATTAACCCAGGGAATAGCGGTGGTGCCCTATTCAATCAAAACGGTGAAGTAATCGGTATTAACTCTAGTAAAATTGCACAACAAGCAGTAGAAGGAATTGGCTTTGCCATTCCAATTAATGTAGCAAAACCAGTAATTGACTCTCTTGAAAAATATGGTGAGGTAAAACGACCTGTTATGGGTGTTACAGTAATGGGTCTTGATGAAATCCCAAGTTATGCATTAGGTCAATTTAAGTTACCAAAAGATGTAACAAGTGGTGTTCTGTTAAGACAAATTACTCCAGGATCACCAGCAGAAAAAGCAGGGTTGCAGCAATATGATGTTGTCGTTGCCTTTGATGGTCAAAAAATAGACAATGCAGTTCAGTTCCGTAAATACTTATATGAGAAGAAAAAAGTCGGCGACAAACTAGAAGTGACAGCGTATCGAAATGGTGAGAAAATAACGAAAACATTAACATTAGCTGATAGTGGTACTACGAATTAATAAAGAAAGTCTCTTTCATGTTGAAAGAGACTTTCTTTATCGGCTATACTAAACTAACAGGAGGGATTACATATGACAATTGAAAATCCAACTCGTACGGAAATTGGAGAGATTTTAAAGAATAGTAAGACTATTGCGGTTGTCGGATTATCTGATAATCCAGGACGTACTTCTTATATGGTGTCAAAAGCGATGCAAGATGCAGGATACCGTATTATTCCTGTTAACCCAAAGGTTAGTGAAGTATTAGGAGAAAAAGCGGTAAAATCATTGGCTGAAATAAAAGAGCATGTTGATATCGTCAATGTATTCCGTCGTTCGGAGTTTTTAATGGATGTTGCCAAAGAGTTTACTGCGATTGAAGCGGATACATTTTGGGCACAATTAGGTATACAAGATGAAGAAACATATCGTTTTTTGAAAGAAAAAGGCTATACTGTCATTATGGATCGTTGCATTAAAGTTGAACATGTAATGACAAGATAAAGTGAAACTTCCATCATTGGGGGGGCGGTTCGCCTTCCAATGATGGAAAGCTCTCATTAATCGGGCTTTTACCGGGAGTTATTCCCCGCCTATCTTCTCCTCGCTTCGCTCTGGGTTTTGAGGGGGGATACTACTCAAAATAGCGGGATAGATCGTATTTGTGAAGTTTATTGAGCTCCTATTCGTATAATAGGGAGGAGCAGATGGACGAGGTGTTCATCATGAAGTTTTTTAAAGGTTGTTTTTGGGGATTGCTGCTTGTCACTCCATTTTGGATTATTATCATTTTGTTGATTATTAAATGGTGAAGTATGTAGTTGTTTTTGGAATACATATCCATGTTTCGTTGACAAACGATTACTTTTCTGAAATAGTAGCGTAGAGGAATCCTTGTGACAAGCAAGGATTTTTCTTATGAAAATAGTATATAAAAGAAATAACGTCACTTGCCAAAAGTGAGTAAAAGGCGTTATTCTATAATAGAAAACATATGTTCTGATTTTTGGGTAGGAAAGGGGCAAGGAGTTTGGCTAAGCGTCAATTTCAATATGATGAAAATGCAATTCAAGTGCTAGAGGGACTTGAAGCTGTTCGGAAACGCCCGGGTATGTATATCGGGAGTACGGATAGCCGCGGATTGCATCATTTAGTATATGAGATCGTAGATAACTCCGTTGATGAAGCATTAGCGGGATTTGGCGATGAAATTAAAGTTGTAATACATAAAGATAACAGTATAAGTGTAGTAGATAAAGGGCGCGGTATGCCGACAGGAATGCATAAGCTTGGAAAACCGACACCAGAAGTCATTTTAACTGTACTTCATGCAGGTGGTAAGTTTGGACAAGGCGGTTATAAAACGAGTGGTGGTTTGCACGGTGTTGGCGCATCAGTTGTAAACGCGTTGTCGGAATGGCTTGTTGTTACAATTAAACGAGATGGTTACGTATATGAACAACGATTTGAAAATGGTGGTGTTCCAGTTACGACACTTGAGAAAATCGGAAAAGCAAAAGATACTGGAACAACGATTCATTTTAAACCAGATCGAACGATTTTTAGCACAACGAATTATAATTATGAAACGTTATGCGAGAGATTACGTGAATCAGCATTTTTATTAAAAGGCATGAAAATTGTACTTCAGGATAAACGCAACGATTTAGAAGATGTTTTTCATTACGAAACGGGTATTGAAGCGTTTGTTTCTTATTTAAATGAGGAGAAAGATTCGTTGCATCCAGTTGTATATTTTGCAGGAGAGCAAAATGGAATTGAATCAGAATTAGCTTTTCAATTTAACGATGGGTACTCTGAGAACATTCTTTCCTTTGTTAATAATGTGCGTACGAAAGATGGCGGTACGCACGAAGCTGGATTTAAAACAGCTATGACACGCGTATTTAACGAGTATGCACGTAAAGTTTCTTTGTTAAAAGAGAAAGATAAAAACTTAGAAGGAACGGATATTCGTGAAGGATTAGGTGCAATTGTTTCCATTCGTGTTCCAGAAGAATTGCTTCAGTTTGAAGGACAAACGAAAGGCAAGCTTGGAACAAGTGAAGGGCGTTCATCTGTTGATGCTGTTGTGTCAGAGCATTTAGCGTATTTTTTAGAGGAAAATCCTGATGTGGCTACACTTCTTGTGAAAAAAGCAATTAAAGCAGCACAAGCTCGTGAGGCAGCACGAAAAGCGCGTGAAGAAGCGCGCAGCGGCAAAAAGAAAAAACGTTCAGAAGGAACATTGAGCGGAAAGCTGACACCAGCGCAGTCGCGTAATCCACAAAAGAACGAGTTATATTTAGTAGAGGGTGATTCTGCAGGCGGTTCTGCAAAGCAAGGCCGGGATCGTCGTTTCCAAGCTGTTCTTCCACTGCGCGGTAAAGTTATTAATACAGAAAAGGCAAAACTCGCCGACATTTTTAAGAATGAAGAAATTAACACGATTATTTATGCAATTGGCGGCGGTGTTGGAGCGGAATTTTCTGTTGAAGATATTAATTATGACAAAATTGTTATTATGACTGATGCCGATACAGATGGTGCACATATTCAAGTACTGCTATTGACATTCTTCTATCGTTATATGAAGCCGCTAATTGAAGCAGGTAAAGTATTTATTGCACTTCCTCCTTTATACAAAGTGAGTAAAGGGAAGGGGAAAAGTGAAATCATTGAATACGCTTGGTCTGATGAAGAGCTTGATGATGTCACGAAAAAGGTCGGAAAAGGTTATATTCTACAGCGTTATAAAGGTCTTGGTGAAATGAATGCGGACCAATTATGGGAAACAACGATGAACCCAGAGACGCGCACGTTAATTCGCGTTAAAATTGATGATGCTTCACGAGCAGATCGCCGGGTTGCTACATTGATGGGGGATAAAGTAGAACCGCGCCGTAAATGGATTGAGCGCAATGTTCAATTTGGTATGCAAGAAGAAGGAAATATTTTAGAAAATGAAATGATTATAGCAACGGAGGTGGAATAACATGCAAGCAGAGAAGTTTCATGACCTCCCGCTTGAAGATGTGCTTGGTGACCGCTTTGCACGTTATAGTAAATATATTATTCAAGACCGTGCGCTTCCAGATGCACGCGACGGTTTAAAACCAGTACAACGTCGTATTTTATACTCTATGTATGTAGAAGGAAATATAAATGATAAGCCGTTTCGTAAGTCTGCCAAAACAGTTGGTAACGTAATTGGTAACTATCATCCGCATGGTGATTCGTCCGTGTATGAAGCGATGGTACGTTTAAGCCAAGATTGGAAAGTACGAAATGTATTAGTTGAAATGCATGGAAATAATGGTAGTGTCGATGGTGATCCGGCAGCGGCGATGCGTTATACAGAGGCTCGTTTATCACCAATTGCTTCTGAGTTATTACGTGACATTGATAAAGAAACAGTGGAATTTGTTTCAAACTTTGATGATACAAGTGAAGAGCCGGTTGTATTACCAGCTATGTTTCCAAATCTTTTAGTGAACGGATCTACGGGAATTTCAGCTGGTTATGCAACAGAAATTCCACCACATCATCTTGGAGAAGTTATCGATGCAACAATGCTGCGAATTGATAAACCAAACAGTACTGTAGATGATTTATTAACGCTGATTAAAGGGCCAGACTTCCCGACAGGTGGGATTATCCAAGGGCTTGATGGGATTAAGAAGGCATATGAAACAGGCAAAGGAAAAATTATCATCCGTGGAAAAGCGGAAGTTGAGACGATTCGTGGTGGGAAGCAGCAAATCGTAATTACAGAAATTCCTTACGAAGTAAACAAAGCAAATCTTGTAAAGAAAATGGATGAGCTACGTTTAGATAAGAAGCTGGATGGAATTGCTGAAGTTCGTGATGAAACGGATCGTACAGGTCTTCGTATTGTTGTCGAATTGAAAAAAGATGCAAATGCAGAAGGTATTTTAAATTATTTATATAAAAATACAGATTTACAAATACCATATAACTTCAATATGGTAGCAATTCATAATCGCCGCCCTACACTAATGACATTACCAAAGATTTTAGATGCATATATTGGGCATCAAAAAGAAGTTGTAACACGTCGTTCGCAATATGAATTGCGAAAAGCGGAAAATCGTCAGCATATCGTGGAAGGTTTGATGAAAGCTTTATCAATCTTAGATAAAGTCATTGAAACAATTCGTGCTTCTAAAGATAAACGTGATGCGAAAAATAATTTAAGTGCAAGATTCTCTTTTACAGAAGTACAATCAGAAGCGATTGTATCACTGCAATTGTACCGTTTAACAAATACAGACATTACAGCATTAGAAAAAGAGGCCGAAGAGCTACAAACGAAAATTACAGAATTACAAGCGATTTTACAAAGTGAAAAAAGACTTCTTCAAGTGATTAAATCGGACTTAAAGAGAGTAAAGAAAACGTATAGTGATAGTCGTCGTGCTGTAATTGAGGAAGAGATTGAAGAAATTAAAATTGATGTGGAAGTGATGATTCCACATGAAGATGTCATCGTTACTGTAACGAAAGAAGGATATGTAAAGCGAACTGGTTGGCGCTCGCATAATGCATCGAACGGAAAAGACTTCGGTATGAAAGAGGGCGACATCTTACTCGAACGCTTTGATACAAATACAACCGCGACAATTCTTTTATTTACAAATAAAGGGAATTATATTTATCTTCCGGTATACGAAATGCCAGATATTCGTTGGAAAGATTTAGGTCAGCACGTTGCGAATATTGTTTCGCTTGACCGAGATGAAACACTCGTCTTTGCAACTGTTGTTCCGAATTTTGACGAAGAGAAGCGATTTATTACGTTTGTGACTAGAAATGGAATGATTAAGAAAACAGAATTAAATCAATATAAAGTGCAGCGTTATTCACGTGCATTTGTTGCGGTTAATTTAAAGAAAGATGATGAAGTCGTTGATATTTTTGTTACAGATGGAACGCAAGATATTCTTCTTGCAACGCACGGTGCATATGCACTTGTTTTCAATGAAGAAGAAGTGAGTCCAGTTGGCGTGCGGGCAGCTGGTGTAAAAGGAATGAATGTGAAAGAAGATGACTACGTTGTATGCGGTCTTCCTATCAATTCTGAGAAAGATCAGCTTGTTCTCGTTACGCAACGAGGCGCAGTAAAACGATTAAAAGCAACAGAAATTGAAAAATCAACGAGAGCAAAACGAGGACTCGTTATCTTTAAAGAATTGAAAAAGAATCCATACCGCATTGTCGGTGTAGAAATTGTTCGAGCAGATGAAGTTGTTTGTATGCGAACAGAAAAGCAGATAATAGAAGAACTTGATCCGAATACACTCCGTAATAAGGATCGTTACAGTAACGGAAGTTTATTAATAGATGTAAGTGATGTTGGTCTTGTTGTGGAAACGTGGCCACAGAAAAAAGAACAGTAAAAAAACGCCCGCCTCATATAATGAGTCGGGCGTTTTTGTCTAAATTTGTCTGAAGAATAGTAGTTGTACAAATAAAATACTTCCATTATTATTTAACTAAATATTTTAAATGTTCAGAAAAATGAAAATGGGGGTATATGGGTGATAAAAAAAAAGAATTTTGCTTTTGTTCTTTCAGCGGTATGTGTGTTTGGTTTGTTAACGGGATGCGGCAATAAAACAAATGGTAATGCTGATACAGCAAGTACGGGAGGTGGAAAGGTCATAAAAATTGCGACTCAATCACCGCTTTCTGGTGGTTCAGCAACGCAGGGGGAAGCAATTAAACTTGGTGCACAGCTGAAGATAGAAGAACAAAAAGAAGAGTTTAAAAAATTAGGATATGAACTAAGGCTTGTGCCATATGATGATCAGGCTGATCCAAAAAAGGGTGTTGCGAACGCACAAATTATTGGCGCGGATAAAGAAATACTCGGTGTCGTTGGACATATGAATTCAGGAGTTGCGATTCCATCTTCTGAAGTGTATGAGAAAAACAATGTTGTTATGGTATCACCTACAAATACTGCCGTTGAAGTAACAGATCGTAATTTGAAAGTAGTAAATCGTATATGCACAAGAGATGATTTTCAAGGTCCTGCTGGAGCAGAGTTTGCGTTAAAAACACTGAAGGCAAAAAGCGTTTTTATTATTGATGATAAAACAGCTTATGGAACAGGTTTAGCTAAAGCATTTAAAACAGAAATTGAAAAATTAGGTGGAACGATTGCAGGTTATGAATCTATTACGGTTGGAGAAAAAGATTTTAATGGTGTGTTAAATAAAGTACTAGCGAAAAAACCTGATTTAATTTACTTTGGTGGTCTATATGCAGAAGGTGGACTATTAGTGAAGCAAGCCCGTGAAAAGGGCCTTGCGGTTCCATTTATGGGCGGTGATGGTATGGATTCAGCAACGATGGTAGAAATCGCAGGTAACTCTATTGAGAATACGTATTACACTTCTATCGCTGCTGATCCGAAAACGACAGAAAAAGGAAAGAAATTCGCAGATGATTATAAGAGCAAATTTAATAAAGAGGTAGAAGGATATTCAGCTTATGGTTATGATGCTACGGGTGTACTTTTGCAAGGAGTGAAAGATGCGATTAAAGCAAATAACAACAAAATGCCAACTCGAGAACAAGTACGCGATACTGTTCGGAAAACAAATAATTTTGAAGGAGCGGTAACAAACGTAGGGTTTGATAGCAAAGGTGATAATAAGTTTGCAAAAGTATATATTTATAAATTTGCAGAGCAAAAATATCCAGGTAGACAAGAAGGAGAAGTAGAGAAAAAGTAAGGTGATATGGGTACGGTACTTATGTTCCGTACCTTTTTTAAAGAAAAATAAAAAGGAGGAAATTTTATGTTCGGAGAAATCATGCATACACTTCCTCAAGTGCTAATTGACGGATTAACACTTGGTGCAGTGTACGCAGTTGTTGCGTTAGGATATACGATGGTATATGGAATATTAGAACTTATCAATTTTGCTCATGGAGAAATTTTTATGACGGGTGCTTTTATTGGCACAACAATTTTCCTTGTTTTTATGGGGTTTGGTTGGATGACGGTTATGCCAGCTTTGCTAGCGTTGTTACTTGTTTTAGTTGCAACATCTCTTATAACAGGTTTTCTTGGGATGGGGATTGAAAGGGTCGCGTATCGACCGCTTCGAAAAGCACCGAAGCTTATTACGTTAATCACAGCAATTGGTGTTTCTTTTTTGCTGCAAGATATCGTTCGTTTTATTGCTGAATTAAAAAAAGGAAACTACATTATAACAGGTCCAACCTTATTCAATGATCAAATTACAGTACAGGCTTCAGTAATTATGTCTTCTTTTAATAACGCTCAACTTAAAACATCTTCACTTATACTACTCATTCTTGCGGTTATTATGATGCTCTCTCTAGACTTTTTCGTTAATAAAACAAAGTGGGGAATGGCGATGCGTGCTGTTGCGCAAGATCGTGACACTGCTTCGTTAATGTCAGTAAATGTGAATAAAGTGATTTCCCTTACGTTTTTTATTGGTTCTGCGCTTGGCGGAGCAACAGGTGTACTGTTTGCTGTACAATATGGAACAATAGACCCGTACATTGGCTTTATTTTAGGATTGAAAGCGTTTACGGCAGCTGTTCTGGGTGGGATTGGTAATATTCGAGGTGCGATGGTTGGCGGTATATTGCTTGGGCTGTTAGAAATGTTTGCGGCTGCAAATTTATCGATCTTGTCTTCTGGAATATTGGGAGCTGAATATAAGGATGTGTTTGCCTTTGGAATTTTAATTCTCGTTTTAATTTTTAAACCAGAAGGTATTTTCGGCAAAGCAGTTGCCGAGAAAGTGTAGGTGATGATAATGACAAAATGGCTAGAAATGATAAGGAAAAATACGAGAATGCAACTTATATTATTAGTCCTTTATATGGGCATAACTGCTGCGAGTCTATATTTTGCACAAAAGTCAGTAACGGCATTTCTACTATTACTATTGTCTCTTTTATTATTGTATTACACAAATTTGCACAGTAAATGGAAATGGTTGATAGGGTTATTTGTATTAGTTATATTGCTTCCATTCACAGCTAGTGGTGGTCCGGCTTATCAGTCTTATATGGAAGTGGCGACATTAGTTGGAATTTATATAGCAATGGCGCTAGGGTTAAATATTGTTGTCGGCTTTGCAGGACTGCTAGATTTAGGATTTGTCGCTTTTTTTGCAATAGGAGCTTACACATACGGTATTTTTGCAACAGCTCAAGCAAATAACTTTATGCCATTTGGTCACTACCCATTGTCAGGAGAAAGCTTTTGGATTTTTATTTTACTAGGCGGTTTTATTGCGGCAATATTTGGAGTCTTGCTTGGTATCCCAGTGTTACGTGTGAAAGGCGATTATTTAGCAATTGTAACACTTGGATTTGGAGAGATTATCCGTATTATTTTTAATAATCTAGATAAGCCGGTTAATATTACGAACGGTGCAATGGGTTTATCTTCTGTAAAACCACCTTCTTTATTTGGGTTTACATTTTTGCAATCAAGTCAAGTGTACTACATTGTACTCGGTATTTTACTACTTGTAATCTTTATTGTAAAACGACTAGAGTTTTCGAAAATAGGCCGTTCTTGGAAGGCAGTTCGTGAAAATGAAATTGCCGCCCAAGCGATGGGAATTCCGCTTGTGAAAACAAAGCTGTTAGCATTTGCAATCGGTGCATCATTTTCAGGAATGATGGGTGTTGTCTTTGCAGCAAAACAAACTTTCGTCGATCCAACCAGTTTTACGTTACTAGAGTCGATTACTATTCTTGTTATGGTATTACTTGGTGGTATGGGAAGTGTACCAGGCGTTATTTTAGGAGCAGCAGTTATGACGATTTTAAATTTACAAGTACTTACTGAATTAACAAACTGGCTAAACCAATTAAACTTAAGTGGAACAGTTGCAATCCCGGATGCACTTTCTCCAGCTAAAATGCAGCGTTTTATCTTTGGGGGAATTTTAATTTTATTTGCTTTGTATCGCCCGCAAGGACTCATACCTGCGAAAAATCGGAAATTTAATGAAGAGCAGCTGAAAAAAGGTAGGATAAAACAAATCGAATCGAAAACACAAAAAGAGAATGTATTTGGAGCCTAGGGGTGAGGATATGACGATTTTAACAGTTCGGAATATTACAAAGCGGTTTGGCGGGCTTGTTGCAGTGAAAAGTGTTGATATGAAAGTAAACAAAGGATCGATTACTGCTGTAATTGGACCGAACGGAGCAGGAAAAACGACCTTCTTTAATATGGTAACAGGCGTGTATAAGCCCGATGAAGGGGACATTCTACTTGGTGCAGAAAAAATAACTGGTTTGAAGCCGCATGGTATTTCAAAGCATGGCATTGCCCGTACGTTTCAAAATATTCGTCTTTTTAACAATATGACGGTACTTGAAAATGTAATGGTAGGACTTCACAATCATTTGAAAAGTAATCTTTTGGGGATTTTGTTACACCTGCCAGGGGTAAAGAGAGAAGAGGAAAAAGCCCAGCAAACAGCATACGACCTTCTAGAATATGTTGGTTTAGCTCACTTATTAAATGAAGAAGCGCAAAATTTATCGTACGGGGCACAGCGGTGCCTTGAAATCGCTAGGGCGCTCGCGGCAAAACCTCAAGTGCTACTATTGGATGAGCCAGCGGCCGGGATGAACCCGAAGGAAACGAAGGAATTAACAGCGCTTATTTATCGTATGCGTGAAGAGCTGGACCTAACAATTGTATTAATTGAACATGATATGAAACTTGTCATGGAGATTTCTGAGCATATCATTGTATTAGATCACGGTGAAAAAATTGCAGAAGGAAGGCCGGAAGATATTCGCAACAATCCAAAAGTTATTGAAGCGTATTTAGGGAAAAGCGCAGTGTTAGAGAAGTAATGCGGGATAAAGTAAAAAAATGCTATAAAATCGTTCGGAAAAGATAAAAAGGAGGGAAGTATTTTGCTAGAGCTTACCAATATAAATGCGTATTATGGTGGCATTCATGCGTTAAAAGCTATTAATATTTCTGTAGGAAAAGGTGAAATTGTAACGCTTATTGGATGCAATGGAGCTGGAAAATCAACGACATTAAAGGCGATTAGTGGCCTTGTTATACCGAAGTCAGGAGAAATTTTGTTTGAGGGTAAACAAATTACGAAACAATCCCCTCATGTAACAGCATTATCCGGAATTGCTCATGTACCAGAGGGGAGACGCATTTTTTCACGCCTCACAGTAAAAGAAAATTTAGAGATGGGGGCATTTTCAGTAAAGGATAAAAGAATAGTGAAGGAACGGATGGAGCGCACTTTTCACTATTTTCCAAAGTTAAAAGAACGGCTAGAACAAAAGGGCGGTACGATGAGTGGTGGCGAACAACAAATGCTCGCGATTGGACGTGCGCTTATGAGCGGTCCTCATTTACTTATGTTAGATGAACCTTCAATGGGACTTGCGCCAATTATTGTTGAGCAAATTTTTGAAATTATTTCAGAGCTTAATAAAGAAGGAATGACGATTCTACTTGTTGAACAAAATGCGTATCAAGCGTTACAAATTGCACATCGTGGATATGTGATTCAGACAGGGGAAATTAAAATGGTAGGAGAAGGAAAAACATTAATGCATAATGAATTTGTGAAAGAAGCGTATTTAGCATAGTATGAGGGCTACCCTAAGTAGGGTGGCTTTTTGGCATGTTAATCTATATTACCATTAGTACTAAAGAGCAATTTAAAAAAGCAAAACATTATGTAGAAAAAAGATAAGTTGATATAATAAAAGTTCATCATATTCCATACATAATTTGGAGGGGTTTTATGAACAAAATAGGTGTTGGTATTGTAGGTTACGGCTTTTCTAGTACAACCTTTCATATTCCGCTGCTACAAACAATTGAAGACTATGAAATCCGTACGATTGTTTCTTCACAAGAAGAAAAAGTAAAAGCATCATTTCCACATGCAGAAGTTGTGACAACAATCGATGAGCTTGTTATGCAAGAGAACATTGATCTTATTATTATTACATCTCCTAATACAACGCATTTTGAATATGCAAAAAAAGCAATTATTCACAGTAAACATGTTGTTGTTGAAAAGCCTTTTGTTGTTTCTGTTGAAGAGGGGGAAGAATTGATAGCACTAGCAAAGCAGCATGGCGTTGTCTTAAGTGTATATCATAATCGCCGCTTTGATAACGATTTTAGAACGGTTCAAAAACTATTACAAGATGATAAAATCGGTAAAGTTTATACGTATGAGGCTCATTTTGATAGATTTCGTCCGCATGTTCGCGATCGCTGGCGAGAACATAAATTACCAGGATCAGGGATGTTATTTGATTTAGGTTCACATCTCATTGATCAAGCGTTACATCTATTTGGAATGCCGGAAGCAGTTTATGCAGATATTGTCAATCAGCGTCCGGGGTCACAAATAGATGATTATTTTCATATTATTCTTCATTATGAAGAAATGCGTGTTATTCTTCATAGCGGTAGTCACGTTAAATATGCAGGACCACATTTTAGCATTCACGGTGAAAAAGGCTCGATTGTTAAATATGGAATGGATTCCCAAGAAGAGCAGCTAAAGGCAGGAAAGAAACCTGGTGATGAAGGATATGGAGAAGATGCTATGCATATGTATACTGTTCTTTCTACAGAGGAACAAGAAATTCATATTCCAACAGAAATCGGGTGTTATGAAAACTATTATAAAGGTGTCCGAGATGCGATAATGAAACGAGAAATGCCACCTGTTACTGCTGAGGAAGCTCTAAATGTAATTCGTATTATTACAGCTTGTTTACAAAGTAGTCAGCAAGGAATGATAGTGAAATGGTAGAGTCAGTGTATGCGCTGACTCTTTTTATATGTTAGCAAATCATGTCGGAATTTTACGAGAAAACGCTAACGATTTTTATTGTACAACCTTTAAGTATGGATTAATATTTTAAATATTATAAATATTAAGAATTTAGGGGGAGTACTGTGAAGAAAAAGATATCGCTTTTGTTATCAGGGGTTTTATTAGCGGGAATGATGGCAGGGTGTACGAGTAAAGGAACTGATAATTCAGCTTCTACGAAAAATGAAGCAAGGACAAGTAAAGTAATTAAAATTGCTTCTGAATCCCCTCTTTCTGGTGGATCAGCTGCGTTTGGAGAATCTATTAAGCTTGGAACGCAGCTTGCAGTAGATAAACAAAAAGAAGAGTTTAAAAAACTAGGTTTTGAATTGCAATTTGTTCCGCAAGATGATCAAGGTGACCCGAAAAAGGGGGTTGCTAATGCTCAGTCTGTCGCAGCTGATAAAGATGTATTAGGCGTTGTCGGACATTTAATGTCAGGTGTATCTATTGCCGCTTCCGAAACATATGAGAAAGCAAATCTTGTTATGGTATCACCATCAAGTACGGCAGTTGAATTAACAGAACGTGGATTAAAGACTGTTGCACGGCTTGTTGCAAGAGATGATTTCCAAGGCCCGGCGGCAGCTAAATATGCGATTGGAACAGTAAAGGCAAAAAATATTTTTGTAATTCAAGATAAAACGGCATACGGTACAGGCTTAGCTGACGCATTTAAAAAAGAAGCGGAAAAGCTAGGAGCAAAAATTGTAGGTTATGAAGGGATTACAGTTGGTGAGAAAGATTTTAGTGGTGTGTTAAACCAAGTTGTCGCGAAAAAGCCAGACCTTGTGTATTTTGGTGGTATGTATTCAGAAGGATCCGTTTTAGTAAAACAAGCACGTGAAAAAGGAGTTACAGCACCAATTATGGGTGGTGACGGTATCGATTCTCCAACGATGGCAGAAGTTGCAAAAGATGGATTAAAAGATACGTATTATACGACAGTAGCGACAGCACCAACAGTAACAGAGAAAGGGAAGACATTTGTAACAGAATATAAAGAGAAGTTCAAAAAAGATGTGGAAGCATACTCTGCATATGGATATGATTCGGCTGGCGTTATTTTACAAGGAATTAAAGATGCTATTAAGAAAAATGATGGCAAGTATCCAACACGTGAACAAGTACGCGATGCAGTTCGGGCTATAAAAGAATACGATGGCGTTATTACGAAAGTAGCTTTCGATGATAAAGGTGATAACAAATTTGCCAAAGTTTACATTTATAAGTATGAAGGTGCGAAATATCCAGGAACGCAAGAAGGAGAGGTAAGTAAATAAGGAAAAAGCCCGGCCTCGGCCGGGTTTTTAGTTTGGATTAGAAAGTCCATAGAAAAACATTGTGAGGATTTCTTTTGTTTGCTGTTCGCGATGTTCACCAACTAAGTGGGCAACGAATTGATCACTCATTTTAGAAAACGTATTGATATATAACAAAATCATTTCTTTTGAAAGATCTGGATTAATTTCTTTTTTCTGCTGTGCTTCTTCAATAAAGTGAAGAAAAAGGGGGAGCGCTTTTTCCATTTGATATGTAAATAGAAAATTACGCAATTCTTCATCTGTTTGCATTGCTTGTTCAATCATTTCAGGATGTAAACGGTTCACACTTTGTAATTTTCGAGTCATAATACGATGTATTTTTTCTTGAAAAGATAAGTCGCTCGTGAACAGTTCTTCATAATAATGAACCTCTTGCATGCTAAACTCTTGAATGAGTTCGCGAAATAAAGCATCTTTACCTCCGAAATGATTATATATTGTAACTTGTGAAACCTTCGCTTGTTTTGCAATATCTTCTATTTTTACATCTTTATATCCATATTTTGAAAACAGTTCTAATGCAGCCGCTTTAATAGCCTGTTTTTTCTTCTGTTTCACCTTTTCAAAACCGTTCATATGAATCACCTCCACTTAAATATACAAGATGATAAGAAAGGAAACAACATTTTTGAAATATAGGCTTTATTAAATTTCAAAAAATGTTGCTTCTCTTATAACTGAGGAGTATAATAATTTTGAAATATAAAATGTTTAATATTTCAAAAAATGAGGTGGAATCATGTTAATCGTTCAAAATGTCACGAAAAAATTTTCAAACGGAAAAGGCTTATTCGATGTTTCATTTCAAGTAAAAGAAGGCGAAGTATTTGGCTATTTAGGACCAAACGGAGCCGGAAAATCAACAACAATTCGTAATTTAATGGGATTTATACAGCCTACTTCTGGGACAGCGACGATGTTCGGATTGGATTGCTGGAAGGATGCGGCTGATATTCAAAAAAGGGTTGGATATTTACCAGGAGAGATTTCTTTTATAGAAGGAATGAATGGATTGGGATTTTTGCAGCTTATGCAAGGAATGCGCGGTATGAAAAGTAATGGTCGACGTGATGAATTAATTGAGCGCTTTCAGTTTGATGTGAAAACGCCTATTCGAAAAATGTCTAAAGGAATGAAGCAAAAAGTAGGGATTGTAGCAGCCTTTATGCACGATCCGGAAGTGCTCATTTTAGATGAACCGACTTCAGGTTTAGATCCGCTTATGCAGCAGTTATTTGTTGATCTTATATTAGAAGAGAAACAAAAAGGAAAAACAATTTTTATGTCGTCTCATATTTTTACAGAAATTGAACGGACATGTGATCGTGTAGGGATTATTAAAGACGGAAAGTTACTCACAGTAGAAAATATTCATGATTTGAGAGCAAAACAACGGCAAGTTATTGATGTGACAGTATCCTCACAAGAACAATTGCAAGCGTTAAAGAAAACGGCACTACAAATTGATAGCGTGCAAGGAAATACAGCTTCGATTATTGTACAGGGAAATTATAATGAACTTCTTCAAATATTAGCGCAATATGATGTCATTGGTTTTCAGATGAGAACAATGGATTTAGAAAATATCTTTATGCATTACTATGATGAGGAAGGAGTAGATCGGTTATGAGTAAAGCATTATTTGTTGCTAGTTTAAAAGCAAATGCCAAAATGATTTTGAACTATGCTATTGGTTCAGTTCTTTATTTATGGTTACTAATTTGGATCTTTCCATCATTCTCATCTGTAAAGGGATTAGATGAAGTACTGAAAGCGATGCCTCAAGGGGTATTAAAAGCAGTGGGATTTGAAAAAGGGATTGAACAATTGAATGATTTTTTAGCCGGAGAATATTATGGTTTAATCTTTGTTTTATTGTTGATGATATATAGTATTTTAGCATCAACACAATTAGTTGCTCATCTAGTTGATAGAGGATCAATGGCTTATTTATTATCTACTTCTGTTTCGCGTACAAAGGTAATTTTGACACAAGCATCTGTCTTAATCATAGGGTTATTTACGATCGTTATAGCTACTTATCTTGGCGGTTTAGTCGGGGCAGAATGGCTAATTGAAAAGGTATCTCTTGATAAAGTATTATTTTTTAAACTCAATCTTCTTGGTGGACTTGTATTTCTTGTAATTTGTGCATATTCATTTTTCTTTTCCTGTTTATTTGATGATGAAAAGAAAGCACTAAGTATTTCTACAGGTATAACAGTATTGTTTTATGGACTGGATATGTTAGGGAAATTGAGTGATAAATTGGAATGGATGAGAAAGTTATCTATATTTAACTTGTATCGACCGCAAGAAATTGTTGATGGAACATATAACATATGGCCTGCAAGCATTGGTCTACTTGCAGCATCTTGTATTCTCTTTGTAATGGCTGTTATGTTGTTTAAGAGAAGAGATTTGCCTCTATAAAGATGTTTTGTAAACATAATATAAAATACAAACAACCTTATTTCGCTATTTAACTGAAATAAGGTTGTTTTTTAATCTTTTCATCTTGTAATCAGCGCTTCATATTCAAAATAACAATACTTGTTTCTGAGAATGCTCATTTAAAATGATATATTCAAGTGCCCCCTGGGGAGGTCGAGAGCATCTGGCCGTGCATAGAAGCGATCAGGGGGTTTTCCTGCCACATGCGAGGTTTAAAACAAAGGGAGCAACTGAGTACAGGGCATGTTGTATTTTGTATAGCATCGACTTATATTTCGAGAAAATGGGATTATTTGATATCAGAGAGAATAAGCCATTGTTGTGAGTAGTAAAAATAAATTTATCCAATAAAACATGAGCAAGTTTTTTCAGCAATTCGAGAGGAACAAAGAAAAGGGCTAAAAAGAAGATATGTATAAGAATACAATAGCACTCAAATGATTGTTTTGAATGAGCTTAACAAAGTATTAATAAATAAAAGAGTTATAGCACACATTTAGTGAAGGACTGCTTTTTTCTTAGTGTATTTCATAGAATTATTATTAATGTTACTGTAATAAAATAACTTTTTGATTTTTTTGACAATATAACTTTACAAAACAGGAAAAAATAGTAGAATATTAATTAGTAGAAATTTTCTGATAATTATATAGAAACATAGAGCTATCAAAAATTTTCTCGTAGGTAGTATCGTACATAATATTAGGGAGGGTACAAAATGAAAAAAAAGATGAAAAAAATCACAGCTGTAGTAGCGCCTGTATTAGCGATGAGCGTAGCACTAACAGCTTGTTCTGGGGCAGGGGACAAAAAAGCAAGTACAGAGCCAAAAAGTGGAGACAAACAAACAGAAGGTAAGTTAGCGGCAAAACAAGTATTAAACTTAGTAGAAGCAAATGAAATTCCTACAATGGATGTTTCAAAATCATCAAATACAGTTTCTTCCCTTATGTTAGGGAATACGATGGAAGGTTTATATCGTCTTGATAAAGATAATAAGCCTACTCCAGGTGTCGCAGAATCTTATAAAAAGAGTGATGATGGTAAAAAATATACATTTAAACTTCGTAAAGATGCAAAATGGTCAAATGGTGATCCTGTAACAGCGAAAGATTTCGTATTTGCGTGGCAACGTCTGCTAGATCCAAATACGGCTTCTGAATATGCATTTATTATGTATGATGTGAAAAATGCAAAAGCAATTAACGAAGGAAAATCACCAGTTGACTCTTTAGGTGTAAAAGCAGTAGATGATAATACATTAGAGGTAGAATTAGATAATCCTGTTCCATATTTCCTTGGCTTAACAGCATTTACATCTTTCTTACCATTAAATGAGAAAGTTGTAAAAGAAAATGGAGATAAATACGGTTTAGAAGCTGATAAGATGGTTTATAATGGACCATTTAAAATGACAGAATGGAAGCATGAACAAGGCTGGAAAGTAGTGAAAAACGACCAATATTGGGATAAAGCGACAGTTAAGTTAGATGAAATTAATTGGAGCGTTGTAAAAGAACAGTCTACTCGTGTAAACCTATATGAAAGTGGCCAACTTGATCGCGTCGGTTTAACAGCTGAATACGTTGATAAATACAAAGCAAATAAAGATGAATTTGGAACGCTGTTAGAACCGGCAACATTCTTCTTACGTTTAAATCAAAAGCGTAACGGTCAAGATACAGTACTTAAGAATAAGAAAGCTCGTGAAGCAATTGCAATGGCCTTTGATAAAAAAGCATTAACAAATGTTATCTTAAATGATGGTTCTAAACCAGTAGACGCTCTTATTCCAGAAAAGTTTGCTGCTGGCCCAGATGGAAAAGATTACCGTGAAACATTTAAATCCACAGGCGTAAAAACTGATGTAAAGAAAGCGAAACAGCTTTGGGAAGAAGCAAAAAAAGAATTAGGTAAAGAAGAAGTAGCAATTGAGTTCTTAAACTATGATACGGATAGTGCAAAGAAAATTGGTGAGTACATAAAAGAACAGCTTGAGAAAAACTTACCAGGTTTAAAAGTGAATATTAAGCTTCAGCCGTTCAAGCAAAAATTAAAATTAGAAACAGCACAAGATTATGATATGTCTTATGCGGGCTGGAACCCAGATTATGCGGACCCAATGACATTCTTAGATATGTTCCAAACAGGAAATCCACAAAACGAAATGAGCTATTCAAATGCGAACTATGATGAAATTGTTAAGAAATCTCAAGGTGAATGGCTGACAGATCAGAAAAAACGTTGGGAAGAAATGGCGAAAGCTGAAAAAATCCTACTTGAGGATGAAACAGCAATCGTACCGATGTTTCAAAGCGCAAAAGCATTCTTACAACGTCCTACTGTACACAATATTTATAAGCACAATGTTGGTTCCCAATATAGCTACAAATGGGCATATATCACTGAAAAAGAAGGTAAATAATCATTTGAAAAGAGGAGGATGCGATATCGTATCCTCTTTTCGCTGTGCACATTTTGAATCGGGATGAGTACATATGCAGTACTACACTAATTGGAAGTTCCGCATTATTTCATAGAATGATTATAAATATTACTGTAATAAAATATTTTTCTGAATTTTCATAATAATAGGAAATCTTTGTTAGAAATACAAGAGTACAAAATGAAGGTATACAAAGTAGATATGTATAAGAATGCAATATCTAGTAAATAATTGTTTTATATATTTTTTAAAAAATAGTAATAAACAAAAGGATTTAAGCATCCATATAGCAAAGGGATGCCTTTTTTTCTTGAGTTATTTTACGGAATGATTATAAATATTACTGTAATAAAATAATTTTTTTAATTTTTTTAATAATATCACTTTACAAAATCGAAAAAATTAGTAGAATATTAATTAATAGAAATTTTCTGATAACTATATAGAAACATAAAGTTATCAAAAAGTTTCTCAAAAGTAGTATCGTACATATAATTAGGGAGGGTACAAAATGAAAAAGATTAAAAAGATCACAGCTGTAGTAGCGCCAGTGTTGGCGATGAGCATGGCTTTAACAGCTTGTTCAGGGTCAGGGGACAAAAAAGCAAGCACAGAGCCAAAAAATGATGAGAAAAAAACAGAAGGTAAGTTAGCATCCAAACAAGTGTTAAACTTACTAGAAACGCAAGAAATTCCGTCTATGGACTCTTCTAAAGCAACAGACGCAGTGTCTTTCCTTGCTTTAAATAACGTAATGGAAGGATTATATCGTCTTGATAAAGACCAAAAGCCAACTCCAGGTATGGCTGAATCGTTTAAAAAGAGCGATGACGGTAAAACATATACATTCAAGCTTCGTAAAGATGCGAAGTGGTCAAATGGCGATCCTGTAACAGCGAAAGATTTCGTATTTGCATGGCAACGTTTATTAGATCCAAAAACGGCTGCTGAATACGCATTTATTATGTATGATGTAAAAAATGCACAGGCAATTAACGAAGGGAAAGCACCAGTTGATTCCTTAGGTGTAAAGGCTGTTGATGATTATACATTAGAAGTACAATTAGACAACCCAGTTCCATACTTCGTTGAATTAACAACATTCGGTTCTTTCTATCCATTAAATGAAAAAGTTGTAAAAGAAAAAGGCGATAAGTATGGCCTTGAAGCAGACAGCATCGTATACAATGGTCCGTTCGCTATGACAGAATGGAAACACGAACAAGGTTGGAAGCTGAAGAAAAATGATCAATATTGGGACAAGAAATCAGTTAAGTTAGAAGAAATCAACTTTAGTGTTGTAAAAGAGCTATCTACTCGTATTAACTTATATGAAAGCGGCCAAGCTGATCGCGTTGGTTTATCTGCTGAATATGTTGATAAATATAAATCGAAGAAAGATGAATTTGGTAGCTATTTAGAGCCATCTGTATTCTTCTTACGATTAAACGAAAAACGTCTGAAACAAACAGACACACCGCTTCAAAACAAAAAACTTCGTCAAGCGATTGCAAAAGGATTTGATAAGAAAGCATTAGCGAACGTAATCTTAAACAACGGTTCTAAGCCAGCTGACTATCTTGTACCAGCTGAATTCGTAAAAGGTCCAGATGATAAAGATTTCCGTAAAGTCAATGGAGATGTAAAATCTGTAACATATGATGCGAAAGAAGCGACAAAACTTTGGAATGAAGCGAAGAAAGAGTTAGGTAAAGATGAAATCACACTTGAATTATTAAACTATGATACTGATGATTCGAAGAAACTTGGTGAATACTTAAAAGAGCAATTAGAGAAAAACTTACCAGGCTTAAAAATTACCCTGAAAAACCAACCGTTTAAACAAAAATTAAAACTAGAAACAGATCAAGACTTTGATATCTCTTTCGCCGGTTGGGGTCCTGACTATGCAGATCCAATGACATATATCGATATGTTTGAAACAACAAACTCTCATAACCAAATGAGCTACTCAAATAAAGAGTATGATGACATTGTTCAAAAAGGTAAAACAACATTGTTAACGCAAGAGAAAACTCGTTGGGAACAACTTGCAAAGGCAGAGAAAATGTTACTTGATGACGCTGCAATTGCACCGCTGTACCAACGCGGAAGTTCTTACTTACAACGTCCAACTGTACACAACATTATTAAGCATAATGTCGGTGGAGATTTCAGCTACAAGTGGACATATATCACTGAAAAAGAAGATAAATAATGATTCAAAAAGAGGATGCGGTGACGTATCCTCTTTCTTTATGTGCACATTTTGAAGTGTGATGAATACATATGCAGTACGAAATAAAGTGCAACATCCATGAATGAATGTTGCACTTTATGATAGTCAATTCCACTAATGGGGTCTTTACGGGCAAGAATCTTCTATCGATAGCTCTTTTTAAATATGCCCGTTACATGTGAGATAGAAGGAGATGAATATGAAACAATATTCTTATTTAGATTTCCTTGCAGCATTTGGTATTGGCAGTGCACATCCAGGAGGTTTTACGCTTACAAAGCAATTGTTAGCACAGCTTTCATTAGACCAGCATACAAAATTATTAGAGATTGGTTGTGGAACGGGCAGGACAGCTTCCTATATTGTGAAACAATATGGCTCAAGTGTAAGTGCAGTTGAAATGAATGAAACGATGATTGAAAAAGCAAAGAAAAGATGGTACAAGGATGGAGTGAATATTGAACTCATTGCAGGAAACGCAGAAGAACTGCCATTTCGTGATGAAGTGTTTCATATTGTATTAGGAGAATCTGTTCTTGCGTTTACAAATAAAAGAAAAGCGATAGATGAATGTTATCGTGTATTACAATATGGCGGGACGCTGCTTGTGATTGAATTGGTAATTGAGCAACATTTACCAGTACATGAGGAAAAAAATATAGTAACTTTATATGGAATGGAACAACTGTTAACAGCGCAAGAATGGGTTATATTCTTTAAACAAGCAAATTTTAAAACAGTACGTGTACTTGGAGGCGGAACAATTGCAGCAACGACTTCTGCACCTGTAGAGGAACAAGAGTGGGATATATCAGATTTTATTTCACAAGATCTGTATCATGCATGGATTGCGCATGAACATATTTTACATCAATACAAGCATATATTAGGGCACCGGATTTTTATTTGTCAAAAATAAAGTGGAATTTTGATTAATGGTGGACTTCATTCCCCGTAAAAGTCCGATTGGGCGAGCTTTCCATCAGTGGTGGATGAAGAACCCCCACTGATGGAAGTTTCACTTTATTAAAAAAGCCAACAAAATATAGTTGGCTTTTCTTTAAATAAAAAATAAAGCAGCTAATGTAATACCGAAAATAAATCCAAAACCAAGTTCAACGGCTCCAAATCCTCCACCAAATCCACCAAATCCTCCACCAAATCCGCATCTACATTCATCAAATCCACATCTACCACATCTATCACGTCTACCACGTCTACCACGTCTACCAGATCTACATTCATCAAATTCACAATGGTTACAACCTAAACCACCGCAGAAATCACAGCCGAAGCCACCAAAGCCAAACCCGTGGTCAAATCGCTTACGATGAACGGGTTCAATCCAAACTGATTCATCCGTTACATCAACAATTCTTCCAATATGGATATTGCCTTTATGGTCTTCAATACGTACGACTCGCCCATAATAACGCCGACATGTATCAAAATATTTATGAGAACTCATATAATTTTGCCCCTTTCTCTTTCCAATATTACGATATGTTAAAGGGACAAGAGCGGCTTGTACGTTTGTCTATTCCATCATAATTGCAGTGAAAAACGGGAATGATAAGGAAGGACTGTTTTCTAGTAATGAAAAATGTTACTCCCTGTTAGAGTGAGATAAAAAGGAGAGAAAAAAATGAATCATTCAGATACATTTCAAACGTATGAAGTGTCATGGAATGCATTAACGGATGCACTTCGAAAAGAGATGACACGTCAAGTAGGGGCTGATATTATTGATACCATTGTCTGTGATTTACAAGATGGCTTTGAAGTGTATACATATATACAAGGAGATCTTGCGTTTGAATATAAGGAAGCACTTGAACGAAAATATGGCACAGATAGCAAATTTCCTAACATATTAACAGTATTACTATTGGCGGATATCTACAATGTAAAAGAAAGTAACATTCGTCTTCATGCTGATCACAAAGAAAATCCAGTTGTAGAAGTATACGTAAAACAATGAGAGTGCTTGTAGATTGCACTCTCATTTTTGTTATAATAAAAGATAGAAAATTAAGAAAAAGGTGAAAGTATGAAGCGAGTGCGGTTACGTGAACTAGGAGTCGAAATTGGAAAATATGATGCGGGAAAATGGAATGCCATTACTGATGTTAAAGGTGTTTTAGTGGGTCATGTTACTTTGAAGGAAGAAATGCATATTCGTACTGGTGTCACGGCGATTTTACCGCATGATGGAAATATATTTCGTGAAAAAGTATTTGTTAGTTCTTATGTTATTAATGGCTTTGGAAAAACGATTGGAACGATTCAAATACAAGAACTAGGTGTACTTGAAAGTCCGATTATGCTGTCCAATACATTTGCAATTGCTCCGGTATTAGAAGGGACATTACGATATATGCTAGAGCAGAATGAAGAAATTGGTGATACAACTGGAACTGTAAATATTGTTGTTGGAGAGTGTAATGATGGATATTTACATGACATTCGAACGCTTTATGTAAGACCAAAGCACGCAATTGAGGCCATTACAAACGCAAAGAATGGTCCAGTAAAAGAGGGGTGTGTGGGAGCCGGTACAGGAATGGCTTGTTTTGGATATAAAGGCGGAATTGGTACAAGTTCACGCAAAATAACCTTTACAAAAGAAACGTATACAGTAGGTGCTCTTGTTGTTACGAATTTTGGGAGAAAAGAAGACTTATATATTCGAAATGAGAGCGAGGAAACTATGCCAGATGGCTCTATCATGATTGTTATCGCAACCGATGCACCATTAAGTGATAGACAATTACATCGCATAGCAAAGCGAGCGACTTTTGGACTTGCAAAGGCAGGTTCTTATGGAGCTCATGGGAGTGGAGATATCGTCATTGCCTTTTCAACAGCACATCGTATTTCTCATACGCCCACTACAGAATTATTACAATATCAATTTTTACGTGAAGATGGGGAAGAGATTTCTCATATATTTGCGATGACAATTGAAGCCGTGGAAGAGGCAATATGGAATGCTTTATCTATGGCAGAAACGATGGAGGGTAGAGAGAAAAGAAAATTAGAAGCCATACCTTATGAAATTTTGAAAAACATAGCAAAAAATAGATTGTGATAATTTAATTATGTAAACTAAATTAGGCTATAAAGGAGAGTTTCAATTATTACCATTGCATACAAACTACAAAGCACAAATGTCAGTTTTTTCATTGCTAAACAGAAACGAATAGAATTTAAACCGGAAAGTGACATATTATATTTAGCCTAGGAAGTTGAAATGTACTTCAATAGGAAGGGGCAGAAGTATTGAGAGAGAAAGAAATTTAGGAGAAAATAAAAAACTGCATATGAACAGTTTTTTATTAAATTACAGTTTACATAATAATATTATGTTTTTAATTGTTTTTCGAAATACAAGTCATATCTTGTATTTCTTCTCATAAGTTTAAACATAGGAATTTGTCTACAAAGGTGGCGAAGCTTCAACATGTATATTCGAATCATAGCCACATCTATTTTGTTTTTACTACTCATATGTATTAGTCCTTTTTCTAGTTTAGCGAAAGGAGAAGAAGCGAGACAGCGCGTTGTTTCACTTGTGTATGATGATTCTGGTAGTATGCGTAATAATGATCGTTGGAAATATGCAAATTATGCATTGCAAAGTTTGATTGCATTGTTAGATGAAAAAGATACGTTTTCCTATGTAGCAATGAGTCATCCATCGCAAGAAAAAACAGTTTCTCTAGCGAATAACAAACGGCAAGAGGAAATTGAGAAGATTCAAACATGGAATGAACATGCTAATACACCTTTTCAATCAGTAGAAACGGCAATCCAGTCTATTAAGAGGCAAGCTCAGGTAAATGCCAATCGTGAATTCTGGCTTATTATTCTAACAGATGGAGCATTCAATGAGCTAGAAAAACAAGATGATAGTGTGAAAAAACGGATTTCAGAAACGCTCAGCACTTTCAAAAAAGAAATGGAAGTAAAAAATATTTCTTTACATGCAGTATTAATTACAATGGAAGAAAATTTAGGGGTGCAAGAACAAGCACAAATGAATGTCTTTAAAGATATTTGGAAACAACAGATAAATGGAATCGTGCTCCCTACAAGTGGAGAAGACGGGGTTATCAACAGCGTCAATCAAGCAGCTGCCTTAATAGCAAATCGTGATCCATTTTCATCAGTAGAAGAGGCGGTGAAAACAAATATAATAGAAAACAAGGTTGAAATTACAACGCCATTTCCGTTAAAACAAATTACACTTGTTGATCAATCTTCTCAGAACATACCGTATCGTGTCCAAAATATACAAGGAACACTCAATCTACAATCGAAATTTTCGATTCAAGCACCGGTGGGAATGGGGTTATATGGTGGAATTACACATATTATGCCTAAAAACAAAGCTGTAATGGAACCAGGGAGATATATAGTAGAAATGAATCAAGCAGTGACAAAGGAAAATATGAAAGTACTGGCAGAACCAGCATTAGATTATACTGTTTCCATATATGAAAAAGGAAAGGACCAGAAAAAAGAGACAGAACAAATCTATGAAGATCAAACAGCAATTATAGAAGCAAAACCAACAAATGTACCAGTAGATGCTTCATATTTTACCGCTCAAATAGAAATAAATAATCAAATGTATTCGATGCAATGGGATGAGAAGCGAAAAGTCTTCTATTATGAAATAAAGATAGGAAAAGACGCGGTACATGGAAATGTGCATATGAATATAAAAGGGTTTTATCGCCAAACGAAAGAATTTCGCATTCAATCCGTTCCAAAACAAAAATTATCATTCAAAGTTGTTACAAAAAATTATAAAGAAAAAGTAACAAATTTGGAGCATAGCGCACCATTTATTATACAGCCATTGCTAAATGAAGAATCAATGTCAGAAGCAGAAGTAAGGGAATTGTTGAAAACAGCAACCATTACATTTCATAAATCTATCAACTATGAGTTAAAGCAAAATAGAAATCAAATATATGTATATCCTCGTCCTTATTACTCCAACACATTTAATTTTACAGATACCGGCATCATAGAAGCTACCATCACATTACGAGATTCACAATCGCAAAAAGTTAGTAAACAAATTTCGTTGTCTATTATTGACGTTCCTTTTTTAGAGCGTTATGCGACCATTTTTCAGTTCGTTTTACCGTTTAGTATCATCTTATTCATTATTGGAACTCTTATCATTGGGTGGATAGTTCGTCCGCGTTTTCATAAGAAAGCGCTTATGTATTATGAATGGGATCAATCTATTGCGGAAGATTGGTTATATAAATCTGAACCAGAATTGCTAAGAACGAAATGGTGGAATCATTATTTTGGTATTCCATTTCGAGCGGAGCGGAAAACAGTGCAGTCGGTTACATTTATTGCAAAAAAAGGCTCAAAATCTATATTTGTTACGAAAGATTCTCAAGTACCAGGCATGGTAATTGATGGTATGTTTCTAACAGATGAAGAAGTAGGACGTGAGCATAAAACGTTATATCCGAACGAAATGGTTGTTATTGACCGCGGCTATGGAAAAGAAGTATACAGATATGAATGTGAATAAATAGGAAGGTGGTTCACATGGATTTTCAAGTGCCAACAATTTTAATTGGACTTGGAGGAATTGGAAGTACAGTTACACATGATATTTACCGGAAACTTCCGAAAGAACGGCGTAAAAAAGTAGCGATGCACGTATTTGATACAGATATTAATACGTTAAGTCACTTTCAGCATATACGTAAATTTGTGACACAAACGAGCTCCAGTAAAACACCACGCGAATATATGGCAGAAGATCCAACGATTCCAGATTGGTTTCCAATTGATCCGACCGTACTAGATAAACCATTAACAGAAGGCGCTGGTCAACTTCGGGTTATTTCTCGATTGGCACTGCGCGCAGCGATGAAGGAAGATAAATTAACAACTTTTTGGCAAGAAATTGAGAAGATTTTCCCAGTAACAAGTGATACAACGGAATATGGTGTGCGCGTTATTATTGTTACGTCACTAGCTGGTGGCACAGGTTCCGGTATGTTTTTACAAATTGCTCTATATTTACGAGAAATGCTTCGGAAAAAGTTGCAACATCACAACATTTTAATTCGCGGTGCTTTTTTACTTCCTGATGTTCTCGTTAAAACACGTACAATAAGTGGCAAAGAATTTGAATCAGTACAGGCAAACGGGTATGCATCATTAAAAGAATTACATGCAATTACTTTAGGATCAACAGGAGAATTATCACGTCGCGGGGGCGTTACAATTGAGTTAGAATATCGTCCTGATCAAGTGGATGAAGATGGACGCACAAATCATACCATTATGCAGCATCATTTACCGTACAATTATTGCTTCTTATATGATTATGAAAATTTACATGGTCATCATTTGCATAGTTTGTCTGATTATATGGAACAAATGACAAATACAATTTATTTACAATTATTTAGTCCGATGTCAACGAGTCATTTTGCACAAGAAGATAATCAAATTCAACAACTTGCTGATTCAAATGGTAAAGCTCGTTATTGCGGAGCAGGAGCTGCAAAACTTATTTATCCATACGAAAATGTTCTTCGTTACTGCGCTTTAAAATGGGCGGTGCAAGGACTAGATGAATCATGGCTTCATCTAGATCGACTTTTTCAAGAGAAGAAAAGTCGGTATGAGCAAGACGTTCGCCGCGGCATGCAGCGTGAAAAGCCTGAGCGGGGAAAAAGTTTCTTGGAAGATTTAGAGCATTTGGCGACTCGTCCAGAACAGGCACATGTGTTTTATAAGCAAATGTATTATGAAACACGTGAAGGAGCAGAAGGCGGAAAGATTGGTATATCAAAATCAAAATTATTTTTAGAAGCAGTAGAAAATTATGTGCAGCGTACAGTACAAAAAGATGAAGAGTTAAATCGCTTGCAGCGAGAGTGTAAAATTTCAGCTGCAAAGCTGAAAATTGCTGAACAAATGAAAGGTGAAGTGGCACGAGTAGACCATGCTGCACGTTTATATGCGTATGCAATACCAAGCCGCGTGCACGAGCATGTAACAACGTTGATATATGATATGATTGAAGCTGATCGATTTACACCAAGCGGCTCAGAAGGACAGTCATATCAGTTGAATACATGGTTTTTAAAGAAAACAGATCCTGTTCACCCTGTTGCTGCACGTTACATGTTATACGAAATTCGTAAATTGTTAACCGAAAAAATGAATCGGTTACATGAAAATAATGAACAAAAGCGCAGTCTTATCCAAAATTATGATAAAAAATTTAATGTAAGTAATATTGAAGGAACGGTAACAGCTGTTAGACGTGTTGAATTGGCGCAACAGCAAAATTGGTTTGGGAAAATGTTTCACAATGACCAGCGGACATTTCGAAAAGAATTTCAAGATATTATAACTCAATATATACACAAATTAAATGAATATCGAAAAGAAATGCTACTAGAGCTTGTATATCAATCTTTATATCAAGCTGTTGATAAAATGATTCAATATTGGGAGCGTTTCTTTGATAATTTGCAAGAAACTCGTGAAAATTTATTATTAGACATTCAAAAACGTAGTAAAGAATTTGAGGGGAAAACAAATCCAACAAATGTATATGTATTAGCAGATGAGCGAATGCAGGAAGAAATGTGGAAGGATATTCATCACCATGTAAACAATGGTGTGCTGCCAAAAGAGATATCTGCTGAAATTTATATGAGTTTATATCGTGAATATTGCAGGGGAGCGCAAGCAGAGGAAGGGCAATCACAAAAAGTAGAAGATTTTTATCGGAAACATATTTTGACATATTGTGAGCAGGAATTACAAGATCGCTACCGAGATAAATTAGAATTAAATATTATTGATGCATTGCGGAAAGAAGCGGCTATTCAAAAGCGCGATATGACAGAGTATGTAAGTGAGAAAATTGAAGATTTGCTGCATCTAGCAAGTCCATTTATACCGAAAGTTGCGCATCATCGTGAATTGCAATATTGGGGTATTCATCCACTCGTTCATCAAGGATTAAATGAAGAAACGTTACAAGAGATGTTCCAGGAAAAAGAAACGGTTGATGCAGCCTTTTCACCGTATGAAATTGTATGTTACCGTGCGCATTATGGATTGTCGCTGCAAGATTTTCCGAAATTATCGTCTGGACATATTGCAAATGGTTATGTGAATGAGAAGGGAGATTACTTTCAGTCTTATTATCGCCGTGTAAATAAATTAAACGTTCGCAAATCGAATTTAACACCGCATCTTGATAAGTATTGGCACTTACCTGCTTTTATGCCAGACTTAAATGCTACACAAACAAAACTGGATTATGATAAGTGTAATCGTGCTTTATTGTATGCATATATATATCGTTGGATTAGTCTAGCCGCTGTGGACGGTCAGTTTGTTTACCAATATAACGGGGTGGGGAGAAGCTCTCTTATTCAATCGATGGGGAAAAATGTAACAAATGAAGGATATAAATTGCATCGTGCACTGCTTCATAACCCATTTATATATGAAAATATCATTTCTCGTTTTGAAGAGGAACAAGAAAAAGCATTGCAGCACGGAGGACATTTATATACACATTCCTTTCTGTTAGGTGCGCAAGATATAAAATGGCTTCGAAAAGAACATGTTCACAATATTTTAGATGTTATCTTGATGTACGATAAGGAAGCAAAATATGATCCGACATTAGAAGAAACATCTGATGAATTGTTACGATTACTTGTTAATGAAGTTGAACAATATTTTAAAGCTTATTACGGGACCGGAGCGGAAACAGCAGCAAAAAAAGAAGCGACTTTATTTGTAAAGCAACTATGGAATCGCTCATATGCAAAAGAATTTGTAGATCCAAACAGTGCACCGTATAAGAAATGGTTACATCTTCTTAACGTTCAAATAGAAGAGGAAGATACAAATGCGAATGTTTAGGAAAAGATAGGGAATCCTTAACTTTGGAATTTATTATTTGGAAAAGAGGGATTCTCATGCCGTTTCTTGGAAGTGTATATCAAGTGTTTGGCTTATATTCAGAAATTTATCATGCGATGATTTATATGGAGGGAAAAGATAGTCAACCTATTGATGAATGTATGAATCGAGATGAAAAAGAAACTGTAGAAGAATAATAAAGAACATGCAGTAAATTACTGCATGTTCTTCTCGTTTTCTTATAGTTTTACAACATTCTTAGGTTTTGACCTCTGTTAACTTGTTTGAATGCAATTTACTGTAACATTACTATCATTTGGTACTTCGTACATTCAAATCCTTTTTCACTATTAAACCATTTTACTGTCTTGATTGTTTTCATATAAAAAACTTTTAAAATATTACTAAAGATGTGTTTCCTATTTATATGAACCGAGCAAATATAAGCATATATTTAAATCTGTTATCGTTTTTACGTTAAAATGGAAGATAAGAACAGTAAATGTTCATTATCGTTTTTGAAACCTCAAAACAACGAAAGCCCTACCTCTCTTTCGTCCTTACGGCTCCGATGACCGTGCCAGTATGAATCGGGATATCCAAAAACAATGCTTGGATAAATGAACCTCATCGTATACTTAGAAGTATGAGAATAAAAAGTGGTGAGAATAATTCATTTAGAGGAAAAAGAATTTTTTCTTAGAGGGTAATGTTCCTATAATCAAATCGTATTTGTAATCATATCATATTGAGGTACATAAAGCAAAAAAAAAACAAAATAGATGTTAGGCTATTTTGTCGTTTTAGGTATCTTATATAATTTAAAATCAAGTTCAAAACGGTTTTAAAAGGATTTCTTTACCTAACCGACTTTCGTATTTAACAAATCAATTGCCTGATTTTCAGTAATTCCTTTAATTAAACTCAATTCACTAATTAAAATTTTTTGTGCGTTGTCTAACATTTGTTTTTCACTTGCATTAAGCGCCCTTACTTTATTCCTACGTATTAAGTCGCGAACTACTTCAGCACCTTCTTGTATTTCACCCGTCTTCATTTTCTCCATGTTTTGGGTATATCTTTGCTTCCATGAGAGTGAATCATCTGATTCACCGTACTGAAAAATAAGTAATACATTTTCTAATGTAAGCTTATCGGCAATTAATCGTATACGTGATTGTATCATTTTTTTCATCGGAATCATTACTTCCATATTACTAATTGGTATTCTTATTACATAATATTTTTGTCTTTCTCCTAGGACTTCTTTTTCTTCTATGGCTTCAATCACACCTGCTCCGTGCATTGGATAAACAATTTTATCGCCAATTTGAAACAAATAATCCACCTCCATATGGTAACCTTTCTAAGTTTATCATATATAAGATGATAAGTAAAATTATTTATAATATCACAAAAATATTATCATAGTCAATATTTTTTGTTTGATTAGATAAAATCATTGTTACATATGTATAAAACTAAAAATAAAATGAGTGTATAATAAATTGAACCTCCTATCAGTGGGGGCTTACTGCCCAAAAGTAGCGGGATAAATAATTGATTGAAAAATGTATGAAAGAGGTTTAATAATATGCTGAAATGGAGTTATTTTGTATTTATTAATATTCTCGCTTTTATGATGATGGGACTAGATAAAAGAAAAGCAAAGAAGAAACAGTGGCGCACGCCGGAGAGTACGTTGTTTTTGGTCGCTGCAGCAGGGGGAGGAATTGGAGCTTGGATTGGGATGTATGTGTTTCATCATAAAACACATAAAAATAAGTTTGTGTTTGGTATTCCATTTCTTGCGGCTGCGGGGGCGTATATCTTTTGGATATTATAGTAAGGTGGTCCGTGTAAAAAAGTTATGTAGCGGAAAATTGTAAAAAGGTAGAAGGACACTTTATAATGAAGAAAAAAGAAAAGAGGGGAGTCAAATGGAAGCGCAAAAAAAGGGGATCATATATGCGACAAGTGCATATATGATGTGGGGAATTCTGCCGCTTTATTGGAAATTGGTAGATGAAGTTCCTGCAGAAGAAATTTTAGCTCATCGCATCGTTTGGGCATTCGCTTTTATGTTACTTGTTTTATTGGTTTGCAAACGTTTTGGTCAATTTACGAATGAGCTTGCGCAGCTTTTTAAACGTCCTAAATTATTCATGTCATTAACTGTTGCTTCTATATTAATTAGTGGAAACTGGTTTGTGTACATATGGGCTGTTAATCATAATCATGTAATCGAAGCAAGTCTAGGTTATTATATTAATCCGCTTGTTAGTATTTTACTTGGCACGCTCGTTTTAAAAGAAAAACTTAATTTTTGGCAATATATTGCCGTAGGGTTAGCGGCATTTGGGGTTGCAGTTTTAACAGTTCACTATGGATCCATTCCGTGGATTGCGATTTCGTTAGCATGTACATTTGGTTTATATGGTTTATCAAAGAAATTATTAGATTATGATTCAATGATTGGGCTCACGATGGAAACGATGATTGTAATGCCGATTGCTCTTGTGTATTTAGGGATGTTAGGTGTTCAAGGAATTGGTTCGTTTGGATCAGTTTCAATTACGTCGACGTTACTTTTAGCGGGTGCTGGTATAGTTACTGCATTACCGCTTTTATATTTTGCAAAAGGTACAAAGCTTATTCCGTTATCAATGGTCGGATTTTTGCAATATATTGCACCGACAATCAGTCTTGTATTAGGAATTTTCGTCTTTCATGAACATTTTACAGGGACTCATATGATAGCATTTTTCTTTATTTGGATTGCGTTATTTACATTTTCGATAGCGAAAACGAAATTTATGTTAAATAAGCAGCCGAAATTTATAAAAAATAAATCTGCAAAAGTTTCGTAAAACGGCATAGTATTATGTATGCCGTTTTCTTTATAATGTAAGTAAGGATATTCCATTATAAGCGGTGAGGTGCAAATTATGGAAACAATTTTACATAACAATCCATTAATGTCTGCAGTGATTGCTTGGTTCTTAGCACAACTTACAAAAGTTATAATCACTTTAGTAAAAAAGAGAGAATTTGATTTTGCACAGTTTTTTGCTTCTGGTGGAATGCCGAGTTCTCATTCTTCTACTGTCACAGCATTAGCAATAGCAATTGGGATTGAAGAAGGAATTACGAGCTCCGTATTTGCAATAGCGACGATTTTTGCGATTATTGTCATGTATGACGCATCCGGAGTGAGACTTGCTGTAAGTAAACAAGCAAAAATTTTAAATGACTTTTTTCATGGAAGACAAACGGATTATAAAAAATTGAATGAACTTGTCGGTCATACGCCATATCAAGTCGTTGTCGGGGCGATTTTAGGAATTGTTGTTGCGATTTGGTATTGTTCGTAAGCAAAGTGAAGAATGAACTTCACTTTGCTTTTTTTGTTTTACACATATTTACGTAAATTATGGAATATTGTATATGGATTCAGTGAAGAGGGGGGTATCTATGCTACTACATGACAAAGTGAAATATGAAATGGAGCGACAGGTTACAGCATTACGTACGATGCAACATAGAGATGGAACATGGCGCTTTTGCTTTGAAGGAGCCCCGCTTACGGATTGTATGATGATTCTATTGTTACGCACGTTAAAAAAAGAAAAAGAAATAGAACCCTTTGTAGCAAGACTTATTTCTTTACAAGCAAATGAAGGGACATGGAAATTGTATGAAGATGAGCTGAATGGAAATCTTTCTGCTACAATTCAAGTGTATACTGCATTGTTAGCTTCTAGGAAATTTAAGAAAGAAGACCGTATGATGCGTCGTGCAGAACAATTTATTCTTGAACAAGGTGGCATTACAAACGCTCACTTTATGACGAAGTTTATGTTAGCCTTACATGGGCAATACGGTTACCCTGCATTGTTTCATTTTCCCATGACTTTTTTCTTTCTACCGGATCATTCCCCGTTTAGTATGTATGAATTGAGTAATACTGCACGTATTCATTTCGTTCCTACGCTCATTTGTATGAATAAGAAATTTGTAATAGAAGAAAATATTATTCCTAATCTTAGTTACATAGTGGGTGCGAATAAATCAAATTGGTTTCATAATAAACGCTCTTCTGTTTTGCAAACAATTTTATCAGAAGGGAAAAAGCTCATTTCTTATCCATATTCTCTTCATCAAAAAGGATATAAAGCAGCGGAACGTTTTATGCTAGAACGTATAGAAGGAAATGGAACGCTTTACACTTATGCGAGCGCTACCTTTTATATGATTTACGCTCTCCTTGCTCTCGGTCATTCTATACATTCTCCTATTATTGAGAAAGCTGTATCAGGGATACAGTCGTACATATGGAATACAAAAAATGGTGCCCATTTGCAAAACACACCTTCAACAGTGTGGGATACTGCTCTTTTAAGTTATGCTCTGCAAGAAGCAAATGTGCCAGAAGATGATGCGATGATTGAACGAGCAAATCGTTATTTATTAAAGAAGCAGCATACTTCTTATGGGGATTGGCATGTTCATGCACCTTCTTTACCTCCTGGCGGATGGGGATTTACTGATACGAATACCATTGTGCCAGATTGTGATGATACAACAGCGGCGCTACGTTCACTTACTTACATTGCGAAGAAAGATAAGAAAGTAAAACAAGCTTGGAATAAAGGGATACAGTGGATTCTTGGAATGCAGAATAAAGATGGAGGCTGGGGAGCGTTTGAGAAGGATGTTGATAAGCATATGTTTACGCATGTTCCTCTCGATAGTGCAGAAGATATGATTCTTGATCCGTCTACAGCAGATTTAACAGGGAGGGTGCTTGAGTTTTTTGGAACGTATGCGCCAAATAAAATAAGTACAAATGATTTACAACGGGCAATGCAATGGCTCCTCCGTACTCAAGAGCAAAATGGTTCTTGGTATGGAAAATGGGGAGTTTGTTACATATATGGTACATGGGCTGCTGTAACAGGTCTGCGGGCAAACGGATTGCCAGCAAATCATCCAGCGTTAGAAAAAGCAGCGCGGTGGTTAGAAACGATTCAACATCGTGATGGTGGATGGGGAGAATCGTGTAGAAGTAGTAAAGAAAAGCGGTTTATTTCAATACCTTTTAGTACACCTTCTCAAACGGCATGGGCTTTAGATGCCCTAATCGCTTTGCATGATACAGAAACAGCATGTATTCAAAAGGGAATCAATTATTTGTTAGAGCATTCTTTAGAACATATTGAATATCCGACTGGAGCAGGATTGCCTGGGGAATTTTATATTCGTTATCATAGTTATCATCGTTTATTTCCCTTACTTACCTTTGCGCATTATGTAAAAAAATACAAAAAATAAACCGAGAATATGTCCTCGGTTTATTTTTTGTTTGGTTGGTGTTTTTGACGTGCATCTGCAGCATCTGCACGAGCTTGAGCTTCTAAGTCATCTTGGTCAGCGAGTTCTTGAGAAAACTCAACATCAATGCCATCAGACACTTTGTTTTGCTGTAAATTCTTATTTTTCATCTCACACAATCTCCTTGTGTTTTGCTAAGTTGCAATTATAGTGTGACACAAATAGACTTTTTTATGCAAAAAAGGAGAATGAAATATATAAGACGAAATATATAGAAAATACATAGAAAAAGCGAGGGAGAAAGATGAATTTTTTAGAGGGGAAAACAGCTGTTGTTACAGGTGCAGGGCAAGGGATTGGAAAAGAAATTGCACGTGTATTTGGCGCTTTAGGAGCGAAAGTATTACTAAGCGATATTAATCAAGAAGCTTTAAACAGTGCGACAACACAATTGTTGCAAGAAGGATATGATGTAGGGGCGTATGTTTGTGATGTAAGCAGCCATACGGATGCAAAATCGCTAATTGAATATGCGATTCAAACATACGGTGCTTTGCATATTTTAGTAAATAATGCTGGAATTACACGAGATGCAATGTTGCATAAAATGGAAAAAACAGCATGGGAGCAAGTATTGCAAGTAAATATAACGGGTGTATTTAACTGTATGCAACCAGCGCTTTTGCATATGCGTAAACAACAATATGGACGTATTATTAATATTTCTTCAATTAGTTGGCAAGGAAATATCGGTCAAGCAAACTATGCGGCTGCTAAAGCAGGTGTAATTGGGCTTACAAAAACAGCATCAAAAGAAGCAGCTGGATTCGGTGTTACATGTAATGCAATTTGTCCTGGATTTATGGATACCGATATGACGCAAGCTATACCGGATAAAGTAAAGGAAAAGATGATTGCAGCCATTCCAGCAGGGCGAATCGGAGCACCGCAAGATATTGCACATGCAGCTGCCTTTCTAGCATCAGATTTTGCTTCTTACATTACTGGAGAGGTACTAAACGTAAGTGGTGGGTTACAAGTATAAAAAGAAGTAAGGCATAAAGCAGGGAAAAGGTCTTTCTATCCTTTTAGCTTAATTGTTGCTTTGAAATAAAGTTTGATCAAAAGTATCTTGGAAACACGTATTTAACAGTAAATTAAAAGGATTCATTTTGGATATAGTTTAGTCAAAATGAATCCTTTCTTTTAAATAATCTTTCAGTTTTATAAAAAAGTTTAATCAAAACTCGTTAGTTTCAAAATATGCTTGATTAAATTATAGTTTCGGCAGGGGTAAATGCCCCAGAAGGGTTATATTTTGAAGTTATCTTGGTTATAAACCAGTTAGTGCTGCCTGGATCTGGATTTTTTTCTACAGTAATAATCTTTTGTCCTTTTTCAACTTTGGAAAATGAGGTTATTAAATCATATGCAATTGTAAATCTCCATTTTGTATTACTAATCTTATCTACTTTTACAAAACGGAAATTATCAACCCACGGACTTGATTGCCCGGTTACCCAACCACTTTGCTCGAATTTCTTCTGTGTCTGTTGCTGAAGTGACGGTGACAACATGGCGAATTGAACAGCACCGCTTCGGTTTTTCACACCTAATATCCACAATTCTATAGCTTGTCTAGGTGTTTTTGCTTGCAAGCCCGACATAAATGAACTTATTTGCTTTTCTAATTGGTTAGATTCCGTTTCAGCAAATGTGGCATTGGTATGTGATAGCAGAATCAACGGAAACAAAAAGCTAAGAAATAATATACGCATAAAATCACCTCTAAAGGTATTTTTTTCTCAAAGTTTATTAAATTATTCTGCTTTTTATTGCGGAATTTAGATCTTTCTGGGGTTAGTCCCATCGCCATCAAGTTAAGATTTTATAATACCCCTGAATGAAAATTTTGTGTCTTTTATAGAAGTAAGGCTCATTTTTATCACTTTGGGGGCAATCTGTTCTGTTAGGTTGATGGGCATGTGGCGAGATCCAAAAATGTAAGTTCTCCTGGCTAAATTACTCTAAGTTTCATTAAATGTTTTTTTCAACAATCGGGGCTTTATTTGAGGACAGCCAATACAAATGTTGTGGTAAATGAGGGCATTTGTGGTACAAAAAAAGGATAGAACATACAGAATTATTCTGCTTGTATCTATCCTCTTCTTTTATTCATATATAATGTGTAACATTATATATTTGCTCTTGCTGAAACAAAGATTGATTCAAATTTCTTGAATCTAAATAAAACAATTGGCAAAACCTTTTTTAGTTTAAGTTAATCCAAACGCTTTTTACTTCTGTATAGTTATTTAACGCATAAGAACCCATTTCACGACCAAGACCTGACTGTTTATAACCTCCAAACGGAGAGGCCGCATCAAAGACGTTATAACAGTTTACCCACACTGTTCCAGCTCGTAATTTACTTGCAACATAATGCGCATTCTTCAAGTTTTCTGTCCACAAACCAGCAGCTAATCCATATGCTGATTTGTTAGCACGTTCAATAACTTCATCAATGTCATCAAATGGCATTGCAGCAACGACAGGACCAAAAATTTCTTCTTTCGCAATTGTCATTTCATCTTGTACAGCTGCAAAAATTGTTGGAGCAACATAATAACCTTGTTCGTAAGGTTTAGTTCCACCAACTAATATTTCTGCTCCCTCATTTTTTCCTTTTTCAATATAGCCCATTACTCGATTTTGTTGTTCTTCTGATACGAGGGGACCAATATTTGTTTGTGGATCTAATCCAGATCCTTGCGTTAAGCTCTTTGAGTATAAGGCAAGATCTGCAACAACATTATCATACATTTTCTTTGGAATGAACAAGCGAGATCCAGCACAACATACTTGTCCTTGGTTAAACATAACACCAGAAAGCGCTGCTGGAATTGCACGTGATAAATCAGCATCGGGTAAAATAATATTTGGTGATTTACCACCAAGCTCTAATGTTACGCGCTTTAATGATTGGGATGCTTCTTTCATAATGTGTTTTCCAACTTCAGTTGAGCCTGTAAAAGCAATTTTATCAACGAGAGGATGACTGACAAGAGCTTGACCAGCTGTTTCACCATATCCAGGTACAATGTTAATAACACCTTTTGGAAATCCAGCTTCTTCTATCAGTTCAGCTAAATATAGTGCGGAAAGAGGAGTTTGTTCTGCTGGCTTTAGTACGACGGTACATCCAGTTGCTAGTGCTGCACCCAACTTCCACATCGCCATTAAAAGCGGGAAGTTCCATGGAATAATTTGACCAACAACACCAACGGGTTCATGACGTGTATAATTAAAATAATCTCCTGAAACAGGAATTGTTTGACCGACTAATTTTGTTGCCCATCCGGCATAATAACGCATATGTTCAATTGCAAGAGGAATATCTGCAGTTGTCGTTTCTTGAATTGGTTTTCCGTTATCAAGTGTTTCAAGCTGTGCAAGCTCATCTTTATGTTTTTCCATTAAATCAGCAAGCTTGTACATGCAGCGGCTGCGCTCAGCTCCGCTCATACGTGACCATGGTCCTTCATCAAATGCTTGGCGTGCCGCTATGACTGCTTTATGGATATCTTCACGACCGCCTTCATATACAACAGCTAACGTATCGCCAGTTGCTGGATTTGGTGTTTTAAATGTCTTACCGGAAGCGCTTTCAATAAAAGCTCCATTTACATATAGTTTCTTTGTTCCTTGTAAAAATTTCTCTACTTTTTCATGGAGATTCACAGCTAGTTGACTCATTGTATAACCCCCTTAAAAATATATAATGTAAATGCAGCAAAATACTGCATTTATTCCAAATAAAAGAGGAGTTGCGGGATAAAATGAAACTTCCATCAGTGTTTTTTCTTCATTGTCCACTGATGCTTAGTCGAATCAATTGGGCTCTTACGGACAGTTATCTCCCATCTATCTTTTTTGTTCTCTTAAAATCCTGAGAGGGTAGTTTTACTGACCGTTAGTGCGGTATAAACTAGGTGAAGGACATCTAATTTCAATCGTAACTTAAAAATTCAGAAATTTCAATCTCATTTATATTAAAATTGTTAAAAATATGTAATTTTATAATGTAAGTCTAATATTATTCACAAGAGATATTCATTTTGCTTTTTTTATAGGAAAAACGATACAAACAATGGTACAATAATACATCGTGAAAGGAGGAGAAAAAATGAATCAACATCATGATGACCCACGTTTTCGCATCGCACATCGTGAAGCGTGGATCGGAATTGGACTTGCTGTTATCAACTTTCTAATATGGTACGGTTTCGCATATGGATTAGGTAGTGGCAATCCAAAAGAATATACATATATACTAGGGTTTCCGGCCTGGTTCTTTTATAGTTGTATAGTAGGGTTTATTGTAATGGTTTTACTTATTGTATTTGTTGTCCGTTTCGTATTTCAAGATGTTTCGTTTGATGAGGAAGAAAAGAGTGAGGAATGAAAATGAACTGGTATGTAATTATTCCAATGATGTTATCTTTTGTTGTTGTGTTTTTAATTGGTGTATATGCGGCGAGACGTGTTCAAACGACTGCGCATAACAAATTTTTGCAAGAGTATTTTCTAGGCGGGCGCGAACTTGGTGGACTATTATTAGCAATGACGATGATTGCGACGTATGGAAGTGCAAGTAGCTTTATCGGTGGACCTGGAATTGCATATAACATGGGGCTTGGTTGGGTATTGTTGTCGGCTATACAAGTTGTAACGGGTTACATTGTACTAACTGTACTTGGAAAGAAATTTGCGATTACTGCAAGAAAAATGGAAGCTATTACGTTAATTGATTACTTGAAAGGAAGATACAACAATAAAGCTGTTGTTATTTTATCAGCGTTATGTGTTATTATTTTCTTGTTTTCGGCAACCGTTGCGCAGTGGGTTGGCGGCGGAAGATTAATTGAATCGTTAACAGGTCTTTCTTATACAACGTCTTTATTTCTTTTTACGTTTTTTGTACTTGTTTATGTTTTGATTGGCGGATTTCGTGCTGTTGCGCTTTCGGATACAATACTAGGTCTTATTATGCTGCTTGGTACGACAATTATTTTAATTGGTACGATTATTGCAGGCGGTGGTATTTCAAATATTATGCACGAGCTTGTACAGATTAATCCGAATTTAATTACACCATTTGGCGTAGATGGGAGTTTAACAAAGGTATATGTGTCTTCGTTTTGGATTTTGATTGGTGTTGGAGTGGTAGGTTTGCCGCAAATTAGTGTACGTGCCATGTCTTATAAAAATTCAAAAGCGATGCATCAAGCTTTAATTATTGGGACTGTTGTCGTCGGTACAATTATGATTGGTATGCATTTAACGGGTGTATTTGCCCGTGTTGTTTTACCAGGAGTGAGTGTGCCTGATAAAGTAATGCCATTGCTTGCGATGAAAGTATTGCCTCCTTGGCTTGCTGGTATTTTCTTAGCAGCTCCGATGGCAGCTATTATGTCGACAGTTAACTCATTGTTATTACTTGTGAGTTCTTCCATTATTAAAGATATTTATGTAAATTACATAAACGAAAATGCTGCTGCTCGAACAGTAAAAAGAGGAACGCTATGGATTACAGCGATTGTTGGATTACTTGTTTATGCTGCAGCGATTAAACCGCCTGATTTTTTAATTTGGTTAAATTTATTTTCCTTTGGTGGTTTAGAGGCAGCGTTCATTTGGCCGCTTGTGCTTGGATTATATTGGAGAAGAGGGAATGCTACAGGAGCACTTGCTTCGATTGTTGTTGGAGTTGGCTCTTATATGGGATTTCATTTGCTGCTTCCTAATCCTTTTGGTGTTCATACGGTTGTATTTCCAGTTTGTTTAGCACTTATTGCTTATATTATAGGAAGCACGTTGTTTTCACGTAAGTTGCAACGAATTTAAAATCTTTTTATAAAAAGAGCAAGAGTTGTCTCTTATTAAGAACTAAATTAAAAAAATCTCGATTAATAAAGGACAATACATATTTTATATAACTAATATGTATTGTCCTTTTTATTAAAGTAAAGCATCCGTTAGCTGAATAATAAATTCAGAAATTACCCTTTGATTTCAATTACAGTAACCCCTTCAATTTTCACATCAAAAGTTATAGTAACAGGACCTTCTGGTGGATTATGCGGCCCCGTATAAGTGTCGTATTTAACTTTTACTATAAAATCAAATTGAGAAAATCCACCTGTTATTCGTGTAACCTCTAATATTTCTGCATTCCATAATCCATAACTACGATTTGGATATTTTTTATTAATCACTTCTCTGGCATAAGGGTCTAACAATACTAAAAAAGCATCATAAAAATCAGTATGTTTTTCTTCGACACTGATTTCCTTGGTTTTAGTGCTTCCTCGATTCGGTAAGATTAATCCTAAAACTGACAATGTTATCATAATGACGATGAAACTGTATTTCATATTATTAAGCTACCTCCTTATTTCATCAGGTAGCCTTTCCACTTGATAAAATAGTATGTGTTAGCTGAAGAAATAACACGAAAATAACATTCGGTACTTTGTATGATATGTGCTTTTAAGCAACCTTTAATTGCTCCCGCAACTGATTGTATTGGTGTTACAGCATCTTAATGCGACGTTGTAACGAAGTCATGATGGTATCTTTGTTGTTATCGTCCATCTCAAGTTCTTTTTTATGAAATAGTTTTTTGAAAATAAGCGTCTAACACAATATGTCCAACGCTATAACTTGCTACTAACATAAATATTGTTAAAAAAATCATTTGCATTTTACTTCTGTACATTTTTTTTCATTCATATAGTAATAGCAGTTGATAGGATGGAGTTGAATGCTTTGAAAAAAGTACTGTTCCTTGGAGATCCTGGTATTGATGATTCGTTAGCAATCATGTATGGGTTATTACATCCTGATATTGATATTGTTGGTGTTGTAACAGGATATGGCAACGTTACTCAAGAGCAGGCGACAAATAATGCTGCTTATTTATTGCAAATAGCTGGAAGAGAAGATATTCCAATTATTAATGGGGCAAAAATTCCTTTATCAGGAGAATTTATAACATACTATCCAGAAATACATGGACCAGAAGGATTAGGACCTATTCGTCCACCTGAAACAATTAAAGCGAATGTGAAACTGTTTTGTGAGATATTTGAGATTATTAACAGATATAAAGGAGAGCTTATTATTGTTGATGCAGGGCGTTCAACAAGCTTAGCAACGGCTTTTATTTTAGAGAAAGAATTGATGAAAAGCGTAAAAGAGTATTACATAATGGGTGGGGCATTTCTTGTTCCTGGCAATGTTACCTCTGTTGCAGAAGCAAATTTTCACGGAGATGCGATTGCTTCAAATTTAGTAATGCAATATGCTGAGAATGTTTCGTTAATTCCGCTGAACGTAACAAATGAAGCAGTCATTACTCCTGATACTGTTACATATATTACAAAGAATGCAAAAACAAATTTTAATAAATTAATCGAACCAATTTTTAATTATTACTATAAAGCCTATAAAAAATTAAATCCGAACATAGCTGGAAGTCCAATTCATGATGTTGTAACAATGATGGCTGTTGCTAATCCTTCCTTGATAGAATATGTATATCGTCGTGTTCAAGTTGATATTGATGGTCTTGCAAAAGGTGAAAGTATTGCCGACTTTAGACCACAGCCAAGGGCAGAATCGATGAAAAAATGGGTCAGAATTGGCTGGGAATTACATTATAAAAAATTTCTTGAAGATTTTATTCGAGTTATGACGTAGACAGTATACAAGTTATAGTAGAGGCGATCTGTTTATAGATTGCCTCTATTGTTTTGCATATGAATAATATATTATAATAGATTACAAGACAAAGTTTAGGAGAGGAATTCCATTTGAAGACAATTGGGTTATGTATAGGAATACTTTGTTTATTTGTATTTATTATCTCAAGTAATTTTTTTGTGAAAAAAGCATGGAGTTCAAATAATGATGATGCACAATATGTTGCATCATTTGTAGAAGAAAATAAAGATCAAAAAAACAGCGCATTGCTAGTGATGCGAAATGATAAATTGGTGTATTCTATAAACCCTAATGTTGTATTACCTGTAGCGAGTACGATGAAGCTCATTGTCGCGTTGGAGTTTACAAAACAAGTAGGGGAAGGGAAAATTGATCCAAATGAGCTTGTGTCGATAGACGATATTAATCGTTATTACGTTCCAAATACGGATGGCGGTGCTCATGAGAAATGGCAAAATGTTTTAATGAAAAAAGGACTTTTAGAAGAAAATGTAGTTACGCTAGAACAAGTAGCAAGAGGAATGATGAAATTTAGCTCAAATGCAAATACAGAGTATTTAATGGACCGCCTTGGTATAGAGAATATTAATGGAAATATAAAACAATTGGGATTACCATCACATCAGCCATTATTCCCAATTGTTTCATCTTTGTATATTCCGGGCTATCTATACAAGGAATTACATGTTCCAAAGCAACAATTAGCACATACGTTAAGAACGATGCCGCAAGAAGAATATTGTCGTTATGCGATGCTGATACATGAGCGTTTAAAACAAAAAGGTCCGCAACTACAAAATGAAATTCCGCTTTTCTTAGGAGAAAAGTACGAGAAAATTTGGTCAGATAGACTTCCGGCTGCTTCTGCAAATGACTATATGATTTTATTAGAGAAAGCAAACCATCAAAAAGGTTTTACAAAAGTGGAAGAAAAAGAATGGTCACAACTTGTAGAATCAGATATGGAAGGGAAAAAGTATCGTCAACATTTTCGACATGCAGGTCAAAAAAATGGGTATACGCCATGGTCTTTATCTAAAGCTGTATATGCAACAGACAAACGTGGAAACTGCACAGAAATTGTCTTTTTGGCAAATAATATAAATGAGGAAGACAGTGCTGAATTGCGTAAACATTTATCAAATTTACATTTTCAAATATTACAAAACGATAAATATAAAGCAACTGTTATTAAGTGAAACCGATGTATATACATCGGTTTTTTTCTTTGGATAAACACATTTTTTTAGGAGCTGGGTATGATGATTAATAATTAATAAGCGAGGGGAGTTATTTAAAATGCGGGAGGGAAGCGAGGAGTTTTTACAGCGAGAAGGTGTAGTCTTTCCGGGGAGAACATATGCTGATTGTATACTACAACATATATTCTGTTTTCAAAAGAATTATTTATTGGATGACATGTTTCAAATTCATCATGCGCATGTCATTATGTTGCTAGAAGAAGGGTTGCTAAAAAAACAAAATGCTAAGCAAATTGTAGCAGCGGTAGAAAAAGTAAAAACTGTCCCATTAGACGAGCTAGTATACAGAAAAGAGTATGAAGATCTCTTTTTTCTAGTTGAGCATCTGATTCAACAAGAAGCAGACAGTGATATGGTTAGCAATATGCACATTGGGCGAAGTCGAAATGATATGGGGGTGGCGATGTATCGTATGAGCTTACGACGTTATCTCCTACAATACATCGAGCATTTTATGCTACTGCAAGAGAGTATTCTAGGGCGAGCTGAGGAACATATGGAAACGATTATGCCGGCATATACACATACACAACCAGCGCAACCAACGACATTTGGTCATTATCTGCTTGCTATTTATGATGTGATGCAACGCGATACGGAGCGTTTATGGAACGCTTATCATGCTGTAAATCAATCTCCCTTAGGAGCGGCAGCGCTTGCGACCACAAGTTTTCCAATTAATCGAAAGCGTGTTGCGGATCTTCTAGGTTTTTCGAAGGTAATTGAAAATTCATATGACGCAATTGCAAGTACAGATTATTTATTAGAAGCAAGCAGCGCGCTTATGATGACGATGACAAATACAAGCAGATGGCTCCAAGATTTTTTATTATTAGCTACGAAAGAGTATAACGGTATTACAGTTGCAAATCCTTATGTACAAATTAGTAGTATTATGCCGCAAAAGCGCAATCCAGTATCAATTGAGCATGCAAGGTCTCTTGCAAGTAGCGCTTGGGGAGAAGCATCTACTGTTTTTCAAATGATTCATAATACACCGTTTGGAGATATTGTCGATACAGAAGATGATTTACAGCCCCATTTATATGAAGGGTTTGAGAAAGCGATTCGAGTTATTTGTGTAATGAATGCGGTAGTGCGCACGATGACAATTGAAAAGGAAATATTACAAAGTCGTGCAAGAAAGCATGCAATTACCATAACTGAGTTAGCTGATACACTAACCCGGCAGTATGATATTCCATTTCGCCGTGCTCATTATACAGCAAGTTATATAGCTAAACTTTCAGAAGAACAGAAAAAAGATTTACACGAACTAAATATTTTTGATATTAATATGTATTTACAGAAGGAATTACAGGTTGTATTAACAAAAGAGGAGTGGAGTGAAATCATTTCACCACATTCGTTTGTTGCAAAGCGAACTGTATACGGTGGACCGAGTTTACAACAAATGCAGCGAATGATTAAAGAGAGAAAAGAGAATGTTTCAAAGCAGGAAGAGCGGCTAGAGAACGTGAAGAAACAACTTGCTGAAGCTGAAGAACAAGTCAATAAACTTGTTGCAACTATCATTCATTTATAAAATAAAAGAAGGATTTACCTTGTAAATCGCCAATATATCACTATAGATTAGGAAAGAAAGAAGAGATTATAGTGATACAACTAAATGTATATACGAATTTTGTACAATTTAAAAATGATATTCTTCCTTTTTTAGAAGCATATGAACAAGAGAATAATTTAATATTAGGTGTGTTACGGTCTTCGCAGCTTCCCTTATTTATGGCAACGGCTACAAAAGGGGAAGAGCTTGTATTCGTTATGCTTCAAACGCATCATCAGCAAGCCATTGTAGCAAAGTCTGCGCCTTTAGAAAAGGATGCAATAAGAGAAATTGCACAGCAACTAGCAATTGCATATCCTAATGTGCCCGGATTAATTGGGGAAAAACAGATGATAGAATGCTTAGCAGAACAACTTGCGGATTTTCAAAATAAATCGATTCAAATCAAAATGAAGCAAGGGGTATACGGGTTAAAGCAGGTAATGAAAAAAGCCGGAAATAATGGGGTTTTCCGTCGAATAGAATTAAAAGAACAAGATCTAATCGAAGATTGGGTATACTGCTTTTGTGAAGAAGTAAATTTATCAATTACAAAGGAAGAAGCGGTGCATACTGCTGTTGAATTAATTGAAAGTCAGCGCCTGTTCGGATGGGAAGTAGAAGGACAATTAGTTTCAATGGCAGCTGTTACAAGACCAACAAAGCGTAATATCACAATTAATTTTGTATATACTCCAAAGGCAGAACGTAAAAAAGGTTATGCTTTAAACTGTGTATCAGCACTCAGTCAATGTATGTTAGACAATGGGTATGCAACGACTTCATTATATACTGATCTAGCTAATCCTACATCTAACAAAATCTATCAAGAAATTGGTTATGAACTAATTATGGAGTCAATTCTATTATTTTTAAAATCTAAACAATAGAAAAACTCGCTAATAGCGAGTTTTTTATTGTTCATCAATGCGTACAACGCCACCTTGCTGAAAATTATCTGTTTCTAATAAGTCAATAACGGCTTTTGCTACATAATTTGGTGAAAGTAAATGGTCATCTTCTTTCAAAGCTAAGAAACGGTCTACATGAATAAAGTCTTCTTTTGATGTTTCTCTTATTTCGGTTTGCATCCCTGTATCTACAACACCTGGCGCAAAAGAAATAATTTTCACAGGATAGCCTTTATCAGTTTCTTCTGCTGCAACACATTTTGTAAACATATTAATACCAGCTTTGGCGGTGCAGTATGCTCCCCAGCCAAAGTATGGTTTTTGTCCGGCGCCAGAAGAGATGTTAATGATACGTTTGTCTACATTCCAGTCTTTCGTATGTTTCATAAAGGCTGAAGAAAGTAACATAGGAGCTACTAAATTTACATGGACATTTGCAATTAATTGCTCACTTTCTGAGCGCTCAATTGGTTTCATTGGCGCTAACATACCAGCGTTATTAACAAGGTGAATAGAAGAAACCGTTTTTACATCGATGTTTGAAAAAATATTTTCCATTAATGATTCAATTTGATGAACCTCTTGTAGATCAAACGAATAAAAATCAAATGGAATATGAAGGTGTTTTGCTTTTTCGATGAGTTGCTCGTTTTGCTTACGTGATATAGAAATGAGTTTCGTTCCTTGTTGTAATAATTGTGTAGCAATTGCTTCACCTAATCCTCGAGAAGTTCCTGTTAATATTACATAACGCATATATTTAAAGCTCCTTTCACTATATATGTAATAGTATAAGATATTCTTTTTTAATAAGCGAAAAAAACTAAACTGAACGAAATGAATGCGTCTACATACAATAGAGTAATGCATGATTTCGAGGAGGAGTAGGTATGTACTATGTAATCCCTAATTCGTATAATCATCTATATCGGGTATATGAGGGAACGTATAACCAAGTGTCACAAGCTATTTTAGAAGCTATTAAAGGTGAAGCTGCTGCGATTGATTTTTATAGTCGGCTTGTAAACGAAGCACCAAATGCAAGACATAAAAAAGATATTTTACATGCATTAGAAGACGAAAAAGTACATTTACAACAATTTATACAATTGTATACAACACTAACTGGACAGCAACCAACGTATCAAGTAGTGCAAACTCAATATTCTTCTTATAAAGAAGGGTTAGAACGTGCTTATGAAGATGAACTGGAAGCGTATGAAGATTATCGAAATGCTTATTTATTAACGCAAAACTTAGCAGTTCGAGATGTTTTCTTTCGGGCGATGACAGACGAAATAGAGCATGCTATACGCTTTGGTTTTTTATTATCTTCGCTATCATAACTTAAAGATACTAGACAATTTTGTCTAGTTTTTTTATGATCGATGAACGAAATTTCTGGAAGAAACAAAAATACATAAAATGAGTTTATCCCGCTATTTGCGAGCAGTAAGACCACTACCTCAAGATTGAGAGAGAAGCGAGGAAGATAGGTGGGGGGAAATCACTGATGAAAGTTTCACTTTATACGATCAAGTATTTGGGATGATCCTAGTAAGAAAATCTTAGTTACATGGAGGCGTTATTAGAATGCGAGACCGAAGTGCAGCAATTATTGTAGAAGAAGGAAAATTAGCTCTTATAAAACGCATTTGGGATGAAGAGGTATATTACGTCTTTCCTGGAGGAGGAATTGAGGAAGGAGAAACCACTGAAGAAGCAATAATTAGGGAAGTGTATGAAGAACTTGGCTTACATGTACAGCTCCAAAAACTTGCAACAACAGTTAAGTACAACGGAACACAATATTTTTACGAAGCAATAATTGTTGGTGGTACATTTGGCAACGGACAAGGTGAGGAATATGTGAAAAATGACAGGAAACGAGGCGAATATATTCCGATATGGGTCTCGGTAAAGGACTTATTAAACATAAATATTAAACCGTTAGAAGTAGGGAAATATGTGTATGAACTATATGAAGATTCACAATTCATAGGTATTAATAAAAAGGATTGACAGCGCCTTCTGATTTCAGTATTGTATTCGAGTATGTGTTTAAATCAGGAGGGTTTTATGGAAAAGCAAACTACACATCATGTGAAAATGACAACAGCAGATCCGTCTGCACTTGGATTATTTGGACTTGCAATGGTTACACTTGTTGCGTCCTCACAAAAACTTGGCTTAACAAGTGGCGTTTCACTTGTATTGCCATGGGCAATCTTTTTAGGAGGTTTTGCTCAATTATTTGCATGCATTAACGATGCAAAGCATAACAATACATTCGGTACAACAGCGTTTGGTGGATTTGCATTGTTCTGGTTTGGTGTTGGGACTTCATGGTTAATTCAACTTGGAGTATTTGGTGAAAAGTTAGCAGCAACTGCGGATCCAAAGCAACTTGGAGTAGCATTTGTTGGTTACTTAATTTTTAGCTTATTTATGACAATTGGCGCAATGGAAACACATAAAGTATTATTTATGATTTTTGTACTTATTGATTTCTTATTTATTGGTCTTTCATTTAGTACTTTAGGTGTTATGCCACATGCGATGCATAAATTAGCAGCAATTTCTGAAATGCTTATTTCACTGTTTTCATTCTATGGATCAGCAGCTGCAGTATTAAATACGCACTTCGGAAAAGTTGTATTACCTGTTGGTAAGCCATTTGGTATCTTCAAAAAGTAAACCACAACAGTATAAATGAAACAGAAAAAAGCAACTAAGTATCTGTAAGATACTTAGTTGCTTTTTGTTTCGCTAGAAGCAACAGTAGATGTTCCCATAATTTCTGCAATTTTTGTAGTGTCTGCTGCGTGACCGTCAATTGTTACATCCACTTTTTGATTTTCATTGGCAGTTACAACCCAACAGTTTGGGAGATAACGAGACTTATGAGATAAAGTGGAAGGGATATTTAATATATCTCCTAGGGCATACATAGTTGCAGAAGAACCACCATCCATAGCCATCGCATTTACAGCTCCCTTGTCATATAAAAGGTCCTGACAATCTTTTAAAGAAGCGCCAATGCTGTGAGGTTGTCTACCATCTACGATAAGAAACATAATCGAGCCATCTTTCTTTTGAGCCATAATGCTTCGCGGACCATATCCCCAGCCTCCGTCATTTGTAAGCATTTTTTCGCCATTTACGATAAGCTGCGGCATAAAACCGGCTGCAGAAACAACATTTTTATTCATTAATTGCTGTGCAGAGTAATTACCTGTTATCATTTGCCCATATTTTGTTAAACCAGTAATAATAGTCGGTGAATTTACATCTTCTGGTGTATGGATAACTTGTCCGTTCGCGATAACAATGCCTAGGCCGACTTTACCGCCCCCATGTCCCGTTTCATCTGCAAATCCGCTAGCATTTACTGCAGCAAGTGCGTGATTTCGCTTTGCCATCACGTAAATTTTTTCACCAACATCTTTACCTTCTGTACCTTGTTGTGTTACAAGTTTTACATTAAAAGGATTACTAATTGTCATGAGCTTACCTTCGAAATAATGATCCGCATACTTTTCTTGAACGGTTTCGATTTTCACATCAAGCGGCATACGTTTTTTCTCTTCCAATTGTTTTTTTGAAAGCTTCTGCAAACCAAGAGATTCGCTATTTTGCCATTTTGGATTATTAATAGAATTTGAAATATCATCCAGTTCTTGTTGTGATAAGAAAGTGAACTTTGCTAAATCACGGTGTTGTGAAGTTAAAATACTTTCCGCAGCAATTACACGTAATTTATGTCCATATGGAGTACCAAACAAAATACCTGATCCAATTAAAATGAAAACAAGTAATAAAATGGAGGATATTTTTATTGCTCTTTTTAGATATTTTTTCATTTCGAGAACTCCTCTTATATAATTCATTATTTAGTTTTATGTGTAGCAAGCTGTTTTTTATTTGATTTGTAGAGTTGTAGACTTTTATACAATAGAATGATATGAATAATTTGACAAGAGGTAAATATGAATGCATATCGCTAAATTATAATAAAAACAGTCAGATTTATAAAGACTGAATGAAAATAGTGATAATAGTAAGAATGCACATGATATGGTGACAGGGCAAAGAAATGTAAGATAAATCAATAGAAAAAATAAAGAAGTGAAAGGTATTAAACCAGCCAACTGCTGAAGTTACGAAAAAAAACGAAATAAAAATTTGCTTTTATTCTAATAAAGGTGTATAGTGGTGTTAAACCATTTTACTTTTAATACCATAGAGATTTAAATAAGCTGTAACTTAAGAGGGGATAGCAATGTTAAATCTTCTCTGGGTTGCAGTTTTTTAATGTCTAATTATTATTTGTAAAGTGGTTGAAAATGGACATGTACATGAAGGTACATACTTTAGGAGGATTTTTTCATGCAAAACGGTAAAGTAAAATGGTTTAACGCTGACAAAGGTTTCGGTTTCATCGAAGTTGAAGGTGGAGAAGACGTATTCGTTCACTTCTCAGCTATCCAAGGCGACGGCTTCAAAACTTTAGAAGAAGGTCAAGAAGTTACTTTCGAAGTTGAACAAGGTAACCGTGGACCACAAGCTACTAACGTAACTAAAAAGTAATTGAAATGAAAGAGAAGGGAACTCCCTTCTCTTTTTTTTGTATCTTAAAATAGAACAGCTACAATATTGTTTTTTTAATACATATTAGAGATTGTGGATATAATGTTAAGAAGAGATAAGGAAGAGGTATGTAGTATGTATGAACCAAAATATTATATTGTATTTGATATTGAGCGGAATTTTAGACCTTACCAATCAGATGCTCCAACGGAAATTGTTGATATTGGTGCTATTAAGATTGAAGCAAGTACAATGAGCATTATCGAGTTTTTCTCTTCGTTAGTGAAACCATCGGCATCCCTATCTCGTCATACAACAAAATTAACAGGAATTACAAAGCAAGATGTAAAAGGTGCAGAAAAATTCCCTAAGGTAATTGAGCGATTTCGTGAATTTGTTGGAGAAGATTATATGTTTGTAACGTGGGGGAAAGAGGATTACGGATTTCTCACGGAAGATTGTGTACGACATAATGTGGAATGTCCTGATCTTGGGAAAGAAAGAAGATTTGATTTACAGAGATTTGTATTTCATGCATACGAAGGATTATTCCTAAATCCACCAAGTTTGAAACTTGCAGTGGCACAATTGGCTTTAGAATGGGAAGGAAAACAACACCGTGCCTTTTCGGATGCCAAGAACACCGCGAATATATTTCTCACAGCAGCTAAGCAAAAGGATATTCATAAACAATATAAGAAAAGCTTAGAACTCATACTCGTAAAAAATGGCTCTTTAACAGATAAGGGTAAAAAGAAAATGAAGAGATGGGTATTTAAAGAAGTAAAGAAGAATGGATATTCCCACCTCACATGGGATGCATTCATAAATAGTAAGACATGGGAGAATGTATCTGATCAATATCATTTCGATCATACGACCTTACTACTGTTACAAAATTACTTTAATACTGCTTTGAGGAAAGCTAAACAGCAACTTCAAGTATTGGCCGCAATGAATAATCAAGGGAATAAAACACACTAGAATCCATAAGAAGAGCGAGGATTCTGGAATAGTTTCCTGCGAAGGTGAAAGCAAAAAGAAATGACATTATGGCTTGTTGTAGAAGGGATTTTTGATCCTGTTATTTGTAGGCTGTAATACTTACCTTAAGATTATGAGAGAGCAAAGAATATAGGTGGAGATAAAAGCCTGTAAAAGCCCGATTGGTGAGAGCTTCCATCAGTAGGAGATTCAAACTGTTATTGATGGAAGTTTCACTACCTTATATGAATTGAGTGGATATGCCATCTTATTCATTTAAGTGTATTAAAAAGAAATAAGATACAAAATGTGGATACCTATGGGATCTATTCAAAGAAAGCGAAAAGTAACAAATATGGAGTAAGTATTACGAAATAAACGCGTCTCCAAATTTTTCGCTCTTGTAAAATTAATCGATCAAAGGTATAACCTGTATGTTATTCTAAAGTACTGATTTGATTACACGTTAGGACCAAATAATTAAATAACTTCAATACATCCCCACCATATAGATTTTTCATATCCATACCAACGAAAAGTTACCCTCAATTGTAATATACTCCTTCTTGGATTTAAAAATAACTATGAATGTAACTCACATTTGATAATGGAGAAAATTCTTCAACTTTCTCTAATAAGTACCGAATAGACGGAGAGATACGCATCATTTTAATTGGCTTTTTTCCTATTAATTCAAAATGAATGACCTTTTTCAATTTTTATTTTATCCCGCTATTCGCGGGCAGTAAGATCCCCACCTCAAGATTCGGAGAAAAGCAAAGAAGATAGGTGAGGGATGAAAAACCCTTCCCACTGATGGAAGTTTCACTTTATTATTTTTTAACGTATTTTAAGAGTTTAAAAGAGTATCTATTAAAAGAATATATGAATTGAATTCATTCATAAAAATATATATTAGTCTATGTTACATATGTAAGTGATGAATCATAGAATATGAGATAATATATAAATTTACGAAATTCTAATGAAGGGGCAATAAAATGAAAGTATTTAACAAAAGAAGAGTAAGTAGAAAAGATGTGGAAGAATATAAGCTCATTGGAGATGGGAAGGATGGAGAAGTATATCAATTAACCCATGATAAATGTGTGAAAATATTTTTCCTGGAAGAAACTCAAAAAAAAGAGTTGGAAGCTTTGAAAATTGGACAATCCTCACCTATTATCCCACGACTTTATGAATATGGAGAAAATTATATTGTTATGGAGTATATACATGGAATTTCACTTGCACGTCACTTGAAAAGAGAACAAAAAATAACAGAAGAATTAGCCGAGGAAATATTAATAATGTTGAATGAATTAAAAAAGATAGGATTTACTAGATGGGACACGGAAGTGAGACATGTTTTAATAAGTGAAAAAGGTCAGCTAAAAGTCATCGACCATAAAAGAGCTTTTACTTCAAATAGTAAGGTTCCTGTCAAGTTATTAAAGGGCTTTGAAAAATTTGGACTAGCACAGAATTTTTTGAATCATGTGAAGAATATACAGCCATCTATTTATAAAAAATGGATGTATTATCGGTGAAAAACGAGGTGTCCTGGACGTAACGCTTTTTTACTGTAAAAACAACCGCAATTTTTTTTGATTATTTCTTTTTCAAAATTTGTGGGCGATAAAACTCCGCCGCTCAAGATTGAGAGGAATAAAAAAAGAGATATGGAAGATAACTGCTGGTATGTGCTTAATTGGTAAGACATCTCCATTGTTGAGGAGTAAAGAAAACTTTCAGTGATGGAAGGTTATCTTTATCAAGTAAGACAGAATACACATGTAAACCTCAATAGATTATAAGGCTGGAGTATTGATTATTAGTAATAAATAAAAGCAGGTTTTCCGCTAATGACGGTTTCTTTTTGCAGTGTAAATCATAAATTAAGTAATACAAGGAGTGAGAATACTAATGAAAGAGTGTATTTTAGTCATTGGCGCACATCCTGACGATGAATTATTAGGATCTGGCGGAACTTTAAAAAGATTAGTAGATGAAGGACATCGAGTAATTTCAATCATTACTGCTCTAGGAAGAAAAGAGGAAGCACATCACATACAACACCTAGGCCGGTGCGCAAATAGGGAGATAGGTATTGAAGAAGTGATATTCCTCGAGAATCCTAATTTAGAGTTAGAATTGATCCCGCTGCATCAATTAACGAAAGAAATAGAACGATTAATACAGACTTATAAACCGAACAAAATCTTCACCCATCATTATGGAGATCTCAATATGGATCATTATATTACTTTTCAAGCAGTTTTGACTGCGACTCGACCTCTACCAAACCAACAACCGATAGAATTGATTACATTTGAAACCGTTTCCTCTAGTGAGTGGAATATCCACACGAATGATAAATCTTTCAAGCCTAATTATTTTGTTAACATTACAGATCAAATAGATTCAAAGATTGCTGCGCTAAAACATTACGATGTAGAAATGAGAGATTTCCCTCATCCTCGTTCATATGAAGGAATTCAATACTTAGGGAGAGTTAGAGGAATGACGATTGGTGTGCCGTATGCTGAAGCGTTTGAGGTAATAAGGAGGGTTTGGAAATGAAAAAGAGACTTGAGTTTCCGTATCCATATGTAATCAACACAATGGATAAATATTTTGGAGTTCGTTCATTTTTATCGCAACAAAAGAAGAATACAAAACAAGAACGTTATACAAATAAAGAATCAAAGATGTATAAGAAGAAAAGTCTTTCTATATTAATTGCTACGTTTTGGGATTATCCTCATACTGGTGGATTATCTAATTATATTACAGCACTAAGTGAAGGTTTAAGACAACAGGGCCATCATGTCGACATTGTCTCACCTAACCAATTTTCTCAAAGCCGAGTAGAAGACATACGTGAAGAAGTTGTTCCACAATTAAAAAAATTTTTGAAAACACGTTATGAAAATTATAATAGTACAATTGTCAGGAACCTCAAAAATATGTATACCTTCGAAAAAATGCTTCTTGAAAATATCAAATTAAAAAAATATGATATCCTCCATGCACAAGACTTGTTTACAGCTAATATATTAGGAAGAATTAATGAATATTACGGAAAAAAATTACTATTTACACCTCATGGGATGTTTACTTTTAACCGACTGAGATTTGGCTTATTTCAAAAAGGTTCGCTAGAAGAAGCCTATTATACAGTATTGGAAAGAAAGGCGATTGAATTTGCCGATCACCTTATTATTCTTAGTGACTCATTTCGTGATCCATTAATGCAGTTAGGTGCCAAACGAGAGAACATGACAACTGTGTTGACGGGTATTGATTATCCTGATAAGTACAATACGAAAAATACTTCATCAGTTCATAAGAAAATCGTTATTACATGTGTGGCCAGATTAGGCCCAAGAAAAGGCCATAATGTATTACTTGATGCCCTTTCAAAGATGGAAAGCCAATATATTGATAAAGTTAAAATGCTCATTGTCGGAGACGGTGAGATGAGAGATAAATTAGAAGAGCAAGTCAATCATTTGAATCTTTCTATGGTGGAGTTTTTAGGAGCAAGAGATGACGTTCCAGATATTTTAAGTGAAACTGACATTTTTGTACTTCCGACTTTAAACGACAGTCTACCTCTTTCTGTTATTGAGGCCATGCATAGTGGGGTTTGTGTCATTTCGACGCCATCGGGAGGTATACCTGAACTGGTTAAACACGGTGAGACAGGGATACTTGTTAAGGCAGGAGATGCAAATCAACTAGTACGCGCATTAAAGTTCGCCATTGAAAATCAACAAGCTCGAGAACAGTTAGGTAAAAATGCAAGAAAGTTCGCTAAGAAGCATTTAACTAGAAAGACAATGGTAGCAAATATCGAAAAAGTCTACAAAAGTATTTAGGTGGGGAAGGATTCTATGAATCATGAACATGTAGCAGTTGTACTGGATTTAAGTGCTAATGGAATCGGAATTATTAGAAGCTTAGCGAGAAAAGGAATTAGCGTGTATGCATTTGATGTAGAGAAACCTTATAAAATAGGAAAGTCACGCCTCGCTTCATGTGGAATATGCCCAAGCCCTTTATATGAAGAAAAGAAATTACTCGTTTTTTTAATTGACTTGGCTAAAGAATTTAAACTGAAACCCGTTTTGTATACAGGTGCAGATGATTATGTGGTATTCATTTCAAAATATCGAATGGAGCTGTCTAAATACTATTTATTTTTGTTTCCTGAGCATTCGTTGATTGAAGAAACGCTAAATAAATATAAAATGTATGAACTCGCAGTCAAACATAATATTCCATGTCCTAAAACGTATGTGATTGAGAAGGGAGAACAATTGGAAGAAGCGATACTGAGCCTCGATTTCCCTTGTATATTAAAGCCGATTTTAGGACATGAATTTCGAAAAAAGATAAACAAGAAGGCCATTCTCATACAAAATCCAGACCAACTTAGAAATGAGTATAAATTGTATCGACAGTATGGAAAACTCATCCTGCAGGAAATTATTCCTGGCGACAATCAATGTTTTTATAAAGTTGCCACATTTTATGACGATAACATGGAGTTACTAGCGTTATTTTCTTTACAAAAGAATCATCAATTCCCAGCAGAATTTGGAACGGGGGCTCACATCGTTAGTAAACAAGTTCCAGAATTAGTGGATATATGCTTACCTTTTTTCGAAAGTATTAACCTTAAAGGGATCGCTATGGCAGAGTTTAAAAAGGACCCTCGCGATGGTGTTTATAAGTTTATCGAAATAAACCCTCGTTTTTGGTTAACACATAGTTTAACAGGGCCTGCTGGCATCGATTTTGTTTACATGTATTATTTATATTTAACTAGGCAAAATCCAGCGCCGAGACTCAAACAAATAGACGGTATCAAATGGATCTATCTTGTGCGGTATTATTTAACATTTCGCCATAAGAAAAAAAGAGCTGAAATGACGTTGAAGGACTTTTATAAAGGATTGCGAGGCAAAAAAGAGTTTGCTTTGTTTGCGTGGGATGATCCGATGCCATTCATTAGAAGCACATGGTCGCATTTGAAAAACGCCTGGAAACGAAAGCGAAAGGAATGAAAACATTGTACGAAGCAAAAACATTATCTGGTTTTTTTGGAAAGTTAAGAATTGCAGAAAAACTCTCTTATTCAATGAATGAGAGAGTTGTAATCGATTCTGATAAAATCGAGTGTCTAAAATCAACAAGAAGAAGCAGTATATACAAATTATTACTTCGAACAAAAGCCGATTACTACCCTATTATTTTAAAAATATATAATTCAGGAGATTACAAAAATGAAATAGAGATTAATATATATGATAGAGCTTATCCTATATTGAAAGAATTTCTTCCTGAAATATATCTCATTGAACAAAATGGAAATGAAACATGGATATTCATGGAATTTGTACGCCAAGTACGTGGTCAGATCACCTTCTCCCCGAAACATTTTGACTACATTATCCCCACTGTTGCCAAGCTTCATGCACACACATTTGAAGACAAGGTTAAAAAACATAAAGATGTTTGGGAATCTTGGCTCCCTATTTATGAATCGAGCCGCATGAGGAGCGATCGAGCTAAATACATTAGAAAGACAATTGATTTTCTCGATGATGCGATGAAAGACGACCGGTTAAGGGTGGTTATTAAACCTCATTATAAATCGCTAATAAAACTATGTAATAAGGGACCAGATTTTTTTCCGGAACTATTTGAAAATGGTTCATCGATAACGCATGGTGATCTTCATATGCAAAATATATGCAGCAACAATGTGACACTAAATGCACCATGGAATATCCAGTTTATCGATTGGGAATCAACTAAATATGCACCCGTCTGGTTTGATATGGTTGTTCTAGTTGAAATATTAATGGGTTTCAGAAAAGATTGGCAGAGCCGTGCAGAAGAAATTCGCACACATTGTGTGGAATTCTATGCAAAAGAAATGAAGAAGAATGGTATTACATTTAAAAATGCTCCAATTGATCTTTATAAAATGGCGTATTTGCAGAGAACATTAGAAAAGGGACTGCATACCCAGCTACGAAGAATATTCGATAACCGCGGCGGTGAGTTATTGCCGTATCACCTTGAAAAAATTTCTACCTGGGGAAAAGAATTAGGTTTATAGCATATATAAGACTTTTATCATCAGTTGAGTTAAGGGGAGATACTTCTGAATACAACAAAGGAAGAGCAAAATGAATGTATTTGTCCCTTCCATGCGAGCCTACTAAAAATTATGGATGAATTTTATCAAATAGATAGTAAAATGAATCATGTAATAAAACCGTTTCAGACATTTGGAATCAAAAAAGATAATATACCCAGTAAAACAAGAAAATTAAAAATTCTTTATGTAACATTTTTAAAATATCCTAATACAGGGGGATTATCAAACTATATTACTTCCTTGAAAACAGGTTTTGAAAAATATGGTCATGACGTTGATGTTATCTCTCCTACTCAAATGACATCAGTTCATCTAGAACAAGATATTCCGCAAGCTGCTGAGCATGCCAGGGATTTTATGCTACAACGATATGGTACAGTTAATGAAAAAATTATAAAAAACACGAGCTTTTTGAACGTGTTTAAGTCTTTTTTAAGAGAAAGAAGTCTAGAACAATATGATGTGTTTCATGCACAAGATTTATTCGCTGTCTTTTTATTAGGACAACTAAATCTAGAATATAAAAAACCTCTTTTTTTTACACCACATGGGCATTTTACAAAAAGTCGATTAAAATTCGATAAAATAAAAAAAGGATCAATTGAAGAAGTGTATTTTAGTGAAATTGAAAAACAGGGAATAAGAGCATCGGATCAAATTATAACGATCAGTAATTCCTTTCATTCTCCTTTAGAAGAATACGGGGCAAAGACAGAACAACTGATTACTGTTCATACAGGTATACATTTTCATCCACCTTCTATATCTAAAGAGAAGTGTAATGATAATGTTGTAATTTCCTGTGTTTCCCGTCTTTCTCCTCGAAAAGGTCATGATATTTTTTTAAAAGCGCTCTCGCGAATTCGACAAGATTTGTCTAATGTTGAGGTATGGATTGTTGGTGATGGTGTTATGAGAGAAAGATTAGAAAACCAAGTGCTACAACTTGGTCTCGATAATATCAAGTTTTTTGGTAGAAGAACAGATATACCAGAAATTCTTTCTTCTTCTGAAATCTATGTTTTACCTACCATTAACGACAATTTTCCAATTTCAGTTATTGAAGCGATGCTTTCTCGTCAAGCTATTATTACAACAAATTGTGGTGGTATACCAGAAATGATCCAAAACGGAAAAACAGGGATCATTTGTGACCCAGGCAATGTGCAGCAACTTTCCGATGCTCTTAAATTGCTTTTAACGAATAAGGGTCTTCGTGAAACTTTAGGAAGAGAGGCTCAGACCTATTCACGACAACATCTTACGCAAGATGTGATGGTCTCAAAGATAGAAAAAATCTATCAATCTTTTATGAGCGATATGTAGAACCTGTATGGAATGCCTTCGTGGAAGGAATGGTGAATCTATGTATACCCTAAATGAAAAAACGAAAGTATTCATTCTTGTGATGATGAATGAGAGAAAAGGGTAACAGACGCTGTCTTCTACCCTTTTCTCTTATTGTAAAGCAAACATAGCTTTGTCGATAAAATGTAACTATCACCTTTCGCAAGCGATACCGTCACCATCACGATCTAAATGACTGGCATAACCTGGTTCCCCACGATGTAAAGGAGCCTTGCCTGCTGCTCTTACTGCAGAACAATTTTTGTAGTATACATTATTATTCTGAGATGGTTGCGGTGCTGGTTCTGGTTCTGGTTTAGGCTGTGGCGCTGGTTCTGCCTTAGGTTGTGAAGTTGGAGCGGAATCAAAATCGCTATTTTCACATGCTATCCCATCACCATCACGATCTAAATGACTGGCATAACCTGGTTCCCCACGATGTAAAGGAGCCTTACCTGCTGCTCTTACTGCAGAACAATTTTTGTAGTATACGTTAGTATTTTGAGAAGGCTGTGGTGCGGGTTGTGCAGCAGCAACTTGTGGCTGTTCTACATTATCAGAAAATCCACTACCCATTACGTAATTTTCTAAACTCCAAATATTAGCCTTTGTTTGACGTGCGTGGTCTTGAATAGTACGGAACTGATCTATGTATTTCGTATTTGATGGAAATACTTCAACCCTAGCAAATCCTTTATCTACAAGTATCGCATTATAAAGTTTGTCCCCAAGCCATACATATGCCAGTAATCGACCATATTGATCACGTTCCTGAGCATCTAGTTCTAATCCTACTGTTTGGCCTGTAAGTTGTTCCTTTGTGAAGTCAGATGCTTCTTTTCCGAATGGTTGTACAGGTTTAGACGGATGAACAGTCTCTGGAGTATCTTTCTTGCCGTTTATTAACGCTTTGAAGGTATCGCCACCTGTTACAGACTGAATTGTTACAGTCATAATGTTTGGTTTTTTTAAACTAAAAATGTTAATTCTCTCGTTTTGGGGTACTTAATTTTATTAACTTGATGGTGATGTGGTAAGATCCCAATTACCGCAAATAAAAATTACTGATAACATCAATTGGTATTTTTAGGTACATGTCATTGGTTAAAATTTACATTTTTTAAAGATATTAATAATTTTACTATGATTTGCATTTTCGTTAAGCATTCAACCCCTTTTAAGAATTTGATATTATGAAATTGAGTAATCTCGATCATCCTTTTCATTCTCTCATATGAAGTAAGTTTGATTAATATCATAAGATGAGGTTAATAGAATTGGAAATCAGGTCACTTCTTTTTTGTGTAATCAAATCGTATAAAATGGCTCAAAATTAACTTATCAAAAACATCGGGATTTTGAGATATTTATAGTAAGTATTGGTCAATTGGGAAAGGAATCTATAAATGAAAAATAATGTTAGCCGTAGTAGGGAAGTCTCGTTTAAAATATCTAGTATATATATTTTATCTAGTATTTTTTGGATTAGTATAACTGATTGGACATTAACAAAGTTTAATACATATGGTGTTGTTTGGATAAGTATTGGAAAAGGATGTCTTTTTGTTATTGCAACGGGATTTTTATTATATAAATTAATTCAAAGAAATATTAAAGATATTGAAGGTCGGGAGCAGCAGTTAAATAGCCTTATTGAAAATAATATGGATGCAATCATACATTTAGATTTAAATGGAAATTTTATATCTGTTAATGATGTAACTGGGAAAATAACGGGATATAGTGAAGAAGAGTTAACAAAAATGTCTTTTAAGGATCTTATAAACAAAGAAGATTTGTATAAAGTTCAAGAGCACTTTTTAGAAATAGGAAAAGGGAAGTCTTCAATGGTAGAGTGCAGGTGTATGATCAAAAGCGGACATTGTATACTAGTAAGCATGAAGAGTGTACCTATCTTAATAGAGGATAAAATGGTAGGCATTTTTGTAATTGTTAGAGATATTACAGAATTAAAAGATAAAGAGGAACTCATAAGGAGATCTGAAAAACTTTCGATCGTAGGTGAATTAGCTGCAGCAGTAGCACATGAAATTCGAAACCCCCTAACATCTATAAAAGGCTTTCTCCAATTACTTCAATATAAGGATTCAGAAGATAAAGAGAAACATTATTATAACATCATGTTATCAGAAATCGAGCGTATCAATTTCATTGTTAGTGAATTTTTAGTACTTTCCAAACCTCAAGTTACTACCTATCAGAATGAAAATATCACATCTTTATTATTAGATGTAATAACTTTGCTTGAGACAATCGCCAATGTTAAAAATATAGGGGTCATGAAAGAGTTTGAACCGAACGTTATTTTGGTCAAATGTGAAAGAAATCAAATAAAGCAAGTTTTTATAAATATTTTTAAAAATGCAATAGAAGCTGTTCCAAATAACGGTAAAATATATATTGAGGTTATACAATTAAAAAAAGATAGCGTACGTATTCGTTTTATTGATAATGGGCCTGGGATCCCAAATAACTTAATATCTAAGTTGGGCGAACCCTTTTATACAACAAAAGAAAATGGGACCGGTTTGGGTTTAATGGTTAGTTATAAGATTATCAAAGATCATCGAGGAAGTATAAATATAAAAAGTGAAATGAATAAGGGAACAACAGTTGATATTATACTTCCAGTTTCCATAGGTGAATGAATTTTCTCAGATTAGTTCTAGAATACGCTGAGAGATGTAGAAAAAATTGATTCTAGGGTCAAAAAATATAAAATAGCTATCAATTAGATTAAAGTGAACCCTATTAGTGGGACATGAAAAAATACTGAAGTGACCCAATGAAATAAGACAAGGAAAAAACACCTCCGTATATTCGTATTTAATTTAAATGCGAATATACGGAGGTGTTTCTTTTGTGGGAACGAGAAAATCTTATTCAGAAGAAATTAAATGGAAAACAATCGAGCTGAAAAAACAAGGGTACACAAACAAAGAAATTATGGATCAATTAGGAATTAAAAATAAAGCACAAATTAAAACTTGGATGAACTGGTATTGTACAAACCAGACGCACCGTTTTCAACAGCCAGTAGGAAAACAATATTCTTATGGGAAGGGATTTCAAGAATTAAGTTAAATAGTACAACTACAGTTGAATAATAAATAATTGAAACCCAAATTACTTGTATAGGGAAAGTATCTGGAAATCTAAAGGCGTTGAAACCCATTCTAGTCGTTCAGCTATGGAATGAAGTGAAACATAAAATGAAAGCAAAAGAATTGTGTAAAGTGTTAGAATTACCGCGCTCGACATTTTACCGTTAGATAAGAATGGTACAGGGCTCTAAAAATAAAATTGAGGAGATAATTAAGAGAGTTTGTCTACGTCATAAGCTCTGTTATGGATATCGAAGAATTACAGCCACCCTTAGAAAAATGAGGATTTGTATCAATCATAAAAAGGTATTACGCATTATGAAACACCACCACTTATTATCAAGGGGGTTTATTATTCTGTATTAATGATCCCGACTGGATTCGAACCAGCGACCTCCACCCTGTCAAGATAAGAAACATATATTTTATGTTTCGGAAATATCGAGCGGAAAGGTAGTTGTATCAAGGGTTTATAGGGTATTCTATGTTTCTGGATGCAAATCCTGTAACGTAGAAAAATGAAATTTCTTGACCAGACTCTTGACCAACTGTTACAGGTCTGTTTTATATTTTTTGATGATTTTAATTCAATCATTTTTGTTAATGAATTGAAGTGGTATTATAAAATTAATATATTAGAAAAGGAGTATAATGAATTATGTCTCTTAAAAATGAACCTGCTGTTCGTTATGCAATTTGGACAGCTTATAACCGCCGTTGTCAAATCACAAAAAACTTAATCGAAAATATTACAGATATGGAAGTTGATCATATTATTTCTGTTGATACTTTTAAAAATAAAGGGAAGATAGAAATATACGATTTGCCAGAAGATTTTAATGTGAACGGATTAGAAAATTTGAGACCGGTATTACGAGCATGGAATAGAGAAAAAAGTAATCAAGAACTTCCCTCTGAACAAGTAATTCTAAATTTAATGAAAGCGAGAAAAATTAAAAAGTTAGTTGAGAGAGAAATAGCTAAATTTCATGAAGAGAAAAAATATGCCTTAAGTATTGAGGCGATTAGAGAAGCAATTCAAAATAAAGAAATAACATTAGAAGAATATATGGATCAAATAAAAGGTTATCAAGTAGACTTTGGGGATGAAGTAATAAAATTTGAAAGTGAATTTACTAAAAGTGTTGAGGTCAATTCTCATAGTGTTAGAATATCAGGCCATTTACCTAGATTGGAGGAAAGAGAAGGAAGTTGTTTATTTACTTTTAATAGTTTTTATTTACGTCAAGTTAATATAAGTCTTTCACATCAAGAGATATTAAAGACCTTGTATAGAGGTTATAAAACTCCCTTAACCCTTTCAATGAGACCTTATATAATGGAAAATACTTTAAATCAGGAATTAAAAACATATAGTATTATTATCGGTGGATGTGTATTTAATTTAGAATTAGGTGAGGTCAAGCATTTAATAAGGGCTATTGATATTTTTATAGAAAACTATATTGAAGCAATAAAAGAGATAGAAAATAAAATTGAGTCGAATAGCTTTTATCCAATGGTACACGATCTAAATAATTATAAATTAATTTGTATTCCATCGAAACTTTTTGAGAAAATTATGTTATTTATTCAGAAACATGATTATGCAGAAGGTGATAGTAAATGGCACATCTTTGATGCACATGGGAGCATGATAAAGGTATATGATAAAAACACAGGAGAGTATCGTTGTTTTATTTATCCAATAGCAGATAATAATGATGGTTATAGCTGGTATAATTCCAATGATAGGGTATGGTTGGTTTCGGATTATATGAGTATTTCTGGAAAGGAACTTTGGAGTGTGCAAAAGACCTACAGATGGTTAGTAGAAGATTTAATACCGATAGTTGAAATGTTTTTTACCCCGTCACGAGGTTCTATTTTCAAGAAAAGAAAAAATAGTATTGAGGTGAGTCAGCTAATATATACGAGTAATGATAAATATTATGATATTAACAAAAAAGTTTCTGCAAGTCAGTTATTGAATATTGTTGAAAGTCTTCAAAGAATGTATTCCCTGGGATCAAAGATTTATATGAAGTGGTCGGATTATTTAAATGTATATGATGCAATTTTATATCTCATGAAAATATGTCCTCAACTAGACTACTATTATATTTGTTCAAAATTAAGTATAGGGAAGATAGAGAATAAAGAGGAATTATGGAAAGCAATAGAACAGTTAAAACAAAACGAAGTTGAAGAAGTAATAAATAGTGGAAAACTAGATATGCTTTTTAGAGTTTTTTTTGCTTTAGTGAAGGACACATTACATGTAATTACAGACGAGGATATAGCAACAGTTATAAGTTTAGTTAAAGAGCATGTTAATATCTATAATACTGTGAAGTTAGTAGAATCACAGTGGAGTTAGTATAGTCATATGAATACCTCCTCCTTACAATGGATTTCAAGGAGGAAGTGTCCATATGACAAACAAGAAGTTTGAAAAATGGTAGTTGAATTATATCGTTCGGGACAACCTGTAAAACAATTAAGCAGCGAGTATGGCGTATCAGAAGTAACAATTTCAGCTTTCTCCAACCCTACTACGAAAATTTTTAAGGTGTATTTCTAAAATTAAAAACAAAAACCTATATTCCCCTTGCGCTTCATGAAAAAAGTGCTGTTTCTCTCTAGTCCTTATTTAAATAAATTAGGAAAGCTAGTAAAAACGTGTTGATTATTGTTATAACGTGTTATCTAGTTTGTATACTATCGTAAAAGAAGGCGGCATGGTATTTTTTGAAGGAAATAAAACACTTAGACAGCATATCTTTAGAGAAGGTAATCCAAAAGTGATAGGGCTAGCAAAGGAAAAATTTAAACGTGAAAATGAGGGACGTTTATTTTGTGAATTTGATTTTTATGAACAATATGGTTATTTAGTGGATAATTTTATTGAAGAACATCTTTCAGTACCGGTATCAGCGGGAGAAGAGTGGGGGTGAGAAACAAAAATAGAGGATATCGTAATGATATGTTCCAATTGCCAAAGAATGTTGCATAGAAAAAAATTTTGGTTAACAAAAGGGGAGTTAGAAAAATTGGTAATTAGATAATAGCAATAAATATATAGAAATGGTAAATTTTACGATATAATAAATGGATAGATATTTTAAATATTAGGAGGAGGAAAATGACAAGAATTAATGTTTCTCCATATGCTGATGCACTTTGGAAAGGAGTCGGTGGGCACTTCGATTCTTTTTCTGAAATTATTTATGAGTTTATAGATAACATTATCTCGAATTATGATAAAAATAAGTCGATGATTCGAGCTGCTATTATCAATATTGAACCAGTTAATACTACTAACACTATAAGAGTTAAGATAGAAGACTGTGGGAGTGGAATCGAAAATATTGAGGCAGCTTTAAGACTAGGGGATACATCTAATAGACAGACCCCGCTAAATGAACATGGATTTGGATTTAAACATGCCCTTGCATCGGCTAATCCAGAAAACAATAGGTGGATTATATATACGCGTACGGAAGCGGACTTAAGTAATGGACAGTATAAGGTTGTAAAAGCACCTTATGACTTTAGTATTGAGGAAGAGATTGTTAGTATTACGACTAGTCCTTGGCCTGGAAGATTAAATGGTTCGGGAACAATGTTTGAGTTTGAATGTTCACGAGAACTTTTTAATACATTAATTCAGGACCGTAGAGGTAATCCTGGTGTACATAAATGCTTGGAACTCTTAAGTTGGGATTTAGGCTATGTGTACTCTAATATCATAAAAGAAGGTAGAATAGCACTAACTATACTATCTAGTACCGTGAATTATAACTCACCAGTAGCAGCAATAACTCCTGATTGGGTAGGTCTTTATGATCCTAAAGAGGGAAAGATAAAAAAATCATTGGATGGTAATGACGTCGATATCGAGTTTAAATTTGGTGAGATAAAAGCTAATGATATATCATCCAGACATTATCAGAGAAACATGAGTACGTCAGGTTTAGAAGTTAGAATTAATGGAAGACTTCTGGAGAGTAATCTGCTTACTGATGTGTGGGGGGTGGAACAACATAATAAGTATAATCATTTCCTTGCACAAGTAAATATCATTTCAAATAATCCTGATTATTTGCCAAAAACAAGAACTTCTAAAAATGGAATTCGCATAGGAGATAAGAAGTTACTAGATTTATTCAGATGGGTAAAAAGTGTGATGCCGGAACCTCCTGAAAAGCTATCGAAGGAATTTAGTGAAAGAGAACTTGTAAAAAAGCTTAAGGAAGAAAAAGAAAGACATACTAGGGCTGTAGATAAACATATTGACAATGAGTTTGAGGTCTTTAGAATAAGACAAACTCCAGTTAGGGTAGACCTTTATGTTTATGATGGCACGGAAGTAGTTTTGTATGAAGCAAAAAAGGGTTCTGCTGATATGAAGGCTTTTTATCAACTGCTAATGTATTGGGATGGTGCGGTAGATGATGAGATTGAACCTTCTGAAGGGGTTTTATTGGCTGAGAGTTTTGCTGATGGAGTAGTTAACCTAATCGAAGATTTTAATAATAAAACAGATGCTAAAGGTAATCGCTACAAATTTGTTTGTAAAACTTGGACCGAAGAAGGAATTAATTTCTAGACATTAAAAAAGGTGGATTTCCACCTTTTTTAATATTTCTTAAGGTATTAGATGTTATTTTAAGGAAACGAGTACATAGATCTTACAGAGAGTTTATTGTAGAGTGCAGAGGATGTTTTGTATTTGTTGTGGATTTATCACGGAGAATCTTCTCCAAATACAAAAATGGCATGTTGCGAGAGTTATTCCGTTATTCCGGGTGTTAATATTGAGAATGGGGGATCTATATGGCGTACACTCCTACTACATGGAAACAAACTTACAAAGAACGTACAGACTTAACTGGTTTTTTAACACATTTAACTCGTCCACAGCCTGAGAATAATCTCGAGGCAACTGATGTGCTAATAAAAATTTTAAGAGAAGGAACGCTTCAAGGAAGTACAAAAGGGTACATCGTGGGTAATGAGAAGGTAATTTGTTTTCAAGAAGCACCGATTTATTCCATAGCTGAAAATGCAATTAATCATATTGAAGACTATGAAAGGCATGTTCAAAGTACAGTCAATCCTTTCGTGAAATTACGTTACTATCCATGTGGTCTTTCTCTTCCAAAAGAAGTTCTCTATCAACTTGTGGATAGCGTTACTCAGCAGCCTATTCCTAACCTAGGAGTTCGACCAGTTATATATGAAAAAACAGAGATAGCAAAATGTTTTTTACCTGAAAATGAATATTGGCGTATTGTAGACTTTGAATTAACTGGAGGTGCTAATATTACTGATTGGACACATGAAAGGGAGTGGAGAATAAAGACAAACGGTTTGAAATTTTTTTATAATAACACCACAGTATTACTTCGTGACAGTAAACAGTACCAAGAGTTTATGGATAAAATAGAACCAGATATAGTAAAACAATTAGCAGGAATAGTTTGTCTAGATAAGCTTCTATATTAACTAACTCATAATAAACATAAAAAAGCTAACCAAACTGGTTAGCTTTTTACTGGTTTTTCTAAAATTTAGTGCATATTTTTATAAACATTATTTAATTACAAATAAAAAAATGAATTTAAAAAATAGCACTGAGGATGAGTAACTGCGGTTTAATTTGAGATAACAGGTGTTAATTAACCATACACTTTTAAGAGTGTTTGCATAATTTGACGACTTCAGTAGCTATACTATTTCTTTCTTCCTCTGCATCAAGTTCGAATACATTAAGGTAGTTTTCCACTGCTTTTACGGATCCGCTAGTACCTAGAATAGCATATGCTAAATAAAATAAACTGATTCCAGATCTAAGAGTATTCATATTGTTTAGTTCTTGACTCCAAGCTGTTGCTATTTTTAGAATTTGTTTTTTGTGTTGATGAAGTGCCATTTGAACTTCTTCTATCGTATTAAGATTAAGGTATTTTAATCTTTTAACCTCTTTATCAAGATCCTGATAAGTACTTATTTTTGTATTAGTGATATTACACATTTCAAGATCTATTGTATTTATAACGCTTTCCTTATCATCTAACAACTGTTGAATCGTTACTTTATCGATTAATACATCTGCAGGTGTATTTTTTATCTCTTTCTTAACATTTTCATTATATTTTACTAATTCTTCTCTTATCTTAATAAATTCTTGATCGGCTAATTCTAATAAACCAGCTAGCCTTGAAAAATCCCTTTTTACTACGCTAGGTATTGAATTTTTACTTTTATATCCCAAGTCATGTTCTATCTCAGCCCAGGCATGTTGGAGAATAGATCTAATCTGAACTTCAATTTTCAAATCCTTGAACCTCTGGTACTCAGCTAGGGAAATTCTTGTTGTATCTAATTTAATAACATAGTGCAATGATAAATAACCAAATCTATCAGGATCTAGAATGGTTCTTTTGTCTACAGAGTTAACCTCGTCAATCTCAAACTCTTTTTGTATAATTTTAGCTACTTTATCTACGTCATCAGAAAAATATGTAATCACCCTGATCCCAGAAATATCTGTAATATCATTTAAAGTATTGTATTTATTGCCACCTTTTTCAACTTTAGCAGTCAAGCTACTTTCTTCTTTTACTCTTGAATCAATAGAATGACAATTAATTTGATTTTGTTTTAGAATAGTTCTTAGTAACCCTTGTATCTCTTTACAAAACTCTTTATGAAGGTCTTTTTGATTTTTATATTCAGTTAATATCAGATTTTCTGTACTCACTATAATCCCCCTCTAAATCTAATTAATTCTTAATATAAGGATACAATATTATAAAATTGATTCAAATAGCTATCATTTAAAAGTTTGATTTTGTTTGTTTCTTATTGCATTGTTTATTTTGTATTCTCTACACGGTGAAAAACCACCTCCTTTCCAGTTTATAGACTAGAAGAAAGTGGTTCTTCGATTGTATAGCGTGTCTGCCAGCAACCACTATATTTTATTACCGTTTGAATTCTTAACAAATTCAGTAACAGCAAGCGTGTATGATCCCGGGAGAATCAAACTCTGTCAAGATAAGAAACATATATTTTACGTTTCGGGAATGTCGAGCGTAAAGCTAGTTGTATCAAGGGTTTACAGAGTATTCTATGTTTTCTTATGCAAATCCTGTAACGTAGAAAAATGAAATTTCTTGACCGGAATCTTGACCAAATTTCAATAAGTTATGACAAGTCCAAAATTAGTTTTTGATTGATATAAAAAATAATATATTAAGATGGTTATTTGAATTAAATGAAATTTATGTAAAATCTCTTATTTATTTTTTTACTGGTGAAGACTGAAATAGTATTCGCTTATTTTTTTGTTTATTTTACAATTTTTTTGGAGAATTTGTTTAATAGCAGAGAATTTCTAGTATAATTTTGGTAAATAATTCTATGGATTGAGTCGGAATTATGAATTTAATTTACAGATATTTTAGAGTAATATTGGAGCTATTATATTTTTAAGAAAGAATACTTCAAGATTGAGCGAAAGATGGTTTTGAGATAAATTGACTTTTTGTCGGATAGTGAAGCAGTAACGAGTGAGGTAGTGAATAAAATGTTAATAGAATAACAGAAGAATAGGAGAAGACTTTATGTATTTAAAAAGTTTAAAAATCTACAACTTTAGAAAATTCGGAATGGATAACAATAAGATAGAATTTGTTGATGCTAAAAGTTTTCAAGAACAAAGAAGTGAAAAGGAGATAAACATTGCTCCCACAACTACTTTAATTGTAGGAAAGAATAACTGTGGAAAAACAACTATTATTAAAGCGTTAGATAATCTTATTAATAATAAAGACGCTTTTAAAGCAAATGATTTTAATTTTTTATACTTAAAAAAACTACTAGATCAGTATGAACAAGCAATTCTAAAGTTAGATGATGAATCAAAAGAGAGAATTGAAACACCGTATCTTCAATTTAACATAGGTATTGGAATTGAAGATAATAGCAATGATTTAGTTACCAATCTGGTTCGTTTTATGAAATTAGATGATATTAATAATTCTGAATTAGAAATTGGTATAAAAGTAGAACTGGAAAATGAAGAAGTCTTTATTAGAGATGTGAAAAAACTATTAGAGAAAAATCACAATTCAAGTATTCGGTTTAGTGGGTTTTTGGAATTGATAAACAATTCTGTCTTTAAAACGAACTACTATAATGCAGATAATGATAAAATAGATAATTTTAACATAAAAAATTTAATTGAATTGAGACCAATTAAAGCAAATAACATTGAAAGTGAAAAATGTCTTTCAAAAGCTTTTAGTAAAATAATTGAATATCGTTACAAATCCTTATTTGGAGAAGAAGGCAATGACCTTAATTCGAAAATAAGTGATATTAATGAAGAACTTACTAAATTAATTAGTGAAAAACATACACATAGTATAAACGAATCTTTAGGAGAAATTGAATCAAACGAAAAACTTAAAGTACTTTTAAGGGCAGATTTGACCTTTCAAAAGGTGATGAATAATTTAATCAAATATGAATATGTCGAACGTGATATGAACATACCTGAGAATCAATTTGGTTTAGGCTATACAAATTTGATGATGATAATAGCAGATTTAATTGATTATATGGAAAAATACCCAGAAAACTCATTTAACAGTAAAGTTAATGTAATTTCAATTGAAGAGCCTGAAACATTTATGCACCCACAAATGCAGGAGTTATTTATAAAAAATATAAATGAAGCAATTGCTTCTTTATTAAAAAGTAAAAATAAGAACGTAAATAGTCAGTTGGTAATTACAACACACTCGTCACATATACTGAACAGTAAAATACATAGTGGCAATACTTTTAACAATATAAATTACGTTACCATAAAAAATCATCATACTCATGTAGTGAATTTGCATGATGATATAATCATCCCTAAAAGTGAAACCAATACTCATAAAAGAGAGGATGATCTTAAATTTCTAAAAAAGCATGTTAAGTATAAAGTTTCTGAATTGTTCTTTTCAGATGCCATTATTTTTGTTGAAGGTGTGACGGAAGAAACGCTTCTTAAATATTATATTGATAGTAATGATAAGCTCAATAAATACTATATATCAGTTTTCAATATTGATGGAGCTCATGGAATAGTTTATCACGATTTAATTAAAGCCCTAAAAGTACCAGCTTTAATAATTACAGATTTAGATATAAAAAGAGCTGACAAAGAAAAGGAAAGTTTTAAACAAATCTCTGGCTTAAAAGACAGGTTAACAACTAATGAAACAATTAAAAAGTATAATGGTGGTTCTGATAGGCTAGAGGAACTACAACATGAGAAGTTTGAAATCGAGAATGTGTATATTGCATATCAGGGTAAAATTAAAGGATATTATGCAACAAGCTTTGAAGAGGCATTTATCTTAACCAATTACGAAAATGAACTTTTAAATAGTGTACTAGAAAAAATGAAACCTAAGATTTATGAAGACATTACAGGTGAAAATAAAAATTTAAATAATATTAAGGAAAATTCGTATAAGTTTCAAAGAAAGTTATCAAATAATAAAAGCGATTTTGCTAATGAGCTACTCTACAAGTTTATAATTGAAACTGAAGAGACAAGAATTCCTTCCCTGCCACAATATATTGATAGTGGACTTTCATGGTTAACCAAAAAATTAGAAGGGGAGAAATAAGAATGAGTTTATCTAAAATACTTCTATCTAATAGAGAAGAAGAGCAAAAGTCATTAAATGCAATTTTTAATTCTATTGATAAAAGTGAAAGTATCATTTTTAATGCTGGTGCTGGTGCTGGAAAAACATATGCTCTTATTGAAAGTTTGAAATATGTAATAAGAAATTATGAGAAGAACTTAAAAAAACATAATCAACAAATTATTTGTATCACATATACGAATGTTGCAACTAAAGAAGTAAAAGAGAGACTAGGAAACACAGATTTAGTATTAGTGTCTACAATACATGAAAGAATTTGGGAACTTATTAAAGAGTATCAAAAAGAATTAGTTGAGATACATAAAGAAAAATTGGAAGATGAAATTTCAAATTTAAAACAAAAATTAAAAATAGGTAAAGAATACGAGAAATACCAAGAATTAGAAGATGGTTTAAAGGGGAAGTTTGAAAAAATAATGATTGAGAATAAAGAATTATTCTTTCAAAATTATAGTGTTACAGCAGCAGAGTTAAAAAAAGTATTTAAAACAATCTTAAATGATTACTCTGATATACTAAAAAATGTTAGCCATTTTAGAAAACTAGTAAATACTATTTACAAATTAGATAGGTATAGCAAATGCCATGAAAATATAATCTCAAATAAAAAAGGGTATAAATCTGTAGAGTACAATTCGATTTATAATAGCGATCAGCTTCATAAAATGCGAATAAGCCACGATACTTTGTTAGATTATGGTTTGAAAATAATTGAGAAATATGACCTGTTAAAGCAGATAATCATTGATAAATATCCTTTTGTTTTTATTGATGAGTATCAGGATACCGATGAAAAAGTTGTGTTAATAATGAGTTATTTAGAGCAATATGCAAAAAAAATTGGTCATAACATTTTTATAGGTTATTTTGGTGATACTGCTCAAAATATTTATGATGGTGGAGTAGGAAGTAAAATAACAAAAATTCACTCAGGTTTAAACCCAATAAATAAAGTGTTTAATAGAAGATCTACAAAAGAAGTCATTGAGGTTATAAATAAAATTAGAAATGATAACATCCAGCAAATATCAATTTATGATGATTGTGAAGGTGGTAGTGTAAAGTTTTATAAAGGGACTTCAGATAATGTTAAGGACTTGCTAGATAAGTATATACATGAATGGAAAATAACTACGAAAAATCAACTACATTGTCTAGTTTTAACTAATAAGATTGTTGCAGAATATAGTGGTTTTAAAAACATATATGAAGCTTTTAAAGAAACAGATAAATATAAAGGTATTAATTATAATCAACTTAATACGGAGCTTTTTAGTAATGATTTGTCTAAGCTTGGTGAAATCCCTAAGTTATTATTTAATATAGTTAGGTTACAAAATAATCTTTTAAATAAAACGACTTCAGTTATTGATATTTCGCCTAAAGAAAGTTTATTTGATGATATGAGTATAGAAGGTTTGAAAAAGTTAATTAAATCATTAAAAGAACACAAAGGGAAAACATTAGGAGAATATATAGAATCAATATCAACTGTCTATTCTCAAGTTAATGATGAGAATTATAAAAAAATAATAGATTGGACTTTTGGTTTTGAAAATATCACATTCGAACTATTTAAAAATTATCTTATAGGAAAGTTATTCAACAATATATCAGATGATGATATTGATCATGCAAACGTAACTATACAAAAAATACTAGAAGTTGATATTGCTGAGTATGACTTGTGGTATAAATTTATTATAGATAAACAGGAAGAGAAGGTCATTTATCATACCTATCATGGTACAAAGGGTCGCGAATTTGACAATGTTATTATTATTATGGAAAATGCCTTTGGAAGAAATCGAGATTATTTTAATTTCTTTTTTGAAAATTCCTTGCATTCAGATGTATTGGAAGGTGAGGGGGAGCGAAATTTGGAAAAAATAAAGAATTTGTTATATGTTTCTTGCTCTAGAGCTATTAAGAATTTAAGAGTTATATATATTGATGATGTTACCAATTTTGAAATTGGAATTAAGGAAATATTTGGGGAGGTATATCTTTTTGGTAATAATTGAATGAAGATATTTTTCATGAATAAAAAAAGTTGTGTTGATGGGAATCGTCATAAAAAACACTCTTAATCTTTTTACAAAGAAACATCTCACTCGTTAGGTTTAATTATTAAATTTATGTATTATTTTATTATTCAAAATCTTATTTTTGCTATTGGTTAGCCGCTCATAATATTTAATTATGAGCGGTTTTATAACATCTGAGCAAAAGTTTTAAAAATGAAAATCGAGGACTAGGTTTATTATTTAAGAGGATGCCTACATGTAATTTTAGGTGCAGAAAAAATAATTACAGTATTATAAGTAATAGAAATATTTCAGTTTGTTAAGCTTCTCTAAGAAAAATTTGTTCTTTGATATAGAATATAATTGGATTATCTAGTTCATCATTAGTTATTTTGTACAAGTAGACACTCTAGATCAGGTGCATAAGCATAATCATGAAAAGGATGACGAGTTGGTTCTTGAATTTTATAATTAGAGGTTAATGATTTAGTTATCATTTCATTCCCTCTAAATACTGTTTTGTTTTGGTGTTCATTTACTTGATAAACAATTTTTTCGATTAGACCTGTTTTTTTATCAAACTCAATTTGTATTACTTTGTATATTTGACCAAATATTTTTATTTTCGGTTGTTTCATTATGTCCACTCCTCTCAAAATTAGCACATAAAATTCCTATTTCGTCAAACTATTCATTTAGCTATTCCAAAATATTCCCTGCCTCATAGGCTCTACAAGAAGTTTTATATTTGTAGGCTTCTATATCTCAATTTCAATTTTTGTTTGCATATTTTTTGAACTATTTCAGTTTTAATAAGTTAGTCAAAATTTTTAGAGATTATACTGATTAATTAACTCCCAAACACTACACCAATCAAAGAAGCGTTTTTAAATTCCTCCTTCTTTTCCTTTCTGTACAAATTGAATCTAATACAACACTATTAAGGGATTTTTTAAAACATTCCAATTTCAATCTAGAAGAGATAACATTGTAAATTTATTTACACTGCATATTTATGATATTTGGTGTGTTGTAGGTTGTTTTAAAATAAGAAGCAGGGACCATTGTTTTTTGCTTCTATTTAGGATGAATAGATGTGAATATTATTTTCATTATGGAAAACTTAAGGACAATCAAATGTAATATCCTCTTGATTGCTCTTCATAATAGAGTTAGAACAACCACTAACATTAGGAACATATATACAGCCAAATAAAATTCTCTACAAAGAGTATTTGTTAGAGCGATTTTTAGAAGATAAAATGACGAAGGTAAAGAAACAAACTTTAAATACATACAAATGGAAGTAGATTATTGGTAATATAAGGGAATTTGCAATTAAACAATTTTCATTTGTAAATCTCAACTAAGGTGGTTTAAATTAAAATTATAATATAGTTAGATGTATGGATTTTTTATAGAAAGGAGACTGGAAAAAGAGTATGGTTCCTGAACTTGATCCTAAGATAATATATGACTTCAGAAGAAAGGTCCATGAACAGAACGAGTTTGTAAGACTTTATTTTGTTGATTATAAAGCCAAAAATAATATAGAAGGAAAGGATATTTGGAGTAAGATTTGCTCCTGTTTGGACTGGTTAACTGTTTCAGTGGAAGGAATAGAGAAACCTGAAAAGAATTCAAACATGAATCTTGTCTCCCTTAAATTTACTCATTTCTTAGTTACTATTGATATGGTAGTCGAAGCGGTTAATCATTTATGGCTAGCTATAGGACAGGCTACTAATGTCAAACAACCATATATTGACGACCAAAGTATTTTTAACGCAAGAGAATTCAATAGAAATAATACAGACGAGAAGTATTTTAAGGAGATACGCTCTTGGTTTGGTGTTCATGCTGTAAATGGTAATGAGGTTGAACTTAAAGGATTTAGTAAGGGAGTTCGTTTTTTTAGTAGTTGGTCATCTAATAGGTTTAACGAGGAAGAATTTTATATTAGACTTTACTCCAACAATGGAAGAGCTGAAGAAAAATACGGTGGCACCAAAAAGGTTAAAGTTGATGATCTTATGAAATTCGTGGTGCTGCGATATAACACCTTAACAAAGCTTATGGACGAGATTGATTGTCTTTATTTCAAAGAAAAAAAGAGACTGCAAAATACCCCAATATAACATGACCCTGATGACACTGAGCTTAACCAATTGCAACAACTATATCAACAAGCTAAGGAAAGAAAATTAACCGAAGAAAACTATAAATATGCCATACAAGACTACCTATCTTTCTTATCATGTAATCTGAACGAATATAAGGAAACGAATTAGCAACGCTTATATTTGAAACTATTTTAAATAGTGAATGTATTGTTAAAAGAAGTTTAGGAAAATCTCTTATAATTGAATCAAATTTAGAGACAATTGATCAGTTTGAAACAGAATTACAAGAAATGATTAATAAGAAAAAACAGTTTAAGTATGAGCAGTTAGATTACTTTGTTTATACCATTCAAAGAACAGAAAACTCTCTTGAGTTACATCAAGAAATCGCTCAATTTCTAGGTGTGAATAAATGGGAGCTGAATAAAATCTATGCAACGCAAAAAGGTGACTATGTTCGTTCAAAGTCAGAAGTAATTATTGCGAACATGCTGTTTGCTTCGGGTATTGAATATGACTATGAAAAAGAGCTTATTATATCAAATGGCAAAAAAATATATCCTGATTTTACGTTATATAAAAATGATGAAATTTATTACTTAGAACATGTAGGAATGCTACATAATCAGCAATATGCAGAAAGATGGTTAACAAAAAAGAATTTATATGATCACCAATATCCATCACAGTTATTGGTGACATATGAAACACCTAATTTGTCGAATGATATTGAGACTATAACTAATAAATTTAAGTAATGATTTTTTAAATTTTAAACAAGATAAATAATACTCGAAAGTGATAAAGGGGAAAAAAGAAAAAATTGATTTTTTAAGATCCCCTGCTTTTTTGGTATAAAGCATAGGTGGTCAGCCTCTCTGTTATCGTTGACCAAAAAGAGTTATTGACCAAATCTTGACCAGCAAGCAAAAAAATCCAGTTATTAACAATAAGTATTGGTTTGTTACATAACAAAAACCCTTGCGCTGCAAGGGTTTTCTCTTATGATCCCGACTGGATTCGAACCAGCGACCTCCACCCTGTCAAGGTGGCGCTCTCCCTGCTGAGCTACGGGGCAAACGTTGATTTAAAGGCATTTTCATGGATTTATGTAAGTGAAATTCTATTAAAAAAGCAGTGGTTATTGTAAGTTCTGTGACCATTTGTGACCACAAATTTATGTTCTTAACTGGCTGTATAATGGTAAAGGGAATGGGGTGACTCATTCCTTTTTTGTGTAGAGGGGCGATAGTTTTCACAATCAGAGGGGGACTTGCAGAGAGAATAAGCATAGGTTGGTTCAGACACATGGTATGGAAATGTTGAGTGTCCGAGAAGAAATATGAGAGCGTGAAGCCGAAATAGAAATAGAACCTTATGAATTAGGATTCTTGAAAGAGGAAGTTATGAACAATGGTACGAATTAGAATCTTACATTTTGTAAGTTATGGATTAAAAATATGATATATTAATATAGGAAATTTAAGGGGAATCGCGATAAAAGCTTTGAAATCTATGAAATTGAAAAAGAGATGAGCGCTTATGAGTTAGATTTCTTGAAGGAAGAGGTGATGCCATCATAATTTAATTGGGAAAGCAATCCAGAGTAAAGATTGAGGAAGTGAATACGTAATGAGTTTAGTATTAGCCTTTTTAATAGCTTGCTTGCTCGTTTGGATTCTGAAAGGGAACGCCAAGGAGGATGCGAAAGAAGCAAGAAATGAATTGGGACGAAAAATATTGTTGTGGGCATTGTTTTGGGTTGTCGCTATCTTGATACTTATATCAGTGGTGGCTGTACATGATTCTAATGTGCAACAAGTTCAAGAAGATAACTCATCATATTATACTCATAACAACACTCGTGATGATACTTCTGACGACAATGCTAATGACCCTTATGACAACAAGTATGATTGTGAAAAAGATATGAGCGGAGTTTGGGTAGACAATCACTGTATCCGTGAACCAATGCCCAAGGTACAGGATAAAGGAGGGTTTATAGCACTAGAGGCAGGGGAATATGTCGTAGGAGAAGATTTCCCTGCAGGAGACTACCAATTGATTACTGCAGGTCGAGAAGGTAATTTCTTCGCATCCAACCCTAGTGGGGAAACTACTGCAGATATGTTTTTAGAGAGCCATGTATTTAACGACTGGTCTTGCTCTAATGGGGATAAAATCAAGACTCAAGTAGCTGTAAGACTAGTAAGGTACTAGCAGTCGCCAAATCGAGTAATAGGAGGAAGAGTAATGACTAGAAAAATAGGCATATACGTGACTACAGACAAAAACAACCCAAACATAACTAAAAGTATTAGCATTAATTTAGCGCCTAGCAGACGGAGAAGAGGAAGAGTATCGAGAAAAAGAAGCACGATGAGCGATACAGGGGAGACTATATTAGGATTCCTGTCATTGCTCTTCATATGGATTCCTCTACTATTGCTTCTAATATGGACATTCCCTAAATTCTTTGCAATGGTAGGGATTGCTCTTGCTACATGGATTGCATACAAGATTGGTTTAAAAATCTATTCAAGAAGATGGGATGGTAGATAAATGAATGACCAAATGAAAAAGACTATCGTAGCAAAATATTGGGCTAAGGATAGGATGATGAGAACCATACTAAGTAGAGCCTGTAGTATGTGTGTAATACTCCAAATCAAAGTAGGATAAGAGGTAAACGAAAAGTTAAAGTTTGAAATTGAGATGCTATATAATACAAAAGTTTGCTTATGCTATGGTAATTGGAAGACGTATGTATTTCCCTTGTAAATAAAAAAGACTACGAATAATAAATTTATCCATAGTCTTTTATTATTTTTATATTATTGCAAAATAGTATGAGTATCTGAATATCAATGATTAATTGAATGGAAACCTTATAGTACAAACAATAGGGTCGTATTATTTAATTCTTTTTGGTCACAAATGTACTCAAATCACAACTTCCTCGCAATCCGCTCTACAACCTTCTCCAGCTCATCGGGCTTCAAAAACTCAATAGGGGAGAACCCTTTTTCAAACGTAAGCGTATCTGCCTCAATCATCAATACATATTTATCATTAACTTTCGCGATATGAATCTGGTCTCCAAAATCCGCAAGCAATGCCTTCACAGAAATATGGTCTGCTTTTAGCTTTAATTCTATCTCAGGAGTATGCTCCACAATTTGCGCCGTAGCTTCCATTACTTCTTCCGTTGTGAAATGTTCCATAATTTCACGCTTTGGACTCGCTGCCCATACTTCCATTGCTTGGTCAAATTGTTCCCGTTCTTCTGTACCTTCTTCAAATACATCTTCAATTTGGTCGTATACCATATCCATTACTTGTGTTTTCATAATTTCTGGCATGGAACGTTCGTACTCTACGAATTTTAAGAAGTCTTCGAAGTAGCGGGCGTGTGATGCTTGGTGGATTTTTAGTTCGCCAACTTCTACGATGCCTTCTTCTGGCATGTATGGGTATTGAATCGACTTCATGTTTTTCGTTGTGATTGCCATTTCGACGTTTCGGATTAGTGTTGCTTCATCAGAGATAGAAGCGACTTTTGGCTCGAAGTCACATTTCATCACAAAGACGAACGGATCGTCGAAGTATTTGCGAAGCTTTGCTTGAGCAACGAGAAATACACCGCCCCGTACAGCGCTTGTATCAATATATGTATAAACGAGCGGTTCGTTTACATCCTTGAATGTTTCTTTCGTTTCTGCAAAGCGGATGCGGTTAAATAGGTTGTAGTTCGGATTTGAATCTAGTTCATGTCCAACTTCAACGATAAAGCGGCCGATTTTTGTTGGTACTTGTTCGCTTTTGGGATGACGGTCTACTTTTCGTTTTGAGATTTTTAATAATTCACCGTCTAGAAAGTCTTTTAGCGGACTGTCTTCGTATTCTTCTGTATCTAACGTTTGAAAATGTTTATAGCGTTTATCTGCCTGTTCACCTTGTCCGTCTACTTGTACGACGTAAAAGGAGAGAAAATTGATTTCAAAATCCATGATTATCACCTTGTTTCGTTTCGTTAACTCTTTTCAGTATAGAGATGGAGAAAACATTCGTCAATTTAAGAAGGAGAGGAGAGGTCCTTTCTTTCTTAGTTTTTTGTTTTACATGTTAAAATTCATTTTCGTATGCTGTAAATGGAAGGTTTAATTTGTTTTCAACAACGCGTAGACATTGAATTAGTCTATGTAAGCGGCGTGATTGACGTTCTATAACTTGTTGAAGTTGGTTTACTTCTCTAGCGCATTTACACGGCCGCCACTACCTGGAAATAAGGTGGAGGGCTTACTTCTGGGAATAGCGGGATAAATTGGTTGAACCTATCATACTGTATATACGGGAGAGGATGGCCGACATGGTGGAAACCCATTATGACAGGGTACCTTTTCCTTCCGTATGGCTATTATAACGTTTTTCCTTAAAATGAGTCGTTATTCATTAGAAATATACGTACTATTAATATAGTAAAATATTGATGGATAAAAATTGTCTCCAATGCGCCCGTTGGTATATAATGGATAGAAAAGGTGGGTAAAATTTTTAATAAAGTTAAAGATTTTTTTAGTAAATATATGTAGACATTTAAGAAAGAAAAGAGTAATTTAAAGTATGACAGAAATGTAACGATAATGTAATAAAAGTAATATTGGGGAATAATGTGATCATACATAGACTTGTTTGAATTGGAAATAGAAAAAGATAGAGAATAAAAGGAGAGAGTAGATTGTTACATAAGGTTCGAGGATTGATTTTAGGGGCACTATGTATAGGTGTAGTTAGCGGATGTAGTCCGAAGGCTAGCGAGGTTACATTAGTGAGTGGTGCAAGTGGAAATGTTGCACAAGCTAAAGAAGAAGTAAATAAAAGTATAAGTTTAGTAGATGGAAGAAGTGGAAAAGAAGTAAAAAAAATCGATTTAGCAAGTTTAGGCTATTTTGAAGATGAGAAGAAATTTAAAAAGGAAGTTACTAAGGTTGTTAGCGAAATTGGGAAGAACATCGATACAAAGATGGTTCCTTCTCGTATGACAAGTGATGGTAAATGGATAGAAGGAAACCCCTCTTATGAATTAATGGAAAAAGAGTTAATAGATCAATTGACGAATGTAGGGTTGTGGGATTCTTCTTATCAGCTGCCGATTGTGGAGAAAAAGCCTGTAGCAAAACCAGAAGATGGAAGTGGCAGCGGAGCAGTTTTAGGAAGATATGAAACGAATTTAGGAGGGTCTACTGGAGGTAGAATAGAAAATATTCGTTTGTCTGCAAGTACTGTCAATGGAGTTATATTAGGAAAGGGAGATAGATTTTCCTTCAACGCGTTAGTAGGTGATACAACACCTGATAAAGGGTACCAATTAGGAAAAGAGATTGTAGATGGTAAATTAGTAGATGGATATGGCGGTGGTGTATGCCAAACTTCTTCTACGCTGTTTAATGCTGCAGATCAAGCAGGATTAACAATGGTAGAGAGATCAACACATTCCAAACAGGTAGGCTATGTACCTAAAGGCAGAGATGCAACGATTGCATATCCTTATTTAGATTTAGTATTTGAAAATCAAAATGATACCCCAGTTAAGCTTGTGATGTATATAGAAGGTCAGAAATTGGTCGCAGAGATACGTGCTGTAAGATAAAGTGAAACTTCCATTAGTGGGGGGCTTATTGCCCGCGAATAGCGGATTGTAATGAATAACAAAAAAGGTGCTTCTTATGTAAGCACCTTTTTTATTATGTAATTTATTGATGTTTTGTATAGTTTAGATCCCAAATTACACCGAAGCAATCTTTTACTTTTGCGAACTTTGCCCCCCAGAAAGTATCTAGTAGTTCCATAAGTACAGACCCTTTTTCGATTAGTGCACTGTAAATCTTTTAAATTTCATCTTCGTTATCTAATTCAAGAGCAAGAGAAACAAGATTTCAGTACTAAGCTGAAATCTTGTTTGTTCGTACATATCGTATTATTCGCCAAATATTTGTTTGAAATGATGGTTCATATGGTCAATATAATCAGTAACTAGCCATTCCAATGTTACTATGTTTTGATCTTCTGTTTTACACGGAAGCTGCCATTGTTTTTCTGTAACATTGGTTAGAAGTTTTAAGATTCGTTTGTTTAATGAAATCCATAAATGTAGTATTTCTTCGGTTGAAAATGTATGCTGATAATTATGTACTTGCATCCATAAATCTTGATTATAGCCATGTATTGTAATAGGTTCTTTAGAAATGAGAATATCAACAAAACGTTTATGATTCACACTCGCAGAATCACATAGGTGACTTAATATTTCCTTTTTAGACCATTTAGATGGATTGGGTTTGTAATCCGCATTAGAAAGAGAGTCAAACTTAGAGGGGACAGTATAAACAATACTCTCTAATTCAGACGCTAATGTAGGCATGGGAGTTCCTCCTGTTTAAAGATTTTCATATGAATATATCGTTACTTCATATGTTATAGTTCAATCCAATATCTTTTTATAACATTCCCATCTTCTTCAATGTAGTTTGAATCAGGTATGCCGCCATTTTTAATAATGGTTTTTTCAGAACCGACATTATTCTCATCACAGACAACAAGAGCTTTTTGAATGCCTAACCCTTTCGTTTTTTCTAATGCTAAAGCTAACAGAGTAGTAGCGTATCCTTTTTGTCTTTCAGAAGGGCGAATACCATAACCAATATGTCCGCCACAATTCAATAATTTTTCTGTTAATTGGTGGCGTATATTCACAGCACCAACAATTTTTTTATTTTCTGTAACCAGCCAATAAGTAGAATCGGGTACCCAGCCTTCAGGGATATTTTTACCTTTCTCTGAATCTAGTAGAAACTGAATCATTCCATGAAAGTCTGAAGGGTCTTTACTAATGACCCATGGTACCATATCCTCGCTGCTATCTTTCCATTCTTGATAGAAATCTAAGTATTCGTTTTGTAATGTAAGTGTAGGTTTAACTAATGAAACATTCATTTTTATACCCCTTTATAAAGAATATTTATAATATTAACATAAATGTAGTGCTATTTATATTATGAATTTTTAAGGATGGTAGTTTTCTTTTTGTTTTTTTGATATATAGATGATTGTTTTTTGCGGCAATAAATAGTGAGGGAATTATAGAATATATCAAAAACGGAGAAGCGAAAGAGGTATATGATCAATTTTTGCAGTATATCATTACTAGGTTAGTCAATATTGCACATATATTGAATTCAGAACTCATTATTAGAGGCAGAATTACTGAATTAGGTGAGACGTTTTTAAAACAAATTCAAGGGCGATATCAACAAACATATACTAAGGAAAAACTTACGGAGTTACATAACGATACTGGGGGGATGGAGCTTGTTAATTGGCAGTGGAGTCATGGAAGAAAGAAATCAAGATAATAATTGAAAAAGCTTTTTATAGAAAGCAGAATACTCCTTTCACAAAAACAGCCATCTTCATTAAAAAACGATGATGGCTGTTTTTGTTTGTTAAATTTTATTCCTCACTAACGGGTAGTAAGATTCTGATTGGTTTAACTGACCATCAGTGGGGGATGGGATCAAGAAAATCCTATTGATGGAAGTTTCACTTTATCGAAATGATCCTTTGAGATAGGTAATTTTGTATTTTTTGATTTTGTAATTTAAATTTTGCCTTGGAATTCCTAATTGTTCACTTGCTTTGGTAATATTTCCTTGGGATTCATGTATTGCTTGTTCAATCATGACTCGTTCAAGATGCTCAATTTGTTCCGGCAGGCTTTTGAAAAGAATTGAATGCTCTTGAACGGATGATTGATTGACTTGTTGAATCATTTTGTTTTTAAAAGTAGGAGAAAGATGTTCAAATGAAATGGCGCTCTCATCGTAAATCAAGTTTAAAGCTCCCTCCAGCGAATGCTCCAATTGTCTAACATTACCTGGCCATTGATAGTTCATGAAAAATTGATAAACATCTTCATCGACCTCTGTGACGTTAACGCCTAAGGAAGTAGAATGTTTGTTGATGAAATACTCTATTAAAGTAGGTATATCTTCTTTTCTATTTCGTAAGGGAGGAATTACAATATTTACTACCGCTAACCGATAATAAAGATCTTCTCGCAGTTTCCCATTGGCTATAGCCTCAAGAGGATCTTCATTAATTGTAGTAATAACTCGTACATCGATATCTAAAACCTTAGATGAACCTAAGCGTTGAAGTTTTCTTTCTTGTAAAACACGAAGTAACTTTGCTTGAAGGTTCGTTCCCATAGAATTAATCTCATCAAGCAATAGCGTTCCTCCGTGGGCTTCTTCAAATAGTCCTGCTCTATCTGTTGCTCCGGTAAAGCTCCCTACACTTGTTCCAAATAACAATCCTTCAAGCAATGACTCAGGTAATGCTGCGCAATTTTGGGCTATAAAGGGCTTGTTTTTCCGCGGGCTTTCATTATGAATGCTTTGAGCAAATAATTCTTTTCCCGTACCAGTTTCACCGAAGATCAAGACGTTTGAATTAGACCGTGCAGCCCTTCTTGCTTGTTCAACCGTCTGTCTCAATTGTTTGCTAGAAAATATAATGTTATCAAATTGGAATCTTGTATTGTTTTTTCGAGCTAACATAGAATCGGAAGGAGCAGAACTTCCTTTTGTTTGTTTTTGTAATTGAAAAATTGTTTCAGTTAATTGTTTTTGCTTTGTAATATCAGTTGCAATTTCTAAAGCTCCCACTTTTTTATTCCCTAGAAATAAAGGAACGGTTTTTGAAAGAGTTGTGACCGATTTTCCATTGGTAGTAAAATGATTTTCTCGATGGCTGAGTGTTTTCCCTGTGTTCAGAGCCGTAAGAAGGGTGCTAGAATTTTCTTCCATTGGCCATATATCTAATATTCTTTTATTTCGTACTGATGCAGGTTCAACAGTATCGATTTCTCCCATTTTTCGATTGTAAAATATAATTTTTCCTTGTTGATTGATTGCCGTGATTCCTTCTTCAAGTTGATCTAATATTACTTCGTATAAATGCCTTGTTTCATTCATTTGTTGAAGTTGATATTGTAATTGTTGAATCTGGGTATTGTCTTTGAGGTTAAGAAGGTAGTAGACAGTTTCAGAATCGATTTGGATAACTGAAGTATTTACAATTAACTGCCGGGTACCAAGAGAAAGTGTGATACCTGTTTTATCTTTTTTGAATTGAAAACTTTTTTTCAATTCCTCTGAAGGGAACATTTCATGGATAGAAGTTCCGATTATGTTACTTGGACTTGATGAAAATAAACGTGCGGCAGATCGGTTTAAAGAATGGATTTCTCCTTGCTTACCAGTGAGAATCATACAATCAAAACTGGAATTCCAAACCTTATGTAAGGGAAGAAAGGAAAAATCAGTCATTGCGTTCACCACCTTTATAAATATTCAATAGAATAGAGAAAATATAAATAATCTGAATGTTTATAATTATACCAAAAATTGATAATCTGATTCTTAAAAATTTTTTTGTTGGTGGTCATAGAAAAATATTTTTCGATGAATATTTTTCATTTGGAGAATATTTTTCGTATTTTTATTTTAAAAATTCTGATAAATATTGATATAATTAGTATTTTTTATTTGGCATGAATGTTGCATAGAGAATAATTAAAAAATTAGAGGAGGTTATTTATGAATAAAGTATCTTTACAACATATTCATGCTATTGATGTACATGCGCATCCTTTTGTCGCTAATCAAGAACCTTATACAGTAGAGGAGTTCGTTAGGAAACTATCTTTATCTGTTATACCTACCCGTGCGACAAACAACTATATGCAAAATAAGAATCAACCTTTTCCGGGAATTAATATGTGGGTTCAGATTTTGATTCAACGACTTGCAAAATATTTTTCATGTGAGCCTAACCTGGTGGAAGTAGTAAATAACAGAAATAAATATGCTGGTGATTTTAGGAGATATACAAGGAATTTGTTTCAGGACGCTAAGATTACTGGAGTTGTAACTGATTTTGGATATCCAATGCCAATGTTAAATAAAGATGAGTTTGCAGATTTGTGTGGGTCAAAAATATGGGAAATTCATAGAATTGAACCTGTTATGGTTCATTTACGCAAAGAATGTGATCGTTTTGAGGAATTTAGTGAAAGGTACCGTATAGATTTAAGACAAGCTTTGCAGAAATCTGATGTTATCGGTTTAAAATCAATTATTGCTTATAGAAGTGGGCTGGAAATCTCAGAGATGAATGAACAGATGGCTCGGGATCAATACGAAGAATTTCAAACGAACGACCGAGCAGAAGTGAAAGCTTTTCGTGACTATTGCCTTCATATTGCGATGGAAGAATGTACAGCCGCAGATAAGGTTATGCATATCCATACTGGTATTGGAGATGGAGAAGTTGTTTTGCCGAAAGCGAGTCCGAGTTTTTTAATAAACATGCTTAGGGATAAAAAATACATCGATACTAAGGTTCACCTTGTTCATGGGGGATATCCTTGGGTTGAGGAAGCGGCTTTTATTGTAAGTATTCTCCCAAATGTTTATATGGATATTTCGTTGCAAAATCCTTTCGCAGGTCATGGAGTTGAACGAATCCTTTCGCAAGTGTTTGAATTTGCTCCTTTCGATAAGGTCATGTATGGGTCAGATGCTTTTACTGTGCCTGAAATGAATTGGTTTGGAGTGCATTTATTTAAGGAATGTTTTGAGAAAGTTTTAAATAATTGGGTTGATTCTGATTATATGAATGTAGAGACAGCCCAATGGATTGGCGAAATGGTTTTGTTTAGAAATTTTGAAAGGGTTTATAAAAAGAATCTGCAATTGAATATTTGATAGAAGGAGGAGCTAGAGATGTCAATCGAACAATTCGGTTATAAACAGGAATTGAAAAGGACATTAACGTTTTGGGATCTTGTATTTTATGGGCTGATTTTTTTGGTTCCTATTGCTCCATTTGGTGTGTTTGGCTATATCTCTGACACTTCGAAGGGTATGGTTGCCCTAACTTATATCATTGGTATGATTGGAATGATTTTTACGGCCCTGAGCTACGCTAAAATGTCCCAAGCTTTTCCGATGGCAGGTTCCGTTTACACTTATGCACAAAGAGGGATTAATGAGTATGTTGGTTTTCTTGCCGGCTGGGGAATCTTGCTAGATTACATTCTTGTACCTGCTTTAACTTATGTTGTCAGCGCAGTTTCATTAGCGGGAATGGTTCCAGAAGTGCCGGTTTGGTTTTGGTTGGTTCTCTTTATTTCCTTTAATACCTTCATTAATATTCGCGGGGTAGAATTTACCGCAAAAGCAAATAAAATTATTTTGGTTTTACAATTTATGGTTTTATCTATTTTTCTTATATTCGGGCTGATCGCTTTATATAAAGGAGTAGGCGGTACTAGCTTAACAATCAAACCTATATATGATTCCAGCAAGTTTAATCTACACATGGTTATGGGAGCAGTTTCAATAGCGGTGCTATCCTTTTTAGGTTTTGATGCTATTTCCACACTTTCCGAAGAGGTAAAAGGAGGCAACAAAATTGTAGGTAGAGCTACAGTTCTTACTTTGTTGATTGCAGGCGTATTGTTTATATCTCAAACCTGGGTCGCAAGTGATCTTATCCGCGGATTAAAAATTGAAAATTTAGATACAGCTTTCTATCAAGCAGCTGAATTGGCTGGGGGGAGCTGGCTGAAAAATTTGACACTCATTGCGACAGTGTTTTCTTGGGGAATTGCCAGCGCACTTGCATCTCAGGCAGCCATCTCCCGACTTCTTTATTCCATGGGGCGTGACCGTAAACTACCTTCTGTATTCGCAAAAGTTCATCCGAAATTTCAAACACCATATATTAGTACTTTTCTAGTAGCTATTGTTTCTTTTTCTGTAGGAATGGCGTTTGAAAATAACATTGGGATGTTAACGAATATTGTTAATTTTGGAGCGTTGATTGGTTTTCTTATATTGCATATTTCAGTAATTAATCATTATATCATTCGCCAAAAATCAAAAAAATTTATTCAACACCTTGTATTTCCTCTTTTTGGATTAATTATTATCGGCTATGTAGTGTATGGAATGGATCGGCTTGCGATTGAAATTGGATCTGTTTGGCTTATCATAGGGGCCGTATATATGTTTGTGCTTCAAAAAGTGAAAGTAGGGAAGATAGAGATTAAAAAAGGGGGTTCTGAACACATTGAAAACCATTGAAAAACAAGACATAGAATTGAGTGAGGAAATGAAGGAACAGTTGACTCGTATTCGAAGACATATTCACCAGTATCCGGAACTTTCTTTTCAGGAATACGCTACGTGCGAGTATATCATTTCATGCTTGCAAGAATGGAAGATTCCGTACAAAAAAGTTGGAGAAACGGGGATTGTCGTTGATATTATCGGAGAAATGGGAGAGGGATTGCACATTGGGGTGCGGGCAGACATCGATGCGTTGCCGATTGAAGAACAAACGGGCCTTTCCTTTTCTTCTCAAAATCATGGAGTCATGCATGCTTGCGGGCATGATGGCCACACTGCTATTTTATTAGGAACAGTCTATCAGTTATTTCAATTCAAACATAGATTTAGTGGACGGGTCCGTTGTATTTTTCAACCAGGTGAAGAAGCAGATGGCGCAGCAGAAGAAATGATACAAAAAGGAGTGTTAGAAAATCCTTTGATCGATGAAATGATTGCTCTTCATTTATGGCCCCATTTACCATTCGGAACGGTTGGTATCAAGCGCGGTGCCATTACAGCTTCTTGTGATAATTTCATGATTGAGATAGTGGGAAAAGGAGGGCATAGCGCACGTCCGCATCAAGGTATTGATGCTATTGCCATTAGCGCTAATGTTCTTCAGGCTCTTTCTCTTCTTGTTACGAAAAGCCATAATCCTATCGAGCCTGTAGTGATCCATGTCGGGAAAATTCAAGGCGGGACGGCAAGTAATGTAGTTGCGGATCGGGTAGTCCTAGAAGGAACAACAAGAACCATAACTATGGAAACGAGACAGAAGATAAAATCACAAATTATTCAACTGGTTGAAGGTATAGTGAATTCGTATGGAGCCAAAGCCAATGTTACATATACATATAGCCATCCGCCGGTGATAAATGACGAAGCATTAACTCATAGCATTGAAGAAGGAATAAAGGAATTATTAGGTGCGAATGAAGTTTATGTATTGAAAGATCCCTCAATGGGAGCAGATGACTTTGGCGCATTTGCTGTAAAGGTTCCGAGTACCTATTTCCGATTAGGTATTAGACAAACCGATCAGCCTTGTTATGATTTACATCATCCTGAGTTTCAATTTGATGATCAGATTATTGCAGTCGGCGTTAAGATCTTTACTTATAGTGTACTAAGAAGATTACTAAAAGGGGGGCAATCAACATGTTAACAAAAGAAAACGTTTTAAAAATCGTCGAACAAGAAAATATTGAATTTATTCGAGTGGAATTTTTAGACTATGCTGGCATGACGAGAGGAAGAACAATCCGTGCTTCTCAACTTAACAGCGCAATGGAAAAAGGAATTAACTTTAGTACAGCAATTATGAGTTTCGATTGTTTTGATGAATATATTCCCAACCCTACGTATGGAGCAAACGATGGAGATTTCTTTGCGGTACCTGATCCAAGTACCTTCGCTATCCTTCCTTATCGGAAGAATACAGCAAGAATGCTTTGTGATTTAGTTGATGAAAACGGAGAACCATGGGAGGGATGTCCAAGAAGCGCATTGAAACGCCTGCTTTCGGAAGCAGAAACACTCTTAGGCGGAAACATGTATATGGCATTTGAACAGGAAGCCTATTTACTTAAAGAAATAGATGGAAAACTAGAGCCAGCAGATAAAAGCCATTGTTTTTCTACAGATGGCATAGACATTCAAGAAGATTTTGTTCAAGATTTTGTTTATTCCTTGGAAAAGATGGGTGTTCAAACAGAACAAATTTCCAGCGAGTATGGCCCTGGGCAATTAGAGATAAATTTGAAATACGCTTCTGCTTTGAAAGCGGCGGATGATCAAGTAACATTTATGCATTTATTTAAACAAATTGCTAGGGATAAGGGGATGGTAGGGACATTAATGCCTAAACCGTTCCAACACTTACCGGGCAATGGATTGCATGTTCATATTAGTATATTTGATAAAATTGGTGAGAACATTTTCCAAGATACCACGGATTCAAGAGGGTTGGATATGTCTGAAAAAGCGTATCATTTTATAGGTGGACTTTTGAAACATGGAGCCTCTCTAATTGCAATTGGAGCCCCGAGTATTAATTCCTATAAACGGATGCAGTCAGGATCTTGGGCACCAGCCCACATCTGTTATGGAGCCAGAAATCGTTCGGTATTAGTAAGAATCCCTGACAAAGCAAGAGCAAGAAGATTTGAATTTCGGGGTGCTGATGGAACGTGCAATCCATATTTGCTTGCAGCTTGTTTAGTAGCTTCGGGTCTCCATGGGATTCAAAACAGAATGGATCCAGGTGAACCGATGGATGTGGATATCAGTAAGTTAGATGATATTGAATTACAAGAAAGAGGAATTTCTTGGGGGCCGAGAAACTTAAATCAAGCAGTAGGTCATTTAGCAGAAGACACAATCCTGGCTGAAACTATTGGAAGGCCAATCTGGGAGGAATTTATTAAAATAAAAAGATCAGAATGGGATAAATATAGTAGACAAGTAAGTGATTGGGAATTAAGACTATTCTCTTCCAGGTTCTAAATAAAAAGATGCGGTTGAGAAGGAAATCTGTAAATACTTGAATCATTATAAAAAGTTCTTCTTATATTGATTCTCACAATCTCAAAAGTGCGGGCGTATCCTCAAAAAATAGTAAATATACTATGAGATAAGGTTTCTACCTTATCTTTTTTTATTTTAAATATAAAAATTACATCCGATTAATTAATTCCGTATATGGTAATTCTTTGTTGTTGTTTTCATGCTAAATAGATTAAAAATACCATTTATGTGTTCAAGAGCGGATTAGTTACAAAAAGAGGGATAATAAGGTATTTTGTCGAATGAGTTTTCGTAAAATAATGAATTAAAAAAAGATGGTGTAGTTGGCTGGGTGGCTAAAAATATTTTTGGTTAAAACAAATAAGTTACGTTATATATGAAAAGGGGGAATGATGAATTGGTTCATCAGATGGAAATAGAAGAAGTGAAAAGAATTGACGAAGATATTGAGGGGCTTTCAGAGCTTTTGAGAGTAGTAGTAGATGATGGGGCATCAATAGGTTTTTTACCGCCAATGAAACAAGAAGAGGCGATAAAGTACTGGGAAACCGTGTTAAGTCCTGAAATTATACTATTTATTGCAAGGATAAACAATGAAGTAGCAGGCAGCGTACAATTGCATTTAAGTACGAAGCAAAATGGGAGTCACCGAGCTGAAATTGGAAAATTAATGACGCATCCTAAATTCAGACGCGATGGAATTGGGCGTGCCCTTATGCAAAAAGCAGAAGAAAGAGCAAATCAAGAAAATAAATCTTTGTTAGTATTAGACACAAGAGAAGGAGATCCTTCTAATAAACTATATGCATCATTAGGATTTGTTGAAGCAGGAAAGATTCCATGCTATGCTGAATCGGCAAACGGAGAATTACATACAACGGTTTTTTATTATAAATGTATTTAGTAACTTTTAAAAATATCGTGATGCTATTTCAAATGCACACTTTTTTCTAAAAATCACGTTAATATATAATGTAAAACCACCGTTTTTATCAAAATTTATTTCAAATCTACATAAAGTCACAGCTATTTGGGAGTCCAATACATAAAAATATGGTTATCAAGTCGGAGAAAGGCGCTCGAGGGTGTGTCTTTCTTTTTTGTAGACCAATAACATAATAATGCATTATAAAAATGATATAACTAGAAAACAGTTAGATTCCCTATATCTAGCTGTTTTCTATGAAATACATATACGTATTCTGTAATGGAGGAAAGTCTAGTGAAAGAAAAGTCATTAGTAAAATACATTTTGTATTTTTTTTCTTATATTCTTATTTATCCATGCTTATATATCCCGTTTGGAATCATTCTTATAATGATTGCTGGCTCAAATCCTCCGGAATCTATAGGCAATTTATTGGATACTATTTATTGGATAGTAATTACAATTATCGGATCTTGGATTTTAAACGTCATTTTTAAACGAAAAGCACAATTAAAAAAGAATACTGCATATTCTTGGCTTATATTTACCCTACATTTAATTCTTATTCCCTTGTCTCCGTATTTATTTTGGCTATTAACTAGGTAAAGCACTCAAAAAAGTACTTTTTCTTTTTAATAAAAAGGCCCCGTTATAAACCGGAGCAAGAAAAAATGAATAGTGAAGTTGCAACTCTTTAGAAAACAATTCTAGTACATCAGAAATCGATAAACTGTTTTGTAAAGAGATTAACAAAAATTATCTATCTAATTTTTGTTAAAATATGTATGAAAATGGAATTCTAATAAAAAATTGGAGTGAAAAATGTTGGAAGAAAAAGTATGTCCTAAATGTAATGCTAATCAAATTGAGAAAGGGATTGTAAGGGCAGGTAACGGTGTGGTTCATATGTTTTCCTATAACAATCCAAGAAGTCAATCGTCACCAATATCTTCATATTTCTGTTTAAATTGTGGATATGTTTTAGGTTTATATGTTGAAAAACCTCATAACTTTTAAAGCAGACTATTAAGCTAATTGATGCACTAGTTGAAGTAGGAACGCAAACCGTTCAAATCTTTATATAAAACAACCATCCAATTTAACATGGAAAGAGCTTGTTGTTGATTTGGAAAAAAGTTTGATACTTTATTTACACAGAAAGGAACATTAGGTATGAAAAAGTCAAGAAACGCTAAAGATTTAATAGATAGTTTAATACCAATGGGAATGATTTTTGGTTGTGCTATCGGTGTAATTTTTGGCATGTTTTTCAAACCAAGCTTTCTAGTATTTACAGTTAGTTTAGGAACTGGAATAGGCTATTTATTTGGAGTTATTGCGTTTGGAATTTATAGTAAGAAAGGGAAATCATAGTTTGAGAATATGAATACCGGTGTAATTATTGCGGGGATAGGGTCTGTTATCATTATTGGCAGAAAAATTTCTGAGCCGGAAAAAGGGAAGTAAGGAGCTTAAAAAAACAATAACTTATGAGTGATTGTGGAGAATCAATAGTAGAAAATGATCAAACTTTTTTATAAAAATTGAACAATACTTTATAAAGAAAAACCCCATTTTGATCAATCTTTTTTCAAAATGGGTTCTTTTAATTTAACGTAAAATTCGGGTTTGCGAGGTGTTTTTAAAGCTACACTTGTTTGGATCGAACTTTCTTCAAACCAAGCTCTTTTCTTTAGTTGATTTATCAATATTAATAGTATTATTTCAATCAAATTTTATTTCAAAGCTACATTAAGACTTAAAAAATACTAATTTCCTGTAAGTGTTTTAAAAGATAAAAAACAACTGTTTACGGTATAAAAATAGTGCTATTTATGAGGGATTTTTTACTTCCCCTTAGGATAGCACTACATTCGTTAAGCTTTTGGTGTAATCTTTAACAAAACTCTTTAAATGTAGTGTAGTGCTCTAAGAAAAAAGAAAAATCTTTAAACAAAAAAATCCCTACTTTCGAAAATAGTGGGGATTTTTTGCACTTTTACAGACTTAGGGAAATGAATAAAAAAGCATTGTTAATTCTAGACAAGTTAGTACAAGTAGAAATAGTCACCATGTTGACATGTTTTGTGGGATATAGTATTTTATATTTGTAAACATGGTGACTAATATGAGGGGGAGTTAAATATGGATATTAACTTTTTAATGAAAGAACTACATTTTATGCAGCAAAGTTACGCGACTTTGTTTTCGGTTGTCAATAAGGTTCAAACGCGGGGGGACGAATATATGGAGATATTAACTGCCCGACAACATATGGCTCTGATTGCTATTGCACATTTGCCAATCGAAAGAACTACACTTATTAATATCGCTAAAAAGCTCGGTACAACAAAACAGACCACTAACAAGTTGATTACAAGCCTTGTAAAAAAAGGTTATGTTAAAACTGTGCCGAGTAAAATAGATAAACGCTCTATCAATATTGAGATTACTCCTGAAGGAAAAAAAGCTTTAATTGTTTGTTCGGAAAAGTCCACCTATTTTTTAGCGGATATGTTTCACGATTTCACGACTGACGAAATTGAAACATTTTGGAGATTATTACAAAAGCTCTATCGATTCGACGGCGAAGAACAAGACGGTTTTGAAGAAAATGCAAATTTCGAAGTTGATGAGCAGAAACAGTTGAACTCCTATCAGGAAAAAGTCTTGGCTGAGTTTTCAAAACGCCGATATGGGGGTGCGGATTGTGAATGAATCTTATATTAGTAATACGCTTCATCAGAAAGCAAAAGATATTAAGAATAAGATTAAAGAAAAAGTCTATTATGTTAAGAATACAGTCCAGCAATCTATTTCTCAGGTCAACCATAAATTTCACCGCAATAAGAAACGAAACTGGATTGGCAATTGTGTATCAATTGCCATTGCGCTACTCATCATAGCCGCTTCTTGGTTAACCGCAACAAATTGGCTATTTTGGATAGGTGTAGTAAGCATTTTAAGTAATGCCTTATTGCTCATTATTAGCCTTATCAAAAAATAATCTAAGAAAGGAATACATACTATAAATACTATCATTTCAACTTATCATGAATAATAGATTTTGAAATATTTCCTGTATTATATAAAATTATTGAGAAAATCTTACTTTCATTAGGTTTATAGAAATTAGAAAGGTAAAATATTATCTCCTATAGAATTATTCGTACGTTCGAAATAATTTTAAAATTGGAGAGTGATAGTTTTGTTGAAAAAAGTTGTCGCGGTTGCAACGGCAATTCCGTTGGTTTTTGGTATTATGTCCACTGCTTCTGCAGTAGAGGAAACACAAGCAAAGGTACAGGCAGTTTCGTCTCAAGTACAGGCAACCGAATATTTAAAAGCGAACGCTGCTCAGTATTCTTTAAAGGCAGATTTATCAGATTTGCAATATGTTTCTACGACAGATACACAGGTGGCATCTTATGTTAGATTTCAACAAACAGTAAATGGATCTCCTGTGTTTTCTAGACAAGTAACAGTCACACTCAACAAAGGAGGACAAGGTGTACTGGCAGTTTCAGATTACCTTCCTGTGCAGAGTGTTAAGCAAATTAAGCAAAAGCTGAGTGAAAAGGAAGCAGAAGGTAAATCTACTCAGTATATTGAAGCTGATGATACAAATGTATGGGCTCCGACTACACGTGAGTTTGGGTATATAATCGAAGAGGGTGTGGCAACTCCGGTGTACCGGATTGTTATCCACTCTCATAAGCCGTTCGGTGCGTGGGAAACATTTATTGATGCGGAAAACGGAAAGCTGCTTAAGAAAAAAGACTTAAACCGAAAAGTAGATGGACAAGGAAAAGTGTTTCTGCCAAATCCTGTAGTGACGAGTGGTAGTTTGGCTGGATTAGCTGATAATAATGATGCAGACTCGGCTGCTTTGAATAATCAACTCAAAACAGTTACTTTAAAAGGCCTCAATGGATCGGGATATTTAATTGGTGATTATGTAACAATTGCGTCGAAAGTAAAAACGTATTCCGCCTCTCTTCAATATAATTACACACGTTCAAATGATAGATTTGAAGATGTTATGGCATATTATCACATTGATACTTTGCAGCGATATATACAACAACTGGGCTTTAATAATATTAACAACCGTTCTATTAAAGCAAATGTAAATACATCTACAGCTGATAACTCTTTTTATTCTCCTACGACTAAGGCACTGACATTCGGTTCCGGCGGAGTTGATGATGCGGAAGATGCAGGGGTTATTGCTCATGAATACGGTCATTCCATTCAAGATAATCAAGTTGCTGGATTTGGGAATTCTTCGGAAGGTGGAGCCATGGGAGAAGGTTTTGGAGATTTCTTGGGAGCTACTTATGAAGATGCTGTATCAGATACAGGTTATGGAAAAGCGTGTATCGGAGAATGGGATTCGACTTCTTATTCAAATACGAACCCAACTTGTCTTCGCAGATTGGACAATAATAAAGTGTATCCGAAAGATATTGTAAATGAAGTTCATGCGGACGGCGAAATTTGGTCGCAAGGTGAGTATGACATGGCGCAAGCTTTTGGACGCGATATTGCGACAAAAATCATTTTGCAATCGCATTGGTCCCTTACTCCTAATGCTACATTCCGTGACGGCGCGAGAGCAATTAAACAAGCGGATGCTCTTCTTTACGGAGGACAGCACGGCGCGGAAATTGATCGTATTTGGACGGCGCGAGGCATCAGTACGAATTAGGGATTGTCAGGAGTGTTTTGTCTAAGTCGGTAATATTGTTTTCAGTGAAGCAGAATATTTGTATTTAGCAAAGAGCACATTGTAAGAGAAGATAAGACACCAATGTATACTTGTCATAGTGATACGTATGAGCAGCCGCTGACAAATATAAAGGGAATTTAACTGAAATTCTAGAAGATAAAAGGATATCGACATTTGTTGATATCCTTTTTTATCGTTTTAGCCAAGAAGACTCCCACCTCAAGGAACGTGAAGGGCATAGCCTAGTGAGTAGGTGGGAGTCTTCTTGGCTTCAGATAGGGCGTGGCATAAGCCGCGTTAACTATCTGACTTTTCGAGTGCTACTTGTAATAAATGAAAAATAGTTTGGGTACGAGTACCGAAACCCTTTTCTTCTTTGTATTTGTCTACTCGTTCCAATAATCCTTTTGAAAATCGGAGCACAACAGATACCTTTTCTATTGAAATTACCTCTCCAAAAAAATGGTATAATTAGTATATTAAAAGGGGGATCACATGATAATAAATAAGGCGTATAAATTCCGAATATACCCAAACAAAGAACAAGAAATCTTAATTGCTAAGACGATTGGTTGCTCTCGCTTCGTATTCAATCGTTTTTTGGCACGTTGGAATGATACATACAAAGAAACAGGCAAAGGATTGACATACAACTCTTGTTCAGCGGAACTAACACAATTAAAAAAGGAATTCGTATGGCTAAAAGAAGTAGATAGCATTTCCTTACAATCTACCCTTAAGAGCCTTGCTGATGCATTCACTCGTTTTTTCAAAAAACAAAATGATGCACCTCGCTTTAAGTCTAAAAAGAATAAGGTTCAATCCTATACAACAAAACACACAAACGGAAATATTGCGATTGTAGGCAACAAAATAAAATTACCGAAACTTGGCTTTGTTCGTTTTGCAAAATCAAGAGAAGTAGAGGGGCGTATTTTAAACGCTACAGTTAGACGCAATCCAAGTGGGAAGTACTTTGTTTCGATTCTTGGTGAAACAGAAGTGCAACCATTAGAAAAAACAGATTCTGCTGTTGGTGTTGATGTTGGATTAAAAGACTTTGCTATTTTGAGTACAGGAGAAGTAATCTCTAATCCAAAATGGTTTCGTAAGCTTGAAGAAAAATTAGCGAACGCACAGCGTATCCTTTCCAAGCGTGTGAATGGTTCTTCGAATTGGAATAAGCAACGTATCAAAGTTGCTCGTATTCACGAACGAATTACCAACGCAAGAGCAGACTACTTGCAAAAAATCTCTACTGAAATTGTCAAAAACCACGACATTATTGGTATGGAAGATTTGCAAGTATCGAATATGCTAAAAAATCACAAGTTAGCAAAAGCAATTAGTGAAGTATCTTGGTCACAATTCAGAACAATGTTGGAATACAAAGCGAAGTGGTATGGAAAAGAAGTAGTTACTGTATCTAAAACATTTGCTAGTTCTCAACTGTGTTCATGTTGTGGCTATCAAAACAAAGACGTTAAAAATCTGAACCTTCGTGAGTGGGATTGCCCTTCTTGTGGTGTACATCACGATAGAGATATTAACGCAGGACAAAATCTTAAAAACGAAGCCATAAGACTTCTAACCGTAGGAACTACGGGACTAGCCTACTAAGATAACCAAAGGATACTTTGGTGTTCGTAGGAATCTCCCACTTCAAACAACCCGTAAGGGTGTTAAGTGGGGGTAGTTCAATTTGTTGAATTGGAAAAATATCGGATAAATGTATTGACAAAAAACAAATGTGTAACTAATATAGTTACGTCTTGTTTGTTATTCTATATTCTTATTTAGTAGAGTAAATAAAAAGGAGGTTATATGATTGCAAACAGAATTACAAATGAAAGTACAAGTCGCAAAAGATAAACGAATCATTTTAGCGATCATTCTTGGAAGTCTATCTGCGATTGGTCCACTTTCTATTGATATGTATCTTCCAGCTTTTCCAGCTTTAACAGACGATTTGCACGCAACAAGCGCACTTACGCAGTTAAGTTTAACGGCATGTTTGTTAGGAATTGCGTTAGGCCAATTGTGGGTTGGTGCATGGAGTGATCGTCAAGGGAGGAAAAAACCGATTGTAATTGGTCTTGTTATTTATGCAGCTGCTTCTTTCTTATGTGCGCTGACACCTTCTGTATGGTTGCTCATTGTATTACGCTTTATTCAAGGTGCAGCCGGTTCAGCAGGAATTGTACTTTCTCGTGCTATTGTTAGGGATTTGTACACAGGATCTGAGCTCACGAAATTCTTTTCTGCTTTAATGCTAGTAAACGGAGCTGCTCCAATTTTCGCGCCTATTATGGGCGGACAAATTTTAAACTTTGCTTCTTGGCACTGGGTGTTTATTGTATTAGGTGTATTAAGTGGACTTATGTTATTAAGTGTTATTTTTATTTTGCCAGAAACGTTACATGAAGAGAAAAGAACAGCAGGCGGATGGGGGGAGAGTTTATCTCATTATAAACGATTATTACAAGATCGTGTATTTATGGGATATGCACTTTCTCAAGGGTTTATCACAGCAGCAATGTTTGCCTATATTTCAGGATCACCATTTGTTATTCAAAATATTTTTGGTGCTTCGCCGCAATTATATAGTTTATTTTTTGCGATTAACGGTTTTGGTATTATTATTGCATCTCAAGTTACAGGGCGTTTGGCAGGGAAAATGAAAGAACGTACTTTATTGGTAGCTGGGCTTCTTTTTGCATTGCTAGGAGGCATCACTCTTCTTCTTATTATTTTGCTGGCACCTTCTTTAATAGGAGTGTTAATCTGCTTCTTTATTATTGTTTCTAGCGTAGGGATTGTTGGGACAACTGGATTTACGTTAGCGATGCAGAATCAGCAGAAAGCAGCAGGAAGTGCCGCAGCTTTATTAGGACTTTTACCTTTTATATCCGGCGCTGTAGTAGCACCTTTAGTTGGTATTCAAGGAGAACAGACAGCTGTACCGATGGGAATTACAATTGTTTGTTGTCATATCGGTGCGATGCTTAGCTTTATTCTTTTAACAAAACGAACAAATAATTAAAAATTTCATTTCGATATGATTATGCATCGTAATGTTTACGTTATAAAGCAGCACAGTTTCTGTGTTGCTTTTGTTTTAATGCTAAGAGATAGATAAATAGCAGTTAATTCCCTTCTCATGAGAACTAAGGTAAAATATAAGAAGGAGGATTTTATACAGAATCCTCCTTTATACATAGATAGAGGTGAAAAAGATGATGCTGCAAGAGATGGCACTTCGCATATTTGTAGCTATATTGGCAGGAGCACTGATTGGAACAGAACGCCAGTGGCTTCATCGTATGGCAGGGCTAAGAACGAATGCTTTAGTTTCATTAGGAGCATGCTTGTTTGTTTTATTGTCAGTTATTGTGACAGGGGAATCTAGTCCAACACGGATTGCAGCTCAAGTTGTTAGTGGAATTGGTTTTTTAGGCGGGGGCGTCATTATTCGAGATGGCTTTAGTATTCGTGGTTTGAATACTGCTGCAACATTATGGTGTTCTGCAGCTGTTGGGACTCTTGTCGGAGCAGGTTTTCTAAAAGTAGCTATACTAGGAGCGTTTGGAGTTTTATTAGCTAATATTTTCCTTCGTCCAGTTGCGTTATTTATGAATAAAAAATCAACTGATCAAATGCCAGAGAAAATGAATTATGTGTTATCTGCAACGTGCTCTAATAAAGACGAAGTGCATATTAGGTTGTTGCTAATGCAAATGCTAAATACAGAAGCAATAGAATTAAGGGAACTACATAGTGAAGAGATTGAAGAAGGTAAAAAAATCATGATTCGAGCAGTTTTACATTGTGATGCTAAGAAAACAGCTGTAATTGAAAAAGTGGTGAATGGTCTTAGTTTAGAAGCGGGTGTTACAGCTGCTGGATGGAAATCTATTTCTGGGCAAGAGGTTGATTAATGGCTTTTTTTATAAAATGAAAAAAATAAATTTGGTACATGTCAAAGGTCAAATATTTAAAATGGAAACGCCATCATGAAAGGATGAATCAACATAGGCACTGTGTTGATTCATTTTTTATTTAAACTTCATTTGAAATATTTAGATTATTCTGTATAATGTAAAACAAAACTTTTTAAATTATACAGTGAGGCGGTCAAAGATATGAAGAATGTAAAAGAAATGATCAAAATTGAAGATATTCTCGTAGCGTATAATACGTTAAAAGATGTGATTCGAAATACATCTTTAGAGCGAGATCCTATTTTATCAGAAAAATATCAATGTAACGTATATTTAAAACGAGAGGACTTACAAGTTGTTCGTTCTTTTAAAATACGAGGTGCCTATAACTGTATTAGCAATTTACCGATGGAAGAGTTGAAAAAAGGCGTTGTATGCGCTAGTGCTGGTAATCATGCGCAAGGCGTAGCTTATACGTGTCATAAATTACAAATTCCAGCAAAAATTTTTATGCCAAATACAACACCAAGTCAAAAAGTATCACAAGTGCGCTTTTTTGGAGGAGATTACGTAGAGGTGATGCTGCAAGGGGATACGTTTGATAGCTCTTATGGAGAAGCAGTGAAATATTGTGACGAGCAAGGATTAACATTTATTCATCCGTTTGATGATCCCAATGTGATTGCAGGACAAGGGACGATTGGTGTAGAAATTCTACATGATGCGGATTGTACGATTGATTACATGTTTATGGGAATTGGCGGAGGAGGCTTAGCAGCTGGAGTTGGAACATACATAAAAGGGATTAGTCCTTTAACGAAAATTGTTGGGGTTGAACCAGAAGGTGCTGCCTCTATGAAAGAGGCTTTTGCACAAGGAGAGGTTGTTACGCTGCCGCATATTGATTCGTTTGTAGATGGAACAGCAGTTAAACAAGTTGGTCATCTTACATATGAGATTTGTAAACGTGTATTAGATGATATTGTTGCTGTACCAGAAGGGAAAGTATGTACGACATTGCTTGAACTTTATAATAAAAATGCGATTGTTGCAGAGCCGTCTGGTGCCCTGCCGATTGCCGCGCTTGATTTATATAAAGATGAAATTCGTGGAAAGACAGTTGTTTGTATTGTGAGCGGTGGTAATAACGATATTGGTCGGATGCAGGAAACGAAAGAGAGATCGTTAATTTATGAAGGACTAAAGCACTATTTTATTATTAATTTTCCGCAGCGTCCCCGTGCCTTGCGTGAGTTTTTAGATAACATTCTCGGGCCTAATGATGATATCACTCGTTTTGAGTATACGAAGAAGAACAATAAAGATAATGGTCCGGCTCTAGTTGGAATCGAACTACAACAAAAAGAAGATTATGAGCCTCTTATTAGACGAATGGAGGAACAGGAAGTACGTTATATGGAAATCAATCACAATCCAACATTATTCAATTTATTGATTTAAAAGGGGTATTGAAAATGAATTTAGAAAAAAAGAAGTCAGCTGAAGAAGAAATAGGAGAATTGAAAGAACTTGTGAAAGAATTGCATGGCTCCATCCATCAACTGCAAGCAGAAGTGCAGCAACTGCGGCATGAAAGACCAGTTGTACAAATGAAAAAGGGGATTGAATGGACACCAACAATGATTGGTCAAGTTGGAGGTATAATTATAGGGGCTCTTGCAGTTATAGGTATCTTTTGGTGAAAAAGAAAGGTTTGCAGCTTATGCTGCAAACCTTTCTACATTAAATAGCGTAAATAAATATATGCGTGTGATAAAAGCAGTGCAACAATGGTTAATGGCAACCCAATTTTTAAGAATTCCATGTAAGAGAAGCCGTATCCTTCACGCTTTGCAATTCCTGCTACAACGACATTGGCAGAGGCACCGATTAGCGTACCGTTTCCTCCTAAGCAAGCTCCAAGAGATAATGCCCACCATAGTACCTCGATTTGCGGAGAATCCGCTGAAAGTCCAAGTCCGCTTGCTAAGTTTTGAATAAGCGGAATCATTGTTGCTACAAACGGAATGTTATCAATTGTGGCAGAAGCAGCACCAGATACCCATAAAATTAAGATGGATGCATAGCCAATATCTCCGTTTGTTACATCCAATACTTTCTTTGCAAGTGAGGAAATAAGTCCAATATCAACAAGTGCACCGACTAGAACGAATAAACCTGCAAAGAAGAAAATTGTTACCCATTCAATATGAGCAAATACATTTTCTATCTCGTGTTCTTTTACACCGATTAGCATTAAAAGGACAGCACCAGTCATCGCAATTACAGCAGCATCAACATGAATAATAGAATGAAGAATAAATCCAAGTATTGTTAATCCTAAAATTGATAAGGACTTAATGAGTAAGCTGCGATCACGAATGTAGTCTTTTTCATTTAAAGACATCAGTTTCTGAATTTGTTCGTCTGTTGTTTTTAATTTGTTGCGATACATAACATATAAAATAAGTAATGTAACGACAGCAATAATAGCAACAATCGGTGCTAAATTCAGTAAAAATGCATTAAAATCAAGATGCTTATTTGCAGATCCAATCATAATGTTTGGAGGATCTCCAATAAGTGTCGCTGTTCCGCCGATGTTAGAGAATAATACTTCTGAAATTAAATATGGAACAGGAGCTACCTTTAAAATACGTGTAATCGATAATGTAACTGGTACGACTAATAAAACGGTTGTTACATTATCTAAAAAGGCAGAACCAACTGCGGTTAAAAGGGATAGGAGCAGTAAAATTCGAATTGGTTTTCCGCCGGCTGCTTTTGCAGCTTTAATGGCCACATATTCAAAGACACCAGATTGACTTGTAATATGTACGAGAATCATCATCCCAATTAATAGAGTAATGGTTTCCCATTGAATATGTGTAGTAAAGGCAGTATGTAAATCTACAATTCCCATAATAACCATAATTGCAGCCCCAAGCAAAGCAATGACAGCACGGTTAATTTTTTCTGAGATAATAAAGCCGTATGTTACTAAAAATACAGCAATGGCAAAGTAATATTGCCAGTTTGCAACTTCATGTGCTGCATGTTCCAATGTGTTCACCTTCTTTATTAAGTATCTATACATGTTGGTGTATAAAATTGTCGAAATATATCCCTCTGCATAAATTTTATTGTAGCAAATTTGCATACAGAAAGAAATGGAAATACAGTATAGATCAAATATATATAATTTCACATACTGTATTAAATATAAAAAATAAAAAGCAAAAAAATAGGCAAAGTAATCATTGTCCTCTATTATAAGAGATAGCAATTTACATTGTTTTTTCGTAAACTGATTAAAAGAGGTGAAATCCGATGGAAATAATTACAGATACTTCTGTCGTGCAAAACGAAATTGAACGTTTCCTAAATAACGATGTATATCTTCATTTAGAAACGACGAACGGCGCATATGCTTCACATATAAATGAAAAAGCGATGACAGTTGGGGCATTTGTGCGTAATGCAGTAATTCGTTTTGAGCGCGGTAAAATCACGGGAACGAATCCATACCGTATTGGTTTGAAAATGGAGCATGGCTGGGTATATGCAGAAGGTGTGACGCATTGGGAAAAAGATGAAAAAAATCGTCTTTTATTAGCAGGTCATGATGAAAAAGGGCGTCTAGCAGTTGCGCTGCAATTAAGTTTAACGCCATTTGCATAAGGAGTGGAGATTATGGAAAGACACGTACTTGTAGTATTTCCGCATCCAGATGATGAATCATTTGCAGCGGGAGGAACAATTCGTCAATATCGAAATAATGGAGTACCTGTTACGTATGCTTGCGGAACACTTGGACAAATGGGACGTAATATGGGGAAAAATGTATTTGCAAATCGTGAAACGATTCCAAGCATTCGAAAGCAGGAATTAGAAGAAGCTTGCCAGGCAATGGGCATCGAAGACTTACGTTTACTTGGCTTCCATGATAAAACATTAGAATTTGAAGATGTTGACTTTGTAGCGGATAAAATTGAAGAAGTGATTCGTGATGTGAATCCTTCCTTAATCATTACATTCTACCCAGAGCACGGTGTACATCCAGATCATAATGCATTTGGACGCGCGGCTGTTCGTGCGGTAGAACGTATGCCAAAAGAAGAACGTCCAGTTATTCATGCAGTGGCGATTACGAAAAATCGAGAAGAAGTATTAGGTAAGCCAGATGTAATTAACGATATAAGCGACGTATTAGAGCAAAAATTAGCGGCGCTTCGTGCACATCGTTCACAAACAGAAGCGATGTTAGAAGAAATGGAAGCAAAGCTAAAAAAACAAGACCCAGCGACACTAAAATGGTTACAAGGTGAACAATTTTGGACGTATAAATGGGAATCATAAGCTAGAAGAAGTAAGTTTTTCAGCTTATGATAAAAAACGAGATGCCGTGATTATGGCATCTCGTTTTTTTATCCTGCTATTCGCGGGCAGTAAGATTCCCATCCCAAGATTCAGAGAGAAGCGTTGTCCAGTTCCAGTGGCTAGAATGTTCGGTGGCTTCGCTTCTTCCTACGAGGTAAAAAACACCTCTACGTCAGAAGCTCCATCCCCCTCACATTCTAGACGAGCCACTTCCGCATTTCTTTGTTTTCCAGCTCTAGCGGCTAGAATTTCCGGTTGTTTCGCCCCCCTCGGACGAGGCAAAAAGCGCCTCTCTGCATTGGGCGCGAGCGTCCTGCGATTCTGGGCGAGCCGCTTCCGCTTTTCTACAGAAGATAGATGAGGATAACTGCTGGCATGCGCCCGATTGGTGAGAACTTTCCATCAGTGGGGGATGAAGAAAAACCCCACTGATGGAAGTTTCAAGTGATTAGATAGGCACATCTATCTAATCACTTTCATACAATACAAGCGAATTGTAGAAAGAGGAGGTAATAATTATGGATGATTATTCATACGAAGATGTGCATGGAGATTTTCGAAATGGTTATGAGTTGAGCGGAGAAGTGGTTTCTAGTGTTGATCCGTATGTTGTGCAAACGTTACAAATGATTGTTGGAAAAAATGTTGTTGTGGATACAATGCGTGGTAGCGTGCATGGCATATTAAAAGCTGTTAAACCAGATCATATTGTAATTGAAGAAAAGGATACGCCTTTCTTTATTCGCATGCAGCAAATTGTTTGGGTAATGCCGGAATGATAATACACATGAAACAACCTTTATCTTTCATACATCAGTAATGATGGCAACGATGAAGATAAGGGGGCTTCACACTGATGATTAAACGAATTGACAAGTTGATTATCCCACTCCCCGACCCGAAGTATGCTGATGCAAACGCAGCGGCTGCGATACAAGAATTGTTAGGCGGTCGTTTTGGTGAGATGTCGACATTAAATAATTATATGTTTCAATCGTTTAACTTTCGCGGAAAGAAAAAGTTAAAACCATTTTATGATTTAATTGCGAATATAACAGCGGAAGAATTTGCACATGTTGAATTGCTTTCAAATGCAATTAATCTTTGCTTAACTGGAACAACGCATACGGGAGACCCTGATATTGGACCGATGAAAGCTGCGAAAGATAAACATAATATGCAGCACTTCATTTCAACCGCACAAACTAGCCTTGTCGGTGATTCAATGGGAAAAGCATGGACCGGAGATTATGTATTTAATAGCGGAAATTTAATATTAGACCTATTGCATAACTTTTTCTTAGAATGCGGAGCACGTACAAACAAAATGCGTGTTTATGAAATGACAGATCATCCAACAGCAAAAGAAGCAATTGGATATTTACTTGTCCGCGGCGGCGTTCATGTTTTGGCATACGCTAAAGCGTTAGAAGTGGCAACAGGTGTTGATATGACAAAAATGTTACCAATTCCAAACTTGTCTAATAAAGTATTCGATGTGGCAAAACGCTTTGAGGATCAAGGTGCCCACTTAAAACTGTACCGTTTTAGTGATAATGATTACACGGACTTAAATAAAATCTGGAAAGGAAAGCACCCAGGAGATGGGCAGCCGCTTCAAGTTGTCGATGGTCCCCCTCAAGGTGCGCCAATGCCAGACTTAGATGAATTACCAGAAGAATTTGCTCCAGGGATATCGCAGGAAGATTTCTTTGAAATTGCGAGAAGGTTACAGAGGTCAGCTGGGTTATAGGGGGGGAGGATTTGGAAAGGGATAAAAATACTCGTTACTAGTAGAGGGGAAATTAATATGCTTTATTTTGAATGAAAAAGCTGATGCGAATTGGTTTTTTCATTTTTTTGTATTTGTTGATTTTTACCGAATTAAAAATATCTATGAAAGTCATTTGAGAAGTGAAAATTATGAGTGTATCGGAAGACGGTGTATACCGGAAATTGAGATTCATCACATTTTAAGATTAAACATGTAACAAACTATAGACATACATGCTCATGCTGCATCATATAAATTTGATAGCGTCTATACAAATCATAGAAGTTATTTCAAAGTAAGTTTATATAACGAGAGGGGACAATAAATGAATAAAACGCTTTCTACAAAACTAGTTGTTGCAATTGGAATCGGTTCAGCAATATACGGTGTATTAGGATTATGGGGATTTTCCATTGCGCCGAATACTTTTATTAAACCAGCGCTTGCTTTATTAACGATTTTCGGTGCTATTTTTGGACCAATTGCAGCTTTATTAATTGGACTAATTGGTCATACAATCACAGATGCCATTGCTGGCTGGGGCATTTGGTGGGGCTGGGTGTTAAGCTCAGGAATTATAGGTTTATTTATGGGATTTGTCCAAAAGCGCGCTACATTTAGTGTGAAAAATGGGACGTACAGTAAAGGAGATATTATCTACCTTTCTAGTACAGGTGTAATTGGTATTCTTTTAGGGATCATATTTGCGGGTGCATTTGACATTTTTATTATGGGTGAACCGTTCGATAAAATTGCTATTCAAGTAGGCGGTGCGATTATCGCAGATGTTCTCGTATTTTTCATCCTCGGCTTACCAATTGTGTTAGGACTTGTGAAAGCGAATAAAAAGAATACACAATTAAAGATTGAGAAGTAGGGATATACATATGAAACCGATTATTTCTTTTGAAGAATTCACATTTCAATATAAAAGCGTAGCTGAACCAACGATACAGGACATTACGTTTCAGATTTATCCTGGCGAAAAAGTGTTAATCGCTGGTCGAAGCGGATCAGGAAAATCTACATTAGCTCATTGTATGAATGGGCTCATTCCTTTTTCTTATGAAGGGACAAGTACAGGAGAGCTTTCAGTGTGTGGTATAGACCCTAGGCATACGAGTATATTCGAGTTAAGTCAACGTGTTGGAACGATTCTGCAAGACCAAGATTCCCAATTTATCGGATTAACAGTTGAAGAAGACGTTGCGTTTGCAATGGAAAATGATTGTACGGAGCAAGAGGAAATAAAACAAATTGTGAAACGTTCACTTAAAGAAGTAGACATGATCAAGTTCCATTCACATAGCCCTCACGATTTATCAGGGGGACAAAAACAATCCGTTTCTCTAGCAGGCATACTAGCTACAAATGCTGAGATCTTGCTATTCGATGAACCTTTAGCGAATTTAGATTCTGTAAGCAGTCAAAAAGCAATCCAACTTATGAAGAAGATTCATAGACAAACGAATAAAACGATCATTATTATTGAGCATCGCATTGAAGAAATGCTCGATCTCGATTTAGATAAAATTATTCTTTTGGAAAATGGCCGTATCATCGCAATCGAAGCACCGAGTAATCTATTACATACAAATGTTTTACAAAAAGCGGGGCTGAGGGAGCCTGTATATATAGAAGCATTAAAAACATTGAAATATCCATTCTCGAATGAAGAGATTTATCCAATAGAAAATATTAATTCTCATACATTACATGAAACGTTATCAAAATGGATGTTACAAAACTCAATACATACAGCAATATCTAAAAAAGAATGTATATGTAAAATAGAAAATGTAACGTTTACATATCCAAATAGAAATTTTTCATTGAAGGATGTATCTATGTCTATATACAAAGGAGAAGTACTCGCTCTTTTAGGAAATAACGGTGCTGGAAAATCAACATTTGCTCATATCATGACGGGAATGAAAAAAAACCATCAAGGTAAGATTTTTATAGAAGGAACTAATATTACAACATGGTCAATCCGAAAGCGGGGAGAGGTCATCGCTTATGTGATGCAAAATCCTAATCACATGATTACACAAGCAACTGTTTGGGAAGAAGCTGCATTTGCCGTAAAACTGAAGAATGCTTCAGAAGAAATGCAGAAAAAAGTAAAAAATGCATTACAAATTTGTGGTTTATATCCATTTCGAAATTGGCCGGTACAAGCATTAAGTTATGGACAAAAAAAGCGTTTAACGATAGCCTCGATTCTTGTTGCAAATCCCAAACTTATTATTTTAGACGAACCAACTGCAGGACAAGATTATTTTCATTACAAAGAGTTTATGATGTTTATACGAAAGTTAGCAAAACGTGGAATGGCTTTTTTATTCATTACACATGACATGAATTTAGCGCTAGAATACGCAAATCGAGCGATTGTACTGCATAACGGAGAAATCATTGCTGATGATGCAGTAACTACCGTGTTGGCAAACGAGCGTATTTTAAAGCAGGCAAACCTCCGTGAGAGCTCACTTACTAGCTTAGCGAAACATGGGAATATGCCAATTCCGCAGCTATTTGTTCAATCTTATATGGAAGCGAGGAGGAGGGATCATTCATGAGTAAGATGGGAACAATATATATAGAAGGCAAATCGTGTTTCCATCGTATGGATGGTGCTGTAAAACTAATTTTATTTATTATATGGATGATTCTCACATTCTTATTTTTTGATTTTCGTATTTTATTATGCTTATTTCTAATCGGCTGCATATTGCTAGGCATCGCAAAAATTCCAATGCGCAGCATATTGATTATTTTTAGTGTTATTTTCACATTTAGTATTCTGAATTCCGTCATGATTTTACTCATTACTCCAACACATGGATCGGAGCTAACCGGTACATATACTTCATTTCTCCATATTGGCTATGCGACTATTACACTGGAAACTCTTTTTTATGCAATAACACTATCATTAAAATATTTTACCTTATTGCCGTTTACACTTATTTTTATTTACACAACACATCCGAGTCAATTTGCAAGCAGCTTAAACAAAATTGGACTGCCTTATAAAATTGCCTATGCGATTAATATTGCACTGCGCTACATTCCGAATATACAAACGGAATACGAACTCATTAAACATGCACAGGAAGCAAGGGGAATTCCATTTCATAAAGGAGAAGCATCCCTTTTTCAACGCATTAATAATCGAATGACGATTTTTTGGCCGCTTGTAATACATTCATTGGATCGAATTGATACTGTTTCGAATGCTATGGATTTACGCGGTTTTGGAAAAAAGGAGAAGCGAACTTGGTACTATAGGACGGAAATGCAGCCTCTTGATTATATGGCACTTCTTATTGGGATATGCATTTTGATTATTGCTATCTATTTGAAACTCACAATTTTTAATTCGTTTTGGTATCCTTTATGAACATTAAATGAATATTTGATGGCTTGCTCTTTTTAAGTTTCCTTTTTTAAAGAATTAATCGAGTCTATTAATGCATTCTTTACTTTGCTTTTAGTATAATTGATATAGCTATCAGTAGGGGGAATTTCAAAAGGGGGAGTTGTTTTTGAAAAGAGTTAACGTTGTTTCTGCCTTCATTCAGGATGACAATGATAATATGTTAATAGTTAAAAACATAAAGGGTGATTCTTTTTATTGGAGTCTTCCAGGCGGGGCAGTTGAAGGGGAAGAGACTTTAGAACAGGCTGTAATCCGTGAAGTAAAAGAGGAAACAGGATTTAATATTGTTGTTACTGGATTGAGTTCCGTTAGAGAAGTGTTCTTCGAAGAACGAGGTCATCATGCTTTAATTATTACTTTTCATGCAAAAATCATTGATGGAGAAATAAACATCAATGACCCTGATAATGATATTGTTGAAGTAAGATGGGCAAATAGTGAAACAGTAAAGGAATTAATGCCATCTTTATATGAGAGACTAAAAATACATTCTGATTCTAATAAAACATTAGCTTTTTATGCATTTGAAGGTACCCAATAAAATCGAGAAAAAGTTAGCATACATAGGGACTTTGTTATAAACATAAGAGAATCGTTACTTTGATTGGTTTGGCTGTGATGACTTGATTATATCAGAAAAATACGATTTATATACAAAGAAAGAGGCTGACAAAAAGTTTCACTTTTGGAACAGCCTCTTTCACTATATAAAAGGGAGTGGAACCTATTTTACACCAACTGCATCATAAGACTGCTTCACCGCCGTCACTTCTGCAGAGTTTGCGCCATATAAATCAGCTGCTGCTTGTATTAAGGCAGCGCGTGCTTGACTAAAAGTTGCAGATTGAGTTAAGTATAGTGTATTTGCACGATAGTAAATTGCGCCTACTTTATCTTTACCAATACCATTCACCGTTACACCATAGTGTGTACCGCCATTTGCTAATAAGTAAGCAGCTTTATTGATAATACTACTATTTGTATGAACGCCGCCATTATCACTTGTTCCTGTATAACGTTTAGAATAATGATCTGGGTCACCGTATTTTGTTGGATCGCTCATAGAACGAAGCGCATCTCCAGCTTTACCAGGCGTATAAATATCCTCTCCAACTTCCCAATCTGGGTTACGGTTATCATAGTATTCTATTAATGTTCCAAAAATATCAGAGATTGCTTCATTTAACGCACCAGACTCATTTTGATAAATAAGGTTTGAACTATATTCTGTAACGGCATGTGTTAACTCATGACCGACAACATCGATTCCTCCAGAAAATGCAATAAATGTAGTTCCATCTCCATCACCATACACCATTTGTGATCCATTCCAGAAGGCATTGTTATAATTTTTTCCATAGTGAACCGTAGATTTTAATGGTGCACCAGCATCGTTATAAGAATTGCGGTTAAACGTTTTTTTATAATAATCATATGTTACACCAGCATAGTAGTGCGCATCTACTGCCGCTGCATCACGAGTAGCATTAAAGAGGTTATCTGTATCTGCCCATAACGTTCCTGGAAGAGCCGTACGATTTTTTCCATCGTATGTGTAAATCGCCGCACCGCGTGTATTATCTTGTAAATAATAGCTAGATCCAGATAATGTTGTATTAATAGACTTTGTATCACCTAATACCCCTTTACCTGTGCCGATTTTATTTGTTCCCGTTACAGGCTTAGCGGTAGCCCCAGCTGCAGGTTCAACTGGTGCCTTACTTTCATTTGCTGTAGTATGGATTGTATTATATTTATTTAAAACTTTACCGCTATCAGCTTCAATGAAATAATAATAGTTTCCTGGCTCTGGATCTAAGAAATTTAATTTCACAACATATGCATATGTTGTTTCCGCACCATTTTGATATACATGTAAGTTCGCAGATGGCTCTACTTCATACTTTGGAGTGAATCCTAGGTCTTGTTGTGCGATTGCAATCGCTTTTTTTTCTTCAATTTTATTTTTGTTTTTCAACTTCTCTTTCTTATCTAAATCAGGCATAACTGTGCCTGATACAACCTTTAATACACCATCTTTTCCAACGTGAGCTACTTGAGTAGATCCCCATACTGGTACACCTTCATACATTTGCTGTAAACGGACAACTGTTGCTTCTCCAACAGGATCTTTTATAACCTTTTGTACTTTAAAAGATTCTTCTGCACTTTTCTCGCCTAGTTTATAATCTTTTTTAGAAGCATTTAAATAATCAAATACAACAGATTCTGCCTTCTTTCCTGATGCACTTGTTAGATTACCTGATACAAACTCTGGGGATTGTACTGTCTCGTTGTATTTCTTTGTGGAAAGTACGTTCTTTGAATCCGCAAATGCAGAGCTTGTCCCTCCAAACGTTGTCACTGCCATTCCAGCTGCTAACACAAACGCTAGACCTTTTTTCTTCATTATTTTTTTCCCCCTAACCAAAATTTTGAAAAAAGAGAACAAATTAATAGTAGCATTAAGCTTTTGGTAATAAAATACTGAAAATTTAAATAATTTATTTCTCAAGTTTTCTAGAATTTTGATGAACAATAAAAAAAAGAAAAGCTGACTCGAAAAGTCGTTTTTCAACAACATTTGATTCAGCTTCTTTACTGTTTATGTATCTATTAAGATGGGCTGGTTATCTGAAACTCTTACAACAGTACATTTATTCAAAGTTTCAAAAGTTTTTAACCTATCTTCAATTGTCTTTCCAGTAGAATCAGGAAATAAATCTTCTCTATCGTAATGAGGAAAAATATATGTATCTGTTAATCCTAATGCAGTCAAATCTTGTATATTTACTGTATTCATTTGAGGTGTGAAATAATTTACAACATCAATGCTTGGACCAAGAATAATTGCTCCAGCACTTACTCCAACTATGATAATATTTTTGTTTGCTAAATCTTTTAATACTAAGTCAGAACCACTCTTTTTCATATGGTATAACAAATAAAACGGATTTCCTCCGTTAATATAAATGACATCGTATTGTCTAAGAGTTTCTGGTTCATCATATTCGATATCAGTAAAATCAATTGTATGGAATCCCATTTGTATAAAGTCTTCTTTTGCTTTTTTGGCATATTGATTATTTTCTTTGAGCGGAGAGGCAGTGGTTATGATTGAAACTTTTAAATCGCTAGGTTCTTCATCAGTTAATTGTAAAAATTGCTTTTTAATTTGTTCTGTAAAGAAACCATTTGAAGTTAATAATAATTTACTCATTGTAAATCCTCTCATCTTTCCAAGCTATTTTTTACCTCATAATGTTTTTGAAACCGAAAGTGATGGGAAACCTGCACGACTCCACAACCATAAGGGTGTATGAACGTCGATGGGAGCGAGCCCACTGCCAGTTAGTGCTTTTTCCCATGCTTTTGCTACAGTTTGACGATCTTCATTTGTCCCGTTTAAAACTTCTGAAGAACATAATCCTAATTTTACGCTAGCTTTTAAGATGTGTGTATCTGGAGCTACTGTGATAAGTTCACGAGACTTCCATTCTATTGCTGCATAAGTCTCCAGGACATATAGCCAGTAATTGAAGATTTTTGGACCAGAGAGATAGGGGAATTCTGATTTTCGTGTTTTTTGTATGATGTTTTTTAAGGGAAAAATATCGAATTGAACAGATTCAATTAATCCTAAGACATCACCTTTAGGAGACGACTGAACGATTCCTCTAGAGACGCGTTTCCAAATTTCTGGGTGGCGATTAGGTTGTAAAGCAACTCGGTAATGAAGTAACACATGACGTAAATCTTCTAAGTCTTTATTGGATACAGCGTGCGGATTAAAAATCCATCGAGAATTATCATCAAGATAAGCCTGTGCAATTGATTGCCATAACGTATATGAATTCCTTTGATAATTTAACGACATTCCCAAAGTTAACACGTTTGGTAATTCGTCTTCTGGAACAATGCCAATGAGGGCATCTTCAGGCATTACTTCACCTCCAAGAAGTCCTTCGGCATGCATTTGTATGAGTAAATTCACATTTTGTAAAAAAGATTTATGTATCATTATTTTCCTCCGTCCAAGGGGGTAAAACTAGTTTTCTCTTTGTTTTTCGGGTTAATTGAACATTAGAATACTATATAGTGTGTTAAATGGGAATATTCGACAGTACTTATAATGTTCCTTCATTGAATAGAAAAATCTTGTCGAATTTGACAAGAGAATGGAAGGAATGAGTAAGGATTAAGTAGGAATCTTTGGATGCTGTGTAGAATATTCCAAAATGATCTTACCCTTTTAGTTGAAGGAGATGTTGAAATGGAAGTGAATATTCGTCCCGTTCACATACAGGATGCTAGTGCAATTCATCGGATTTGTATACAAGATGAGGTTTTACCATATATGGTTTTTATGCCAAGTATGCGGGTAGATGCTATGGAAAATAGAATTCGTAACTTAGGGCCTAATCAATTTGAATTTGTTGCGGAGCTCGATGGTAATGTCGTTGGATTTGTAGGTTTAACACAAGGACAAGGCCGAAGATCACATTCGGGAGATATATTTATCGGTGTGGATAGTGAATATCATAAAAAAGGAATTGGGAAAGCATTACTTACAAAAATTCTCGATCTTACAGACAATTGGCTAATGCTTGAAAGAGTGGAACTGGGCGTTCTTGCAACAAATCCTGGCGCACAAGCGCTGTATGAAAAGTTTGGGTTTATGGAAGAGGGAATAAAGAAGGGGAATTTAAAAGCAAACGGTAAATTTATTGATGAAATTATGATGAGTCGTCTTCGTCCAAATGGTCTACTCATACAAGCTTGATTATTGTAATAAAAAATAATTTCAATGGTTTCAAATCATTTTCATGAACATATGATATGAATTGTTAACGAATGGTAAAAGATTTTCTAATGGTAATCAGAGAGATTTTTTGTGAAATTATTTCTTGATAATTATACAGAATTATTATAAAGTATTGATAATTAAATTATATTGTCTGAAAGTGTTGAAAGGAATTAGTAACAGGTGTTTTTCTTTTAGAGAGTCGGTGGTTGGTGTAAACCGATAGAAAAAGCTTGTGAATCCGTCCTTGAGCGAAATGTGGAACGCTTCAAATGTGAAGTTAGTAATCGTTTCCGGCTAAAAGTCGTTAATGTTTTAAGTGGAAAGTGTATATTTTCTATGCTTTCAACTAGGGTGGCAACGCGGGTTAACTCTCGTCCCTTTTATAGGGACGGGAGTTTTTTGTATTTTATGTAGTAAAAATCTCTTTTGTCAAAATTCAGCAGGACGAAGAGCGATGGCCACTGATTAAAGGAAGCTTATTTTATTAAAGGAGAGATAAAAACATGTTAGATGTAAAAGTATTACGTGCCAATTTTGAAGAAGTAAAGAAGAAATTAATTACTCGCGGCGGAGAGTTTCTTGAATTAGATAAGTTTGAGAAATTAGATCAAAAGCGTCGTGAACTGTTAGTAGAAGTGGAAGAGTTAAAAAGTAAACGTAATGAAGTGTCTGAGCTTATTTCTAAGTTAAAGCGTGAAAAACAAGATGCAAATGAACTTATTATTGAAATGCGTGAAGTAGGCGATAAGATTAAAACATTAGATGATGAGTTACGTAATGTCGAAGAAGCATTGAATTCTATATTATTGGCATTACCAAATATTCCGAATGGATCAGTACCAGTGGGAGCATCAGAGGATGATAATGTTGAAATGCGTAAGTGGGGAGAAATAAAAGAATTTTTATTTGAAGCAAAACCACATTGGGAAGTTGCTGATAAATTAGGACTACTAGATTTTGAGCGAGCAGCAAAAGTAACAGGTAGTCGCTTTGTATATTACAACGGATTAGGTGCTCGCTTAGAACGAGCGGTAGCTAACTTTATGTTAGATTTACATGTTGAAGAACATGGATATACGGAAGTGATTCCTCCGTTTATTGTAAATAGCGATAGTTTATTAGGTACAGGACAATTTCCGAAGTTTAAGGAAGATGTATTCACATTAGAAGACACAGATTACTCTTTAATTCCAACAGCGGAAGTACCATTAGCGAACTACTATCGTGATGAAATTTTAAACGGTGAAGAATTACCAATTAACTTTACTGCTCATACTCCATGTTTCCGTTCTGAGGCTGGTAGTGCAGGACGTGATACGAGAGGATTGATCCGCCAACATCAATTCAGCAAAGTTGAAATGGTCAAATATACAAAGCCAGAAGAATCATACGATGAGTTAGAAAAATTAACAGCAAATGCGGAAAAAGTATTACAATTGCTGCAATTACCTTATCGAGTAATTACATTATGTACAGCTGATATGGCATTCCCAGCTGCAAAAACATATGACATTGAAGTATGGTTACCAAGCTACGGGACATATCGTGAAATTTCTTCTTGCTCAAACTGTGAAGATTTCCAAGCTCGTCGTGCAGGTATTCGTTTCCGCCGCACACAAGGTGCAAAACCAGAGTTTGTGCATACGTTAAATGGTTCTGGATTAGCAGTAGGGCGCACAGTAGCAGCTATTTTGGAGAATTACCAACAAGAAGATGGATCAGTTGTGATTCCGGAAGTATTACGTTCATACATGGGTGGAAAAGAAGTTATCAAATAAGAAGGAGTAAGTTTCGGATGAAAATAACAGAAACAAGCCTCAATAGGCTTGTTTCTTATTTTGAACAGGTATATCTGTTCGATCCATGATTAAATTATATGTGAGTCCCATTAATACTAATAGACCTCCAACGATTTTACCAATCGATAGTTCATGTGAATTGAAAAAATCAATGATAATTCCCATGGCTAATTGACCAATAAAAATGAGTAATGTCAAATAGAAGGAAGATATTTTAGGGATAATATAGTTTGATAATCCAATTACTACAACACCTACTAAACCACCTAAATAAGCGAGAAACGGTATGGATTGCAATGTTGTGTAGGACATGTTAAAAGATTCATTACTAAAAATTAAAAATAATAAAGAAAAAGCGAGACCAGTGATATAGTTGAAAAAAGTACCTTGGAAAATTCCGATTTTGGTTGCTAAGTTTGCGTTAATCACCCTTGCGATTACAATGGAACATCCAGCTAAAATGGCAATACATATATATAACATCATTTCTCCTCCATTAAAAAATATTCATGACAACAATTCCAGAAGCAATAAGTAGTAAGCCGACCATTTTCTTTTTTTCAAACTTCGCAATTTTCATTCCTAATAACCCGAAATGATCGATGACAATAGAAGTAATGGATTGACCGAGTAAGCCTAAAGCAATCGTTAAGGATACACCGAGTGCTGAAAAGCTAATATTGGTAAATAGTACGGTGAATACCCCGATAGCTCCTGCGCTATATAAGTAGAGCGGGATTCCTTTATGAATTTTAATTTTAAATTTACCTACTAGTAAAATAATAATAACCGCAATTAATCCAACAGTATGAATAAGAACACTGGCATTATAGTTTCCTATAACTTCTGCTAAGATGCCGTTTAGTGGAATCATAAGTGCGATGAATGCACCAATAAGTGCAGAAAGTAATTTATACATAGCATTTCCCCCTTGCATTTTTAAGGTTAATTTATCATGATTGAATTAGTGGGTATTATGACATATGTCATAGTGAAGAGGGGATTTGGAGAATTTATGAAAAAAATATATGATTCGAAGAAGTTAGACGAGTATATTCAAAAGAATAATATTGAAGATTTTTTTAGTCATGACATAAAATCTGTGATGGAATTGTTGTTATTTAAAAAGAATAAATACATATGTAGAGAAAATGAAACGCTTCATTACCTTTACTTCTTCGTAGAAGGAACAGCAAAAGTATATACGACTTTAAGTAACGGTAAATCTTTATTATTAACTTTTTATAATGGGTTTGAAGTAATGGGAGATGTAGAATTAGTTCGTTCTCAAAAAACCTTTTCAAATGTTCAAGTGATAGAGGACTCATATTGTATTGGAATTCCTTTGGAAAAAATTAAAACAAGATTACTTCATGATGCAACTTTTTTAAGTTTTATTTGTGATTCTTTAGCCCGTAAACTTGCTGGACTTGCTCAAAATAGCTCCATTAATTTACTTTATCCACTTGAGAGCCGATTAGCGAGTTACATTCTTGCAACAGGTGAAAGGGTTAAGAATGAAGAAAAAACATTGATATTTCAGGGGAATTTAACGGAAATATCGGAGTTGTTAGGAACAAGTTATCGGCATTTACTACGAACATTAAATATTCTTTGTGATAAAGGTGCGTTAGAAAAGAAGGGGAGTTATTTTGAATTGAAAGATGAGCTTTTACTTCAAGAGTTGGCGGCGGATGTGTATAAACATAAACATAAACATACGATGATATAAGTACAACGAGCTTATAGCTCCATCTCATTTATAGGTGGTATTAGCGATGCTGGTACTAGCCCTTATAAGAGGAATACAACAATTAGAATAATGAAAAGCCGATTTTCCTTAACGTACAGGAAATCGGCTTTTTTCTTGTCGAAATTTGCTTAGCGTACAGTGGTCATGTAATTTTAGGAATAACGGAAGAATATATAGAAAATGCTATATAAATGGGAAGTTTGATCAACTTAGGGGGGGACAACCTTGTTCAATCGGATAGTAAAAGCTGTACCTAATTTATTTACACTCGGAAATTTATTGTGCGGTGTTTTTTCAATTACCTTGAATATGAGTGGCTTTTGGGAAGTAGCCTCCATTTTTATTTTCTTTTCGGCTGTTTTAGATCTTCTTGATGGAAGGATTGCGAGAAAATTAAAAGTGAATAGTGAGTTTGGTGTAGAATTGGATTCCTTAGCTGATATTGTTAGTTTTGGAGTTGCTCCTGCACTTCTATTTCATTCGATAGCAGCACCATCTATTTTAACTTCTTTGGCATTTATCCTTTTCCCAACGATGGGTGCTTTAAGATTAGCTAAATTTAGTGTGAAACCAACTATTGGATATTTTAAGGGATTACCTATTCCAGCTGCTGGATTACCATTGGCTGGTATGGGGTTTTTTTCATATAGCAATGCATGGATTACCTTAATCCTCGCTCTTTTAATGGTAAGTCCAATTAGGTTTAAAAAACTTTAATTTTGGTTTTGCCCCATTGCCATCAAGACTTTATGGAATATCGTTTATCATATCTGGCGATTCATCCCCAACCTCAAGCGCGAAGCGGTAGGTGGGGGATGAATCGCTTTTTTTGTTTTTTTAAGTATATAAATAGAAGCGTATGTTCTTTTTGTATACAAAACAAGAAAGGAGTGTGTCCAATGAAAAAAGCATATTTTTCAATTCGTATCTATAGTTATTTACTCAATTCCTCTTCCTCTAAGTACCTTGAGAATGTAATCTTCCAGATACATCGCTTCCAAAGCAGAGTAAACTCGATTTTACTCCCCATAAAACTACTCCGTTTTAGCTACATACTTTATTCCAGATTATAATACATTGATTAAAGGTGTACTTTACGACATAAAGATTAAGCGTATCCTGCATGAATGATTTGACATTAACTTGACAACCTTATTACAATTTTTTGTTCTTTTAAGAAATTTGAGCACCAGAAAATTCTTAAATGATAAGGACGTGATAGGGATGAGCGGAGAAAAGAAATCGAATCGATTGAAAAGAGAACCCGAACTGACTGGACGTATCGTTATACCAGGTGACTCGGAATATAATGCGGCCAGAAAGGAATTCAACACCTTTTTCAATAAGTTTCCTCTGGTTATCGTTTTTGCCCAAAATACTCAGGACGTGGCCAATGCTGTACGTTGGGCACGTTATCGAGATGTACCAATCCGTATACGCTCAGGCCGCCACAGTTATGAGGGTTTGTCGGTCGTTGACGCCGGTATAGTGATTGACGTTAGTGAGATGAACCGGGTAGAGATTGACCGCAAGCTCGATACTGTTACTGTGCAGACTGGATTACGGGATTTTGCTTTATATGAGACTCTCGGAGCCAAGGGGCTAATGGTACCGGGGGGACTCTGTGCTACCACAGGTATTGCAGGTCTCACTTTGGGCGGCGGTCAGAGCATCGTAGCACGGTCGCTCGGTCTAACTTGTGATAATCTGCTTGAGCTGGAGATGGTAAACGCCAACGGCCGAGTGCTCCGCGCTAATGCCGATCACAACTCTGATCTGTTCTGGGCTTCGCGCGGTGGTGGTGGCGGAAATTTTGGTATCTGCACCTCCTTTCGCTTTCGCACACATCGAATTGATAAGGTCGCCTACGCCAACATCAGCTGGGATCTACGATACTTAGAGCCGGTGCTGCGAACCTGGCAAGACTACACACTTTCTGACGCTGACGAAAGACTCACTCCTCTTCTCACGATAGCTTCAGGCTTACAGTCGATTCTACTCATGCAAGGGGTGTTTCTCGGTTCGGTTAAAAGGCTTCGCAAATTGCTGCAACCATTGCTTCAAGCTGGCTCACCGCAAGAGGTGTTCATCGAAGAGATCCCTTGGCTTGAAGCGGTAGAACGAATAGCGGTCACCCAGCCGGTATCTCCTGAACCATTCAAGAGCGTTGGTCCCTTCATCGAACGCTTGCTACCAGATGAAGCGATCGACATAATTCGGCGCTTTATTAGCGATCCTCCCACTTCTTCGGCAGTCGTCTTTTTCCACGGCCTGGGTGGAGCTGTAGCCAAGGTGCCGAGCAAGAACACAGCATACTTCTATCGCAAGGCTCTATCGAATATGTCAATATATTCCACTTGGGATACGCCTGATGGGGCTGCTGCAGGCATCCGATGGGTAGAAGACTTCCGTAAGGCGATGCTTCCATTTACTCGAGGAGTGTATGTCAATACACCGGACCTCTCAATTGAGAAATGGCCCGAAGCTTACTATGGCAACAACTTCAAACGGTTGACTCAAGTGAAGGCCAAATACGATCCGGAAAATATTTTTAAATTCCCTCAGAGCATTCCGCCAGCTAATAAATAGAGTAACCATTAAGGTATAGAGCGCTAGAGAAGAGCTCCTCCTAATTTTAAAAACACTCGTGCTGAATGAAGGAGAGGGTGAGGTCAATCTTTTTTTACTATTTAAAAGCAAGATTATTAAGTATTGTCTTTAAAGTTAAACTCTTCAATGATAGATTGCTACATAATTTTTATCTCCTTTAAAAGTTGAATTTTATTTAAAAAGGCTTATTGTTCTTTATGCATTGTCACAAAATGAGCGTTATGATAATGCATTTAATAGTTTTGATGAAGGTTAGTGTCCTAAATGGAACTGTTATTGTTTGTTAATGAGCACTAAAAGAAGGATTCTATATTTTATTTATAGAACGTAGTATGGCTAAGATAGAATGTAAGAAATGTAAGTTAACATAATATAATTATGTTAACGCGTAAACTAGTAAACATGTTAACGGGGAGAATGACAATTGAAGTATATTGAGTTTGGAATCGGGAATAAGTGGCTTGTTAGGACAGAAATAGAATATGAGGATGGAACTGAGATAGAGCAGCCTGGTATTGTGAAGCCAATTCATTTTGAATCGGTGTATATGAGGTGCTGGATAGGAAAAACTTGTTTTATTGTAGACGCAAAAGAAGGTTTTAAGAAAATGAAAAAGAATCGTAACGAATTCAAGGTTATTATTGGGATTGTAAGTAGGAGATAAGTAGAGAATAAGAGGAATCAAAAGTTACGGTATGTAACATGTTGATTCCTCTTATTTTAGTTTGCTAATTGCGGGCAGTAAGACCCCATACAAGATTCAAAGAGAAATGCGGGTGATTGGTGGGGGATGAAAAAACACTGATAGAAGTTGCACTTCATCTGTGTCCTTGTTTTCTTGCTTCTGCAAATCCATAGTATGCACAAGCGCCATTTTGAGAAAGATCTTTTACTTCAAATCCGCATTTTTCATAAAAGTTAAAGTTATTTGCTGAAGTATTCGCAAACCAATCACCGTGGGGGAGTTTTTGTACACATAACTCTACAAGCTTTTTACCGATTCCTTGTCCTCTATAGTCACTTTTTACGACTACATCCATAATCATAGCAGCCATAATTTGATCTGATATAACTCGTATCATCGCAATCATTTCCTCATGATCCCATACTGTAAAAGCCCAAGTAGAGTTTTCAAATATTAAAGTGAAACGTTCATCTTGCCATGTAGGGGTATGATTTCCAACCCAACCAGCATCCTGAAACAAACTCTTCACAGCAAAAGCTGGTATTCCTTTCGTTCCTTCGCGAATAATGAGTCCGTTATGATAAATGTACATATATACTGCCTCCTTTTATCATTTATTTCGTTATGAATCAGCAACTTCCTTCATGGTTGATTAATGAAAAAGGACTGCTGATGACAAAAAGATATAATCGAAAATTAAGGTAGAACAATAAAAAGTTAGCTTATGTGAGATTGCTAGGCTTTCGAATCAGTACAAATAACATTTCGCTTATCACACCTACTCCAATGCCTATCGCATAAGCCAATAAGTCGCTCCATAAAAAGCCATATCCTAATACTAATCCACCTAAAGTTGTTTCTCGAATATGATCGATCCAACTAGCATGGTACAGTTGGCTAAATTCAATGATATAGCAAAATAATAAAACCAGTAACGCAACGGTTTTTGTATGAGCTCCTTTAAAAAGAAAACCAAAACCAATAAAAATCATTAAAGCCCACAGTGCATCGCCTAAGTATGTATTCAAAATATGTGGTAGCATATGAGCAATTTTTCTTGAGCATAGCCCTAATACAATTACAACGATGGTCATCATTGCGTACAGTAATCGATTGCGTTTATATGTCATATGTAAATTTCTCCTAAAAGTATTTTTCAAAAATTAATAGATTAATGATTTATATTTTTTGCTTATACATTAACATGGTGTCACGTGTTGCAGATAATGGATACAGTATCATGAAACAATTCAATTGTAGTTTATATCATACCAGTAACGAGAGGTTTTTTTATATATTATAAAGATGAATAACAATATAGGGAAATGTTTAATCGTTGTTTATATAGTGGATTAGCGGTGTGGAACGTATAAAAGGAGCTGCTTCGTTATTTTTTGCAGTTGTATTTTTTTCTGTGGTTCGGATATACCTTCTTTATTGAAAAAAATAGGTTTAGTTTTTATGATATCTCTATAATGGCAACCGTAAGCTCATCCTCTGAATCGGAATGCTCTTTTGCTTCATAATAATAGATACTTCTTGGAATTTGTAGGACGTCACACATTGCTGATATCGAGTATTTGTGAAGATTATTTTTAATCACATTTACTTTCGTCCTGGTATCAGCGCAGCTTGCTTTAAAATATCAAACTCCATCAATAAACGCTGATTTTCTTTATGGAGCTTGATCAATTCTACTTCCTCTGGTGTTCTAATATCCTTCTTTTTAAATGAACCAGATGTTTGATTTTGTTTAACCCATTTGTCCAATGCTGAAGGCGTTAAATCATATTCACTGATAATATCTTTTCTAGGTTTTCAGCTTTCATATAACTTGACCATTTGTGCTTTAAATTCAGGAGTAAAAGTTTTCCGGGCTTTAATCATATTTATATCTCTCCTTAACTGAATAAGTGACGAAAAAATGTTAAACACCTCCCTATCTGCATATAAAAAGATAGAAGGTTACTAAAAGCTGAGAGGGGATAGATAGATGGTAAGTCACCACATTGCCACAATTGATAATCTGCGTATTTTTTACCGGGAAGCAGGAAGCCGCAGAAATCCAGCGATTGTGTTGCTCCATGGCTTTCCGAGTTCTTCCCATATGTTCCGAAATCTAATACCTTTTTTGTCTGACCAGTTTTATGTCATTGCACCTGATTATCCCGGCTTTGGAAACAGCAGCATGCCTGCTCCCGATGAATTTACATACACGTTCCATAACATTTCTCTTGTTATGGAAAAGCTGCTGGATATGCTTGGCATCAGGCAGTCAGTCTTCTATGTTCAGGATTATGGGGGTCCAGTCGGCTTCCGCATTGCTGTTCGCCAGCCGTCAAGGGTGCTTGGATTTGTTATTCAAAATTCCGTTGCTCATGAAGAGGGACTTGGCAAGCCGTTCGATCTATTTAAAGCTTTGTGGAAAGACAGAAACCCAAGCACTGAAGCAGCATTGGGAGCCTTGCTTACCTTTGATTTCACAAAGAAGCAGTATCTTACCGGTGCTTGCTCCCCGAATCTGATCAGCCCGGACAGCTATTTGATGGATCAGCTCTTATTGGACCGCCTGGGAAATGCTCAAATTCAATTGGAACTTGCCTACGATTATCGGAAAAATGTAGAACAATACCCCGTTTGGCAGCAGTATCTGCGCACGAAGCAGCCCCCAGCGACAGTTATCTGGGGGAAAAATGATTTTATTTTCACATTGAATGGCGCTGTTGCCTTTAGCAAGGAACTGTACAATGTGGAAACCCATCTTCTTTGCGGCGGACACTTCCTTCTCGAAGAGCAGGCTTGGCAGGTATCACAGCTAATTAAAAGCTTCTTTTATTCAAGGCTATTTGTTCAATAAATCATGTGTCGAAAATTTACCAGCTCTGTGTTAGGAATACAATAGCCAGTGTGTTTTCAAAATAATAATACAAGGCAATTACATAATAGGAGATGGCTCAATATGTCAAACAACAATAATCAGTTTTTAGTTCCAGGAATACAACAAATATAGAATGTAATTGAAAAAGAATCTGGTGTGCAGCTTTGTGCTGATACTACATCGCGTGCCAACAGTTCCGTTAGTGGAGAAATTACAAAACGTCTTGTGTCCTTTATGACTTATTTCATAAGTTCATCAGAATTATTGAAGATAAATCAAGGCATGTTCCTTTGAATCTATGAAAATAGAAACATTATTGAAGAATGTGTATAAGCTATAGCAATAAGTTAATGAATTAATTGGCTTTTACGAATATTATGTCAGGGGATGAATCAATTGAATACAGTAAAAGTTTATCATTACGATGCATTTAGCAATAAACCAAATAAGGGAAATCCAGCAGGAGGTGTTTTACATGGTGACAAACTAACAGATGATGAGATGCAAAATATTGCTTATAAAGTTGGATTTAATGAGACTGCGTTTTTAATGAAGTCCAATGTGGCAGACTGGAGAATCCGTTACTTTACACCAGGATATGAAATGGATCTTTGTGGTCATGGAACTGTAGCTGCTGTTTACGCATTACAAACTAGAGGTTTAATAGAAAAGGTAGGAAAATTCACAATTGAAACGAAAGTAGGAGTTTTACCAATACAAGTAGAGATGGATTTAAATAGCAGACCATACATAACGATGAAACAAGCAAATCCACAGTTTCAAAAATTTCATGGCTCAAGGGAAGAATTAGCGGCTTCCATAGGCCTGCATGAGAATGATTTAGAAGATAAGTTGCCAATTGTATACGGAAGTACAGGGAATTGGACTTTATTAGTTCCAGTGAAAAAGCTTGCGTCGTTTAAAAAGATGAAACCTAACAACAAGTTATTTCCATCTATCTTAAAAGAAATGCCCCGCGCTTCGATTCATCCTTTCTGTTTAGGAGCATATGATTCAAATGCTCACATGCACGCACGTCATTTTTCATCACCATATGCTGGTACTATTGAAGATCCGGTAACTGGTACAGCTTCTGGAGTGATGGGAGCATACTATATTACATTCATTGATGATGAATTCAAAGATAGAAGAGAATTTTTAGTAGAGCAGGGGCATGAAATAGGGAAAGATGGACAGGTGAGAGTAATAGTGAGTAAAGAACGTAATGATGCTTTAGAGGTTGAGATTTCGGGAAGTGCAGTGTATGTGGATGAGTTTGAAGTTACTTTATAAAAATGAATCTATTATATTTGAGCGTTTTAAATAGATATAGTATTCATTACTATGGGAATCCGTATAAAAGGTAGTATTTAATTCAAAAGAATGGAGGAATTCTAATTTTGAATGCATTATTAGGAATTTCAGAAGTTGATGAAAATAAAGTTAAGATAAATTATAGAGAAGCCGTCAGAGCTATTATTATTCAAGATAATAAGATTCTTCTCGTTCATTCTAACATGGGAGATTATAAATTTCCTGGAGGTGGAGTTGAAAAGAATGAAAGCCATGCAGAAGGGTTAATGCGAGAAGTGGAAGAAGAGACAGGCTATCTTAACTGTGAAATTAGAAATAAAATGGGTGTTGTTATTGAAAGGTATATAGATGAATATGATAAAAATGCTATATTTCAAATGACCTCACATTATTATTTTTGTGAAATGAATGGTGAGAAAACTGCTCAAAAATTAGATGATTATGAGTTTGAACAAGAATATACACCTCAATGGGTGAAGGTTAGCGATGCAATTAATCAAAATCAAAAAATTGTTAATCAAAGCGAGCAGAATAGATGGATACACCGAGAAAACTTTGTTTTAAAGGAACTGAACAAAATTTATAAATGAGTATGGAATTGATTTGTATTCTACAACCAGTAGCTTTAATGAAATAACAAAGGGGACTTCCGATTAAAAGGAGGTGCCCTTATTTTTATTTAATGCCTCAAGTATTTACAGTAATAGTAATTCTTATATTTTTTCAGGTTAATTATCGGTTTCTAAGTCTGATAGCTTATTCCAATAATCATGGTACAGTTAATATAAAAAGTTTAATCCAAATCTTGTTACGAAATGAATTTTTTAGAGGCATCTTTACTTTAATATCGAAATAATAGGTAAAATTAGAATTCGAGGAGAGAGGAAAATGAATGAAGAATATTTTAGTAAACATTTTAGCCTTGAGAAAGTTAGTGAAGGGATATACGTTGCGATAGCAAGAGAAGGTGGTGGAGCTGTAGCAAATGCAGGTTTTATTGATTTGGGAGATAAAACAATAGTTTTTGATACATTTAACACACAACAAGCTGCGGAAGATTTAAAGTATATTGCAGAAAGAATAACGAATCGACCAGTTTCATGGGTTATAAATAGTCATTGGCACGGAGATCATATTCGAGGTAACCGAACGTTTAAAGATAGTAATATTATTTCAAGTCAAATTACATACGAAAAAATGAAGGATATTCATCCATCGAGAATCAATAAGCAGAAAAATGATATACAAGGTCTAAGAAATTATATTCATTCCTTAAAAGACCAAGTAAATCAAACCAATGATATAAAGTTAGAACACCAAATAAACTTTTTAAGTGAATTGGAAGTTTCATTGCTAACTCTTGAATTAGTATTACCGCACCAAACATTTATAGAGGAAATAACTTTTCATGGGAGTCAGCGTAGTGCAAAGCTTTTCACATTAGGCGGAGGACATTCGTTATGTGATGCAGTTCTTTATATTCCAGAAGAGAAAGTGATATTCATGGGTGACTTATTATTTGTTGATTGCCACCCAACATTTTTTGAAGAATCGAATTTAGAGAATTGGATTCATATTTTGAAAAAAGTTGGGGAGATGGATATTGACATAGCGGTTCCAGGACACGGTTCAATTGGAACAAAAACAAATCTTTCAAAAGTAGTAAACTATATAGCCGATTTAACTGTAATTGCACGAGAGAACAATGACATCGAAAATATTAAATTACCTCATGACTACAAAAATTGGGATTCGCCAGAGATTTATCAACAAAATTTTAAAATGTTAAAAGAAATATTGAATTGTTGAATCAAAAAAGAGGGGTTCCGAATAATTTCACTTGGACAACCTCTTTTAAGTATTTAAATATCTAATTTAAGTTACATTCTAGTTTTTTTGCGGCTGTTTGTGATGAAGTATACAAGTTAGAAGAACGACAAGAACCTGTGCTATTAAACGAAAGGTACAGGATACTTCAACAATACCCATAAAGAACAGTTACTCAATAGAAACGGGAATTTGAGGTGAATAGCAATGAGAAGTGAAAAAGAAATGTTTGATTTAATATTAGGAGTAGCTAAAAAAGATGAACGAATTCGAGCAGTCTATATGAATGGTTCAAGAACAAATCCTAATGCTCCGAAAGATATTTTTCAGGATTACGATATTGTTTACGTAGTGACGGAAACAGCATCTTTTATAAAAGATAAGACATGGATTCATACTTTTGGAGATTTACTTATGATACAAGAGCCTGATAAAAATAATGAATCAGTTGGTATAAATATGGATTTTGATAAGTCTTATGGGTATTTAATGCTATTTACAGATGGGAATCGTATAGACCTTCATATTGAAACTAAAGATACAATGATTGAGGGATATGTCAATGATAAACTTACAGTTCCATTATTAGATAAGGACAACATTCTCCCACTCATTTCTCCTCCCGCAGATATTGATTATCATGTAAAAGAGCCAACGGAATCAATGTTTATGAGTTGTTGTAGTGATTTTTGGTGGTGCCTGCAAAACGTTGCAAAAGGAATTTGGCGTGATGAATTGCCATATGCAAAGCAAATGTTTGAACATGTAATAAGAGTTAGATTGGATGAGATGGTTTCTTGGTGGATTGGTCTAAAACACGACTTCCATGTTTCAACGGGAAAAATGGGAAAGTATTTCAAAAAGTATCTTCCTGAACCATATTGGAAGATGTATGAAAAAACTTATTCTGATAATGATTATGACAATTTTTGGAATTCTATATTTGTCACTTGTGAATTGTTTAGAACTTTAGCGGAAGATGTGGCAGATCACTTATTATTTACATATCCAATTGATGACGATACAAATATGACGAAATATCTTAAACGTGTGAGGAATTTACCTTTTGATGCAAAGGAAATACTTTAAGTAATCTATATGTAAGTTATAAATTTTCCCGAAAAACTATTTAACTAATGGAGGCTTTAATGGAATAACGAAAACAGCCGTTCCTCAATGGAATGGCTGTTTTTATACTTCGCGCAGAAAATTCACCGTAATATTGTATAATGCTCGATATGTTCTCTGAAGGATTTCTCAATTAAGTATAATTCATCTGACCTTACTTTAAATGATCGTATATTTGGATATCATTTTTGTGAGTCATGTATCTTGTAAAATAGTTTTTTTCTTCCTATAAATTTACAACAATTATGATCTATCATAGCGGTGGTGGTGTTAAATACATTGATAAACTTGAGAAACTGTGATAAATTAGTATAGAAACACAATTTTATAATTAAAGAGAATAAACTATCCCAATTATTATTTTACAGAAAATATCCTATTTAGTCAACCCTCATTTTCAATTTTTTTTAAGGAGTGCATGATATGAACACAGAACTTCGTCAGGAACAAGAACGATTGAACAGCGTAATGGAGACAATCACGGAACAAATCAGCAAGATAGAAGACGAAACCAGCCAGCGTCGAAAAGAAGTGATCAATATCCGTAAACACTTTTGGGATGATGTCAAGGTTAACGTAGATACTTTTGACGATTATCTCGAGACGATCATTGGCTTAAGACAACAGGCTCAAGCCCTATCCGTAAGCCAAAGCACCCACAGGCACGCCTTCAATCGGCTGTCCGTACTGCATCGAATGCAGGAAGTACCTTATTTTGGCCGAATTGATTTCATCGAAAAAGGAACTTCCGAAGTGGAAAGTATCTATATCGGAGTCTCTACACTTACGGATCCAACAGGAGAGAATTTCCTAATCTACGACTGGCGGGCACCGATATCGAGCGTCTACTACGATTACCCGCCCGGTCCAGCTGAGTACGTTACACCAGAAGGAGTAGTTCACGGATTGTTAGATCAAAAGTGGCAATATATCATCCGCGGCGGCGTTATCAAATCAATGTTCGATACGAGTCTCACCATTGGAGATGAGATTTTACAGCAGGTGCTTGGCGAAGGCACAGACAAACATATGCACAGCATAGTAGCCACCATTCAAAGGGAGCAAAACCGGATCATTCGGCACGATCGCGGGCGGCTGCTCATTGTTCAAGGCGCCGCTGGCAGCGGCAAGACATCAGCCGCCCTGCAGCGGATCGCTTACTTGCTCTACAAGTATCGAGATAGACTGAAAGCCGATCAAATCATTTTATTTTCGCCTAACTCGATGTTTAATAGCTACGTATCCAATGTGTTGCCTGAACTCGGGGAAGAGAATATGCAGCAGGCCACATTCCAGGAATATTTGAACCATCGGCTGAGCAACGCATTTCAAGTTGAGGGTCCTTATGAGCAATTGGAATATGTGTTGACTGCATCGGATGATCCCTCCTACCGGACTAGGACTGCGAGCATCCGATTTAAGGCATCGACCCGTTTTTTCGAGACGATCAAAACATACAGGCAGTCGCTAGAATTATCCGGCATGTTATTCAAAGGAATTAAATTCAGAGGAAAACCGGTCGTCTCTGCCAAACAAATCGCGGAAAGGTTTTATAGCGGTGACACCTCGCTTCGCTTTCACAACAGGATTGAGAAGCTGATAGAATGGCTAAACGAGCGAATAGATGAAATCGAAAAACTCGAGTTGACCAAGTCATGGGTACAGGAAGAAATCGAGTTGCTTAGCAAAGATGAGTATCAAAGGGCTTATATCTACTTACAGAAAAAACGAGGCTTTACGGAAGACTCGCTTGACGATTATGAGAGAGAGATCAAAGTGCTCGGGCGTATGATCGTTCGCAAGAAGTTAAAGCCGTTGCGTAAATGGATTCGAACGCTTCGTTTCGTCGATTTTACGGGAATATACAAGCAGCTTTTCGCCGATCCAGCACGGATCAAACTGTGGATTGCCGGGAAAACACCTGAAGAGTGGGAGGATATTTGCCTGTTGACGATGAAAATGCTAGGTGAAGGAAAACTGTCTTACGAAGATGCTACTCCGTTTTTACTTTTAAAAGAGTTGATTCAAGGGTTTCAGACAAACGTCTCAATCAAACATGTGCTTGTAGACGAAGCACAAGATTATTCTCCGTTTCAATTCGAGTTTTTAAAACGTTTATTTCCCTCGGCAAAGATGACTGTACTTGGAGACTTTAACCAGGCGATATTCGCCCATGCCAGCGAAATGGTTGATTTCTACACACTTACTGGCTTATATGGACCGGATGAAACGGATGCGATCAACTTGACCCGCAGCTACAGATCCACAAGACCGATCACCGAATTTACACGCGGACTCATACCTGGCGGCGAACGGATTGCCGCTTTTGAACGCGACGGCGAGAAGCCTGTGCTGACGCAATTGTCTGATCGTGCCGAACTGCACCGCTGCATCGCTTCCAAAGTCGCAGACTTGAGGAAGCAGCAGTATAATACGATCGCGATTATATGCAAATCCGCCGCGGAAAGCATCGCTGCATACGAGGCCCTAAGCAACGTCGATAAAATTAAACTCGTGAAGAGCGGCTCGATTGAATATGAACAAGGTGTTGTTGTCATACCAGCGTATTTGGCTAAAGGCATCGAATTCGACGCCGTCATCATTTATGATGCATCGGCACAAGTATACGGTGATGAGAGCCAGCGTAGATTGTTCTACACCGCCTGCACTCGGGCTATGCATCACTTACAGATTTACAGTGTAGGCGAACCGAGCCCCTTTTTGCTCAACGTTACGCCGGAAAGTTTACTTCTAAGCTTGACTTAACAAGGGACTGGTCGCGGATTCTTACTTTAATGTACCACTGTAAATAAAAATAGAAATGTGGTTTTGTCATTATTAAATTGAATAATCCCAATTTCTCATTTATCCCGCATTAACGGGCAGTAATACTCCCACCTCAAAATTCAGTGAAAGCAAAGAAGTTAGGTGGGGGATAAACTGCCCGTAAAAGCCCGATTGGTTCAACTAATAAACAGTGGGGGATGAAGAAAACCCCACTGTTTAAAGTTTCACTTTATATCACTGAGAGATTGGGATTTTAATATGGGAATATCCGTCCCGTTATAAGTCTGCGTTTTGCTGGTGATACCCATCGCTATCAAGCTAAGATGTTGAAATACACACAAAACGAAAGTTTTTTCTTTCTACATTTATTTATGAAAATTAAGTTCATTTTTTCGTTTTGGGGAACAACCAATTTTTAGCTTGATGGGCATGGGGTATGTTAATGAATTAACCATTTCTAATCCTCACAACCAACGAAAGCTATTCTAGACCAATTCACAATAAGTTCAATGACGTTGTTTGCGATTTTTTCGAAGGAGAACTTTCAATAATATCTCAGTTTCTTGATATGATAAAGAAAACTAAATATGAATACCGCTATCTTTTTCTTCATCTAAAAAGGAAAAGAAGGGCAAGAGCATACCGAATAAAGCAGGAATGAGAATAAAGCTACCAATCATGATATACAAAAGGCGGATGCCAGAGACTTCAACAATTTGTCCCGCAAATAAAATACCTAAAGGCATAGTAGCCCGAATTAAAAAGAGACGAACAGAAAACACTTGTCCCATAAGGTGAGGAGGAACGGTTTTTTGAAGGAGACTTGTTTGGTGAATATTGAAAAATGGAAAACAAATACCTCCTAGAAATTCGCACAAAAGGGCAAAGGGAAAGGATGTTACAAAGCCAAGTAAGAAAAAGGATAGCCCGCCCATGAATAGACCTGAAAGCATGATATATCTAATCGACCACTTATTTCTCCATTTACCTACTAAGAAAGAGCCGACCATATACCCTAAAGGAAAACTTCCCATAAAAAGGCCGTATGAAAAAGATGTTCCCTTGAATTCTTCTATTATATAAGGAACATTGATTACCATCGTTACCCCGACGCTAAATTGCACTAAAGAAGTAAAGAATCCAAGCCAAATGAGCGGACGTTGTTTGAAAAAGTATTGATATCCAGAAATGATTTGTTTTAACCAGGTAGTCTTTTTACTATGGTTTACAACTGACTGCTCATGGAGATAAGAAAGGCTACCGGCACTTATAAGAAATAAAATTCCTACCACTATGTAAGTAGACACAGTTCCTATGTAAGTTATTATGAGTCCTCCTAATGTAGGAGCTAAGAAACTCATGGTACGCATAGTTCCATCAATCCAGGCGTTGGCTTGTGTTAATCTGTCCTGTTGTACAATCGTAGGAAGCAGGGCCGATGCAGCTGGAACATAAAGAGGCTGCAGAATTCCAAGTACCACTTGAATGACAAACAAACTCCATATCTCAATCTGCCCCAAGAACATAAGAAGAGCGGGTAAGAAGAACACAATTCCTCTTAAAATTTGAGAACACAGCATAATATATTTACGGCTTGTCCGGTCAATGAAAGGGCCGATAAAGAGTTGAAGAATTAAAGACGGGATAAAATATGTTAACCATAGCGTTCCCATAGCCGATTTTGATCCAGTTAGTTCGTACAATAACAGCGAATTACATAGAGCTCCTATCGCTCCTCCAAGTTCAGAAATAGTTTCCCCAAGCCATAAACATAAAAAGGAACGATTGGTAAATACAGATTGAGGTTGCTCCATCTCTTCACCCCTTTCCTAGAAAGCGTTGTAATTTTTCTTGGAGAGAGGTTAAGTGGTCAAGCTGTACATAATACCGAGAACCTTTTCCGTTAATGATCCGAGCTGCCCGAAGTAAAGACAAATGATGATGAAGCGTAGTTTTGGGAGTTTTGAGCTTCTCGGTTAACTCTTGAAGTGAATGATCTCTTTCAGTTAGTAATTTAATAATTTTTAATCGTATTTCATCTCCAAGTGCTTTATAACTATGAACTAATGTAGACGGAGGGGAATAAGGATCCTCTACTAAACTCACATTATCGTCTGAAATGGGATAATAAAATACTTTAATCCCTGGTAAAGTCGTTTCTACGTTCCAAGGCCGGTACACATATTGCGGGATAAGTATGACTTGATGAATAGAAGGTTCAGGTTGATATGTACTACCCGTTATATATTTGACAAGTTCTTCTGGGTGATAAGTTGATTGAAGTGCACGTTTTTGCTGGGCATCACGCTCAAGCATGTTAGTAAACTCTATGCAGTTAGGCTGTATCACTGTTTCATGCCAGCCTTTAGAGATGATTTTTAAGTGTCGTTTAAGTACGGAAGTATCGACAGATGAAATATGTTTGATGTATGCCGGGAAAAATTTGTGATGTTGACAAGTTTTTATGAAGGAAGCTATAGCTGTTTCTTCTTTGCGGGATGCGTTTCGCCGATTGTCTTCATGCTGTAACCCGATATAAGGTAGAGAGTGCCAACGTAATTCCTCTTCAGTTAGTTCGTCAAGAAAATGAAAAAAGCTTTCAAGAGAATCGAAAGAATGGGAGTGAAGTAGCTGCAGTAAAGCGAACCATGTATTGTGTTTATGCGTGTATTGTAGTTCTTCTTGAACTGTAGCGGGTAAATTTTTTTCAATGTCCTTCCAATAATCTATCGGCTTTTCAAAAGTATGATGAAAATCGTAATACGTGCAAGCTGCAATACCTAATCCCATTTCGAATAAAATCGAATATTTAATTTGAACAGAATACGTTTCTCTTGTCGCATTTAAGTTCATTACTTTCATTGTTCATCCTCCTTTTTCATTTATTCTATATTTTTCGAATTTTATTTTCAATATTTTTCGAATAATTTTAATAATACATATAACATGAGAACAAAAGGAAGGTTTTTCAAGAACAGCGAAGAATTTGTATATGATTAAAATACATTAAAAGTATAGGGATGAGAAAAATATGAACATACAACAATTCAAGCAAAATATTGAAGGAATATTTGGCGAACATTTACATAAGTACGGAGATCAGTTTGGTATAACAAACGTGAGTAATGAAGAGTTTAGTAGAATAGGTTATGCAACAAATTTAACGCTTGAAACAATTGAGGAAGCAAAGAAAGAGAATGTAGATATGATGATTACACATCACGCTGCATGGGAGTTCTTATATGGAATGGAAGAAGCTTGTATAAGAAAACTGAAAGAATATAACATCAATCACTTCTGGATACACTCACCGTTAGATTTCGTTGAATTTGGAACGTGTACGTCGTTATTTCATGTAATCGAAATTGATAAAATTGTAAGCTATTCTTCTTGTGATGATGAAGAATTACCTGGCATTGGCGAATATACAGATTCAATTCCATTTTCGCAGCTAGTCGAAAGAGTAGAGAGTAAGCTTGGTGAAAAGGTGAAGGCGTGGAAAAATAATGATAAGGAAGTAAAACGAGTTGGTATTTTAACAGGTGCAGGACATTCAACTGATCATATTCAAGCTGCGTTAGACAGTGACTGCGATACATACATCACGGGAGAAAAGACGTTATATACAGTTCAGTATGCGCAGTTTAAAAATATTAATCTTATCGCAGGTAGTCATACATTTACAGAAATATTTGGTGTGGAAAGTTTAGTGAAAAGGCTGCAGGAGTTGGATAACTCTATGGAGATTGTTCAATTGTATGAAGGGCATATAGAGTAATGGACTAATATATTTTTGTATAAAATCACCAAAAAAGGCTTAAACCTTGAAGAATAAGGTGCAAGCCTCTTTATTTGCTATGGATATATCTTAGATGAACTAGATCTGTATGAAATACATATGTCACTTTCTACATCTATAACATAATAAAATGGGGAAGGAGATAAATAGATTGAAGATCAAAACATATATGTTAAATGCCTTCACGAAAGATGAAAAAGGTGGGAATCCAGCTGGGGTTGTTTTAGATACAAAAGGTCTTACAACAGAAGCTATGCAAGCTATTGCAAACAAACTAAATTTTTCTGAAACCGCCTTTGTTTTTCCCTCTGCAAATTCAGATTATGAGATTAGATACTTTACACCTAATGAAGAAGTTGCTGTATGTGGACATGCTACAATTGCTACTTTCTCCTTATTAGCTCAGATTAGAGCAATAACGAAAAAGATATACACAATAAAGACGAAAGCGGGGATACTAAGTGTACAGGTGCATAACAATAGAATGATATCTTTACAACAAAATCTCCCTAATTTTCTTAAAACACTTCCCTGCGAAGAGATTACTAAATCTTTAAATTTAGATGAGGAAAAACTAATACCTGACATGCCCATTCAAATTGTATCTACAGGCTTACGCGATATTATTATACCTGTAGGAAGACTTTCAGATCTGCTAAAGATTACTCCTAATATGAAAAGAATTGCTGAAATAAGTAAAAAATATAATGTAACTGGCTATCATGTATTTACGCTGGAAACACTACATAATTCTACAGCTCATTGCAGAAACTTTGCACCTCTGTTTGATATTCCAGAAGAAAGCGCTACTGGTACATCAAATGCAGCATTAGCATGTTATTTAATACGGCAAAATAACAATTTTAAACAACATAGTACCTTTACCTTTGAGCAAGGGTATGTAATGGATAAACCTTCAGAGGTTGTTGTAAATGTATCAACTAACTTTGGGAATATTACAGATGTTCAAGTAGGAGGCTTTGCTTCTAATTTTCAAGAAACAAATATTTCTATTTAAATATTTGTGATAAAATATTTGAAAAGTGAGAAAATTGATTTTTTTACATAATTGTAGAGATATAAAGGAGAGTATATTAAAGAAATGGAACAACAGTATATAAAAGGGATACCATTTTGTAGCTCGAAATATAACGAGGTAATAAATCAATTAAAAGATTGGTTATCAGACAAGAGAGAGAAACCTAGATTCATTGTTACTGCGAATCCTGAAATTGTGATGTCTGCTAAAGAGACATCGGCTCAATCTGTACACTTCAAAAATATTTTATTATCTGCTGATTTAATAACAGCTGATGGGATCGGTGTTATAATCGGTTCTAAAATTTTAAACGGACAATTGAAAGAACGGGTCACAGGTGCAGATTTAACTCATGATTTAATTGATTATTGTAATCAAAACAGATATCGAGTGTTTCTTTTTGGGGCTGCACCAGAAAATAATGAGAAAGCAATAGAGAATCTACAAACTCGTTTTCCACATGCTATTTTTCAAGGACGACATGGCTTTGTAGATAAAGAACAAATGGAAGAAGTGAAAGCCCAAATTAAACAGTTCCAACCAAATTTGCTACTTGTAGGTTTAGGCTCTCCGAAACAAGAAATGTTCATTTATGATAATCTTCAAGAGTTAAATGTACCGTTGTCTATCGGTATCGGAGGCATGATTGATATTTTATCCGGTAATGTGAAAAGAGCGCCAAAGGTTATGAGAGATACGGGAACGGAATGGTTATATAGGTTGATAACGCAGCCGAAGAGGATAAAACGACAGCTTATACTTCCGAAGTTTTTGCTATCAGTTCTGGCAGAGAGGGTTAGAAAAATAACGAATTAAGTTACACTAATGGAAATAAGGGGGAGAGAATGGAATAAATATAGTTTACTCTTATTCGATTTGGACGACACACTTTTGGATTCCACTTGGTTTAATGTCGGATTAATTAAGACCCTTGAAATGCATCCTATAACAAGAAGCCTTGACGCATCAGTATTCCTTGAGAAAAAATTACATGTCCCCAAATCCTTATTGGAGCGTTTTAAAAATTGTGAACTAACTCCAGCGGAATTTAGAAGGGCTAGGTGGAAGCATGCTTTTTCTCATTTTAACGTGTTACCTGATGTAGAACTTATTGATGAGCTTGATACACTTTTTTAAAAAACAGGTATGGCTTGTATTGGTATAAATAATTCAATTATAAGTTTATTAAATGAGTTAAAAACACATTATGACCTTGGAATAGTCAGCAATGGATTATATGATCCGCGATTAAAAATTCTCCAAATGGGACTGTCAGAAGTATTTAGCAACGACACAATATTCCATGCTGAGCAACTAGGCCGTAGAAAGCCAGATCCAGAAATTTATTCGATGGCATTGGAGCGCTTTGGTAAAAGGCCAGAGGGAACTCTTTTTATTGGCGATTCTTGGACTCATGACGTAGTTGGACCAATAGAAGCTGGGATGGACGCCATTTGGGTTAATGCAAAGAACCTTGCCAAAACTACTGTGCATACTCCAATTGCAGTTGTATCAGATGTTACTGAAATAAGGGATATATTGCTTAACAATAACTAATGTAACGAAACTTCAAATCAATCAGTATAGTAGTTTTTGGTAGTGAGACTTATGGAAAGTGGTAGGTGTATTTATATGTTTTTTCTCCAAATGTCAGGTTTTCCGGGCTCGGGTAAATCAACTTTGTCTAGAATGATATCACAAATGACAGGTGCGATTGTAATAGACCATGATATTGTGAAATCGGCACTGCTAGAATCTTTTGGGGTAGATCATATCGATACAAGGACTGCTGGTAAAATTTCATATAATATTGAATGGGCGTTAATAGATTTTCATCTGTCACAAGGGCATGATGTGATACTTGATAGTCCTTGTTTGTATGTAGAAATGGTGGAAAAGGGGACAGATTTGTCTAAGAAACATCATGCAAAATACAAATATGTTGAATGTTATTTGAATGATATGCAGGAAATCGATAATCGATTAAAAAATCGTGAACGAATGATCAGTCAGATTCAGCACGTAGAATCTGAAAAATCATTTAAGGAATGGGTTGAAAATAGCAAAAAACCATCTGATTCTCATTATGTAATTGTTGATTCTGGACAACCTTTAGATAGTTACATAAATGAAGTGATTCATTATCTTAAAAATTAAAATAAGATAAAATAAAGGGGACTCTTCATGTTTGGCTTCTCTGCGTACTTTCTCCTCAATCATATAAAATAAATCCGTTATAATAATACTGAATTTTTTAAAATTATATAAATTTTGATATGTGGTAATTGACAGATACAAAAATTGATATAGAGAAAGAAGAAATCAATGCAAATGAATTGGTAAAGACGAAGCATTGGAATATTTGCTTTGTACTTTATGTTGTAATGATAGTGTTTTTAACATATGAAACAAAGGGGAAGAGAGTGGAGACGATATGCTAAAAGGGATATGGAAGTTATTGTGTGTGATTTTTTTATCTTTCATGGTAGTAGGTTGTGCTGCTACTACGCAAAAGGAAGAGCAAGCGACAGCAAATGTAAATTGGCCATTTTATAAAGTTGAAAAAAATGGAAATCATTTGTATATATTAGGCACGGTTCACATAGGAGAAAAAGGGATGTATCCATTCCCAAGTAAAATAAAAGAAGCAATGAAAAGTTCGAAATATCTTGTAACTGAGATTGATATGAATAATGTTATGAGCAGAGAAAATCAAGAGCAATTATTGAATGCGCGTAAGTTAGGTGATAATAAGAAATTGGATAGTTTATTATCACCAGAAGCAAAAACGCATTTAAATGAAGTTGTACAAGATTATGGTATTCCATATGAATCGTTACAAGATTATCGACCTTGGCATGTTTCTGTTAGTTTATCACTGGCAGATTTAGAAGAAAGTGGATTTGATACGACGCTTGGTGTTGATAATCAGCTAGTTCAACTAGGAAAAGAATTAAATTTAGAAAATAAATCACTTGAAAGTATCGCGATGCAGCTTGAATTTTTACAAAAAGCATTTCCGGATGAGGACGCTGATCGGATAATTAAAGAGCTTCCTAAAAAAGAAGCTGCAAAAGAACAATTCATAAAGCTGATGGAAGCTTATAAAAAAGGAGATGTACAGAAGGAATTCAAAAAACAAAGTAATGAAAAGATCGATGAATATTTAGTGAAAGAAAGAAATACGATGTGGGTACCGCAGCTTGAAGCGTTTATAATAAGCGGAGATGTTCATTTTATCGCTGTTGGTGCAGGACATTTAGAAGGGGAAAATGGTGTATTAACTTTGCTGAAAAAGAAAGGTTATACAATTACAAAATAATTTATAGTACATCATATACACGAAAACGTGAGAAAGCTGCAATGATTTTTGGGCTTTCTCACGTTTTCCTTTATGTTATAAACTTCTATGATGAATTTCGTGTTGAATGTTTGCAAGAAATTCATCAAATGGTGCAGCAGAAGATTGTTGTTCTCCAAATTTTCGAATGTTTACCTCGTTACGCTCAGCTTCTTGATCGCCAACAACAAGGACATATGGGATTTTTTGAACTTGTGCTTCTCGCATTTTATAACCGAGTTTTTCATTGCGAAGATCAAGTTCTACTCGTACACCAGCATCTTTTAACTTTTCTTCTATTTCTTTTGCATACTGTTCATGTACTCCAACTGATACAGGAATAATTTTTGCTTGTATGGGAGCTAACCATGTTGGGAATGCTCCGGCAAAATGTTCGATTAAGATTCCGAAGAATCGGTCAAGTGAACCGAATACAGCACGGTGAATGACGACAGGACGTTGTTTTTCATTTTTCTCATTAATGTAGCTTAAATTGAATTTTTCTGGCATTTGGAAGTCGAGTTGTACAGTTGCACATTGATGACTTCTGTTTAAAGCATCTTTAATGTGGAAGTCAATCTTCGGACCGTAAAATGCTCCGTCACCTTCATTGATTTTATAGCGGAAATTTAGTTGTTCTAGTACATTTTGCAGGGAACCTTCCGCCTTGTTCCATAACTCGTCGTCTCCCATTGAATTTTCCGGTCTTGTAGAGAGCTCAACTTCATATTGAAAACCGAATGTACGATATACGTAATCGATTAAATCAATGACTTCTTTTATTTCATTTTCAATTTGTTCAGGTGTTACAAAAATATGGGCATCATCCTGACAGAATGTACGAACTCTGAGAAGTCCATTTAGAGCACCGCTAAATTCATGGCGATGGACTTGGCCGAATTCAGCTATTCGAACTGGTAAATCACGATAAGAGTGCAGTTTATTTCTAAACATCAGCATATGGCCAGGGCAGTTCATCGGCTTTAAGGCAAATTTTCCATGATCAACTTCTGTGAAATACATGTTCTCTTTATAATGGTCCCAATGACCAGAGTTTTCCCATAGTTTTTGATTCATGATAAAAGGAGTACGGACTTCTTGATAATTACGCTTTTGTTGAATCCCTCTTAAAAAAGCTTCCATTTCATTTCGGATGATTTGTCCTTTTGGTAAATAAAAGGGCATTCCTGGAGCTTCTTCAGAGAACATAAACAATTCTAATTCATTGCCTAATTTACGATGGTTACGTTTTGCAGCTTCTTCTAAAAAGATTACATACTCATCTAGTTCCTTTTTAGAAGGGAAGGCAACCCCATATATTCTTTGAAGGACTGGGTTATTACTGTCACCGCGCCAATATGCTCCTGAAACGTTTGTTAATTTAAAAGCTTTCATAAAGCCAGTAGACGGTAAATGTGGTCCGCGGCATAAGTCGAGAAATTCACCTTGTTTGTAAAGAGTTATGTTTTGATCAGCAGGAATATCTTGTAATAACTCTAGTTTTAAATGGTCACCGATCTCTTCAAATATTTGCTTTGCTTCATCGCGGCTCACTTCGATTCGTTGAATTTCCAAATTCTCATTAATAATTTTTTGCATTTCTTGTTCAATTTGAACTAATTCTTCAACCGCAATACTATTAGGAAGATCCATATCATAATAAAATCCATTTTCAATAACAGGACCAACTCCTAAGTTGATGTGACCATGTATTCTTTTGACAGCTTGTGCTAATATATGGGCTGCAGTATGTCGCAGTACGTCTAAGCCTTCTTTTGATTCTAAAGTTAAAATCTCAATTTCTGCATCTTCCTGTATGCCTCTGCGTAAATCAAATAGTTGATGATTCACTTTACCTGCAATAGCTTTCTTTCTAAGCCCAGGGCTAATTGATTCTGCAATTGCTTCTAATGTAATTCCTTTAACGTAATCCTGTTCACGACCATTTGGAAAACGAATTTGAATCATTTTTTCACTCATCATTATCACTCCATTTTATGAATATAAAAAAACGCACTCATCCCTAAAACAGGGACGAGTGCGTTAATACCCGTGGTTCCACCCAGATTCCCATCGCGCTTTATAAAAAGTGCCGATGGCTCCATGCGCTGTAACGTAGCGTCTACGGTATTGGATACTATGTTTCCCCAATACAGCTCCAAGGTGGTAAGTTATTCTCCTGCGTTTAGGAAGATCTCAGCAATTCTTCCTTCTCTGTAAAACCGTAAGAATACCTCATGTCCTTTTCGTTGCCAATTGTTGTATGGAATTAAGAAAATAAAAAACGCACTCATCCCTAAAACAGGGACGAGTGCGTTAATACCCGTGGTTCCACCCAGATTCCCATCGTACTTTATAAAAAGTACTGATGGCTCCATGCGCTGTAACGTAGCGTCTACGGCATTGGATACTATAATTCCCCAATACAGCTCCAAGGTGGTAAGTTATTCTCCTGCGTTAGGAAGATCTCAGCAATTCTTCCTTCTCTGTAAAACCGTAAAGAATATCTCGTGTCCTTTTCATTGCTTTTTTATAACATTTGTATGTTGATTCATAATATACAATATTTAAATTATTTTTGCAAACCTGTTTTTAAATAAATTGTGACTTTTTTAGGTTTTTTTGATTATACGATTGATATAGCTGATTAAGAAGTACAACATGTATTGTTTCTATATCATATGTAAAAAGAAAACTTATTTTACAAAAAATCTCAAAAAATAAACAGTAAATATATGGATTCTGATATACTACAAATAAATATCGAAAAATATCAGAAAAAACAGAAAATAAAAAGACAGAAGGAAAGGATGAAGAGGGTATGTCAATTTTAGAAAGAATTCGAGAAAATGTCTCGCAAGTGATTGTAGGAAAAGAAGAGGTTATTGATTTAGCTATGATTGCATTGGTAGCAAACGGACATGTCTTACTAGAAGATGTCCCAGGAACAGGGAAGACGTCATTAGCGAAAAGTCTTGCAAAAAGTATAGATGGGAAGTTTCAACGTGTACAATTTACATCAGATACATTGCCGGGTGATGTAGTAGGCTTAGAGTATTTTGATATGAAAGAATCGGATTTTAAAACGAGAATGGGACCGATTTTCGCTAATATTGTGCTGGTCGATGAAATTAATCGTGCCGTTCCGCGTACGCAGTCTGCTTTATTAGAAGTAATGGAAGAACGTACAGTTACAATTGCTGGCGAAACGCATGTGCTGCCGCAGCCGTTTATTGTACTTGCTACGCAAAACCCATTAGAATCTGCGGGTACTTTTCCGCTTCCGGATGCTCAGTTAGATCGATTTCTATTAACGATTCGTCAAGGGTATCCAAATCGAATACATGAAAAGGAAATGTTACGTCGTTTCCGCCAGCAAGATCCGCTCCGCAGCTTACAAAGTGTTGTGTCTCTTGCAGACATTCTTTCTTTGCAAGAAAAAGCGAAGCAGGTTGAAATTCATGAAGAAGTGGAAGATTACTTACTTGATATTGTGGAAAAGACACGTCAACATGAACTCGTTGAAATTGGGGTGAGCCCGCGCGGCTCGTTAGCTTTCATGCGAGCAGCACAAGCTCGTGCGTTATTAAAAGGGAGAGAATTTTGTACACCTGATGATTTTTATACATTGGCAGAGCCTGTTTGTTCTCACCGTTTAACACTTAGCATTGAGGGGGATATGAAAACAACGAAAGCACATGTAATGAAAGAAATTTTGGAACAAGTAGCTGTTCCAGTGGAGAATGTATGAAAGAGAAATTAACAATTAAACGTCCGTTTGTGGAAACGTATGTTGCAGTGATAGTTGCCTTTGTTACAGTACTAATGTGGTTATTTGTACAAAATTTCTTTCTGTTTGTACTTGCTTTTTTTTATTTGCTTATGGTTAGTTTTGCCCATTGGTATGTTCGCAAGGCTTCACAAATATTTTGTGAAATAACGCAACAACATGAACGTCTCTTTATTAATGAGACTGGGCATTGCTGTTTACGCATTGTAAATCCAACAAAACTACCGATTTTTGAAGTTGCATTTCGCTTTCGTTCAGATGAACATATGAAATGGGTATGGTCAGAAGGAGAACTAGAACAATCGGTTCATTCTTATCGCATTCCTTTGCAGCTGAAAAAACAGGAAACGTTAGAAATAGATTTACATGTATCAGCACAGAAAAGAGGATTACATAGCTGGAAAGAAGCAGAAATTATTTTGTCTGATCCATTTCGGTTTATTACAATTCACATACCGATAAGTAGACAACATTTGCCGTGCTTCCGTATATATCCTCGTATTGCCAAAGTAAATATTCCAGAAACAAATAGCTGGAAGCATGGATTTAGAACTGCGGCTGTATCTCCTCTTTATGATGAAACGAAAATCATTGGAGTAAAAGCATATGAACAAGAATCATTTCGTTCTATACATTGGGGAGCAACGGCAAAAACGGGTGTATTAAGTGCAAAAAAATACGAATATACACAAGGTGATCGGTACGCAGTGTATTTAAATGTATTGGGTTCGACAGGTTATACACTGCGTCCAGACATAGAATATTTAATTGAAGTAACAGCTGGCGTTTGCCGGCAACTAATAGCACAGGATTGTTCATTTGAGCTATGGGTGAATAGTATGTGCGAAAATGGAATTGTCCATATAACGTCTGGCAAATACCGAAAACAATTACACAAAACATTACAATTATTGTCGTCCTTAACAGATCGAGATGTTCCGCTATCCTCGTCTTATTTCTATCAAACTGGCTTCCGGCTGAAAGAAGTTGGAGCTATTCCGATTATTATTGGGAATCCACCTGAAAAACATGGGGGATGGTTGCAAGTGGTGAATTAAATTAAATAAACGTATTGAAAGCAGGGAGGTTACATGACGTTTGGGAAAGAACTGTATTTTTATTGTTCGTATTATGATTTGTCTTTGCTTACTAGTCATAGCAGCTGCTTTATCCCAAGGAGCTGTGATTACGCAAGAAAAGTTTCAGCGGTTTATTCATCCGAATAAAGAGGAAGGTGTGGGTTCAATCTATTTTAGTGATGAACCAGAAAAAGAGATTGAAGATGACGGAACAGATGGAAAAAAAGTAAAAGTAATAAAAAAGAATCCGTTATTAAAAAAGAACAAGGGATTGGAAGGTTTATTTCAGAAAAGTACAGCTGTATATACTACAATCGGTGGACTTGTTCTAGGAAGTATTACTATCACTTATTTTGTGCGTCGTAAAAAGAAAAAAATTGTAAACCCTTTGATGAAAAAGGATATAAAGGTTGTAGAAAATGAAAGAGAAAATCATGAAAATGCGGGAGAGTTTACGTTTCTTCCAGAAGAGGAAATACGAGTGGCTCTAATTGAGTGGGAGAAGACGTTGCCGCAATATGAGAAGAGGCGTTCGTTTGAAACGATTCAGCGATGGTTATCTCGTATAAAGAGAAGCGATGAAATTATATCTATTTACGAGCAGGTACGTTATGGACGAAAAATAGGTTCTAGCGAAGAAATACACCGATTGAAAAAATGGACAGAAAAAAATTAAAAACAAAAAAACATCCTAAACTTGTTAAGTTTAGGATGTTTTTTTACGTGCAAGATCATGAGAAGTATCTATATTAGAATTATTCTTCACTCGTAATAAACTAATTCCATAGCCTAATAAAGCTCCGATGAGTGCTGGAACAATCCATCCTAATCCAGCATCATATAAAGGTAAGATACGAGAGAATAAAGAATTTATCGCATCAACTTTTAAATTTGCCGCATTCAGTCCATCAAAGATACTCACAATAAAAGTGAATAGTAAACTTACTTGATATACTTCTGATCTCCCTTTAAACAATCGGTGTAAAAACGTTAAGAAAATTAGCATAATCGCCAAAGGATATATCGCTGTTAATACAGGTACAGATATGGTAATCAGCTGTGTTAAGCCAAGATTAGCAATAAGAGCACTGAAAGTAGCTAAAATAACAGCAAATGTTTTATATGATATTTGTGGAAATACTTTATGGAAGTAAGATGAACATGCTGTTGTAAGTCCAACACTCGTTGTTAAACAAGCTACAGAGATCATCAATCCTAATAATAAATTTCCTAAAGAACCGAAGTAGTAATTTGCTACTTTTGATAAAACTTCGCCGCCATTTTCTAAATGTCCCAATTTAGAAACACTGGAAGCACCCATGTATGAAAGTGAAGTGTAAACAGCAATTAATACGACAGCTGCTATAATCGCTGCTTTTATACAAACATTTATAATCTCTTTTTTGTCACTTACACCTTTCGCTTTGATGGCATTAATAATGATAATACCAAATACGAAAGCTGCGAGAGTGTCCATTGTTAAATAGCCTTGCTGAAAGCCTTTAAAGAAAGAATTTGTAACAAATTCTTGTGTTGGTGCTTGAAATTCACCAATTGGCTTTATTACTGCGGTAACAATTAAGATTCCAATAAATGTTAACTTGATTGGAGTTAAAAATTTCCCGACAACATCAACAATCTTTGTAGGGTTTAAAGAGAGTACACAAGTAATCCCAAAAAACAGAATAGTAAAAATAATTAAAGGTAAATGACCACTATTTTCTCCTACAAATGGTTTTACACCTATTTCAAAGGATACGCTTCCTGATCTAGGTAAAGCAAAAAGAGGACCAATTGCTAAATAAAGAATAAATGTGTATACACTTGCAAACAAAGGGTGTACACGGCTTGCCATTGCTTGTAAGTCATCACTACCTGAAACACCAAATGCTAATACACCGAGTAGTGGTACGCCAACCCCTGTAATTAAAAATCCTGCGGTTGCAACCCATACGTTACTTCCGGCTGTTTGGCCTAACATAGCAGGGAAAATTAAATTACCTGCTCCGAAGAAGAGAGCAAAAAGCATAAGCCCAATCACAAAAATATGTGAAGTTTGCACCTTTTTTGTCACGAAAAAACCTCCAAATTAAAATATTTTGAATTTTTACACAAAAGAATTCGATGTAAGGTCGCTTTTTGTCGAATCATTAACGATAATAACAAAAATAAATTATTATGCAAGACAAAAATGAATTTTTCGTAAATTTATTTTGTCTATCATTTTCATTATATAGAAAATTTAATTAATTACAATTGTTAAGCGTTTTCTTTTAGTGGTTTATCATATGATATTTTATGGTGATTATTATTTTTATATAACAAACAAAATAATAAATTAAATATTCAATAAAATCAAGATGTTATTTTCAGAAAATATAGAATAAAAAGTGAAATTTGTGATATTATGGATAGGAATGAGAGTTTGGAGAGGGATTTTGTTACTCAAACGTTAAGTTATTGAACTGTGGAAGTTTAACTTCACGTATTGTTCATAATATTTTGGATTAATTTGTATTCATTGTAATGAGAAAGGAAGAAATAGTATGCAGCATTATGTTTGTACAACGTGTGGTGTCCAGTATCCACTTTATAAAGAACCGCCTGTAAACTGTGTAATTTGTAATGAAGAACGCCAATATGTAAATCCAATGGGACAATCATGGACAACTTTAGAAAACTTACAGCAAAGTAAGACATATAACAATGAGGTTTTAACGGAAGAAGAACATTTACATAGTATTACAACGAAACCTGAATTTGGAATTGGCCAAACTGCTTACTTAGTTCAAACAGATAAGTTTAATTTGTTATGGGATTGTATCGCCTATATTGATGAGGCGACAGTAGAAAAAGTGAATGAGTTAGGAGGAATTCACGCGATTGCTTTATCGCATCCGCATTATTATTCTACACAAGTAGAATGGGCGGAACGATTTGATGTTCCTATATACATTCATGAAGATGATAAAGAATGGGTGATGCGCCCAAGTAATCGTATTATATTCTGGTCTGGAGAATCTTTAAAACTCTCCGAGGATATTACAGTGCATCGTTTAGGCGGACATTTTACTGGTGGCGCAGTTTTACATTGGGAAACTGGAGATGAAGGAAGAGGAATATTATTAACTGGGGATATTATTCAGGTTGTTGCTGATCAAAGCTGGGTAAGCTTCATGTATAGTTATCCAAATCTAATTCCATTGCCAGCAAGTAAGGTGAAAGAGATGGCTGAAGGAGTAAAAGAATTAAAATTTAATCGTTTGTATAATGCATTCCATCGAATTGTGAAGGGAAAAGCAAATGAAGCTGTTCAAAAATCAGCGAAAAGGTATATTGAGGCACTTGAAGGGAAATTAATACATAAATAAAAAGACTCTTTTTAGAGAGAGTGTGGATATAAAAATTTCGCAGAAGTCATCATTAGAAAAGATAAAAGAAATCAGGTGTTGAAAAAACAAAAGTAAAAGCGCAAAGTCTTATAGATTTTACGCTTTTACTATGTGGAAGAGAAATCTTTATTTCTTTCTTTTTGGTCTCCTTACTAATTCGCCACCGCAATTTGGACAGACATGATGTGTGTTCTCTGTACAAGGTGGACAAAAAGTACATTCATACACACATATGTATGCTTCTGAATCTCCTTGCAGAGAAGTATCACAAGTTTGACAGTTTGTTTTCATTTCTAGCGCCATGAGACGTCCTCCTTATATCGTAAAATAACTTTCATAATCATATCTCTAAATTAGAAGTTATTTTTCTTTTATTAATTGTAACGATAAGAACACTTAATACAATGAGTGCAGCTCCAATGAAGAATGTAGTTTTTAGCTTTTCGTTTAGTAGTAACCATCCGAGAAACGATCCAACAAGAGGCTGAAAAAAGAAAAAGAGTGAGCCAATTCCTGCATCCATTAATTCCATACCTTTGTTCCAAAGAAAAAATGCACCAGCAGTTGAAATGATACCAAGGTATAAAATCCCTAAGATTATAAATGTGTTAAGACTTTGTATGCTGTTAGATTGCAATTCCCATACCATGCAAGGTGTAATAAACAAAATCGCAAAAAATATCGCATACGTTGTAATGATTAAGGAAGAAAAACGTTGCGAGGCGATTTTGACGTAAATAGATAATAATGCCCACGTAATAGCAGCCCCGACTAAGATGAGTGTTCCGGTGAAATACGTTCCAATTTCTATATCCCATCCGATGACAATGACAACACCTATAGTTGCTAGGAGTACGGAAATGAACTTGCGAATGGTAATCCGTTCTTTTACTATTATTCTTGCAAAAATGATTATAAAGGCTGGTGTTGCTGATGTTACTAAAGAACCTGTATGTGCATCAGACAATTTTGTTCCAATAAACTGAAATGTAATGGAGACGAAATAACCGATAAAACCAATCCAAGCAAATAATAACCAATCTTTTTTCTCAATCGGAATTTTTGTTTTCTGTTTTCGCTGCGTTATTTGTAAAATCATAAACAAAATTGTAAAGGCAATAACGAAACGTAACCAAACAAGTGTAAGCGGGGGAACAAAGTCTAGTACGTATTTACTGACAACATACATACCTCCCCAAATGCTTGCAGCAAGCGATAAACAAAATGCACCAAGTAATGAATGTTTCATATCATATGACCTCCGTCTATTTTTAGGATTAGAGATAGATATCCTTAAGACGAAGCATTTTATGCCCGTCTTAGAGACGGATTACTGGCTGATCATTTTCGAATAAGTTGTTGTAATACATCGCTATTCTCCTTTCTTTATACGATAAGCATGTCTATGCTCATTGTACGTCATTCGGCGTTTTATCCCGCATTAATGGGCAGTAAGATCCCTCATCTCAAGATTCAGAAAGAAGCGAAGAAGATAGGTGGGAGATAACTGCCAATTCGTGCCGGGTAAAGCTTGATAATAAGATTATAACTTAATTTTCGAAATATTGAATTGAATAAAATGAATACAGAGCTTTTGTAAATTGATATTCAAGATTATAATTTTCTAGGTAGTAAAAAATAAGTTATTTTACGGTATGTAGATTAGTAGCTTATTTTTGTTCGGAATAAAACAAATCTTAATATTTTTATAAGTTGTTCTTTTTAACTATAACGTTTGACTGTACAGTTTATGTATTGTATGATGTTTTTAACATATGTAGGGGGGGAAGGTCGTTGGGAAGGTGTACCGAATCGGACAGTTGGCTCACATGGCTCATGTTTCGAAACGAACGATTGATTATTATACGAATCTAGGTATTTTGAAAGCGGAGCGATCTCAATCTAATTATCGCTACTATGACGAAGCAGCAATTGAAACTTTACGTTTTATTGAGAGATGTAAAGAAATGCATATACCGCTTTCTGAAATTAAGGATAGGATCGAGGAGAAGAAGAAGCTGCTCGGTGTTAATGAAAACGTTTCGGAACAAGTAAATAACGTAACAGAGCGTATCCACCGTTTGGAGACGGAATTAGTAGAATTAAAACCGTTATTAGATGGGTTAACAGATTCACAGCGCGAAAAACTAACGAAACATTTATCAACTCAAACGACAGCTTTAATACAATCTCTTATCTTACTTTTATAGTAGGTAGAGCTATCCACCCTTTTAATTTCTGTATAGCGTTTTATTTTCTAGATTTAGAGAGTAAAAAAAGCAATTATTCATACAGGAGGTGGACACCTTAGTTTTCGAACTAAGGGGGATTCTTTGGAAATATTTAATTTAGTTATGATTGCGATTTTAATCGCATTTACTGGATTTTTCGTGGCAACAGAGTTTGCTATGGTTAAGGTGCGTTCAAGCCGTATTGATCAACTTGTTGCAGAAGGAAAACGAGGCGCGTTAGCAGCCAAAAAGGTAACAACAAATTTAGATGAGTATTTATCGGCGTGTCAGTTAGGAATTACCATTACAGCTCTTGCGCTCGGATCGCTTGGAGAGCCTACGGTTCATCGTTTATTACAGCCGTTATTTCAAGATCTACATTTCTCAGAAACGGTTGCGAATTCAGTATCGTACATTCTTGCATTTGCAACAGTTACCTTTTTACATGTTGTTGTTGGTGAGCTAGCACCGAAAACAGTAGCAATTCAAAAAGCAGAGACAATTACAATGTTGTTTGCAGCACCGCTTATTACATTTTACAAAATCATGTTCCCGTTTATCTGGATGTTAAATACATCAGCGCGTCTTGTAACTGGTTTATTCGGATTAAAACCAGCTTCTGAACATGAAGTAGCACACTCGGAAGAAGAATTACGTTTAATTCTTTCAGAGAGCTATGAAAACGGTGAAATTAACCAGGCGGAGTATAAATATGTAAACAATATTTTTGAATTTGATAACCGTCTTGCGAAAGAAATTATGGTGCCGCGTACAGAAATCGTTGGTTTTTATCTTGAAGATTCAGTAGAAGATCATATGAAAATTATCCGAAGTGAAAAGTATACACGTTACCCAATCTTTGGAGAAGATAAAGATGATATTATCGGTATGGTGAATGTAAAAGATTTCTTTATTCGTTATATGAAAAATGATAAAGAAGATCTATCATCTATCCGCACGTTTATGCGTCCTATCATTGAAGTAATGGAAACTATACCAATTCATGATTTACTTCTTCAAATGCAGAAAAAGCGAATTCCAATGGCTGTTTTGTATGATGAATACGGCGGTACAGCGGGAATTGTAACGCTTGAAGATATATTGGAAGAAATTGTTGGAGAAATTCGTGATGAATATGATGAAGATGAGCATCCTCCGATTCATCATGTTGATGAGTATCATAAAATTGTCGACGGAAAAGTATTAATTAGTGAGATTCAAGATTTGTTTGGATTACACATTGATGAAGTAGAAGTTGATACAATTGGCGGCTGGGTAATGACACAAAATCACGAAATTCAAGAAGGACAATTTGTTGAAGCAGAAGGATATGAATTTAAAGTTTTAGAAAAAGACGCTCATCAAATTAAGCGTATTGAAATTCGTAAAATAGATTTACAACAAGAAGAAGCAGCAACTGTATAGTTGCTGCTTCTTCTTGTATGTCAAAGTGCGAGAGAACAACTGGTTTTCATTCGAATAATTTAATATTCTTAATTATTAAAATGTGTGATAAAATGGAAATTATGTCTTTTAAAGTAAAGGGAGGAAGGGGTATGAATAAACAACAAATCATTGATGCGTACGACATACTTGCCGGCCATTATGAACATAGCGTCGATTATGACAGTCCGTATAATACAGATTACGAACGTCCAGCTATGATGAATCAGTTTCCTGATAATCTGAGAGGAATGAAGGTACTTGATGCTGGCTGTGCGGCAGGGTGGTATACAGAACAGTTTCTTAATCGGGGAGCAGATGTAACCGCGATTGATGTAAGTTCAGAGATGGTTGCTGCTACGAAGCGAAGAGTCGGAGAAAAAGCTGAGGTTTATCAATTAGACTTTGAAAATACGTTACCCTTTGCAGATTGTACATATGATAGCATTGTTAGCTCTTTAGCTCTTCACTATCTTGCAGATTGGGAACGAACATTTGCTGAATTTGTGAGAATATTAAAGCCAAATGGAACATTTTTGTTCTCCGTTCATCATCCAGCAATGGATATACATTTATCAGAGAAAAAAGAATACTTTAAGCGCGAATTGCTTCATGATAAATGGAAGAAAAGCGGTAAATATGTTGATATGTATTTTTATCGCCGGCCACTACAAGACATTATAAATGAAACGATTCGTCATTTTGAAATTGAAAAAATTGTAGAGCCTATTCCGACGGAAGAATTGAAAAGAAATTATTCATCATCTTATGAAAAGTTAATGAAACAACCGAATTTTTTAATTATAAAGGCAAAGAAAAAGGAATTCTAAGAATGTAAGAATCCGGAAAAACCATTATCTTGTAAGCTTTCTTCAAGTTAAATCTTAGGTCATGTAGCCATAGAATAATAGTCTTACAACGAAGCATGGTATAGCGAATATTAAATGTTATATAAAGTCACAGTAATCTATTGTTTGTAAGTATTTTCAGGGGGGAATTATGTATACATATATTTACATGGTTAGACATGGCGAATCACTTAAAATAGAAGGGGACGAAAGAACGCGTGGATTAACTGAGAAGGGGAGGCTTGATGCGTATAGAGTAACTGAATTATTGAAAGATGAAGGAGTAGAAACGTTTATTTCAAGTCCATATAGCCGAGCTGTGTTGACGATAGAGAATTTAGCTCATTTTTATGGTAAAGAAATATTAGTATACGAAAACCTTAGAGAATGTATGTTTTCAAGTGAAGATAAGATAATATCAGATAAGGAATTGTATCCGCTTGTAAAGAAGATGTTTTCCAATCCAGATTTTTCATTACTTGGAGGAGAATCAAATACAGATTGTCAGAGCCGATCTGTGGCAGTATTGAAAGATATATTAAAGAATTTTAAAGGTCATAAAATTGTAATTGGTACTCATGGACTTGTCATGACTTTAATGATGGGATATTTTGATAGTCAATATGGATTTGAATTTTTAATGCAGACATCAAAGCCGGATGTATACAGGATGAAATTTAATGGTAAACAATTAATTGATATAAAGAGATTATGGATAGAATGATTTTGAATCGTACTCAAGGAAGACTGAAATTTTTTATAACATCAATATCATGTTGTTGTAAAATCTGCTAGTTCACAACCTAAATACAATGTTTTTAAGTTCTATAAATATATAAATTTAAACAAACTCGTAGTGACAGTCTTAACAATACATACGTACTTAGAAAAAAGAAAGAAAATAAAGAAAATAAATAAAATTCATCGCTTTCTTACGACCCTGTATGTTATTATGACAACAGACTTTTAGGAAGAGGTGGATACATATGTTACAAGCGTTACTTATTTTCTTACTGCAAATTATTTACGTGCCAATTTTAACAATCCGTACAATTCTGCTTGTAAAGAATCAAACGAAGTCCGCTGCTGGTGTTGGGTTGTTAGAAGGAGTCATCTATATTGTTAGTTTAGGAATTGTATTTCAAGACTTATCAAACATGATGAATATTGTAGCTTATGTCCTTGGGTTTAGTGCTGGGTTGCTGCTCGGCGGTTATATTGAAAATAAATTAGCTATTGGATATATTACCTATAATGTTAGTTTACTAGAGCGTTGCGAAGAACTTGTGATCGCACTAAGACATGCAGGATTTGGTGTGACAGTCTTCATCGGAGAAGGAATTAATTCTGAGCGCTATCGTTTAGATATTGTAGCAAAACGTTCGCGTGAAAAAGAGTTGTTAGAGATTATTAATGAAATCGCACCGAAAGCATTTATGGCTTCTTACGAAATTCGCTCTTTCAAGGGCGGATATTTAACAAAAGCAATGAAAAAACGAGCGTTAATGAAGAATAAAGATGATCAGGCATCATAAGAGAAAAGGCGAAGCTGAATGGCTTCGCCTTTTCTCTTTCTTTGTCTGTCTCACTTTACTAACGCACACGTTAGTAAAGTGAGACAGACAAAGTCTATATTTTATGTAACCTAAATCGGAATATAGTGATTAAAGTATTTATCGATTTTCTCAACTTCAGCACACATGGGCATCCCAAATTCAATCCCTCGTGAGACTGTTACGTGTTTTGATGAGTATGTAGGACCAGATTATGCTTTGCCTACGCCTGAAATGGTGGAAGCTGTCAAGCTTATGGCAAGAACAGAAGGAATTTTGCTGGATCCGGTATATACAGGTAAAGCAGCAGCGGGACTCATTGATTTAATACAAAAAGGCACCTTTAGGCCGGACGATAATATCCTATTTGTGCACTCTGGCGGCGCCTCATCGTTATACGCCAATACTTCTCTCTTTTATTGAAGTTATAATATGGGCATCGCTACATGCCCATAAAGGAGGGCGTTTTTTCATGTGGAGGTCACGTGGCTAGATTATCTTAATGAGCATGCGGCAGGCCTCATGATTTATTCCTCGGGTTCTACCCACTCTTGTGACCATAGCTCTATTCTGCGAATGACAGATTCTAGTGCATACCCTTTTTCTGTTAAAGAATACTCAATACGAACAGGAGTTTCAGGGAATACCTCATGTTTAACAATTCCTTTATGTTCCAAGTCCTTTAATCTTTCTGACAACAATCTTCCGCTGATGGGAAGGGTTGCTTCGATTGTACAAAAACGTTTGGGTCCGGAGAGAAGTTTGGAAATAATCAAGCCTGACCAACGTTGGCTGAAAAGTTTCATTCCTTTTTCGAATCTAGGACATAATAAAGAATGATTCGTTTATCCTCACCTCCCAATAGTTAAATTATAACTTAAATGATGTTTTGTAATAAACTTACTAAATTTAATTTTATTACTTGATGTATTTTAATTACGTATATATACTAACTTATATAAAGTAACTCAATGATGTATGTTTCAAAATGAAAAAATTTTAAAGAACCTTGTGAATCCTCCTTTTGTTTTTCACGGATTAAATACAGAAAGGAAGGAACAGAGATGAAATTTGGATTCGATATTGATGATACATTGATTAACCTAAGGGAGCATGCCTTTCATTTATATAATAAGAAACTGAACAAAAACGTTGAACTTGATGTATTCCATTCCTTAAAAACGCTTGAAATTCATGAAGCGTTCGGGCTGACTTCGAAGGAAGGCGGTAGCATGTGGAATGGTCTGCTTGAGGAGATATATTATACTTCTTGTCTGCCGTTTCCTTATGTGGTAGAAACGTTGCAAGAATTAGAGAGACAGGGACATGAAGTATATTATGTGACAGCACGCCCGAAAGAACATGGGGAACGAACAAAACAATGGCTAATCGAAAATGGATTTCCTGTTCATGAAAATCGTTTTTACTATGGCATGAAAGACGAAGAGAAAATACACATCATCCAAGAGCTGAGATTAGACTATTTTTTTGATGATAAGCCGGCTGTTTTAGAAACGTTGATTGATAAACCGATTAAGGCGTATGCAAAAAGTAATTCTTACAATCAGCATCTTAATATTCCGCGGATTACTTGTTGGTCAGAATTGTGGGATATCATCAAAAAAGATAAATAAGAATCGTATCTGCAACATAATTCACATTACTGTTGTTAAATAACAAATAAGTAGTTATTTCTTTTGTATTGGATAAAATACAAGAATATTTTTTCTATATAGATAAACTAAACTGTGATTGGTTTCTTTAGGAAAATTATTAAGAAGGGATGATTGATTTTGAATTCACCTATGATTTATGAGCTTCGCAAACCGTCTCAGATTGAGCCAGATAAAAACTATCCTGCCATTTTTGTCATGCATGGAATGGGCAGTAATGAACAAAATATGCTGTCGTTAGTCGATGGATTAGAAGATACGTTTTACATTTTTAGTGTCCGCGGTCATTTATCTCAACCGCCAGGCTTCGCCTATTTTACAATTCAAGGCTATGGAAAACCACACAGGGAAGTATTTGATCATGGAATCAATCAGCTCACTAGTTTTATTGAATATGCAACCGAACAATATCCAATAGATCACGACCATTTGTATTTACTTGGATTTAGCCAAGGAGCCATTGTATCTATGACGCTTGGCTTAACATTGGGAAATCGAATTAAAGGTATTGTAGCTCTCAGTGGATATATTCCTGGATTCGTTAAGGAAGAATACGCTATAAAACCTGTTGATCAACTTTCTTTATTTATTTCTCACGGCGAATTTGACAACGTTCTGCCTTATGAATGGGGATTAAAGAGTAATGAGTTTTTTCAAGGTTTGGATGCACAAGTAACCTTTCAAGCCTATCCAGAAGGACATACTGTTTCATTAGAGAACCAACAAGATTTTACGAGGTGGATCCTTGCTGATTTAGATAAATAATAAAAAACATCAGGGAGGAATATGACGACGCTGTCAGCTTTATTTGGTGCTCACGGGGCACTGCTGCTAGCAATTAAAAACAATGAATATACTTAATTTTTACATTCATTAGGTAATGCACTGCCGAAGCCAAGAGCAATTGTATTATTTTCAGCACACTGGGAATCATCTACTTAAAAAGTGAGATGAAATTTTTGTTTTGGGGGTACTTCAAAATATTAGGTTGATGGGCATATGGCGATAGCCCATATAAAGATTATTTTTAAAACAGACGTGCTCTAATTTTCTTGAAAGGTAGGGTATCCTACATGATTACCTTCCTTAGACGAAGGGAGAAGTTAAAATGTATAGTAATGTAAATGCACCATTTACCGCTGGTGCGAATATAGCTCCTACACCAAGCTATATTCGCACCAGCAATGTATGTAGCCCCAACCTATACAGCTCCAGTTTATGGATACTGTTATTGTGAGTATCCTAGACGAGGGTGTGGCGGTTTCGCGATCATAGTAGTATTGTTCATTCTATTAATCATTGTTGGTGCAAGTTGCTGTCATCATAAGTGCTGAGCACCTTAAAAAACTCCTGTATTCGTACTGGAGTTTTTTTGATTTTAAAAATCATTACCAGACTGAAGGGCAATGCAGGTTGCAAGGTAAACAAACTACTGGCACTTGTTTTGAAAAGGGGTACTTCAAAATAAAAGATGGCCCTTTAATGGAGTAACATATTGGATTTTTTCAACTGTACAAGAACTAGACCATCTGGTAATGTAATTTCTTTTGTTTCTATAAAATTATGTTTCTTATATAAAGCGATGGCAGGTGTATTTTTCTTACCAGTTTGTACAATATAAGGTGTTGTTTCTTCATGTAGTTGAAATAGATGTTGCAATAGTGCTGTTGCAATTCCTCTATGAAAATATGTAGGGGAAACAACGAGGCGATGAATATCAACAACATCATCCTCATATAGAAATGAAATAAACCCAGCTAAAGTATCACCAATGAAGTATCCATAAAAGATTTCATTACAATTTTGGATATCAAAAATTGTGTCATACAATCGAGGAATTGAATTGTTTTGAATATACTGTGCTTCAATTTTATATGCGGGAATTTGAACTTCTAAAATTTCCGCAGCTTCTTCAATAGAAGAAGGAGATAATTTTCGAATCAAGTAGAGGCCCCCTTTATGAAAAGAGTGAGAATATAGGATTCTCACTCTACCGTATAACTAGTTCTAATTTTTTACAAGTAATTCATTGGCATATTGACGTGCCCATTGGTCAACTGCTAATACCTCTTCTAATGAAGGGTTAGCAATATTATGGTGAGCTTCTAATGTAGAATAGATTGTTCTTTCAATGTCAAAAAATGAAATCTTGTCTTGTAAATATAAAGCATTTGCAATTTCATTCGCAGCATTTAGTACAGCTGGTTTTGTACCGCCAACTTTCCCGGCCTCGTAAGCATAGTGGAGACAAGGGAATTTCTCTAAATCAGGTTTTTCAAAATGCAAGCTGCCAACTTCTAATAAATTTAATTTTTTGAAGGCAGATGGTAAACGTGATGGATAGTGGAATGCATATTGAATAGGCATTCGCATATCAGGTGCTCCGAGCTGAGCCATAATAGAGCCATCTACAAATTCTACAAGGGAATGAATAATACTTTCTTTATGAATCATAACATCGATTTTTTCGTAAGGAACATCAAATAACCATCGCGCTTCCATTACTTCAAACCCTTTATTTAATAATGTTGCAGAGTCAATTGTTAATTTTGCTCCCATTAGCCAATTTGGATGTTTTAGCGCATCTTTCGCTTTGAGCAGTGTCATTTCTTCGCGTGTTTTATCCCTGAATGCACCGCCAGATGCTGTTACAATTAACTTTTCAATTTCTTTATTATTTTCACCATTTAAGCACTGGAAAATAGCAGAATGCTCACTATCTACTGGAATAAGGCGACAATGATTTTTCTTTGCTAATTCTGTAACAATGTGTCCAGCTGCAACTAACGTTTCTTTATTAGCGATTGCAATGTCTTTTTTTTCTTTTAGTGCTTCGATTGTTGGAAGTAGTCCTGCTACACCAACGACAGAAGTTAAGACAAGATTACTATCAGGATGCGTAGCAACTTCAATTAATCCTTCATCTCCATATACCACTTTTGTTTGAGTAGAAATTCGTGAGCGCAGTGTATGTGCTAATTCTTTTGTACTCACACTTACAATGCGCGGTTGAAATGTTTGTATTTGTTGTTCTAGCATATCAATATTTTGATTTGCGCTTAGCCCGATAATTTGAAAGTGTTCTGGGTGAGCAGCGATTACATCTAGTGCTGATGTCCCAATAGAGCCAGTTGATCCAAGAATTGAAATGTATTTTACCATAATAAATCCTCCATAGTTGTATGAATCCTTTCCGTAAACCTTTATCTAATTAGATAAAAAAAGGAAAATTCCTGCATAATAAGACAGAAAGTTCTCTTTTATATGAAAAATAACTGTGGTATAATAAGGAAAATTTAAAAGAAAAAGCGATGATGGAGAAGAGTACATATTTGGAACTTTATAGAGAGCTGATGGTTGGTGGGAATCAGTAAGAGAAAAATATGGAATGGACTCTCGAGCTTCATGCTGAACTGAGTAGGCTATGACGGTTATTTCGACGTTATTCGAATTGTAAAGAGAGCTATGTATTTGTAGCTAATAAAGGTGGTACCGCGGGAGTCCCTCGTCCTTTTTAGGATTGAGGGACTTTTTTGCATGATAAAGGAGGAGTAGTTGTGAATAAAAATGTTATGTTAACAGGAATTAAACCAACTGGACATCCGCATCTTGGAAATTATATTGGAGCAATTAAACCAGCCTTACAGCTTTCTAAACAGAGAGAAGGAGAGGCATTATATTTTATTGCTGATTATCATGCATTAAATGCAGTGCAAGATCCAATGAAATTTCGTGAATATACGAAGGAAGTAGCAGCGACATGGTTATCATTAGGTTTAGATGAGCATGTAATTTTTTATCGTCAATCAGATGTACCGGAAATTTTAGAATTGTATTGGATTTTAGCTTGTCTTACTCCAAAAGGTTTAATGAACCGAGCGCATGCTTACAAGGCAAAGGTTGATCAAAATATAGAAGCAGGGATAGATGCAGATACTGGTGTAAACATGGGATTATATACGTATCCAATTTTAATGGCTGCTGATATTTTATTATTTCAATCAAACTATGTTCCGGTTGGAAAAGATCAAATTCAACATGTAGAAATTGCAAGAGATATCGCAACGTATTTTAATAACGCATTCGGTGAAATCTTTATATTGCCTGAGTATATCATTCAAGAAGAAGGGGCAATTGTACCAGGTCTTGACGGACGGAAAATGAGTAAAAGCTATGGAAATGTTATTCCGCTATTTGAAGAGCCAGAAAAGTTGAAAAAGCTTATTTTCAAGATTAAAACGGATTCATCTTTACCAAGTGAACCGAAGGAACTTGAAACATTATTTATGTTGTATAAAGAGTTTGCGACAGCTGAGGAAGTTACAATTATGAAAGAACAATACGCAACAGGCATCGGCTGGGGGGATGTAAAAAAAGAGCTACTTCGAGTTATTAATCGTGAGTTAGAGGAGCCAAGAAAGAAATATGAAATGTATATGAGTCAACCGCAGTTGCTTCAGGAAGCACTCAAAAAAGGAGCAGAACGTGCAAGGGAAATTGCTAAGAAGAATTTAATGGAAATAAAAAAACGGATTGGGTGTTAATGTGAATAGGAAAAGATTTCGTTCCTTTTGTCTTATTAAAAAATAGTTGTAGATTGAAAAGGTGTTTTTTGTACATGAAAGCACCTTTTGTTAACATAAAATCAAAGTATCGCAAAACCTTTAAAAGTCCCTTCAGAAGAACTGAAGGGATTTTCCATTCACATAATTAGTGTTATCGGAAGTCAATGAGTATATTTTTTAAGTGATTTATTCAATAAAACTCATTCTTAAGTGGTCTCATAAATAAGTCATTTAATGTATTTAAAGGATCGACTTTATGAATGATAATATCATTCAGTGACTCAATGATTGGGAGCTCTATTTCTGGGATATACATATTGTTTAGGGATTGCAAAGTTGAAAGACCTTCAGCGAGATAATCAAACTGTTTATTTGTTACGAATGATTCTCCGAAAGTTCTATTATGACTGTGTTTTGAGAATATTGTCGCTTCATAATCCCCTAAATGAGCCAATCCATATGCACTTAGTTCATTACCTCCAAGATATTTTATTAGTCTTGAAGCTTCAAAGGGGCCGCGTGCTATTAATGGTCCTTTTAGACTTGTCAGGTTTAAACCATCAAGCATTCCAGCTGCGATACCAAATACATTTTTCAATGCAGCTCCAATCTCAGTACCAATTAAATCTGGATTTGAGTAAAATCTTATCAGTTTACTCGAAAAAGCACTTATAACAAAATCAGTTATAGCCGGTGAATCTGATGATACTACCATACAATTTGGAACTCCATTAATAAAGTCTTGTACATGTCCGGGTCCAACCCAAGCTGCAACTTTTAAATTTACACCTAATTCTTCCTTAGCTATTTGAGTAAGTCTTTTACCCGTATCAATTTCAAGTCCCTTCATGTTTAGTGTAAAAATCTTATCGTAAAAATTTGTTTTAGATACTTTTTTTAACAAGCTCCTTAAATATTGGGAATTGATTGATATGATAACAATATCTGAATGAGAGATTGCTTCGTTAAGAGAAGTTGTAAATTTAATTTCTGGTTGTAAAGTTAGATATTGATTCTTTCTAGTTTTAATTAAATCATGGAAATTTCTTGAATTTCCTCTTCCCCATATCAAAACCTCATGACCTATTTTTGAAGAATACCATGCTAAAAAACTACCCCATCTACCGTTTCCTAAAACACTAATTTTCATATAGACTCCTTAGAAAATAATTATATAATCCCCTATTACTTTCGTACTCAGGAAGGGGAATTCCTTTTGCATACTCTATACATGTGAAGTTTACATAACATATCAATATACGTAGTAAACAAAGAGGCTAATCCCATTTTTACAAGGATTAAGCCTTTTTCTCTTTTGAGAGCTTTATACAAAAATATATACATACCTTTTTTATAAAGAATGCTTTCTCTGAATTGTCCATACTTTCCGTATAAAAATCGTATATCCTTTATTTGGTCTAATACTTTATTTTAATACAACCCATTCACCATTCATGACATATAAGGGCGAATCTACATCTTTCTTTTATGAGCTAAGGTGAAGAAAGGAAGAAGAAAACGATGGTATCAATAAAGTTTAGTCTAAAACATTTTTAAAACTGAACATCTTTCATTTATATACTTATTAAAAAAGTGTCTAAAATTAATTTATGTAATGATCCTAAATTTGTAGGAAGATTATGAATAGGGAAGAATCGCAAATCTTTTGATTCATTGTGATCGATACGTAATGTTCCTTCAAAATCACGACAAATATATGTAGCGAGAACTCCATATACTTGATCTCCATTTGGGTAAACATTGAAGAATTCTTTCCCAGAAAAATTTTGAAATAGTTCTAAATGCTTAACAAGTAAACCTGTTTCTTCATAAACTTCTCGTTTAGCGGCTTCTTCTAGCGTTTCGCCGCATTCAAGTGCACCACCAATTATGCCCCAACAATTGAAATCACTGCGAAGCTGAAGGAGTACTTCATTGTTTTCGTTTAGTATAATTACATGTGAACCTATTAAAATGAGTGGACGATTTCCAACTAAGCTGCGCATTTCTTCAATATATCCCATATATACACCTTTTCCTTTGTTTATATTACATACGTGCAAATTGTAAGTATGTTTCGTATGTAGTAAATCCTAACTTTTCTAAAATTGGAGCAGAATGACCTGATCTTGCCTGACATGTTGCTAAAATAATGCCTTTTTCCTTTGCATCTTGTAACCGTTTATAAACTAAATGCTTATAAATCCCTCGCTTGCGATAAGTAGATAATACACCGGAACCATTTAAATAAACTACAGATCCATCATGACTGTATCTATAGTTTGCATAGCCGATAGCGACATTCCCGTCACAGCAAATGATATAACCACTACTTTCGCCACTAGCTTCAATATACGATTTTCGCTGCTGAAAAAGATTGTCTCTTGCGGAGGGAGGATAGTCCCAAATCGCAATACTTACATCAACAAGCTTTGCAATGTCTTCATCATGTTTCACATCGATGAAGTTGTAAAATTGTTGTAATTCCGGAATTGGAAAGTTCGGTAGTTGTAAAGCGAACCCAACATATTCATCAATACACGAAAAATTATGATTTATTATTGCTCTAATTAGTTGTTTTTGCTGCGAAGGTACCCACCAAGAGAATGGTATATTTTGAAAAAAGTGCAATGCTGTTTCTAGTGGCTGCTGCGATGCAAAACGAACAACTTTATTAGCTTGAATACTAGGAATACTTTTATTTTTAATCATAATAAGATCCGTTGTATGAATAAATTCAACTTCATTTGGAATTAACTTACCAGGATAATCCCAATGGTGTGCTTCAATTGCATGTTGTATTGCTTGGATATCCATTGTTTTCCTCCGTATTTTAATAAAATGTTGGTAGTTCTTTTAACATCACCTCTGCTTGTGCTGTTATATAAGTAAATTGAAGATTATTTACTGTTCTAAAATATAAACTACGCAAGAAAGTTTTCACATTTGAACATAAGTTGCAATATTCATTGATTGGGAGTCTCGATTTATATAGTGGCAGCAAGTTTAGTTTGACGCGAATTGTATCGAATAGCTGCTTTGGCGAGAAACCGAGAGATATCATAGAAAGAAGAGGGGTAATAATACGCTCATCCTCATCAAAATGATATACAATGGAATAAACGAATATTTTATTTAAAAGACAATGTGTTAGTTCGTCATAATATTGTGACGATAATTTTTGATTATGAATAAGGGCATCGAAAGCATCTGATGCATGAGCGATGCTATGTGCCCACCCGTAAGGTTGTATGTACCCTCGTAAATCGATTTCCTGATTCATATAGTCTACTAATTTTTCTTTTACGGTAATAATAGTTTCTTCTGTTAAAAAGTTTGTTCTATTATCTGCACATAATATTAATGCAATTAATAATGTTGTAAATGAACGTGTAAACACACTATTTGTGTTATCAGAAGTGATGCCATAAAACAAATAGTTTTCTTCTAAAGTTAGTATCAGTAATTTTTCTAACTGAGCTTCATGAAAATAATCACGTGAAATAAGGTGAGAAAATGTAGAGTAAATTAGTTGATCACGTAAGTTGCCGTCTAATGTTCCGATATGCTCTAGCATATGTAAGCTTAATTGATTTAAATCTATATTTTGAGGTAGTAAATATCCGTTTTTCTGAATGGTTTCTAGTAATTGCTGCAACATAATGGTATTCAATGGTGTGCTCCCCCTCGTTATAGCTTTATCGATAAGACACTCTAGTGTCTATCCCGCATTAACGGACAGTAAGCCCCCAACTCAAGATTAAAAAGAGACGAGGAAGATAGATGGGAGATACCTGCTGGTATGTGCCTGACTGAGTGGGTTTTCCATTAGTCGGGGATGAAAAAAACTACTGATAGAAGTTTCACTTTATAAAAGCCTAATTGTTCAGGTTAATCATTGATGAAGGGTGAAGAAATTTTTTATTAGTAGAATTTTTACGTTATAAACATTAAATGTCTAATATTCTACATATTCATAAAAACTCCTGCTCATGCAATAGAAAATATGTTATTTTAAATATTTTACAGAAAGAGGTTAAAGAATGAATCAATTGGTTAATATGGAACGAGATTTTAAAGTATTAGTAGGAGAACCGCATTATATTACAATTGAAGAAAATAATACAGTTTCTTATACAAAGGAACAAGTTACAGAGATTGTACAATATTGGATTGAAAAAGCAATGGGGAAAGGGGTTTTACATTTACATTTCGTTATTTCATCAAAAAGTCCAAATTATACACATTATGAAGAGGTGTTTCAGAGTTTACAATTTCAGCATCAAAAAAGTTGTGTTATGGTACTGAAAGATTTATCTGATGTTACAGATGTGGAAGTTCCGTTTACGCTGAAAACAATAGATGAAGCAGGAGAAGACATATTTAAAACAATTTGGCTGGAATCTATGCAATATTCTTTAAATACGAAAGAAACATTATCTATAGATCAATTATTATATGCTTTTCAAACAGAAATTGGCGGCAGATGGAATGAACATTGTTTAGCCGCTTTTCAAGAAGACGACCCAGTAGGAGTTATTCTTCCACATATAGAGCCAGGTACGATAGAAGAAGGAAGATTGTTTTACCTTGGTATTGTTCCGAATATGCGCGGTAAACGATATGGTACAATGCTGCATGAAAAAGCACTGTACATTTTAAAAGAAATAGGTGCTTCTTATTACATTGGTAGCACAGATGAGATGAACGATACTATGAAACGAGTGTTTTCAAACAACAACTGTATACAGTTAGGGAAGATAGAGAAATATACAAGGGTGATTGGACAAGGATAAGTAGAGCTCCCCTTCGAAGTATTAAAGAAATAAGGTGAAACTTCCGTGAGTGGAGAGGCTTCATCTCCCGCTCATGGAAAGTCCATCAAATCGAATCGGGCCTTTACGGGTTAAATCAAGGGGGAATTGTATGTTAAAAAAAACATTTAAAAGAATAATTCCGTTATATCCTGAATTGTTATTTCCAGATTGGCATATAGAACACATATCACAACGACAGGAGAGTGGAAAGAGGGAAACGCTTTGGTTTCAGGTGATAACATCTTCAGGAATGTTTCGTGTGAAACAGTTTTTTCTGGATATTATGGAACCGACTTTTCCTGATAGTTGTTTGTATCAAGGGCAGGGGGAGTGTTTTCGATATAAGAAACTAACGTACTGGCGTGGTATAAATTATAAAGGGAACGATAGTTACGTCACTTCTAAGTGGAAAATGCAAATTGAAATTTCTATTGATGATGGAGTTATAGAACAACATCAGATGGAGGAATTTTTATATAGATTACAACCATTTGAATCAGAGACAGCGAAACAACAAATAAAATTACCCTTTCACCGTTTGAGTTTTCAAGCTCATAAAGAAGATGGCATGGGAGAAATTAATCGTTGTTCTATATGGTGTTCTCCAGAAGAAAAAGACTTTGTATCATTACCGCTTTTAGTACCATGTTCATGGGAGCTAGAGTCTGTTGGTTTTGGTAATCATGAAACACAGTATATATACTGGGATGCAAAAGAGCAGCTATATGCGCTATGGGCATGTCGGCATACAAATTATAGCTATCGTCTTGTATCCTCATGGATCAGAAACTATAGTTCCCCGCAAAAGATTGGAAACTGTGAATATTATTCGCATCCCCAAAGAGGTACAGTTGTATATCAAGATTTTGGGGATGAACAAATTGCGTATGTATTTCGAGGGGCGCCGTGCACGTCCTTTACAAATATACAAGAAATCTTTTCTTTTTAAGTGCGATGTTTGAGCTTAGAGTGGAATATTTACAAGCAGCAGTTGATGAAATTAACAATGTGTATGGTTCTGTGGAGCAATATACTGAAAAAGGGATTGGTTTTACGAAAGAACAGTTAGAAGCTTTACGTGATTTATTGTTAGAAGAAAGATAAGATATAAGGGAGAGGGTCTAAAAAGCGATGAAATCGATTTTTAGACCCTCTCTTTTTTATTCTACTAGTTTTCATGTAGTACAATTACAACTTTATATATATAAAAATATATATTACGCGTATTGGTTATTTATGGTAAAATTATTGTGAAAATTAAGAAATTAGGAGGGGTTATGGTAGCTACTTGGGGAAGAAGAGTTGGGTTATTATGTATACAGCTTTTACTTACTTGTATCGGTATGATTTTAATTAGTGCATTGCCAAGTTTATTTGTTGGTATGAAGATTCATATTCCATCATACATAGAAGAGATTCGTTTTCTTTGTAACAAATTGCTTCACTTTAGTGATCTTACATATGAAACAAAGAATATCTCGCGTCCATTGTTTCCGCAAATTTTACTTCAGTATAAACAGACAGTTGTTATTTTATTATTAGCACTTTGTATAGCATCTTTCGTTTCATTTCTTCTTACAGTGATCATCTTACGTTTACCTCATTCTATTTCTCGTAAAATAGTAGCTTTGTTTATATTTTTAGAGTCGTTACCAGATATACTGATCATTATTTCTTTCCAATTCATAGTAGTTTGGACTTTTCAGCAAACAAATATAATGATTTTTCAAATTGCTTCCATTGGAGAAACGAAAAGCATTTTCTTACCTGTAGTTTGTCTTTCCATACCTGTCACTTTTTTGTTTGTGAAAATCTTATTACAACTTATTAGGGAAGAGATAGAGAAAGAATACGTGAAGTATGCGAAGGCAAAAGGATTTGGGGAGATGTATATTTTATTTCATCATATTTTACGTAACATTTTTCTTCATCTTATGGCGTATGGGAAAACGATTGTATGGTTCATGTTATCGAATTTAATCTTAATAGAATATGTATTTAATGTGAATGGCTTATTATCATTTCTATTACAATATCCTACATCTGAAGTTTTTTTTGTTGGGTTCTTTTTATTGTACATTCCATTCCTTATATTATTTACCTTCTATAAATGGTTTGTGCCAACAGTTATGACGGAGGGAAAATAAATGTGGATGAATGTATGGAAAGATAAGGGGTTTATAATTGGTTTTAGTTTCTTATTCCTCTTGCTAAGCGCAAGTGTTGCAAATACGATTTGGAATGGTGGAGAAGTAAGGTATATTACAGCTCTATATAATAATGAACGAGAATTAATTGGTGCAGCTCCTTTCGCGCCTTCTTGGACGATACCTCTTGGTACTGATAAAAGTGGCAGGGATGTGTTGCATATGGTGATTCAAGGAGCAAAATTTACGATTAGTATTGCATGTATCGTTTCTATATTACGAATGATGATTTCTATGATTTTTGGAATAGTTTTCGGACTGTGGTTTAAAAAAGGAATACAGTTATTAGAAAGTTTATTTGATGGCTTACATGTCGTTCCACTCACAATTATTGCGTATTTTTTACTTGTGAATGTACTAAAGATGCCAATTGACGGATTCCCAAATCCTTTTTGGAAGCGGGCCATGTTTGAAATTATAATTTTAACAGTTTTAGCACTGCCACCGTTAACCATTTTTATTGCAAAAGACATTCAAAACATGTGGAATAAAGAATTCATGGAAGCAGCAAAAATTTTAGGTGGAAGTAAGTTTCATATGTTGTGTACTCACATCTTGCCACATATTTTTCCGAGATTGATTTTGCAATGCGTACAACAAGTTATTCAAGTGCTTCTTATGTTAATCCATCTAGGTTTATTGCAGCTTTTTTTTGGTGGAACTTGGATTGATTATAGTCCAATGCAAGAACCTGCCAAAACACTGTCTTATGAATGGGCTGGGATAATTGGACAGCAATATAAATTATTCTTTGTTACACCGTGGGTTGTTGGTGGACCTATTCTCTTTCTAACATTTACGATTTTTGCATTGCAGCTTATCGCGGGAGCAATTGAACGCGTACAAACAAAATCGATTGTTATGAAAAAAGATGCTAAATGAATTAAGAGAATAGCATTTGTAGTTATTTTATCAATAGTCTAAAAATCCAAAAATATATTTGCATTGTTAACACTATAAATAGTATAAAATCCGTAACTAAGGGAGGGGATAGGGACATGCTAAAATGGATATTAGTAATGTTAATAATAGTAGGATTAACGGTTATTGGAACGATAATGGTTGGGAAAAGTGAGCAAGAAGATTATGGGGCTTCGACAAAAGGGAATATAACGAGACTTTCTATCATTTATCTTTTTCTAGGGGTCATTTTGGTAGTTGGATTAGCTTTGTATATATATTTTTATGGATAAAAAAATAAGGTGTAGTAGAAAAAGAAAGAGAGTGCAACATATTAGCACTCTCTTTCTTTTGTTTTGTTAGTGATTTTTTAGAAATAATTCACTTCGATTTTTATCATTTTTAATAAAGTATGTAAGTTAAAAATGATAAATCCTAAGATGTTAATAATTAATGAATCTGAAAAGTTATAAAAATAAAAAAGTATTATGTTATAATTAAGTCGTAGGTTTTGGTAAACAAAGGAAGGAATGGATATTAATGATTGAAATTATTAATGTATCAAAGAGTTATAATGGTAGTAAATTCGCAGTAAAAGATTTGAATTTAACAGTACCAAGCGGAGAGATATTTGGTTTTTTAGGACCAAATGGTGCGGGGAAATCAACGACAATTAAGATGATAACGGGTATTCATTCTCTTGATAGTGGGATGATTTCTGTAAATGGAAAAGACATTACGAAAGAGCCGCTCGAAGCGAAAAAGTTATTTGGATATGTTCCTGACAGTCCTGATATGTTTTTACGCTTAAAAGGGATTGAATATTTAAATTTTATGGCGGATATGTACGATGTTCCGAAAGACGTGCGTCAGGAAAAGATTCAAACACTAGCAGAACGTTTTAGTTTGTACGAAGCATTGTCTGATCAAATTCAAAGTTATTCGCACGGGATGCGCCAAAAAATTATTATTATTGGAGTTCTATTACATGATCCAGATGTCTGGATATTAGATGAGCCAATGACAGGATTAGATCCAAAGTCGGCATTTATATTAAAGCAAATGATGCGTGAACATGCTGATAAAGGAAAAACGGTGTTCTTTTCAACGCACGTGCTAGAAGTAGCTGAAAAATTATGTGATCAAGTTGCGATTATTAATAAAGGAACACTTCAATTTCAAGGGAATTTAGCAGAAATACGAGAGCATTTTGAATCTAATGAATCTCTTGAAAAAATGTTCTTGGAGATGACGGAAAATGAATAAGATTTGGATGTTAACAAAAATATTATTAAAAATGAATTATGCTGACATGTTAACTGATAAGAAGAAGCGTGCTGTATATTTGTTGTCATTTTTTGGTCTTATGTGTGCTGGATTTCTGTTTATCGGTCCGCTTGCAAATGGAATGTACTTGGGATTAAAACAGGTTGGTCAAGAAAACCTACTTATTGGTATGGGGTTAGCTATCGCTAGTATATGGGTATTCGTAGTTAGTATTACGACGATTTTAACAGTATTTTATTATAGCGATGATGTTGAAATGTTATTACCATTACCACTTCAGCCAGCCCATATTATTACTGCGAAATTTATTACAGTTTTAATTACACAATATGTGATGGCTTCGTTTGTTTTATTTCCAGTCTTCATTGTGTATGGATTGCAAAGTGGTGCTTTTATTACATATTATGTTTACGTTTTAATTGTTTACATATTTTTCCCGATTATTCCGTTAGTTCTTGCTTCACTTCTCATGACAGTCATTATGCGTTATACAAATATCGCAAAAAACAAAGATCGAAGCAACATGTTGATGGGTTTATTTACGTTGTTGATGGTTGTGGGCATCAATATATTTATGCAATGGAAAAATAGAAGTGCTGCGTCTGGACAAACAGCGGCAGACTATTTTACAAATAATCAATCTTCATTTCTAGTAGAAATGACAAACTATTTTCCGACAACTTATTTTGGGGCAATGTCGTTAATAGATAGTACTTCGTGGAAAGGGATTTTATATTTACTTCTTTTTGCTGCAATTTCATTTGCATTTTATGTATTGTTTTTCTATGTTGCAGAGCGCACATATTTAAAAGGAGTTGTTGGACTATCAAATAGTACTGCGAAAAAAGAAGTGATTTCTTCTGAGAATTTTAATAAAGCTACTGTACAAAATTCACATTGGAAAGCATATGTGAAAAAAGAGTTTCGTATCTTGATTCGCACGCCACAATTCTTTATTAACTGTATTGTGCAAACATTTGTTATGCCAATTATGTTTTTCTTTATTGTTTTTGTGCAAGATGGCAACTTAGCTTGGTTAAATAAATTTGCAAAAGATAGTGAAACAGCAAGTCTTGCGCTTGGTCTTGCTTTTTGCGCAGGCATGTTTTTAATGGGATCAAACGTTATTGCGACAACATCTTTTTCAAGAGAAGGTCGCACTTGGTTTATCAATCGCTATTTACCAGTCAAGGCAGAAGGTATTTTCTTTGCGAAAGTATTTACAGCGTGGCTCATTAATACCACTATTTTAGCTATCTTTGGTCTTGTGCTTATCATTGTAGGCGGTGTGTCACCAGTATTTATCTTACTTTGGTTCTTGCTTTGTGCAAATGGGTTATGGTTAAACAATTTAATTGGCACACGCTGGGATGCGCAAACAGCTGATATTCATTGGGATACCGAACAAAAAATGTTTAAAGGTCGTTATACTACGCTTTGGAATTTTCTTGTTAATATATTATTAGTTGGTCTTACTGTAGGTGGAGTATGTGCGTTATTCTTCTTATTAGGAGTTGGAATGTGGGGTATGTTTTTAAGTATCCTAGTTGTTTTTACTATTGTAAATGTTATTGTGTCTCGTAGTTTACAACTTGGTGCTGAACGCATTCTAGCAAATATTAAATAAATCGTAGATCCTCTGTTACTATACAGAGGATTTATTATATGAGAGGAGAAGTCGCTATGAGAAAAATTGCAATTGTCACAGGTGCAACGCGGTTACGTGGTATTGGAGCAGCTGTGTGCAAAGAATTGGCTCAGAAAGGGATAGATATCTTTTTTACTTATTGGTCTCGCTATGATAAAGCGATGCCTTGGGGAATGAAGAGCGATGAACCGTTTTTATTAAAAGAAGAAATTGAAAGTTTTGGTGTGCGTTGTGATATGACTGAGATTAATTTGGCGCAGTCTTATGCGCCGAACCGTTTGTTATATATGGTATCAGAACGTTTGGGAGAGCCGACAATTTTAGTAAATAATGCTACGTATTCTGTAAATACAAATTATGAGTCAATCGATGTGGAAAAGTTAGATTCACATTATACAGTGAATGTAAGAGCACCAATTTTATTAAGTTCACTATTTATAAAACATTTTACAAAAGAAAAAGGCGGGCGAATTATTAACCTTACGTCTGGACAATCCTTAGGACCGATGCCAGATGAGCTTGCATATGCTGTAACAAAGGGGGCTATTGAAACATTTACAGCTTCAGTTGCACCTGCTGCTGCGAAAAAGGGGATTACAGTAAATGCGGTTAATCCAGGACCAACGAATACAGGGTGGATGAATGAAGAAATGAAACAATATCTTGCAACAAGATTTCCGACAGGAAGAGTTGGAGAGCCAAAGGACGCAGCGCAGTTGATTGCTTTTTTAGCAAGTGAAGAAGCAGCGTGGGTGACGGGGCAGGTTATTCATTCGACGGGAGGATTTTATTGAGAAAATTGTATTTTTAATAAATAACAAAAAGGAGTTTTTGGAAGTATATAGAAAACTATTTGGGAGGTGAATTTGTAATATTAGGAGGCTTATTATGAATTTTAAAAAAATATCGATTGCTTCATTGGCAATTGGAACGATGCTCTCTATTACAGCTTGCGGTACCTCAGAAAAAGATCAAGCAAACCAAAGTAAAAAGGAACAAACAAACGCTCAAGAAGAAGCGAAAACAACAAGCGCAGAACAAAAAAATACGAGTAAAAATGAAGAGAAGGACTCAAAAACAACAAGTGCAGAACAAGCTACAAATGAGAAAACTGAAACGAAATCAACGAATACAGAACAAACGAAAAATGAGAAAAACGGAACAAAAGAAACAAAATCAACAAATGCAAAGCAAAATGCTAGTATGAAAAGTGGAGTAAAAGAAGTTGTACAGTTAATAGAAGAAGTGGACAAGCAATTGAAAGCAAATCCTAAGCAAGAAACTGTAAATAATTTAGGAAAGCAGCTGACTGATAAATGGGATGTAGTTGAGAAAGAAGTTGAAACAAAGCATGCATCCGATTATAAATCAATCGAGCTAAATTTATACCCACTAATTGTTGAAATGGGCAAACAAAAACAAGATTTAAAGAAAATAAAAACGTTAACTACGAAAACAAAGCAAGATTTAAATCAACTTTTGAATAAGCTTTAATTGGCAATGAAGGCGAAAATAAATCTTCTCTTATATATAATCCGTGTTATAAAAGGAGAAACGTAGCAGATTTGTACGTTTCTTCTTTTATTTTTAGTTAAGATTCGTTGTAAAATACATAATACAATTTTTTAATAAAGCATATGGGTGAAGTAGATGCGGGATTGGTTTAACTAACAAGAAGTGGGAAGATTCTCACCCACTTCTTGTTCTCTAGAACTACTCGTTAACGATATAAAAATTGCTTTAAAGTTCCATTTTCAATACAAGCTAGCGGGATAGTTTGTTCAGTTCCTTCCTTCATATTTCGTAAAACAGCGACATTTGCATTTATTTCGTCTTCACCAATAATAAGTACATATGGAATATTTTCTTTGTTTGCATAGTTAAGAGCTCGTTTTAGTTTACGATCTGTGAGTTCAAGCTCTATTTTTAAATTCTCATTTGTTCGCAGTGTGTGTGCAATTTTTAAACATTCTGCTTGTGTTCCAAGTGGAATGATAAAGACATTGACAGAAGGAGATACAAGTTCTTTTTGTAAGAGAGCAGTATATATGACATCTAAACCAAATGAAATTCCAACTGTTGGATAAGATTTATTATCGCCTCGAAATGCACCGATAATATTATCATAACGACCACCACTGCCAATGCTAGAGGTAATACTGCCATCAGTTAAAAAGATTTCATAAATCGTTCCTGTATACATTGTGAGACCTCTTGCAAGAAAAGGAGAAAATACTGTATTAGATTCAATTCCAAGTGCAATTAAGTATTGTTTAAGTTCTTGGAGTTCAGTAACTCCTTCCTTTACTAGTGGATTAGAGAATATCTTATCAAACTCAGAGAGCTGCATAGACATACATGTTTCCAACGTTTTACATAATGTATCAATAGTTTCGCTTTGTATTCCTCGATTTATTAAATCATTTCTTACACCTTCAATACCGATTTTCTCAAGTTTATCTACAGATAAAATAACACCTTGCATTTGTGATTCAGGTATCTGTATGGCTTGTAATATTCCTGTTAATAGCTTGCGATTGTTATATTGAATGGTTACATCTAGGCTTAATTTTTTAAATATGTCGAGAGCCATTACCATTAATTCCGCTTCTGCTATAACGGATTCAACTCCAACAATATCTACATCGCACTGTATAAACTCTCGAAATCTTCCTTGTTTAATTGGGCCATTACGAAATACTTTCCCAATTTCATAACGTTTAAACGGAAGACGAATTTCTGGATTTATAGCTACAACTTTTGCGAAAGGAATTGTTAAATCGTAACGCAGTGCAAGTTCACGATCTCCTTGGTCACGTAGGGTATACATTTCTTTTAAAATTTCAGCACCTCCTCCATATTTATAAGCCATTAAATCGTACATATTCAAAATCGGAGTTTCTAATGGTTTACAGCCATAAGCTTCAAATGTTTCTTCACAAGTTCGTTTAATTGTATTACGCAGCACTTGTTCTTCTGGTAAATAGTCTTTTGTTCCTTTTACATTTTGTAGATTCATGTTTATTCCTCCTTTTGGAAATAAAAAAAGCTATGCAGGTATAAAAATACCCACATAGCTTTATAGTCGCTTCGTGGGTAACAGGAATAGCCCTGTATCCACGAAGAAAAAATTCTTCGGATACAAGGCGTTATGTATGATGATGAAGTTGGAAAGAAGTATTACGATTTAACATAAGCAATCTCTCCTTAAATTTTTAAATATCATACCAAATTTAGTTTGAATTATCAAATAATTTTTTTTGTTTCGCTGCTGCCAGGCAGTAAGCTGCTCGCATATGGAAGTGTCACTTTATTAAAAAAATGTAGTGAGAGTAAAAAATCTGCCTCATGTATGAGACAGATTTTTTATGAAGTAATAGATGCAAGTATGCCATTGCTTATTTTAATAAAGTCTGCACCATCAATAAAGATTTGTAAGCCTCTTTTCCCGGCGCTAATGCTAATTGGATTTGAATTTGCAGCAGATTCGTCAATAAAGAGTGGATAATTTTTTTTCACGCCAAGAGGTGAAACACCGCCGCGTATGTATCCTGTTAATCCTAGTATTTCCTTCATTGGAACCATTTCTACTTTTTTATTTTTACTTGCAGACGCTAATGCTTTTAAATTGAGTTCTTTATGTGAAGGTATACAAGCCATTATTACCCCAGTTTTATCTCCGCGAAGGACGAGGGTTTTGAAGACTTGTTCTAATTGTAAATCTACTTGTTTAGCAACATGTTTTGCATCTAAGTTTTCCTCATCCCACTCATATTCATGTATTGTATATGGAGTTTTATGCTTATCTAATAAACGACAAGCGTTTGTTTTACTACTCATTTTACACACTTCCTTTTCATTTCTTCTTTTTAGTATACAAAATTTCGCAAAATAAGACAGGGAAAATGAGAAAGGACAAGAATATGTAACATATATTTTGAAAAGAAAAGAGGGAAAAAGATGTGGAGAACAACAGATCTTTATGATGCATATGAAACTGAAGTGCAAGTATGTAAGCCTCTGTTTCAATCATACGGAAAGAAAAAGCAGTTTCACGGAAAAATTGCAACAGTGAAAGTAAAAGATGATAATGTGCTTGTAAAGCAAGCGCTAGAAACGTTGCCTAAGGGTACAGTGTTAGTTGTAGACGGAGAAGGCTCAACAAGTTGTGCGCTGCTTGGTGATAATTTAGCAAACATTGCAAGGGAAAGAGAATTAGCAGGCATTATTGTATATGGCTGTGTTCGTGATTGTATAGAACTTAGTAAAATTGAACTCGGTATTCTAGCGATTGCAACAATGCCAAAACGTAGTGTGAAAGAAGGGAAAGGAGAGATAAATATTCCTGTGTCCTTTGGGGGAGTTTCTTGGGTTCCGGGAGATTATGTCTATGTTGATGAAGATGGTGTGATTGTATGTAAAAAAGCGATTCATCATGAGTCATGATGTGAAGAAAAGGAAATTTGAATGTAAATAATGATAGAAATATTTTCAGATACAAATGTACATCAATATAAGGCTTTAAAAAGAGAGTTACAAGAATATTAGTATTCTTAAAAAGTAAATATGAGAAATGATAGACAAAAAAATATAAAAATAGTAAAATAGTACAGAATTTTGTAATATTGCGAATTATATAGAGCCATAGTATTTCACTATGTAAAAAGAGGGATTTTGGCGGGATTTCTATGTTATTTCGCTACTGTAAATGAGAAGACTTTTTACATTTTTCATCGGAGGATGCAAAAAGTTATTGTTGCATAGGCTGGGGACCTAACCTATGCAAATGCAACAACCTACTGAGATAGAGGTGCTGTGCATCCAGTGAACCCTTGTTTGAGGAGAGTTTATGCGCACCCTTTGTGGGTATTTTTTTATGTGATTTTTAGGAAAGGGGAGGAATAAATAGTATGGAAAACATGAAAAAATGGTTATTCATGTCATTCATGACGATTGCATTAGTTTTCTTGTCATTTGGAAATACTGTACATATTGCTTTTGCTGAAGGTAAAACAGCAACGTTAGCGATTGTTGGGGATTCACAAAAAGGAATTATGCTATGTCCAAAAGAAGTTGCAATTCAAGATGGAGAAACGGCCTATAGCTTACTGCAAAAAGAGATGGGGAGTAAAGTAACGGCCGAAAACACGAAGTATGGTGTATACGTTAAAGGAATCGATGGATTAATGGCTGGTGAAACGAGCGGCTGGTCTTATGAAGTGAATAACAAATCACCGATGGTTGGGGCAGATAGCTATAAACTAGAAGCTGGAGATGTTGTAGCTTATCGTTTTGTTTTAGACTGGAACAATATGAGTCAGCAAACTTTGCAGCAAGTGTTAGATGAGCTTGGTACATGTAAGAAACAGCCTGATACAAACAAACCAGGTACAGACAAACCTGATACACCAAAACCACAGGAACCTACAAAAGGTGATCTAACGAAGCAAGTTGATGAAGCAATTGTAAAAACTGCACAAAAGATGATGAAAGATGGTATAGATAGTGACTGGGTAGTGATTAGTCTAGCTCAGTCAGGTCAAGAGGTTTCTAAAGAGATAAAATCAAACTATTTACAATCATTAGCAGAGCGTATTAAAGAGAAAGAAAACAGCTTTTCTTCCACTGAGTTAGCACGTACAATTTTAGCAGTTTCAGCGGTAGAAGGTGATCCAACAAATATTGCTGGTAATAACTTAATTTCAAAATTATATAACTTTGAGAAAATAGATTCTATTACAGGGTATACTTTTAGTCTACTTGCATTAGATACAAAAAAATATGACGTGCCAGCTGACGCGAAATGGAACCGCGATACATTAGTAAATGCAATTTTAAAATCACAGCATACAGATGGCGGATGGGCGTATATGGGGAAATTAGAGGAACCAAGTGATGCTGATGTAACTGGCATGGTTTTCTCAGCATTAGCACCATATCAAGATCAAGCGGAAGTAAAGCAAGCATTAGAAAAAGCGAAGCAATATTTAGCGAGTACACAGACAGATAAAGGTGGATTTACATCCGGTGGTGTAGAAAATGCTAACAGTGTAGCAGAAGTTGTTCTTGGACTTGCAGCAGCTGACATAGATCCAACAAGTACTACATATACAAAAAATAATCATAATGCGGTTCAAAATTTACTATCTTATCAACTAGAGAAAGGTGGATTTAAATGGTTGCCAACTGATACTGAGGAAGATAGTATGGCAACTGAGCAAGCGATGTTAGCTCTTGTTCAGTATAAGAACTATTTAAATGGTAAAGGTTCTATTTTCGATTGGACAAAAGCTTCAACACCAACTAATGAAGGGAATAACTCAACGGAAGAGCCAAAACAACCAACTAGTAATAATCAATCTGTAACAGAGGAACAGCAAAAACAAGCGGATAAACAGCCTGTTGTGGCCGCAGAAGATCAAGTTGTACAAAAGGAAGCGAAAGTAGAAAAACATAGTTTACCAGAAACAGGTATGTCTGGATTAAATACTGCTATGCCAGCTGCATTTGGTGTACTGTGCATTGGCGCTGCATATGTAATCTGGAGAAGAAAAGCAGCTTGACGAAATTAGGAGCAAATATTTGCTCCTAATTTTATTACGAAAGGTGTGAGAAATGATGAAAATGCTGAAATGGCTTGTGTTGTTTGTTTTCTCACTTAGTTTTATCACTGGGTGTAGTCAAAATGAGGTAAAGACAGATAAAAAGACAGCTGTAAAACAAACAGAGCAAAAAGATGAAAAGAAACAGGAACAGCAATCTTCAGAAGAACAGAAACAAGAAGAAAAACCAAAAGAAGAACAGAAGCAAGAAGAAAAAACTGCGGATTCAAGATCTATCGAACAGAATCAAGCGCAAAAACAAAACGCAGAACAATCACAAAATCAAGAGCAAAAGGCACAATCACAAGAAAAATCCAAAGTTGTAAATGAACCGAAAGAAACGCCGAAGCAGGAAAATGCACAACAAACAACTGAAAACCAACAGTCTGCACAGGTCCATTCTGAAGGGACTCCTTCATCAGTAAAACCTGCTCCAGAACCAAAATCGGAACCGAAACCGGAACCAAAACCAGAGGTAAAGACGGTTACGATATCCGTACGTGATGATCAAAGCACGGTCTTAGGAGGAACTGAAGTAGAGCTTCAAGATGGAGATACAGTTTTTAAAGTATTGGCTCGTACAATGAAGCAAAAAGGGATTCAAATGGAAGCTAGTGGATCTGGAAGTAGTGTATATGTTCGCGGGATAAATAACTTATATGAAAAAGATAAAGGTGACCTAAGTGGTTGGATGTATCGTGTAAATGGAGCTAATGCCAATATAAGTGCGGGCAAGTATAAGGTGAAACAAGGAGATAAAATTGAATGGTTTTATGCGTTAGATTATAGGAAGGAAAATCGGTAACAAGTAATGAGATTAGCATTTTCTTCTATGCATCCACTTGTCAATTTTCTGTATTATGTAGGGGTGATTATACTATGTATGGTATGTCTTCACCCTGTTTTTTTAATTGGTGCAATTTGTATGATTCTTATATTAAATATCATACAAGGTAATGGAGAAAAAATGAAAAAAATGTTACCAAGTTTACTTTTTTTCGCTCTTATAATTACAATTATAAATCCGTTATTAACACACCGAGACAGTACAATTTTATTTTATATAGGTTATAATCCGATTACGTTAGAAGCAGTGATTTATGGATGCACAATGGCGTTATCATTGTTGGTGATTTTATTTACGTTTGCTTCTTATAATGAAATGATATCAAGTCATAAGTTTTTATATTTATTTTCCCGTATTTCTCCGAAAGTAGCATTGCTTACAATGATTACCGTTCGTTTCGTCCCTTTATTTATGAGACGTCTCACTCATATTACACTTGTGCAAAAGTCAAAAGGAGTTCAAGTGGATGCGGGCTCTCTGAAAGAAAGGGCACAGAATGGTATGAAGCTGTTGCAAGTATTGTTAGTTTGTTCGTTAGAAGAGGCCCTTCAAACCGCTGATTCTATGCAAGCGCGGGGATTTGGAGTGACAAAACGAAGTACATATATTCGATACCGTATGGAACATAGGGATTGGTTTTTCCTTGCTTTTTTAGTGATTTTATTTGTATGTTGCCTTTTTGGAATAAGTATGGGATATGGTGTTTTAATGATTTATCCAAAAGTAGAATCACTCCTTTTGCAACAAAATGACCTATTTTTCTTTATTCTATTTCTTATGTATATAAGTCTACCAATTCTAGTAGAAGGAAGGGAGTGGTTATGGTGGCGCATGCAGAAATAAAAGATTTGTCGTTTACATATACAGACGAGGGGTCTGCGGCTTTATGTAATGTGTCTTTATCTGTTTCTCACGGAGAATTTGTTGTGTTGGCAGGACGTTCTGGTTGCGGCAAGACGACGTTATTAAAACATTTCAAAAAAGAGCTTCTCCCGATTGGAATGAGAGAAGGCGGCATGTATTATGATGGGGAATGTTTGCATTCAATACCAGGTTTATTATCGGCTCAAGAAATCGGCATGGTATTTCAAAACCCGGAGAATCAGCTTGTGATGGACACAGTGATTCAAGAACTTGCATTTTCTCTTGAGAACGTCGGCTATGAAACAACTGTAATTCAAAAAAGAATTGCTGAATTAATTAGTTTTTTAGGGTTTCAAGATATGTTGCATCAATCTGTACATACGTTATCTGGTGGACAAAAGCAGCTTGTTAATCTAGCTGCTGTACTTGTTTTGCAGCCTAAATTATTGCTATTAGATGAACCGACAGCACAGCTAGATCCAATTGCAGCAAAAGATTTTTTAGGACTATTGAAACGAATTCATGAAGAACTAGGAATTACAATTATTTTGAGTGAGCATCGTTTAGATGAAGTGGTTCCTCTCGCCGACCGAATTGTTTTTATGGATGAAGGTACCATTGTCTATGATGGAAAACCAAATAAAGTGATTCCAGAAATGTGGAAAGTAAAAGCATTTCGCCCATATATTCCGCAAATTCCACGTTTGTTTTTAGAATGGAAGGCTGAAAATGTTCCGTTTACAGTTCGTGATGCACAAAAACAAATTCGTTCGATTTTAAATGAATTTCAGTATGATACCCCTCCGCAACATGCAGAAAAGAGGGATGTACTGTTACAAGCAAAACATGTTTCATTTCAATATGAAAAACATGGACCGTTCATTTTGCAGGATTTGATGCTGACGGTTAAACAGGGACAATGGACAGCGCTTGTTGGAAAAAATGGTACCGGAAAATCAACGTTATTAACGCTTTTAGCAGGGCTGCAAAAATGTCGCAGAGGAAAAGTGATTTGGGAAGGTAAGTTAATTCATAAAACAGAAGTAACAGAGCGCTTTAAAAAAATTGGTTATGTATCGCAGCACCCTTACTATCATTTTACACATGATACTGTTTGGGACGAGCTTTTTAGCCGTGCGCAACAATTATATAAAAAAGAAGCGAATGAAAAAGTAGAAGAAATGCTTCGGAAGTTTTCAATCTTGCATATTCTTAATCGCCATCCGCATGATTGTAGCGGCGGAGAACAGCAATTAATCGCTCTTTGTACAGTGTTATTGTCAAAGCCAAATCTATTATTATTAGATGAACCGACAAAGGGATTAGATCCAGGCAAGAAAGAACAGCTTGGCGAGTTGTTTCAGCAATTACAAAAAGAAGGAACGACGATTGTTATGGCGACGCATGATATTGAGTTTGCAGCAAAATATGTGGATAACTGTATCATGTTATTTGATGGGAAAATTATTATGGAAGACACACCGGCCCGCTTTTTTAGTGAGAACTTTTTTTATACAACATCTGTTAATCGTTTTATTCGTAAACAACTGCCGTATGCTTTAACATGGGAGGATGTGTTTGAGGCGTGTCCAAAAGATATGCTGGTATAGTTGTAGTCGTTTTTTTAGTGTTGATTATTACACTTTTATTTACGTCTTTTGTGACGGATCAATATTATATATGGTGCAGTCTTTTCTTTTTAATTGTGATTATGTTGCCATTTTACGTGCGTTTTGAGAAAAAAGCTTTTGTTTCGCGTGAAATTGTACTTGTAGCTGTCCTAGCGGCAATTGCTGCGATTAGTCGTGTACCATTTTCTTTCATTCCAAGTGTACAACCAACTTCGTTTGTTATTATTGTATCAGCGATTGTTTTTGGTAGTGAGACGGGTTTTCTTATCGGTGCAACAGCTGCGTTAGTTTCTAATATATTCCTAGGGCAAGGGCCTTGGACTCCGTGGCAAATGTTTTGCTGGGGTATGATGGGTTTTTCAGCAGGACTGCTGCGTCATACGTGGATGATGAAAACATTATGGGGAAGAGTTCTCTTTGGATTTATTGCAGGATTTGCTTTTAACTGGGTTATGAATTTATGGTTTCTTATTGGTTTTTTGAAAGAACTAACATGGGATACTTTTATAAAGGCGTATATTACAAGTTTTTATTTTGATCTTGCACATGCACTTTCCAATGTATTTTTTCTTTGGGTGTTTAGCACATCTTGGATTAAAATATTGGCACGTTTTAAGAAGAAGTACGGTATATTAGAATGAGGAAATGCAACGCACGTTTTCCCAAGTAAATAGGGAATAAGTTTTTCTTATAAGACATAAATATATACAGTAGGATCGCGACTTACATATTCGTTCGCTTTTTGAGACACTTCTTACATGATGTAAGGGGTGTCTTTTTTATGTATAAGTAAGTGCATTTTTAATTAACTATTTAGGAATTAGAATCCAATTCATACTTTGTTTCTCATACTATGGTACTGCACTCATAAATAGAAAGATGATACAACAGATGGATGTTGTAATAATGATATATCTATATACTGGTAGTGATAAAGAGAGTGATATTTCAGATTTCCCCCTTTTGTATATAAATTCCCTATCGTAAAATTGAGTGAAAACAAGGGGAGAGATGAGTGATAACTGTTGGCCTGGCATAATCGCTGTAACTAATTAATGTATGGGGAACACGCCCATTGCCAGTAGTTGAAATTTATTGCATTAGTACGAAGAAGGGATGTAAAACATGATAAAGAGTATATACGAAACACATTTACATGTAAGGGATTTAGAGAGAGCAATTGATTTTTACCAAAATAAACTTGGATTAAAGCTAGCGAGAAAATCACCTGAAAGGAAAGTAGCCTTTTTTTGGATAGGAGAAGATAGACGACAAATGCTGGGATTATGGGAAGTGCCAACAGATGCTTATATTCAGCTCAATCATTTCGCTTTCGAGGTAGAATTGAATTTCTTAAAACAGTCCAAAATATGGCTGGAAGAGAGAGGGATAGAAGTGATTGGAAGCCAAGGAAAAGGGAATCAAGAACCCATTGTCCAAAGCTGGATGCCGGCAGCGAGTGTTTACTTTCTCGATTATGATGGAAATAAGCTGGAGTTTATTTCTTTATTATCTGATGAACCCAATGAACTTGGATATGTACCATTTTTAAGTGAATGGGAAAAAGAAGTTCCTAATAGAAACGTTTAAAAACAAAATAAGAGTTGATATTAAGTTAATAAATAAAAAGTAAGCACGATTCATACGTGCTTACTTTTTATTTTTGGGAATTTTTCATTCTTGAGATAAAATATCTGCCGTACTATCACACTGTTGCAACGCATGTTGGACAGCTTGTAAAGATTGTTCAATGCGTTGACGATTATCTGATTTCTCGACTGTTTGCAAGGCGTTTTGTAAACAGTTTTTTGCTTCATGTAAAGCCTGGCAAGAATCTTGAACATGACCACGTGCATTTTTTTGCATGATTGCACCTCCTTTGGTCTATACATTTGTAGTATGAGCAAAACGAAACAAAATATAATAGTTTTCTAAAAAATAAATCCTGATTATTCTTATAGGAATTGACTTTTTTGGTTATATGCATTATAGTAAGAGATAAAGTGAATATTTTCTTATCCAGAGAGGTGGAGGGACTGGCCCGATGAAACCCAGCAACCGCAATGCAGGTGCTAATTCCAGCAGAACAGTTTTGTTCTGGAAGATAAGAAGGAAGAGACATGTTCCGCTTCTTCTTATCGAAGAGGTTTTTTTATTGCAAAAAAACCGATAATGAAAGATGGACAACGAGAAGAAAGGAGTGGACATAACTGTGACACTTGAGAAATATATTACGTTGCGCAGTGCAATTTACGAATATATGGAAGAACAAGAAGAGCCGATTACGTTATTGGATATTCAAGAGTATATTGCTTCTGAACATAAAGGGAAATTTGCAAAAAAGATGCTTCAACAATTTTATTTATTGCGGTTACTCGATGAACTAAAACTGGATGGAAAAATTACTTTAGCAGGGCCGCACAAATATATAATGATAAGGGGATTTGCTACATAGCAAAAGAGAAAAGAGGGAGTTGATCTCTCTTTTTTATGTTATAATTTATTTGAAAATTCACTTATTTTCGAGGTATGTAGATAAAAAGACTGTACTATGCAGTCTTTTTACAAGGAAATGGTGCTGAGTGTGTAGTGTTCAAAAATTAAATGTGCCCCGAAAGATGGGCGTTCTCGGCTAACAAATAAAAAAGACACCATCGCCGAATAGGTGTCGTTGCTTTTGTCGAAGGGGCTTGCCCTTTGACATGTATTAGAATAGCATGTGGGCCCACGAAAAGTCAAAAGGGAATTAAAGGAAAGGTGTTATTTACAATGAATATATTGATTGTATACACGCATCCAAACCCATCAAGCTTCAATGCTGCTATTTTGAAACATGTAGAACAAGGATTACAAAAAACAAGTCACTCTGTAACCGTTCTTGATTTGTATAAGGAACAATTTAATCCGGTTCTAACCTTTAACGAGACAAAAAAGAGAAGAGATTTAGTGCATGAGGAAGAAACAAGAAAATATAGGGAATTAGTTGCAGAGGCAGATTACTTCATTTTTATTTATCCAGTTTGGTGGTGGAGTATGCCTGCGATATTAAAGGGGTTTATTGACCGAGTATTTGTTTCAGGTTTTGCTTACAAATATGAAGAGAGAATGCCTAAAGGATTACTTACAGGAAAACAAGCATGGGTGATTCATACATTAGATTCTCCTTTATGGTACGCTGCTCTTTTGTACCGATCAGCTGAATGGATTGTGATGAAGAAAGGAATATTGTCCTTTTGTAGGATACATAACATAAAGCGTTCTGTATTTCAATCTGTGAAAAGTAGTAAACAAGAAAAAAGAGAAAAATGGCTGCAAAAGATATATGAGAAGGCGGCAAAATTATGAAAAATAAGGAACAGATTTATAAAATTATGAGTGTATGTGAAAGAGAAGATGACTTGTTTTATTCTTATCTTTCTTGTTTATTAGGGATAAAAGAGAATAGCAAGCAATTTTCTAAAGTTAAACAAGAAGTGCGGGAAGAATATCTTATAATGGGTATTTGTGAGAGAGAAGTAGACATTTTAGTAGAACAAAATAAACAGGTTGCAGATTTGTATATACCTAAGTTGCTTAGGTGGGAATTTTTACAAGAAAACGTTCGTTATATAGAAGATTTGTGCTCAATGGTATTTCAGTTAAAACCTTTATGCTTTTCAGAAGAACAATGGAAAAATGTAATGATGATCATAGAGAAAGAGCTGCCGTAAGACAACTCTTTTTGTAACAAAAACTTTGAGAATTTCGGTCTAATTTTAGTGTTTTTGTAAATACTTAGCGATTTGTAAATACATATCTCCATATGTGGATTGTATTTCTCCATTATGATTAGCATTTGATGAAAAGTGAACGATAACCATATGCGCAGTTGGATCAATATATAAACGTTGCCCATAACTCCCATGTACCTCGAATGCACCATGTTCGTTATGGGGAATCCACCATTGATTATGGTATGAATATGCTTCACCATCACCAACTGGAAGTTCGTCTTTTTTAATATTCTTAATTTCATCAATGATAGAAGAAGAAATAATTTGCTTTCCGTCATATACACCATTGTCCGCAATCATTTTTCCGAACCTTGCCATATCTCGGGCGGTTGCATTTAATCCTGCGCTGGCTTGTTCCACTCCTGTTTCATCAACAACATAATAAGCATCCTCTTCTGCTCCAATTTGTGACCAAAAATGTTCACTTACCATGTCTGCAAGGGATTTTCCTGTTACAGTACGAATCACCCATCCAAGTGTTTCGGCGGAACCATTATCATATGAAAAATTTTCTCCAGGAGCAGCAGTTTCGTTTGCTTCTAGCAACATGTCATAAATTTTTAAAGGCCCATCATAGTTTTTACCGCGAGGAAGAAGATTACTCGCTAAATATAATTGTGCATCTTGATTAGATAATCCAGCTTGTTTAAAGCCGTGGGTTGGATAATTTACAGAAACTTGCATATCTAGTAGTTGTTGAATTGTCGCCTTTCCAAATGGTGTTCCTTGTAATTTTTTTACGTAAGTTTCTGCAGTTATATTGGGTTGCAACTTTCCTTCTTCAATGAGTGTGCTAATGAGAAGCCCTGTAAATACTTTTGATAATGAAGCCATACCATGTGGTTCATTTTCTTTATATCCATGAAAATATCGTTCATATACAACCTTATCATCGTGCAGGACAATGAAAGCATCTGTTTTGTATTTTTCTAATAATTGAAGAACAGTCGTATTATCATTATTTTCACCTGTGATATGTAAATCATCTAAATTTTCCAGGTTATCTGGAAGGGAAGATACATAATTTGGATTTTTAGCGACAACTTTTGTGGAAGCAAATTCTCGCATATGTGAATAAGACCAACGAAGATATGGGTCTTGTAACCAGTTTTTTTTCGTTACTGTTTGTTCTGAGGGAACCCCTTTATTTTGTTTAAATAACGTAAAGCTCATACCAGTTAATATAAATAAAAAAATCAAAACGATTAAAATTAGAGGGTATTTTTTAAATCTCATAACAAGCCTCCTTATGCATTCATTATAAGGTATAAGTATCTTGATGAGCAAAAAAAGGAGAGTAAACATAGAAGTTTACTCTCTCTTATATCATTAAGCAGATAATTTTGTTTGTGTTGTTTGCTTTTTGAACTTTTGTTTTCGTCCGTGAAGGAAATAATAAATAAGTAATGTAAACGCAACGATAATAGAAGAAATAAAATACATATTATGATAGCTTGAATGTGCTGCGATAATACCTAGTACGAAAGATCCAATACCAATACCTGTATCAAAAAATGAGAAATAAGTAGCTGTTGCAGATCCGCGTCGATGGTGTGGTGCGACACTAACCGCAATCGTTTGGAAGCTTGGAATCAAGGTTCCGTATCCAAATCCGATAAGTACACCAGCAGCAAGTAACCAAAATGGCGTTTGCGCCTGACTTAAAGTGAACATTCCAATCATAAATATCATAATAGAGGGATAAATGAGAACATTTTCTCCGAATCGATCAAATATTTTACCTGAAAATGGACGAGAAATAACAACTACAATTGCATATACGACAAAGAAATAACTTGCGATATCGGCCATGCCAAGTTCCTTTGCATAAATCGGAATAAATGAAAGGATACCGCTATAGGCAAAGGAGAGTACGCAGCCTGTGACAGCAATTGGAATTGTTGAAGGCTCGATTAAATCTTTCCACTGCATACGTTTCGTTTCTTTTTTCACAGTTGTTTTTTCTTCAGGAATGTTTACTAATAGTCCGCATAGAAAAGCAAGTATAGAAAATATAGAACAAACAATAAATAAAACTGTAAATGAGAATTTAGAAATGATAGTTAATCCTAAAAAAGGACCAATAACCATTGGTAAACTCATAAATACTCCATAATAGCCGAGCGCTTCACCGCGTCGATGGTCTGGGGCTACATCTGTTACAATTGTACCAGTAGCCGTCGTTGCCATTCCAAATCCGATGCCATGGAAGAAGCGAAGGGTAAGCAGTAAAAATAAGCTTTGCGCACCGAAATACATCACCGTTGCAGCTAAAAAGAGTGAGAGAGAGATAAATAAAATTTTCTTTCTTCCTAAATCATCAAGCCATTTACCTGTAAATGGTCGACAAAGTACAGAAGAAATTAGAAACACTGTTGCAACTAGACCTATTTCTTCAGGTTTTCCTTTTAGTCCGTCGATGACATATATAGGTAAGGTTGTCATGAGCATATAAAATGTTAAAAAGAGAAATAGACTACTCAAACATGTTCCGATGAAGTCTTTCGTCCAAAGTCTTTGACTTTCCATAGTCATCCCTCCAATTTCTAATCAAGATTACGAATTACTTTTTGTAGTACGTCAAAAGCACGAAGAAGTTCTTCATTGTTAATATCTTGCAGTGCTTTTTCCTCAAATGAGTCTACTTCTTCCTGCCACATTGGAATCATTTCCTGTGCTGTTTCTGATAAAGAAATGAGCTTTTCGCGCCGATCCCTTCCTTCTTTTCTAATGATCCAACCTATCGATTCCATGCGGGTTAGAGTACGAGTCATTGTTGGAGATTCGACGTTTAAATATTGGCACAATTCCGTTTGTGTGCAAGGTCCAGTTTGATGCAATCTGAAGATTACAGCCCACTGTGCACTGTATAAACCAGTTGGAGAAACACGCTCATTAAACTTCTTGGAAAATTTTCGAGAAGTTTGGCTGACGACGTGAAAAAAGTGTTGTTTTTCGTCCATATTTTTATCCCTTCCTAATTAGTTACCTAGCTAACTATAGCTCCTTTTTTCTGAATTGTCTAGTAGTCTGTTCGCCATGCTTATGTTAAAAGTACGTTAATTTTTAGATTGAGAACATATATTCTATATGGTATTATTGTGTTGAGAATTTTCTGTCTTTTGTTTGTGTGTTATTAATAATTTTGAGGGGGCAAAGAGAATGATTAAACCTACAAGTATGAAGTCAGTAGCATTATCAAACGGAGAAACAATTGCCTATCAAGAAGTGGGAAGTGGAACAGAAATATTAGTACTTATTCATGGGAATATGACATCTTCGCAACATTGGGATTTAGTTATAGAACAGTTACAAGACTCTTATCATATTTATGCTCTTGATTTACGTGGTTTTGGTTTTTCAACTTACCATCAGCATATAGATTCTTTAAACGATTTTGCGCAAGATGTAAAGCTGTTTGTGAATGAATTGCAATTGAAAGATTTTTCATTGGTAGGATGGTCAATGGGTGGAGGAGTTGCTATGCAGTTTGCAGCTTCTTATCCGATGGATGTGAAAAACCTCATACTAGTTGAATCTGTAGGGATGAAAGGATATCCGATTTTTAAGAAGGACATAAACGGTCAGCCAATTGTTTCAAGCTTATTAAAAACAAAAGAAGAAATTTCTCAAGATCCTGTTCAAATTGTACCTGTTGTGGAAGCTTTAAAACAAATGAATAAGCAATATTATCGCACTATATGGAATTTGCTTATCTACACCAAGCATCAACCTGATCCAGAGCGGTATGAAAAGTATCTTGATGATATGTTAACGCAGCGTAATTTTGTTGATGTAAATTATGCGCTTGTAACATTCAATATATCAGATGAACATAACGGAGTTGTAGCTGGAAACGGGAATGTGAATCGTATTCAAACGCCAACATTAGTTCTCCAAGGTGATCGTGATTATGTTGTTCCCAAAGCAGTTGGTGAAGAGCTGGCAAAGCATCTGCCAAATGCAAAATTAGTCGTACTAGAGGATTGTGGACATTCTCCATTTATCGATTGTTTAGAAGTGTTTATAAATGAAATGATTGCGTTTTTGAAAGAGTAGTAGATGATTCCTATTTATTTCTTTTTGGAAATGGCTCTTTTCGTAAAGATTGTTGCTTTTAAAATAGACGAGGAATAATTTACTTTTTATAGTGTTATTTATACAAGAGCTTATTCGGGTCGACTACCCACCACTTAAACGTTAACACGTGTTGAAGTGGGGGCTTGTAAAAAGCTCTGGTTGTCTAGCCTCGGTCTTTCGTGGACCCCGTTCGTAGGTTGCATACCCAAGAATGATTCCCTAGTTCTTGGCTCTATGGTGGCTCTGTAACAGTTCTGATTGGGAAGGAACGGTCAACCACACGCCTTCTTACACAAGAAGTTGCCAACACCTACAAACATTGGCGAAGGGAAACAAACTCTTAGGAGGGACAAAACATGCGTGTATTTGTCAAGAATTTACGAGGAGAACCGCTTATGCCTTGCAGTCCTCGTAAGGCACGAATTCTTCTCAAACAAGGAAAAGCAACGATTATTGGATACACTCCGTTTACAATTCAATTACAATATGCCACAGGTGAAGCGGTGCAATCCGTCACAATCGGTGTTGACAGCGGAGCAAAGCATATCGGCATTGCGATTACCACTGAAGACAAAGTGCTAGCAAAAGGAACCATTGCGTTACGTCAGGACGTCAAAGAAAATCTTACACTGAGAGCTACATTACGCAGAGGTAGAAGACAACGAAAAACAAGATATCGAAAAGCACGTTTTCTCAATCGGAAAAAGAAAGAAGGATGGTTGCCGCCATCGATTCAAAGCAGAATAGATAACCAAATTCATTGGATTGAAATATTTCGCTCGCTATTACCATCTCCAAAAGTGATTGTCGAAGTAGGAAAATTTGATGTACAAAAGCTAAAAAATCCCGATATACAAGGAACAGAATACCAACAAGGGGATGCTTTTGGCTTTTGGAATATGAGATATTATGTATTCGCAAGAGACAATTACACCTGTCAAATTTGTAAGAAGAAAGGTGGCATTTTGTATACACATCATATTATTGAAAGATGTAATGGCGGCTCAGATATGGCAGATAATCTTGTCACAGTGCATGAAGAGTGCCATCAAAAGTTCCACCAAAGGAAACTCAAACATAGTTTCAAGAGACCAAAACAATATAAAGAGACTGCTTTTATGAATATATTGCGATTACAAATCATGAATCGTTTAGATTGTGACATTACGTACGGCAGTTACACCACACCGAAGCGGAAAGAATTAGGTTTATCAAAAACACATGTAAATGACGCCATTGCGATTACCCATCCAACACAACTACAAAAATATGATCAAAGTGGTGAATTTCGTATCAAGCAATTTAGAAAGAAAAAACGCTCCCTGCATGAAGCAACCGCAAGAAAAGGGAGAAAAATGAAAAATACAAGTGCAAAACGGAACAAGAAAAATACACCGCAGGTAGGTGAAATCTATTTGGGTGATAAAGTGAAAGTATTTGGGCAAGTAGGATTTGTAACAGGCTTTACAGGAAAAATGGTATACGTACAAGATATACATGGACAATATATACAAAATCCTTCTAAATCCTATAAGCAAGTGAAGATGTCAGATATGGAACGTATACACCATACGAACAATTGGCAGTTCTTACAAATCAGTTAGGCGATGCCTAACGAAATAACCTGTCTAACTTTACGGGGTCACTTCATTGCCCGTCACGCGCTTGAAGATGGGGACTTCTTTCGGAAATACGTTAAAGAGGAGGTGAGAAAATGGGTGATTTACAATATAAATTGGAATTTAAGGATTTGTGTCAAATATCTCAACTTGGTGAATTATTGAATGTCCCCGAATCCATTTTTGGTGGGCTTTTACATAGAATGTATGCTGTAGAAACCACGAAAGGAAAGTATGCAATCAAACTTTTAAATCCTCAAATAATGCTTAGACCAACGGCAATGCGAAACTATATCGATTCAGAAAAAATAGCCAATTTCTTGTCTAATAACATTCCAACTCTCCCAGCAAAAAAAATTAATGGAGATGTCTTACAAAAAGTAGACAATCATTTTTATCTTGTGTTTGATTGGATGGAAGGTGAAAGTCTGAAACCATATGAAATCAATAATATTCATTGCGAAAAAGTAGGTGCAATTCTTGCAGAAATACATAAAGCCGATTTTTCAGAGTTAAACATAACAAATGATGGATTTGATAATGGACAGTCAACTAATTGGAATTATTATTTGCAAAAAGGTAAAGAAAATAGTTCAGAATGGGTTAAGTTACTCCTTGAAAATCTCGATAACCTTAGTAATTGGAACTCGGAGGCAATTTGTGCATCTGAATCTCTTTCATCAAATATGATTATTAGTCATAGGGATTTAGATTCTAAGAATGTTCTGTGGAACCAATACAATCCAGTCCTTATTGATTGGGAATCAGCTGGTTATATACATCCAATGCAAGACTTAATTGAAACGGCAATCTATTGGTCTGAAAATGAAAAAGGGGACATTGATAAACAAAGATTTTTTTCTTTTATAAGCGGATATAAAAAGAGATACGGTGAACTACAAGCAGACTGGAGAATAGTATTAGCAAATGGCTTTTCAGGCAAATTAGGGTGGCTTGAATACAATCTAAAACGTTCTTTATGGATTGAATGTACAGACGAAGAAGAACAGCAGATGGGAACCATCCAAGTAATAGAAACAATAAATGAAATTAGGCATTATGCGGATACAATTCTTAAATTATTGAATTGGTTAAATAATGAGTTGTAGACTAAGTTTCTTCAATTAGAGAGTGATTTAATGGATTAAAGAATTAAAGAATACAGCCGTCCCTCAATGGAATGGCTGTTTTTTTGAAATTAAAATCATGTGCAGCCATATGTAAAAGCTCAAATAGGGAAAGGATGAGGGCTAGAAGTTTAGACTTCTAGCTTTATTTTATGAAAATTGAGAGTATACGATTTATGGATAAAACAGCTATAATAAAGGATGTGAGTTCAAAGAGGGAGCGTAATAAAATGGGGAGAAGGTATACATTTTGGATTATGATTGGAATTGTTGCAATATCTGGACTTTCACAAGGTATGTTGTTGCCAGCAATTGCAATGATTTTTGAAAAGGAAGGGATTAGCTCAAGCTTTAATGGCATTCATGCTTCGGCATTATATATTGGTATTCTTGTTATTTCACCTTGGCTTGAGAAACCGATGCAAAAATTTGGGATGAAGCCTATTATTGTAATTGGAGGCTTTATTGTTGTCGGAGCACTATTTTTATTTACACAAACATTTTCTTTTTGGGTGTGGTTTGTTCTTCGTTTTTTAGTTGGAGTAGGAGATCATATGCTTCATGTTGGGACGCAAACATGGATTACAACGACTGCAAGCCCGCATAAAGTAGGAAAACAAGTTTCCATTTACGGAGCATTTTTCGGTATCGGTTTTGCAATCGGTCCGTACCTAGCAAGTACAGTACAATATGGTATTGCAACCCCATTTATTGTATCAACAGTTCTTTGTTTAATAGGCTGGTTATTACTGATTCCGACGCAAAATACATTTCCGGATCAAGGAGAAGTCAATCGAGAAAGCGAATCTTCTTTGCAGCGCTATAAACAAGTGTTGGTGGCTGGTTGGATTGCACTGCTTGCACCATTAGCTTATGGAGCATTGGAAGCGATGCTTAATAGTAACTTGCCTGTATATGTAATGCGGAAAGGTTGGTCAGTTGAACAAATTTCACTTTTATTGCCAGCGTTTTCTATTGGTGGAATTATTACGCAAATTCCACTTGGCATGCTTAGCGATCGGTATGGAAGGGAGCGTATCCTAACATGGTCGTTTACCATTAGTACATTAATTTTTCTGTTAGCAGCCGTATTTGATGAATATTATGGATTTGTATTTGCGTTTATGTTAATTGGGGGTATGGTCATTGGGTCATGCTTTTCACTTGGGCTTGGTTATATGACAGATTTATTACCAAAGCATTTACTACCAGCAGGAAACATTTTGTGCGGAATTGCCTTTAGTATCGGAAGCATTTCGGGTCCTGTATTAGGTGGACTGTTTATAGAGAAAATACAGTATACAAGCTTCTTTCTTGCTGTTATGATCGTCATGGCAGTTATATCGATTATTTATATGACATATATGAGAATTCAATCAGTCGTGAGGAAAGTAGAAAGTAGGTAAAATAATGACAAAACAATTAAAAAAGAAAAAATTTGAAGTATTACCAGATGAAACAATTGCGCAGTGTCTAGAAAGAATGGAAAAGGAAGGATATACACCTTCTCGTCGAATGGAAGAGCCTATCTTTCATGAGGTAAAAAGAGAGGGGAAAACTGTTGTAGAGCCGTGTGGACGAAAAATAATATTTGAGGGAAAGGTAAAATAAAGAGGTCTTGCGAAGGAGTTTCTATTTCTGTTTTTATGTTTAGAAATGTTTTTAGGAAAAATGTGCAAATTTAAGAATATACCACATATAATATAGCGAAAGGCCTTTCACCATTTTTCACCGAGGGGGCAATCATAATGAAATTTTTGTCTTACCTTACAACAATTCTGGTGATTATTGGCGGTTTGAATTGGTTATTTGTGGCGTTAGATTTTAATCTAGTAGAAAAACTTTTTGGTTCTATGCCAGCACTTGTTGACACCGTTTATTGGCTTATTGGTCTTTCTGCACTGTATCAAATCTACGACCGTTTTTTTGCAAGTAATTAGCAATTATACAATTATTATTTAAAGTGTTAAGCAGACGTGCTTAACACTTTTTGTATTTTGATTTACTCGCTTCAATATTTAGAAGGTAGGGCTAGCACAGCAGTATGTCAAAGGTTTAGAGATTCATTACAATTATCTTGAAGTTTTTGTTCAAAAATAACTTTTCTGATATTTAAAAATCTTTTGTAAAACAATGTACTTGTTGGTGAGATTCTGTAGTGTTAATTATAAATTAATGAAGGTTCTAGTGCAAAAATTTGAAGGTAAGTAAAGGAGAGTAGATCTAATAATTGGACGAGTCCCCTAACAATGAGGGACGAAGAAACAACACCAATGGCAGTTTTACTTTTTGACAAATTACTTGTGAGAACGGTTCCAATACGTCTTAGAATAAAATAAGAAAAACGGTTTGACCAAGTAATTTATATAAGTTATAATTCAGAAAGTTTAAAAACTTATAAAAATATAGGAAAGAGGAGAATGAGATGCATCGAGTATACAATTTTTCAGCTGGACCATCTATACTTCCAATATCCGTTTTAGAGCAAGTACAAAAAGAATTATTAAACTATCATGAAACAGGTATGTCTATAATGGAAATGAGTCATAGATCTACAGCATTTCAGGACATTGTAGACGAAACGAAAGACCTGCTTTGTGAATTAATGAATATCCCTGAAAATTATGAAGTGCTTTTTATACAGGGAGGCGCATCTTTACAATTCTCCATGATTCCACTAAATTTAATGCAACGATATAAGCATGCAGCATATGTACATACAGGTTCTTGGTCAAAAAAGGCGATTCAAGAAGCGGAAAAAATCGGAACTGTTTCGGTTATTGCATCTTCAGAAAATGACCGATTTACATCCATTCCAGAGATAAATAGCACACTTTTCTCTCGAGAAATAGATTATGTGCATATTACAACGAATAATACAATTGAAGGTACACGTTATGTCAATATTCCCGAAACAGGAGAAATCCCACTCGTTGCCGATATGTCTTCAAATATTTTATCCGAAGAGTATGATATAACAAAATTCGGCCTTATTTATGCCGGGGCACAGAAAAACCTAGGACCTGCGGGGTTAACGGTTGTAATCGTTCGTAAAGATTTAATTGGTTCTGCAAATTCTTCTTGTCCGACTATGTTAAACTATGAAACTTACAGTAAACATAATTCACTTTATAATACTCCACCATCCTTTAGTATTTATGTAACAAAGTTAGTTTTACAATGGCTCAAAGCGCAAGGCGGCGTGGAGGAAATAGAGAAAAGAAATTATGAAAAAGCAGCAATTTTATACAATTTTTTAGATGAATCAAGTTTATTCACTTCACCAGTAAATACTGTGTATCGATCTTTAATGAATATTCCATTTACAACATCTTCGAATGAAAAGAATGCATTGTTTATCCAAGAAGCGAAAAAACATGGTTTTGAAACATTAAAAGGGCATCGTTCTGTTGGCGGCATGCGTGCTAGTATTTATAACGCAATGCCAATAGAGGGCGTACAAGCGCTTGTGGATTTTATGCATATATTTGAAAAGAAACACAAATAAGGGGATGAAGAAATGTTTCATATTAAAACGTTAAATCAAATTGCTGAAAGAGGAATTTCTACTTTTTCAACAGATACATATAGAGTAGGAGAAACAATTGAGCAGCCTGATGGTATTTTGCTGCGAAGCTATTCATTGCATCATGAAGAGTTTTCAGAGCAGTTAAAGGCCATTGCCAGAGCGGGAGCAGGTGTAAATAACATACCAGTTGAGCGCTGTACAGAGAAAGGCATTGTTGTTTTTAATACACCAGGGGCTAACGCGAATGCGGTAAAAGAACTTGTACTTGCGAGTTTAATTATGTCATCTCGTAATATTGTAGATGGGGTTGTATGGACAAAAGACTTGCAAGGGGAAGAGGTACCGCAGCTTGTCGAGAAAGGAAAAAAACAATATGTTGGTTCAGAAATTGCAGGAAAGCGACTTGGCATTATTGGACTAGGAGCAATTGGAGCTCTTGTTGCAAATGATGCCCTTTCTTTAGGGATGGATGTTGTTGGTTATGATCCATATGTTTCTGTTGAAACAGCTTGGCGGTTATCCAGACAAGTGCAGCGAGCATTCAGTTTAGATGAAATTTTTGCAACATGTGACTATATAACTTTGCACGTTCCATTAGTTGAACAAACGCGAGGCATAATTAATGAATCTGCACTTCAAGTAATGAAAAAGGGAGTTCGTATTTTAAACTTTTCTCGTGGAGAGCTTGTTGATGAAACGGCGTTAGAGCAAGCGCTTGAGGCGGGCATTGTGAAGCATTATATAACAGATTTTCCTAATGAACGTGTGCTACAAATGAAAAATGTTATTGCAACGCCGCATCTCGGAGCATCTACTTATGAGTCAGAAGAAAATTGTGCGGTTATGGCATCTCGGCAGCTGCGCGACTTTTTAGAAACTGGAAATATTCGTAATTCGGTTAATTATCCCAATGTAGAACTGCCTTACATTGGAAAGAAACGGATTACAGTTGCGCATCAAAATATTCCGAACATGGTGGGTCAAATTACAGCGTGTTTGGCAGATCATCATATTAATATTGCTGATATGATCAATCGTAGTAAAGGCTCTTTTGCATATACAATGATTGATATTGATAATGGGATAGATGAGTTTGTTAAAGAAGATGTTGTTGCAACAATTAGAAACATTACAGGTGTCGTAGCAGTTCGGATGATTGTATAAAGTGTAGCTTCTAGCAGTGGGGGAGTTCTTCATCCCCCACTGCTGGAAAGCCTAACTAATCGGGCTTTTACGGGCAGTTATCTTCCACTTATCTTCCTCGTTTCTCTTGAATTATGAGGTGGGGGTCTTACTGACCGCGAATAGCGGGATAAAGGAGAGATTTCATTGGCAACAATTAAACCATTTCGGGCAATTCGCCCTGTACAAGAGCACGTAAATGAAGTGGCTGCTCTTCCATATGATGTACTCAATAGTAATGAAGCAAGAGAAATTGCAAAAGATAACCCTTATTCATTTTTGCATATTGATAAGGCTGAAATTGACTTAAATCCATCTATTTCACCTTATGATAACGCTGTGTATGAGAAAGCAAAAAACAATTTACAACATATGGTTGAAACAGGTGTGCTTTTACAAGAAGAGAAATCATGTTTTTACATTTATGAGCTGACAATGAGTGGTCGTTCTCAAACTGGACTTGTTGTTTGTACATCAATTGATGAATATATGAACGACACCATTAAGAAACATGAGAAGACAAGACCTGAAAAAGAAAAAGATCGTATTCGTCATGTTGACGTATGTAATGCTCATACAGGCCCCATCTTTGTAACATATCGTGGGAAAAGTGAAATTGGAAATGTAATTGCGAATTGGAAAGCAACGCATAGCCCGGTTTATGAATTTACAGCAGATGATGCAATTAGACATAAAGCGTGGATTATTCATGAAGAAAGAGTCATTGCTACATTAATAGAACAGTTTGAGGAAATACCTTCTTTATATATTGCTGATGGTCATCATCGCTCAGCATCTGCTGTGAAAGTTGGGATGATGCGCCGCGAAGCAAATTCCAGTTATACAGGTGAAGAAGAATTTAATTACTTTTTATCTGTACTATTCCCGAAAGATGAATTATCGATTTGGGATTATAATCGCATTGTAAAGGATTTAAACGGGTTATCAGAAGAACAATTCTTACAAGAAATATCTCAAGCTTTTTATGTAGAAAAAACAAATTTAGTACCATATAAACCAGCAGAGCGTCATACATTTGGGATGTATTTGAATAAAGTATGGTATAAGCTGACTGCAAAACCACATATGTTTGATGCATATGATGTTGTAAAAAGATTAGATGTATCAATTTTACAAGAACAGTTGTTACATACGATTTTACATATTGATGATCCTCGTACAAATGACAGAATTGATTTTGTAGGAGGAATACGCGGACTGAACGAGCTAGAAAGAATGGTTGATGAGGAAGGATGGGCTGTTGCTTTCTCCATGTATCCAACAACAATGGAAGATTTATTGAATATTGCGGATGCAGGAGAAGTTATGCCGCCAAAATCAACGTGGTTTGAACCGAAACTTCGCAGCGGTTTATTTATTCATTCGTTAGAGTAGAAGAGGGAGCAGATTGCTTTCTCTTTTTTTTCTTGCATATTTTGTATCAATCTTATAATGTAAAGTCGTACTAACTGAAGGAAAGGACTCGAGATATATGATACATATTTTATTAGCTGATGATGATTTACATATAAGAGAACTTCTACGTTATCACCTTCAAAAAGAAGGTTATACAGTGTGGGAAGCTGAAGATGGAAAAGTAGCACAGTCTATATTAGAGAAAGAAACAATTCATTTGGCGATTGTTGACATAATGATGCCGCATATGGATGGTTATACACTTTGTGAAGAAATTAGAAAATATTATGATATACCAGTTATTATGTTAACGGCAAAAGATCAGTTAATAGATAAGGAAAAGGGCTTTTCTGTTGGAACAGATGATTATATTGTAAAACCATTTGAACCGGCGGAAGTATTATTTCGAATGAAAGCATTGTTACGTCGTTATCAAATGTTAAATGCAGATATTATTCAATTACATGGAACGACAATCGATCGAAAAAGCTATGAAGTACGTTGTCAAGAACAAACCATTTTATTACCGCTAAAAGAATTTGAGTTATTATCACAGCTTGCAAGTTATCCAGGGCGAATTTTTTCCCGAGAAGAATTGATTGAACTTGTATGGGGAGTTGATTTTGCGGGAGATGAACGTACCGTAGATGTACATATTAAGCGATTACGAGATCGTTTTTCTAAACGAACAGATGATTTTCAAATTAAGACGGTGCGTGGTCTTGGATATAAGTTGGAGTTGAAATAAAATGCGATCATTATATTCACGATTTGTTATGATTTCTATCGTTATCATGTTAGCCAGTAGTATGATTGGTTTTTTATTATCGAATGTGTATTATCATATTTTTTTGAAACCATATAACAGTGAAAAAATTTTAAAATATGCTCAAGAGGTTAAACATTTATATGAAAAGTCCGATGAACACAGTCGAGAGGAATATTTACAATCTATTTCTAAGCTTGGTTTTGAAATTTACGTTGTAGATGATCAAAAACAAGGGAAGCGATATGGGAATGCATTTCGAAAAATTAATGTGAGTGAAAAAACAATAGAGAGTGTATTAAACGGGCACACATACAATGGTATTTCAACGTACCCTGCACGGTTATTTATAACAGGTTTTTTTGATAATGAGCTGATAAATAGTATTGGGATTCCGATTCAACATGATGGGACGAACTATGCGCTCTTTATTCGTCCTGATATTGAACAGCAATTTGGAGAAATGCGCATTTTCTTTGCTGCATTAATATGCTTAACCGTTGTAATAAGTATTATTTGTATTGCAATTGCAGCTCGGTTTATTGTACGTCCTATTCAGCTTTTTACGAGTGCAACTAAGAAAATTGCAAATGGAGAGTATGAAATAGCTCTGCCGGAATATCGAAAAGATGAAATTGGAACACTGGCTGTCAGCTTTCGTAAAATGGCAAAAAGCTTAAAGGATTTAGAGCGAATGCGGCAAGAGTTTGTTTCAAATGTTTCCCATGAATTTCAATCACCTCTTGCGTCAATTCAAGGGTTTTCGAAGACGTTACAAACAAATGATATGAGTGAATTAGAGCGTAAGCGTTATTTGAAAATTATTGAATCAGAAAGTAGGCGTATGTCTAGTTTGTGTAAACAATTATTAACGCTTGCATCTCTAGACAAAGAAGAACAAGTTTTGGATAAGAAAATGTTTGATGCCAGAAAGCAAATAAGAGATGTTATTTTTATGTTAGAGTGGCAATGGCGTGAAAGAGATGTCGCGATTGAATTGGATGTTCCAAGTATGCAAGTGTATGGAGATGAAAATTTGCTCCATCAAGTGTGGACAAATTTATTGACGAATAGCATTAAATTCACAGAAAGTGGCGGGACTATTTCGTTTTATGGGGAAGAGAAAGAAACGGAATTGCATTTTACTATCTCTGACACAGGATTAGGTATGAGTGAAGAGGAGATAGAAAAGATTTTTGAGCGGTTCTACAAAGTTGATGAAGCACGAAATAGAACGATAGAAGGAAGTGGACTAGGTCTTTCAATTGTGAAAAAAATTGTTGATCTTCATGAAGGGACTATTACTGTACATAGTATAAAAGGAGAAGGTACCACGTTTACAATTCAGCTTCCAAAAGCGTAAAAGATTTTCTGAATTATGTAATGGTTTTGGTTTGGAGATACAAAATAATAACTGTACCATTTAGCGGTTCATTATACACTTAGTAAATAATAAAAAAGGAGCAAGTTATACTGCCTCCAAAAGTTAGACTTTTTTCGGAGTGGAGATTTCCACTCCGATTTTCATTATTTGACGTCGTTAAGAATTATGTTGAATATTTCTTTTTGCGTCATATCATCTGTAAAGATTCTTTCTCTTTTAACCTCAATGATATCATGTGGAGTATACCATTGGCGCAATAAATCTTCTCCAAATTCATTTCTTTTATCCCTAGAATTATGTCGTCTAATTGTTTCTTCGAGTGATAAATCGAAATAATATGCATATGCGTTACCATCAAAATAATCCACTAATTCTCTCAACATATCGCCATACTTTCGATTGCTTAGTATTCCTTCTAAAATGACAAATCCACATTTCCCATTTCCATATTCAGTAATTTGTCGAATTAAATCATGAGATAGATTGCCTATTGTGTCATGAACTTTCAACATTTCTCTGCGAACCACATCTTGAGAAACCAGAAGCGTCCCTTGACCGAAATATTCTTGTAGTTCCTTCGCAATTGTTGTCTTACCGCTTGCAGAGTTTCCTCGAAGAATAATTAATGTCGATTTCAAATTCTCATCTCCTATGCAACTTTCATCAGACGATATTCAACAGGACTACACCCATTCAATTTTGGTTTTATCCGTTCAGATTATAGTAGTGAATATACTCGTCTACAGCTTGTTTTAGTTCTTTAAAACTTCGATAAGTCTTTTGCTTTCGTATGTATTCATATTTAATGATAATAGTGAAGATTCTGGATTTTAATTAGAGATATTGGAATAAAAGTATTATGTAATATTAGTTCTAGATACAGAGGATATGAAAAATCATGATATTATATTTTTTTATAAACGAATTCACGATATAGATCAAATCCATTTTTTGCGTAAAATTGTTTAGCCGTAGTATTAGCCAGCCAATAATCAAGTTCTATCATGCTTATGTTTTTATTTTTTGCAATTTTGTAAATGTAATCTAGTAATTGTGTGCCATAGCCTTTATTTCTATATGTTTCTAGGACACTAATTTGATGTATGTATATAGATGTATATATTTTTTTGAAAGCATTGCCTGGATAACTTTTAATCTCTAACCATGCATATCCGACAGTTTGATTAGACTCTTCTAACAGTAAAAAAATAAAACTAGGACTATCAATCATATTTTGAAAAAAATCTTTTACAGCATCGTAGCGATAAGGGTGAAAATGTTCAGGATATAATGATGCATGTAAGTTTTGTACAGGTTCATTTAGTTTTGAAATTATTTCATAATTATTTGTTTCACTAATTCTCATAATATCACCTTTTTTATTAAGATAGATTTTGAGGATTTCTAGTAGTTCTTTTTATTATATCTTATTTAAAGGTATGAGATAAAGCTGCTAATGAAACAGCAATAGGGATAAGCTATGATTTGTGGTATAGTGAGAAAGTATGTTTTTTAAGGTAGAGGAAGGAGACATAGATATGATTACACCTACGCAAACTCCTTCATTAACAGAGACGATGAAAGAGTGGCATCAAGCGTTAGCATATGAAATTAAACATTGGAAAACGGTTGGTGGAAGTAAACTATCAATTATAAATGGACGTTTTCTATATACAGACTATGAAAGTAGTGTATATATATTCCAGCTTATTTCTGAAGTAAGTTTACCGGATGGAACACCAATTCGGATTGAATTTGACGGTGACGAAGCAACAGGGGAAGTGCTATCTGTTCAAGGACTAGAGATTGAAGTGAAACTTAATTGTTACATGCAGCACCATATAAATGAAGCAGCGTTATATAGTGAACCGTGGCAACTGTTAGAGCAATTGCAAGAGCGTTTAAAAGAAGTGAGAAAAGATAAACAAAGACGTCAGCGCGTGAAACGGTTATTACAAGGTGATAGTACACCAAAGCATATTATGAAAATGAAAAAAGCGAAAAATGAACTTGCATACCGTGCTTTTTATAATGCAACAACGTACATTTGGGGACCGCCAGGAACAGGAAAATCATACAATTTATCACGAATTATTGCAGCTCATTATCAAAGTGGAAAATCTGTTCTTGTATTAGCTCATAGTAATGCAGCAGTTGATGTATTAATGAGCGAAGTAACAAAGCAAATTGAGAAAAAAGAAAAATGGGTACCAGGAGACGTTATTCGCTATGGTTTTAGTCAAAATGAACAAATTCGCGATCATGAAACGTTACTTACCACGCGATTAGTTGAATCGACAAATGCAGAATGGGAAGAAGAACGGCTGTATTTAGAAGAATTAAGACAAGAATTAAGACAAAAAATCCTTTCTTACAAAGCGACTTCTTCTGAAAAGAAAAGAATGCAGGAAATAGAAGGAGAACTTCGAAAGCAAAAAGCAAAAGTGAAAGAAGTTGAAAAAGAGTATATTGAAAATGCAAAAGTCATTGGGGCAACATTATCGAAATGTGCAATCGATTCGCTTGTTTACGAAAGAACGTTTGACCTTGTAGTCGTGGATGAAGTGAGTATGGCATATGTTCCGCAAATAGCATTGGCAGCCTCTTTAGGAAAGCGAATTGTCGTTTGCGGCGACTTTCTACAATTACCACCGATTGCTTTATCAAATCATGAACTTGTGAACAAATGGTTAAAAGAAGATGTGTTTTATCATGCGGGTATAGTAGAATCTGTAAACGATCATAAAAAGCACCCGAATTTATACATGTTGCAAGAGCAGCGCCGTATGCATCCGCATATTTCAAGTTTTACAAATGAATTTATTTATAAAAATGAAGTGTTCGACCATTCATCAGTCACATCCCGTAACGATATTGCAAACTTACAGCCTTTCATGAGGGAGGCAGCAGTTTTACTAGATACAAGTAATATCGGAGCTTATTCATTAAAAGATGTTGTCTCTAGCTCACGTTATAATATTTTTTCAGGTCTAATAGCGATGCAACTTATGTTAATTGGCTTGATGGATGGAATACCGTCAATTGGTATCGTTACACCATATCGTGCTCAGGCCCGTTTTTTATCAACATGTATCCGTGAATTTCTTCAAAAAACAAAGTTCAAAAATACACCTGTACTAGCAGCGACCGTTCATAAATTTCAAGGATCTGAACGTGATATGATTTTATTTGATACAGTTGATAGTTATCCGCAAGAACGCCCAGGTGTGCTGTTTTTTGATCAAAAAAACCATCGACTTGTTAATGTTGCAGTAACAAGAGCAAGAGGGAAGTTTATTCAGTTATCAGATTGTCAATATATGAAGCAAAACCTTTCGCGAAAACAAGCCTTATCTCATTTAACACAGCACCTACAAAGGCAAGGAAATGTATATGATCGTACAACATCAAGAACGTTTCTAGAGCGGAAAATTACAAAGAGATTGCGATGGTTTGTACAAACAAGCGCTGAAGAAACGAAAGTATTATTAAAAGATATTATTTCAGCAAAAAAGAAAATTATTGTGTCCATCCCGAATTCAAGCCGTATGGATAAGAGGATTTGGCAAGCGTTAGTACGTGCAGAAGCATCTGTTATTATATATACAGAAGGTGCAATTCCAATAAAAAACGTACAAGCACGTCGCCAAAACAAAGTGATGCCATTTGTTATCATTGATGATGAAATAATGTGGGTAGGTGCTCCATTAACAGCTCATATGATATTTGATGGCAGTCCGGAGTTTCCATATATTGTAGCGAGACTACAAGCTCCGCAAACAATTGGAGTATTAAAAGGATTTTTAGATATAAAAATATAGAATTTTCTTGACTTTTAAATGTAATAAAATTAGAATGAAAATAATTTAACAAATTCAAATACGAATACTTGTAATTTCTTATCATGAGAGGTGGAGGGACTGGCCCTTTGAAGCCTCGGCAGCGGATTCATTATGAATACTGTGCCAATTCCAGCAAGTGCAAGGCTTGAAAGATAAGAAAGATGGCATAGATTTATTGTGTATACTTTAAGGCCTCTTTCTATCTATTAGAAAGAGGTTTTTTTATTTAACATATTGAAAGGGGAATGCAAAATGGGAGTTTTACAAATTACTACACATCGGAATAAAATTGTACAAAGTATCGAGGAACAAAAAGAGATTTATGTGAAAACGAGTCATGCTATTCATGATAATCCAGAGATAGGGAATCAGGAGTTTTTTGCATCAAAAACGCTTAGTTTATTGCTAGGAAGTGCTGGTTTTCAACTTCAACATCATATCGCTGGCCATGAAACGGGTTTTATTGCAAGAAAAAGTTCTGGAAAGAAAGGACCTACAATTGCTTTTTTAGCAGAATATGATGCACTTCCAGGTTTAGGTCATGCCTGTGGACATAATTTAATTGGAACAATTAGTACAGCTGCGGCAATTGCTTTATCAGAGGTGATTGAAGAAATTGGCGGAGAAGTTGTTGTGTTTGGTACACCGGCAGAAGAAGGAGGACCGAACGGAAGTGCAAAAGGAAGTTATGTAAAAGCAGGCTTGTTTAAAGATATTGATGCAGCACTTATGATTCATCCAAGCGGGAAAACAGCAACAACTAGTCCATCCCTTGCATTAGATCCACTAGATTTTCATTTTTACGGTAAACCAGCTCATGCTGCTGCATCTCCAGAAGCAGGAATTAATGCATTAGATGCAGTTATTCAATTGTTTAATAGTATTAATGCACTTCGTCAACAATTACCTGCAGACGTGCGTATTCATGGGATTATTACAGATGGAGGAAAAGCGCCCAATATTATCCCGGATTATGCATCAGCTCGTTTCTTTATTCGAGCAAAAACGAGAAAACGATGCACCGAAATTACAGAAAAGATACGTAATATTGCACAGGGGGCCGCTCTTGCGGCTGGTACAACAGTAAAGATTGAACAATTTCAAAATGAGATTGATAATTTAGTAATTAATCAAGCTTTTAATGCGATAATTGCCGAAGAACTAGAAGGATTGGGAGAAGACGTTCACCGCGATGAACGTGTCGGCATTGGTTCTACAGATGCCGGAAATGTTAGCCAAGTAATTCCGACAATTCATCCTTACATTAAAATTGGACGTGATGATTTAGTTGCACATACAGATGCATTTCGAGAAGCAGCACGCTCTGCAAGAGGAGATGACGCATTAATCATTGGAGCAAAAGCGTTAGCGCTAACTGCTTTCCGTTTAATTACAGAAGAAACATTGTTAGAAAACATTAAACAAGAGTTTAAGAATGGGAAATAGAAAAAATTTGTATGAAAAAATTAGTTATGAAGAAGTAACAGATTACAGTTTTACATTTATTTCTCATTAACGGGCAGTAAGCCCCCCATCTCAAAATTTAGAGAGAAGCGATAGGTGGGGGTTAACTGCCCGTAAAAGCCCGATTGATGAGAGCTTTCCATAAGTGGGGGATGAAAAAAAACCCCCACTTATGGAAGTTTCACTTTATTATGTTTTGAATGTATACTTTCGTCAGCGATTTTGGAGAAAACGGATGAATCGATATAAACTTATTAAAATCAAAGGAATGAAAGTAAACTAATATGTAAAAGTTTACATTCAAAATAACTAAAAGAATCCTAAATAAATAAGATTCTTTTAGTTATTTTAAAATTTTATTTATCTTGTTTCACTAGTTCATTTGATGATGATTTGTTTAGGAATCTTCACAATTATCTTTCTTGGTTATCATAATATGTTTTATCTGCGTATTTTTTATCATTTCCTTTTAGATAGGCTAAGATTATTTTTGGATTTTTAAGTAAAGCCCAGTCTCCATATTTATCAAATCTTCTGGTCGAAGTTATCATTCCATTTTTAATTGTACCGAATTTCTTATTATTTTGCTTTCCCCATTTTTTTAACCGTTTAGCGAAATCTGCATCTTCTGCCATAAGCATGTTTTCATTAAATCCGTTGATTGCCATAAAGTCTTTTCTATAGCACCAAAAAATCCCTACAGATATAGCTCCATACTTAAAAAGAAGGGGGATTATTATTAATATTGCGGAAACGAATATTCCTAAAGATATTCTGTCAAACTTTCCAGTTGCCCCACCGCCAATGTATTTACCTGAAGCTAAATATTTGTCTGCATTAGACAACATAGACTCTGTCATTTGGGTATCAGCGTCTATAGTAATGATTATTTCTCCGCTAGCTATTTCGGCCCCTGCATTTCGGATCTTGGATAAGTTTTTATCGTTATTTTTTAATGTAATACAGTTATACGACTTTGCTATTTCCTCTGTTTTATCTGTGCAACGATTTAAAACAACTATGACTTCAGTTTGATCTTTATATGCCTCTGATGCTTTTGCAATTGAATCCAAACATTTTCTAATGTACTTTTCTTCATTATGTGCAGGGATTATAATAGAAAACTTCACATCTTTTTTAAAATCTACTTCTGAAGATTCGTTTGTTTCAGTCATAATATTCCCCTTTTTTATAAAGTTAATATTTTCCATACATAATATATATTAACATTTATGAGGTTGTATTTTAGAAACTAAAAGTAAACTATTAATAAAAAATTTACTTTCATTTTATGTGTAATATATATAGTTTAATATATATTAATTGAATTAAGAGTTGTGTAATATAGTTAGAAGGAGATGATTTTATGTTGAAAATAGAACAAAACAAAGTACGTTTAATTTCAGGGATTAGCTTATTAATATTGGTTTTGACTAACTCTTTTATAAAAAGTGATTTTTGGGTCATCTGTATAGATGTAATTTTAGTTTTGGTTAACTTATTTTTATTTATTATCTCTAGTGATGTAACAAAAACTAATTTACTTAGAAAAAGGGATAAGTTAGATGAAATAAAATAATTTTTTGTTATTTTTAAGGATGAAAGGCGGTTAATGTGAGATCGTCTTTTATATTTTATGATGAAAACGAAAGTAAACCTCTATTCAAAAGTTTACTTTTGAAGGTGTGAAAAGGGTTGCAAAACCATTTTTGAGAAATTGTATGTTTAGGCATAAATTGATTTGTTAGCTATAAATTAAGAGATATGTGTTCAGAGAACATATAGTGATGAACACTTGGTAAACGAGAAATATCTCAACGTTTCCAAGCTTAAGTTATAATTGTGTTTATAAACTGTGTATACAAGTCAATGTCCAGTTAACCAGAAAGTTTTAGCTTTTAGAACCTATAACACATAAGTATGTTTATCAATATGGTAATAATAAGATTTTGTATTCCTTAGCCTACGAAATTTGTATTTTGTTGACACTCTCTTTCATAAGGAGTCCCTTGAAATCATTCGTTAAAAGAGAATTGAAGTTATATTTTTCTAGAAAACTGATATGTATTCAGACCAACGATGATATATAATGCAGTGTTATTTCCTTTTTATTTCATTTAGGAATCAATGTAGAATTAAATGGAAGTATTTCTGGGTGAGTCGGCCTCGAATATTCCGCATTTTTCCTGTTGTGGTATTATCAAGAATAGAGGTGGAAATCGTTTTGGAGGGATACCATTTGGAGAAATATCACACGGAGGTTTTTTATGCTGCTGCTTATAAGTTTGGAATCCGGTCTGAGGGTACTCAAATAACACATTTTTCAGAGCATAGTTTAGTTGGATCCTTCGAGCGAGATGGCGCCAAATATTTTCTGCGTGTAACGAATAGCTTACATAAACAATTCGAAAAAATTATTGGGGAAGTTCAATGGGTTAATTTCCTTAATGGCAAGGGATTACGTATATCTAGGGCTATACATTCCTTAGATGGAAATTTGGCAGAGCGATTAATTGTGGCCGATAATTGCTTTACTGCGGTTTGCTTTAAAGGAGCGCAGGGGCGTCCAGTAAGGAGAAGTGATCAAAGTGAAAACCTGTTCAAGCGAATGGGGATGTTTATGGGGAAAATGCATAATATCACAAAGCAATATGTTCATGAGGACTTGATAACAAGAAGGTCAGACTGGTCAGTAGAAACAAAGAAAGTATTGGGCATTGATTTGCCAACATCTGAGAAGGACATTATAAGACGGTATGTTGCTTTGCTGGAATATGTATCTGAACTTCCGTATTCAGTTGATTCATATGGATTAATTCATGCGGATTTTCATTACGGCAATTTTTTTATAGATGGGGATTCTATTTATCTTTTTGATTTTGATGCTTGTAGGTATTCATGGTTTATTGATGATATTGCGGTAGCATTATTTTACGCATCTCCTATTGTGAGTTCGAGTTCATATGCGAATACATTTCTCACATCGTTTATGGAAGGATATCGTGCTAAAAATTGTTTGGAAGAGGTATGGCTTAAAGAAATTCCATACTTTATAAAATTAAGGGAGATTGGGCGATATATAAAGCTTTTTCATGCTTGTGGAGGGAAAATTGAAGAACTTCATCAGTGGGGAAGAGATTTCATGAAAAATCGTAAAGAGAGTATAATTCGGGATTTTCCAGTGGTGTAAGTTCTCGATAGTTTGTTAAAGTGTATTGTAAATTATAAGTTTATTGTTTTGAAAATTTGCATAATTAATATTATTATATAATTGAGATAGCAAGAAAAGGAGACTGTTCTGTGGAAATTGTATATGATCGAGCAAGGTTGCAATTATTATCTATAAATGATGCATGTTCATTGTACTCCATTATTGAAAAACATCCAGATATTTGGACATATTTAATAACAAAAATGGATTGCTTGGAAGATATGGAAAGATTAGTTGAAGAATCAGTAGAAAAGTATAAAAGGGGAGTTGACCTTCCTTTTATTGTGATTGATCAAACGACAAATGAGATTGTAGGAACGACACGGTTATACAACATATCAAAGAAACACAAAACAACAGAACTCGGACATACTTGGTATAGTCCAAGCGTGCAAAGAACAAGTGTAAACACAGAGTGTAAATATATGATGCTTCGATATGCATTCGAAGAGTTAGGCATGCTACGTGTACAAATTAAAACAGATGCTCGGAATGAAAAGTCACAGCACGCTATTGAAAGATTAGGTGCAGTTAAAGAAGGGATACTTCGAAATGAACGACTACTTCCAAATGGATATGTGAGGGATGCTGTTGTTTATAGTATTATCTCAGAAGATTGGCCAAGTGTAAAAGAACGATTAGAAAATAAATTAATGTGTGCAACATATAAGTAGGAGGGTGCAGATGCCTTATATAGAAACAGAACGTTTAAAAATGATTTCTTTCACATTAGAATTAGTAGAGGCCACAATAAAAGGGAGCGAGGAGCTTTCGAAAGTAATACCATATGAAATTTCTAACCAGTGGCCTATGCCTGATTATGCAGAAATTTTACCGTGGAAAGCAGAGCGTTTACAGGAAAAACCAGAGAGTAGTCAATGGAGCGGTCTTATAATTCATAAAGAAGACAATACAATTATTGGTGATATGGGGTGCAAGGGTGCTCCAGATGTAAATGGTATTGTTGAGATTGGCTATAGTATTGTTCCAGATTACCAAGGAAAAGGCTATGCTACAGAAATGACAAAAGGCCTTGTACAATGGTTATTAAACCAGCAAAATGTAACGACGATTAAAGCTGAATGTTTAACAAGTAACATTGCTTCTGCAAGAGTGTTAGAGAAATCAGGTTTTTGTTGTGTATTACATGAAGATCATATGAAATATTGGATTTTGAAATAGTAGTTTAAGAGAAATGCCTTCTAACTTATGTCCATTAAGTAGGGATTATTGTGAGTACGAGAGATTTGATGCAAGGCTATGAGAGTATTGCAAGAAACATACAAGGGTTCATGTGGAAGGGCAAGCCATTGAAAAGCGAAAAGATTGAACATACGAAAGAAGAATTAGATAAAATGTTGGAATCCATCCGTAAAGAGTGCTGAAGTTACTACGACAGCAATGCTCGCGAGCTGGGATGGAAAGAGTAGCGAACGAACCGAAAAAATAGTGAAATAAAATTAAAAAAGCAATGGAATTCGTTCTTCCATTGCTTTTTCTATTGCTACTTTTATCTCGGAGCATCTGCTGGTTGTTTTGCATCTTGTTCAGGTTGCTTCGGTTGTTCTTCTGGTTTATCGGGTTTCATATCTGCCTCTTACCCTTTTCGGACATCATTCTTCTCTTTGTGCTCTTTCCCGTCCTCGTGCTTTCCTTTGTTGAAATGTTTGTTATATTCGTTCCATTCCTCGTGTTTGCCGTGATGAAATCCTTCATGATGCTCTTCGACATGACCAGTCGCAAAACCAAGACCGAATCCTACCACCAACGTAGCACAAGCGCAACCAATTATTTTCCATTTTTTCTTACTTTTGTACGTACCGCGGTGAAGCTCGGCCATGAGTTCTTCTTTCAATTCCTGCTTCAGTTCTTTTTTCATTTCTTCATTTGCTTCCACCTGCTCATAATCGTTTGTTTCGTTCTTGAATTCTTCTGACATAACCCTCACCATCCTTTCCTAATGTATATATGCGAAATTTATAAGGCATTCATTAGAATTTTCTCATGTCCCTCTCATGAATTTCTCATCGAAAGGCTGCATGTGAAGAATTTTAGGAGAAACACACACAAATGGAATTTGTGATGTATACTGCGCATGCAATGCAAAACAAAGATAGGAGTGATTGTAATGAAACAACTTACAAACACATTAGCAATTTGCAGTGATGCAAAAGGGCATTTTTTCAAAAACGAGATCCCAATGAAACATATGATGAACAAATCATTTTATGTGCAGGCGATTGGCGGGGAGTATTTTTACATACAGGGTGTACGAGATATTCACGTACACCACAAGAATGTGTACTCTTAGAAGCGAAGTACATCACGATGATCGAGAAAGACCCGCACCATGCGTCATTAGGGATGATTCCAGAGGAAGTGCTCGAACACATGAACATTGCCTTGAGCTTTTTTCACGAGGGTAAGGCGATGTATATCGAAAACAAGAAAAGATAATCATAAGAATGATGAGCTGGTACTATTGCAGGTGCCTGGCTCTTTTTTTATATTTTCCTTTTATTTATCTATCTTTTTTTAACTTAGGTCTTGATAATAGGAAGTAGAAGGCATTTTTCTTACAAAATGATTACGTATTTTATATACTTTTGTTTCAACGTTCCATTCTTTAAAGAAATTCGCTACAATATAGAAGTATGAGAATTTGAGAGAAATATAGGTTGTTATTATTATAAATAGACCACGAATGTAAGTGTGAAATATAAAAACCTCTTTTTATTGAAAACTCTTTTATAGAACTGTTATGAGGGAAAACATCTTCTTTCAAATCAATTCAAATAATAAATTGAATGAACATTCGATTAAACGAATTTTAATATAAAGTATGTAGGAAATACGGAGGCTGTAATTTTATGAAGAAAAAAAGAAGTATAAAAATAAGGGTGGTACAGGCACTCTTATTTATACTTGGTTCAATTATTGTATTTGTGAGCTATGCGGCGTATGATATTTGGCATTATCGTTCTAAGACAGATCGAGTTGATACGGATGCTGCGATTGTATTAGGAGCCGCGTCGTGGAATGGAAAACCGTCTCCAGTACTACGCGAGAGAATTAATCATGCCATTTCTCTTTATAAGAATGGGCACGTTAAAAAAATTATTTTTACAGGTGGTACGAAATTTGAAACGGAATTAGAAGAAGCGCGTACTTCGAAAATATATGCATTAAAGCATAATGTAAAAGAGGAAGATATTTTAATTGAAACGGAATCACGTTATACAGAGGAGAATTTAAAAAATGCTCTGCAGATTGGAAAAGAACATGGTTTACAAACGTATACAATTGTAAGTGATCCACTTCATATGAAACGAGCGATGCAAATTGCAAAGCATCTCGGTATGGATGCATATTCTTCACCAACGCCAACGTCTGCTTATCGTAGTTTAGACACAGAGTTACCGTTCTTTTTCAAAGAACTATGTTCTTATATCGGTTATGTTGCATCCTTGCCTGTTCGTTTTTTAAAAGGTGATTAAAATGAAAGATTTCCTAATGTTTTTAGGAGATCTTTTTTATGTTCAAAGCATTGTTTTTTCATCGGAATAGTGTAACAATTAAAAGATAGATTATATGTTTAAAGGAAATAATGTATATAACGAAACATCCATCAGTATAGTCTTTATAGTTTATTAGTGTGAGATAACTAAAGTAGCTAAAGAGAACAGTGTGCATATAATAAATTTAGCATGAAATGGAAAGGACTGATGAAATGGAGTTTGTAAGATCGAGAGAGCAACAAAAGCGATTAAGTAAATTACAACCATATATCACTCAATTCTCAAATAGAGAACCGCAGTTAGACGAATTGTATTCATTTCCTTTTGAAAATATAGAAGATTTAAAAGGAATTGGGTATACAGCATGGACTGTTCCGCAAGACGAAGGTGGGGCAGGAATATCTCTATATGATTTTCTGCTATTTCAGGAATATATTGCACAAGGTGATGGGGCAACAGCATTATGCATGGGTTGGCATCTTGGAATTATACAAGAACTTTCGGAAAATCGCTCATGGGATAAGAAAGTATTTTCTTGGCTTTGTGAGAAAGTGAAACGCGGGGCACTTGTAAACCGAGCAGCAACGGAACGTAATACGGGCAGTCCAACACGAGGAGGAAAACCGGAGACAACAGCTATTCAAAAGGGGAATACTTGGATTATTTCTGGTAGGAAAACATTCACAACAATGGCCCCAGTATTAGATTACTTTCTCGTTTCAGCATCTATAGAAGGGACAGAGGAAGTAGGGGAATTTCTTGTCCCGCGTAATATAGAAGGTGTTTCAATTGAAGAAACGTGGGATTGTGTAGCTATGCGCGGTACAGCAAGTCATGATTTAGTTTTAGAACAAGTAGTGATTCCGCGTAAATATTTTGTAGAGATTATTTCTCCGCGTAAGAGGGAAAAGAGAAGAGGATGGCAGTTGCATATTCCAGCTTGTTATCTTGGCATTGCACAAGCTGCACGTCGGTATGCCTTGCAATTTGCAGCAACGTATCAACCAAATAGTATACAAGCCCCTATAGCAACGTTGCCAAATGTTCAAAGATTAATAGGAGAAATGGAATTAGAAATGATGCAAGCCCGTTCTTTTTTATATAGTGTTGCAAAGCAGTATGAAGAAGGAGGTAAAGAAAGTTTGCAAGCAGAGATGGCTGCGGTGAAGTATACTGTGACAAATGCGGCAATTTCAATTGTAGATAAGGCGATGCGTATTGTTGGGGCAAGAAGTTTATCTGAGAAAAATCCGTTACATCGATATTATTTACATGTACGTGCTGGGCTTCATAATCCTCCGATGGATGATGCGACAATTTCACTATTAGCGCAGCATGCATTGCAAGATTTTGAAACTGAAAAATAGGAAATGTTTTTCCTTTTCGTATATAATAAAAGCAAGTGGTGTATGAAAAGGAGAATACATATGTTAGAAGTTATTGCAACATGCTTAGAAGATGCAAAACGGATTGAACGTGGTGGTGGGGAACGGATAGAATTAATTACAGCATTTACAGAAGGCGGACTTACACCAAGTTATGCATTAATAAAAAATGTAATAGAAGCCGTTACCATTCCTGTACATGTAATGATTCGTCCACATGCCAAATCTTTCGTATATTCTAAAGAAGAAATTGAGTTAATGAAAGAGGATATCCGCATCGCAAAACAACTTGGAGCAACTGGTGTTGTCTTAGGTGTTTTGAATGAAAATAATAAAATTGATGAAGAAAAGCTAGGGAAGTTGTTAGAAGTAGTTGATGAAATGAATGTGACATTTCACCGAGCAATTGATGAACTGACAGATTTAGAAGAAGGCGTAAAAATATTGCGGAAGTTTAATAAGATTACACATATTTTAACATCTGGTGGAAAAGGAAAAATAGAAGATAACATTGCTGTTTTACGCGGTATGAATCAAGCAAGTGCAGGACAAATACAAATCGTTGTTGGTAGTGGTGTTACGAAAGAAAATGTGCAGCAATTGTTACGCGATACTGGAATTACACAAGCTCACGTTGGTACAGCAGCGAGAGAAGGAAAATCGTGCTTTGGTGAAGTTGTCGTTCAAAATGTACGAGAAATTGTAAAACTGATTAGTTGTTAAAGGAGATATCTAGATGAAAAAAAGTGAGATTATGTCATGGGTTAAAAGTATAGGTCTAGCTTTGATTATTGCATTTGTTTGTCGTACATTTTTATTTACCCCGTCACTTGTGCAGGGGGAATCTATGATGCCAACGCTAAAAGATAATGAGAGAATGGTTGTGAATAAAATTGGATATAGTCTACAAGGGTTAGATCGTTTTACTATCATTGTCTTTCATGGGAATGAGGGGCATGATTTAGTAAAACGAGTGATTGGTTTACCTGGAGACACAATTGAGTATAAAAATGATGTTTTATATGTAAATGGTAAGGCAGTTGCTGAACCGTATTTAGATGAATATAAAAAGCAACTATCTGGAGGACAGTTAACCCCTGACTTTACGTTAGAAGAGATAACTGGAAAGAAAACAGTTCCTGAAGGCTATGTATTTGTATTGGGAGATAATCGTCAAGTATCTAAAGATAGCCGAGCATTTGGTTTTGTTTCTGAAAAACAAATTGTTGGGAAAGGTTCAATGGTATTTTGGCCACTGCAGCATGTTAGAGCATTATAATAGTTTAAAAAGCAATTAAACTCATTTAGAGTTTGATTGCTTTTTTTATTTTTATTCAAAATAAGGGTAAAAAAACATTGTCTGAATTGAAAGAATATTTTATAATTTAAAACAGATATTCTGTTTCGAAAATTGGAATAGATGTTCCGAAATACGGAACAAAGGAGGACTTCATGAGTTATAACAAAACAGCAGTGAAAACAATGAAAATTTTAGAATTATTTTATGAGCATGATACGTTAACGTTAGCTGAGATGGTGAAATTGACTGATATGCCTAAAACATCAGTACACCGTCTTATTAAATCTCTTGAAGAAATGAGTTTGTTGCAAAAAACAATAGATGGTGCATACAGGTTAGGATTTGTTTTTTTACGATTTGGTCAGCTTGTTTCAGAGAGGTTATCTTTACGGAAAATTGCGAAGCCTTATATGGAAAAGTTACAGAAAGAAGTTGGACAAGCAGTTAATTTAATTATTCAAGATGGTAATGAAGCCATTTATATTGAAAAGATTGATGGTGATCAACCTGTACGTGTCTATACAGCTATTGGACGGCGAGCTCCGCTGTATGCCGGAGCGTGTCCACGTATTTTGCTTACATACTTTTCAAAAGAAGAACAAGAAAATTATATAAACAATACAACTTTTGTTCCATTTGCAAAGGGCACGGTTACAGATGAAAATGAACTACGTGATATGCTGCAAACTGCAAAGGATAACGGTTATACCATTAGTTATTCAGAGCTCGAAAATCATACAGCGGCCATAGCTGCTCCGATTTTTGGAAGTGATGATATGGTTATTGGGGGCATGAGTATTTCGGGACTAGAAGCTGAGTATGATGAAACAGCAATTATAAAATGGATTGAAAGTCTTACCCAAACAACGAAGCAAGTATCAATAGAATTAGGATGGAAAGAAAAGAAGGTAGGGGAATAATGAAGTTTTCAGCACTAGGTGATCAAGCAATTGTCGTTACATTTGGACAGAAAATCAATATGGAAATTTATAAGCAAGTACAATCTTTATTTGAGGCGTTACAAAATGAACCGTTTGCTGGGATGATAGAATGTGTTCCTTCTTATACATCTGTGACTATTTATTATGATTCCTACACATTGTATAGGGAGAAAAAGATAAATGTGTCACCATATGACTATATTTGTTATCATGTGCAGTCCCTTTTAAAAGCTGAGAATTATAAGAAAATGAAAGAATATGAATATATATCTATTCCAGTTTGTTACGGCGGAGAATACGGCCCTGATTTGGAAGAAGTAGCAAAGCATCATGGATTAACAATAGAGGATGTAATTCGTATTCATAGTGAATCCACTTATTTTGTTTATATGCTTGGTTTTACACCAGGATTTCCTTATTTAGGAGGTATGTCGCAACGGATTGCAACTCCACGAAAGCATACTCCTCGATTAAAGATTCCGGCTGGATCTGTTGGAATCGGTGGAAGTCAAACGGGTATATATCCACTTGAAACACCAGGCGGATGGAATATTATTGGACGCACACCGCTCTCTTTATTTCGTCCTCAAAAAGTACCGCCTACTTATCTACAAAGTGGTATGTATTTACGTTTCATCCCCATAACAGAAACAGAATTTCAGCAATGGGAGGATGAGAATGTATGAATATAGAGGTGTTACAACAAGGGATGTTGACGACTATTCAAGATTTAGGTAGACATACATATCAACAATACGGTGTACCAGTTGGCGGAGCAATGGACACAGTTGCACTTAGAATTGCAAATATGTTAGTTGGAAATGCAGAAGGGGAAGCTGGATTAGAAATTACGATTATTGGGCCAAAGTTGTTAATTAAGCAGACGACATTAATTGCAATTGGCGGTGCGAATATGGAACCGCTTTTAAATGGAAAACGAGTTCCATTGTGGCGCCCGGTATTAGCCAAAGAGGGAAGTATGCTTTGTTTTAAGAAAATTCAGTCAGGATGCAGAGCATATGTAGCATTTGCTGGTGGAATTCATGTTCCAGCTGTAATGAAGAGCAAAAGTACGTATATGCGAGCTAGCTTAGGCGGATTGGACGGTCGTGCTTTACAAAAAGGGGATCAATTACAAATAGGTACACCTTCCCTTTGGGCAAAGCGTCTTATACAGCAGCTTGTAAATGAAAAACGAGATATAACGATGTGGGGAATAAATTCTAATTGTTTACCAAACTATCATCATTGTCCGGAGATTCGTGTCGTGGAAGGATTAGAGTTTGAAAGATTTACGGAAGAGAGTCGTCGTTCTTTTTTTACAAAGCAATTTAAAATTTCCAATCATGCAGATCGAATGGGCTATCGTATAGACGGGGAGCAGGTAATGGTAGAGGGAAAATTAGAATTGTTATCAGATACTGTGACGCACGGGACAATCCAAGTACCACCTGAAGGACAACCTATTATATTAATGGCAGATCGTCAAACGACAGGTGGATATCCACGAATTGCTAATGTAATTTCAATTGATATACCGCTGCTTGCACAATTAAAGCCAGGGGATTATCTATCGTTTTCAAAAATTTCAGTAATAGAAGCACAGAAGCTATATATAAAACAAGAACAAACAATGAATCTTTTAAAAATGTTCATTAAGCTAAAAGGAGAGAAATCATGAAGGTAGTAGATTTAAATTGTGATTTAGGAGAAAGTTTTGGAGCCTATAACATAGGAAATGATGATGCGATTCTACCTTATGTTTCATCAGTAAACATTGCATGTGGATTTCACGCGGGTGATCCTTCAGTTATGCATAGTACAGTTGCAAAAGCGCTAGAACATCGTGTTTCAATAGGTGCGCATCCAGGCTTACCAGACCTTATAGGTTTTGGAAGAAGAATGATGCATGTTTCACCAGATGAAGTGTATGATTATATGATTTATCAAATCGGGGCATTAGACGGATTTATTCGTGCATTGGGTGGAAAAATGAACCATGTTAAACCGCACGGTGCACTCTATAATCTAGCAGCAGTAAATTCGGAAATCGCAGATGCTATTGCAAAAGCTATTTATAAAGTAAATCCAGAACTTCTTTTATTCGGATTAGCAAGTAGTGAATTTGTGCGTGCAGGAGAAAAATATAATCTTCGTGTTGTGCAAGAGGTATTTGCAGATCGAACATATCAAAGTAACGGAACTTTAACAAATCGTACAGAATCAAATGCTTTGATTACAAATGAAGAAGATGCGATAAGACAAGTATTGCAAATGGTGCAAAAAGGGAATGTTCAAGCTGTTGATGGGACTATCGTTTCAATTGCAGCACATACAATTTGTATTCATGGGGATGGCGTGCATGCTGTTGATTATGCAAAAAGTATTTACAATGCACTGCAGCAAGCACAAATTAACATTTGTGCACCTTAATACGTAAAAAAGGATGGGGGGATATTTATGATAAAATTGATTGGAATTTTACTTGTAGCAGTTGGTTTTTTATTTCGACTTAATACATTGTTAGTTGTTATGGTAGCTGGAATTGTAACAGGGATGGTATCCGGTATGTCATTTCATGAAGTGGTAAGTCTATTTGGAAAATTCTTCGTAGAAAATCGATATATGTCTATGCCTATTTTATTAACACTTCCAGTTATCGGTATTTTAGAGCGTTACGGATTGAAAGAACGAGCGGAAGCACTTATTACAAAATCAAAAGGAGCAACGACGGGACGTGTTCTTCTCTCTTATTTTACCATTCGTGAAGCATCTGCAGCGATCGGGCTTAACATTGGAGGACATGCGCAAACAGTAAGACCACTTGTTGCACCAATGGCGGAAGGGGCAGCACATGCTCGTTATGGAAAACTTCCAGACAAGTTAAAGGAAAAAATTAAAGCAACTGCAGCAGCTGCAGAAAATACAGCATGGTTTTTTGGAGAAGATATTTTTATTGCAACGGGAGCTATTTTATTAATGAAAGGATTTTTTGATTCTGTCGGTATGCATGTTGGTGTGTGGGATATGGCACTTTGGGGGATTCCGACAGCAATTTCTGCATTTATTGTAAGTTGGATTCGTTTTCGTCAAATTGATAGACATATAGACGACGTCATGAAACAAGAAGCGAATCAAGATAAGGAGGCGATGTAGCATGAAATTAATTACACTGGATACAATTTATTATCTGCTTGGTATTATTGTTGCATTTATTGCAATTCGTGTTGCTTTTGATCGTCAACATCCGAATCGTTTTGGTTCTAGTTTGTTTTGGGCGTTGTTTGCCATTACATTTTTATTTGGAAATATCATACCTTCGTTTTATGTCGGTTGTATCGTTTTAGTTATGGTTATTTTAGCATCATTAAACAAAGTAACAAAATCAAATGAACAAGAAGCACCAGTAGAAGAGCGTGTAAAACATGCAGCAAAATTAGGAAATAAAATTTTCATGCCAGCTATATTAATCCCTTTGTTTACTATTATCGGAACGCTCACTCTTGGAAAACTGAAGTTTGGAAATATATTTGTTGTTGATCCTGAAAAAGTAACGCTAATTGCACTCGCATTAGGTGCATTAGTTGCCTTTGCATTTGCGATGGCCATTACAAAAGCAAAAGTGACAGAACCAGTTCAAGAAGGAAGCCGTTTACTGCAAGCAGTCGGATGGGCTGTTATTTTACCACAAATGCTTGCTGCTCTTGGCGGTATATTTGCTAAGTCTGGAGTTGGACAAGTGGTAGCGGATTTAGTTGGACAAGTATTGCCGACTGAATATCCATTCGTGGCTGTCATGGCATATTGCTTAGGAATGATGTTATTTACAATGGTAATGGGAAATGCGTTCGCTGCTTTTGCTGTTATTACAGGTGGAATTGGATTGCCGCTTATTGTTCAAATGCACGGAGGAAACCCAGCGATTATGGCAGCGCTTGGTATGTTTGCTGGGTATTGCGGTACATTGCTAACGCCGATGGCTGCTAACTTTAACATTGTTCCAGCAATGTTATTAGAGCTTAAAGATAAAAATGCTGTTATTAAAGCGCAAGCGCCAGTTGCCGTTGCTATTTTCATCATTAATATGCTTGTTATGTACGCACTTGTATATCGATTTTAAAGGAGGGGAGATTGATGAAAAAAATTTTATTAACAGGATTTGAACCATTTGGAGGGGAAAAAATCAATCCTGCTTGGGAAGTTGCTAAACAACATGATCAAAAAAGAATAGGAGAATATACAATCGTTAGTAAAGAAATTCCTACGGTTTTTCATGCATCCTTACAAATGCTAGAATCTTATATTGATGAAGTAGATCCAGCTCTTGTCGTGTGTATTGGACAAGCAGGAGGGCGTTCCGACATTACAGTTGAGCGCATTGCAATTAACGTAGATGATGCAAGAATTCCTGATAATAAAGGAAATCAGCCGATTGATATACCAGTGATCGAGGATGGTCCAGTGGCGTATTGGTCAACACTTCCCATAAAAGCGATTGTGAAGCAACTTCGTGAAGGGGGGATTCCAGCATCTGTTTCCCAAACAGCAGGGACGTTTGTCTGCAACCATCTTTTTTACGGACTTATGCACATATTAGCAAAGCAGAAGGATCGTATTTCTGGTGGTTTTGTACATATTCCGTTTTTACCAGAACAGGCGAGTGCATATCCTGGGCAACCGAGCATGTCGCTTTCTAACATTACAAAAGGAATAGAGCTTTTAATACAAACAGCTTTGGAAGTAGAAATAGATATAGTAGTAGCAGAAGGTACAACACACTAAGGAGAATTTTCCAAATTGCTGCATATGCCTGTTATAATGAAAGAAGAAATATACAAGAGGTGAATGTTGTGCAGCATTATGAAGAAGTGCGTTCTGTTATTGACAATGCTAAGAAAATTACAGTGTTAACTGGAGCAGGTGCAAGTACAGAGAGTGGGATTCCAGACTTTCGATCAGCAAACGGTTTGTATGCAGATGCAAATGTAGAAATGTATTTATCAAGAGGATATTATAATCGAAACCCGAAAGATTTTTGGAAACATTATAAGGCAATCTTTCAAATTGAAACATTTCATCAATATAAGCCGAATAGAGGACATGTATTTATTGCGCAGTTAGAAGAGAGCGGAAAAGATCTTGTTGTTTTAACACAAAATATTGATGGACTTCATCAATTGGGCGGAAGTAAACGTGTCATTGATTTACATGGTACATTACAATCTGCTCATTGTCCAAAGTGTCGTACGAAATATAACTTACAATATATGATTGCACATGAAGTGCCGCGCTGTGAGAAGTGTAATTTCATTTTAAATCCTGACGTTGTGTTATATGGAGACACATTGCCTCAATTTCAAACAGCTATTGAACGCTTGTATGAAACAGATGTATTGCTTGTAATGGGAACGTCGTTAAAAGTACAGCCTGTAGCGTCATTCCCGCAAATAGCAAAACGAGAGATAGGGGCAACGACAATCCTTATTAATGACGAGCGAACGGGGCAAGAACCGTATTTTGATTATGCGTTTCATGAAACAATAGGGGAATTTGTGGATGGATTTTTAGAACAGAAGAAGTAAACTGAAAAATTTAAAAAGAAGGGCACGTATGAAACGATCATATGTGCCTTCTCTTTTTTGAACATTACATTTTTATATTATTTTTTCAGCGATAAACCATAAACAATCGTTTCACTTGGTGTTGTGATTTTAAAACCTGTATTGTAGTCTAGTGTCATTGTGTTTCCAATATAATCTTTTGTAAATTCATCGATTTGAATAACAAGCTGTTCGTCTTCAAATACGACATCATTGGCATGATATTCATCGACAATTAAATCGATATTTACATAGACAGTGCATGTATTGCCTATAGTTCCTTTTACTCTAATAATTGTTTTACCTTCGTTTTGTAACTGTTGCAGTTTCTCTTTTGCTGTATTTGTAACACGAATATTCATGTAATCCCTTCCTTTTCTTAAACTCTCATTCTATTATGGCAAAAATATAATAAACCGGCTACTCGTGCACATAAGAAAACTTATTAGCTTTTGTTAAACATACTATAATAATTAGGGGTACCAATCTATCGCTATCAAGTTAAGAAATTTATTGTTCCCAAAAATGAAAATTTCATTTCTCCACAGTTGTTCGTGGGAATACAGATTTCGATTTTCTGGGTTTGAAATAAAGCCACGATGTTTATATAAAATAGGAAAGAAACAAGGAATTACTATATAAATAGTAGAAGAATTATATACAAGCAAGATTAGGATTTTAGAAAAGCGCTACTAAAAAGTGTTTCAACCTAATGTAATAAGAGAAAGCTAATCGAGTTGTTTTTACTACTATTAGGAAGGGGTGTAAAACTTGCATACAAAACGGTGTACGCATAATAATTGCAAATGTTTTATTGTACCTAACTATATTTTGGAGAATTTAGCACAAAATGAAGTAGAAGCAGCACGAATTACTTTGGAGAAAAGTCTAAAAATTCGAAAGCGTAGAATTTTGAAAGAATATAATATTGATGGTGTTGTCTCCTTAACTGATGCTGGAACAGGAACGCGAGGTGAGTCTGCTCGCCATGTATACGATTGCAAAGGGGGAACAAATCTTAGAGTGAATGAGGTGAGAAAAGAAGGAGACAGATCAAGTGGGGATACTGTGGTTAACCATGCGTACGACTATGCTGGAATTGTGCGTGACTATTTTAAGAATGTGTTCCACCGTAATTCTATTGATGACAATGGGCTAGATCTCATTCTGAATGTTCACTATGGGCATAACTTTCAAAATGCCTATTGGGACGGTGATGAAATGGTGTTTGGTGATGGAGATGGAATTATTTTTACAAGTTTTTCAAATTCACTCGATGTTATTGGGCACGAACTTACACATGGTATTACTCAATTCACTAACGGATTAGAGTATGAAGGACAACCTGGAGCTTTGAATGAACATATTTCGGACGTGTTCGGAATAGCAATTAAGCAATCTTATTTAAAGGAAACAGCACGAGATGCGGATTGGCTAATTGGTGCTGATATAATGGGACCAACACTAAAAGGACAAGCCCTTCGTTCAATGAAAGCACCTGGTACTGCATTTGATAACCGACTAATGGGTAAGGATATGCAACCTGATCATATGAAAAATTATTATCAAGGAGATCTTGATCACCATGGTGTCCATATCAATAGTGGCATACCAAACAAGGTGTTTTATCTTGTATCTATGGAGATTGGAACAGATAAGGCAGCTTTGATATGGTATAATGCAATACAAAATTTATTTACAACTACAAACTTCAATCAATTTGCACAAATCGTAATTAAATCAGCGCAAAAACTTGTTGATAGTGGAGAAGTTCCTAAAACGGCTGCAAAAACAGTAGAATCTGCTTTTAAAACGGTGGGACTACCTTCTTAGACATATTCTTTATCATGAAGTGGAGGCTTAATATTAATATGCATATCCAATTTAGCTGTATTGGGGGAATCGCTAATCTCCACTTAACCTTTCAGACAAATACGGTTGAGTTACCAAAGGAAATAGCTATGGAATTACTTGATTTAATCAAGCAAGCTAATATTTTTAATCTTAAACCAAGTGAATTAGGGGTTGTTACAACCAAAGGAGCCGATGCTTTTTCTTATCAGCTAAGGATAGAAAATGGAAAAGAGTCAAAATCCTTTACATTTACCGATGTAACAGCTCCGCAGGAAGTGCAACCTTTATTGGATTATTTACGTAACTTGGCGATTGCAGAAAAAGTGGAAGAATAATCAAAAAGAACTCACTATGTATATATTTACATAGTGAGTTCTTTTAGTCTTGGGGTATTTTTATTTGCTAGCTTGATGGGGATAGGGTAGCACCACATTGCTATCAAGCTAAGGTTTTAATATACCCCCTAAATGAAAATTTTCTCTTTCTACAGGTAGTTACTTTGAGAAGTCAGCTTACTTTTTCGTTTTGAGGGCGTTTATTTTTCTTAAGCTGATGGATATGGAGTACACCACCTAGAGTTAAATAAATTTCCACTTAGAAACAAGTGATTTTAACAACGTTAGGAGTGTTTAATACAGCACAATGTCATTTGTGTTGTATTGCAAGAAGAAAAATCACATTAGAATAGAACCGAATTCACCCTGTTAAGAGTAAACCGACTCTTTAATATTTAAAGGACGAAAAAAGAAACATAGAGGCCAAAAACCTCTGCGTTTCTTTTTGGTCAATGCGTTTATTGGGAAATATTACTTTTTGGCGCAGATCCTCCTTATACCCTATTATAGAAGCTATTTTGAACGTAAGTAATTTGTAAGGAATGGGTAAGAAAAAAGAAAGTTTCATTGTGTATGATAAAAATATAACGAGGCGTGAAAGGCGTAACAGATATGACGTATATATGAAAAACAAATCAGTTAACAAGAGTATTTCAAGGAAAAGAAGTAATTTCTGGGGTTAACATAAATGTGGAAAAAAGAGGGATTTACCGCTTGTTAGGACAGAATGGCGTTGGTAAAACAACAATTATGAAGATGATTACAAACTTAATGATGACATTTTGTCATTGGTGGAGATGATAGCTGTGTGATTAATATGGAACAGTAAGCAACCACCTATACAATATGAATAGAGGAGAGGAATGCCTTATGAAAATGCGTAGTCAAATTACATTTGCAAGCCTGGCCCTTTTAATAACTGGAAGTTCCCTTCTATACACGCCGCCAACCTCAATTGTAAAAGCAGAGCCCACTCAAAATGTATCTAGTTCGTTACACACAAGCACTCAACGAGATCGGAATTCCGTCAAGCGAGCAATGCGGGATACATTGCAATTTGGATTCCCGGGGATACTTGCTAAAACTTCTGAGGGTGGAAAAACGTGGGGTTATGCCGCTGGGGTAGCGAATATGAGCACCAAGAAACCAATGAAAACAGATTTTCGCTTTCGTATTGGCAGCGTGACGAAGACATTCACTGCAACGGTTGTACTTCAATTAGCTGGAGAGAACCGCCTGAATCTAGACGACTCCATCGAAAAATGGTTGCCTGGTGTCATTCAAGGAAACGGATATGATGGTAAACAAATTACTATCCGGCAGATATTGAACCATACAAGTGGTATCGCTGACTACTTAAAGTCAAAAGACGTTGATATGATGAATACAAAAAAAACATATACCGCTGAAGAAATAGTGAAGGTTGGGCTTTCTCTGCCTCCAGACTTCGCTCCTGGAAAGGGGTGGTCTTATTCAAACACAGGATACGTATTACTGGGTATCCTTATTGAAAAAGTAACCGGAAACAGCTATGGGGAAGAGATTGAAAATCGGATTATTGAACCGCTTGAATTGTCGAATACATTCCTACCTGGCAATTCAAGCGTTATTCCAGGCACTAAGCATGCCCGTGGATATTTCCAACCAGACAGAGCAAGTGAGCTAAAAGACGTTACTTATTATAACCCAAGTATAGCTAGCTCGGCTGGAGATATGATTTCTACTGCCGACGACTTAAACAAATTCTTTTCTTCCTTGCTCGGTGGCAAATTACTGAAGGAACAGCAACTAAAACAAATGCTTACTACAGTTCCTACAGGAAGAGCAGAAATCGATGGATATGGTCTTGGAATCTATGAAACTAAGCTTCCAAACGGTGTCTCGATATGGGGACACACAGGTGGTATTCCAGGGTTTATTACTCTTGCTGGAGGTACACTTGGAGGCAAGCATACGTTGGCCGTCAATTTGAACAGTACGGGTAGAGCTAACAGTCCTGATCCTTTTAAAAATATTTTACTTGCTGAATTTAGCAAGTAGGCAAAAAGGAAACCCGGATAAATTTTGTCATAGTTTTATAGTTAAAAATATATCTTTCTGGTTCAAAAACTCCCAACTTACTAGAGAAAAATACTATTCGAATTCAGTTTCAAAAATCATTACTAAAAATAAAAGGCCCTAACATATTAGTCATATATAATATGTTAGGGCCTTTATATTTTAAGTTTTTTTGAATTTAGGTCTTGATAAAACGGTTTGATAGGTTGTTATTTTTAAAGCTCACATTTATCTAATGGAATGACTTTTGTTTTCTTTGTAAATTTATAACCTAACCAAAGTATTAAGAAAAGAGGTAGGCCAATATATGAAACGAGTATACCGTTCCAGTCAATAGATTTTCCCATAAATGCACCGTAGTTTTGACCAAGAATAACGATTAAACATAGTGCAAATGCAAAGATAGGACCGAATGGGAACCATTTTGCTTTATATGGTAAGTCATTTAAATCTTTTCCTTGTGCGATGTATGCCTTACGGAAACGGTAGTGACTAATTGCAATTCCGATCCAAGCGATGAAGCCTGACATACCAGAAGCATTTAAGAGCCATACATAGACCACGCCATCACCGAATAAAGAAGCTAAGAAAGCAGCACATCCAACTAATGATGTTGCAATCAATGCATTTACAGGTATACCACGACTATTTAGTTTTCCTAAAAATTTAGGTGCTTTACCTTGGTTTGCTAAATCCCAAAGCATACGTGATGCTGCATACATACCAGAGTTACCAGCAGACAGAACAGCTGTTAAAATAACGGCGTTCATTACAGATGCCGCAAAAGCAACACCTGCTTTTGCGAATACAAGTGTAAATGGACTTACTGTTACATCACTTGCTGCAAGGTTTTTGTCTGTATATGGAATGAGTAAACCAATTACAAGAATTGCTAAAATATAGAACAGTAGAATTCGCCAAAAGATGCTGCGAATTGCTTTTGGAATACTGCGTTGTGGATCTTTAGTTTCACCAGCCGCAACTCCTAATAATTCTGTTCCTTGGAATGAGAATCCAGCTGCCATAAATACACCAATGATTGCCATGAAGCCGCCGCTAAACGGTGCATCTGCAACTGTGAAGTTTTTAAAACCAACAGGCTCTCCACCCATAATACCGAAAATCATAAGAAAACCGACAATTAAAAAGGCGATAACAGTTACAACTTTAATAAGTGCAAACCAATATTCAGCTTCCCCAAATCCTTTGACAGATAAATAATTTAAAAGGAACATAATAGCTAAACAAATTCCACTCCAAAGCAGGGAAGAGGTATTTGGGAACCAAAATTTCATAATTAATGTAACTGCAGAGAGTTCAGCAGCAATCGTGATAGCCCAGTTATACCAGTAGTTCCAACCTAATGCAAACCCAAGAGATGGATCAACAAATCTTGTTGCGTAGGTGCTAAATGATCCTGCTACAGGAATGTACGATGCTAATTCTGCTAAACTTGTCATTAAAAAATATACCATAATACCAATTGCAGCATAGGCGACGAGAGCACCGCCAGGACCAGCCGTGTGGACAACACCACCGCTTGCTAGGAATAAACCTGTTCCGATTGTACCACCAAGTGAAATCATTGTAAGATGGCGAGATTTCAATCCGCGTTTTAGCTCGCCATGTGTTTGAGCAGATTGATTTGTAGATGTAGAGGTAACTTTTGTAGTTGCGCCGTTCATTTTCAACACTCCTTTTCTTGTAAGATAGGAAGGAGCGGGGGGGGAATAAAAAAAACCGCTAAAGGACTTTAGCGGAGCATTTCAAAAATAACCACCCCATCATACCTTCCGTTAAGATAGCGCCCCACGCTTACACGGTAATTTTGTAAACGTGACAGTTCTGTTCCTATTCGAAAACAGCCCCAGCATATACTTCCAGAGAAGAAGTATAAACTTCGGCAGCTTTTCCTTTCATTCGGAGTTATTGACGTTCTCTGCGTCTCGTCCGGACTACTAATAAAAGCCGCAACCTCTACCTCATCGGATTGATGAGGATTTCTCTATTGCTATGATTTTTAATATATCGCAATTGTAATGATTTTCTGAGAATATTGCAAGGATTTTTTTGTAGAAAAAAAGAGAAATAGAATGGTTATTTTAGAAAAGCGCTTTCAAAATTCGTCCCGATCCTAAAAAATATGTAATTAAGTAACCTCCTGATGAAAAAGGTTATACAATAGTTTCGCATTATGTTTCAAAAAATCCTTTAAAATTAACAGAAAATTGAGACAAATAAATTTCGACAAAATATATTGTAGAAGAGGAGACTAAAACAAAAACAAGCTTCCCTTTATGGGGAAACTTGTTTTTGTTTGTTATATACAATTTTTTTGTTTGTATGTTGTGAGTGATTACGAGTCGTAATAATAAGTGCGATTGTAACGACAAGACCTATGGCAATGTAAGAAAGAAATATTATATCTTGATTTACTTTAAAAGTTGTTAATAGCGTACGGATATTGGTGAAAATAATGAGTCCTCCGACAAGTACTCCAAGTAAATAAGAAGGAACAATTCGTACTAGCCACGCAGCAATTGGTGCTGCAATGATACCGCCAAGCATAAGAGCAAACACCCAAAACCAACTGATCTGTGCCCAGCCTAGAGAAATGAAAAATCCCAATGTGGCAGCTAATGAGACAGGAAATTCACTCGTATCTACAGAACCTACAACTTTTCTTGCTTCATTACCGCGTGCAAGTAAAACAGGAGTAGTAATAGGTCCCCAGCCGCCACCGCCTGTTGAATCTACAAAACCTGCAAAAAGGCCAAGTGGAATTAATTGCTTACCAGACAGACGTTTGTTATTTGTTTGAACAACTTGTTTTTGTAAAATAAATCTTAATAAGATATATACACCTAATGCGAATAAAAATATTGAAATGTACGGTTTAATTAAATTTCCTGGTAAGTTACTTAAAAAGCAAGCACCTACAAAAGCGCCAATTGCACCCGGTAATGTCAGTCTTGAAACGGTATATTTATCGACATTTCCAAATCGGATATGTGAGATGCCGGATGCGGCAGTTGTAACAACTTCGGCTAAATGAACAGATGCTGAAGCAACAGCGGGTGCAATTCCAAACATGAGTAATAATGAGGAAGACGTTACTCCATATGCCATTCCTAAAGCTCCATCAATGAGTTGAGCAAAAAAACCAATGATGGCAAAGACAATTAATTTTTGCATGTTTAAAACCTCCGTTTATAATAAAGCGAAATTTCCATCAGTGGAGATTCTTTATCCTCTACTAATGGTTAGCTGAATCAATCAAGTTTTTACGGACAGTTATCTCCCATCTATCTCTTTTGACTTCTCAAAATCTTAAGGAGGGAGTGTTACTGCCCCAAAGATAGCAAGATAAAATAAAAAAGGCTCCTTTCTCTAGTGAGAAAAGAGCCTTTGGTTTTCCAATCAGCTTTATCATATTCTAATTTTTTTTATTATAATACACATTAATCATATAAATCAACTGGGTTTTTATTAAAATTTTGAATTGCAAGAAATAAATGAAAAGTAATACACTAAAAATAATAAAAGTAAGGATGGTGAGAAGATGTTACAGTTTGATCATCTTGTTCACGTAGTTCAATGCTCTCCAGTTGATGTAATAAATCAAATGAAGGTACTCGGATTTCATACAGTTCCAGGGGGAGAGCATACGAATTGGGGGACATATAATAGCTTATGTTATTTTGATTTAGCGTATATTGAGTTTTTAGCTGTTCAGAACAATGAAGTCGCAAACAGAGCAGAGAATCCTCTCATTCAGCAAACTGTTCATAAGTTGCAAAAAGGGGAAGGGATGATCCAAATTGCACTGCGTACAGAACATATGGAAGAGCTTGCTAACAAGTTGTTGGAAACGGGGTTTCATATAAATGGTCCGTTTGAGGGAAAACGTTTAAGGGAAGATGGTACTCTATTAAGCTGGAAAATGCTATTCATTGAACAGGAAGATAGTGGTCCTAGATTCCCGTTTTTTATTGAGTGGGGTGAATCCGATCAAAATAGAAGAACAGATTTACAGAAAAAAGGAGCGATTTCACTTCATGACAATAATGTAATTGGAATGAAAACAGTGTTTTATGCTGTTAATAATGTAAATGAAACAAGCAAACTATGGGAAGAGTTATTGCAAATAGAAATGAGTACACCAAAAATAGATAAAGAGTGGAATGCGGTATTTGGAAGTTTTTCTCTTGGGGAAATAACAATTCAATTTTGTGAACCGATAGGGAATGGAGTAGTTCAGAACCAATTACAGAACTGCGGGGAGGTACCATTTGCTGTAGAGTTTCAAGGAGGCAAGGAAAATACGAGTGTATATCAGATATCGAATGGTATGTACATATTTTAGGGGGAATCAAGGTGAACGAAGTAATATTTTTGGAAGCTATACACACTATATGCTGCAATGATTTTTCCATCGTATATTGTATGGTCTTATAAAGTGACCCCAGATCGTGTTGATATAATGAAAAAACGTTTGAATATGATCATAACAGATTTACATCTTATATCCCAAATTGGTATAAATCGAAAGGCTTCCAATTGTAATGTTGGAAGCCTTTACGAATAACAAAAGTTGATTGCTTTTTGAAGTCGAGAGACTCCTTCAGTAATATAGTTTATATCTACTTTTCCATAGGATAGACGAATATAACCATCTTCTGCACCGAAAATACTGCCAGGCATAAAGGCAACTTGTTGTTTTAAACTTTGCATAATAAGTTGTTTCTCTTGAATAGGTTGTGTTAATTTTCCCCATATGTAAATTCCGCCTGTTGGCATGGGAAATGAGAGTTCTTTCTGTAATGAGCATTGCAATGCGTCTGCTAATACATTTCTTTTTTGTAATAATTCATAGCGTAGCTTTTGTAAGTGTGTTTCAAACGGAACTGTTTCAAAAAATTGTTGCATAAGCCATTGCGGAAAGATACTTAATCCTAATTCCATTTGATGCCTCGCATCTGATAATCGTTCAACAACGGACTGCGGAGCAACGAGCCAGCCGATTCGTAATCCTGGTGCTATCATTTTAGATAGAGAATGAACATAAATGACTGTTCCGTTTGTATCAATTGATTTTAAAGTTGAACATGCTTGTTCTTTATTTTCTAATGTTAATAAACTAGAAGGATCATCTTCAACAATTGGAATTCGTAAATCGGCACATAAAGATAAAAGTGTTTCCCTTCTTTTTGGATGAAGGAGTGTCCCTGTTGGATTTTGATAATTTGGATTTAGGAAAATCATTTTTATCCGGTGCTTTCGATAAAGTTCATATACATCATCTGGATGAATGCCATGTTCATCAACAGGTAATGGGAAAATACGAATGCCTGCCGATTGGAAAAGAGGTAAGGAATAACAATGAGACGGGCTTTCAAATGCTACTGCATCGCCTGGATTTAATAAACATTGCACAATAAGGTGTAGTGCTTGCTGCGCGCCGGAAGTAATCATAATCGATTGTTCAGTTGCATCAATTTGTAAATGTTCCTTCATATATTTAGCTACAACTTTTCGTAAAGGGAGGTAGCCTTGTGGATGATCATAGCTCAATGATTGTGTTAACGGTTGTTCGCGTAAAATTGCTTGTAATTGCTGATGCGGAAACAAATCACATCCAAGTTCACCGTTTGCAAAGTCAATGATATTTTCATTTTGCTGTACTTGCTCCCGAATGTAGCGAAGAAGTGGTAAGTTAGGTAAAAATGTCCCGCCTTTCACAAACCCTCTCCAATTTGGTGTGAATTTCGGAGATACACCCCACATCTGTGTACTGACCCTTGTTCCTTTTCCTGTTGTGCTTTCAACAATTCCCATAGCACGTAGTTCGTTATAGGCTGTTGTAATTGTACTTCGATTCACTTGAAGTTGCTCTGCTAGCTTACGTTCTGATGGAAGGAAACTTCCAGGCGGAAGCTCTCCGTACAAAATACGTCTTTCAATATAATCGACAACTTGTTGATAGATTGGAATTTTACTATCTGAATCTAACTTCCATTTCATTTGTAATGTCTCCTTATTCCTTCATTATCACCATTATAGCAAATTGGCTGGGTGAAAAAACAGCCAATTGGACGGTGTGACAACGGTCCAATTTTACTATGCTAAATAAGGAAGGGGAGATTTGGATGAAACAAAGACAAATGGAATGGCTCCTAATGTCAGTTGCTTTAGTATGGGGAGCAAATTATACGATAGGAAAATACGGAGTGACATATATGTCATCCATTCAATTTAATAGTATGCGATTTTTAGTTGCATCACCTGTTCTGTTACTTATTACCTTTATTATGGAACGTTCATTACGTATAGAGAGAAAAGACTGGATGAGACTTCTGGTGGTTGGTATTGTTGGGACAACTTTATATCAAACGCTGTTTATGCTTTCAGTAAAATATACATCTGCGACGAACGCGTCATTATTAATTGCAATGTCACCAATATTTACGGGAATTTTAGCTGTATTGCATAAACAAGAACGTTTTTCTCTGAAAATACAAATCGGATCTATGCTTTCTTTTGGAGGAGCAGCGATTGTACTATTAACTGGGCATACGAATCAATCTACATATGAATATGCATGGCTTGGAAATATAATTGGATTGGTTGCGTCGATCGCATGGGGCTGGTATCCGATTCTTGCTCAGCCGCTAATTACGAAATATTCTGCTATGCGAGTAACCGCTTGGTCAACGTTATTAGGAATTGTCCCGCTTGTTTTATACTGCTTTATGAATGTAGACTCCTTAACATGGCCGACTGATATGTTGAGTTGGGGATCTTTAGGATATTCTATTGTATTTGCAACGATTTTTGGACTAGCAATGTGGTACGTTGGAATTAGTAAAATTGGTTCAACAAAAGTAATGGTTTATATGTATCTTGTTCCATTATTCGCCGTTATATTTGCAGCTGTAACGATAGGCGAACAGGTGAATATCATGCAATTGTTTGGCGGACTTGTTATTTTCGCTGGGTTATATGTTGTGAAAAAAGGAGCAATGAAAAAACCAGCAATGAATTTAAAAAAGGTAAGTTAGTATGAAAAGTGACCACGCCCTAGGAGGGGTGGTCATTTTTGTTTGCAAAATAAGATTGCTTGCTTCACGGCCCATTGTTGATGATCGTGAACAAGCAACTTCTGTGCTTCAGAAGAAGACACCCAATGTAAGATGTGATCATCTTCAATAGGAACATGATGTTCTCGTACTTTACTACATATGTAAAAATGGCCATCATTTAGATAGTATACATTTTCTTTTTCTGCATAAAAGTAGCGCTCAGCATTTCCAATATATTGGTGTATCTCAATTTCCCAGCCTAATTCCTCTAATAATTCACGGTGTAAGCACGCCTCTTTTGTTTCATTATTTTCCATTCCACCGCCAGGTAAAAAATATCTTACTCCTTTTTGGATAATAGCTATTTTACTCGTATCTTCTTTAAAAATAATAGCATAAGAGCTCGGGCGTGGGGTGTATTCTATATGCTGTTTTTTATCGCCAAAAGAAGGTTTCATTTGCATACTTTTCACCTAATTCCATTTGTTTTAATTGTATTATCGCATATGGTGATATGAACATCCAAAAATGAATTTCTAAGTTATAAAGGAAAGCACACCTCCATGTCGAATAACGTAAATATTAAGTGAGAAATGAGAGGACATGACATATGCACATTAGAAAAATTACGCCAGAGGATTATACTATAATTAAGTCTGTTATAAATGATTGGTGGGGCGGGAGACAGATGGCAGACATGCTGCCGAAGCTCTTTTTTGTTCATTTTCAAGAAACAAGTTTTATTATTGAAAAGGATAATGAAATTGCAGGATTTTTATGTGGTTTTTTCTCGCAAACTTTTGAGGACGAGGCATACGTTCATTTTATTGGTGTGAATCCGAAATTTAGAAGGCAAGGGATTGCGTCAGTACTGTATGCCTCCTTTTTTGATGCCGTTCGGTCTAATGGGCGTTATGTTGTAAAAGCAGTAACATCTCCTGTAAATCAAAAATCCATTCAATTTCATCGTGATTTAGGATTTGATATTGAAAAAGGTGATAGTGAAATAGAGGGTGTATCTGTACATACAAATTATGATGGACAAGGTGGAAGTCGAGTGTTATTTATAAAACATTTATAAATGATGTAAGCGGCAAAACGATATAAAATTGTTATGCTGCTTTTTTATTATAAAATATATACTTTTGTTTTTTAATAAGAGGTTATTTGTAACTTTGAATTGAACTACCCCACCTAAAATCCTAACAGATTTTTGAGGAAGGGGATTCCCAAAAGGGACAACTAAGACAAAATGCTTAGTAGACCATACCCATTCAACAAGGTATGGTTTTTCTGCTTTCAAACGTAGACAAACCTTTTACTTCCAAGTCTGTAAGAGCCCCTGGAGGAAAAAGTTCATTCACAGAACGAATCTTGTTATGGTTCGAAAGCTCCATCTGATAGAATGTGTGAACACGCAAATCAGACAGGATGCCAGACAGCCACTTCCATTGCGCCCAATGATGCAGACCTACCATCTTCTCTGGTAATAGTGAATACAAAATTGGTGGAAGTTTTTCTTGAAATCTCATTGCTCTTCTAGCAATGACATAAGAAGCTGCTTGGTGAATGCTGATACCAAAACGTTTCATATATTTGATTTTACCGATTTGAGAAGTGTACGTTGGATTTACCTCAAATACTGCTACACCCATCTTCTCAGCACGGCTTTGAATAGCTGAAATTATCTTTTTGTAAGCAAACATGCTCATCACCATGTTTGCTTTTTTGTTGCCATAAGGGTTCTTAACCTTTGCTTTTGTTGTGTTTAATTTTTCTACAACAATCGGTTTGTTTGCTTTTACAGCAATATCAACTAATGCAATGGCTTCCGCTTCCATAATTTTAGTAATTTGTTCTGACGTTTTACCTAAAATATCAAAGGATAATACCCCTGTTTTGATTAGTTGCCCTTGTTTATTGATGTTCGACCAAGCAAAGTGGTCAAAATTACAGTCTATTCCAATGACGCCATCGGATTTGCTGAAGTTTTTATGTTGGTTCTCTTCAATATTTATTAAACATTTAAAAATGTAGTAATCTCCATGATCTTCAATTGCCCAACTGATTGGTTTTCCTGCATTCTTTTTATCTTTGCAATTCCATTGGTTTTGAACAGCTGCATTCACTTGTTCTTGTCCATATGGAAATGTAAGGTTCGGAATTTCAACTGCAACACTGTTTGGTGTTGTAAAGTGTAAAGATTGTGATTCTGTATTGTATGTAAATACAAAGTTTCCTGATTTCGCGTCTTTTCGACCTGAAATCAACATTTGATTGTAACGAGTCTGTTCAAAATCCTGAACCCAAAGTGTATGATTTTGAACATAAGTATCTACAGTATGTTGTGCTTTGAATAATTTTTTACTCCCAAATACAACAGAAGAAACTTTGTTTTTTAAACTATGAAGTAGTTTTTGTAGTCTATCCAACCGAAATTCAAGGCTACCTAAACGAGAACGAAGTATTTGAATACGCACATTTAAATATTCATGCTCAAATTGATAGGCATGATAGTAAATATCCGTTCTCTTTTTAAATTGCACAACAAAGTATCGTCCCATTTGTTGTTCTTTGGACGTTTTATTGAACTTTGGCTTCCCTTTGATAAAAGATGTTTTTATTTTATTCAGCACTGTCAAATCTGACTTGGTTTTCTTAATCTTCTTTTTTACAGCTTTAATCTGTTCATCTTTATTTTCAATATACAATTTCTTCAATTCTGTCTGAGAAGAAAATAGTGCATTGGCTTCCTGTACAGCACTATTTGCATAATAGTCATTCAGACTAAATCGTGATTTTACAGTCATTTGCATACTCTCAGAACGCCTTGAGGTGTTAGAACGTTTTTCTAACACTTGCGTTTGAAAAGCGAAATGCTTCGCACGATTAAATACGAAAAGAGCATGTCCAATCGCTTCAACATACTTCGGATTCAGTGCATTCTTATAGATACGAATTGAAAAATATGCTTTTTTCATTGGACACGCTCCTATCTTGTTTTGTATACACAAAGTATACCAAAAAAGGAACGCACGTTTCTATTTGTATACTTAAGAAAAACAAAAAAAGCGATTCATCCCCCACCTACCGCTTCACTTCATTCGCGCTTGAGGTGGGGGGGCTTCTCGCCATATATGATAAAGTTTGATCATTTTGAAATCCTTTTTACACTAAAGTATCGGTTACTTTAAGCGTATGTAATACTTTAATTCATTTTATAACCCGTCTAAAATGAACATAAAATATCGGGTTCCTCTTTTGTTTGAATGATAATCTATAAATGAAAGGAAGGTCATGCAAATGGATTTACTAAAAAATATGAATAAAGCGTTAGCTTATATTGAAGAAAATCTTGAACATGAAATGGATTATACAAAAATTGCAAGCATTGCCCATTGTTCAGAGTACCATTTTAGAAGAATGTTTTCTTTTCTAGCTGGAATAACTTTAGCAGAATACATTCGGCGTAGACGTTTAACTAATGCAGGTTTTGAGTTAAGTTCTCAGAACGTCAAAGTTATAGATATAGCTCTAAAATATGGCTATCAATCTCCAGATTCGTTTACGAAGGCATTTTATAAATTGCATGGTTTAACTCCTTCAGAAGTAAGACAGCGTGGGCATTCGTTAAAAGCATTTCCGCGTATGACTTTCCAATTAACGATTCAAGGAGGAGTAGAAATGAATTATCGTATAGAGAATAAAGAAGCTTTTACACTTGTAGGAATCAAAAAAAGAGTACCTATTGTGTTTAAGGGTGAGAATACTGCTATTACAGCAATGTGGGCAGAATTAGATTCTGAAAAGATTAAACAATTAAACCAACTTTCAAACACAGAACCGAAAGGACTCATTAGTGCATCGTTTAATTTTTCTGAAGAACGTATGGAAGAAAAGGGAGAGCTCGATCACTTAATAGGTGTCGCTACAACCTCTAAAGAAATGCATCATTTTGAGACACAAGAAGTTAAAGCGGCAACTTGGGCTATTTTTAAAATTGAAGGAAAGTTTCCAGAAGACACTCAAAATGTATGGGGACGAATTTATTCTGAATGGTTTCCTTCTTCTAGTTATGAAGCAGTAGATGGTCCAGAATTGTTATGGACTGAAGGTAAAGCGACTTCTGCACCTAATTTCAAAAGTGAAATATGGATTCCTGTGAAAAAAAGAAAAGCATAAAGTGAAACTTCCATCAGTGGGAATCTTACTACTCGTTAATGCAAGATAAACGCTATTAAATAAAAAGTGGGTACTAATGTTTGTAGTTATCCACTTTTTTATATAACCATACTTTCCTTAAGAATCTTGCTTCGTTAGTTTAAGAAGAAAAACTGAAATGTCTATTTTAATCAGAATAGGATATTTCAGTTCATTATTTTTATAAACGATTTAACCTTTTTGTAAAAACAGTATTCATGATAGCACTCGCGAAACATAATATCAGTGTAGTCCGAAGTAGAATTTGCAGTAAATAATCGTACTTTTGCAGTATACGTCATGATAAGTTAATGAGAATTCTTTCGAGCAGATATGAAATTTTTAATAAAAATCAAGATAAAAGGCAATATAAGGAGGGTTGAATTTATATTTCGAAAGGAAGGATAGCAATTGAGTAAAGTTCTATACATTACCGCAAATCCGAAACCAACTGATCAATCATATGGACTTACAGTTGGAGAAACTTTTTTAGAAGCATATCGTCACGAGGCTCCAAATGATGAAATTATTAATCTTGATTTGTACAAAACCCATATTCCATATATTGATGCGGATGTACTTAATGGATGGGGAAAGCTACAAAAAGGGACAGCGTTTGAAAATCTTTCTGCAGAAGAGCAAAGTAAGATTGCTGCAATTAATAAATTAACAGATCAGTTTGTAGAAGCAGATAAATATATATTTGTAACACCGATGTGGAATTTTAGCTTTCCACCGCTTATGAAAGCATACATTGATACAATTTGTATTGCAGGAAAAACATTTAAGTATACAGAAGAAGGTCCTGTTGGCTTGTTATCTGGTAAAAGGGCCGTTCATATTCAAGCGCGCGGTGGGATATATTCAGAAGGGCCAGCAGAAGAAAAGGAGTTTGGAGATCGTTATCTTCGGGCTATTATGGATTTTGTTGGAATTGAAAATGTGGATTCCATTGTTGTAGAAGGTATGAATCAAATGCCGAATGAGGCAGAGAGTATTAAAGAAAAAGCAATGGCACGAGCGAGAGAAATTGCGAAAGATTTTGCGGAATAATTAGAAAAAAACCCACAAATTTCTTATAATGGAATTTGTGGGTTTTTTATTTGTCAGATATATATGAGGAGGGAATCGGGATGGATATTGTTTTTACAGAGAACGGGAAACGCTTTAATTATCGCGTAGCAGCTGTATGTATTGAAAATGGAAAGGTTCTTCTTCATCGCGGGAAGGGAGATAACTTTTGGTGTCTACCTGGCGGACGAGTTCAAATGCTTGAAAGTAGTGAGTCTGCTCTTAAAAGAGAGCTGAAAGAAGAATTAGAAGTGGATGCAAATGTAAAACGATTAATGTGGATTGTTGAGAAGTTTTTTACTTATGATAATCATAAGTTTCATGAAATAGGCTTTTATTATGAAACGCATTTAGAGGATTGTGCTATTCCAAAAACGGGTTCTTTTATAAGAGAAGATGGTGGACGAGAATTTGAGTTTCAATGGGTTCCACTAGAAGAGATCAATCACTTTAATACGCAGCCTGCCTTTTTAAAAACAAAGTTAGATCATTTACCGCAGTGTGTAGAACATATTGTGACAAATTAAAAGAAAGGCGGCTCTGTACCGTTAAGGTTATGTATAATTTCAAACAAAAATAGACTGCCTCAAAAGGTACATATGTGCCTTTTGAGGCAGTCTATTTTTGTGAAATCTTATCTTTTAAAAATTGGATATAGGTCAGAGGAGAATAAGAAGAGGATATTATTGTTTTGTCTAGCATAAAAGACATCTGATTCTAAGCTGTATATGTGGAAATATAGTTGAATAATAATTCTGGTGAGCAAAGGGAATAGTAAATATAATTTTGAGCAGAAGAAGGGATAACTGCCCCTTAAAAAGAGGATAAAAACAAAATTATTGCTTTTCAAATAAAACTCAAGTATATTATTTGATATATCAACTATTGATGCATCAAATTTTTAGGTAATCTAAAAAAGGAGGGATAATTTGAGCGATTCATGTTCAAAGGAAGCAATTATTTTATATAAATTACATTTCCTCAATAAAGACATTAGTTCGAAATTCGAAGGTTGTACGGGGATTAGCCAGTCTAGACTTGAACTTTTACATCAACTTTATCTAGTAGATGAAATAAGTCAAAAAGCACTTCAAAAAGAAATCAATATTGACAATGCAGCAATTACCCGGCATTTAAAGCAACTTGAAGCTAACGAAATGATTACAAGACGTAAAAATCCGAATGATAATCGAATAACCCTTGTTAGTTTAACAGATGATGGTCGAAATAAAATTCACTCTTTTCAAGAGGAAAAAGAGCGATTTGCGACTTCTGTGTTAAAGGATTTTAACGAAGAAGAACGCGATGAACTTCTAAATATGTTAAATCGCATTCAAAAAAATATAAAAGAATTCTAATGTAAACATTAGACAGAAAAAGGGAGAATTCATCTATGATTAACACACAAAAAACAAATAATTTCACGGAAATTATCACAGGTCGTCGTTCTATTCGAACTTACGATCCTACTGTGAAAATTAGTAAAGAAGAAATGACAGAGATCCTTACAGAAGCAACTCTTGCACCATCTTCTGTAAATATGCAACCATGGCGCTTCTTAGTAATTGATAGTGCTGAAGGAAAAGCAAAGCTTGCACCACTTGCTAAATTTAATCAACGTCAAGTAGAAACGTCAGCGGCAATGATTGCTGTTTTTGGTGATTTGAATAATTTCGAAAATGGTGAAGAAATTTACGGAAAAGCGGTGGAACTTGGATATATGCCTTCAGAAGTAAAAGAAAGTCAAATGGAGAAGCTTACTGCTTATTTCTCAGCAATTACTCCGGAAGAAATGAAAGACGTAGTTTTAATTGATGGTGGTCTTGTATCGATGCAACTTATGCTTTCAGCTCGTGCTCACGGATACGATACATGTCCAATCGGTGGATATGAAAAAGACAAAATTGCAGAGGCATTTGGTTTAGATAAGGATCGTTATGTACCAGTTATGTTAATATCAATTGGGAAAGCAGATTACAGTAGTCACAAATCAGTTCGCCTTCCAATTGATAAAATCGCTCAGTGGAAGTAATTGTTAGAAGGGCACAAGGTTTCATTATTTGTGTGATTAACCTTTTATATATAAATACAAGTAGAACAGTGAGAGGAGACAGTACCATGATTATTATCCATGCAAAATTTCATGTGGATTCAGCAAAACAACAAGCGTTTTTAGATGAGATTCAGTCGCTAATCAGTGGTTCAAGAAAAGAAAGTGGAAATATGTCTTATGATTTGTACAAGGATACCGAAAAAGAAAATGTCTATACAATGGTAGAGGTATGGGAAAATGCAGAAGTAGTTGCTAATCATAATAAGAGTGAGCATTTCACTACTTTTGTTGGCAAAGCAAATCAATTTTTAATTGCGCCATTAGACATAAAAGCTTTTGATGGAAAACCACTACAAGGGTAATAACAAGGAGAGCGTATGAATACTCCCCTACTTAACTTCGTTTGAAGTAAGGGGTTTCTAACGTATCGAACACTGCGGAACGCTTAACGTTAGTGGAGTTGACACAATGGTGTGCTATTATAGACACCCAACCCCTCTATCCCATCAGTCTAGCTTTTGGGACTGCTTATGAGCCTACTGCAAGATCCCTAAGAATCATCAATGCGTCTTCGGCTACTTCTTAGGCTTGAACATTTTACATAGCAGAGCCAATAAGTACCTGCTACAACCTCATACGTTCAGTTTTCAAAGTACAACTTGTACATGGAAAATTATAACATATGAGTATATGTTTTTCTACGCAAAAAAGCCAATTCATCTCCCACCTATTTGTTGGTGCTACGCACCTTCACACAAATTGAGGAAGAAGTCTTCTTGGCTAAAATGATAAATTGACGCACTAGTTTGTGAAAAATTATGATACGGTTATAGACAGTTTCCATCGTTTCAATGAAATGTAGGTGGAATTTTTAATTAAGGGGGAAGAAAGATGACAAATTCAAATAATAAAATAGCCAGCATCTATGAAGGCACGAATATAAACAATTGGGGATCATTTCAAAACGTGGAAGAAACAAAGTTATTTGATCCGATTCAAATTGGAGCTTGGTCTCTTCGTAATCGTGTGGCAATGGCACCGATGACGCGTTGTTTTGCTAATGATGAGACAGGGGTAGTTGGAGCTGATGTAACCGAGTATTACCGGAAACGTGCGGCAGATGGTGTTGGTCTAATTATTACAGAAGGAATAGTGATTAGCCCAAGAGCGAAGGGGAATCCAGGTGTCCCAGGTATTTATACCGAGGAGCAAATTGATTCTTGGAAGTCAGTAACAGATGCAGTACATGAAGAAGGTGGAACAATTATTGCGCAAATATGGCATGTGGGACGTATGAGCCATCATGAACTAACAGGTGGATTCTTACCACAAGCACCTTCAGCTATTGCGGCACAAGGAAATGTCCCACGTTTTCGGAAGCCTTTTGATACGCCAGAAGCGATGACAATAGAAGAAATTCAAGAGACTATCGAACAGTATGCACAAGCTGCTAGGAATGCGATAGAAGCAGGCTTCGATGGGGTAGAAATTCATGGGGCACATGGGTATTTAATTGATCAATTTGCTTATGAATTTGCAAATCATCGAAATGATCAATATGGCGGAGATTTAAAACAAAGGTTAACATTTATGAAAGAAGTATTGAAAGCCGTTATAAGTGCGATTGGTGCAGATAAAACGCTTATTCGTTTTTCGGCATTTAAAGGTGATAACCCTAGCTACATGTGGGAAAATCCTGAAGCAGCAATTCAAACTTTCGTAGAGATGTTCTGTGAAGTAGGATTAACGATGATTCATCCTTCAACAATGAATTATACGCAAGTTATAGCTGACGGAAAAAACTTACATCAATTAGTTCGTAAATATTGGGATGGTATAATTGTAGGAGTTGGGAATTTAAATCCAAAAGAGGCAGAAGAAGCACTACAAGAAGGTACAATTGATGTAGCGGCATTTGGTAGACCATTGATTTCTAATCCGGATTTTGTTCATCGTGTTAAACATGGGGAAAGTTTAGAGGAATACGATGCAAAGCAGCATCTTGCTACATTAATATAAATAATAATAAAAGAAGAGCACATAAGGTGTTCTTCTTTTATTATGTAAGCAAAAAATATAAGAGAAAATAGCATGATAGGGGGAACCGAATTTATATTACTCTTATCATACTACTAAAAACCTCGATGACTCCAGTAGGAGAAGTCGAGGTTTTTAGTAGTATTGAGATTCAAGATTATTTTTTTCTTTCACTCATTTTCGATATTTGTATAATGTATGAACTTCTCTTTTAAATTTTTGGAGAAGTTCAGTATCATCACGATTTGCATACCTTGTAGCGTTATATGCATCGATAATCACATCGAATTGAATGGAGACCTCTTCGTCTCTATGAAGTCTTTCCATCCATTGTTCAACTGTTTCACCGCGTAGCCGATTTAATGGTGGTTTTAGTTTCTTTTCCAAATTAAAAATTTCTTTGCGAATTGCATTGTTTGGTGGTCGTAATCTTTTGTTACGCTTCTGTATGCTACCTTGTTCTGGACCAATAACGATAGGTTCATAGGAAGACATACGTCTAAAGTTTATTTCATGTCGTTTCTTAAATAGTTTCCATATCACATATATAGCGATGATTATGATAATAAAAACTGTGATAGATTGTAAATTTAATGGATTATATTTTTCTGGAAGCGGGGGAGGTGGTGTGTCACCTTTATTTAATTTGCTATTTAAAGAATCGGCTTTATGACTAAGTTCAGCTGTTAGAAAGAGCGGATTTAATATATAACCAGCCCCTAAAGCAATCCATTGCATCACATAAGCAATAATTATTCGACCATAAGCGAGTATAGGGATAAATAAAAAACTAACAATCGCAATGGCTGTAACTGATAATAATCGCATCATTTTTTGATTTTGATTGAAACTTGTAATCCATAAGGTTAGGAGCGTATATAAAATGAGTAATCCTATTTCCCATATGGATGGAATTTGCATATGGAGAAGTAAAGAACAGAAAGACCATAGAATTGCTCCTAATAATTTGTGAAATGGTGTAATATCATCTTTTGTGTACACAAGAAAAAAGAAAAACGGCAATAATATGGAGCCTACGGAAGAAAATAACGCCAAAGAATAGCAAACAATAACTTGTAAGATGAATAACGCTACGAACCATGATTTTTTCTTTTGCTTAGTTTTCATAATCGGTAGTAAACAAATATGACTGACTAGAAGAAATAAAATAATGTGTAAAACCTCTCTTTTTTCAGTCAATAAAGAGAGAAGGAGGAGAAGAATAAAATCATTAACGTATCGTAGCCATGTATTCAAGCTGTTCCACCATCCCTTCATTGTGAACAATATATGTTGGCTGCATAGTATATGGGGAATAGCCTTTTTAGAGAAGCCAAGGAAAAACATCGTAGACGATCTCACTCTCTTTCGCATCATATAATGAAGAAAACCATCTCGTGGTAGTAATGTACTATCTTCTGAAATACGTGCGAGTTCTTCTAATGCTTTCACATAATGCATTTGCCCTTCATTCAGCGTCAAATGCAACGGTCCATCTTCTGCTAAAATACTAATGAATAATTCAAATGGGATTTTCTGTTTAGTTGCAATTTGACAAATGTATGCTGCATACGAAATAATATCTTCCATATTTTCTTTCCATCCAAGTCCTTTATCTGAAGCAAGGCAAATACAGATAGTCCAGCTATAATCTTTTACTGCTTCATATTGCTTTGCCTGTAAACTTTGCATTTTCGCTGACGCCTTCCAATGGATGGAACGAAATGATTCTCTTTCATATTGTTTAACTCCGACAATTGACGTTTCATCATGAAAATAGGAAAAATTTGTTCTATAAGAGCCCATTAATAATTGCTGTATTTCTTGTAACCCAGCAACCTGTTTTGGAACAGGATAGACGATGATTTCAGTTTTCAATTTATGTATAACTGGTAAATGGACTTGAATGATGTTGAAAGGATCACCAATGATGCATTCAAACTGTTCAATTTGAAAAAACCCTCGTTTTGTGGCCGTGAAAGTTAAATCCAACTTTTGCTGTGAGTGAGCAGGCTGTGAAAATGGAAAAGAAAAGAATGTTTTTGATATTTGTTCTAGTCCTATGCTTGGATGAGTAACGAGTGATGGATTAACATGAAAGAAACATTTTCCGTTCACCAATGGCAGCCTTGCTTTATTTTGTAACATAATAGATAGTTGTCCGCTCTCTTCTGGAAACAATCTCGTTGTTTGTTTCTTATTCATAATTTGAAAATGATTTTCTATGTTAGTGACATATCGATAAATAAAAAAAGAAAACATGTAATAAAACAAAAATGGATATATGATAAATGACTGCGGTAAGTAGAATGTGAACAACAGTGAAATTGGAATCGTTAATTTAATCATGTAATTTTGAAACATTAATGAGACGGAGACAAGACGTTGCCCATTCATGTTTGCTCAATCTCCACCGGTACATCAACTTCTTGCAAAATTTTTTCTATAGTCTCTTGTTTTGTTGTGCGAAGAGCACCTTCCATAGATAAAATAATACGGTGTTTCCAAATGTAAGAGAGCAGGAATTGTACATCTTCTGGTGTGCAAAATTCACGATTACGTAAAAAGGCAAGAGCTTGGATACCTCTTACTAAAGCGAGTGTTCCACGTGGACTAATTCCGTTTGCGATAAAATCATGATTACGAGTTGCATTAGCAAGTTTGATGATGTAGCTCTCCAAAGGTTCCGATACATGAACATCTTTTACTTTATTTTGTATTTGTATAATATCTTCTAGTGAGATGACCGAATGAAGCTCGTCTAACGGTTTGTTCTTTCGAAAACGTCTCATCATTTGGAGCTCTTCTTCAGGAGTAGGATAACCAATCGAAATGGTCATTAAAAACCGGTCAAGCTGTGCATCTGGAAGGGGAAATGTTCCCTGTGATTCGATTGGATTTTGCGTTGCAATTACGAAAAATGGTTTTGGAAGAGGTGTGGATTGTTTTTCAAGTGTCACTTGCCTTTCTTCCATCGCTTCTAATAAGCTTGATTGCGTACGTGGCATAGCACGGTTAATTTCATCTGCTAATAATAAATTTGTCATAACAGGACCGAGACGTAGTTCAAATTCACTTATTTTTGGATTGAAGTATTCAATACCTGTTACATCACTAGGCAGTACATCAGGTGTGAACTGTACGCGGGAAAATTGGCCGCCAATACTTTTAGCAATCGTTTTTGCCAACAATGTTTTTCCTGTTCCAGGGACATCTTCTAATAAAACGTGCCCATCTGCTAATAAAGAAACTATGAGCAGGTCAATTACATTTTCTTTTCCGACAAATACAGAAGAGATGTTTTCTTTTAACTTATGTATCATGAGTTTATTCCTTTCTTATAAGTCTTTTTCTCTCGATTTTAACAAAATTTTCTGAAAAATAAAATCACTTTTCGTTATAATGCAATGTTAAGCATATGCGTAGATGTTCTGATAAAGTAAATAAATAAGTAGCCCTATGTTTACGAGCTACTTACAATTTGCTGTTGTATGATTGAACAAAGTTGTTTTCTTATATTTTGATCGTATATTTTTTCAAAACGTACCCAATCATCGTTGTAGTAAATAGACGTATGAGAGCTGAAGAAATAAGGATGTTCTTTTACTTCTTCAATACGTTCATATAAGTATTCTTCATATCTTTGAGAATTAAATTTGTTTTTCTCCTTATATACAAATAGCATTCTTTTATTTGTTGCTAGTATTATTCCTGGCATGGATGGCCCTCTATGCAGAAATAAAGATAGAGAACATTGTGTGTAAAAAAGGATCGTTTCGTTTTCGTGGAGTAAGTTTTTTACTGTATCTAGTAATGTTGGCATTACAATCACCTCTTTCTATATATAATGATTATATCATTTAAATAAAGTTCGATAATTTCCGTAGTTTTTTAAATAAAGTGACGGTGTTTATAAAAAAGACACGATGTTTTGAACAAAGTCGCGATGTTTTGCCCCTTTGGATTTGTTTATCTAAAGGGGTGTTTTTATAGTGAAAAGTGAAAAAAAGATCTGAACTGAAAGGCGGATTAAGGAACTGTTGAGCAGCAACAAATGGTTATCAGTACCTAAATCGTAAAAAGTTATCAAAAATAAAAGATGTCACATATTACATATAACTAATATGCGACTGTGAAATGATAATAAAGTCATTTCACAAATAATAAAGTTGTTTAAAAAATACCAATCATTGTATTCAACAATCGGGCCATATAGTTGAATAAATAAATCCCAATTTCTCAATTATGACACTGAGAGATTGGGATTTTGAATGCTAGAATATCCTTAACGCTGTAAATCCGTGTTTTGCTGGAGGTACCCCGTTAACAGTTTTGTAAAGTTTTGAGCGGCTTTTGATAGATAATGATTCTTCAGCCATATTAAGCCCATGGATGCAGATAGCTCTGTATCTGTAATTTTGAAAGCCTGGATATTGTAGTTTTTGTATTGTTTAATGACGGTTTCCGGAACAATAGCTTCTCCAAAATCACAAGCGACTAAATCTAATAAAAGGGAGATGTCAGAGCACTCGGCAATAATGTTCGGATGTAGTTGAGCTTTCGAAAATGCTTCCAAGATCATATAATGAACTCCCAATCCTTCTGTACTCGGTAATATCAGAGGATGGTTTTGAATGTCAGTAAGCATAACCTGATGATTAAAAGGCTGCTTTTTATTTGAAGTAATAAAGTAAAAAGGTTCTGTATAGAGATGGATAGCTGAAAAATCATCTAACTCGAGCGGTAATCGTATAATCGCCAGCTCTACAATCCTGTCTCTTACTAATTGACAAAGATGAGATGACTCATTTTGATGAACCTTATATGTAACCTTAGGATATTTTTTGTGAAATTGGTGAAGTAACTCAGGTAATCCGCCTACCGAAAAAGTATTGATACCTATCGTCAGTCTTCCACTTACCCCGTTTCCGACTTCCTTTACCTCCATTCTGGCTTCTTCCATTAACTGAGTCATTTGTAGCGCATACTTATATAAGGCTTTTCCTGCTTCCGTCACTTCTAAAAATTTCCCACTTCTCTCTATTAATTTCGTTCCTAATTCATCTTCCATTGTTTTCAGGTGCTGGCTTAGCGGAGGCTGGGAGATATGAAGTCTTTCAGCCGCAGCAGAAATTTTTCTTTCTTCTACAATTGCTATGAAATATCGCAGTTGTCTAATATCCATCGATGGAAAAAACCCCCTTCTTATACGGAAAACTTAAGTGAAATTAATTTTTTTTATATTTTTCATATACCACATTCTAAGATATCATAATTTTAGATGAAAAGAAATTTCCCGCAACGGCTTTAAACCGCAATGCATTTTTAAGCAAAAAAATTTTGCAGATGTTAGCTAGAACATCGAGATAGGTTAATAAAAGCTTTTCTTGTGGGAAATCTTTATTTTTAAGCCAATTAGAACTAATTTCTATTAGTACTTGGAAAAATAAATATTTCAATATGAAGGTGAAGCAATATGGGGAAACAACGTTTTTACGGCGCTTTAAGCATATTTCAATGGTTCTTTTTCCTGCTGGCCACTTCTGTTGCATTACCGATCGTAATCGGGGGAGTATTTCATTTATCGATCGAGGAAATATCCGATTTGATGCAACGAACTTTTTTTGTGGTGGGCATTAGCTCCTTTATACAAGGATGGATCGGACATCGCTATCCGATCGCTGACGGACCTGCAGGTTCATGGGTCAGTGTATTTGTATTTTAGCGGGTATGGCGATTCAGCAGGGGGAAAGTACGAAAGAAACATTACAACTTTTAGAAGGTGGTTTGCTGGTTACAGGATTTTTACTAGTTATTCTTGGCATAACCGGCCTGGTTAATCGGCTGCTGTTTTTGTTCACTCCTTTAGTTACTGGTTCTTTTCTTTTGATTCTGAGTCTTCAACTTAGTGGTGTTTTTTTAGAGGGAATGTTCGGAATACAAGGACAGTCCAATCTGGATTATCAAATAGCAGCGATTTCATTTGGCGTATTTGTTCTAGTGATAGTGCTATCAATTAAAGGAAAAGGATGGATGAAAAGTTACTCCGTACTGTTAGGAATTTTATTTGGGTGGTTACTATACTTCTTATTAGGAAAAACCCCCAATACGATTTCCACACCGGCTTCCTTCATTAAATTACCAGACATTTTTGCATGGGGGACTCCGAAGTTAAATGCTGGAATGGTTATAACCTCTATTATATTTACGTTTATTTTAGTCTCTAATACGATAGCGGCCGTTACGGCTGTTAAACAAGTGGTTCCCGAATCAGGAGAATCCGAAAAACAAACCATTAACCGCGCCAGTTGGGCAGGCGGTATTACACATGTTATATCAGCTCTTTTTTCGACAATTGGAATTGTGCCATTGCCAGTATCGGCGGGTTTTATCCGAATAACTGAGCAAAAACGAATAATGCCTTTCCTAATAGCAAGTTTAGCCTTAGCAGGTATAGCCTTTGTTCCGGCAATCGTCAACTTCTTAGCTATGCTTCCCGGCCCTATTGCTTGTGCCGCAAGTTTAGCATCCTTTGTCCAAATGATTGGGATCTCGTTTCAATCCCTTTTGAAAGACGAATTAGATCAACGTCGGCTAACTATATTAGGAATCACATTGCTAATCGGTATTGGATTAATGTTTCTTCCTAAAGGAATATTTCATGGTCTGCCTACTATTCTCCAATATATTTTAAGCAATGATCTCATTGTTGGTACGATCATCGTAATTGTACTAGAACAACTATGGGAAACAAAAAAATATGAGTGAAAAAATCATATTTAATTTTTAAAGGAGTGTTTTTAAATGAGTCACGAAGAATTCATGAAATTGGCAATCGAGTTAGCTTACGACAATACCAAAAACAAAAAAGGAAAACCATTTGGTGCAGTGATTGTTAAAGATGGTGAGATTGTTGCAAAGGGAGTAAATGATGTTCTTAAAACATACGACCCCACTGCGCATGCTGAACTTCTAGCTATCCGTCAGGCTTGTCGCACTCTTGGTACATCTGATCTTTCCGACTGTATACTATACGCAAGCGGGGAGCCTTGCCCGATGTGTTTAAGTGCCATTTACTGGGCGAACCTTAAACATGTTTATTATTCCTATACTGCACAAGAGGAAGAAGAAATTGGATTAGGAACAAAATACGTTTATCAGCAAATAGCTCTTCCAAAGGAACAACGAGACATTAAATTATTAAAGCTCAATAAAAATCATCATGAAAAGAATCCTTTTACTCTTTGGAAAGAAAAGAATTAATAAATAAATTATATATTTAACGGAACGTGTTTTCCGAGAGAAAAAGCCGCAGAATATAAAAATTTCACTCCTCACGTAAAAAGAGCAGAGCAAAAACAATATTAGAATAGAGGAGAATATTTTATGTGGAAGCGGATGATGGCATTTATAGGATGTATTCTCTTGCTTCAAGGTTGTATTTCTAACATTAGTGGAGAACCGAAAAAACAAGAAAAGGAGAAGGAAATCGTGAGCGAAGGATTAAATAAACAGTTGCTTCAAGCCGCAGACCATAGAGAGGCAGACACCATAAGCGAACTTATTAAGAAAGGTGCGAATATCAACGCACAGGACTCAAAAGGAAGGACTGCCACTATGATTGCGACATATAACAATGATGTAGAAACCGCAAAAGTACTTATCAAGGCAAGTGCGGATGTGAACATCAAGGATGATATGAAAAACAATCCCTTCCTGTATGCTGGTGCAGAAGGATATATAGATATTCTAAAACTTACAATTGAAGCAGGGGCCGACCCGGCGATTACAAACCGGTATGGAGGAACAGCTTTAATCCCTGCCTCAGAACATGGATATGTGGATGTAATAAAAGAACTTCTCACCCATACGGATATTGATGTGAATCATGTCAATAATCTTGGTTGGACAGCTTTATTAGAAGCGATTATTTTGAATGATGGAGACGATAAGCAGCAGCAAACGGTGCAATTGCTGATTGAACATGGTGCGGATGTGAACATTCCAGACAATAATAAGGTGACTCCTTTACAACATGCACGTGAGAAAGACTTTAAAGAGATTGAAAAAATTTTGTTAAAAGCAGGTGCAAAATAGTCGGATTGTATAAGATTCCAATCAGTACAAGCGAAACCGTATTACTACTATAAATAATAGACAATCATGTAAATTCACTACAATTATAAAATGAGGAGACGATAAAAATGAACAAAAAAGCAAAAGCAATATCATCAATACTACTCGGATTCACATTAGTTTTAATAGGGTGCAATGCTGGTGCTAACGCCCAAGAATATCATAGTAAACAGAAGCAAGAACAAGCTGTTAAAGAGACTAAAAAGGAAAATAAGTTAACCAAAGGTCAGGAAATGGCTAACATTCTTAGTAGCACAGATTGGCAAGGTACAAGAGTGTATGACAAAGATAATAATGACTTAACAAAAGAGAATGCAAACTTCATTGGTCTTGCGAAATATGATGCGAAGTCAGGAAGATATGAATTTTTTGATGCTATAACAGGTAAAAGTCGTGGCGATAAAGGAACATTCTTTATCACCAATGATGGGAAGAAGAGAATATTAATTTCAGAATCAATGAATTACCAAGCTGTTGTTGACATGATAAAACTAAATAAAGATGTTTTTACTTATAAAAGAATGGGAAAAGATGCTAATGGCAACGACGTAGAGGTATTCGTTGAACATGTTCCATATAAAGAAAAAAAGCTGTCTTTTACTGATCCGGACAAGCAGTTGGACACTACTACAGGAGATATTGTTAAAAACGTTGATGGAGATAAAATTTTAGGTAGCACCCTTTGGAAAGGAACAAAGGTATTAGATGAAAACGGCAATGATGTAACAAAATATAATTCAAATTTTATAAGTCTGGCAAAATTTAATGATAAGACTAATAAATATGAGTTTTTCAATGCTGAAACAGGCAAAAGCCGGGGTGATTACGGCTACTTCGATGTTGTACACGGAAATAAGATAAGAGCCCATGTTTCAATTGGAAATAATAAGTATGGCGCCGCCCTTGAACTTACCGAACTTAATAATAATAAATTTACGTATAAAAGAACTGGTAAAGACATAGATGGCAAGGACATAACTATATTCGTTGAACATGAACCTTATAAAGGTGATCTTAAACCAAAATTCACTAAATAGGGCTTGGTATGCAGACAAGAAGGGAATAGATTTCTCCGTTCCCTTCTTGTTTCCTTTAACAAGGGAAGAAATAGCTAGAATTTCTTTTGTCGAATTTAAACAGTGAGAAAATAAGTGAAATGACGGGAATAGAACAAAAGAGTGTGAAGCTTTCTGCTTAAGCTAACTAGCTAATAGAAGCTTCAGTGATCTTCAACAAACGGGCGCGATTGTTGAACAACATAGGTAGAAATGATCAAATTTTTTTTAAAAAACTAAACAAAAATCTGCTGGATAAGAATCCATTTTGATCATCTTTTTTCAAAATGGATTCTTTTTATTTATCGTAAAACTTGGGATTGCGAGGTATTTTTGATCAAACTTTATTTCAAAGCTATATCTAGAGCATCATTATATAGAAAGCTATTAGAAGGGAACAAATAGTCTTTTTTATCCAATTAAAAGATAGTTTAGTTAAATAGGAATTTTTAGGGATTTTGTCGAATTAGTTTCACTAACTATTAAAATGGAGTGAACTTTATTATGGAAATTATAATAAATAATGAATGTTTTAATAAAGCAATTTCAGAGGTTAGTAAAGCAGTATCTTTAAAAACCCCTTTTCCTATTTTGACAGGTATTAAGATAATTGCTGAAAAAAATTGCTTAATCCTTATTGGAAGCAATTCTGATATTATTATTGAAAAAGTAATACCTTTAATGATTAATGATGTAAAGGTATTGGAAGTTTATAAGACAGGTAGTATTGTTATACCTGCTAAATATTTAAGTGAAATTGCTAAAAAGCTCCCTAGTGATATACATTTAAAAGTAAATGAAAAACAATTAGTTACCATTCAGTCTGATGAAATTGTAATCAACCTAAACGGATTTAACCCTAAAGAGTACCCAAGCCTTCCTCAAGTTGATGAAGCTAAATACACTAAAATCTCCAGTATTGAATTAATGGAAATAATTAATCAAACTGTATTCGCAGTTTCTAAGAGCGAGTCCAGACCTGTCCTGACAGGAGTTAATATGTCTTTTAAAGAAAACCAAATTTCGTGTGTTGCAACAAATTCTCATCGGTTAGCACTAAGAGAACTTGCAATAGAAACAAATGTAAATGGTTCTTTCATTGTTCCGAGCACAAGCTTAAATGAGCTTACTAAGTTAATTAAAAATGAAACCGGTGAAATACATATTTATATAACAGATAGCTATATAGTGTTTAAATCAGACACTATCTCACTTTTTTCAAGATTAATTGAAGGTAATTATCCTAACATTTCGGGATTGTTACCAAAAGATTTGAAGACAGTAATTACTTTGGACACAACTCAACTATTAAAAGGTATTGATAGAGCATGCCTTTTTGCAAATGAATGGAGAAATAATAATGTAAATTTAGAAATAAAGGACGGTACAAAGATAAGAATTTTTTCTAACTCATCAGAATTAGGGAAAATAGAAGAAACACAAAATATCAAGATAATTAGCGGAGAGATTGAATTAAGTATTTCATTTGATGGAAGTTTTTTAATGGATGCTTTAAAAGTAATAAAAGAAGAAGAGGTAAGGTTAAGTTTTGGTGGTTCAATGAGACCAGTCTTAATTGAACCTGTTGATAATTCTTCATATCTTCAGCTTATTTCACCAGTGCGATCATATTAAATAGACCAGAACTTTATTACTGTTAGTAACGGTGATCTTTAATTGAACTGTTGATTTGGAATAAAGTTTGATACTTTATTTACACAGAAAGGAACATTAGGTATGAAAAAGTCAAGAGACGCTAAAGATTTAATAGATAGTTTAATACCAATGGGAATGATTTTTGGTTGTGCTATCGGTGTAATTTTCGGCATGTTTTTCAAACCAAGCTTTCTAGTATTTATAGTTAGTTTAGGAACTGGAATAGGCTATTTATTTGGAGTTATTGCTTCTGGAATTTATAGTAAGAAAGGGAAATCATAGTTTGAGAATATGAATACCGGTATAAATATTGCAGGGATAGGGTCTGTTATCATTATTGGAAGAAAAATTTCTGAGCCGGAAAAAGGGAAGTAAGGAGCTTAAAAAACAATAACTTATGAGCGATTGTGGAGAATCAATAGTAGAAAATGATCAAACTCTTTTATAAAAATTGAACAATAATTTATAAAAAAAAACCCCATTTTGATCAATCTTTTTTCAAAATGGGTTCTTTTAATTTAACGTAAAATTCGAGTTTGCGAGGTGTTTTTTAGAGAAAACTTTATTTTAAAGCTACACTTGTTTGGATTGAACTTTCTTCAAAACAAGCTCTTTTCTTTAGTTGATTTATCAATATTAATAGTATTATTTCAATCAAATTTTATTTCAAAGCTACATAAAGACTAAAAAAATACTAATTTCCTGTAAGTGTTTTAAAAGATAAAAAACAACTGTTTACGGTATAAAAATAGTACTATTACTAAGAGGGATTTTTTACTTCCCCTTAGGATAGCACTACATTAAAAAAGTTTAGCTTATTATTGGATAAGAGGGTGAAGTGAATTTAAATTTGCAACATTCTTCATCTCAAAGTTGTATGAATGGTGCCGAAAACCATACCGCTGGTTAAAGAAAATACATATGCTGTGGACCTTTTAGGATAGATATAGTTATGCAAAAATGATAGCAAGGGGGTCAAGGGAGTGTTTAATGATTTTAAACTTGTGGATGATCGTCCGTTTTATATTCAATTAAAGGATTATTTGAAAAAAATGATTATGAAAGGACATCTGCTGGAACACCAGAAGCTTCCATCTACCCGAGAACTTAGTAAATTATTATCGGTCAGCAGAAATACTGTTCTCACTGCTTACGCAGATTTAGAACAAGAAGGCCTAATCTATGCAATAAAGGGAAAAGGAAATTTTATAGGAAAAGTTAAAACATCCAAAACTCCATCCATCGAACTAAACTGGAAAGAAAAAGTCAATGAAGTTACCTTGTTAGCTGATGAATTAGATTTAATGAAACATGGTGTTCGCTGGGAAAAAGGCATGATTTCATTCAATAGTATTGCTCCAGACGAAAAGCTTTTTGATGTTGAGAATTTTAAAAGAGCTTTTCTGAATCGAATGTCTATTGAAGGGGATATCGTTTTGAACTACGGATATGCAAAAGGCTATAAACCTCTCATTAATTACCTGCTTCACTATATGGAAATGAAAGGGGTAGACATTTCCAATAAGGATATTTTGATCACGAATGGTTTCACCGAAGGGCTGGATATTTTATTGTCTTCTTTAGCGAAAAAGTCCGGTCGTATTATATGTGAAAATCCGACACATCATGCTGCCTTAAAATTGTTTCGATTACATGGACTTGATGTGCATGGGATTGAAATGAAGGATGATGGTATTGATATTGATCAAGTCGAGAAAAGTTTATCCGAAATGGATTTTGATTTCGCATATTTAATCCCGTCTTATCATAATCCGACTGGAATTGTCACATCCTCAGAAAAAAGGACTGAAATCATGAACCTTTTTTCGAAATATGGGATCCCTATCGTGGAGGATGGATTTAATGAGGAATTGCGTTATTCGGGTTCTCACCTAGCACCCCTATTAACATTCGCCGGGTCCGGCAACAATGTTATCTATATCAGCAGCTTTTCAAAAATTCTTTTTCCAGGATTACGTGTTGGTTGGATTTTAGCAGATAAAGAATTAATTCATTGCTTGGAAAGTGTGAAAAGGGCAAGAACGATTCATACATCTACACTGGACCAGGCAGTGCTTTATCAATATTTGCATGATGGTTATTTCGAAAAATATTTAAAAAAGGCCAAATCAGTTTATAAGAAAAAATATGAACTAGCTGTTCATGCTTGTCATCAATACATTCCTTTTCAAAGAATGACTGGGGATGGGGGACTTCATCTTTTTCTAGAGTTAGAAAAAGGAATGAAGTCACGTACACTTTTGAAAAAATGCTATGAAAAGGGAGTCGTTTTTTCTCCTGGGGACGTCTTTTACACGGATGGAAGGGGAAGTAATACGTTTCGATTAGGATTCTCTCGGTTAAAAGAAGCGGATATTCTTAAGGGAATTAAGATAATTGGAGATACATTGAAAAATGAAAATGGGAGTTGAAAAAAGTGAGAGTTGGCGTAATTATGGGAGGCGTGTCCTCCGAAAAACAAGTATCCCTCATGACTGGGGAAGAAATGATTGCACATTTGGATAAAAATAAGTACGAAATTGTGCCTATTCAACTAAATAACAAAAAAGAGCTTATTGAAAAGGTAAGGGATATCGATATTGCCTTGTTGGCGCTTCACGGAGAATATGGGGAGGATGGTACAATTCAAGGTACACTGGAATCGCTCGGCGTTCCATATACAGGAAGTGTCATGTTATCAAGCGGTATTTGTATGGATAAAAATATGTCGAAAAAATTGATTCGTTATGAAGGAATTCAAACCCCGGATTGGATTCATCTTTCGAATATGGAAGAACTTCAGCTTGATGAGGTCGAAAAAATGGGGTATCCGTTAGTGGTAAAACCTAATTCGGGTGGTTCCAGCGTAGGGGTAAAGGTCGTATACGATAAGGAGTCTTTACTATCCTCGCTTGAGGATGTATTGAAATGGGATTCCGAAATCGTAATTGAAAAATATATAAAGGGCGAGGAAATTACATGTTCCATTTTGGATGGAAAACTTTTACCGATCATTTCAATTCAACATACGGCCGAGTTCTTTGACTATCATGCGAAATATGATGATGCGGCTACGATTGAAGAGATTGTAGAACTTCCGGTCACAACGCAAAAGCGTGTCGCTGAGGCTGCAATGGCGTGCTATAGAGCATTAAAATGCAGTGTTTATGCTAGGGTTGATATGATTATAAAAGATGGAATCCCATATGTAATGGAAGTGAATACATTGCCAGGGATGACAAAAAATAGCTTACTACCAAAAAGCGCTCATGCGGTGGGAATCACCTATAGTAAGCTATTGGATATGATTATTGAAACCTCCTTACGGGTTAGGAAAAACGAAGGCTTTTAATAGAAATATAATTGTAGTGTTGAAATTTTAGGAGCTTTAGACTTAGTGGGACCGTATCTGCCTTAGTCCGTCTGATATTTTAATGGTATTAGAAAATATGATTTTGGAAAAAGAACACTATGTCTTATATTCTCTCCAAGAGTTATTCGTTTGTTTCAAGTGACTTCGAATTCATCCAGGTTCACATTTATCAATAATACAGAGGGATTCATTTTGACCAATCTTTTTTCAAAATGGATTCCTTTTTGTTTATTGTAAAAAAACTTGTTCCATTAGTATGTTTGATCAAACTTTATAGGGGGGGGTATTGCCCACGAATAGCGGGATAAATCGAACTCCATCGAAATTGAAAAAGTTGCTTATTTTACAAGCAACTTTTTCGTTTTAAAAACTAAAAAGATTGATTTTGTGCTGGTTTAATAAACTGTTCCGGGTTTTCGATTAATCCGCACGCAGCGCATTGTACGCGATATGTAGGACCTTGGTAGGCCATATGAAATGCACTCATATTTTCATTTGTATATTCTTCCTCGATTTGACCAGTTTGTGGATTTAATTTTACTGGTTTTGCTGTTTGTTCAATGATATTAAATCTTGTTCGGTTTGTTTTACAATTTGGACAAAGCATTGGTTCCATATCAACACACCTCCATTGTTAGCATTTGTTGATATGGCGGAGTTTATTCATAAGGAAAAACTCTATAAAGGATTTCTGCATTTTTTGTCAAAATAGTAAGAATGTAAAGGAGGAGAAGAATGTGAAGCTTCAAATGAAATACATCATTTTATATGCACAGCAATATGAGGAATGCATCCATTTTTATCGTGATATATTACAGCTACCGATAAAGGGTGAGCACGGTACATATGTTGAATTTGATACAGGTTCTACAATTTTGGCAATCAATAGTAGAAATGATGTTCAAGAGTTAACTGGTTTATCAATTCCGAAGACGTTATCGGAATCATCTACATTTGAGATTGGATTTGTGGTCGATGATGTTACGGAAACAATACATAACTTCAAAAAACAAGGAGTAACGGTGTTGGTAGAGCCTGTTACAAAATCATGGGGACAAACAGTTTCCTACGTTTCTGATCCAGATGGAAATTATATTGAAATTTGCAGTTCATTAGACTAAAGGAGCGGGAGAGTATGCACAAGTTTCCAATTTTAGAAACAGATCGTTTGCAATTAAGGGAATTAACGTTGGTAGATGCAGATGCGATGTTTCATTATTTTACGAAAGAACCTGTTATTCGTTATTTTGGAATGGATTCGTTTCAAAATATAGAAGAAGTAAAAAACGTGATTCGGAATTTTAGAGAAAGATATGAAGAGGGATCTGCATTTCGTTGGGGGATCGTATTAAAAGGAACAGATCAATTAATTGGCTCGTGCGGATTTCATTTAATTAATCACAAGCATAAACGTGCTGAAATCGGCTATGAATTAGATGAAACATATTGGGGAAAGGGATATGCGACAGAAGCGTTACAAGCTATTCTTACATATGGGTTTGAAACACTTTACTTTAAGCGAATTTCAGCTGTTGTATACCCGGAAAATGAATCATCTCGTAAATTATTACAAAAAGTAGGCTTTACGGAAGAAGGATTGCTTCGAAAATATATGATTCAAAATGATGTCGCGCACGATGCGATTATGTATTCGTTGCTGCAGGAAGAATGGGCAACATTACTTCAAAAAGTACGTTAATTACATGAATATGAATAAAGACAATATAAGACCTAAACCTTTAGTTTTAGGTCTTACAAAATATATCTTTTTATCGAAAATTTTTACAAATTATCAATCTTTATTATAAATGATCAGACCTTTTTATAAATTATCGAACTTTATTTTAAATCTACAACTATATTGGACGGTGTTATATATGAACGATAACCTTACCTTGAAAGAATATTCTTCTGATTATCAATCTCAAATTTTAGATTTAATTCTCTCCATCCAACAAGATGAATATAATATCCCTATTTCAAAAGAGGACCAACCTGATTTAGTTAGTATAGAAAGTGTTTACCAATCCGGAAGCGGTAACTTTTGGATCGCACTTTATCAAGGAAAAGTTGTAGGTACTATCGCTCTTTTAGATATTGGCAATCATAAAGTGGCATTAAGAAAAATGTTTGTAAAAAAGGACTTTAGAGGAAAGACATTTCAAACGGCGAGTCTTTTATTACATAATGCAATTGCATGGGCAAAAACAAAAGAAGTGAAAGAAATATATTTAGGAACGACATTGCAATTTGTAGCAGCACATAGGTTTTATGAAAAACACGGTTTCGAAAATATAGAACTTAACAAGTTACCTACCAATTTCCCTATCATGCAAGTGGACAAAAAATTTTATAAATACATTGTTTCCTAACTCAAAGACAATATAGAGTATTTCTTTGTTCAATAATCGGGCCAGATTGTGGAATAGCGCAGTTGATGGGTTATACTAAAAATCGGAAATAGATTGTGAAGAATTATACTTAAACTAACAAGACAGAATAGTTTAATTCAAGCAACTAGCTGAGTCGTGAAACAAGATACCGAGATCAGTGGACATATTTTGCGTAGAGGGGAGGAAGTGATTGTTTGGTTCGGATCAGCGAATCGCGATGAACAAGTGTTTACTAACCCAGATAAATTCGACATTCATCGAAAACCTACTACTAACCTTGCATTTGGAACTGGTATTCACTTTTGTCTTGGAGCATCTCTTGCTAAGCTAGAAGCTAAAATTGCGTTTGAAGTCTTATTAGATCGCTTTAAATATTTCAAGTTGTTACCAAATGAATTAAAACCAATTGTTAGTGAATTTGTATATGGTGTGAAATCACTGCCGATTGAAATGTTAAGAAAATAAAAATCAGCCGATTTCTCACATTAGGAAATCGGCTGATTTTTTATTAAAACGTACAACTTCTTTAATATGCTAACTGTCGCTTTTAAAAAAAGTCACGGTGTTTATAAAAAAGACGCGATGTTTTACCCCTTTGGATCTGCTTATCTAAAGGGGTGTTTTTATAGTGAAGTTACTCCACTAAAGGGCCATTATATTGAATAAGAGATTACATAAAACCTGACTTTTTTATGTAGCTAACAAGATTCTGAATAAGCCAAAAATGTTGATTCATCTACAATGTATAATACTGTATAAACGATAAAATATGAATGAACACTAATTTTTTATCGCGAACTAAGATTTACAACTGAGTCTATAATTTGGTCCCAGTCTTCGCTATGAATCTCATGGCCTGATCCATCAAGAGTCACTAATTCAGCATGAGGAATAGCTTTCGCAAGAGCAAGGCCATGCTCGTATGGGAGAGCTGGATCTTCTGTGCCATGAATAATGAGGACAGGTAGGCTAATCTCACCCATTCTATCGTAATACTCGTCTCCGCCTTGCAGCATGGCATGATTGAATCTGCTCGGCAGCTGTTTAGCGCGGGTAGCTTCTCTTTCCGCCAGTTTATATATTCTTACCTCCTCGTAAGGTTTGGAACCACATAAAGTTTTCCATCCACCCGCCAGATAGGAAATGACAGCCTCCCGATTTGACCAATCTATGGAAGTACTCTTCGCATGGTAATCCAGTATGCTTTGGTCCATTGGAGGCAGTTTTTCCATCTCAGTTCCGAACATACTTGATGCAATTAGGGTAAGCGTAAATATGCGTTCTGGATATCTCAGGGCAAGAATCTGACCGATCAAACCGCCCAGGGACATTCCAACGATATGGGCCCGCTCTATGGAATAAGCATTCAGGACTCCAACCGCATCGTCAGCCATGTCCGTTATTGTATAGTTAGAAGTACCAGGTTCATAAGTGACGGATCGCCCCAAATCACGATGATCGTACCGAATGACAAATCTCCCCTGATCAGCAAGGCGGAGGCAGAAGTCCTCATCCCACCAGTCTAATGAAGACATCGCTCCCATGATTAAAAGCACAGCAGGATCCTTAGGATTTCCAAAACTTTCTGTACATATATCTACTTTATTTACTTTCAGTATCTGTTCACTCATGTTTTTACCTCCTTTTAAATGATAAATAATTGGAAATCATATCCATACCTATTTCTGTTAATATGGGGATATTCCCTCCGTACTAAAGTTTGCTTTCCCTTTTTTATTTCTTATGCTGCTATGCATACTATTCCTTTTGATTTTGGATATTTGAAAATTAATGTTTAATGGTTAGTACTTATAAAACTATTACATCGTGGAAACAATCTTCATCTACTAATGTGATTGATAAAACAATCTCTAAAAACGCAAGTTATGTTATGACATTAAAGGGTGCAATTCTGTAGCAAGAATTGTGCTCGATCTTTATGTATTGGGCCACTATGTTGAATAAGAGCTGAAAAGCTGGATTAGGTTTGCATTTATGGAATGGAAGTATGAGAAACTGTAAAAACAATACATTTTGTTAAGGATCATAGTACATAAAACTAATAGCTTCCGAACATACTAATAAAATGTTTTGGAGGTGGGTTTTATAGATAAAAAAGACTTTCAAAAAATTTATAGTGAATACTTACAACAAGGGGAAGAGCAAGCTCAATTGGAAGTAGTTGAGGAAGTCGATTCAGGAGTAGAACAAATTGTTGCAGTCCGTAAAAATGATGAGGATGATATTATTGCTTTTAAAACAAGTAGTGGAAGAGAATTAGATTATATTACTGCTCTTGATGAAGCAAAATCAGGGAAGTTAGCTCATGTGGACGTATTTCATAAGTATGGCAGGGATATTATACGTAGTGAACCTGATGGTATGAAAGAAAATAACTTAGATAATTTACCTTCTTTTTAAACGGGTAAACCTCAAGAAGAGAATGTGAATTTGGATATTCTCTTCTTTACTTTACTAATTTACTGTGATCTTCGTGAACTTGCTGTAAGAAAATCATCAGTTATTCAATTATAGGGCGCGATTGTGGAGTAACACAGGCAGAAAATAATCAAGCTTTTTTATAAAACCGAAACATAAACTGCTGGATAAGAAACCATTTTGATTTACTATGTACTATTAAAGACAAGTGATAGTACATAGTAAATCAAAATGGTTTCTTTTTGATTCTCACTAAATAAGGGTTTGCAAAACATTTTTGAACAACCATTATTCCAAAGCAACACTCTACACATATTACTCGTTATAGTCGTAATTAGGGTTAACTTCAATTTTACCCTTGTACTTAATGACTTCAAATATATCTCCCATTTCTGCTTTCTTAAATGTTTTATCACCTACATATATTTCTTCTAGTTTTCCGTCTACCATGACCCTAAGAGTGTTTTTTTCTAAAGATTATATACTCTTTATATATGTTTTTGTTTATCATAACCGCTTGCTTATGTTCACCATTCTTTAGTAAGTCTCTACCTATTAATCCTTGACCTACTATTGTGAGGCATGAAAAATGGGTGCATATTGGAAAAATTGATAGTTAACTTTATAAGTACTCTGGCATATATTGTGCATATACGGTATACACAATAAAAAAGGAGGTTCTGTATGCTGGCATTAGACATTAGAAATTTAAATAAGAAATATCAAAATTTCGAGTTAAAGGATGTATCGTTTCAACTGGAAAAGGGTTATATTATGGGCTTTATCGGTGCCAATGGCGCAGGAAAAACAACCACCATTAAATCAATCTTGAACATGATTCAGCTTGATAGCGGCGAGGTATGTATTTTAGGCAAGAACATCGCCGAACACGAGATTGAATTGAAACAGGAAATCGGATACGCATTTAGCGGCATTGACTTTTATACTCGAAGCAAAATGAAGACGTTGACCAATGTGATTAAGAAGTTCTACACGAATTGGGATGATGAAACCTATTACAACTATTTACGAAGATTTAAATTGGATGAAAACAAAAAAATCGTTGAATTGTCGACGGGGATGAAGGTAAAGTACAGTTTGGCCCTTGCCTTATCCCATGGGGCGAAGCTTCTCATCCTAGACGAACCGACAAGCGGACTCGATCCAGCCGCAAGAGATGATCTGTTGGATATTTTTCAAGAGCTCGTGATAGATGGCGAGATCAGCATTATTTTCTCTACTCATATTACATCCGACTTGGAGAAATGCGCGGATTTTATTACCTTTATCGAAAACGGTCAAATTATCAACAGTTCTGAGAAAGATGAATTTATTGCCTCATATCACCTACTAAATGGTAACGAAAGTCAACTAAATCAGGTGAAAGAAAAGTTGATTTCCTATAAAATAAATTCATTTGGCTTTACGGGATTGATTCACTCCAAAGACTTCGATCCCTCCTCCGATATTAAAGCAACCACGCCGAGTCTCGAAGAAATCATGATTTACTTCTCAAGAAAGGAGGATATGTATGTATAACTTAGTGATGAAGGAGTTAAAATTAGGCCTAAATCCCATGTTTTTTGTATTACCTGTTTTGACAGGTGCATTAATGCTTGTTCCCGGTTGGTTATATTTTATTGTCATTCTGTATTTTTGCTGGATAACGATACCGATTATGTTTGCGGGATATAGAACTCAGAACGATTTGATATTTACCACTATGATGCCTGTAACCAGAAAAGACATGGTGAAGGCAAGGGTGTTCGTTATTGTCATTCTGGAATTATTGCATATTGTTAGTGCAATTATCTTTGGAATGTTTAATATTCGCTTATATCCGAATCAAACCTACTATTTCTTCGCACCGCACATGGGTTTCTGGGGACTATGTTTTGTCATGCTCGCGATCTTCAACATCATCTTTATTTCTATGTTTTACAAGACAGCGTATAAATATGGTGAAGCAACCTTCGCATCCGTTACAGCCGCCATGGTTTTTGCTGGAGTTGCACAATGGCTCGGAATCCAGAATTCTTTTATGTCTGACATTTTCAATGGTAGCGGTACTGACAATATGGCGCTTCAAATATCCATCTTGATCGCAGGAATCGTGATATTTATTTCATTCACCATGGTTGCTTATCGAATTGCGTATAAGCGATTCCTACAAGTGGAGATACAATGAACATAGCAATTTCGAACACATCTGAAAAGCCAATTTATCAGCAGCTTTTCGAACAAATCAGCGCCCAAATTTTGAAAGGCGAATTAGAAAGCGGCTATTGTTTAACACCAATTCGACAAGCAGCCAAGGAACTTCGTGTTAGTATCATCACCGTAAAGAAAGCTTGGGAAGAACTCGAACGATGCGGTTTGATAAATACAATAACAGGTAAAGGGTGCTTTGTAGCCGAATTCTCACCCGATGAGATACTGCGAATACGCAACGAAATGGTCATAAAGCAAATGGTTAGCGACATTTCATACTACAAATCCTTTGGTCTTACAATAGAAGAAGTTATTGAACTTTTGAAGAAGGCTTATACAGTTTAAATAAGGCGTTGTGATACGAAATGTGTTCTTTTTGCGCAGGAATCCCAAAGAAGCCCATCATTTTACGGGTGTGCTTTTTGTTTTTGAGTTAGATTAGTCAGGCAACTTTGCTTTGTCTATGGACCATTCAATTTTTTAAAATCTTTTCAACAGTCGGGCACGATTGTTGAACAATACAGGTAGAAAATGAGTTAACTACCCACCACTTAAACGCTAACACATTTTGAAGTGGGGGCTTGAAAAAAAGCCCTGATTGTCTAGCCTTGGTCTTTCGTGGACTCCGTTCGTAGGTTGCATACCCAAGAATGATTCCCTAGTTCTTGGCTCTATGGTGGCTCTGTAACAGTTCTGATTGGGAAGGAACGGTCAACCACAAGCCTTCTTGCACGAGAAGTTGCTAACACTTACAAACATTGGCGAAGGGAAACAAACTCTTAGGAGGGACAAAACATGCGTGTATTTGTCAAGAATTTACGAGGGGAACCACTTATGCCTTGCAGTCACCGCAAGGCACGGCTTCTTCTCAAACAAGGAAAAGCAATGATTGTGGGATACACTCCGTTTACAATTCAATTACAATATGCCACAGGTGAAGCGGTGCAACCTGTCACAATTGGTGTTGACAGCGGAGCAAAGCAAATAGGCATTGCAATTACAATAGAAGAAAAAGTGCTAGTAAAAGGAACCGTTGAGTTACGTCAAGACATCAAAGAAAATCTTACACTGAGAGCTACATTACGAAGAAGTAGAAGACAACGTAAAACAAGATATCGAAAAGCGCGTTTTCTTAATCGGAAAAAGAAAGAAGGATGGTTACCACCATCGATTCAAAGCAGAGTGGATAACCAAATTCATTGGATTGAAACATTCCGCTCGTTATTACCTTCACCAAAAGTAATTGTCGAAGTAGGAAAATTTGATGCACAAAAACTAAAAAATCCTGACATACAAGGAATAGAATATCAACAGGGGGATGCCTTTGGTTTTTGGAATATAAGGTATTACGTGTTTGTGCGAGATCAATATACCTGTCAAATTTGTAAGAAAAAAGGTGGGATCTTGCATACGCATCATATCATCGAAAGATGTAATAGCGGTTCGGATATGGCGGATAATCTTGTAACCGTACATGAAGAGTGTCATCAAAAATTTCATCAAGGAATAATCAAACATGTTTTCAAAAAACCAAAGCAGTATAAAGAAACTGCTTTTATGAATATATTGCGTTTGCAAATGATGAAACGTTTAGATTGTGAGATTACGTATGGCAGTTGCACAACACCGAAACGAAAAGAGTTACGTTTATCCAAAACACATGTACATGACGCCATTGCGATTACTAATCCAAAACGGTTACAAGAATATGACCAAAGTGGTGAATTTCGCATTAAGCAATTTAGAAAGAAAAAACGTTCTCTTCATGAGGCAACCGCAAGAAAGGGAAGGAAAACAAAGAATACAAGTGCAAAACGGAACAAGAAAAATACACCACATATAGATGAAATCTATTTAGGTGATAAAGTAAAGGTATTTGGACAAGTAGGATTTGTGACAGGATTTACAGGAAAAATGGTATACGTACAAGATATACATGGACAATATATACAAAATCCTTCTAAATCCTATAAGCAAGTGAAGATGTCAGATATGGAACGTATACACCATACGAACAATTGGCAGTTCTTACAAATCAGTTAGGCTATGCCTAACCGAAATTTATCCCCACCCCACCGCTGGGCTCTTGCCCGTCACGCGCTTGAAGATGGGGACTTCTTTCGGAAATACGTTAAATTTTTTATACAAACCAAACTGAAGTCTGCTAAAGAAGAAAACATTTTGATCAATCTTTTTTCAAAATGTTTTCTTTTTATTTATCATAAACGTGGGTTTGCGAGGTACTTTTGAACAAACTTTATTTCAAAACTACAATTCGCTCTATTTTGAAATTTTCTCCTTTTTTATCTTTATCGTCATAAATGTAGTAAATGTATGACAAATACTCCAACCGTCGAATTTTATGACTATAAATCACGGAACAATTTCAAAAACAGTACCTTGGTTAAAATCAGTCACTTTCATAGAACCATAAACGCCTAAATATAGTCTGGTTTGATCCAGATTCGTTCCCAAACTAACATAATAAGCTGATTGAGACCCAAAATTATAATCGGTATCAATAACACTAAAATCATTTAGTTCACACTCTGTACCTATCCTGGTATAAGCTAAAACTCCTCTAACGGGAGGTCGAGATTTTTCTTTTCGGGCAAAATCGGTAAACACAACGCTTCCCTTTAAATTTGGAATTCCATTCCCCATATATGACTGCACTGCTGTAAGTGCAGTTCCTCCAAACTTATCGGGTCTGGGATCTGTATGAAAATAACTAGTTAAAGGCTGTAGACGCCCTACTAAAGTTTTTACTGTTTCATCGTAATAAGCAATTGTTTTCTCATTCAAAGGCGGATTCTCAGAACAGCTCCTTATAAACGAAGTAGGAAAAGCACCTTCCCACCCTCGCCAACCAAAGTTAATAAGTCCTTCTTGGTCAGTTAAAGAAGCTTGGATAAGCTGAGTAACCGGTATTGGTTTATAATGAACGAATGAAAAAATCGACTCTACCAAATCCTGTCCGACAATCCCTACATATTTGATATACTGATTATAAAACCTTTGAAATGAAATGCCTGTTATATTACGAACCCCTTTGGCAATTACCGTAAGCGTTTCCTGAATAGGTGCGGGAAGTTCATTAAAACGCGTGACTACGGGTGGATTATTGATAAATGTATTCTTAACTACATCAATTTCAATTATTTTACCGGATATTTCCATATGATCCTGACTTAAATTAAATGGATCATAGCCTGCTCCACCATCACCAGTTGTTAAAACAAGTTTTCCGGTTTCAGGTGAAAAGTTTAAGCTATTGACACCATTATGATTAAAAAATGGTCTTCTTATGTTAAGTAATGTCCGTCGTTTTTGAGGTTGACCATTCGATTGTAAAATCCATTCTTCAACTGTATCAATATGATCATATTGAGTTTCTCTATTTGTCCACCTTAGGTTTAAAGTTCTGGGATCACACGGGTTAGGCTTGAAATGTTCAGAAAGAGCACCTGGACCTTGTGTTCCAGCTACTGAATAATGAAGATAAAACAGACCGTTATAATAAAATTCTGGATGAAATGCTAGTCCTAGCAATCCCCGTTCATCATATCCACTACCAGAAACACCTTCTTCAGAAGTACCTAATTTTATGACTCGCGGGCGAATATCTAAAAAAGTCTTTATAACTCCGTCTCCTATGTAAAAGATCTCTCCTACCTGGGTTGCAATAAATAATCTTTCAATTGAGTCACCCGGAAGTATAGTTGTTTTCAAAACAGTGGGTAAATTTATCTTACTTACAATGGGTCGTAAACGAACCTTAACTTTTATCAACTAATTTTACACTCCTTCTTATAGTTTTCTTTTATAAGAATATGATTAGAATTGTGCTATTAGTATCAAATTAGGGACGGGGAATTAGGGGAATTTCCTTTTAATATTGGTCCGTTTTTGGTAGGTTCTATGTGGATATTAAGATGGACAAATGGAAATTTCAAACTGTTTATATTACTCAACACAATTGTAGATGGTGTTTTTACTGTATGGATTTCAGTACATTACTGAAAGTAAAAGGGAATTTACTTAATAATATTGTGAATTAATCACTTAAAGTAACGGGTGCTTATCTTCAATAAGATCTTCCACAACCGGGCGCTTTAATAGGGTAACGAAAAAAGCCCAATTTCTTAATATTAATACTAAGAAGTTGGGCTTTTAATATTGGAATTTCTTAACGTTGTAAATCCGTATTTTCCTGACGCTACACTAAATGATTGGATATTTGGATATCATTTCTTGTGAGTCATTTATCTTGTAAAATGGGGATTTTCTTCCTTTGAATTTGCGACAATTATGGTCGTGTAAATACATTGATAAAAATGAGAAACTGTGTTAAATTTATACAGATGCACCAATAATGGATTTTTGTATAAATTATCCCTATTTTAATTATACATCATAAAATCCTTTTTAGTCAACTCCTATTTTTATTTTTTTAAAGGAGTGTTTGATATGAATATGGAACTTCGCCAGGAGCAAGAACGAGTGGACAGCGTAATTGGTTGATTAGATGAACAATTTTTGTCATATGATTCGTCTTGGTATTGAGCGATAAATGGGAGGGAAAGAAATGAAACCATATGTACTAGAGTTTCGGGAAATCGATAAAACGAGACAAATGTTGGTCGGTGGCAAAGGCATGAATTTGGGGAAACTATCGAAGATTCATGGAATACAAGTGCCAGAAGGATTTTGTGTTACCACTGAGGTATATAAAAGAGTCATTGGGAAAAATGTGGAGCTTCATCAATTACTGGATCAACTAACACTGTTAAAAGTAGGGGATCGAGATCAAATTGGTGAAATCAGCAGGAAGATTCGGAAAATCATTATGGAAGCAGAGATTCCTTCCGATGTTGTGAAAGCTGTTGCTTACTCTCTCTCTCAGCTTGGGGATGAACATGCTTATGCAGTGCGTTCCAGTGCAACTGCTGAAGATTTACCACATGCCTCTTTTGCCGGGCAGCAAGACACCTATTTAAATATCATCGGAAAAGAAGCCATTTTGCGGCACATCAGCAAATGTTGGGCTTCCCTATTTACGGATCGTGCCGTGATTTACCGTATGCAAAACGGATTTGACCATAGCCAAGTGTATTTATCCGTTATCATTCAACGGATGGTGTTCCCACAGGCTTCAGGAATTTTATTTACTGCTGATCCGATTACTTCCAATCGAAAGGTGCTATCCATCGATGCTAGCTTTGGACTAGGAGAAGCACTTGTCTCCGGCTTAGTATCTGCCGATTGCTATAAGGTGCAAGAAGAAAAGATCATCGATAAAATGATTGCAACCAAAAAACTAGCAATCTATGCCTTAAAAGAAGGAGGCACAGAGACCCAGCAGATCGATCCCGATCAGCAAAAGACTCAAACACTTACTGAACAACAAATTTTACAACTAGCACGCACAGGAAGACAGATCGAAGCTTATTTTGGTTGCCCACAAGATATCGAATGGTGTTTGGCTGATGGTACATTTTACATTGTCCAGAGTCGTCCAATCACGACTCTTTTCCCCATCCCTGAAGCGAATGATCAAGAAAATCACGTTTATGTATCTGTCGGTCACCAACAAATGATGACCGATCCCATAAAACCACTAGGATTGTCATTTTTCCTGTTAACGACTCCTGCTCCTATGCGTAAAGCTGGTGGGAGGTTGTTTGTTGATGTCACACATCAACTGGCTTCATCTATCAATAGAAACATTTTATTAAATGCCATGGGACAACACGATCCGCTCATGAAAGACGCACTTATGAACATCATTAATCGAGGAGATTTTATAAAATCGTTACCAAATGATAATAAAGCACCAAATCCCAGAAGAGGCAATACAGATATGCTGGCACAAATCGAAAACAATCCATCAATCGTTTCTGTTTTGATTAAGCGTAGTCAAACATCCATAGAAGAGTTAAAACAAAACATCCAAATGAAATCAGGATCAGATTTATTTGATTTTATTCTAGAAGATATTCAGGAATTAAAGAAGATTTTATTTGACCCACAAAGCTCAGCTGTATTTATGGCAGCTATGGATGCTTCAACATGGGTCAATGAAAAAATGAACGAGTGGCTAGGTGAAAAAAACGCAGCAGACATGCTTTCTCAATCTGTACCAAACAATATTACTTCGGAAATGGGTCTGGCGCTATTGGATGTCGCAGATGTGATTCGCCCTTATCCAGAAGTAATTGATTATTTACAACATGTAAAAGATGATAACTTTTTGGATGAACTGATTAAGTTTGTTGGTGGACGGGAAGCCCAAGACGCTATCTATGCTTATCTCAACAAATACGGAATGAGATGTGCCGGAGAAATCGATATTACTAGAAGTCGTTGGAGCGAACAACCAACTACACTTGTCCCCATGATTCTTAGTAATATCAAAAACTTTGAGCCGAATGCTAGCAATCGGAAATTTGAGCAAGGGCGACAGGAAGCTTTGAAAAAAGAACAAGAGTTATTAGATCGATTGCAGCAATTACCGGATGGTGAACAAAAAGCCAAAGAAACAAAACGAATGATCGACCTAATCCGAAATTTCATCGGTTATCGGGAATATCCAAAATACGGCATGGTTAATCGCTATTTCGTTTATAAGCAGGCTTTGATGAAAGAAGCCGAACAGCTTGTACAAGCCAAAGTTATTCGTAAAAAAGAAGACATATACTATCTTACTTTTGAGGAACTTCGCGAAGTCGTAGGTACAAACAAACTGAATTACCAGATCATCAGCAAACGAAAAGAAGAGTACAAACTATATGAAAAACTAACACCCCCACGTGTTATCACGTCTGATGGTGAAATCATTGCAGGTGAGTACAAACGAGAAAATCTCCCAGGTGAAGCTATTGTAGGTCTACCTGTTTCTTCCGGTGTTATCGAAGGAAGAGCACGTGTCATCTTAAATATGGAAAATGCGAATTTAGAAGAGGGAGATATATTGATTACCGCCTTTACCGACCCTAGCTGGACACCGCTGTTTGTATCTATCAAAGGCTTGGTTACGGAAGTAGGTGGTTTGATGACCCATGGTGCTGTCATTGCCCGAGAATACGGTCTTCCAGCAGTTGTAGGTGTGGAAAATGCTACGAAGCTGATCAAGGATGGACAAAGGATCAGGGTGAATGGAGTAGAAGGGTATATAGAGATACTATAATTCGTTACATTTAAATCATAAAAGAAGAGCATTCGAATTAGGAGAATCATTGACAACATGGTGCTTTGCGGTCCATAGTAAGAACCCCGCCACTAGGACATATAAGGGGGCAGTAACTGAAGATCGATATTAATGTCTGTTAAGATTATCTTGAAATCGAGTCTTCTGTTAAAGGGCGCTTTAATAGAGAAAGAATCACAAAAATTATCAAACTTTTTTATAAAAGGATGATTCAATTGAATATAAAAAAAGCGTGTTTTAATCAATTTTTTTCAAAACACGCTTTTTCTATTTTTTACACTTACACCACATATGGTAGTCTGGAAATAACAATATTATCCAATAAGGGGGGCTGAATTAAAGTTCTATAAGTAATAAAATAACACATATAAGGGAGAAGGGGTATCGCATGAAAAAAGTATTGTTTCTTGTCTATCCGCAATATGCTGATTTTGAAATAGCTCACGCATTATTTTTGCTTAGAAAAGTGGGGAAAGCAAAAATTACTACTGTTTCCGTAGATGGTAAACCAGTAGAGAGTATTGGTGGATTATGGACTCAAACTGAAGCGTCTTTACCTGAAATTAGAGTAGATGAGTTTGATTTAATTCTTATTTCTGGAGGAGACGGAGTTCGTGAAATACTAGATGAAGGTATTGTTAGTAATATGTTAATGAGTGCTTTTAATTCAAATATTCCTATTGCCTCTATATGTGCTTCTGCAATCTTGTTAGCGAAAGCAGGTATACTTAACGGTAGAAAATTTACGTGCCTTCAAAATACATATGAGAATCATAAATCACTTTTTGAAAGATCAATATATACAGGAACAGATATTGAAGTTGAAAACACGGTAATAACCGCAAAAGGTACTGCGTTCGCAGAGTTTGCAGTAGCTGTTTGTCAACTAATGGGTTTGTTGAACGAGAAAGAAAAATTAGATTCAACATTAAAGTTTTGTAAGGGAATAACCTCTTAATTTAACAATCTCTTAAGTAGAATATTAACAATAAAAATTAACAAATTCTAAAAATAAAGAAGAAACAGGGGGATAGATAGGATGGTAGATCATTTTTCAATTATAAATATCATTTTTAGTATTCTCTTTTTCGGTTTAATCATATTATTTTTTGTTTCACTTGGAGCGTTTATACGATCTCGACTCGTCAATCAATCTGGTCAAAGAGCTTCTTTAGTTGAAATTGAAAAGAAATTGGATAAAATTATTGGGATGTTAGAGGAGAAAGAAAAAAATTAATATTTTCAATTATACAAGCGAAAGAATATCTTAAAATTAGAAAAGAACAAGAAATGTGGATGAACCATGTTTCTTGTTCTTAATAATAACAAATATATCGAACATAAATACTATCTGAGTATTTAATTTATAATAGTATTATATAGTTCTAGAGCTTCTTTTACATTCAATCCATTTTTTACGATGCCATGAATAGATTGAATCATAGCAACTGGATGATCGGATTGCCAAATATTCCGTCCCATATCTACACCGATTGCGCCTTCTTGCAGTGCGTTGTATGTAATTGTTAGCACTGCTTCGATTGTATCTAATTTTGGTCCCCCAGCAATAACGACTGGGGCAGGACATGTACTTGTGATTTTCTCAAAGCCTTCACAGTAATACGTTTTAATAATATCAGCGCCCATTTCAACACATACACGTGAAGCTAGTGCTAAAAAGCGTGCTTCTCGTTTTTGAAGTTCTTTTGCTACTGCAGTAATTCCTAATACGGGCAAACCGTAATCATGTGCTTCAGATACAACATTGGCAAGGTTTGTTACAGTTTGTGTTTCATAATCAGATCCAACAAAGACGGATACGCCAACTCCAGCCACGTTATGACGCAGTGCCTCTTTTATTGGAGTAACAATTGTTTCATTAGCAAGATCCTTTCCAACTACAGTGGCACCACCTGACACACGAAGGACCATTGGAGTTTTACAATCTTCCGGTATACAAGAATTAAGAATACCGCGAGTTAAAAATAGGGAATCTGTATATGGGAGTAAGCTTTTTACTGTTTCATGAGGCTGTTCTAAACCGTGAATTGGTCCTAAAAAGTATCCGTGATCAACTGCCAACATAACTGCTTTTCCGTCAGGTAAAATAGTATTTAAGCGATTTTGAAATCCCCAAGTCATAGGATATCACTCCTTAATTACATTTTGGATTTTCTGTTTGCACAGTATCTTTTTCTTGCAGATGAGGCGATTTAATAAAGAGCGCTTTAAAATTTTGAGAAGAACGATTGATGAGATAGTGAGATTCATGAGGACGAACTTGTAAGACATCGCCTTGTTTAATAGGAACTTTTACATGATTAATATAGAAATCTATTTCACCTTCTAATGCATAAAAAATTTCTTCACAAGTTGTATGATAATGGTTTTGAAAATCTTGCCCTGGTTTAATGACGACAACACCTACATCAATATTAGGTCCTTTCACTAAATATTTTGGTCCATTATCACCGAAGCGATAAGAAAAATCTTCTTCATTTACTTTTAGCATGTTTTTCACTCCTTTATGTAACAATTTACAGAGCGCCAGGTGCAATCCACATATGAGAAGTAAACCCTTGATCAGCTAATTGTAGTTGCTGCTGGTATACAATTTTCCAGTTTTGATATAATTCTTGATACTGTTGATGGTTTTCGATATTTGGTATATACGTTGTCTCCCATTTTACAAATTGTTCAGAAACGGCTTCCATTGAATGATAAATACCAGCACCAACTCCTGCAACTATTGCTGTTCCTAAAGCGGCGGCTTCTTTCACTATTGGTACTTTTACAGGAACGCCTAATACATCAGCTACAATTTGACACCATAGCTTTCCTTTTGAAGCCCCCCCAGCAAAAACTACTTCTCTTGGGAACTGTCCTGTTAATTCTTCAATTAATTTTAAATTTCCATATGTTACAAAAGCAGCATTTTCTTCAATTGCTCGAAACATTTCCTTCTTCCCACATTGTTCAGAATCTAAGCTTAAATTTATAAAAGAGGGAGATGCATGGCGCCAAGAAATATAGTTCATGACATTAGAAAAAATTGGAATGATACCGTGTGATCCAACTGGCACATGCTTTGCTTGTTCCTCTAATAATTCGTAAGCATCGATACCTAGTTCTTTTGCTCGTTGTTTTTCTTCTTGACAGAAAGCGTCCCGAAACCAGCGCATAACAAGGCCTGGAAAAAAGGCAATTGTTTCGTATTGCCAAAGTGTAGGAAGAACGTGACAATTTACACGAATGCGAGCGTTTGGATCAGGTACAGGATTGTTTACATTTACTTCTTGTTGCCAAAAACTTCCTCCGCAAATGAATGTTTGCCCGCTTTTGACAACTCCAGAACCGAGAGAAGCCATTTGTGCATCTCCACCTCCAGTAACAACAGGCGTTCCCTCGAATAATCCAGTTTCTGCTGCACCTTGTTTTGTTACGTTTCCAATAAGAGTTCCGGCTTCATTTATTTGTGGTGAGAGAACAGAGGAGAGTCTGCATTGGACCACTAATTCTGGAGCCCAATTTCTATTTTGTAAATTGAAAATTCCAGTTGTACATCCATTGGAAGGGTCAACTTGTAATACGCCGCACAGTTTATATAAAATCCAGTCATTTAACATGGTAATAGAATGTACTTTCTTATAAATCTCTGGTTGGTGTTTCGCAATCCATCGTAACCTTGGTAATGCACCTAGAGCGAACGTTTGCCCTGATATTGTATATACATCACGTTCAATGTGAGGGTGTATTTGTTTAAGTTGTGTAACTTCAGCAGCAGCACGGTTATCAACATTTGCGCACGCCCAAATTTCAGTACCATCTTTGTCATATAAAACAAGCCCTTCGCGCATGCTTGTTGCACTAATTCCTTGAATAGAAGAAGGAGGAATACCACTTGTTTGTAGCACATCTTTTGTACAGTCTTGAATAAGCTTCCAGTTTTCCTTTACGTCAAAATCCATTGAACCTGGGTATCGTGGGTTTTCTATGTGAACCCATTCTCGTTGACTAACAGCAAGTTGATTACCTTGTAAATCAAATAAAACAGCTCGGATACTACCAGTTCCGGCATCATAAGCTAATAGAGCAGCCATTATACTCCACTCTCCTTTTCCAATAAAGAAAGGGCTGTTTCCTCATCGATAATCAATGTATGAATGTACCTGCCTTTCAATGCTCCGTAAATTGCATCAACTTTTTGTCTACCACCAGCTACTCCAACAACATGCTTCATATTTCGAAGTATAGAAAGAGGCGTACCGATGAGTCGTTTATGATGAGATAAATTTAGAATATCTCCATGAATGTTGTAGAATTGCCCAAGGATATCGCCAACACCATTTTGATTCCGAATGCATGTCATTTCACGAAGAGTCATTTTTTCTTCTTTCAAAATAGTTGCATCAGGAGATAGTCCACCGATTCCAACAACAGCAGTATTTGCAAATGATGCAACATGTAATATGTCTTTCACAGATGGTTCTGAAAGTATACTGTTCGCCATTTCGTTCGTAGAAGCTAAAAATGGCGAAGGGATAATATGGAGCTGTCCATGTACTTGATTGAGATAATTTTGTTTTTTAGGGAGGTAATAATTTACTCCTCCAGTTAGTGTAACAATAGAAAGATTCATAGATGAATCGAAATTGATATTTTCTAATGTTTTTGAGATTGTTTCTCCCCAGCCAATACCAAGTAGGTCGCCGTTTTGCAAATGCGTTTCTAAATATTGTGCTGCTGCTTTTCCGAGTGAATCAGAAAGATTTTCTTTTGGCGTTGGAATAATGAAAGCATCTATTAGTTGAAATGCTTTTACAAGTTCTCTTTCTATACTTAAACAGTATAAACCAGTACCTTTAATATGAAATGTAACGATTCCCTCAGTTCGTGCCTTCTCTAATAAACGGACAACTTTGTTCCGAGATATATGTAGTAATGAGGCGATTTCTTGTTGGGTAAGATGATCTTTGTAATAGTACCAAGCAGCTTTTGTTAACAAATTTTCTTCAAAGTTCAACTGTGTCATGCTTTTCATCCTTTCAACAAATGACCGATGTTTAAACATATGTAAGTATATTTTTATTTATACCGTCTGTAATGGGAGATTTACTTGAGAAAAAATAAGTTCTAGATATGAGGAAAAGGATATACAATGCTACAAAACAAGTAGAGCAAAAAATTAACGCCTGAAAAATTGTTTCCTATTAAAGGTAGGTGAAAGAAGCTTGGAACAAGTTCCTTTATTGGAAGTTAAAAATGTAAAAAAAGCATTCTTACAGCAACCTGTGCTAAAAGGAATCGATTTAACAGTAAAGAAAGGGGATATTTTTGCATTAGTTGGTGGTAACGGGGCTGGGAAGTCAACGTTAATGAAGATATTGACAGGATTGTACACTTATGATGAAGGAGAAATTAAAATAAAAGGGAGATCTGTTACCTTTTCCAGTCCATCTGAAGCTCATCGAAACGGTATTTATTTAGTTCCACAAGAACCGCTTATTTTTCCTAATATGACTATTGAAGAAAATATTCTATTAGGTATGAGGCGAAGCAAAAGAGAGCTTCGGGCGAAATTAGATGTACTCATGAGACAACTTAGATGGAATCTAAAGCTTGGTGAACGTGCTTCGTTGTTGTCTATTGCACAGCAGCAATTAGTAGAAATAGTTAGAGGATTAATAAGAGAGGCAGAGATTCTTATTTTAGATGAACCTACATCGACGTTAACAGCCAATGAAATTAAGAGTCTATTTGTTGTGATGAAAAACTTGAAAGAACAAGGAATTGGCATGATTTATATTACGCATAGGTTTCCAGAGATTTTTGCAATTGCAGATCAAGTAGCTATTTTACGAGACGGTGTAATTTCTAACCAAGGTAATGTAAATGAATTTACTTACGATATCCTATTACAGGGACTTCTACCAGAAGGTTATCAGCAAATTCAAAAGCGAGAGAGTTCATTTAACGAGACAGCGTCGTTAAAGCAAGTGTTACAAGTAAATCATTTATCTAGTCATAGATTTCGAGATATTTCATTAGAAGTAAAAGCAGGAGAGATTGTTGGAATTGCTGGTGTTGTGGGAGCTGGAAGAACGGAATTAGCTGAAGTATTATATGGTATTACATCTGCAACAGAAGGGAACGTTCTATTAGACGGGAATGAAATTACAACGTGGTCAACAAAAAAGAGAATTGATGCAGGAATTATATATGTACCTGAAGACCGAGCGGGGCATGGGATTTTTCCAATTGCTTCTGTACAACAAAACATGACCTCTGTTCTCTTATATCGTTTGAGTACATTTTTTTTAAATCAAGAAAAAGAAAGCGCTTTAACGCATGGGTATATTAAAAATTTTCGAATTATGGTTCACGATATACATCAAAGCATAGAGTCTTTATCGGGAGGAAATCAACAAAAAGTAGTGCTAGGGAAATATCTTGCTTGTCAGCCTAAGCTCATTATTTTAGATGAACCAACGCGTGGCATCGATGCAAAAGCAAGGTTAGAAATATATGACACGATTAAAGAACTAAGAGAAAATGGTTTAGCGGTATTGTTGATCTCCTCAGATTTAGAAGAAATCATGAATTTGGCAAATCGTGTGTATGTAATGCGAAATGGTAATATCGTTTCACATTTAGAACAGGAAGACATTTCATTGGATCGCATTACACGTTCTGCTTATGGGGGAGAGGGGGTTTCAAATGGATGAAATATATTACATATATATTGAAAATGCGTGAAACCTCTATTATAGGGCTGTTATTTTTTTATATTATCTTTGTTAGTGTAATAAACAAAGATTTTCTACAATTTGATTCTTTTTCGATTATTTTAAAATCAAGTCTCATTTTAATCATTCTCGCAATTGGTCAATCATTTGTACTATTCACAAAAAATATTGATGTCTCGGTAGGATCAATAATGGGTTTATGTGCTGCTTTATGTGGAATGTTTTTGACGAGTGGAAATAATGCTTTTAGTGCAATTATAATTACACTTTTGCTCGGTGCGTTTATCGGAATTGTAAATGGCGTAGGTGTAACAAAGTTTCATGTTCCAGCAATTATTATGACGCTAGGGATGCTTGGTATTATTCGAGGTTTGATGATTATATATACAGAAGGAAAATGGATCGAAGATATTCCAAATGACTATAAAAAATTATCATCCGTAACATGGTTAGGGATTCCGATAACAGTTTGGTTCATCGGACTATTATTAATAGCTGCTTATCTATTCCTAACAAAGATGTCGTTCGGAAGATATTTTTATGCAGTAGGAGATAACAAAGAAGGTGCAAGACTAATTGGGATTCCGGTATCGTTTGTGCAAATTTTAGCCTTTATGATTTCGGGCATTACTGCTGCAATTGCTGGATGTCTATTTGTTATGAATATTGGGTTTGTACCGAATCAAACAGGAACAGGAATTGAACTGCAAGTAATCGCGGCTGCGGTGCTTGGTGGTATTAGTTTAAAAGGTGGTACGGGATCAGTTTTTGGTGCAGCTTTAGGAGCATTGTTTTTAGAGGTGATTAGTAGTTCATTAGTATACTTAAAAATCCCAGCCTTTTGGAACAACGCAATTTCAGGATTTTTATTATTACTTATTATTATTCTGGATAGCGTAATACAGAAATGGAGGAAACAGAGGCAGAGGGAGGTGGAAGTATGAAGTCTATTCAATGGCTCTTTCGCTGGGAGGGAGCACTCCTTCTTTTGTTATGTATGGAGTTTACCGCTTTTAGCTTATTAAATGCAGATTTTTTTAATATAGGGAATTTATTGTTTAGTATTAATGATTTTATTTTTATTACAATAGCCGCGATACCGATGACATTTGTCATTATTACGGGAGGAATCGATGTTTCAGTTGGGGCAGTTATGGGGCTTACATCTATTCTTATCGGTGTATTGTGGATAAATGGGGTATCTATTGTCATTGCTGTAATAATTGCTCTTATCATAAGCGTATTAGCTGGTTTTTTGAACGGTGTTATTATTCAAATGACATCTGTTGAACCGCTAGTTGTAACTTTAGGAACAATGTTTTTATATTCGGGTATCGCTCTTGTAATTTCGGGTGGTTCTAAAGCAACTGGATATGAAGGAATTAGCGGATTGCCAGATTCATATGTTCAGTTTGCTAATGGGATATTTTTAGGGATTCCTAATTTATTTTGGTTACTCCTTATTATGACTGTTTTATTCTCTATTCTGTTGCGCTATACAAAATATGGTCGATATGTAATTTTAATAGGCATGAATGAAAAAGCAGCTAAATATTCTGGAATTCAAACGAAGCGAATTGTTATTTTAGCATATATGCTTTCTGGTTTAGGTGGTGGATTAGGTGGAATATTTCTAACGGCTTACTTTGGTTCAGCTCGAGCGGATTTAGGAAATGAAGCAATTTTACCAGTCATTACAGCAGTTGTATTAGGCGGTGCTCTTATTACTGGTGGAAAAGGAAGTATAGTAGGAACTGTTCTTGCCAGTATTGTTATTGGAATTATGCAATATGGGCTGCAGATGACAGGATTAACAAATGAGCAATCTAATGTTGTAATCGGTGTTATTTTAATTCTTTCTGTTATGGTACGCCATTCCAAGATAAGATATTTCTTTATCAAAAAAATTGTTTCACATAGGGAGGAAACAACATGAAAAAGAAGCTAAGTGTATTCATCGTTTTATTGGTGTTTGTTGTTTCTATGATGGCATGTACAAACACAAAATCAGATGAAAAAAAATCAAAAGATGTGAAATTCGCCTTTATTCCTAAATTAACTGGAGTCGGTTTCTTTACATCGGGTGGAGAAGGCGCAAAAGAAATGGCGGATAAGCTCGGTGTAAATTTAAAATACGATGGACCTTCTGAGGCAAGTGTATCAGGGCAGGTAAAATATATTAATAACTTTATTAATCAAAACTATGATGCGATTATGGTTTCATCTACTTCTGTCGACGGTTTATCACAAGCTTTGCAACGTGCAAAGAAAAAGGGGATTACAGTATTAACATGGGATTCTGACGTTAATCCGAAAGATCGCTCTTTCTATATTAGTCAAGGAACACCAGAACAATTGGCCAATTTGCTTATTCAAATGACTGCTTCGCAAATTGGTGATAAAGGAAAAGTAGCATTCTTCTATTCTAGTCCAACAGTAACAGATCAGAATCAATGGGTTACAAAAGCGAAAGCAATTATAAAAGAAAAATATCCGAATTGGGAAATTGTGACCACCCAGTATGGTGAAAATAATGCTCAAAAATCACTAGCAGTAGGTGAAAGTATTTTGAAAACATATCCAGATATTAATGCAGTCATTTGCCCTGATGCAACTGCATTACCAGCAATGGCACAAGCTGCAGAAAATTTGAAAGTGGATAAGAAAGTTGTTATTACTGGTTTTTCAACACCTAATGTTATGCGTGATTATGTGAAGCGTGGTACAGTTCAACAGTTTGGCTTGTGGGATGTAAAACAACAAGGTGCACTTGCAACCTATGTTGCAAATGAAATGGTTGTAAAGGGTAAAAAGTTAAAAGTTGGTGATAGCTTTGAAGTTCCTGGTATTGGAAAAGTTAAAGTGGAACCAAATTCAATTCAAGGATACGATTATGAAGCAGAAGGAAATGGAATTATTGTATTGCCAGAACGGGTTGTGTTTACAAAGGATAACATTGAAAAATATAATTTTTAATAGAGTGTTTATAAAGAAAAATTAATTATAATGATGAATATTTTCAAATGAAGAGCAACCTAATATGGTTGCTCTTTTTTATGGAACGGCTCTATTAAATAACATTGTTAATTATTATAACCATTAAGTTAGCTTATATTTTTAAGCCAAGTTATAATACGAATAACTTGGAAAGGCTCAAACCAATTGATTAAAAACAGAACAATAAAAAAAGACATTAATGAAACAAACTTTAATTTACCTGCTTCCTTTTTAGCAATGGCGATAAAACTTAATATAATTCCAATTAATAAACAAATAACCCCAATAAGGACAATAGGTTCAAAATATCCCTCTATAATCCAATTTAATCCGAATAAAAGTAGCCCTAAAACAATAAATCCTATTGACCATATGCTGAATGGCTTCATAATCACCCTCCTTTAAATAACTTAGATCGAAAAGTGGTTTCTAGATATAGAAACAAAAGGAGCAGATGCAGCCCCTTTTATTTCTTATCATAAGGCTCTGTTAAACTAAAATGTTGATAAGTGAATATGAACAATGACTGTCTAAATTTTACAGTCATTGTTCAACTAACGTACTCCGTTAGTTGAATATACGTATTACATTATTTTTTAAAATCCTTTCGAATTGTTTCTTTCCATTTATTGATGTTGTTTATTGCATTTTTCTCTCCACCACTATATAAATCTTCAATTGTCATTGACCATCTTCTATATATACGTTTTCTTTTGTGGTTTGGCAGTGGATTGGTTATTTTACCTACTTTTGAAACGAGTTCCCTATTTTTTCTAAGAATATAACCAGTATCCCAATTATTATCATAAGCTTCAGTGAATAAGTTTATCAAATGATTATATCCATCTTTAGTATAGTTAGATGGGTGTTGAATCATATAACAAGAAACAAGCCAAAAGTGTAAATCATATAATTTAGGGTCGTTATGCTCCCAAACCAGTGGGAATTGAAACATCTCGTAACAGGAAAGTCCATCTATTTCATTTGCTCCACATTCAATACATTTACCAGATTCCATTATTGTATTATTGTCAACCATTGTAGTTAAATCCTCCACTGATATACTTGCTCTTTTTGGGTATGTGTTAATTTATCAATGTGCTTTAGTAGATTACTAAATGCTTTGCTCATTCTTGCTTCCTCCGCGAATGTTTGTTCTTATAACAATTATAATAAGGATTCGGGAATGTATTAAATATTAACACTATACTTTAACAGAGCCTATCATAAAAACGGACAATATTTTATCACCATTTTTACCTTTGATTGTCCCAAAAGTATGATTTTCATTTATTCTCTAGATTTTTATGTTTGCTCATGAGTTTCTCGGTATATTCAATCGATTTTCCTCTAGGAACAGAAAGGCATTTCCATTTCTCACTTTTATGTAACTTTCCTACATATACAATTTGGCCAATATGATAGGAATAATGTGATATTTGCCTTTCAATGGCTTCAATTACAGAATGAGCCTCTCCGCGTATATAAATTGTCTTTTCTAAATCTTTTTCTTGCAAACTAGTCAATGTTGTAAATAAAACTTCCCATCCCTGATTCCATGCCTCATATAAGGCTGTTTTGGAGGGGAATTCCCCAGTAAATTCATCATCACGGTTTCTAGTTGATTTTTCCCCATCTGTTGTTAAAAAATCAGTCCATCTAGAAAGCATGTTTCCCCACATGTGTTTGATGATAACGGCGATACTATTAGATTCTTCATTCGGATATATATGGAGTTCTTCGTAACTTAATTGATCCATAGCATCTTCGCCTAACTTTTTCATAGAATGAAATGTTTTTAATACACAGCGTAAATACTCCTTTTCAATTCCCATTATAAACACCTTCCTAAAAAATACTTTTTATAAAGGATTCGATATGTACCTGTTTTAACCTTTTATTTGAACGTAGTGGAAAATAAAGTTCTTAACAGCCCTTTCTTTCATAAAGAAGGGTTGTTTCATTAAAAGTCGAATACAGTAATGTTGCAAGGGAGGAGTAATCATATGTTATTTCAACAAGGAGAGCTATCTACTCGATACATAACGGAGGATGATATTCAAACATTATCAAACTGGTTATCAAATCCTGAAGTTTTACGTTTTTATGAAGGGCGAGACAAACCACAATCAGTAGAACAAGTTCGAGAGCGTTATATAAGTAGTTCTGAAGATAAAGAGAAAAAGTGTATTGTGGAATATAAAGACCGAGCTATTGGCTATGTACAAATGTATCCTTTAGATGCAGAGTGGAAAGCGTTATATGGATATGGTAAGAAAGAGAATGTATGGGGAATGGACCAATTTATTGGAGAAACAGCATACTGGAACCGAGGAATTGGTACAGAGCTTGTGCAGGCTGCAATTACATATATCAGTAACGAATTAGGTGCAGTAGTAATTGCGATGGATCCAAGAGTAAGTAATGAACGAGCAATTCGTTGTTATGAAAAGTGTGGTTTTCAAAAAGTGAAAGTATTGAAAGAGCATGAATTACATGAAGGAGTATTGGAAGATTGTTGGATGATGGAGTATAAAAAAGAAGGGAGAATTTGCTGATGAAACAAGCACTTGTAGTAATTGATGTGCAAGAAGGAATGTATACAGTAGGTATCCCTGTACATAATGGCTCTAGATTATTACAAAATTTGCAGGAGGTAATTCAGAAATGTCGTTCGCATGAAATTCCTGTTATTTATGTGCAACATAATGGATCTAAGGATCATCCATTAGAAAAAGGAACAGCAGGTTGGCACATTCATTCTAAAATTACTCCGATGTCAAATGAGGTTGTAGTGGAAAAAGAAACACCTGATTCTTTTCATGAAACGAACCTTCGGGAAGTTTTGCAAGAAAAAGGAATTGAACATCTTTATATTTGTGGATTGCAAACCGAATATTGCGTAGATACAACCGTTCGCCGTGCCTTTAGTGAAGGGTATAAAGTAACACTCATTCATGGTGCACATAGTACGTTTGATTCAGAGCAATTACGTGCAGAAGATATCATTCAGCACCACAATAAAGTGTTAGCCTGGTTTGCGAATATAGCAAATGTACAAGATTTAAAGTTAAATTAGAAAAATAATAACTAGGAGGTTTCCACTATGACGGCTTTTTTTAAACCTATGGCGTTCCAGCTGAAAACCGAACGACTTGACCTGAGTATGTGGGAGGAATCCGATGCAGCCTGGTTGAGAAAACTAATTGGTGAACGTGGTGTGGACATGCCGACTCTTGACGCCGCCCGTAGCCGGATTATCGAGATGCGCAAGAGAGCAGTCGAAAATGGCATTTCCCTTCTCACTATTCGCCGCCGAGACGAAGGTGATTTCATCGGATACTGTGGCTTGATTATCGGTCGTTCCACACTTGAAGAGCCTGAGATCGCATATGAGTTGTTCCGCAGCGTTCACCGTAAAGGCTATGCGACTGAGGCAGCATCCGTGGTCCTGGACGCTGCGATTGCTACCGGGCGCAATAGGCTTTGGTCGACTGTAGGCGCTTGGAATATTGCGTCCTTCCGAGTGCTAGAAAAGATAGGATTTGAGCGGCATCACAGCACGTGGGACGAGCGCGGCGAGATAGTTTGGAACGTACGCGATCTTTAGAGATTTCGACTTGATCCGAAACTATGGAAAAGGAGAAAAGGTCATTACTTTAGGGGAGAATCCAGATACAGGTAAAAGGACTGGTTTATAACCCAAATAGTGATAAACTATAACCAATACGAAGCATTTACTCCTGCTGAAGCAGTGACAAAAAAAGGTGGCTGGACAAAAATCTTATTGCACGAACTGAGTGCTTATCTTGAATAAGATTTAAGTGACGATCTTCAACAATCGGGCGTGGTTGTTGAACAACTTAGGTAGAAATAATCAAACTTTTTTATAAAAACCAAACTTAAATCTGCTTAGAAGAATCCATCTTGATCAACCTTTTTTCAAAATGGATTCTTTTTATTTATCATAAAATTTGGGATTGCGAGGTATTTTTGATCAACCTTTTTTCAAAGCTACATAAATCCCTAGAAATGATGGCTTATTTATGAGTAAATTTAGTTTTTCATTAAGTCCTTACACAGTTCTTCTCGACGAAATTAGTTAATGTCATGCTGAGTTAAAAAGTAGGAGGCGTAATTGCAAAAATTACTACTGCTTTCTCTTTATATGGATTTTCCCATTTATGCTTCATATAAGATGGGATTTTTACACTATCACCTGTGTGTAAAGTTAGCGTTTCTTGATTTAAATATAGAGTAACAGTTCCCTCTAAAACAAATGCAATTTCTTCACCTTTATGCTCCACTGGTTTTTCGGAAGAAGAAGATTGTGGCGATAATGTCATAAGTGCAAGCTCGAGGGCTCCAGTTAAATCGGGAGATAGTAATTCATATGACAAATGTTCACTTTCAGAAAAGCTAATTTTTTTTCTTTGATTGGCTCTTACAACTAAGCTTTGAGCACTGGTAGCTTCCAAAAAGAAATTAAACATAGGAATATTTAATGCATTAGATATTAATTTTAGGGTTTGCAGGGATGGATTTGCAGATCCTTTTTCGATTTGACTTAACATAGAAGGTGTGACATTGACGAGTGTTGCCAGTTCTCGACTACTCAAGCCTTGTGCTTTTCGGTATTCTGCTATTTTTTGTCCGACATTTATATCATTCATGTTGATTCTCCTTGTATATGAATTATTAAAGGTTTTTTTATTAAATTTAATTAAAATTTATTAATATATATTTAATTTATTTTATTTATGTGTTAAATTTAGTTTAATTATAATAAATAAAATTAAATTTTAAAATGCTAACAACTAACATTAATTAAATAAGGATAAAGAAGGGAGAATTCACAAATGAAGAAGTATGATAGCACAGCTATACAAATCTTAAAAGAAAAGCACCCTTTACTAAATCAACTCGTTTTGACGGAGGAAGTATTTTGGGTTAACCCTAATAAAGAAGAGTTTGAAACCGGAATTAAAAAAGCTCCTCTTACTACAGATGATGTAAAGGATGCAGAGGAAAGGTTAAAACGATTTGCACCGTATATTGCGAAAGCTTTCCCTGAGACAAAAGATACGAATGGGATCATTGAATCTCCTTTAGTAGCAACTCCTTCTATGAAACAACATTTAGAAGAAGAGTATGAGCAGCATATCGTAGGTGAATTGTTACTAAAATGTGATAGTCAGCTTCCGATATCAGGATCTATTAAAGCAAGAGGCGGCATTTATGAAGTTCTTAAACATGCAGAAGATTTAGCTTTAGAACATCATTTATTAAATGAACAAGATGATTATTCCATTTTAGATAGTGATCAATTCCGCACGTTCTTCTCGCAATATTCAATTGCAGTAGGTTCAACGGGGAATTTAGGGCTTAGTATTGGCATTATGAGCGCGAAATTAGGATTTAATGTAACGGTTCATATGTCGGCTGATGCAAAACAGTGGAAAAAAGATTTACTTCGAAGCAAAAATGTTACAGTTATTGAATATGCAGCGGATTATAGTAAAGCAGTAGAAGAAGGAAGAAGACAAGCAGAAGCGGATCCAATGTGTTATTTCGTTGATGATGAGAATTCAAAAAATCTGTTTCTAGGATATGCTGTAGCTGCTTCTCGCTTACAAAAACAACTGCAGGATCAAAATATTGTTGTTGATGCTGACCATCCATTATTTGTTTATTTGCCATGTGGTGTCGGCGGAGGTCCTGGCGGCGTAGCATTTGGTTTAAAATTATTGTTTGGTGATCATGTACATTGCTTCTTTGCGGAACCAACTCATTCTCCATGTATGTTAATTGGTTTACTGACAGGTCTTCACGATGAAATTTCCGTCCAAGACTTTGGTATTGATAATGTTACAGAAGCTGATGGTCTTGCGGTAGGAAGAGCATCGGGATTTGTAGGAAAAGTAATTGAACCTTTATTAAGTGGATGTTACACAGTTAGCGATCAAGAATTATATAGACTATTAAAAGCTTTTGTCGATACAGAAGGAATCAAGTTGGAGCCGTCAGCATTGGCAAGCGTATACGGACCGGTTCAATTGTTCAAACAACAGCAATATATACAAGAAAATCACTTGCAAGAAAAAATGAAGCAAGCAACGCATATCATGTGGGGAACAGGTGGAGGAATGGTTCCGCCGCACATTATGGAAGAATATTATAAAAAAGGATAAATAACTTATAAAATCAAGGAGATTTTTTAAGTAATCTTTATTGTAGATTAAAGTAGCTTATTTGTATGAGTACATCACTTATTTAAAGTGGTGTACTTTTTATTTCGGGCTGTTTTCGTATTGTGTAGAGAGAATAAAGTTGTCAAATTTTATTCTTAGAAATACAATAATCGCCTACCCATAAATTTGGTAGGTGATTATTAAAGTTGTTTAAAAATTGCTTTACTACTTTCATAAAACGATATTTCGTGAACAATAAAATTATTTAATTTTGGAAGGCGAGTAGTTACACATAGCCTCCTTTTTTAATTATTTATTTTAGCTAATATAGATTTAACAAAGTTTGTTTTATCATCTGCATATTTATGTTTATTATTGGGATTAGCTTGTGAAAGTTGAATCTTTAATTGTTCATACTCAATTCGAGCAGTTTTATTATTTTTTAAGTAATCTCTAAAACACAATTGTTCAATTAAATATTTATTACCCTTTTCATGCATATGAATTTGATGTGTTCTCGGTTCTCCCTTATTAAAATAATACCTTTCAGGTAATACATCTTTTCTATATCTATAATTTAACTGTTCTAACTTAGCAATACATTTCACACCATTTTCAAAATTCTTTAATTCAATCGCAATATCAATAATCGGTTTTGCACTCAAGTGTGGAATAGCAGTACTTCCAATATGGTGTATTGCCAAAATGTATTCTCCAATTTGTTTTTCAATTAATTGTTTCTCTTTTAAAAATTTGACTTCCCATTCCTTAGTCCAAGGAACTAAAAAAACTTCACCACGGGGTAATCCTAACATTTGATTAACTCCTCCTGCATACGCACCTTTTCTTTATGAACTAAATATCGAAATATTCTATCTTTTATTATATAGCATACAAATAAAAAGATGGTGTGAAATTCCAATTCAGACCATCTTTTTAAATAACTATTTTATTTTTAAAAGGACTTTATTATTTTTTAACAACTTTATTATTTGTGTACATGAATAATTGTTGTTTTTTACCAATACCGCTAGGATCTTGCTATAATTGCGATCTAGGAGGCGGTAAGTATGTGGCAAAACGTATACCAAGGTTTCTTAGAATTATCGAAATCTGAACAATTAAAGTTATTTAATGCGATTAAAATTACATTGTTCCCAGCAGTTCTCTTTCGCCTATCTTCCTCGTTTCTCTTTGAATCTTGTGGTGGGAGTCTTACTGCCCGCAAGTAGCGAAAAAAAACGGCCTTTCCTAATAATTGTCAGGGAATTTATATTGAAATTAATAGAAAAGAATAATGTCTATTAAACTGATAGGGCAGGAAAGTTTAAGAACGGTTTTTGGAGAGTGAACCATTGGTCTATTTATCCGTAAGATGCGTATCATATTAATGAATATAACGGATTAGAGGTGGATAAATGAAAGCAATTGTGTACACAAATTACGGTCCCCCTGACGTTCTTCAACTGAAAGAGGTAGAAAAACCTATTCCTAAAGAAAATGAAATTTTGGTAAAAGTAAAAGCGACAACCGTAACAGTAGCAGATATTCGGTCACGGAGTTTTACAGTTCCTCCCGCTTTTTGGCTGCCTGCCCGAATAGCACTTGGTTTTAGACAACCTAAAAAAGAGATATTAGGGATGGAGTTAGCTGGAGAAGTTGAGTCAGTTGGAAAAGATGTCAAAACGTTTAAGGAAGGTGACCAGGTTTTTGCAGCATCTCTGGCGGGCTTTGGTGCTTATGCCGAGTATAAGTGTTTGCCGGAAGATGGTCCTGTATCTATTAAACCTTCCAACATAACTTTTGCAGAAGCCGCTGCCATTCCAATTGGAGCACGCACAGCATTGTATTTTCTTAGGAAAGCTAATATTCAAAGCTGTCAAAGGGTTCTAGTTTATGGTGCTTCAGGAAGTGTAGGAAGTTATGCAGTTCAGCTTGCCAAGTATTTCGGAGCAAACGTTACAGGGGTATGTAGTACCATAAATTTGGAATTGGTAAAATCTCTGGGAGCCAATCAGGTAATTGATTATACAACAGAAGATTTTTTAAGGACAGATGAGAAATATGATGTTATCTTTGAAGCGGTAAACAAGAGTTCCTTTTCAGCTTGTATGAAAGTGTTAAAGAAGGATGGTACATATATAAATGTCACTGAACCGCTACCAAGCCTTCAAATGCTATGGACTAAATTGACAAGCAGCAAGAAATTTTTATTGAGTCGAAATCCACCTGAAACTGCAGAAGCACTGCACTTTCTTAAAGAACTTGTTGAGATGGGGAAGTTAAAAGTGGTTATTGATAGGTACTATGAGTTTGAAGAGATAGTTGAAGCTCATAGATATGTAGAGAAAGGGCACAAGAAGGGAAATGTAATCATAAATGTGGAACATAACAATAAATCCCAATAAATGAAGAACTAAATGCATGCCTCTTAGGTGAATAAAATATTTTGAGCTTAGTAGTGTAAGTCGCCATATAATTAATAATAAGTTTGTGAAGAAATCTATTTAAAGTAACGGGGCTTTAGTTTAATAAGGATCTAGAAAATAACAGAGAAAACTCGTCAATATTTCAGGTGAGTTTTCTTTTTTATACCGTATTAACGAGTAGTAAAACCCTACTGATGGAAGTTTTACTTTATAACGATAACTTCTCAAAGCGGATTAACTTGTCAATTTGAAATTAAAGAATGTATTTTCTAAGGAGGATACTCTTTTTATATCATTAGCAACAATTTTGATGAAAAGAGCCTTATTTTTTTATTCTTTCTTTATGGTTTTATATATTGCCATAACAAAACTGAGGTAATGGTGATTTACCATAACCTCAGTTTCAGTTATAATGAGTGTGTTTTTAAAATTTAGAAAATTCTAACTGGTAAGGAGGAATTAATTTGAATAAATCTCAACTATCTGAACGATTTAAGAACTTTGCTAAAGTTGAATGTAGGGGTTCAAGTGAACTTTATGAGTATTTATCTATTGAAATTTCAGAAGATGATGAATTGATAGAGTTAAGTGCAAATTCTCGAGAAGGACAACCAGTGCCTAATTTATTTTTAGGGGCTGTTCATTATCTTTTGTTAAAAGGAAAAGAACATGTTTTAAAAGAGTATTATCCAAGTATGACTAAGAACCCAAGAGAAATAGAAGATTCTTTTATTCATTTCAAGGATTTTTGCCGAATATATAGAGACGAAATTGTTTCACTCCTAAAAAGTAAATTAGTACAGACTAATGAAGTGAGACGCTCGGCTTATCTATATCCTATTTTTTGTTATATTTACAACGTTGTAAAGAAACCTTTATCATTAATAGAAATTGGAACGAGTGCTGGTCTGCAATTGTTATGGGACAAGTATAGTTATTCATATGGAACAAATGAGATTTATGGAGATAAAGATTCAAATGTCCATATAACATCTGAAATAAAAGGAAATCATACGCCACCATTTCTTTTAGCTAGTCCCCCAGTAGCTTCAAAGGTAGGATTAGACTTACATATTAGTGATTTAAACGATTCAGAAGACTATTTATGGTTAAAGTCGCTTATTTGGCCTGAACATGAAGAAAGGTTAGCACTTTTTGAAAGTGCAGCTAAATGTTTTATCGAGAATCCAGTCAAGCTTATAGAAGGAGATGGAGTGGCACTACTTACAGAAGTTGCAGAAAAACTTCCAAATGATACTGCTATTTGTATTTTCCATACTCACGTTGCAAATCAAATACCAGAAGGTTCTAAGTATGAACTAATAGAAAAAATAAAAAAAATTGGAAGTAAACGAGATGTTTTTCATCTTTACAACAACATGTGGGATCGAAAACTTCATCTTGATTATTTCTTAAATGGTATAGAATATAATCAAACTATCGGGGAAACAGATGGACATGGTAGATGGTTTGAGTGGAACTTAAAGTAGCGTATAGGGAGGAAGCGTTAACTAAGATAGGTATAGACGTAATTTTCCTAATTGAAATTTAAATTAATAAGTATTGATGACTATAACTTATGGTAACCCCAAAAGTGATTCTTTGTAAGAACACTTTTGGGGTTATTTTTGATAAAGAGAGCTATCCTTTTCGTGCTGCTTTGTACGTTATCAGTAACTGTCATGCCGGAGATAATTTTCCGTTAAGCTGATACTCTGTTATAACGGTAACATCTTTAAATGTGAACGAGATGAAACAAATAAAATATGTTAAATAATTGTGTTGATTATAGTAAAAAAACTTGGTATGGTTATACATTGTTATAGCTAATATGGGAAAAAGAAAAGAGAAGCGAAATCAAGATAAGGATTGCTATTCTACTGTGAAGGATTTTAAAGGAACGCTGTTTTTGTATAAACAGAATATTAACTATAAATAAATATTTTCAATATAAGGTACAAGGAGATAATAATATGAAAGACAAACTAAGTACAATCCCCTCATTATCTTCAAACTCTGTTTATTTGGGTGTTTTGTTAGCTGTAGTTGGAGGTTTTCTAGATGCGTATACTTTCATCAGTAGGGATGGAGTGTTTGCCAATGCGCAGACAGGGAATGTAGTATTACTAGCTATACGAGCAGCTAACGGAGAATGGCAAAATGCTTTGCTTTATATCCCGCCTATTTTAGCTTTTATGTTAGGGGTTTTAATATCAGAAGTAGTAAAGATTCCTCATATAAGGCATTTATTGCATAGTTATAGACGCTCTATTCTTATACTAGAATGTATTGTTTTAATCATTGTAGGTATCTTGCCAAAAAGTATACCTAACATAGTGGTAACAGTATGTATTTCGTTTGTATCATCTTTACAGATCTCTACTTTTAATAAACTAGACAAGTGGGCCTACAATTCAACGATGACAACAGGTAATCTTCGAATTGCAACGCAGGCAGCATATTTAGCATTCAAAGAACATGATCAGGAAGAGAAAAAACGATTTACAGAATTTCTTGTTATCATTTTTTCTTTTATATTTGGTGTGCTGTTAGGGACTTTTTCCACCACTCATATAGGGATTAAATCTATTTGGATTGCATCCGGAATTTTAGTGATTGCTCTTATTTTGTATCATAAAGATAGAGGTTATTGGAGAAAATCCTTAATGTCGAAATAAAAAAATTGAAAAGTGCTGCTTTGATAATCCCTTATGTGGAGTGGAGCACGTTGGTAACATTAAAATCATAGATCGGTAAAGAATTCCCTCAAATTGATAAAAAATCTTGAGAATAATATGTAATATTAAATCTGTAATTATTAAGAATTAGACAATATGATTACACGACGACACATGTTGTTTAACAATGTAGTTTTAAGGTGTATCAACAATTTGGTTGATACACCTATTTTTTATGGGTTTTCCGTCTTTTCATTACTACATCCATTTAAGTTGTTGGATTGAAATAAAGTTTAACTGTTTATAAAAGGTCGTACCGTTTTGAAAAATGTTTAACCGTCTATAAAAAAGATGAACCGGAATAATCTAAATTTCGGTTTTTTATTGAGCCATGGGACAGGTGTTTCGTTAAAAAATGTTTTAGATTATAGAAAAGAATATTAGGCGATTAAAAAATAGTTGTAGACTGAAAAGGTAGTTTCTGTACATGAAAGCACTTTTTGTTAACATAAAACCAAATTATCACAAAATCTTTAATAGTTCCTTCAAATCGCTTCTTGAAGGGGGATGTTTACATATTAGTGTTATCCGAAGTTGAATGAATCGTTAACAAAAGAAAGCACAATCATCTATTTGATGACAGGCCATTTTTCCTTGCGTAGCGCGTTCATTAATTCTGGACTTACATGTAAGTGTTCCTCTACTAGCTCTTTTGGAGTCAGCGCCATCCATTGGTTCAATGACACGTCAGCAAAGCGATTACTCTTGAACATCTCCAGAAACCATAGGCTTTGATGGCCTGTGTTTTGGATATAATGTCCCATAGCGAACGGTACATATCCTACATCGCCGGATCGGTAATTAAAAGTTCGGGCTGTGCCATTCGCTGCAAATACCGTCATGCGCCCAGTTCCGGTGAGGTAATATTGCCACTCATCATTATTCGGATGCCAATGCATTTCTCTCATTCCGCCTGGCTTGATTTCCACCAACGCCGCCGCAATTGTAGTTGAGATGGGGAAGTTGGTGGAATCAACTATACGTACTGTTCCGCCCGGAGTTACAATCGGATCTTGTGCAAGCAGCCGATGTGTGAAGTTTTTTGGCACAGTACCGTAAGGATCTGAAACCTTCTGACTTTCTAGTGAGCCAGGCACCTTTGATTGAAAAATGTATCGCTGTTTTGTAGGGATATGAGCAAAGGCGCTTTCCGGTACATCGAAATTCGCAGCCAGCACGTCCTTTGGTGTGTGGGCGAACCAATCAGTAATAGAGAAGGTATCGAAGTCGGAGAAGTTGCCATCGTCGAACACGAGCAGAAATTCGCAACCTTCTTCCAGTCCTTGAATCGAGTGTGGAATTCCGGATGGAAAGTACCACAAATCCCCCGCGCTAACATCGGCTACAAAATTCCGCCCGTCCTGGTCGACTGAGGTAATTCGTGCCCGCCCTAAAATCATGTAGGCCCATTCAGCTTGCTTATGCCAATGTAACTCACGCACACCACCGGGTGTCAGCCGCATGTTCACTCCCGCAAGCGTGGTCGCGATTGGTAGTTCTCTAACCGTTATTTGCCGTGACCAACCGCCATGATTTAACTGCATATTGGTGTCGGAAAAAGAGAACTTTAAATTAGGAATCGTTCCGGTGTCGGTGACTGGTGGAATTAACATGTCAGGGTTTTCAATATCTCGCATGATGTCCCGGGGACCAAAATCGGTCGCGCCAGCGCCATCATCTCTTATAGGGTGTGGTATATTTCCATAATCAGTTCTCTTCGAAGATCGTGATTCCACAAAACATGCTCCTTTCTCATTACAATGTACTGCAATGCCTGTATGATTGCTTGTACCAATATATGATATAAACGTGTTTGGTATGCAGATATACAGAATAAAGGGAGAGGCGAGGAAATGACGATGTACATCTTATTCACATCAAGTTAACATAACATCATCGGAAGTTCAAATGGAATGGACAGTTAGCTTAACCACATTTCAAAACTTTCACTTTCTGTGTCTTTCAGTAAAAATAATGGTTCTTAGGATTTTTTCAATTGAATTTAAGGTTAATAACTACTGACGTTATTGTAATCGAAAAAGTGATCTTGCAAGAGATCACTTTTTTGTTATCTTTGATAGAATATTATCGTAAATAGCTGTGCGAAATGTATTATTTCCGTTTTTTTGCATCTGTAACATTCTGTTCTTCAGCAAACTCTGTTCCATAAGCTAACGATCGATGGAAATTAACACCTTTTCTTTCGCTTGTTTGCCCAGTAGAAATACGGCTGAGTAAATAACGGTGAATAAAGACTTCTGCTACTGTAACTACAATTGCTGATAAAATACTTCCCCAAGCAATTTGCATATAATTATCTAAAAGTACGCTGCCGAAAATCCATACACTCATATAAGTGAAAAGAAAATCAACCATGATTGCAGCAGTATTTCCTGCACGTGGTAAGACGATTAGATCTCCTAACATATACGAGGCAATTGTGATAAATAGACTAAAGGAAAAGATGTCAACGATCGTTGCATCAAAGAAAAAATCCAAGCCAATTGCAAAAGCAATCATGCAGGATACAAATTTTAAAAGCAGAATAGTAATATGATTCATCATCTGAACCTCTCTTTTTCTATTTAGTTTGAATGAAAAAAGGGAGTTTATACATGGAATTTTAAAGTTCAAATTGTAAGGTGTTTATATACCTAAATAGGAGTGAGATAATGACTCAATTATTAATCAATCCGATGTTTTTAGTACTCATTTTGTTTCCAGTTATTACGGTAATTTTAAGTGCAATCGCTTATGTAAGGTTAAAAAAATTGTTTGTTATGCCCTTAATCATATTTTTGCTTTCATTAGTCTTTATGTTTATGTATGCAAATGAATCATTTCTCTTTTGGGTAATTGCATATCCAGTGTTATCAATATTAGTTGGGCTTTTGTTCAAATATATTTTGTCTAAATGAATTTAGTGATTTGAACTGCTGTTTAACTTTAAGTTGAAGGGTTTTTGAATGAACTGAAAGGAAAATGAAATATTATTCTCAAAGGTAGAACTGATTTTTAAAAGTAAAAATTTTTATCACCCTTTATTTATCTGAATGTTAAAAAAACGAAAAAAATGTTATATTAAAAAGAGAAAATTAACATTTTTAGGTAAGGAGAGATCGAGATGTGGATTACTTCAGAGGTAGAAATTCCAGATGAACTATTTGATAAACTCGAACAAGGGAAACTCGTAGTATTTGTTGGAGCTGGAGTATCTATGAAAGGCAATTCAAACTTACCGAATTTTGATGATTTAGTCGATTATATTGCGAACGCTCTATATGTAGAAAGACGTGAGGAAAATGAACCGCACGATTATTATCTTGGAAAAATTGCGAAAACGAAAGATGTTCATCAGATTGCTAAGAATCTTGTTCATGTAGCGTATTCAAAGCCAAATCCATTGCATCATTCTATTTTGCAGTTATTCGCGGCTGATGAGAATGTTCGTATTGTCACTACAAATTTTGATCAGCATTTTACAACTGTGCTTGAAGAATCGGAGCGTAACGTGAATATGTATTATGCCCCGGCACTTCCAACTGGAAGAGCTTTTAAAGGATTGGCGTATATTCATGGCAATGTGGAACAAGAAAAAGAAAATTTAATTTTGACAGATGGTGATTTTGGAAGGGCTTACTTAACAGAAGGATGGGCAAGGAGATTTTTAGTAGACCTATTTTCTAATTATACGGTTTTGTTTATTGGTTATAGCCATAATGATCCTGTTATGAAGTATTTAGCAACTGGATTACCACCTAGTACGAGACGGTATGCATTCGTTGCGGAGGGAGAAAATACATATCATTGGGAGCACTTAGGGATTAAGCCGATTGTATATCCGAATAAGGCACAAAATCATCAATCATTAGCGAAGGCAGTACAACGATGGGCAGAGCTAATGGGGGATAATTATATTACAAAAAGAACACGAATTCGTGATATTGTAACGGCTCCACCATCTTTAGAGCAGGAGCAGCTGTCTTATATTAAACAATCTGTAAAAAAAATTGAAACACTCCGTTATTTTGTAGAGTTTGCAAGAGACTACGAATGGGTGGAATGGTTGGAAAAAGAGGGACAATTACGAAATTTATTTTCGGAAGAAGCCGAGACTTCTGAGAAAGATCAATTGCTTGCACAGTGGATTGTAAATCATTTTTTAGTAAGTCATCAAAATGAATTATTTCAGTTAATGTATAAAAATAATACGAAAATATCCGCTATGTTATGGAATACGATATGTGCATATTTAGCAGAAATGGAGCAGCCGATACATACAGTTTCATTTGCGAAATGGATTTTATTATTATTAGAAAAAGCGAAAACAAATGAGTTTTTTATTGAAAATCTACCTTCCTTACTTCAGAAGTGTGTGTACCCAGAGCATAAAGAAATTATGATCCTTTTACTAACTTTTATGTTAGATGGAAAACTAAAATTAAAACGAATTCGACAATGGGAACAGGAGATGCCGGATGTTGTAGAGTTAGCAGAAACGAATCATCTGTCAGCTGTAACTTTTTCAAGGATGCAGTCTATATGGGAAGTGAAAATGAAGCCGCATCTTTCTTATTTTGCTATACCAATTTTGCAGACTGGATTAGAAAAAATACAGAGATTAGCGTTAAAACAGCAGTCACTTCAAATTCATGACACAGTTAGTGAATTACGAAGTGCAATTGAACCGCATGAGCAAGATAGCCAGCCGCGTGAGTTTTCGTTTTTAATTAATATTGTTAGAGACTGTATGGAATATGTTTGTGCCCATTATGAAGAAAAAGCAAATTTTTATATTACTTTTATGCTTGAATTTGGAAGCATCCTGCAAAAGAGAATTGCAATTCATAGTATGAACCATACTGTTTTTCGATCGCAAAATGAAAAAATAGAATGGTTATTACAGCATGGAATGCTTACGGAAGATTCTTGCAAGCATGAAGTGTTTCAACTGTTAAAGAATCATTATGAAGGTGCATCTGAATCTACAAAACAAAAAGTGCTAAGTAACATAGTGAAACAGTTTGAAGCGAAAACTTATTTTGGAGCTTGCAACTTAATAGATTGGCTTTACATGTGTGCTCCAGCTAACGAGTCTACAAAACAAACATATGATTTTATGAAACAGAAATTCCCTCATTTTTCGTCGAGTCAGTTTCCAGATTTACAAGAAGAGCGTATGTTGCAGCCGATTACATGCAATTTAACAGCTGATGGTTTGTTACATATGAGAGAGGAAGAAATATTGAGGCAAGTTCTTCAATATTCACATGAAGGATTGTTTGAGAAGCATCATTTTTTAGAGATGCTTTCTAAGGCATGCAAAACAAATGTGCAATGGAGTATTTCTCTAGCATATCAATTAGTTAGATATAAAGAAGTGAGTAAAGAAGTGTGGTTTGTATTAATGCGGGAGTGGCGAAATTATCGACAATTAACAAATGAGCAAATACAAGAGATTTTACCATTGTTACATCAATTTGTTCGACATGCTACTTATCATTGGCTTATTAGTAGTCTTCTGTATGAAAAAAGCAATCGTTTAGAAGAATTTCAAGAAGAAACAATTCGGGCAGTAAAACAACTTGCTTTTTCGGTGTTTCCTCATGTAATGAAAGGAGAGCAAGGAAGAAGAAAAGAGCAAACGGATTACTACAATGAGGCTGTTCAGCATCCGGTAGGGAAAATAACAGCAGTTTTATTAAAGTTGCTTGCATATGAGCATTTATATGATCGTAATATACATGCGTATTTGTATTTATTTGAAGAGCAGATGCGAAAAAAAACATACTACGTAAATATAATGATTGCTAGGTTAACAGCTGATTTAACATTTTTATATCATATCGAGAAGCAATGGTGTAGAAAATATATGATTCCATATTTAGATTTGCAGCAAAGTGAAGAGGAAACAAAATATGCGTGGGCTGGTTTTGTAAATACTCAAATTAATTTGCCTTTATTCATACAAACAAAGAAATACATTTCTTTTGCGGTTTGCAATTTACATTTGTTAAATAAACAAACACAAGAGGTATTTATGAAATGGCTAAGTTTAGTCTTTTTAAAGTGTATTTTATATTGGGATGAAAAAATAGACTGGTTGTACACTCTTTTTATACAGGAAGAAGAGGTAAGGAAAATAAAGTTTATAGAAAATGTATCTTATTATGTAAAAACATTGAGTATAAAAGAACAACAAAAATTTTGGGAAGATTGGCTTGCGAACTTTTTAATAGAACGCCCCAAAATGAGTATGATATCAGAGAGAGAGTATATCATATTTCTGCGATTTGTATTATATATGGATGCTATTGCTGAAAAAGGGATTGAAGCTGTTTTATCGTATTTTTCTATCTCTTCACTGTATGAGGAAAAACAGGAATTGAAATGTTTGTTCAAACAGATGCTAGAAAAGAGTGAGCTAATTCGTCAAAAACCTTGTATATATGCAAAATTATTTTTCATTTTATTAACAAAGATAAATGATGCAGGGTGTATTGAAAATGAAGTGATTCATCTTCGGCAATTATTTGATGATACAAAGCTCGAAAATATGCTGTTTGAGTGTATTCAAAATGAGATGATGCGTATTGGAATGATAAATCAAAATATAAACGATTCGCCTTTATCATTGTGAGACATACGATGCAGCGGGAGAGAAAAAATTTAAAAATAATAAAAAAGTGTTGACATGGTTAAAAATAACACTTTATAATACAAATCAATACTTAATAAAAATAAAGCATTGAAGGGAACAGAGTAGTGTTTATCTCCCTGTTATAGAGAGCTGATGGTTGGTGGGAATCAGTACAAAGGTAAACGTGAATTACAGTCCTGGAGCATCTTTTTCGTAGTAAAGGCAGATGGTCTTTATGAAGGAAAAGACGGTCGATACGATCGTTAACAAAGAAGAGAGGTAGACACGTTTGTCTACAACTAGGGTGGTACCGCGATAATAATCGTCCCTACTGATTGGATCAGTAGGGACTTTTTGCATATATGCGGACCTACATGAAAATAAAATAATAAGCGCGATGATAGGAAAAAAGAGTAGTGGTTGTTTCCCTGTAACAGAGAGCTGGTGGTTGCTGCGAACCAGTACACAAACAAGCATGAATTACAATCCTGGAGCATCTTTTTCGTAGTAAAGGACAAATGTCTTTATGAAGGGAAAGACGGTCAATACGATCGTTAACAAAAATGAGAGGTAGACACATTTGTCTGCAACTAGGGTGGTACCGCGATAATAATCGTCCCTACTGATTGGATCAGTAGGGGTTTTTTGTATATTTCATACAAGGAATCGTTACCAAACTTGCGTTGTTACAAATATTAGGTTCAGAAAATAGGGAATTTTCAATCCCTTATTATATATTTTCAAAAGATAAAAGGAGGAATTTTCAATGGGAAATCATGAATTAGAACAATTACGTAAACAGGTGGATGAAATTAATTTACAACTTCTGCACTTATTAAATGAGCGTGCAAAGGTTGTTCAAGAAATTGGTCAACAAAAGAAAATGCAAGGTACGAAACGCTTCGATCCTGTTCGTGAGCGTGAAGTACTTGATATGATTGCTGAACATAACGAAGGGCCATTTGAAACATCTACGGTGCAACATATTTTCAAAACAATTTTTAAAGCAAGCTTAGAATTACAAGAAGATGATAATCGTAAAGCATTATTAGTTTCACGTAAAAAGAAACAAGAAAATACAATTGTTGATGTAAAGGGTGAATTATTAGGCAGTGGCGTACAAACATTTATTATGGGGCCTTGCGCAGTTGAAAGTTTAGATCAAGTTCGCCAAGTTGCTCAGGCTATGAAAGAACAAGGTATAAAATTAATGCGCGGCGGTGCGTTCAAACCGAGAACATCCCCTTACGATTTTCAGGGATTAGGAGTAGAGGGTTTGCAAATTTTACGTCAAGTAGCAGACGAATTTGATTTAGCAATTATTAGCGAGATTTTAAATCCAAATGATGTAGAAATGGCACTTGATTACGTTGATGTCATTCAAGTCGGCGCTCGCAATATGCAAAATTTTGATTTATTAAGAGCTGTTGGAAAAGTAAATAAACCAGTATTATTAAAACGCGGTTTAGCAGCGACAATTGATGAGTTTGTAAATGCAGCAGAATACATTATTGCACAAGGAAATGATCAAATTATTTTATGTGAGCGCGGTATTCGCACATACGAAAGAGCAACGCGTAATACACTTGATATTTCAGCAGTACCGATTTTAAAGAAAGAAACGCATTTACCGGTTGTTGTGGATGTAACACATTCAACAGGACGAAAAGATTTACTTCTTCCAACTGCGAAAGCAGCACTAGCAATCGGTGCAGATGCAGTTATGGCAGAAGTGCATCCAGACCCAGCGGTTGCATTATCAGATTCTGCACAGCAAATGGATATTCCACAGTTCCATGCATTCATGGAAGAGTTAAAAGGATTTAAAAATAAGTTATCATAATTAAATAGATATTGTGTTGAAAGGGAAACAGTAGCATTTATCTTCCTGTAACAGAGAGCTGATGGTTGGTGGAAATCAGTACAAAGATAAACGTGAATTACAACCCTGGAGCATCTTTTTCGTAGTAAAGGCCGATGTCTTTATGAAGGGAAAGACGGTCAATATGATCGTTAACAAGAAAGAGAAATAGACATACTTGTCTATAATTAGGGTGGTACCGCGATATCATCGCCCCTACTGATTTAATTCAGTAGGGGTTTTTTTATAAAGTGAAACTTTCATCAGTGGAAGTCTTTCTGACCGTTAGGGCGAGATAAAATCGTAAAGGAGAAACAAAAATGAGATATATAACAGCTGGAGAATCACATGGTCCGCAGTTGACAGTTATTTTGGAGGGTGTTCCTTCTGGTCTTTCTTTAACCGCAGAAGATATAAATACAGAGTTATTAAGACGACAAAAAGGTCACGGCCGCGGAAGACGTATGCAAATTGAAACGGATACTGTTGAGATTGTAAGCGGTGTGCGTCATGGTTATACGCTTGGATCACCAATTACATTGGTTGTGAAAAATGATGATTTTAAGCATTGGACAAAAGTGATGGGAGCTGAACCGATTTCTGAGCAAGAAAGTAAAGAAATGAAACGAGCGATTACAAAACCACGCCCAGGGCATGCCGATTTAAATGGAGCAATTAAATATGGCCATCGTGATATACGTAATGTATTAGAGCGTTCTTCTGCTAGAGAGACAACCGTTAGAGTAGCGGCAGGAGCTGTTGCAAAAAAGATTTTAACAGAATTGGGAGTAACTATCGCAGGGCATGTGCTTGAAATTGGTGGTGTGAAAGTTAATCAAGTTCCACACGTCTCATTAGCAGAGATGCAGATTATTTCAGAAAACTCACCTGTTCGCTGCTTAGATCAAGAAGCAGAGCAAGCGATGATGGAAGCAATTGATGCAGCGAAAAGTAATGGAGATTCCATTGGTGGCATTGTTGAGGTAATTGCTGAAGGAATGCCGATTGGTGTTGGTAGTTACGTTCATTATGACCGGAAATTAGATGCAAAATTAGCTGCAGCCATCATGAGTATTAATGCGTTTAAAGGCGCTGAAATTGGTATTGGTTTTGATGCAGCAAGAAAACCAGGAAGTACTGTACATGATGAAATCGTATGGGATAAAGAAACGGGTTACACAAGAAAAACGAATAACGCTGGTGGATTAGAAGGTGGAATGACGACAGGAATGCCAATTGTTGTGAGAGGTGTAATGAAACCAATTCCTACATTATATAAACCACTTGCAAGTGTAGATATTGATACGAAGGAAGCATTTCAAGCGAGTATTGAACGTTCAGATAGCTGTGCAGTACCAGCAGCAAGTGTAGTAGCAGAAGCAGTAGTTGCGTGGGAACTGGCAACTGCATTAGTAGAACAGTTTGGGAAAGATCGTATGGATCTTATTCAACAAAATATTGCTCAGCATAAAAAGTACGCAAAAGAATTTTAAAAAGGAGGAACTTTTATGAAAGTAAAAGAACAATTAGCAACGCTGCAACCCTATAAACCGGGTAAATCAGCAAAACAAATGCAAGAAGATTATGGTGTTCATTCATTTGTAAAATTAGCTTCAAATGAAAATCCATTTGGCTGTTCACCTCTTGTAATAGAAGGATTACAAGAAGAGTGGAATGAACATGCTTTATATCCGGACGGAGGAGCGATTGAACTCCGTCAAACGATTGCGGAAAAACTACATGTTAAGAAGGAAGAAATTTTATGTGGAAGTGGGCTTGATGAAGTCATTCAAATCATTAGCCGAACGCTGCTTTGCCAAGGAGATAACGTTGTTACGGCTGGAGAAACATTCCCGCAATATCGTCATCATGCGATAATTGAGGGGTGTAAAGTGAAAGAAGTTCCGCTCCAAGATGGAGTCTACAATTTGGACGAAATTGCGTCAGTCATGGATGAAAAAACAAAGATTGTTTGGATTTGTAACCCAAATAATCCAACCGGAACATATGTAAATGACCGAAAATTACGTGAATTTATGAAGAAGGTTCATAAAGAAACATTGGTTGTGATTGATGAAGCATATTATGAATATGTCACTGCGAATGATTTTCCAGATACAATTTCATTGCTGAAAGAGTATAAGAACCTTCTTATATTAAGAACTTTCTCCAAAGCATACGGATTAGCAGCATTTCGAGTTGGTTATGCAATTGGAAATGAAACAATAATTGAGAAATTGAATGTCGTTCGTCTTCCGTTTAATGTGTCATCACTTGCACAAAAAGCTGCAGTACTTGCATGGAATGATGAATCATTTTTACAAAAGACAATTCGGGCAAATCGAGAAGGCCTGGAGCAATATGAGAGCTTTTGCAAAAAAAATGAGATTTCGTTTTATTCATCTCAAACGAATTTTATTTTTCTACCGTTAGAAGATGCGCAAACAGTTTATGAACTTTGTGCACACGCTGGGTATATCATTCGTCCGTTCCTAAATGGTATTCGGATTACAATTGGCACGAGTAAGCAAAATGAAGGAGTGATTGCAGTGTTAAAACAACACTTTAATAATAGCAGGTCTCGAGATGAGGCGCATGTGTAAAAAAGTTGTATTGATTGGAACAGGATTAATTGGTGGTTCACTTGCCTTAGCAATTAAGCGAGAACATAGTGTGACCATTACGGGTTATGATATTCAAAGTGAACAAGCGGAACGTGCAAAACGATTGAATGTAATCGATGAGGTAGGAGTGGACTTAAAGGCAATGTGTGAAGATGCGCATTTGATTATCTTTGCATCTCCTGTCGAAGAAACAACTAAGTTACTTAGAAAACTTGCTTCATTCCAATTACGTGAAGATGTTATTGTGACGGATGTTGGAAGTACAAAAGGAACAATTATGAAGGAAGCAGAAATGTTACTGACAAACGGTGTTACGTTTATTGGTGGACACCCGATGGCAGGATCTCATAAAACGGGTGTAGAAAGTGCAAAGGCACATTTATTTGAAAATGCATACTACATTTTAACGCCAATGAATACTGTTCAGACGGAGAAAGTCGAACAATTAAAAGATTGGTTAAAGGGAACGCATTCACATTTTCTTGTGTTAAATACAGAAGAACATGATTATGTAACAGGTGTTGTGAGTCATTTTCCTCATTTAATTGCTGCAGGATTAGTCAAACAAGTAGAAAAACATGCGGGTGATAATCCATTAATTCATATGTTGGCAGCTGGCGGTTTTAAAGATATTACCCGTATTGCTTCTAGTAGTCCAAAAATGTGGAGCGATATTGTAAGACAAAACCGTCCGCATTTATTACAGTTATTAGAGGAATGGATTATGGAAATGAAGCAATTGCAGCATACAGTCGCAGAAGGAGATGCCGAAGTACTACACACTTACTTTGCAAATGCAAAAGAATATCGTGATTCCATGCCTGTTCGTAAAAGTGGTGCGATTCCTGCTTATCATGATCTATACGTTGATGTTTTAGATAAAATAGGGGCGTTAGCGCATATTACAAGCATACTTGCAAGACAAGAGATTAGTATTACGAACTTGCAAATACTAGAAGCGCGTGAAGGATTACTCGGAGTGTTACGTATTAGCTTTCAAACAGAAGAAGACCGTATGAAAGCAACGCAATCTTTACAGCATGAAGAGTATCAAACATATGAAAGTATATAAATGAAAGAAGGTGCCGTAGTAAATATGGAAACTATACAAACAGCTATAGAAGGCTTGCAAGGAACGATTGTTATTCCAGGTGATAAATCAATTTCACATCGTTCTATTATGTTTGGCGCAATCGCCCACGGTAAAACAACGATTAAAGGCTTTTTACCAGGGGCAGACTGTTTAAGTACTATCTCTTGTTTTCGTGAAATGGGTGTATCGATAACGCAAAATGGAGATGAAGTAGAAGTAATTGGAACAGGAATTGAAGGTTTGCAAGAAGCAGAGCGTGTACTTGATGTTGGAAATTCTGGTACAACGATTCGTTTATTGCTTGGAATACTAGCGAATACAGACCTTCATTTTTGCTTGCAAGGTGATGCTTCAATCGGAAAACGACCAATGAAACGTGTTACAAAACCGCTTAGTCTAATGGGAGCAATAATTGATGGAAGAGAAGGCGGAACGTACACACCGCTAACGATACGAGGAGGAAATCTTCAAGCAATTGATTATATTTCACCTGTTGCAAGTGCTCAAGTGAAATCTGCAATTTTATTAGCAGGTCTAGGAGCGCAGGGTGTAACAAGTGTTACAGAACCTCATATATCACGAGATCATACGGAAAGAATGCTTCAAGCATTTGGTGTACAAGTAAAACGAGATAGAACAAAAGTTTCAATAGAAGGTGGGCAACAGCTTATAGGAACGAACATTCATGTGCCAGGAGACATTTCCTCGGCTGCGTTTTTCCTAGTAAGTGGTGCCATCACTCCGAATAGCAAACTTACATTAAAAAATGTTGGAATCAACCCAACAAGAACGGGAATTATTGACGTTCTTACAAAAATGGGAGCAAAGTTAGCAATTGAACAATGTGATACAGATGCTGCAGAACCTGTTGCTGATCTTATAATTGAAACATCACAGTTAAAAGGGATTGAGATTGGCGGCGATATGATTCCAAGATTAATTGATGAAATTCCAATTATCGCTCTTGCAGCAACACAAGCAGATGGGATTACTATTATCAAAGATGCACATGAATTAAAGGTGAAGGAAACAAATCGAATTGATACAGTTGTAGAAGAACTAACAAAATTAGGAGCACGTATTGAAGCCACGGATGATGGTATGATTATTTATGGGCAAACACCATTAAAGGGAAATACCGTAAATAGTCATGGTGATCATCGAATTGGAATGATGCTTGCAGTAGCTGGATGTATTGCTGAAGGAGAGACATTGATCCAAGATGCGGAAGCGGTTGAAGTATCGTATCCAAGTTTTTTTGAAGAGATTGAGAAGTTGAAGTTAAAAACCCGGTAGATTGATATGAGATCTATCGGGTTTTTATTTGTAAAATTCATACTTTCTGATTATTGTGTTATATTATATTTTGCATGTGTAGTTATGAATACGATGTAGGGGGAAAGTGAGTATGGAAGTAATTCAATTATTAGAAGAACAATACTTGGAGGCAATTCGACTATCTGAATATGCTTTTCAATATAAAGTACCAGAAGATCAAATTGAAAAACGTCTGCAGCTTTTTAAAAAATATCATCAAATATTCGGGATTTTAGAAGAAAAAGAGATTGCGGCAAAATTACACCTTATTCCGTTTGAAATATTTTTAGGAGAAGAAAAGTTCAAAATGGGTGGAATTGCAGGTGTAGCTACATATCCAGAATTTAGACGAAATGGGTACGTTAAAAAACTGCTAAAACATGTGATAGAGACGATGAGACGAGATGGTTATAGCGTTTCAATGCTGCACCCATTTTCTGTTTCTTTTTACAGAAAGTACGGATGGGAATTGTTTGCGAATCGCTTTGTATGTTCATTATCAAAAGCTGATTTAATAATGAAAGAGCACGTGCAAGGAAGAATAAAACGTTTTAATAGGGAATCACATTTGAAAGAAATTGAAATCGTATATGAGCAATTTGCCAAAAGATATTCTGGTATGTTAGTTCGTGATCAGGATTTCTGGTTGGATTTTGTTTATGGTAATCTGCATGCAGCTGTTTATTATAATCAAGTTGATGAGCCTACCGGTTATATGCTTTATAAAATAGAGAGTTCTAAGATGAAAGTAGAAGAATTCGCATCATTAAATAGTGAGGCTAGAAATGGTTTGTGGAATTTCATTTGTCAGCATGATTCGATGATTCAAGAGCTTGAGATGATTGTTCATGAAAAAGAACCATTGCTATTTTCATTACAAGAGCCGCGCATTAAAGCGGAAATAAAACCTTACTTTATGGTTAGAATCGTTGATGTTGAGCGTTTTATTAAGCAATATCCATTTGCTTGGGAACATAATGAAGAAGAGGTTATCTTACATATTTCTGATTCATTTGCTCCTTGGAATAATCAGACAATCATATTCCGAGATAAAGAAGTAGTTATGGTAAGCAAAGAAGAAGCTGAAACATTGAAAGAAAGAGGTATACAACTAAATATTAATGCCTTGTCTACAGCTCTTTTCGGCTATAAAAGTCCATGGGAATTAAATCAAATAGGTACCATTTCTGGAACAGAAGAAGACATAAAGCAATTTGAAAACTTGATTCCTTCCCAGCAACCATTTATTTATGATTTCTTTTAATATTTTATTAAATAGGTATGGATATATTCCTGTATAAGGCTTTCAAAAAATGCTTAATTCTTGATGAATAAGTACTAGTCTCTTTGTTTACTACGTATAATGATACGTTATGTTAACTTCACATGTATATGGTATGCATGTGAATCCATCAGAGTAACATAAACAAGTTGTTTTTTAAGGAACAGTTCATAAAATTTAAATATCAAATCGAAAAGGGGATAGTTCAATGCGTGAATTCTCAATGGTAGTAAATAACGAGGTGAGTAAACAATAATTATAAGGAGACAAGATAATGACAGTGAATATTTCTAATCTGTTTCACGGTAAATACGTTCGACTTTCTGCAATTAAACCAGAGGATGCAAAAGTAATGGAGAAATGGAGCGAGGATGCAGAATATCTTCGTAATGTTGATACGGATATTGCTTTGCCAAAAACAAAAGAACAATTTGAAGCAGAAGGAAGGCAAATTTCAAATGGTGCTTATTTTCCGTTACGTACAATTCTAGATAATGAGTTAATTGGTTTTGTCGCTATTCATAAAATCGAATGGAATAATCGGTCGGGGCTATTAGCTATCGGCATAGGAGAAGTAAAACATCGGAGCAAAGGCTATGGAACAGATGCTTTGCAGCTTGTTCTTCGTTTTGCATTTCATGAATTAAATCTAGATCGTGTAGGCTTAGATGTAATTGAATATAACACAAGAGCAATCCGTGCCTACGAAAAGGTTGGTTTCTTACATGAAGGGAGAATAAGATCAGCTGTTTATCGAGATGGAAAACGCTATGACCGAATTATAATGGGCATTTTACGTTCAGAATGGGAAGCGAAAGAATTAAGTAAAATGAACAAACATTTGAACTAAGTACAAGCTGTACCGTAAATGATAAAGTATAAGGAATAAATCAATGTGGCCCTTTCAGATTAATTTTGAAAGGGCTTCTCATACACTTTTTAAATACATAGATACATTGACTTCTGATAACGGAAATTATGGTAACTATAAGAAGCCTCTGATTATTTAAACCAGAGGCTTCACTTTTTTAGATACCTGAAAATGGGACGTGTTTCCATACTAAAAGGGTAGGCAAAGTCTTTTTAATGTTTGCTATTAGTTTTTGTATGAATTTAACCTCAGGTAATTGTTTGTTTTTGCACATCCCGCGAAATAGGGGAATAACACTCTAACATGTTTCTGAAAATTAATTGATTGTAGTATATTTTTTAATATTTATGAATTTTCCCCTAAGGAGAAACTGTACATGTATCAATATTTATACAGTCTTATTAAAATATGCTTACTAAACAATCTGGCTCTTTAATGGAATACCTGTTGGATTAGAATAAAGTTTGATTATTTTTCTATTCCTCTGGTTGAACAAACGCGCCGTTAGAGCGAAAAAGGTCGCTTAATTACAAGCTCCTTTAGACGAATTTACTAACTCAATCAATTCCTTTAAAAGAATAATCTCTTACCACCTTACAAATCTACACGTTATATTGGCTGTACCACGTTTCTTTTCCATTTTGTTGTGCTACTTGATGAGTCGTATTAGCTTTCCATTTTTGAATTGCTTCTAAGGATTCCCAATAAGAAATTGTAATACTATACTCTTCGTATCTCTTACGCTCTCAATCCTAATAAATCCAGGTTGTGTTTTTACTAGTTCTACCAAGTTGTCTGACATACTTTCATATCTTTCTGAATTGTGTCTTTATTAAGAATCGAAAACCATGAGTGATTTCAATAGCAGCTGTCTCCATGGGAGGAAAGACTTCAATAACGATGTGGGAAACTAAGACATCAATGTTGTAGTCATTATTTTTAGGGAAAAACGGTCTAGAGTTCCCTTTTTTGTAGGAAGCTCGAGCATTCAACCCACTGATAAAGGGAAACCCAAAGGGCATACTAAGATTATATTTAAATTGGGAGGATATAAATTTGAGTACAATAGAAAATGCATTATCTATCTTCGCCTTAGGCGGCTTGAATGAAATCGGGAAAAATATGTATGCTATTGAATATTCAAACGATATCGTGATTATCGACTGTGGCAATAAGTTTCCAGATGAAAGTTTATTAGGAATTGATTTGATTATCCCTGATATAGCTTACTTAGTAGAAAATAAAGATAAAGTCAGGGCTTTAATTGTCACACATGGACATGAAGATCATATCGGGGGGATCCCGTTCTTCTTAAAAAAATTGAATGTACCCGTTTATGCCACACGCTTCACACTAGGATTAATTGAAATCAAATTAAAAGAACATAAACTTCTAGGAGAAAGTGAACTTATTGAAATCAACTCAAACTCAAACTTGACAATCGGAGAAATAAGTGTAAGTTTTTTCAAAGTGACCCATAGTATTCCTGATTGCTTGGGAATAGTCTTTCACACACCAGAGGGTAATATTGTACATACGGGGGACTTCAAGTTCGATTTAACCCCTGCGAATAATGAGAATTCGGATATTCATAAAATGGCTGCAATCGGCAAAGAAGGGGTCTTGCTTCTATTATCTGAGAGTACCAATGCAGAGCGTCCTGGTTTGACCCCATCGGAACAAATGGTAGGTGAACATGTGGAAGCAGCTTTCATGAAAGCCGAACGCAAAGTTATTCTTTCTACCTTTGCTTCAAATATTAGTCGCGTTCAGCAAGTCGTGAATGCAGCGCAAAAAACAAATCGAAAACTTGCGTTGCTTGGACGAAGTATGGTTAATGTTATAGCGGTTGCTATGGAACGTGGTTATTTAACAGTTCCAGATGGAATGTTAATTGACCCACATGAAATCAATGAAATGGCTCCTGAAAGGGTGGCCATTTTATGCACGGGGAGTCAAGGAGAACCATTGGCTGCTCTTGCTCGCCTGTCCACTGGAAACTTTCGCGGTGTCGACATTTTACCTGAAGATACGGTTATCTTTGCAGCAGGTCCAATACCTGGGAATGAACGAAATATCACGAGTATCGTAGACAACTTATTTGCACTTGGAGCCAAAGTGATTTATGGATCAGGAAGTACATCCGGAATGCATGTTTCTGGCCATGGTTATCAAGAAGATTTAAAACTAATGCTTACATTAATGAAACCAAAATATTTTATTCCCATTCACGGTGAATTTAGAATGCTACACCATCACCGTTTATTAGGTGAATCTGTTGGAGTAGAGCAAGGAAACACGTTTATCATCAATAATGGCGATGTCGTCGATATTGAACATACCATTGCCCGTCAGACCCGGAAAATACCAGTGGGGAATACCTACGTAGACGGGGGGGGTGTCGATAATATTGGGGAAATTGTGTTACGAGACCGCAAACAACTTTCGGAGGATGGGATGCTCATGATTGTTTTAACTATGAGCAAAGCGGAAGGAAAACTGATTTCTGAACCCGATACCATTTCTCGTGGATTTGTGGATAGAGATTTCTCAGAACTCCGAAGAGACGTTAATCGCCTTACTATAAAAACTGTTAACGAGCTACAAGAAGCAAATAGAAACCAATGGAATGTAATGAAAAAACAAATAAAAAAATCAATACGACAATATGTATATACACATACTAAGAAAAAGCCAATGATTGTTCCTATACTTATTGAAATTTAATAGGGGAGAAGTTTTAAAAAAAATGAATTAATTGATATTCAACAATTGGGCGCTATTTTTTGAATAAAACTTAGATTTTTAAACGACTTTATTATTATATTTTTTAGTGTAGTGAAATATCTTACTTTAAAAATTAAACAACTATATTTTTAACCCCGTCCTAAATTTAGAACGGGGTTATGCTTGTTTGAGCTTTTAAAATTAAATAACTTTATTATCATTTTACAGATACGGTAGTTGTAACAGATCTAACTCGATTATCACGTTCTACAAAAGATCTGATTGAGATCACGGAACTAATTTCTCAAAAAGGAGCACACTTGAAAAGTCTAAAGGAATCATGGCTGGATACAACCACAGCACATGGAAAAATGTTGTTTACCATTTTCGCTGGAATTGCTCAATTTGAAAGAGATTTAACTTCTGAAAGGACAAAAGAAGGGGTTCAGGCTGCAAGGAAACGAGGGAAACATCCTAGAAGACCGAAAACCGATGAGGAAAAGGTTAATTATGCCTTGTATCTTTTGGAACAAGGGATGAATCGTACGGATGCTGCAGAGAAAGCTGGTATCTCCAGAATGACTCTGTATCGTAAGATACAAAACAATAAAGAGACTAACTAGTAACCAATGGGGCAAGAGGTTCTCAAGCTATGTCTACTTTGCCCCTGGTTACAGCAACGCTGGTACTGGGCTTACAACTATTTTTTAACAGTCTAATACTTTTTTCTATGGTCTAAAACATTTTTTTAATAAGACACATATTAGACATATCTAAAATGTGTGGTCCTTTTAATTTCAACTGTTTCACTTATCTAACCTAAATATAATTATAAGTAGCGCTTTTTACGTTCTTAAAATTAAGCGGTTCATCAATATTTTCTATATATTGAAGGGATGTGATGGAAATGATAGATGATTTGTGGATGTGTTACCGATAAGTGAATGGGTGGATATGGCCAGATGAATGGCGTTACAACTCCTACAACGGGACTTGCCGTATGAATAGCGGCAACGTGAACGGAAGGGGTTACTACAGGAGTGCCAGCAACAACCCTTATTGGAAAGAGGTTCATAATAAGTTCACTCCAATGGTCATGTATGAAATAGTATATTCATTTGTTTGTTTGAAATGTGCAGGTGAAATTTAGTTAAGCTTATAGAAGTTCTACTCTTTGTTTGTAATCTTCATATTCATTCAAGTGGCAGGTGTTTCACGTTTACTCCCCATATATAAAAGTGTTCAATTGGCCATCGCTTATTCCTAAAAATTTTATATTATCTTATGTTTCTGTTTATTTTTAATATTTTTTATTTTATAATTATTTTAATTAAATTATATTTCTTATCTGGAGGTGGCGATGAAAAATTATAGATTTTATTCATTTTGGATAGCTCAAACAAGCATTTCGTTAGCTGATGTCGTATACATCATGGTCATTACGACTTATATTTATCAGAAAACGGAATCTGTATTATTCGCTTCTTTATTTCCCTTTTTTAAGGCCCTTACAAGATTAATAGCTGGCTTGTCAGCACCACTAATCCTACAAAAAAGTTCTATGTCAAAAGCACTTGTAAACTTACAAATTACTAAAACCATTTTGATCACTTTATTACTATTAGGATTTACGCTCTTAACTTCTCATATTTATATTTTATTCGCTTACATATTGATACTTTCTTTCGTAGAAGGATGGGGGAGTCCCTTGTTAAATTCTATAGTCCCCCAAATTGTTTTAAAGGAAGAGCTCGTGAAAGCTAATAGCTTGTTAAGTATTTCCAATCAAGCGGTACAAATTGGCGGTTATACCCTGACAGGATTTATTGTCGTAAAAATAGGACATATTCCTATTTTACTAATAACGGCTGTCTTGTTATGGATTTCGATTGTTTGTTTGTATATAGCAATTCGCTCTCTTTATGATCAGATGACACAAAATCAAGATGCATCCAAATGGACTCTCATGAAGGAAGGATGGATTCACCTTTGGAGTAACTCAACTCTGCGATTAGTTACTTTAATGGATGTAATTGAAGGGATTGCAGGGCAAATATGGGTTGGTACGATTACGTTGGTTTATGTAAAAGAAATACTTCACAAAGGAGAACAATGGTGGGGCTATATTAATGCTTGCTATTATATCGGTACAATTGTAGGAGGGTTTATAACAATATATTTAGCAAAAAAGATTCAAAAAAATCTTATACTCAGTATGGCAGCAGGATCTTTTTTATTTAGCATTCTTACTTTATTATATGGGCTTAGTAGTATTCCTGTCTTATCACTTATACTCTGTATCGCGATGGGTCCGGCATATCAAATACGGGACGTAGCACAGCAAACTGCATTTCAAACAAACATAGATGTATCATTCCTTCCAAAAGTATATGCATCTCGCGGCGTCTTATTATCAACGATTTCGAGTCTTTCCATTTTTATAATTGCGCTCATAGCTGAATACTTAGGTATCAGAATGGTGTATATATTTGGAGCTATACTTATTTGTATTTCGGCTGGACTATCTTTTGTTTTACTTAAAACAAAAAATGAGAAAATGGATGTTCATAATACAATTGGATAGAGTCGAGAAAATACGAATTTACAATGTTAAGGAACTCCTAATTTCTCGTTTATAAAACCGAGAAATTAGGAGTTAGTTATTTTTGAAATGATAAAGTTCAACTAACAATCAGTGGTTTTTTTTTCATCCCCACTGATTGTTAGTTGAACCAATTGGGCTTTTACTGTCCGTTAATGAGGGATAAATTTTTTAACCGAAAGCTTGAGCAGCAATGCCATAAAGTGTACCATTTCTTCTTGGTAATTGAATTGAGTTTTTAATCATTATTGGTGGTTGGCTTACTCTTTTAAATCCACATTGTTCTAAGTATGTTATAAATGAACTTTGCCCATCAGGCACATCTATTCTAAGTTTTCCTTTGTAGCCTGTAGCAAGGTGATGAATGATATGAGTTGCTACATCATGATTAAGTGCTACAATGGGGCCAAGAATTAAATGAATTGGTCCCTCTATGCTTAATCCATAGCCAATTAAATCTCCATTTTTTGCTCTGACTACTACTCCTTGTTTTGCTTGTTTAATTCTAGATTTAAGGAACAATTTTCTATCTGCTCCGACTGCACGTTGATCCAATTTATGTACATCATTAAAATGAGTATCAGTTAACGGAACAATGTCGTAATCATGATTTTTTTTGATGTGGTAAAATGAATTATTGTTATCACTTATTAATTTATGTATACAAGTAACGGATTGAAACCCTAATTTTTTATAAAGAGGATAGCCTTCTGCAGTTGCAGCTAACATAATTGTGACATTATTAGGTACTGAATCAATACAAGCTTGTATAACCTTCTTACCTAATCCATAACCTCTGTAATTTTCATTCACAATTACCATTCCTATAGAAGCTAACTTATTTCCATAAGGAATAAGGGCTGCGCTTGAAATAATTTCACCTTGCTCTGTTTTATGCCCATATATAGTACCTGCTGACATAATGGTATTGATTTCATCCTCGTCATAATCCCAACCAACTGAAGCTGAAAGAGCAATAAGACTAAGTATATCTTCTTTATAAAAATTGTATATTTGAAACTCAATTTGACTCTGCACAACAATCCCTCCGCCTTCAATAGGTCTTAATTCATGATAATTTAATTTCACGAAAAATTCAAAAAATAAAATGTCGAAAAACTAGATAAATACAACTAATAGAATTAGTTGTATTTAAATATTCCTTTAGTGGTGTAAAGATGAGTCAATTGTTTACTTATAATAGTTTTCTTCATATCAATAACTTTAGTTATTTAATTTTTTGTTTTTGTGGAAAAGATACGAAAAAAAGTTTTGAAAAGCTTTTTATACGAAAATAGAGGAGAATATTTATAAATAGACTCATATTTCCAAGCATCAAAATTGGAAGTTTTGCGTTGTATCTTTAAAACGTTGGAACGATTTTGATTGTTATGACAGCTCATACATTAACATCTCCTTTAATCACTTTTTAAATGGTATTGTCTACTCGTTTTGAACAAAAAGTGATGCTTCCGGAGCTACTTTTCGAATAGTAATATACATTTGTAGAAAGAGAATTGTATTTAGGCGATATTTAATGTATAGGATTGTGAAGCAAAATTTATGAGAGAAAGACGAAGAAACTGCTGCAGAAACCTTTTGATTTCCTTGTAGAAAATGAATCTATCGTTGCTATTCATTCAAGTTCTACTATATAATAGCTATAGTCTAAAATAAGTGAGTCGTAAACTGCGACTTTTAGGACATTCGGTGAGAAAACGCTGGATGCAGCGGTATTACTAGGAGGAACTACATGATTACAGTAAGTAACGTAAGTTTACGTTTTGCAGATCGTAAGCTTTTTGAAGATGTTAACATAAAATTTACACCAGGTAACTGTTACGGTTTAATTGGAGCAAACGGTGCTGGTAAATCTACATTCTTGAAAATTCTATCTGGTGAAATTGATCCATCGACAGGAGATGTTCATATTACACCAGGTGAGCGTTTAGCTGTTTTAAAACAGAACCACTTTGAATATGAAGAATTCCCTGTATTAGAAACAGTTATTATGGGACATACACGTCTTTATGAAGTAATGCAAGAGAAGAATGCGATTTATATGAAGGAAGATTTCAGCGATGAAGACGGTATGCGCGCAGCTGAGTTAGAAGGCGAATTTGCTGAATTAAATGGTTGGGAAGCAGAATCAGAAGCTGCGATCCTTTTAAAAGGGCTAGGCATTGGTGAAGACCTTCATGCGAAAAAAATGTCTGAGTTAACAGGGGCAGAGAAAGTAAAAGTATTACTTGCACAAGCGTTATTTGGTCAGCCAGATATCTTATTACTAGATGAGCCTACCAACCATTTAGACTTAAAAGCAATTCAGTGGTTAGAAAACTTCTTAATGAACTTTGAAAACACAGTTATCGTTGTATCCCATGACCGTCACTTCTTAAATAAAGTATGTACACATATGGCGGATCTTGACTTTGGTAAAATTCAACTTTATGTTGGTAACTACGACTTCTGGTACGAGTCTAGTCAATTGGCATTAAAGTTAACACAAGATGCAAATAAGAAAAAAGAAGAGAAAGTAAAAGAATTACAAAACTTTATTGCGCGCTTTAGTTCAAACGCATCAAAAGCGAAGCAAGCAACTTCTCGTAAAAAATTATTAGAAAAAATTACATTAGATGATATTAAACCATCTTCTCGCCGTTATCCATTCGTTGGTTTTACACCAGAGCGTGAAGTAGGTAATGATTTATTAACAGTAGAAGGCATCTCAAAAACAATTGACGGTGAAAAAGTATTAGATAACGTGTATTTCACTTTAAATAAAGGTGATAAAGTTGCATTTATCGGCCGTAATGATATTGCGATGACAACACTATTCAAAATCCTGATGGGTGAAATGGAGCCGGATAGCGGTTCATTTAAATGGGGTGTAACAACATCTCAAGCATACTTCCCACGAGATAACTCTGAGTTCTTCAAAAATAGTGAGTATAACTTAGTGGAATGGTTACGTCAATTCTCACCACAAGACGAATCTGAAAGTTTCTTACGCGGCTTCTTAGGTCGTATGTTATTCTCTGGTGAAGAAGTAAAGAAAAATGTTTCTGTTTTATCTGGAGGAGAGAAAGTACGTTGTATGCTTTCTAAAATGATGTTAAGCGGTGCAAACGTATTAACATTTGATGATCCAACGAACCATTTAGACCTTGAGTCTATCACAGCATTAAACAACGGTTTAATGGCATTTAAAGGTACAATTCTATTTACATCTCATGATCATCAGTTCGTTGAAACGATTGCAAACCGAATTATTGAAGTAACGCCAAGCGGTGTTGTTGATAAACAATCGACATATGATGAGTATTTAGAGAACGAAGAGCTTCAAAAGCAAGTAGCAGCGATGTATAAAGAAGCAAAATAACTGCTAGCATCCCCTTATATGAAGGGGATGCTTTTTTATGTTTTATGGAATAGGTAAAATTGATTCTGCATAATAAGAGGAGTCTCTGCTTTATAAAAAGAATAGATAGTAAATATTTTAGAAAGTTGAAAGGAATGAAATATATGCAAGATTTGAAAGAAAGTGCACAACGGATACAAAATAAATTGTTAGAACTAGGATATACAAATCAAGTAATAGAATTACCAGACAGTGCAAGAACTGCTCAAGAAGCAGCAGAAGCAATTGGCTGCAAAGTTGCGCAAATTGGTAAATCGATTATTTTTAGGCTCAAAACAATCGATAAACCACTGTTAGTTGTTGCGAGTGGAATAAATCGAATTAATGAAAAGCAAATTACTAAACAGCTAGATGATACATTAGGAAAAGCTGATGCTGATTTTGTACGTAAACATACTGGATTTGTAATCGGAGGTGTTCCGCCCTTAGGACATACAGAGCCTATTATGACATTCATTGATGAAGATCTTTTGCAGTATGATGTGATTTGGGTTGCTGCAGGGCACCCGAAAGCAATATTTCGTTTAACACCTGATGAACTAGTACAAATGACAAAGGGTCAAGTAATTTGTATAAAGTGAAACATTTAAATGAAATGTATATTTTAAAAAAACTACCTGTTTCTATATTCATTGGAGCGACAGGTAGTTTTTTTCTTAATTTCCCTTTTCAATATGTCACAAGTCAGGAGCTCAAATCGTTTTAAGGGTAAGGGGGGAAATAAAATGAAACATATTGTTATTTTAGGCGGAGGATTCGCTGGTATTAATTTGCTAAATGGATTAAAAAAAGAATTAGGTCATTTAATAGGAAAAGAAGTAAAAATTACTTTAGTAGATAAAAATTCGTTTCATTTCCGAAAAGTTTTGTTGTTTAAATCAGTTGTTGAAGATGTAGACTTAAAAGTTCCACTAAAAAGGTATTGTACAGATGGAATGGAATATATAAAAGGGGAAGCGATAGCATGTAATCACTCTGAGAAAGAGATTGCTATAAAAATTGAAAATGAAAAAATAAGAACCATACAATATGACTATCTCGTTTTAGCTCTTGGGAGTGTTATCCAAGAAATTCCTAGTACGCTAGGCGGGACAACATTAAAAAGCGTGAAGAGTGCTTTAGAAGTAAGAGAAAAATTGCTTTCTTTAATTCAATTAGCCAAAGCAGAAGAGAATAGAGAGGTGAGACGTGAACTGCTACGGATCGCTATTGTTGGCGGAGGAATTACAGGTATTGAGACTTCTTCAGAAATATGTGTTTGGTTTAAAGAAGAAGTTCAAAAAGCAGGGCTTAATCCAGGTGAGATAGAGGTCATTTTGTTTGACTCAAAAGAACATTTATTACAAGGAGTGCCAGTAAAAGTAAGTGAGAGATTAGTTTACGAACTCAAAAAAATCGGGATAAAATTTGTGTCTAAAACGAGAGTGAAACAATTTGAAAATGGTAAATTACTTTGTACAAATGGAACAACATATACAGCGGGAGAATGTATTTGGACACCAGGTGTTCAAGTGAATCCTATTATTCAAACGTTCCATCTTCCTTTGTCAAATGAGAATCAAATATTAGTTACTGATACGTACTGCATAAAAGGGCATTCACATATATATGCAATCGGAGACTGTGCAAGAATTGTTGACAAAAAAACGAATCAAGTGGATGGAATGACATGTAAAGAAGCGATTCCTCAGGCAACGAGGTTAAGCGAAATTTTAAAAAATGAGATATATGGAATATCTAATTATATTACTCACAAAGCGTATCCGGTTAAATTATATTGTATTAGTCTCGGACCTAATAATGGCTTTGTTTGGGTCCAAAAATGGGGACTTGATTTTATTTTATCAGGAAAGATTGGTGCTCGTATTCGAGAACGAACATGGGATCAGGCGAGTTTACTTGTCTAATTATGCATAACAATCAGTACTGAGTTTTGAATTTGAAGGAAATAAAATTAAATCTATTTATAATATTTTAAACCCTGATAAGTTAAGACATTTGCATATTGATACGCATTCAGCCAGTTAAGAAAGAAATTATATTACTAGGAGCTGTTAATTATGGTTCATTTGCTTTGCGAACTAGATATCATTTAATTTCATATACCGTATGAAAAATATAATTTTATCCGTATTAAAGAGCAATAAATTCCCTACTGATGAAAGCTTCACTTTATTATGAAAATATAAAAGGCTTACATTCTATTGTATAGAATGTAAGCCTTTTACCATGTTAAATTCGTTTATCATGCCAGAAGTTTAGTGGGAAATGTTCATTTTCATTATAACTGTCGAGCTCATAACCTTTTTCCTTTAATCCTTTAATAATAGCAGGTACAGCAGCAACGGATTGGGGATGAATATCGTGTAAAAGAATGACTTCTGTGTTTGACTTTGCACCTTCAAGTACATGTTGTACAACTTTAGCAGAAGCAGCATCGACCGGTATTTTATTATATTTCCAATCTAAAGAATCAATTGTCCAATCCCATACTCGCAAACCCTTTTCAACGACTTGATTTCTCTCAGCTTCTGTAAGGCCTGGCATAGAACCGTATGGTGGACGTGTTAATTTTGGGGCATAGCCAAGAATGTTGGCTATTAATGTTTGATCCTCTGTCATTTCATTTACGTAACCGCCTTGTTTGTATAATTTATTATAGTCATGAGACATACTGTGCATCCCAACATAGTGTCCTTCTGATTTTTCACGTTTAACTAAGTCAGGATATGCTTTAACATTGGAACCAATTAGGAAAAAAGTGGCTTTCGCATCGTTTTGCTTTAGTATATCCAATAATTGAGCTGTGAATTTTCCTGGTCCATCGTCAAAAGTAAGATAAGCTACTTTTCTAACTTGACCATTATAGTGGTCGGGTGCTTGTTTTGGAGCTAGTGCAGTTTGTATTTCACTTACTAGCTGAACTGATTGTGAGGAATCTTCTGTACTAGCATTTACAATGTGTTTCGGTCCTCCGGATACTTCATATATGCACGAAATTCCTATGCACACAATAAAAGCTCTTTTAAATAAGGTTACAAGAGATGATTTGCTACGCATAAATGTCCTTCTTTCTATTTCTATAATTCCATTCCATCTCATTCTATTATATTAGCAATTTTATGTATAGTGTTGTAAAAAAATATGTTTACATGTATGGAAAGATTTTAAGGAGTACATGTGAGATTTTTTGATTTTTATTTAATTAATAAAGTAGTAAAATTGTTATTTTTTAGAATCTATAAAAGGTTGGAGTGGAGAGGTATTATGAAGTTATAATTTTACAAATTATAAAAATATCACCAATCCTTGTGGGTACGAAAAACTACGTTAACAAAAGCACTACTAGAAAGTGGCATTACAGCTAACGTAACTGGGGTTACATCTGTTAGAACAATGTTAACAGGAAAATTATCTAATGATGAACTTTGTCCGCCTTTAGCAAGTCCGCTTATTAGTTTAATTCCAGTAGTAGAATTTATAGCAGCAGCGGAAGCGTCAGATAAGTAAGCTGTTTCAGTAGATAAAGTATTACTGATTGCTCCAAAAGAGGCTCCAGTTAAAGTGGAACCTAACCGTAGCTAAATATCTTAACAATATCATAGCATAAGATATAAAGAAGCCAGTTCGTTCGATGTTAGGATTAAAGTCCTTTCAAACGGCTTCTTGGATGATAAGTGGTATCGAAGCCATGCATATAATGAAAAAGGGACAAGTTCACCAAGGGGTAAAGTCTGCCCGAAATAAAGTTGAGTTCATACATAAATTGTTTAGATTAGCATCATATTTTATGGATGAAAAGGATATTGAGGTTCTATGTTTCTAACAAATCATGTTTGCACCAGAACCGAAAAAAAGGTCCTATATTCAGGACCCTAAATGACAATTTTATCTTTAAGAAAAAAAGATGATTAAACTCTTATTTTTTAGAAAGATTCTGCATATGAAGAATGTAGTTTTTAGCACTTTCTTCTAATTTTTCATCTGTTAAGTTATGTTCCGCACCGTATACAGCAAAAGTCGGTAAGAATTTCATACCAGTATAAAGGCATGAAGCCTGATAAGGTTTTAATAATTCACTTAATGTATACTCATTTGCTTCACCTGCTTGATACTCCCTCTCTACTACACCTGCAGAAATTGCTAGACCAAACTCTTTTCCTTGGAGCTTATCCCCTTTAGAACCATATGCAAATCCGTATGTAAAAATATCATCAAACCATTTTTTTAACAACGGGGGAGAGCTGTACCAATAGAATGGAAATTGAAAAATATAACGATCATGTTCTAATAATAGATTTTGTTCATATTCAAGATCAAAGTTCCAATCTGGATAACGTTTATATATTTCATGTACAGTAAAATCTTCTGGATATTTTTTAATTTCCTCAAGCCAACGTTTATTCACTCGAGATTCTTCAATATTTGGATGTGCAATGATTACAAGTGTTTTCATAAATACTCCCTCTTTTCAAAGAATAATAGATAACATCAATACCATTTTGATATTGTACAACATTCGGTGGTATTGGTATTATATGGTATATAATAACCTCTTAATTACACACTTTAAAGCAGGCACTTTAAAGTGCTATAGGAACTTTATGGTTCCTATAAAAACGAGAAGAAAGGGGCTTAGCGCCTTGTTCATGATCTTTAGATTTAAAGCTATTGTAGGGAGAGGAGATTTTACAAAAGAATACAATTTTCCTATTGAGGAAACTCTTGATGTTATAGGTGGTAAATGGAAAGAAATATTATTATGTATTATATTTGCTATTACCTAGTATTCCCATTAATTTGAATCCAAAGATTCATGCTGCTGGCTGGGGATGGATTTGTGCACTTATCTTTGGATTTCTTTTATCTATTCCACTTATTCGAACGACTACTATGAACTCCGGTCTGATCAACATATCTACGCTACAAAAAATAGAAGTTTCATCATCGTCTTTATTATTGTTTTTATTATCCGATTTCTACTTCGCGGTTATTTAAAGTGGCTCAGTACGGATACTGAGGTAGCACTGTTTGTAACCGCAGCACTCGGATATATTTTACCTTGGAAAATTGTTTCATTTTTCAACTTTTGGCGAATATATAAAAACCGAATCTATACAAATAAAGAGGGGGGAAGAAATGTCTCGTAAATTATACCTTGCACTCATTATGTTAAGTCTTATTTGGGGAGGGTCTTTCTATTATTTCAAGGTGTTAGTTGCAGATTTTAACCCTTTAGTTGTAGCATTTTTACGTTCAACTTTTGGAGTTATAACACTAATTGTACTTATACCGTTTTTCCGCAAATCTTTTAAAGGGAAAATTCCATTTATACCTTTAATTTCTGTAGGAATACTAAATACTGTAATTCCATGGACACTTATTTGTTTTAGCGAACAAAAAATGACTAGTAATTTAGCTTCCGTTTTAAATGCAACCCAACCTTTATGGACAATGATTTTAGGAATTTTATTTTTTGGTATACGTTCTAATCGCAATCAACTTATAGGTTTATTTATTGGATTCATAGGTATTTTAATTCTCTCGGACTTACATCTGTCTAATGTTTTTTCAGTAAATTCTTTAAATTTTTTCGCTATGTTGACAGCAACATTTTGCTATGGTTTAGCTACCCATATAACAAAACGTTATCTTAAAGAAATGTCCATGTTTCAAATTTCTTTAGGCACACTATTAGTCGGTAGTATATGTAGCGGTTTCATAGTTTTATTGTTAGAAGATCCAATTCAAATTTTAACTAAGATATCATGGCATCATATAGGCGCATTAATTGGAATAGGTGTATTTGGATCAGGTATAGCGTATTTACTTTACTTTTACTTAATTCAAAAAGGAAGCCCAGATTTTGCTTCAATATCTACATATTTAGTACCAGTATCAGCTATTTTCTGGGGATATATTCTTTTAAGTGAAGCTATAAGTTGGAAATTAATCATTGGATTAATTTTTATACTAATGGGAGTTTATATGACTAATCGAAAAATCAAATTAAATGTTCCTATTAAAAATCTACAAAAGGAATCCTAAATAATGTACTGCACCCCAATTGTTAGACACTTTCTAACAATTGGGGTGCTTTTTCTTATGGCTAAATTTACAATTGGAGAGAAATTAAAAGCCGTAAAACGTTATTTCAATAGAACTAATTGTTTGCCTAGATACTTCTACCATTTCAGCTAATGCTCTCTGTGATATTTTTTCTCCGGTCTTGCTACTTTCAAACGATTATGAATCTTTTTTATCGTAAGAGATTCATAAAAAAATAACACTTTACAAATATATGATCCTTAATTACAATAATCGGTATGATTCGACAAAGATAATCAAAATCCGACTTGAATATTCAAAAAAATAAAACATTTCAACCTTCACTCATATTAGTTTTATAAATTAAAAAGGTTGGTAAAACAATGGAATTAGATAACTATAATTAATCAATGCTAATGGAATCGATTCATATAAAGAATTTGGAAAAAGCATTAATAAGTCTATCAAATACCATACACCTATACACTATAAAATTGATAACTTGGCTTTAGCTAAAGTCTAAATAAACTTAAGGGGATGTAACAAGAACTAGAAGAATATACCGTATTTTTTAAAGGGGATGCAGGGGATATGAGTAAGATATTAAAAAAGAAATCTGTTACACAATTGTTAGAGCATAATAAAAGTAAGGGCTTAACGAAAACATTAGGAGCATTTGATTTAATTATGTTAGGAATAGGCTCGATAATTGGGACGGGAGTTCTGGTGTTAACTGGATTAGTAGCAGCAAAAGATGCTGGTCCAGCAGTTATTTTTTCATTTGTACTTGCAGCGATTGTTTGTGGATTTGTAGCATTATGTTACGCAGAAATTGCTTCTACACTCCCGACGTCAGGTAGTGTATATACGTACTCCTACGCAACAATCGGTGAGTTTGTGGCTCATTTAGTAGGTTGGACGCTACTCTCAATATATATCGTGGCAACAGCGGCTGTCGCTGGTGGATGGACAGGATATTTCCACAATTTAATAAGTGGATTTGGATTAGAGATACCAAAATCTCTGTTAACGATTCCATCACAAGGTGGTATTATGAATTTACCAGCGGTAATCATTACATTGCTATTAACATGGATGTTATCGCGTGGCACGAAGGAAAGTAAACGTATCAATAACATAATGGTGCTAATTAAAATTGGAATGGTTGTATTATTTATTATGGTTGGTATATTCTATGTAAAGCCAGAGAACTGGGTACCATTTGCACCATACGGTTTAAGTGGAGTTCTTGCTGGTGGAGCAGCCGTATTCTTCGCTTTTATGGGCTTTGATATATTAGCCACTTCGGCAGAAGAAGTAAAAAATCCACAACGTAATCTTCCCATTGGTATTATTTTATCGTTAATCATATGTACACTTATTTACGTTATAGTGTGTCTTGTTATGACAGGGATGGTCCCCTATAAAGAGTTAAATGTACCTGAAGCTATGGCTTATGCAATGGAAGTTGTAGGACAAGGGAAAGTCGGTGGTGTAATTGCTGCAGGGGCTGTAATTGGCCTTATGGCTGTTATTTCCTCGAGTATGTACGCAGCAACTCGAGTATTCTTTGCAATGAGTCGTGATGGACTGTTACCAAAATCACTTGCGAAGATTAATAAGAAGACTGGAGCACCAACCTTTACAGTCGGATTGGCGGGAATAGGAAGTTCCGTAATAGCTGGGTTTATCAATTTGAAAGAACTGGTTAATTTAGTTAATATCGGTGGTTTGGTAACGTTTTCGCTAGTTAGTCTATCAGTTATTATTCTTCGTAAAACACATCCAAATTTAAAGCGTGGATTTGTAGTACCATTTGTACCTGTTTTACCAATCATATCAATTATATGTTGTTTATTCTTAATGCTAAATTTGCCATTAAGAACATGGGTATACTTCAGTATTTGGTTAGCCATTGGAGCAACGATCTATTTTCTTTATTCGATAAAGCACAGCAATCTAAAAGAGGAAACAATGTCAAAAGTACATGATAAAATTGCTAGATAATAATCACTGGAAAAATAAAAATAAATATAATAAAAAAGAACGTTTTTATATAAATTCGTTCTTTTTTATTAACTTAATAGCGTTGGATTGCCGCTGGAATTCCAAAAACCCCCAAAGTTTATTTTTAGAGTAAGTTGGGGGTTTTGGAACCAGAAAAATATATTTTAAATTATAAAAACTATGACAAAATTTATCCAGTTTTCCTTTTTGCCTACTTGCTAAATTCAGCAAGTAAAATATTTTTAAAAGGATCAGGACTGTTAGCTCTACCCGTACTGTTCAAATTGACGGCCAACGTATGCTTGCCGCCAAGTATACCTCCAGCAAAAGTAACAAAACCTGGAATGCCACCTGTGTGTCCCCATATCGAGACACCGTTTGGAAGCTTAGTTTCATAGATTCCAAGACCATATCCATTAATTTCTGCTCTTCCTGTAGGAACTGTAGTAAGCATTTGTTTTTGTTGCTGTTCCTTCAGTAATTTGCCACCGAGCAAGGAAGAAAAGAATTTGTTTAAGTCGTCGGCAGTAGAAATCATATCTCCAGCCGAGCTAGCTATACTTGGGTTATAATAAGTAACGTCTTTTAGCTCACTTGCTTCGTCTGGTTGGAAATATCCACGGGCATGCTTAGTGCCTGGAATAACGCTTGAATTGCCAGGTAGAAATGTATTCGACAATTCAAGCGGTTCAATAATCCGATTTTCAATCTCTTCCGCATAGCTGTTTCCGGTTACTTTTTCAATAAGGATACCCAGTAATACGTATCCTGTGTTTGAATAAGACCACCCCTTTCCAGGAGCGAAGTCTGGAGGCAGAGAAAGCCCAATCTTCACTATTTCTTCACCGATATATGTTTTTTTTTGTATTCATCATATCAACGTCTTTTGACTTTAAGTAGTCAGCGATACCACTTGTATGGTTCAATATCTGCCGGATAGTAATCTGTTTACCATCATATCCGTTTCCTTGAATGACACCAGGCAACCATTTTTCGATGGAATCGTCTAGATTCAGGCGGTTCTCTCCAGCTAATTGAAGTACAACCGTTGCAGTGAATGTCTTCGTCACGCTGCCAATACGAAAGCGAAAATCTGTTTTCATTGGTTTCTTGGTGCTCATATTCGCTACCCCAGCGGCATAACCCCACGTTTTTCCACCCTCAGAAGTTTTAGCAAGTATCCCCGGGAATCCAAGTTGCAGTGTATCCCGCATTGCTTGCTTGATGGAATTACGATCTCGTTGAGTGCTTGTGTGTAACGAACTAGATACATTTTGAGTGGGCTCTGCTTTTACAATTGAAGTTGGTGATGTGTATAGCAGGGAACTTCCAGTTATTAAAAGGGCCAGGCTTGCAAATGTAATTTGACTACGCATTTTCATAAGGCATTCCTCTCCTCTATTCATATTGTATAGGTGGTTGTTTACTGTTCCATATTAATCACACAGCTATCATCTCCATAAATGTTGTTTTACTAACGCCACTCTGTCCTAACAAGCGGTAAATCCCTCTTTTTTTCACATGTATGCTAACTCCAGAAATTACTTCTTTTTCTTGAAATACTCTTGTTAACTGGTTTGTTTTTCATATATAGGTCATATCTATTCCGCCGTTCACACTTCGTTATATTTTTATCATACACAATGAAACTTTCTTTTTTCTTACCCATTCCTTACAAATTACTTACGTTCAAAATAGCTTCTATTTAAGCTAATAAACAATAGCGTTAAATAATTGAACTACCCCCACTTAACTAACGCTTGAAGTGTGGAATTCTTACGAACAACTACGTATCTTCATCCATATTTTATTAAATTAAATCTATATAATTTCACATACCATATTTTTTATGAAAAATAGGAAAAAAGAAATAAATGTCGAATATATCGTAAGTATTAGATGAAAGTCAGAGAAAACAAAATAAGAGGGGGATATATGAAAATGGAACCAATGGAGGCAGCTAAACAAGTTCTAGCATCTCAATTTCCAACTTGTGATGCGGCACTTTTAGGAGGAAGTATTGCAAGGGGAGAAGGAACAAATACTTCGGATTTGGATATTATTATTTTTGATGGCACGCTTTCGTCTGCATATCGTGAATCTTTCATAGCTTATGGGTGGCCTGTTGAGGTGTTTGTGCACAACTTTACATCTTATAAAGATTTTTTTGCGAGTGATTGTAAACGCGGTCGTCCTTCTTTGCCGCAGCTCGTTGTAGAAGGAATTGTTTTAAAAGATATAAAAGGGAACATACCAGTGATAAAGAAAGAGGCGCAGCAACTATTAGAAAAAGGGCCTGAATCTTGGACGGAAGAAACAATGCAACAGAAACGATATTTTATTACGGATGTGTTAGACGATTTTATAGGTGCAACAAAACGAGAAGAGGAATTGTTTATCGCAAATCATCTTGCAAATCTTGTTCATGAGTTCGTATTGCGAATGAATAATTGTTGGACCGGACAATCGAAGTGGTTTATGAAGGCGCTGAAGAAATATGATGAACAGTTTGCAGAAGAGTTTGTAACAGTGTTTGAACAATTTTATAAAACAGGAGAGAAAGAGCAAATTATCGTATTTGTTAATCATATTTTAGATATGTATGGAGGAAGGCTCTTTGATGGTTTTTGTATAGGTAAGGTGGAAAAGCGATGGAGCATAGAAAAATTTTTGTGAAAAATGTGCAAAAACTCATTCCAATTTCTATGGAATTGGGTTTGTATTTATATGACACAAAAACAAAGGAAAGTCTATGTATAAATGAAAATAAAAAATTCCCTTTAGCGAGTGTTGCAAAGTGGATTGTAGGAAGTGTTGCATATAAAAAATGAATATATAGAACATGCAATGATTAAAGAAGCTATTAGTAAACATTCAAGGAAAGCATATGATTATATTTTAGAAAAAGTCGATATAAATGAAATTAATATTGAATTACAACACATAGGACTCGATATTATTGTAAACAAAGATAATACAAGTATAAATGAGAATTGTGGAACAGCAACTAGTGTATTTAATTTTATGAAATGTTTATATGAGACTGAAAAGGACAATATACTTATCTTTGAATCTTTAAAAGAACAAGAAGATCCCGATGGTTTCCAATTCCCTACTCAATATGAATGGCTACATATGACTGGTGGGCTTGATAAATTTTGTAATGATGTTGGGTATTTATATTTAGAAGATCGAGTGTTAATGTGTATTGGATTTGTTCATGCATATGAGGAAAATATCGAGTGGTATCAGCTAGAACAAGTACTAAAAGAGATAGGAGAATTAGTTGTACATACATATACAAAATGAGGAGAAATTACACAATGAATTTACCGAATATTCGATTAAGAGAATTATCATTAGATGATATAGAAGACCGATATCAATGGTCATTAGATAAGGAAGTAACGAAGCATTTAATGGTTCCAGATCAATATCCGCCATTTACGTGTGAAGATACACGAAGATGGATTGAAATGTGTATGAAACGAACAAATGGATATGAACAAAGAGCAATTTGTTCCGAAGAAGGTGTGCATATCGGATGGGTAGATTTGAAAAATTTCGATAGAACAAATAAAAATGCAGAGCTAGGAATTGCGATTGGTGATAAGCGATATTGGGGAAAAGGATACGGAATGGCTGCTTTATACCAAATGCTGCAAATTGGCTTTGAACAATTCGATTTAGAAAAAATTTGGCTGCGAGTGGATGCAGATAATACGAAAGCGATGAAAAGTTATGAAAGAGCTGGATTTGTACGTGAAGGATTAATGAGAAAAGATCGATTGAGACACGGAGAATTTATTGATCGTTATCGTTTTAGTATGTTGAAAGAGGAATTTGTTGAAATGTTGCGGAGTGATAATCGTGTATACTGTCAAAAATAATCAAATATCTGATGAAGTGATAAAGAGATGGCAGGATATGTTTGTTCCTGATGGAGACTATTTTTTCTTTGAAAAGAAACCGGCATATTGCAAGGTAGATGAGAGAAATGCAGTTTATATTCCTTTAGATAAAAGAACAGCATTTTTAACTTGGAATGTTAGGAAAGAAGCTTCTTATATTGCTAGAATTTCTAATGATGAATTTTTAACTTTAGATAATCAAATTCAAAAACAAATATTAAAAGAACAAGTTCGTTTACAACGAGGATTTATTTTTGAATTATATGATTTAAGAGCAATTTTTCAAAATGATGCCAAAACCAATCAGATAGAGTGGGAATCGTGGCTCGAAAGATATGCCTTTTCATATGAAAATAAACAATTAATTATTTTACAAGGATATATGTGGAGAGAACTTTCAGAGCAATTAAGGATTTTATTATTGCTTCATATTGCAGAAATGTTTGTGTACGAAGATTCTGTATTAATTAAGGGTTTAATGAAGAATCATATTACGCCTTTTATAAACGAATTTATTGATACAAATGGACCAAATTGCTTAGCAGCTACATTGGCAGCGGTTGAAACAGACAAAAGAAAATCAAATGAATATATAAACGAGTGGATGCAGCCAAATAAGTTTAGTCAAATTCTATGTAGAAAAAACTTTGAAGAAATAGATACAACAATCATTCAGGAAGGTGATGTGCTCGTTTGGGAACAAGGTGGGTTAATAGTTCATGCTTGTTATGCATTAACGCATCACCTTGTATTTAATAAAGATGGTCAAACGATGTTTAATGCGTACCAATGTATAACAGTGGAACAAGTTATGCGTAATTGGGAGCATGTTTTAGAGCGAGATGGTCGCTTTATTATACATAGAAAAAGAAGAAAATCTATCAGTTAATATGCCTGTACTACAAAAGTAGTAAATACATTATCCCTCTTTCAGTGGATTTTTTTACTTTGTATATTTCGTATATTAATAGTAAAAGTATTGAAATTATGGGGGATGCTATATGATTACACATTTTTCAAATATAGAATTACAGACATTATCTATTGAGGGTGTTAAACAAGTATATGCCGATATCCTGCAATTTCCTATTGTAAAACAAACAGAAACTTACATTCAATTTCAAATTACTCCTTTTACAACCATTAGTTTTAAAGAATTATTAGAACCAATTGTACCAATACATCTTGCTTTTCAAGTGCCATACTCACTATTTGATGAAATCGCATTGTGGCTTATACAGTCAGGCGTACAAATTTTAAAAGATAAAGAAGGAGAAAAAGTTACATATCATTCTCCGATAAGTAAAGCAGTATACTTTAAAGATTGTGATGGAAATATTCTTGAGATTATTTCACACGAGTATGTACAAGAAGATGTTTTACAAAAAAATGGTCCTTTGCAAGTTTTGTATGTTCGAGAAGTTGGATTTCCAGTTCCGTCTGTTCCTATGTTTCGAGAATGGTTGAAAAATACATTGCAAATGAAAACAATACATGACCAAGATATATTCAATTTTGTAATTGCAGGAACTGCACATGTAGTTGTTGTAAAAGAAGGAAGACCGTGGATTCCAATTGATATGAGAGCATTAATGCCATCAATGAGCATCACCTTTGGAACGCCAGATCTAGAATTTATACAAAAAGTACAGAAAAAAGAAAATACATTACATTTTAAACAGTATTCTTATTCTATTACATTGAAATATACACCAGAGTTTCTAGACTCTATTCCGAAATACTTACACTTACCTTTATCTTTGTAAAATAAGGGGGAACTTGAAATGAAGGAAACTGATTTATATGTAGAGAAAAATAACAGTTATTATATTTCAACCAATAAAGACTTGTTACAAATTGACACTATTCATGCTTTTCTTTGTAACGATTCTTATTGGGCAAAGGGGATACACAAAGCACTAATTGTAGAAACAATTCAAAACTCATCACTTTGTTATGGCGTATATGATAGTGAAACGAATCAACAAGTAGGTTTTGCAAGAGTCGTCACAGATTTTGTTCGCTTTTCTTGGTTAGCAGATGTATTTATTCTTCCTACGTGCAGAGGAAAAGGTTTAAGCAAGTGGTTAATTGAGACGATAGTAAACCATCCAAAGTTAAAAGGTACACGGTTTATGCTAGTTACACAAGATGCTCATACGTTATACGAGCAGTATGGATTTGAGAAAATTACAGAACCAGAGAAATTCATGATGAGGAAGTTAAACATGGAAGTTGTTTTAGAAGGCTATGGATTATAGTTATAAACGTTATAGCACAAAAAAATTTACATAATAATATTATGTAAACTCAATGCTTTTAATAATATAAAAGGAAAATATAAAATTTTGTATGAAAGAAAGGAAGTAGCATAATGATTAGAATCTTGACTGAAACTGATGCAGAAAATTATTGGAAGTTACGTTTAGAAGCACTGCAGAAAAATCCAGAGGCATACGTTACTACATATGAAGAAGCAATTCAAAAGAAAGAACCTATCAAGCAAGCGGCACAAAATTTACAAGCAGAAGATAACTATACTTTCGGGGCCTTTGATGAGAAGAATAGTCTAGTAGGAATTGTAACACTATTAACAGAATCAAGAGCAGCACTCCGTCATAAAGGACACATCGTAGGAATGTATGTAAGTTTTCAAAGCAGAGGAAGAGGATATGCAAGAAATCTAATACAAGAAATCGTGAAAAAAGCAAAGACTCTAAATATAGAACAAATTGGTTTATCAGTTGTTTCCGACAACATTGCGGCCAAAAAATTATATCATTCAATTGGATTTGAAACGTATGGTGTAGAAAAAAAGGCATTGAAAATTGGTGAAATATATCGAGATGAAGAATATATGATGTTATTTTTATAAGAAATATACATATAAAAGTGAAATAGATTCAATTGGCTCAGCTAATGTTTTTTTAATGTTAAAAAACAGAAAGAATGATAGATATCCAAGCAAACTCTATCTCTATTACATATTTTAAAGTAGAGATAGAGGAGGTGATTATAATATTTCGAATTGTTGATTACCAAGCAACAGAGCCGCTTCGTAAGATTGATGAAACAAAAGCTTTTACTATTCCACAATCCCCAAAAAAAGTTAAATTGGCAGATCTACAAGTTCATATTCCGAAAAAACATGCACGCGAAAATCATGTGGAACTGATTTTCACTGTTGGTATAAAAGGGATTACTGGTATCGCTCAAATTGTGTTTAGAGTTTTTCGTGATGATCAAGAAATCTTTGTGGCTCAACAAGGGATAGAATCTGCTGACTCAGAACAATTTTATATCGTAACATTTCAAGCTATAGACACGAATGTAAAAGCTGGTTCTCATAAGTATCGTGTAACTGCCGAGAATATTACTCCGGGTACAACGGCTGCTGTTGTCGGACCACTGTCTTTTAGTGCTTTAGCTATAGCAAAAGACCATGATCGTCATGAATAATATATGATGAATAAAAATTGGGAACATCTTTATTTTGTTTAGAGAGGAGTTTCTCCTCCTCTCTTTTTATGAAATAAGGATTATAAGAAATTTACTACTATCAGCCCCATTTCCGTCAACTATATCTTGGACTTTAACATTATCAAGACCTAACTCACAAAAATCCCTAAAAATAAAGGAGAATACATATTAGTCATGAGAAATATGTGTTCTCCTTTTTCCTTTTATCAAGTTCAAGCCTCGTTGGGGTAGCACCACATCGCTATCAAGCTAACAAAACAAAATTCCCCCTAAAATGAAAAAAACGCCATCCTTTCTGTATATTTCTACAAAAAGAATAACGCTTTCTATGAATTATGGATATAAATTCCTCTTAGGTTGATAGTAATGTATGGTGACCCCTATAGTCTATATTCCATTTGTTTAAGTGTTCATGCATTCTTGGTCAACAACTTGAGAACCCAATAAATGAGCTCTATTTTCAAGTTCACAAGACTTATTCTTTCTTAATTAGCTCTTTTTAGAGGTAATTTCGCATTTTGCTTCCGAGTTCCAAACCCTAATGCGATGGCAGCGCCAATACAGCTAGAAAAGCAACCAGCAAACAAATACAATGATGGATCTGACTCACCGATTAAAACGGAAGCTATTCCTCCAATTACCGGGAAAAGTGCAACCATATAGCCACTTTGAGCTCCTCCAATTTTTTCTACAAGCTTCAAATAGAATAACCATGCTACAAATGAAGCAACCAGAGTTAAATATAGCAACACAGATAAGTATGAAAACGATGTTGGAAAAATAAATTCTTGTCCTTGAAATAATACAATTACTCCCATCAATATACTGCCCACTGTAAATCCAATGGCATTTGCGTAGATAGGATTCACCTTGTGACTTGCATTTCGTGCTGAGCTGGCATCACCTACTGCTGTAAGAAGCGTACCTAAGATCGCAACCATAATGCCTTTTATGTCATTGGACCCTTGAAAGTTGTTCAAATTCGGATAGATGAGAATACATACGCCTAATACACCCAAAATCCCCCCAAACAAAACGCGTGAATGTAACTTTTCTTTTAAAAAAATCCGGAGAGTAATCGGGGTCAAAATCACCTTTAATGAAAAAACCAATGTTACGATTGCTGCAGAACTCAAAATTGTGGCGTAATAAAGGCATAAGTAACTTAATGCAAAGTTACATACACCAAAAACTATTACAAATGGGATATCTTTTCTTGTTGGCCTCCCTCTTGGTTGAAGGAACCAAACAAGAATCAAAAATAAAAAGGCTGTCATAACTAAACGATAAGTTAAGGATAATTCCAAGCTGACAGGAGTTCCTTGAATTTTTACTGCTATAAAGTTGAGTCCCCATACAATCAAACAAAATATGTACATAAATATTGTCATAAGTTATCTCCCAGATCAAAATTTTTTCTAAATTCATTATTCATTTATACTGTCATTTCTAAAAGGTACAGTTTACAATAAACACAAATGACAGATGAGGTATTTCAATGATGAATGAACTAATATTTAATATCAATCGAGAAAGTAACACTCCTATGTACCAACAAGTTTATCAATACATACGTACTCAGATTTTATCTGGTAAATTAGAAAGGAATACAAAGTTGCCATCGATTAGACAACTTGCTCTCCAATTAGAGGTCAGCAGAAACACAACTCAGGTAGCCTATGAACAATTGCAATCGGAAGGATATATTCGAAGTGAGAACAAAAAGGGATTTTTTGTAGAGGCAACTATATCGGATGAGACGCTTAATTATGAACCCATTAGAGAACAGCATCATGAAAAAAATCAAACTGACATAAAATTTATTGACTTTAAGATTGGGACAGTGGATCAAGAGAACTTCCCTTTGAAAAAATGGAGAATGCTTACAAACAAAATCGTTAAAGACTCTAGCATGTTTTCATACGGAGAAAAACAAGGCGATATTAAATTAAGAAAGGTACTAGCAGATTACTTGTTTCAATCAAGAGGGGTTAATACTTCTGCTGAACAGATTATTATTGGCAGTAGCACACAACACTTGTTATTACTTTTGTCGCTGTTGCTAAAGCAAGACTATCATTATCTGGCAGTAGAGGACCCTGGATATAATGTGGCAAGGGAACTATTTGCTCTTCAGTCATTTATCATTGATCCGATCCCGGTAAAAGAACAAGGCATCCAAGTCGATCGCCTTTTAAAATCGCCTTCTAGACTTTTATATGTCACTCCCACTCACCACTTTCCATATGGAGTAACTATCCCCGTCAATGAAAGATTAAAGTTAATTCAATGGGCAAAAAGGGTGGAAGGATATATTATTGAGGATGATTACGATAGTGAATTTCGATACATCCATCAACCTATACCGTCTCTTCAAAGTTTAGATTCTAATGATAGGGTGGTTTATTTAGGAACTTTTTCAAAAGCACTGTTACCTTCTATCCGTGTCAGTTATATGGTTTTGCCTAGGAGGCTAGTAAGTGAATATAAAAAGATACTCCCTTTGCTTGAGCAAACATCCTCATCCATTCATCAGAGAACACTGGCGACCTTTATGAATGAAGGATATTGGTACTCACACTTAAGGAAGATGAAAGCTTTGTATAAACGTAAAATGAATCTATTGAATAGGGAATTACTAAAACACTTTAAGAATTATGTTGAAATAAAAGGTGGTAGCTCCGGAATTTTCGTTATTATTGAAGTTAAAACAAAAATGAGTGAAAAAATGCTAATTGAAAGGGCATATGAACACGGAATTGCAGTTTATCCTTGCTCAAAATATTTCTCGAAATATATACCACAATATCCGCATATTCAACTTGGATTGGGTAATTTATGTGAAGAAAAGATAATAAAAGGAGTATCTCAACTAGCAAAAATTTGGTTATAATCTTGATTTTTTCCCTAAAAAAGTTTTTTCGTTTTTCCTATTAGGGGTAGCGTCACATCGCTATCAACCTAATAAAACAAAATCCCCCCTAAAATGAAAAAATACGCTATTCTTTCTGTAGAATCATAAGTGTTTAGTAATAATAAAGATGTTTAATTTCAATATAGAAGACAATAACCTTACTACATATTGAATGTAGTAAGGTTATGTAAAGTTGTTTAAAAAAGTATTAATCTCCACAAACTTATTTAAGGGGTAGTGTCAGAAAATCTGTTACTGTATAGGAACTAATATTTCACATAAATGATTATCAATCATTTGTGAAGTATATCTTTCTACAATTGGTTGTTCTCTTATTGATAGATTATTTTTTTCTATTTCAGAAAAAATATTACCCCAAAATTCATTGATCGCCTCTTTTGTATGATCAAGCAAGAAAACAGCATATTTTCCGCCAGAAAATTTACCAACTTGAGCTGGTTCTGCCACATTAAAATCTTTATTTATAATAACGCAAACATCATAACGACATTCCTCTTTAGGAGTAACCTCAGGGTTATCCTGTGGTATACCTAAAATTGTAGAATTATTAAATACACCATTCAACTGTGCCCACTTTTTAAAAGACTCCATTAAATCTTTGTTTTGCTTTTCACCATACTCCCCAACATTTCGAAAATAAGTGATTTTTGATTCAGGTAATTCTTCAATAGTTATTTTCATATTTTAGTCCCCTTTCTTAGAAAAGATAATGCTAGTTAAAATGTTTTTCAAGCACTTTTTTAAAAGGATATTTTTGAATCATATGGATTTTTTTATTCAATAACCTGCCCCGTAGTGATGTAAAAAACTTTTAATTAACTTTATTGTTTTTTTAATAATTTTATTATCCTTGCACAATAAGAAAGGATGGCGTTTTTGTATGTCTATTTCTGTATCTGATGAATTACAACTATGTATTTCAAGTTGTTCTATTTGTTTTTGTTAAATATTAAGAAAAATATGATAATATATAAATGGAATTTATAAGAAATTATATTTCCTATATAGCATGGAGGGCTTTTTATGAATATAAACGATATTATTGCAAAAACAAAAATACCAAATACAATTCATACAATTGCAAGTGATTTACGGAAGTTAGGTGTTACAGAAGGAATGACCGTTATTGTGCACTCATCCCTTAGTTCTATAGGCTGGGTGAGTGGAGGTGCTTTGGCTGTAGTAGAAGCATTAATGAAAGTTGTTACAGAAGAAGGTACAATTGTTATGCCGACACAAACGAGTGATTTATCCGATCCGAAAAATTGGCAAATGCCACCGGTTCCGGAAAGTTGGTGGGAAATTATTCGTGACAATGTACCGCCTTTTGATCCAAAAACAACACCAACGCGAAGTATGGGAGAAGTAGTGGAATGTTTTCGTACTTATCCAAATACAAAGAGAAGTAATCATCCTTTACATAGTTTTGCAGCATGGGGAAAGAATGCAGAACAAATTACCGAAAATCACGAACTTTCTCCTAGTTTTGGAGAACTGTCACCTTTACAAAAAATATATGATTTAGATGGATATATATTGTTAATTGGGGTGGATCATGATTCCAATACATCACTTCATTTATCTGAAGTTCGTGCGCAATATCGAGATAAAGTACAAATTGGGGCACCGATTATTGAAAATGGAGTTCGTATATGGAAAGAGTATGAGGAATTCGAATATGATTCTGATGATTTTGAGCCGCTAGGAAAGGCACTTGATGAAACAGGAATGGTTACATATGGAACGATTGGAAATGCATCATGTAAATTGATGAAACAACAAAAAGCTGTCGATTTTGGAACAGAGTGGTTTTTGACACAAAAGCAAACGAATAAAATATGTAATTAAAGGATGGAGAACATGAAGGAGAAAAAGGTACTAATTACAAGTGGCGGCTGTTTAGAAAAGTGGGATCAAGTTAGGGGACATACAAATTTGTCAACTGGAAGAATGGGAAGACTTCTCGCGGAAGAAGCTTTGAAAGTAGGAGCTTCGGTTATATATTTACACGGTTATTTTGCAGAAAAACCTGAAACAGATGATAATCTTTCATCTTATTCTTTTGAGGGAATTATCGATTTGCAAGATAAAATGAAACAAATAATTACACGTGAAAAAATAGATATTGTTATTATGGCAGCGGCTGGATCAGACTGGATTGTTGATAAAATTGTCGATCGAGACGGAAATATAATGAATGAAATAGGTAAGTTATCAAGTGATATGCCGCCAGTTATTCATTTTAAGAAAGCTCCAAAGGTATTGGCACAAATTAAACAATGGGATCCCAATGTTGTATTAACTGGATTTAAATTAGAAAGCGGTGTAAATCAACAAGAATTAGTAAATAGAGCTCAAGCTCGAATGAAAGGTTCACAAGCAGATTTTATGGTTGCGAATGCTTCAGATGCACTATATACATATGAAACGAATCACTACATTATTTCTAAAGATGGTGACGTGCAAGTATGTAACGATAAAGCAGAGACAGCAAAAGTTTTGATTGATAAAATCGCAACGATTCATTCTGAAAGAGAACAATTGCTTATTCATCATTCATAATAAGCGGGAATATATATTATTAAAAAGTAATGCTGGGAATTATACATAGATATATTGAGTGAAATGAGGAGGGCAAGGGGATGGAAAATCTACTAAAAAAAGCAATCCAACTACGCAACGAGCAAAAATTTGTTCAATCAAGAGAGATATTGTTAGGTTTAACAAACTTTACGCAAGATCCCGAAGTCTTGTATCAATGTGCATGGACGCATGATGCGATGGGAATGGAAACGGAAGCCGTTTTATATTATGAGAAAGCTATTGAGCAGGGATTAGAAGGAGAAAGCTTACGCGGGGCTTATATCGGTTTAGGGAGTACATATCGCTGTATTGGGGAATATGATAAAGCGATTGCTGCATTAGAAGCTGGAATAGAACGTTATCCAGATGATGATGTAATGAAAGTGTTTTTATCATTGGCAAAGTATAATGTACAATCTCATGAAGAAGCGATGAAACTCCTGCTAGATGTGGCAATGAAAACGGAAAGTGTAAAAACATATGCAAAAGCAATTACATTTTATAAAGAGCGTTTAAATGAAATCTTTAAATAAAATCTTTAAATAAAATGGTAGAGTTACAAGTATATAACTACCGGCCGAAAGATAAAATATTCAGCCGGTAGTTAAGAGTACTGAATAAATAACATTCTTTAAGAGTATTTGTTATTTCGGGATGATTACAAATGCATTTGGAAGATAGCGCATTCCTACGGAAGTTTCAGTTGCAGGTTTAAGCTGTAATTCCCCTTTATAAATCATCGTTGAAGAACCTCCACCGTCTAAGGCAAATGCATCTATACATCCATATTTTTGGAAAATGGATACCATATCTCTCATAGAAGCACCACGGTGATACTTGTTCCAATAAAATCTTCCGTCTGTTACAATCATTATTACATTCCCTTGTGAATCTTGTCCGATTCCTGTACGAGGCGCCCAGCCATATGCTTCTTCAATGTGATCCGTCACCATATCTTTTCCGTCTACAATCAGTTGCGGCCCGAATGTAACAGCTTGTGTTACGTTCATATGTTCTAACTCATTAATGGAGTATGTTCCTGTAATGAATTGTCCTTTTTTTGTGAATCCGCAAACAGCATTACGTGCATCTCGACTAAATCCAGGCTCTGAACGAATAATGCCATCAGAAATTGCAATCCCTATGACTTCTCCGCCACGCCCAACACCTCCTGGATCTTTAAATCCTCCTGCGTTGATACCTCCAATAGCACCATTTTGTTCAATGAGATCAGATAATGGTTGTCCTTGATTATGATATTTGGAACTTACTAAATGAATGGTAGTCGGATCGTTAACCTTCATTATTTTTGCTGTGAAATGTGGATCTTCGAGCGTTTCAACAGTTACAGATAAGTGCTGTTTTTTACGGGAAAATAAAAAATTGTGAAGTTTTGATTTTTGGGTGGGCGGTGCATAAATAGCAGTTTCCAATTGTTGAATTTCATCTTTTGACAAAAGTAATCTTGCGAATTGCGGGTGCTGTGATGACAGAATAGATCCTCCGATCATTTCGCGAAGTTTATGGCCAGCGCTTGTACTGTACAACCAAATCACTCCTCCTGCTAGGACAATGAGGAGTACGAGACTAATTCGTTTTATTCCCTTTTTTATCCTTCTATGCATGTGAATACCTTCTTTTTTTCATAGTATGTCACATTTATTATTTTTCAACACAATTAAAAACCGGCATGCATAAAGCTTACCGGTTTTCGTCGTAAAAATTAGAAAAATATGATAAAATGAAAGAGTAACTCATGGCCAGAGTGGTTGTTCTATTATCACTTCTCTAATGAAGGGAGGTGATAATTTGAGTGAACTTTCGTTACTTTTGCAAGGTGGTCTTTTTCTCGTTGCATTGCTGACGTTTGTTGTGTTATTAATTGACAAGCTCAAAAAATAACAACCCACTCTACGCCAATAGAAGGTGGGTTGTTTCATTCATAAGAAACAAATAGGATAATGAATAATCCACTCTGCTGAGTTATATGGGACTAGTGTGTTGCCGCACACTAGTCTTTTTCTATTCATATGCTAATTTGATTTATTTATGTGATTGTATTGCTCTTTTCATTGTTATTATAGCATAATCCTGTTTATGTAAGGAAGGAGACCGTATGTTCTTGTTTTTGTAATCGCATCGATTGGTTTTCAAGGTCGAGTTCCGCTTGTTGTTTTAAATAATCCGTTCATATATTCTTTTAAACTTTTTTTGTAAAACTCTTGATTGATTGTATCATTTACACCAACAATTGGCGACGGAAGGTCATATGTTTTTTGAGAAAGATGAACAACGACATCAAACACATCAAAGAGGCGAATAAAACAGAATAAGCCATCTTTATCACTTAATAAAATAAAATAATGATTTTCGCAATCGGTATTTAATGTGTTCCACAATGAACTTTTGCTTAAATCTCGTACAATATTTCTATCTTTTAATTCGATAAAATCTACATTGAATAAAATATTAGAAATGGCAACTGCATCTGGATCATGAAAGTAACCATCTATTGTATGTACAGCAAATAAATAAGCCATTTTCAATAAACTCATCTTATATTTGCGATTATCAAGCAGTAATTCGCGTTGAATGGAACCAGCAACTTTTTTTACTCGTTCTTCTTTCCATATTTCATCATGAAGTGAGATATCATGTCTTTTGCATAGTTTCATAATAAGAGAATTTGAAAATTGAAATTCGTCGCTATCAGTTTCGTCATTTGCATATTCTTCATCATATATATCTAGAAGAGGGGAATCAATTTGATGTTTAAGTTGATCTATTTTATACTGAATTAATTTATGGCTAATTAATGGACGATCTACATTTGTTACTACTCTTTCATGACATGCTTCACACACTGTATCGATATAGTAATATCCACATAACACTTCTGGAATAACATATTGTTCTGCATGTTGTTTTTCTTTTTCTCTACATATACTGCACATCGTCATAGCTATCACCTTTTAGTTGCAAATTTTTATATGTCTTTATTGTAGTGTATTTATTTATGTTTTGGAATAAAGAACGAAGAAATAGCATGTAAAATTTTGTTTTGATTTGTTACAATGAGAAGAGAAATTTAAAAGGAGGCTTTTTTTTGAAATCGAAAGCTCATTTTTGGACATTAGAAGTGCTGATGGTTGTAACGATTATTTTTATCTGTACAAAAATATCGTTTTTATTTCAGCCAATCGGTATTTTTATTTCCACATTGTTTTTCCCAATTTTAATTGCTTTATTTCTTTATTTTATGTTTAATCCTGTTCTTCTTTTTTTAGAGAACAAAAAAGTGCCACGTGGTTTAGCTATTTTGCTACTGTACGTATTCATTATTGCATTAATAGCCGTTTCGATCGGTGTTGTGGTTCCAACTCTTTCTCATCAGCTGATGGATTTAATAAAGAACATGCCAACTTATATTAAGGTTGGGAAAGAATACATAACAGATTTATCAAATCATAGGTTATTTCAATGGCTTACAACACAAGATTATGTTTCATTAGAAGTATTAGAAAAGAATGCTCTTAATTATTTGAAAGATATACCAAATACGCTTACAGCGAGTGCGACTGTATTAGTTAGTATTATTACAAACATTGCATTAGTTATTTTCACAGTTCCATTTATTTTGTTTTATATGTTTAAAGATGGACATAAATTTCCTGGAGCAGCAGTTCGTTTTTTACCAGAGTCGTATCATGAAGAAGGGCGTCGTGTCTTAAAAGAGATGAATGAAACCCTTGCTGCATACATTCAAGGCCAAGCGCTTGTTTGTTTATTTGTCGGAGCTTTCACATTTGTCGGTTATTTAATTATCGGGATGCCTTATGCTTTTATTTTAGGAGTTGTGGCGGCACTTACGAATATCATTCCAAACTTAGGTCCCTTTATTGGGGCAGCGCCAGCGGTTATTGTTGGACTATTTGTATCACCGGTGCAAGCGTTATGGGTTATTGTTGTTGTAACGATTGTTCAGCAATTTGAAAGTAATATTCTATCACCGCGAATCATGAGTGAAAAATTAAATATTCATCCGTTAACGATTATTGTGTTAATTCTTGGTGTCGGAAATTTTGCGGGAATTATTGGGATGATTTTAGCTGTACCAGCGTATGCTGTGACGAAAACAATCGTTTTAAATTTAGTAAGGCTTTTTAAAGTGAAAAAAAATAAGAAGTAGAAAGAAGACCAGTTACATATTGTAGCTGGTCTTCTTGTGTTTTAGTACCGATAGTATGATTTTATCCCGCTATTCGCGGGCAGTAAGATCCCCATCTCAAGATTCAAAGAATAGGTGAGGAATAACTGCCTGTAAAAGCCCGATTGGTGAGAGCTTTCCATCAGTGGGGATGAGGAAAACCCTAACTGATGGAAGTTTTACTTTATTCCAGCAGTAGATTTTTCAAATTTTGCAAGCTGCTTTGCTGTATGTTACAAAGTTGACAAAGATAATTTTCAATAGTACCGTATTTTTCTATAATCTCATTGTAAATCTCATCTAAATATTTACGCCGTACCTCTAATATTGGTTTTACGCACTCAGGTGAGGTTTGAAGAAGACGCATCTATCTAATAAATTCTTCATAGCTTTCATGATTATATCTTCGGTTACACATAATGAAATTCTTTTAAATACTTATCTTCGTTTATTTAACATTCTCACATAAGATTATGATTTGTTATGCAGAGTCTACCTCCGCAATCCAAATCATAATTCGCCGTTTTGACAAAATCATTCTAAACATCTCCTTTCATTGTTGTTTGTTATTAAAAAATTAAAGGTGGTTATAAAACGAAATTTGACGATCTTTTACTTCGTCCATGATCTTTTGAACACGTTGTTCATGTTCAAGCTCTTCTCTAGATAGACGTGTTTTTTGAATCGTAATCGTTAAAAAGAATACATGAAATGTCATATACTGTTTACTCCTCTCGAGTGAATAAATTTGTAAGAAGGCGAAAATCGCACAAAAAAGCCACAGGAAGACAAAGTGCTCCTGCGGCAAGGCGTGAAAAAGCCACAGGAAGGCATTCGACCTCCTGTGGCAGAATTATTTAATCATAATAAAGGCGATTTTCAATTCTCCATATGGGTGGTCGAATATATATTTGATTGTAAGACAGATGCTACATAAACACTTATTTTCATCATTTCATTCGACCTCCTTTGGAAATTTTTTCTTACTTAAGTAAGTATATACAATTAGGTAACTTTTGTAAACCCTTGAAATGTAAAAATAGGATAAAAATTTTGAATTTTGATGAAATCGCATAACTTCTAAGGGAAATGTAATCGTAAATGACGAATTATTAGCGTGGGGAGGGATGGGAATGAAATTATTAATCTTAGGTGGATCACGCTTTTTAGGAAGAGCTGTAGTTGAAGAGGCATTAAAGAGAAACTATGAAGTGACTATATTGAATCGGGGCAACAACAATGATATTTTCAAAGATAAAAATGTAGAAGTGCTTATTAGTGATCGAGATAGAGACCTAGATGTACTGAAGGGAAGAGTATGGGATGCAGCAGTTGATACGTGCGGATTTGCTCCGCGAACTGTAGAGAAGTCCACATCTATGTTAGCAAATCATGTTCGGCATTATACCTTTATCTCTAGTCTGTCTGTATATAAAGATTGGATTCCAGTGGGAATTACAGAAGATTATGAAGTACAAACTTTATCAGAAGAAAAAGCAGCAGAAATTGACGGGAGTGCGGCAGGGACTACTTACAACGAGTATTATGGCCCTTTAAAAAGATTATGCGAAATAGAAGCTGAGAAACATTTACCGGGTCAAGTACTGTCTGTAAGAGCGGGGCTTATTGTCGGCTCAAATGATTATTCAGATCGGTTACCTTATTGGATAAAACGAATCGCAAAAGGTGGCCGAGTATTAGCGCCAGGAAATCCCAAAAGAAAAATACAATTTATTGATGTGAAAGATTTGGCGATTTGGATTGTTAACATGATTGAACAAAATATTACAGGAATTTATAATGTGACGGGACCAGACTATCCATTAACAATGGAGCGGTTATTAGAAAGTTGCAAAGGTATAACAAATAGTGATTCAGAATTTGTTTGGGTAAGTGAAAAGTTTTTACTTGAGAACAATGTAGCACCTTGGACTGAAATGCCGTTGTGGATACCGGAGGAATTTGCTCTTCCAGAAGAGAAAGAACCTTGGCGAGGTGACAGTTCATTTAATATTGATAAGGTGTTAAGTACGGGGCTGACATTTCGCTCACTTGAAGAAACGATTTTTGATATTTGGAAGTGGGAACAGTTGCGTAGTGAAACCGAAGAACGAAAAGCAGGGTTAGCATTTGAAAAAGAACAACAATTATTGAAAAGATGGATGGAGGCACAACCATTGTCATGAGTTTTCAAGCAGATTCTCTTTTAAAAACAGCAATTAGCATAGTACTATTTCCATTTACAGCTGTAAATATGTACATAAGAAAAAAGAATGCAACGAAAGAGCCTGGAAGTATTGTAAATGTAGATGGTCGTAATGTTCATACTATGATTTCTGGTGAAGGAAATGGAAATCCGACTGTTATTTTAGATGCAGGATTAAGTGGTAATTGCTTAGCTTGGTGTCTTGTCCAGCCTGAATTATCAAAGTTTACAAGGGTGGTTTCTTTTGACCGGGCTGGATATGGCTGGAGTGATACGAGAAGTGGTTTATCGACTAGTCAAGAAGTAGTCAATGATTTGAAAATTGCTTTAGAAAAAATGCAAATTGCTCCTCCTTATATTTTAGTAGCACATTCATTTGCAGGACTAAATATGCGTTTATTTGCAAGTCAATATCCTGATGAGGTATCAGGAATTGTATTGGTTGATGCTGTACATGAAAATCGATATTTAAAGGAGGAAATGAACGAGGAGAGATCACAACAATACGTAAAAAGTGTAAAACAGATGAGATTAGGATATATCACTTCTGCGATTGGTTTGCCGCGTTTATTAAATATGCCAGTAGGAGGCAGAAGCCTTCCGGCGCAAGTTCAAGATCACGTAAAACATGTGGGATACACTGCCGGAGCATATGAAGCTGTCTACAAAGAGATGTTGTATAGTGAAGAGTCAGCGAAACAAGTAAAACGAGCAAATAGTTTACGAGAAAACTTGCCGGTCATCGCGATTAGTTCTAACAATTCAGATCCAACATGGAAAGAGCAGCAGCAACTTTTATGCCAACTAACAAACTGTACAAAACATATTCAAACAGAGAATGGTCATTCGATTCAGCTGGAAAATCCCGAGGTCGTGATAAAGACCATACTAGAACTGATGTAAATGCTATTATAATTAAAGAATAAAGGACAGTTACTACGTGTTGAAATCTTTTAGAATAAAGTGTTGAGAAGGATCAAGGTTTCTATAAAAATAAGAGAAACCTTGACCTTTTTATTTTCTTTACATACCCTATATGTTTAAATCAAAAGTAATGAATTGGAAAAATATATAAATTACAAGTGAAAAATACATATAAAAAGAATAGACTTGTAAAAGGAGGGATGGGGGATGAAAGGTTGGAAAGATGACATTTTTAAAATACTTGGAGTATGGTCTTTACTTGGTGCTTATATCATTTTAACGATGACTATGCGCTACTCATGGGCTACCGTGTATCAAAGCTTAGCTGTAGTTGGGGTACCTGTCATTGGAATAGTGTGGTATTTTGCGATAAGAAATGTAATGTGTGCAAACAAGTTGTTTTTAAGAGGAATGCGTGTAACCTTATATCTCGCTTATGCATGGTCATGTTGGATGCTTCGAAATATTTACGGTGTAGAAAACGAAGAAGTATGGCTCTCTGTTAGTTGGTTACTTCCAGCGTTATATCTTTATGTAACAGACAAAAAAGCAGAATGGTATGTGCTTGGAGGCGGAGCGTTACTTTTCTTTTTATCAACGATAAACGAAATGAAGTGGTTTACTGTTTCGGATAAATGGCAATCTATTATAATAACGATCGCTTCCCTTATGTGGTACCGAATTGAACTGAAAATGCCGGGGCGTTATTTATTTTACACAACTAGTTTACTAGGATTATGGATGGTGTACCTTGAAAATTTATATGAAGGAGGAGAGCCTAACTATTGGATCAAAGTAGTGTGTGCAATCCTCATGACAGTCATGTACGTTATTATATTTAAAAGGTTAAAAGAAGGAAATTTATATAGAATAACAACTGGCGCAATCTTAACGGCGTGGTCATTGTATGCATTGATAGACATCACCAATCTATTTACAAATTTAACTATGAATATCTCTTATATATTGATGGGATTGGTCGTTTTGTTTGTTGTAATTTCGCAGCAATTTTTTACTTGGCAAGAAAAAAAGAATCAAACACAAACAAATCATCGAAAAATAGGAGAATATGTGCTGTTTGTTTTAGTAAGCTCAATAGGAAGTGTTCTTTTTCTTGCGGGTCTCTATTTCATTTTATGGGAAACATTAAGAAAAAGCAGTGTAATCATGATTATAAGCGCTATGCTAAGTGTGCTTGGAATATGGGGATATAAAAAAATAACAGCAAAATTTTTACGTGTTTTTTTATTTGTCTTCGCTATCATGGCAGGAATTACAACGCTTGTAACAAATCATCATTACATATGGGGAGTGTTGTATGGTGGTTGTATTTTTGCGTATTGGATGTTCGCAAAACATAAGGCAGAACAACATAGTTTATGGTGGTTATTGGAAGGGATTATACTAAGTGAGTGTATGAGAGGTGCGGACTATTCAACAGGTATGGGCTATCTCGTACTCATTCATATTGGATTTTTAATTTTTGCGATTGCACGAAAAAATGAATTTTTATTACGAAATAGTGCAGGATTTGGAATGATGTATGTATTTTTCTATTTGTTAGAGAAATACGAAGGTGCAGATTTTTGGTTTATTGTAATTGCACATGGTGGATATATATTACTCCTTGTGTTAGGAATGCTATATGTAAAGGATTCTGTAATGAAGCGGATTGGTATCGTTATTTATTTGTTTACGAATCTTATTATGTATGAAACAAATTACATTGGAAACTATGGATTAAGCTGGATGCTATTTCTTGCAGGGATTATATTGTTACAAACAAAAAAGCCGCAAAAACAAGAGAATATCATAACATATAACATAACATACAAGAAAAAATATGTATGGTTAGTGGGTATACTTTCTGCTTTTATTTTATTAGGTACTGTTACACATCAAGAATGGAACTATTATAACAGTAATACTGTGTTACTAGAATTAGAAAATCCAATTGAGAAATCAGCGCAAACGAAAAAAGTGTGGTTTTTTTACAAAATAGAAGTGGAAGCGAACGAAATGATGTTGAATCGTGACACAAAAAAAGAAACAAAAACACCTGTATTTATAAAATTGAAAAAAGGACAGGGAGAGAGTTATCGAATAGATAAAATAAAGATCAATGACTATCCGAAAGAAAAAGGCATCTGGATAAAAGGATATATGAACTACGGGTATATTACGATAGGAAGTATGCGTGAAGTTCCCGTTACCCTTATAAAAGGGGAAGGGCTGTATGCAAAAGTACAAATTGCAAAGAACGGAAATAGCAGAGTAATTGAAATTCAGTGAAAGTAAAATGTACATGAATGGGAAATCTTATTATCCATTCGTACAGCGGGAACAAGGTATAAAAGGTATTTTTCAGACTGTGGAGAAAAGTTTCTCTACAGTCTGTTTTTGTGTTCTTAGGTGCAAGTGATGCGAAGTTATAAAATGAAGGTCTAATCAAAATGTTTAATTCTTTTTGTACTTAATTGAATTTTAAAAGCCATATAAGCTAAACAACGCCATTATAGATGGTGTTATTTATGTTTTCTTAGGCAATTATTTATTACAAAATGCAAATGATTATTTACATTTTGTTGGTAATCATTTACAATCATAGAAAATGAGGGAAGGGAAATTATGATGCTTGAAAACAGAGTTAGAGAATTACGAGCACGATTTAGGTGGACTCAGCAAGACTTGGCCGATGCAATTGGAGTGACAAGGCAGACAATCGGATTAATTGAAAAAGGTGATTATTCTCCATCTGTCACTATGGCGTTAAAAATAGCTGCTGCGTTTAATGTTACTGTAGAAGATGTTTTTTATTTAAAAGGAAAGGAATGAATGAGTATGATGAAACAGATTTTGAGGTCACCGCTTATTGGTGCGAGTTTATTTGTATTGATCATTGCATTTTTACTGTTTTCTCTTATGAGCACACAGGTCGCTTTGGCTAGAATGTGTTTTGGGATTTTGGTAATGTTTACTTTTTTGTGGTTTATTCTTACAAAGCTTTATAACCGAAAGAATCCTGATGATAAGATTAAAGTATTTGGATTTATACCATCCGAATTTCGTGAAATAGATGAAGGTCAACAGTGGGTCACCTATAAGGCTTGTAGGAATGTGTATATTTACTATAGCTTTGCCCTTCCAGTAACGGCAGGAATTTGCTTCCTCTTTTCTCATAATATTCTCGTTCCATTAATGTGCATTGGCGTACTAGGTGTAGGTCAATACATTGTCTATTGGCTAACTACTATTCGTGTTTTAAATCGTATTTAATCTGAACAAAAAAGGGAGATGAAACAGTATGTTGGAGTGGGCTCAAAATGCAGGCGAATTATGGCAATATTTAGTTTTATTTTTATTGGCTTTTGCTCCATGGATGGATGTATCAATTGTTGTACCACTCGGTATCGTATGGGGATTACAACCATTTGCAGTAGGACTGATGGCATTTACAGGGAATCTTATCTTGGTTCTATTACTGGGCTTCTTCTTTAAGCAGTTTGCAAAATGGCGAACTGCAAGGAAATTAAAAAAAGGGATAACAACACCTTCTAAAAAGGAAACCAGATCAAGGCGAATATGGGAACGATATGGTATTCCGGGTTTAGCTCTGCTAGGTCCAATTCTTGTAGGAACTGATATTGCGGCCGTACTAGCTTTAACATTTGGATCTTCCCGGAGACACGTCATAAGCTGGATGACGGTAAGTCTAGCAGTATGGACAGTCATTTTTGTAGTTGCTTCGATGTATGGGTTTAGCTTTTTAAATATCATTTAGGATAACATAAAGATTTTATATAATCTAAAGTGTAATACTTAAATAGGTTTCTTTTAAGTTCTCTCCCATGGTACGGAGATATAATTGACCACAATAACTTTAGGAATTCTAACACTTTTCCGGTATATACAGGTAAAGCAGCAGCGGGACTCGTTGATTTGATACAAAAAGGTATCTTTAAGCAGGATGATAACATCCTATTTGTGCACTCTGGCGGCGCCTCATCGTTATACGCTAATACTTCGCTCTTTTATTGAAGTTTAATTATAATAGGGATATCGCCACATGCCCATCAAGCTAAACCTAAGCAAGAATTAATGCAACTAGATTTTTTCTGTTTTCTAAATAATTAATATGGGCTATTTAAAAATCTGCATACCAAATAAATCCTACCGGGTTTCAATATTTTGTATAAGTCACATTCCTCTAAGTTTATTAAAATGTCAAAAATACCTGTTTTTAGTCGAAAACAGGTATTTTTCTATATGTAAAGATTACTATTGAATGTACGAAGCACTATAGAAATACTTTTATTATTAAGAAACATAAAGAGCTCAAAGGATAAGAAGTAGCTGAATATATAAAATAAAAAGTCGATTTCCTTTACAGGAAATCGACTTTTTATTTAGTGTAATCTATTTAATGTGTAAAAGGTCTAGAATTTTATTTAGTTCTCTCATACAGAGTGGAATTGTTTGATAACTGTAGCTATTTTCGTTGAACTAAGAAAGATGTATATGTTACAATGAAAAAATGACAACAGGGTAATATTGGGTTTATTTCAATAATTACCCAATATTATTTTATCAAAAAATAACTGTGTTTGTCAAACTTTTGGTCAAATTTTTTTGTTGATAAGGAGTGACAATATGGAACAGTATGAGCAAGAGCGGAAGAGAGAACAGCAACGAATAGAGGAAGTAATAAAGAGAATTAAAGAGGATAAAGATGTTCTTCAGCAATATGTGAGTAGTGGAAAAAAAGAGGTAGTTAATATTCGGAAAAACTTTTGGAATGATGTAACAGTTAACTTTGATAATGCTGAAGAAGCCGCGGAAACTGCGGCAAGTATTAAGCAACAAGCAGAGCTATTATCTGAAAGAGAGCGCAGTCATCATCATGCAGATAAGCAGCTTACGATGTTAAAACGACTAGAGCAATCTCCGTATTTTGGGAGAATTGATTTTCTAGAAGAAAATGAAAGAAGTACAGATCGGATTTATCTTGGTATTCATTCGTTTTTTGACGAAAGCACAGAACAATTTCTTGTTTATGATTGGAGAGCACCTATATCCAGTCTGTATTATGATTATTCGTTGGGATCGGCTGTATATAAGGTGCAAAATAAAATCATTACAGGAGAAATAACTTTAAAGAGACAATTTATCATTCGTAACGGTCAAATGGAAAGTATGTTTGATACAGGAGTAACAATTGGTGATGCATTATTACAAGAAGTGTTAGGGAAGAATGCGAATACACAAATGAAAAGTATCATTGCTACGATTCAGAAAGAACAAAATCTAATTATTCGTAATGAAACGAGTCGTTTACTTATTGTGCAAGGAGCAGCAGGAAGCGGAAAAACATCGGCTGCATTGCAGCGTGTGGCTTATTTACTATATCGATATCGAGATACATTACATGCGGATCAAATTATTCTTTTTTCTCCTAATTCAATGTTTAATAGCTATATTTCGACTGTTCTTCCTGAATTAGGAGAAGAAAATATGAAACAGACAACATTTCAAGAGTATGTAGAGGAGCATATAGATAAGATTTTTGATGTAGAAGATCCATTCACACAAATGGAATATGTGCTTTCAGGCATAGAAGAACCAGAATACTCAGTACGTATGCAAGGAATTCGATATAAAGCAAGTGCCCCTTTCGTGAAAGTTGTAGATAACTATGTGACGTATTTGAGACAAGAGGGAATGATTTTTAAAGATGTGAAATTTCGCGGAAATTTATTAATTTCGAAGGAAGAAATTAAAGAAAAATTTTATTCTTTTCCTGTTTCTATGAGAATTCCTAATCGAATAAAATTAATTTCTGAGTGGTTATTAAAAGAACTGAAGAAAAGTGAGCGGCTAGAACGAAAAGAACTTTGGGTTGAAGAAGAAATACAGCTATTAGATAAAGAAATGTATGCTAAAGTTCATAAGAAACTTCAACAAGAGAAACAGTATGGTGATAATACATTCGATGATTTTGAACGTGAACAACAAATGTTAGCTGCAATGATTGTGAATGAGCGTTTTAGACCACTTCGTAAACGTGTGAAGAGGCTTCAGTTCATTAATACGCCTGCGATTTATTTACAGTTGTTTACAGATTCGTTGTTTGCAAAGCAATTTACAGATAATAATGGTTTACCACCAAATTGGAAAGAAATATGCGGAGAAACGTCAGAACGCATACAGCGTTTTTATATGGCATATGAGGATGCGACACCTTATTTATATATAAAAGATCAGCTGGAGGATTTGCAAAGAAATACATCTGTAGAGCATATATTTATTGATGAAGCTCAAGATTATTCTGTTTTTCAGTTTACCTATTTGAAGCGATTATTTCCGCATAGTAAAATGACGATACTTGGTGATTTTAATCAAACAATACATGCACATGCCGCTGAAAATGAATTTTCTCAATTATATGATTTGTATGGAGAAGAAAAAAGTGAGTGCATTGAACTTACACGTAGTTATCGTTCGACGAAACAAATTATTGAATTTACACGGCAACTTATTTTAGGGGGAGATTCTATTGAACCTTTTCAACGTGAGGGAAGCAAACCAGTTATAACAGTAGTAGACATAGAAGAGGAACTGCATAAGAAAATTGTAAGTCGGATTAAAAACTTGAAAGAAAATGGTCACAAAACGATAGTAGTTATTTGTAAAACTGCTCAAGAAAGTAAAGCAGCATATGACATACTGCAGCAATATGTACAAATTCATCTTATCGAAAAAGAAACAACTTCTTTCGATTCAGGTATACTTATCGTACCTTCTTATTTAGCGAAAGGTGTAGAGTTTGACGCTGTTATTATTTATAATGCTTCAAACCAACAATATAGAAAAGAAAGTGAACGTAAACTGTTCTATACAGCTTGTACACGTGCTATGCACGAGTTATATATTTATTATATAAACGAAATAAGTCCGTTTTTATCAACAGTTGAGGAAAATACTTATACACAGGATAAATAAACCATATAAAAAGAGATCATGTTTTATAGCATGTTCTCTTTTTAGTTTACATTTTAATCCCGCGATTCTCGGCAGTAAGATCTCCCGCCCCAAGATTCATATGAAAAGCTAAGAAGATAGTTGGAGGGAAACTGCCTGTAAAAGCCTGATTGAGTAGGTTTTCCGTCAATGGAGGATGAAGAAAATCTATATTGACGAAAGATTCGCTTTATCTGGCAGCTGAACGGTTACACTGTATTTCATTCATGACAAATAGTGTGTTTTTGAGAATGAAATTTCCTCACATAAGACATAATAATATGTAAGAAATTCCGATTAGATTAAAAAATTGCAGTGATAACTGCTGAAATAGGATGATTAAAATGTGGAAAATGATTGTTTCCTATCTTCCAGAGTGGAAAGTTTTCATGCAAGCTTTTATCGTATTTTTCATTCCATATGTAATTTCTAAAATTTTTAGTTGGATTCATTCGTTAGAGCAAGAATAATGAAATGGATTATTAATTGTATTCATTTTTGGTTCAACTAAAAGAAGAATACAGAATATTAAAGAGTTAATATCAGATGTATTGATGAGAGTACACAAGTAGGATTCACGGAATTTTTTTTGTGAAATCATGTTGAAAATAAAACCTCATCATTAACAAAAAAGATATATTTCAGAATGACAAGTGATAGTTTAATAGAAACATTATCAACAAGAACTTTGAAAGAAAGGGCAGTGGAGTACCTCAATAAAATAAGGAATCCATCCTCATAAAACATATTTTGTAGCTCTATGTTTTTAATGAATGATTTTAGACTACAATTGTATTTTCTTAATGTTCCATATGAGAGAATCGACACCTTTAGAGAAATGATAAATCGGTTTTATTTCAGTAAAGTCAAATTGAAAAGGAAAAAAAAGGGTATTCATATATATTTCCGCCTCTACTTTTTGCAATGGCCAAGGAAGATGGTGTATTTCGCTACAATAAATATTGGACCTGTTATCGGAACTGTAGAAGCAATATCGCTCTGTGAGCCAATAGTCGAGTGTCTCTTTTTTAGCAAAATAAATTTCCGATAAGGGAACGTATTTGCTGTTAAAAGTTATAGGATTATTTGTTTTTCCTTTACGAATACTTTGGCAATGAAAGGTTTGTCCTTCTTTTTGAAAAGAAATTTGTGCGGAGTAATAAGGTAAACGAAACCATTTCTTCGCTATTGTATATGAAGCCCAATCCTCCACATCAAGGGATATGAAATAAACGCCAGGTTTACCCTCGTATTGAACATATGTCCGTACATTTATTTCTGAAAATTTAGAAACTAGTGATACAGATGGCAATCCGCGGGGATATATTCCATCCATAACGAATACAACTACCCCTAACCAAGCGTATCCATCAAAGGTGTCAATTTTTAAGGAAGGAGGAATATGTGGTCGTAGTGCTTCAATAGGAATAGGCCAATGAACAAACAATAAATTATTCCAGGTTTGCCGCATAATCCATTTTTTTGAATGTAATGGCCAAGGGCGGTGATTAATTTTATTCATTAAATTCATAAAATGATCTCCTTTATTTTTTATATGTATCTAGTTTAAGTTGAAAGAATGAAACAGGTCACTTTTTTACCGTGCATTAACGAGCAGTAAGACTACAATTCAAGATTCTAAAAAAATTAAGAAGATAGATGGGATAACTCCCGGCATGCAATCGATTAGTTGAATTTTATCCAGCAATAACGGGCAGAAAAACCTCCACTGATGGAAGTTTCACTCTATCTGTGTGGCTAGTTTTAGATTTTGACGAATATGATTTTGTACATGCCTAAAGCGAGTTTTACAATTTTCATTTCTTCCACCATCAATAAAAATAAGAGCAGCTTTAGCTTTTATACCAATTTCAATATCTTCTTCTAATTTATTCTCCAGTGAAGATTTTAATACAAATGGATACTCCAAATATTAGCCATTTTTAAACGCTCAACTCAGTTAATTAAATTAGCAAATCTATCAATCTCCAAAAAAGCACAGACATTTCTTCTATTTTGAACTTGATTTCACTATTGCAATAGCTTTTATCCGATGAAGAATCGATTTTATACAATAACATAAATTTCTTTTTACAGGAAATAATGATAGTTATGAACTATTTAATTTACTAGTGGAGAAATAAATATGTCGAACCTTTTATATTATTTAGCTTTTTCAATGATTACGATGCTATTTTTCCTTTGTTTATTCATGCTTGTTGGTTGGCGTTGGTTAATGAAACGGATGGTGAAACAAATGGGGAAAATCATTTTAACCGACAGCTATCAAGAAAATCTTATCGAGATGATACCGGGCTTTCGGCATATGGGCATTCAAAATGTACTTGAAAATAGCTTGCGCGCAGAAACAGGCGATGTTCTTCATCGTCCACTCGGCTCTTCAAAAAGCTGGCCGCATTTTGATCCGATTACATTTATTCCTGCACAGACAACACCGTTTCCAGTTGATGGTGAAGAAGACGTAGATGTTAACGTAAGAATTGGACCAAAAGCAAAAAAACCAATGGAAATTAAAATTCCGCTTATGATTAGCGGGATGGCCTACGGGATAGCACTCAATGAAGGAGTGAGGATTGCTTTGGCGGAAGCCGCTAAAAACACAGGAACAGCAATTAATTCCGGTGAAGGTGGAATCTTACCTGAAGAATTAGATATGGCAGGAAAGTATATTTTACAATTTTCAAAAACATCATGGTCAAAGGAAAAAGACGTTATTAAGCGTGCTAACATGATTGAAATTAAGTTTGGACAAGGTGCATTAATGGGGATGGGGGCGAAAATTTCACCAAATAATTTAACAGGGCGCGCTCGTGAAGTGATGGGACTTAAAGAAAATGAGGATGCAGTGATTTTTGAACATTTTTTTGAAAATCAAACTCTAGAGGATATTAAAGGACTTATTGAGGAACTTAGGGACATGTCAGGCGGTGTTCCAATTGGTGTGAAAATTGGCGCAGCTGGAAAAATTGAAGAAGACATCGATCGTTTAATTGACATAGGTGTTGATTTTATTACAATTGACGGCGGACAAGCAGCCACATTCGGTGCACCGCCCATTTTATCCGATGACTTTGGAATACCAACATTGCATGCGGTTGTCCGAGCTGCAAATCATTTAGAAAAAAGAAATATGAAAGGAGAAGTTAGTTTAATTGCATCAGGAGGACTTTTTACACCTGGCCACTTTTTAAAAGTGCTTGCACTTGGTGCCGATGCGGTTTATTTGGGGTCTGTCATGTTATTTACTGTCGCACATAGCCAAGTATTGCAATCACTTCCATTTGAACCGCCTACACAAGTTGTTTGGAATAAAGGGAAATTCAGAGATCAATTTAAGATCGAAGAAGGGGTAAAAACAGCGGAGAAATTCTTAATATCAAGTACAGAAGAAATGAAAATGGGATTAAGGGCGATGGGGAAACGCTCTTTAAAAGAGTTGTCAAAAAAAGATTTAGTATCCTATGATTACTTGACTGCGCAAATGATTGGAATTCCTTTTTCATTTAAGTCTTGGGAAGAAAAACAAAAAGAGAAATAGGCGAATATTTATGTGAGAAGCTTTTAGTTAATTTATGAAAAGCAGGGGAAGAATCACATATACCATGAAATATTGGAAATAATAAAGTGAAATTGGGTACTCTTCATCTCCCATCTATCTTCTTCGCTTTTCTCTGAATCTTAAGGTGGGGGATCTTACCGCCCACGAATAGCGGGATAAACTGAAAAATAGTAATTCTTTATGGATGAATATCCTCTCAACACTGAAAACGTTCACTATTCACTATAATGTTTGTTTTTACGTTAGGGAATGATGTTAGATTGTTGTGAAACTAAGCAAGATGCTTTGATTCCTTCTGAAATTAGTACCGTACTAGATTGCAGTTTAATTAGAATGTACACTAAGCTTTTTAAGAGAAAGAGTGATGAGAATGAGAGAGCAGAAATCAAAGATTGGGCAAATAAAAAAAACAACCAATACATATGAAGATAAGCAGGAAGTTAGGTCTTTTCAAGACTCAACAGAACCTTTTACAGGCGATTTCACTTTGGATTTAGAACTTGTAAAGAAAGAAATTAGTTATAACTCAGATGTGCACTTTCGGGAGTTTAACATTGGGCGTACAGGTATTCAGGCGGCAATCTTTTTTGTGGAAGGGCTGTCGGATAAAGAGCTTATCGACACACATATTCTGAAATCATTGATGCTTGATTTTAATGCAGAATACAAACGTGATTCATCTTATATGGAAGGTACAGTTTCAAAAGAGTTTATTAAAAATCAAATTCTTTCCATTAGTGAAGTAAAAGAAGTTCATCATATAAAAGATTTGATGTCAAAAGTGTTGACGGGTTCAACAGCACTTTTGATTGATGGATCATCAGATGTGTTAATTCTTGATACAACGAAAGGGAGAGCGCGGAATGTCGAAGAGCCGGTATCAGAGGTATCGGTCAGAGGTCCACGGGTAGGTTTCACAGAAGTTTTAAGCGATAATACCGCTCTTTTACGACGCCATGGTGAAAATGAAGGCTTATCATTAATAAAATTTCAAGTAGGAAAGCGGGCAAAAAAAGAACTAGCTGTTGCTTATATGAAAGAAATTGCTAACTCGGAATTAGTAGAAGAAGTTAAGAAGAAAATTCAGAAAATTGATATTGATAATGTACTGGAATCAGGCTATGTAGAGCAGCTCATCGAAGATAATTATTTCAGTCCTTTTGCACAAGCACAGAGTACGGAGCGCCCTGATCGCGTCATCGCCGCACTAATGGAAGGTCGGGTTGCAATTTTATTAGACGGGACACCTTTTGTTTTAATCGTTCCAGTTACATTTAGTATGATGATGCAATCGCCTGAAGATTATTATGAACGTTGGATTCCCGGCACGCTCATCCGCCTATTACGTTTTGGAGCAGCTATCATTTGTCTTTTTACACCAGCCTTGTATATTTCTTTTATCTCGTTTCACCCTGGGTTGATTCCGACCAAGCTAGCCGTTTCCATTATAGGAGGACGAGAAGGTGTTCCGTTTCCTGCAATTATAGAAGCACTGCTTATGGAAGTAGCTATCGAAATTTTACGGGAAGCTGGACTGCGTTTGCCAAAACCAATCGGCTCGGCGATGGGGATTGTTGGCGGATTAATCATTGGACAGGCTGCGGTAGAAGCAGGGATTGTTAGTCCAATGATGGTAATCGTAGTAGCTGCAACTGCCATTTCCTCATTTGCTCTCACACCTTATAGTACAGCGGTTCCACTGCGCATTCTTCGTTTTGTAGGCATGTTTTGTGCTGCCGTGTTTGGATTGTACGGGGTCATTCTGTTTTTCCTCTTCTTATGCAGTCATTTGGTGAAACTAAAGAGTTTTGGCGTACCTTATGTCAGTCCGGCTGTTCCTTATCGATTAAGTGATTGGAAAGACTTTTTGGTTCGCATGCCATTTCAAATGATGAAACGTCGTCCGAAGATGCTAAATCCGAAAGACTCCATACGAAAAGGATAGCTTACTTTGAAAAGGAAGTGACCAGTGATGATTACTAAACCTAAAGATCGAATTAAGACGTCGCAAGCAGCTGTTATTCTTATTAATTATGTACTTGCAGCAGGTATTCTCACCTTGCCTAGAACAGCTGGGGACAAAGTGAAGACACCAGATGTTTGGATAACTGTTATTTTAGGCGGAGTGATTGCGATGGTTGCAGGATTGATTATGGTTAAATTAAGCCAACAGTTTCCCGAAAAAACATTTTATCAATACAGCCAAGATATTGTAGGAAAATGGGTCGGCGGGTTATTGAGTCTATTTATAATAGGTTACTTTTTTACACTTTCCTCATTTGAAGTTAGAGTGCTAGAAGAAGTAACGAGTTTTTTTTTACTGGAAGGCACCCCTGGCTGGGTTATTATCATGACATTTATGTGGGTCAGTCTTTATTTGATGTTAGGTGGCATAAACCCGATGGCTCGTCTGTTTGAAATTATATTCCCCATTACGGTCTTTCTTTTTTTGCTGACTGCCTTCATGAGTATTGGGATATTTGAGATAGATAATCTTCGTCCGGTATTAGGATTAGGGATTATGCCAGTGCTAAAAGGGATAAAGACAACAAGTCTCGCATATTCAGGATTTGAAATTATGTTGCTCCTTTTGGCGTTCATGCAAGAGCCAAATAAGGCCGCAAAGGTTGTTCTAGTCGGGACTCTCGTTCCCATGATTTTTTATGTCATTACAGTTGTGATGGTTATCGGGGCGTTTTCCGTCGATGGAGTGATAACGAGAACATGGCCAACGTTTGATCTTATGCGAAGTTTTGAAATTCCTGGCTTAATATTTGAACGTTTTGAATCTTTATTACTTGTAATATGGATTATGCAAATTTTTTCAACCTATACAATCTGCTACTATGCTGCTGCTTTAGGGCTGGCGCAACTCTTTAAAAAGAACATTCATTCGTTTATGTATGGGTTACTTCCGTTTGTTTACATCATTTCCATAACTCCCAAAAATACCAATGATGTATTTAAATTGGGGGATATGATTGGTAATACTGCTTTGTTATTATTCGGTATATTGCCATTACTTCTTCTCATAATCTTCAGATGGAGGAAGAGAAAGAATGAAACAAAGTCTTAATTATGTACGGTTCCTCTTGATTTTACCCCTAATTTTTTTACTTTTGTCTCTTACAGGATGCTGGAGCAGCCATGAAATTGAAGGGTTGGGTTTCGAGGTAGGGTTGGCATTTGATAAAGGAAAGGAGTCAACTGTTGAGAAAAAATTCCAAAAACAAGGCGGAGGGTATGCGAAGAAGAATATTATAACATCGACCTATCAATTTGTTGAACCGCAATCATCAAGTGGAGGAGGGAAGGGCGGAGGATCACAACAAAAAGCTTACAAGAATGTTTCTGAAACCGGAGATTCTCTCCACCAAATGATTCGTGAAGTTTCATTAAGAAGAGATCGTCCTATCATTTTTCACCACACGAAAGTAATAGTTATTAGCGCTGATCTCGCGCGCACGTTTAGTTTGAAAAAGTTACTTGATGTTTATCTTCGTGATAATGAGATTCGACCAAGCTGCCTCATGTTAATTAGCAAGGGGCGAGCTAGCAAGACGCTAGAAACAGATGAACCAGGAGAAATTCCGGCGTTTCGTTTATTTGGAATCGCAGATAATCAATATAGAACATCAAGGATTTTACCTCCTGTGCCTCTCGCTAAATTACCAGGCAAGATGCAATCAGACTCCAGTTTTCTCTTGCAAAATGTGCTTTCGTCAGATGGGGAAGTAAAATTTTCGGGAGCTGCTGTAATTAAAGGAAAGACAAAAAAGTTGCGCGGCTTTTTGAGTGAAAAGGAATTGGAAGGCTTAACATGGATATCTGGGAAGGGGAAAGGCGGTTTGGTGAAAGGCGTTGATAAAAAGACAGGACAGCTTATCATGTATGAGGTCGCGTCTATGAAAAGTAAGATTACCCCTCACGTTAAAGGAAACAAAATCTCTTTTGATGTAAAGATGGAATCAGAGGGACGAATATCCGAAAAATGGGTCGTTTCGGGGAATCCTTTAAAAAATGAGTTTCTAAAAAGAGCAGAGAAAGCCGCTGAGCAAGAAGTAGATCGATTAGTGAAGCATACATTAGAAAAAATTCAAAAGGAATATCAGGTCGACGTTGCTGGATTCGGAAACAGATTAAGAATTGAGTATCCTAAAACATGGGAAAAAGTCAAAAAGGATTGGGATAAAACATTTAGTGAGGTTCCAATCAAATACAGCGTAAAATTAACTATTACGGGTTATGGCGCGAAAGGGTCTTAAGAGTGAGATTACTTGCTCAATAGTTTTTTATCTATTCATGTTAAATGGAGCAAACCTTTGCAAAAAATCAATTTAAATCAGCATTAGTAAACATTAGGATTCACAACCTTTTTTGAAGATTATTTTACATTAAAAAAAGAAAAGAACAGTGAGTTTAAACATCACTGTTCTAACTTTTTATAAATCTGGCTTTAGCGTTAGTGTTACACAGACTCTTTATACACTAACAATTTATCAACGTTGACAATTGTCTTCCCATTTACAGCGGCATGTCCTTTTCCAAGAACGAATCCACGTTTATTTCGAATAACTTCATAATATAGGTCTAATCGATCACCGGGCCCAGCGGATCCCAAAAATGCTACTCCTTCTAGTGATGAGAGAAATCCTAACCCAGCAGTATTTTCCACGCTGACAAATGCTCCGAGTTGTGCAATTGCTTCAACAATTAACATGTTTGGCATTGTCGTTTGTGATTCTGTAATAAACCATTCATTGTAACTTACATTTTTATATCCTTTTACCGACTTGCCGGATTCCATTTCAATGATATGATCAACCATTAAAAAAGGATATCGGTGCGGCAGTACACTTTTAATGTTAACTTTGTTCATGCGTTACCTCCTGATTATATTATTCAAATTAAGAGAGGAGAACTGTAACAGCTATGGTATGTATTTTTTTATTCCTTTTATGAAAAATACCCCCCTGCTTCGAAAAAAAGAGCAGGAGAAAGGTAATTAATTTCTTACTAAATCGGCTGCACTCTCACTAGAAAAAATACCACTATTTTTAATGTTGTTAACTACTTGTTTTAACTTCTCTTCATTTTGAACAAGGGCAATGCGAACAAAGCCTTCGCCATGCGGGCCAAACGCATGACCAGGTGTGACAACGACATTGGCACGATCAATTAATGCGTATGCAAATTCTAAAGAAGTCCATCCTTTTGGAATTTCTGCCCATATGAACATACTTCCAGCTGGTTTTTCAACATGCCAGCCTGCTTCAGCTAGTCCATCAATGAATGTATCTCTTCGTTTTTGATATATCGCCCGGTTTGCTGCGCAATATGAAGCACCTTTTCGCAAAGCAACAGTTGCGGCTTTTTGAATAGGAAGAAAGACACCGTAATCTATGTTTGATTTAAATTGTTTAAGCGTTTCTACAATCTCTTTATTTCCAATCATATAGCCAATACGACTACCAGCTAAGCTATAACTTTTAGATAGAGAGTTGATTTCGACACCAACATCTTTTGAACCCGGAACGGATAGGAAGCTAATAGGCTTTTGTCCGTCATAATAAAATTCAGAGTAAGCAAAGTCATGAACAACGATAATATTATATTCTTTTGCAAAAGCAATTACATCAGTAAAAAATGATTCTGTCGCCATTGCCGGTACAGGATTACCTGGAAAGTTTAATATCATCATTTTTGCTTTTTCGGCAACTTCTTTTGGAATCGCATGTAAATCAGGAAGAAAAGCATTTTCTTTTTTTAATGGCATAAAATATGGAGTTGCACCTGCCATTGCAAGTCCTGTTGCATATGCCGTATAACCTGGGTCTGGAACAAGGATAATATCATCTGGATTAGCAAAGGCCATCGGTAAATGAACAAGTCCATCTTGTGATCCCATTAATAATAATACTTCGTTATCAGCATTTAAAGTGACATGGTGATTAATCTCATAATATTCTGTCACAGCATTGTGAAATTCTTGTGTACCTGTCAATGTATATCCATAATTCTTTTTTTCGTTTGTTGCACTCATTAGTGTTTCTCTCACAATATCAGCTGGAGGCATATCTGGATTTCCAATACTTAAATCAATAATTTCATGACCTTCTGCAATTTTCTCTTTTTTATAGACTGCTAATTCACTAAAAATTGAAGATTGAAATGCTTTCATTCTTGTTGCTAGCGTGTACTTCATGAAGAACCCCTCCTAAAAATACTACTGTTGTCATTAAATTTTGTTCTTAGTATTCATATTCTTTTATTTTTCTGAAAACACACATATTTATATTTTAACATTTTTTTACGAAAACACAAAACTAGCAATGAAAACGAAATTTCATTTACTGTATTATGTTTATAAATATTAATAAAAAATAATATAAACCCTCTAAAATTTACACTAGAATATAGATTCCTTATTCATATAAATACTTCAAAAAGGCAGCTCACTTCAAAGAATTCATTACATACATCTATTACAATTTTCTTCACAACATTTATGACTCCCAATAACTAATTTTCATAAATCAGGTAACAATAGAAAATAGATATTGATAAAAGGAGAAATAAAGATGAAGCAAATTCCTATTGGTGTATCAAATCGCCATATTCATGTGACGAAGGAAGCGTTAGAAAAGCTTTTTGGAGAAGGGCATGAGTTAACAGTAGCAAAAGAACTTTCTCAGCCAGGAGAATTCGCTGCAGCAGAAACCGTTACAATTAAGACCGAGAAATCAGAAATTGCGAAAGTACGAATTCTTGGGCCAGTTCGCAAATTTACACAAGTTGAGATTTCAAAGACAGATGCACGCAAACTTGGAATTGATGCACCCATTCGTTCATCGGGAAACATTGATGGAACACCTGGTATTACAGTAATCGGTCCGAACGGTGAAATTCAAATTGATAAAGGGGTAATTGTTGCTGAGCGCCATATTCATATGACATCAAAAGATGCAGAACATTTTCAAGTAAGAGATGGTCAATATGTGAATATTAAAGTAGGTGGTGACCGAGCGCTAATTTTTCATCAAGTATTAATTCGTGTGAAAGATTCATTTGCATTAGATATGCATATTGATACGGATGAAGCAAACAGTGGAAATATCAAAACGGGTGACTTTGGTGAACTGCTTTCATAATAATGAAAGCCATCTCTAATTTGAGATGGCTTCTACATATTTGTTGTCTGAGAAGTACTTTTACTCGGTTGTTTTTGCTGTGATAATGAAACAAAAATAATAAGTAGCGAAATGACACCAAAAATAAGTACCATATATTGCAATCCGATTGTATCTAAGAAGAAACCCGTTCCGAGTAAGACAATTTGGAACATTACACGCTCAAACATATTACGGAATGAGAATATACGCCCATGGTAGCTTTTATCAATTTTTGTTTGGAAAATCGTTGACATAACAGGAAAGAAGCAGCCAACACTAAATCCAAACATACCGAAAGATACAAGTGTCATCCATTTTATATTACTAAAAAAGAGAGATAAGTGAGAGAAAGCAATACAAAATGAAAAGATATACAGTAACTTATACGATGAAACGTGTTCTGATAAACGTTTAATTACAAATGCACCGAGCATAAACGATAAACCTTCAATTGTATAAATAAAACCTTTAATTGTTGTATCATGCTGCATTTCACTAAGATTAATAACCATTAAGTTAAAGCCGCCGATAAATAAAAGTGGGATAATGCTTAAAATTAAAGCACGAAATGCAATAGGGACTTCTTTTAAAATGTGAAACACTTCCATAAAACTTGTATTTTGTGATTTCTTTTTATTCGTTATATTTGTTTTCGTATCTTCAAAGTTTAATAATAAAGTAGAAAAGAATAATAGTGCGTATGCAGCCATTGAAAAAGCATACATATATTTTAAACTCATTACAACAAGAAGGACTCCGCCCAGCGAGGTACCAACAATACGAGCGATTGTTCCAATGTTCATATGAATTCCATTCATTTGTAATAATTCATGTTCTTGAACAATAAGCGGGATAACAGATTGTAGTGCAGGGAAATAAAAAGCTGCAGAAATTTGAATAGCGATCATAAATAAAATCATAAATAAAATACTCTCGTAATGAATAGCAAAAAACATAAAAATAACACTTAATACACGGCCAAAACCTGCATAGAGAAGTACTTTTTTCTTAGAATATTGGTCAATAAATCTTCCTGCCATCGGACCAACAAGGACTCCGGCTAATAATCCAATAAACATAATAACTGATTTCATAAAATCAGATGGAACATGCTTTTGCATGAATTCTAGGTTACCTAAAATTCCAAGCCATAAACCTACTCCGGCAATGAATTCACCAGTGAGAACAATCCATACGTTTTTATTGCGCCACATAGAATAACCTCGCAGTCTTTAATTGTAGTAAAAATCTTATATAAAGCCTCCTTTTTATTTCATTTACAGTCTTATTTTTTGAGTCAGAGTATATATTAAGGGTTTAAAAGAAGAATTTCAATTTTTTTGATTTAAAAGTTATTTTCATTGCTAATAGAAAGATTGAAATAGGTTAATTAACCATTAATATATATAATTAACAGGAAAATCAGGACATGAAATCGTATATCGATTATGACGAATGTATATATAGGAGGACTAGATATGATAAATAAATTACGTATAATGACGACAGCTTATTTATTTAACGAAGATGAAATATTGCTTATGCAGCGATCGATGGATAAAAAACTTGCTCCAGGTATGTGGTCTGGTATTGGCGGACATGTTGAAGCGAACGAACATGAAAATATAAAAACATCTTGTTTAAGGGAAATACAAGAAGAAACAGGGTTAACAGCAGAACATATTTTATCATTCAAGTTAAGATATATCATTTTACGACAGAAAGACAATGAGTTGCGTCAACAGTATATTTATTTTGGACAAACGACTACAAAACATGTAGGTGAAACGAGGGAAGGAAAGTTACATTGGATCCCGAGGCAATGTATATTTAATCGTGAAATGACAGAAAGTAATCGTTTTACATTGCAACACTATTTAGAAAATCATTCTACTCAACATGTTTGGGTGGGGGTTATGGGTGAACGTGATTCAAAAGCGATAATCAGCTGGATGCAGATGCGTGATTGGGAAGAGCCTGTCCTTGCCCAGTAACAATTAAATGAATGATGCTTCGTTTATTCAATTATGATTTCAAATAGTTGATTTTATATTTTTCCGCTATAAAAATTAGTTTCAGTAGAACTTTAATAGCTGTTCATATAACTTGATGAAGGAAAAGGCGATTTAAGGGGCTGATATAGATGAATAATGAAAAGTTAGTTGTGAACCACTTTGGTCAAAATGCTGCGAAATATGTAACGAGTCAAATTCATGCAAAGGGAAAAGATTTACAATTTCTCATTGGAAACATTCGAAACAATAAAAATGATCGCCTTCTTGATATTGCGACCGGTGGAGGACACGTTGTAAATGCATTAGCTTCTTTATTTCAAGATGTCGTTGCATTTGATTTGACGGAGAACATGTTAGAAAAAGCGGAACAATTTATTCGTTCAAATGGACATACAAATGTTTCATTTGTACAAGGGAACGCAGAGAAATTACCATTTCCAAATGAATCATTTGATACAATTACATGCCGCATCGCTGCGCATCATTTTTCGAATGTTAATCAGTTTGTTACAGAAGTACATCGAACGCTAGAAAAAGATGGTCTATTTCTTCTTATTGATAATGTCGCTCCGGAAATTGAAGAGTACGATGCTTTTTATAACTTTTTAGAGAAGAAGCGTGATCCAAGTCACCATCGTGCTTATAAAAAAACAGAATGGATATCGTTATTAGAAAGAAATGGTTTACAGGTGCAATCATATACCACTTTTGATAAAGAATTTAAGTTTGAGTGGTGGTGTGATATGATGAGTGTTCCTAAAAATGAAAGGGCTGAATTAACACAATATATGATAAATGCTCCTAAAGACATACAAGAATGGTTTCATATCACGATAGAAAAAAATGAAGTACAGTCTTTTTATACTGAAATGACTTTGTTTGTTGCTAAAAAATCATCTACTCTAAAACGATAATTCATACTTGCGATATTTATAGTAGTCGATATACTTGGTAGAGTGGAATATATAAGCAAGGAGCAAAAACAATGATTCGTGTACGTATTGAAGGAACAGAAGCTGAGGTTATGCAATTTTTAAAAGATATGCCGGAGGTACCGGGATATGAAAAAACGCATTCTCGTGAACCAAGGAAAGGAAATAACCCAAAATATACAAATAGTAAAAGTGTTTTAGCATATTTAACATATAAGCAAAAAGAACAAACAAAATAATAAATTACAAAATAACCAAGCCTATGTAGGGTTGGTTATTTTATTTTGCAAAAGAAAGAAAAACGATACTTATAACTTATTAACTTGATGAATAGCCGATGAGAACCTAAATGCAACATGATCATGTGTAGATATGACGAACACAGAATGGATAAAAGACATATATTATTTTGAAAAGAAAACAACTTCTATTTGGAATAGGTAAAGGATGTTTATCATGCCTGAAATGAGTTACCAAGGGTTAACAGGTGAAGTAATTACAAGATATGATCGAGAATATGAAGAAGCTAGACAAGAGTGGAATCAAGCAAATCAAAAATTCCCTTTAGTTATTGTATATTGTTATACAAAATGGGATGTGAGTAATGCGATTATTTGGGCAAGAAAAAATTGCATAGAAATCCGGATTCGATCAGGTGGACATCATTATGAAGGATATTCTATTGGGAATCGTGTTCTTGTTATTGATATAAGTAGATTGAATCGCATGCAATTGAATGAGAATAAGCATACGTTAAAAGTGCAAGGCGGAGTAAAGAATAAGCAAGTCTATGATTTTATTTCTGCGAAAGGGTATCCATTTCCTGGGGGGACTTGTCCGACTGTAGGGGTAAGTGGGTACACATTAGGAGGCGGATGGGGATATTCGAGCAGATACCTTGGACTTGGATGTGATAGTTTACTAGAATTGGAATTAATAGATTATACAGGGAGATTGATTATTGCAAACGAAAAGTCTCATAAAGATTTATTTTGGGCATGCTGCGGAGCTGGTGGCGGGAACTTTGGTGTTGTTGTATCCATGACATTTAAACTCCCAGCAAAAGTAGATAAAGTGACTTTAGTTGAAATATATTGGCCAGATGCTTTATTAGAAACACACAGAGAATTTCTGAATAAATGGCAAGAGTGGACAATTAATTTAGATAACAGAATGACGCTTGGTGCCAGTATATATAATTCAGAAACTGAGGAAAGAGCGATTTATGGTGGAGGAATATTTTATGGTAAGCCAGAAGAAGCAGAAGAAATTTTACAAATGTTAATCAACATAGATGGCGTAAGAATGAGTTTAGAATATATAACATTTTTTGAAGCTATTACAAAGGCACAATCATCTTATCCAGAATCAGAGATGTTTAAATCTACAGGAAGATTTGTGTATCAGGAGTATGATGAACAAGAAATCAATGCTATTGTTGACCTCATTCAAGAGAGAGCAGCAGGAAGTATTTTTGCAGCAGTAAGTCTATATGCATTTGGTGGAAAAGTAAAAGAGGTGCCTAAAGAAGCAACAGCATTTTATTATCGAGATGCCGAGTATATAATGGGGATTCAAACTATATGGGAGGATGCAAAATTTGCAAAAGATAATACTAAATGGATGGAACAGAGTTTTAAATATATAGAATCAATAACAGAAGGATCATTTGTGAATTTCCCTTATAGTGGTTTGGAAAATTATGAAGAAGCTTACTATGGCAAAAATGCAAAGAAATTACGAAAAGTGAAAGAGAAATATGATCCGCTAAATGTATTCTCGTTTCCGCAAGGAGTAATGTAAAGAATGTACACAAATCAATATCTTAATTTTATAAACCCATGAATAAGTCGCCATTTCCATTTAAAAGAAATAGCGACTTTTGCTTTGAATAAATTAGATAAGATGTATGTAATCTAAAATATTTTTTCCAATTAAAAAAAGAGTAACAATAATAAATAATATTCTTATGATATTTCTTTTTTGCCTCCAGTTGCTAAGTTAAGAGTTTTACATATCCAGAAAATGAAAAAATTTACAGTAATCGTGAGAGAAAATCTTTTTTTATACGTTATATAAAGTGTAAAAGCTTTTATAAAAACATAAGGAGAGTTGTTGCATGAAGTCTAATGATACGAATTTTATTCGGCGATTACAGCGACAAAAAGAAGACGCACTCGAATTTATAGTCGATACGTATTTGCCATTAATAAAAGGGATCACTTATAAAATCCTTGCCCCGCTTGAAAATAAAGGTGTCATAGAAGAATGTGTAAATGATATTTTTCTGTCCATATGGAACAATTCAAAAAAGTTCCATGGAGATCAAGCGGATTTTAAGAAATGGATTTGTGCCATCGCTAAGTTTAAAGCAATTGATTATTATAGAAAAAGTGTTACAAATGTAGAACTTCCTCAAAATTACATGGATTTGAATGCAGAAAAATCAGTAGAAGATGAATTAATTTTAATAGAAAATCGAAATGAACTTATAAAGTTAATTAATCAGTTGGAGCCTGTTGATCGAGAGATTTTTATTATGAAGTTTCTTCTAGGTTTGAAGACGGAAGATATAGCAGAAAAATTTGGTTTAACTAGAGCGGCTATAGATAATCGGATTTATCGAGGTAAAAAGAAGCTACATAGAAATGCTACAAATCTTAACTTTGGAGGTAGTGTAGTATGAAGGATATTTATGAGTTATTAAATGATATAAATATAGATGAAACAGAATTTGAGGAAATGGAAGTAAATGAATTTGAAAAGGCGAAAGTGAAACGTGCTTTAAAACAATCCATACATGAGAAGGAAAATACAAAAAGTTGGAAAATGAAAATCGCTGCAGCTACAGTTATTGTTGGTTTATCAGCTACAACTTTCGGATTAGCGTTTCCTACTTATGCAGGGAGTTTACCTATAATAGGTGATGTTTTTCGATTTTTAGATAATGGGAGAACAGGTCTATATGATCGTTATAAAGAGTTTTCTACTGAAATGAATATGACAAAAGAAAATAAAGGCATTAAAGTTACTATCAATGATGCGATTTTTGATGGGAAAACAGTATCATTAACATATTCTATAGAAAGTGAGAAAGATTTAGGTGATGATCCTATTTTATTGGATAGTTTAGACATAATGGGGACAGATGGGATGACAGGCAGCGCTCGAATTTCAAAAGTTGCTGAAAAGAAGTATGTAGGCTTGGTAACAGCTACTCATCATAATGAAAGCAAAAAAGATTCTATAAATGTAAGATGGAATGTAGAAAGTATAACAATTCCAAATCAGAAGAAAGAGATAAAAGGAAACTGGAATTTTGCTTTTACTTTAAAAGCAATAAATAGTAAGGAAAAATCGATTATTGGTAGTGTAGAAAAAGATGGTGTACAAGTAAATATGGAGAAATTAGCAATAACACCGATGTCATTCATTGTTTACTACAACCAAGAGGTTTCTAAGGACGTTAGAAAAAAATGGGATGATGTGGATGTGGAGTTAGAAATTAAAGATAACTTAGGAAATCGATATTCGGGTGAAGGAAACGGGGGAAAAGGTACAGATCCATTTAATATAAGCTGGAGTAAAACTTTCCAAAAGCTTGATAAAAGTGCAACAAAACTAATCATAACTCCTCATGTTAACTTACGAATCCATACTCCTAATAATCACGGCGGAGTAGAAATGACAGGAGGAAAAGAAAAGAAAATTCAAGTACCAGAAAAATCTGGAGGAGAGAAGAATTTTGTTTTAGAAGATATTGTTATTGATTTAACGGAATGAAAATTTTATATACATATTTTCATGCATAGTTCCATAATAATGTAGTAAAACTAATGAATGATAAGTAATTTCGTATTTGTATCATATATAACTATGTTTAGTTATAAGGAGGAAATAACGTTATGTCATTCATATGGTCATTAATTGTTGGCGGCATTTTAGGGTGGTTTGCTGGCTTACTTATTGGAAAAGATATTCCTGGTGGTATTATTGGTAATATAATCGCCGGCATCATCGGCTCTTGGATTGGTACAGCTATATTTGGAAAATTCGGGCCAGTTATTGGTGGCTTTTACATTGTACCAGCTTTAATTGGTGCTCTTATACTTATCTTTATCGCTAGCTTTTTGCTCCGCTTGATGAAAAAATAAAACAAAAGGATTGTCTACTTTCGTAGGCAGTCCTTTTTTGTTAATCCCGCATTAGCCCCATCTCAAGATTCAGAGAAAAGCGAAGAAGATAGCGAGATAATTGCTGGCATGCGCCCGATTGGTTCAACTAACCATAAGTAGGAAAACCGTCTACTTATGGAAGTTTCACTTTATTTTGTGTTATGTTAATAAATCTGTTATGCTAGGAACATACCATTTGGAGGTGTCAACATGAAAAAATTTACAGTTAATTTTCATCAAGAAGACAATGCAAAAACAACGACTGTTTATAAGTTAAATGAAGATGACTTTAATAAAGCAACAGAAGGCGGAACTCGTCATCTGTTTGATTTAGATACAAATGTTGGCTTTTTTGTATTCTTTGATGCAGAAGATACAGAAGGTAATGAGCAGTATTTAATGCTTCAATATGAAGGTGATCAAGAGGAACCTATCGCTTGCTACGGTTTCGATTTAAAGCTATTTTATCAATTTGTAGCACTATATTTAAATGATCTTGAATTCCAAGGTGAAACAGATGAAGAAGAGGAAGAATATGGTCCAATTCATCACTTAGCTCACTTGCTGTACCATATTGTTGAAGATGGAAAAGAGATTGAAGCTTAATTACATAAGAAAGGCTGTTCCTTATGCGGACAGCCTTTTTGTTTTGTCTTGTTTAAGAATATAATTTATAAAGAAATATTGGCTGATGCCCCCAATAATAAGAAATACGGCGCAAATATTAAATAAGAAACTCCCGCTAAAATGTTGTAATAATAACGCTCCAGCCGCCGGACCAAGCATTCGTGAAACATCCCAATGCGTACCGTAAATAGAGAAATAAATTCCTCGCATATGTTCCGGTGCTAATTCTGAAACAAAACGCAACAGATGATTTAACGCTATACTTTCTCCAATTGTTAAAATTAGTAATGTGAAAAATAGTAACCATAATGTATTGGAGTAGCCATAACCAATCGCTGCAATCGTATAGCAAATATAAGAAATAACAATAATTTTTTGCATAGAAAATTTCTCCGCCCATTTTACGACTCCTACTTGCAAAACGATTTCCATAATTCCTTTACATGTAGCCATAAAGGTAAAAACAAACATAAAATTAGTAAATAATTCCTTTTCAGCATAAAGACGATAGTTCGTTTCCATTTGTGCGTAGAAAAAACTAATAGGCAGCATAAAAACCATAAGTCCAAACACGCAATAATGTTGTGAGAGAAAATGCTTCCATTTCGTAGGTGTAGTTTTTTGTTCATCATGTTGTAGAAGTGGAGCAGTCTCTGGGAGCTGTGTCCATACAAGAACAGAATAGAGAAATAAAGCAGCGGCTTCTAAAATAAAAAGAATGGTCGGATCATCTTTGTAGAATAGATAACCAATCGCTGGACCAATGATCGCTCCGACGGCTCCAACTGTTTGAATGAGAGCAAATACTTCAGCTTGCTTTTCTTTCTCTGTTACATCAGCAATTTGTGCTCGTTGCGCAGGAATATAAAGAGAACGTCCAAGACCATTCATAATGTAGAAGAGAGCGAATGGTATAACAGATTCCGCGAAAATAAAACCAGTCATAGCACATGCCTGTAAGAGTAATCCAATTAAAATAATTACTTTTCTGCCAAAGCGATCTGTAATACTACCACCAAAAAGTGTAAATAGAATTTCACTAAGCGGTTGTAATCCAAAAAGCAACATGGTAAACAAGGCGTTTCCGTTTAAGGCTTTGTTCACATATATGATAAAAATAAGTGCGAGCATTGCTCCTGTTATACTCGTTAGCAGTTCTCCAACTAACCGAATCCATATAGGTTTGCTATAACGTTTTGTCAATATCATCATTTCATTCTCTCCTTTCTATATGGAAATTTTATAATGGAAAGGAAAGAGGAAAAAGAGTAGAATGAAGCAAAGAAATTTTTCATCTTTTAGGGGGATATGTATGGTAATTTTGGATCATTACATACAGCTTTGGCTTCAGTATGCAAAGGGGAAAGAACTTGGTGAAAAGATAGAAATATCGCTGCAAGACATCTCGAAAACATTATATTGTACTGATCGAAATAGCAAATTCACAATAAAAAAACTAGAAGAAATACAATGGATTAGTTGGTTACCAGGACGGGGAAGAGGAAATCGATCTAAAATCGCTTTTTTACAAGATCCCGCATTGCTTATTTATGAAAAAGGAAAAGAACTTGTAAAACAAGGTGAAATTAAAAGCGGAAAAACCTTTATTCAAACATATGAAGAGTATTTCCCGTGCATATTAGAACAATTTCAAACATGGATTGACACACTTTTTGGATATCATATTGAACAGTCACCTAAAGGAAGAATCGATGTTTTACGATTAAACATGCGCATAAGCCCAATTATATGTCTTGATCCTATGTATGTTACGCTTCGATCTGAATGTCATATTGTTAAGCATGTCTGTGATACACTCGTTCATTACAATGAAATGACAAATGAAATAGAACCACGTCTCGCTTTTTATTGGGAATACAATCATACACATAAAATATGGACATTTTATCTTCGAAAAGGCGTTTATTTTCATAATCAAAAACCGTTTACTGCAAATGATGTCAAGTATACGTTCAAACGTTTTTTAAGTACAAAAGACAATCCTTATCGCTGGATGCTACAAGATATTGAAAAAATACATATTGTAGATGAATATACAATTGAAATACATTTACAAACAGAAAATGAATTATTTTTACATATTTTAGGCGGGGAACATTGTTCTATTATTCCTGAATCACAGGAGAAGGAGAATGAGCAATACATATTAAATGGAACAGGTCCATTCAAACTTGTTAAAAATGATGATGCATTACTTATTTTAGAAGTAAATCCATTGTATTTTCGCGAGCGCCCATTTCTTGATCGTATTGAACTTTGGTATTCCCAAGATATAAGTAGTTATAGCGGTTATGAAGTATTATTAGGTTCTTTACACCATGATAGAAAGGGCGTTCAAAAAGAAACGTCTCAATTAGAAGCGAACGTAACATACATTACACTCAATACAAAAAAGCAAGGTCCAATGCAAAATGTAACCTTTCGGCAAGCTTTAAAACAAATCATCAACGGCATGCAAATATTAAACGATTTAAAAGGTGAACGTGGAGAAGTAGCAACGAATCTGTTATTAGGAAAAACAATTGAAATAAAGAAAGAAAGTTCAATTAAAGAGCTATTAGAAATAAGTGGGTATAGAGGAGAAACATTATATTTATATACCTTCCAAGATCAAGATCATGTTGAGGATTCACATTGGGTTCAAAGGGAATGTGCCAAGTATGGAATTAAGATAGAACTATCTTTTTTAGATGTACATGAACTTCTTACACTTCGAACAATACAAGAAGCTGATCTGATTCATGATAGTGCTACAATAAGTGAACACGCTGAATTAAGTTATCTATATTTACTGCTAACGACAAATAGTTTTCTCCATCAGCATAGCTCTTTCAATTTAAATGAGAAGTTGAAACATGTATTTAAGGAACAAAATCGGAGTGTGCGTATGCAATTGTTAGGGGAAACGGAAGAAGAGCTGCTAGAGTGTATTCATATAATTCCTTTGTATCGAAATTATATGACGATACATACACATGAGGGCATACAAAATGTAGCAATTAACTCCCAGGGCTGGATTAATTTTTATCATATATGGTTTAAATATTTACATAACGTAACAAGGTAGTGAAACAAAGTGCTCATAACCCATCATTTCTTCGAGCGTCATACGATGAAATGATGGGTTTTTAGATAGATTAGATAAAACTGTACTAAGCATAGCGCTGATTTTTATTCTATTTTTCATAAAGATGGAATAATGCGCCTTTACAGCGTAACAATGTTATGTTACATTGAATAAAAAGAAGGGAGAGCAAAACTTTGAATCAGGACTTAATTTCGAAAAAAGATTTGTTAGATCTTACGGGAATCTCTTATGGTCAGCTTTATAGGTGGAAAAGAAAAAATTTAATACCAGAAGATTGGTTTGTGCGAAAATCAACATTTACTGGCCAAGAGACATTTTTTCCTAAAGAAAAAATTTTAGATAGAATCGAAAAAATTCAGACGATGAAAGAGAATTTGTCTCTTGATGATTTAGCAAACATGTTTTCACCCAATGTGACTGAGATTAGTTTAAGTAAGGAAGGGATTATACAACGCGGGATTGCTTCAGAGCCAGTTGTACGTTTTTTTATAGAGCAACATCAAGAAATAGCTGAATTTCGTTTTTCAAAAATTCTTTTCGTTTATATTTTAGAAAAAATTCTTCAGTCTGGAGAGGTTAGCCTTGAAGAAGGAAAAATGGTGTTACATGTGTTAAATGAACACTATGAAACGATGAAAAATAAAAATGGCGAACTTATTTTTATTCGAAAATTAGGTGTTTCAACATGTTTCTTATTTTCGAGCGTAGAGGATATTTATTTTGATCAGGGTACTAAAATTGTGATTCGTTTATCTTTAATGAATTGTACAGAAGAATTAAAAACGAAGTTGTTATGATGGAGGGATAGTAGTGAAAACAAATGATTTATTAATTAATGGCTATGGAACAGCGAACGGAGGGCAGTTTCGTAACGTCCAATTAAACGGAAGAGGAATTGTAAATGGGGATTTAGAATGCATTGATTTTGAATGTAATGGCGCTGGTCATATAAATGGAGATTTGAAGGCTGAAAAAATAAAAATAAGTGGTTCAGGAAAGATAAATGGAAAAATAGATGCTCAACATATGAGTATTGAAGGAAGCGGTAGTATATATGAGGACGCAACTGTAAAGAAAATGAAAATTTCAGGTAAAGGGACAGTTGCTGGAAATATATCAGGCGAGGATATAAACATTCGTGGTAAAGCTATTATTGATGGTAATTGTGAGGTAGATACATTCACATCAGAAGGACAATTCATCGTGGGTGGATTATTGAGTGCAGATGAAATTCAAATTGATATTCATGGAGAATGTAAGGCAAAAGAAATAGGCGGTCAAACGATTAACATAAGATATAAGAAATCAGGCTTAAATTGGCTTTTCAAAACAATGTTTTCTCCTCGCTTGGAAGCAGAGCTTATAGAGGGCGATAACATCAACATTGAACATACAAACACTCATACCATTCGAGGTAACAATGTTACGATTGGACCAGATTGTGAAATAAATCTTGTTGAATACACTGGAGTTTGTAATATCGATAAAAATGCCAAAGTAAATGAAAGCAGAAAAATTTAAATTTTTAATAGGAAGAGGATGATTACATGAAAGAACAATATAATCTCAGTTTAAATGGCTCAGGTAATTCGTCAGGTGGTGTCTACAATAACGTCAAGATTCGCGGAGAAGGAACAATTTTAGATGATATTGATTGTGATGTTTTTAAAACGTATGGAACGAGTGAGATTCAAGGGAATATAAAGACACGCCAAGTAACTGTGTTTGGTGAAACAAAAGTTCGTAAAGATTTGCATTCAGAAAATGTAAAAGTTTACGGTACTCTTGAAGTTGGCGGTATGGCAGCTGTTACACGCACAAAAGTGAGAGGAACGTTTGATATTGGTGAGAATTTTACAGGTGAAGAAATTGATGTAGCCGGTGGAATGAATGTGAAAGGAAACTTAGAGGCAGAGAATTTTAATCTAAATGGGGCCTGTACGATTATAGGGATGCTAAATGCTGGAAAAATTAATATTGTTCTAAGATACGAGCACAGCAATGTAGAAGAAATAGGAGGCGAGAAGATTACAGTTCGAAAAAAATCATCTTTCTTTCCTTTCTCAAAACATGGAGGATTTCTTAAAACTCGTGTAATTGAAGGTGATGAAATTTATCTTGAATACACAAAAGCTGATGTTGTTCGAGGTAACAATGTTACGATTGGTCCAGGATGTGAAATTAGTGTAGTAGAATATCATGAAAGTTATAAAAATGCAGCTCAATCACTTGTGAAAGAATATAAACAAATATAATCATATAGAGGAAGGACTATAATATGGTCGCTAAAGGTAGTAAGCTTGGTTTTGTCGTTGCTGGTTTGTTATTTAGTATATTAATGGCTTCGATGGATAATACAATCGTTGTAACAGCGATGGGAACAATTGTTGGTGATCTGGGCGGACTTGAAAATTTCGTTTGGGTCGTCTCTGCTTACATGGTAGCAGAGATGGCAGGTATGCCAATATTCGGTAAATTATCTGATATGTATGGACGGAAACGTTTTTTTATTTTTGGTTTAATAGTATTTATGGTAGGGTCGGCATTGTGTGGTACAGCTGACAGCATTGTACAATTAGGAATTTATCGTGCGATTCAAGGGATTGGCGGTGGAGCTCTCGTACCGATCGCCTTTACAATTATTTTTGACATTTTCCCTCCAGAAAAACGTGGGAAAATGGGTGGATTGTTTGGAGCTGTATTTGGATTATCTAGTATTTTCGGACCACTATTAGGAGCATATATCACAGATTATATTAGCTGGCACTGGGTATTCTATATTAATTTACCACTTGGTATTTTATCTCTCATTCTTATTGTATTGTTTTATAAAGAATCACCGGTTCATCAAAAACAAAAAATTGATTGGCTTGGAGCAATTACTCTTATTGGGGCAGTTGTATGCTTAATGTTTGCTCTAGAGCTTGGTGGACAAAAATATGATTGGGATTCTCATTTTATTTTAAGTTTATTTGCAGGCTTTACTATTTTAAGTATCGTATTTTTGTATGTAGAAACAAAAGTAGATGAACCAATTATTTCCTTTAATATGTTCAAAAATAGACTTTTTGCAGGTAGTACAATCGTTGCACTATTATACGGAGCAGCTTTCATGTCCGCTACGGTGTATATTCCCATCTTTATTCAAGGAGTGTACGGAGGAACTGCTACAAATTCTGGATTATTATTATTACCAATGATGTTTGGATCAGTAGTGACAGCACAGGTTGGGGGATTTTTAACTTCAAAGATGAGCTATCGCAATATTATGATTATATCTGCAGTTATTATGATAAGTGGACTTATACTATTAAGTAGTTTAACCCCTGAGACGAGTCGTGTATTGTTAACTATTTATATGATAATAATCGGTTTTGGAGTCGGTTTTTCATTTTCTGTTTTAAGTATGGCAGCTATTCATAATTTTGGAATGAATCAACGTGGATCAGCCACATCAACAAGTAACTTTATTCGTTCATTAGGCATGACATTGGGGGTTACAATTTTGGGGATGATTCAAAGAAACGATTTTCAAAATCAATTAGAAAAAGCTTTTTCTAATGTAGAAGGAATACTGAAGAATGGTTCCTTTCATGATTCAAGGGCAATTTTATCAGAAGCTGCACGTACTCAAATTCCAAAGCCAATATTAGATAAGGTCATTGATGCACTATCCTCCTCAATTGTTCATACATTCATGTGGGCATTAGTTCCAGCTGGTTTAGCATTTCTATTTATATTCTTAATGGGAAATGAGAAGATGGTCATTCGTAATACAAAGAAGGAAGTAAAGAATGTAAGTGCAAATTAACGAAAAAAGACTCTCTTCATAAATAATATGAAGAGAGTCTTTTTATTTTAATGACTTACAACTAACAAACTGAAATTATTCTTCGATAATTTCGTATTCTTCATCTGCAAGTAATAAGATCTGCAGTTTTTTACCTTTGTTATGTACTTCAATTACATCGTACGTGCCTAAGTTTTTAATTTTACTTGTTGAAGCATTTACCATACCTTCAACAGAGTCGATTAAAATATCTTCTTCAATGTAGGATTCAGGCAAAGACATATCTTCAGTTTCTAATACACATGCATATAAATTTTGTAAATCAGTAGCTGTTGGGTTTAATTCCTCAACATCAATTATATTCTTTACTGCATCTACATGTTCTTCTTTTGGTTGATATACTTTAATTTTAGACATATTTTATTCTCCTTTATTTCTTAATCTAAGAGGCTATATATTATTATAACGGTTTTCATGAAAAACATGAAATAGTAATTATGGCTATAAATGAAAAAACATTTTTTTATTTACCCCGCACTAACGGGCAGTAAGACTCTCACCTCAAGATTCAGAGGAAAGCAAAGAAGATAGGTGGGTGATAACTGCCCGTAAGAGCCCGATTGGTTCAACTAACCATCAGGTGGGGATGAAGAACCCCCCCACTGATGGAAGTTTTACTTTATATTAGAAAAAATTCATTGCTGTTTTTCTTTATGAATACAATATAACAGAAATGTTTTATATAAGATTTTTCGCTTTCTTAATCCATGCAATGCATATATAATTTAAATGGGACTAATCGTATTTTTGTATATTTATAAAAGAATTGAGGTTTAACGAATAATGACAATAAAAATCATTACAGATAGTGCGGCAGATTTATCAAAAGAATTACTACAAACTTATGATATAGAGATGATTCCGCTTCGTGTATATGATGAGCAAGAGAATGAATTTCTTGATGGGGTAACGTTAGATCCTATCGACTTACTTCGAAATATGAGAGAAGGGAAAGTATATAAAACATCATTACCTTCTTTAGAAACAATCCAAGAAGTATTCACTACATACGCAAAACACGATGTAACATGCATTTATTTAGCTTTTTCTTCTGAACTTTCTGGTACGTATCAATCTTCTGTTCTTGTAGGAGAAGAAGTAAAAGAAACGTATCCTAATTTTTCATTAGACATTATTGATACAAAATGTGCGTCAACCGGCCAAGGACTTGTAGTATTAGAGGCTGCAAAGATGGCAAAAGATGGAGCAACAAAGGAAGAAATTTTAAACCGTATTGCTTTCATGACGAAACATATGGAACACATATTTACTGTTGCAGACTTACAATATTTAGTTCGCGGTGGACGAGTAAGCAAAGTGGCAGGATTTATAGGTGGCTTGTTAAATATTAAGCCTATTTTAAATGTAGAAGATGGAAAACTTATTCCACTTGAAAAGATACGTGGCCGGAAGAAAGTATTTCAGCGTATAGTAGATATTATGGAAACAAGAGGGAAAGATCTTAAAAATCAAACAATTGGAATTTCACACGGTGATGATTTAGAAAGTGTAAACATACTAACAGAAATGATTACTGAAAAATTTGGATGTAAAGTGTTTGTAGTAAATTCGATTGGTGCAGCTGTTGGAGCTCATGCTGGTCCGGGAACATTAGCTATATTTTTCTTAAATGAAGTGTAAAAAGAAAATGTCTCTTAAAATAAGAGGCATTTTTATTTTTATTTCGAAAACCATTATTACCAAATGCTTACATGTTTATTTTAAAACTTGTAAACTATTATATGAGAATGAAAAAATATCGAAAAAAATTTTAATAGAGCATACTGCGATGTTTTTATTTATCCGGCACTAATGGACAGTAAGCCCCCGACTGATGGAAGTTGCACTTTATTTTTAATCTTCCACAAATATTTGCGCAGGCACAAATAAACGAGCCAATAATAAAATCTACATTAAAACGCTGCTTAGGAAATCAACTTATTAAAGAAATGAACACATTCAAGAAAAAGGGAACATAATTAGAATTAATGATTGTGAATATGAAGTTTCATTTGATTTACAAATAAAAGAGTAGAATTTCATTAAAATAGATAGTATCTACTATAAAGAATTTTCACGACAAAACATTGAATTTATTATATAATTTTAACATAATAAATATTGATATAATGGCGTTTAAATTTCATTTTAAGGGTGTATGTTCATGAAAAATGTTGATTTTATTCTCGAAAGTGATGAGGCATTAAAACCATCAGAACGACTCATTTTATTACTATTAGAAAAACATAGAATATTATATACAAATGATTTACTTGTTTTATCAAATCTATCATATAAAACATTAGTAGATTCTTTAACAACACTTGTTATGAAAACTTATATAATCAAGGAGAGTGGAAAAGGGCGTAAGCAAAATAGATATAGTTTAATATAAAATGATTATTGTAAACTACAAAACAGGAAGAGCTCAAAAAATGCACTTCCTGTTTTGTAGTTAAAACTCATCCTCATGAATTAAATTCCCTGCATCATGGTCTTTCATTAATCGCTGCTTCAAATAATTTTCTTTCGTTGTTCGATCATCTTTATGACCAACAGTTGCTGCAATAATATGCGGTGGTAATTGCTTATAATCATATAAATATTGAACATAAAAATGTCGAAAGAAATGAGGGGTTATTTTTTCATTTTTTGTAAATGATAAATTAGTTTCTTTTATGATTTTGGTGATATATTGAGATAAATAATTTTCTTTATATGCTGTATGATTTTTTGTTTGAAAAATGGTGCCACCATGATTAATACCTAACTCAGTTGGCAAACGGCGGCGGATTCGAAAAGCAATTATCCGTTCAAATACCGCTTTGTTAATTGGTACAATTCGTTCAGAATCACCTTTCGTATTTACATATAAATAATAACGATCACGCAATGTATCATACTCTAAATCTTCCCACTTCGCATGTGCAACCTCCGCAATACGTAGTCCAGTTGTTGCTAATATTGAAAGCAGAGCATAATTGATAGGATTATTTTTATAATATGACAGTAATTGCTTTACTTCTTCATAAGATAATTCTCTTCTTGGTTTATGTTTTTTCGTTATTGTTGTACTCAGTATGTCAATGTATATAGGCTCTTTAATAAATTCAATTTCATATAACCATTTTAAAAAGGACCGAGTAATTCGTAGTTTTCGACTTATCGTTGCTGGTTTATAGGCTTCGTTAGATTGATAAGAAATTGCGTCTTCAGCAAGCCACTTTTGATAATTACGAATATGTCGTTTTCTTAAATTCATCCACACTTTACCTTCAATGAAATTCTCCACATCCATTTGTAAAAATTCTATATGTTCTCGAATAAAAAAATAAAACTGTGATAAATCTCTAGAATAGAGAAGACGAGATGTGTCTTTTACTCGTTTGTTTTTATCAAAATGTGTTTGTCGATTCAAATAATAATATAAAATTTCTTCATCAGAAAATCCCTCATATGAATATGTATGTCCACGCTCGTTTTTCTCTTTTCGATCTTCAGCTTGTTTTAAAAAATCTTCATTCCATATTGCAATAGTATTTGCGAATTTTTCTTTACTATTTTTACTGCGTAATAACGAATTATGATTATAAATTGGTAATAAATTAAATTTCATATTATATCAAATCCTTATTTATTTTGCATATAGTATTAATTTAAAAAAATAAAGTGTATATATAACTTATTTTAAAGTGCATTTCTATAAAATACAATATTAATTCTCAAGTATAGAAAATCACACATTTTCTATGATTTAAAATTGATTTGTGAATTTTATATATTATGAGTCGAATTGAAAAAATAGAAAAGTTAATTTTAAAAAGAAAAGAACTTACGTGTGTTTATAATATAATTATAGTTTCGTATTTATATGTGATATAATAAATTTACATTATGTTATGTTTTTCTTTTAAATTCTATTTTGATATAAATTCTATTTAGTTTTATATAGAAAGGATTTATTTACATGTACGATCATAAATACGAACAATATATGGATACAAATGAGGTAAAAGAATATTTAAGCATTACAAGTTTTACATTTAAAAAATTAATGAAAGAAAATAAATTAACTCCAATTAATAAGGATACATGGCGATTAGATGGAAGTTTTTTGTTTCGAAGAGAAGAGGTTACTGTATTACAATCGCAGTTACATACAGAAGGAATCACATTAAACCAAGCAAGTAAACAATTTCATGTTAGTATGTATCAATTATGTAAATGGATTGAAGAAGGGGAATTATCCTATACAATTCAAATACATCGGAATAAAGAAACAAAATTTGTGCAAGAAGAAGAGATAAAACAATTAGCTGAAAGATTAGATGACGTAAATGCTCTTTATACATATTCTAGAAAATATAATGTTGTTTTATTTCAAAAATTTATACAAGGAAATACAATCTCTCGTATTACATCTATTCCTAAAAGGGGAGACATTATAGTTACAGATGAATTTGGAAATGATATGAAATTGCAACAGGCAAAAGAAGCTGGCTTTTTGCCTGCATATCAATTATCAGACAAACCGAGGAGCCACCATCAAAAATTTGTGAAGTTTCGTTTTTTGAAAACAAACAACTTACGCAGTGATATTTTTCAGCGAATTGATTTCTTATTACAATATGTATCACCACGAAATCTTCGAATTTCAGAAGAACACAATTTCTGGATTGTTGAAATTCGTCAATCACTCATTCAAGTTCCTATGCAATTTCAGCAAGAGTGGGTCGATTCTCTTATGCCATATATAATAGAAGGAAAAATAGCAAAACGTCCAAATAATAGTATTTACTTAGACAGCAATAGTGTTACCAAAAGCATAGTATTATCTTCATCTGAGTATCAGTCTATCTCAAACATTGTAAATGAAGAAAAAATTTCAATAGAGGAGTTTATTACTTCGGCAATTCGAGAAAAATTAGATCGGCATACAATGAAATATTAAAAGACTTATCATATAGATATGTCTTTTAATATACAAAAATATCCAAACCCTCTAAAAAACGACCTTTCAGATTCCTTTTTTAGAGGGTTTTATATAAGTTATAATGGTATTATACCTATAATATTTAAAACTCAATATAAAGATTGACAGGAGCCTTAAATTCATTTGGATATATTTAGGCCTTGTTTTCCTGCGTTTAGTTTACATAATAATTTTATGTGTTAGAATTTTGAGTAAGAAACAAAGGGTGTCTTTCCATAATTTCGTGATATTGTTTAATTTCATTTGTAATTCTTTGTCTTCCTTTTTCACTTGTGTGCCAAGTATCGCGATTAATTTGTCGCAGATCTTGCAGTGGAAGAACATCTAATATTTTATCTTCCGCAGCATATAGTGAAGCAAGTAATAAAAATCTTCGGCAGAAAAAACTTTTTCCAGCGAGTAATACATTCGTTACTTTTTGATTATTAATCATGTTAAACGCACTTTTTATTACACCTTCTACATTAGAAAAATCTCCTGTAATCGGTTGGATTTTCTCATGAGGAACACCTAATTGAATTAATATTTCACTATGATATTCAAATTCATTCGCTTGTAGAAACGTATTAAAAATAGAAGGAATGAAAATGTATTTTACAACTTCTTGAGAGCAATGTTTTGCAACGAGTTCGTTTAATTCTGGGAAATGACCGGGATGATACAGCATAATATCTGTTTCTGTAAACAAGTGCTTGCGGTCTATAAAAACTAAATCACTAATTGTAGAAAAATAGTTCATTACGATAAATTCCTCCTTAACATAGATAAAACCCTTTAGAAATTCGATATAGATTGACTAAAATCCTGTATGAGAGCTCGATAAAAATAATAAATCGCTGTTGTTACAGATCTTTGCGGTGAGAGAGTAAATAACATTTTTTTATAAACATTGATAATGAAAACATTATGTTATTATTCTGTCAACTCATCTAATATGGATGGTGTAGATGCTCATAGTTAGGGGGAAAACAATGAATATTCAAATTGTATTATTTGATGGCTTTGACGAATTAGATGCTATAGGACCATATGAGATATTAAAACGTGCGAATGAGTTCGGAGCAAATTTCGATGTGAAAATGGTTACATTAAATTTGAATACGGTGACTGGGTTTTATGGCTTAACAGTTGAAGTGAATGATTTTCTTAGTGAAGACAATTGTCCAGATATTTTAATCGTACCTGGTGGCGGATGGAACCATCGAGGGGAGAAGGGAGCACGAATAGAAGCGGATAAAGGTATATTACCTGAATTTATCGCTAAATTTTATAAGCAGGGGGCTATTATCGCTGGTGTCTGTACGGGCGGAATGTTAATGGCTGTTTCAGGAATTACAGCAGGACGGAAAACCACTATGCACCATCTTGCTAAAAACGAAATGGAATCATACGGTTGTGAAGTGTTAAGTGCTAAAATTGTTGATGATCATGATATTATTACAGCAAGAGGAGTAACTTCCGGCATCGATTTAGCTCTATGGATTATTGAACGTTTTGTAAGCCCTGAAGTAGCTTATTCAGTTGAAGAAAGACTAGAGTATGAAAAAAGTGGTACGATATGGAGAAGAATCTAATTTTAATTAGCTAAAGAAAGAAATGAGTATTTGGAGGAAATAGGTACTTTATTATAAAGTACCTATTTTTTATTTATCCCATTATTCGTGGGCTAAAAGAATGAAAGAAAACAAAAAAAGATACCTCTAGTAATGAAAATATCGCTTTATCCCGCATTAACAGGCAGTAATACTCCCCCCTCAAAATTCGGTGACAGCAAAGAAGTTAGGTGGGAGATAAATTGTCCGTAAAAGCCCGATTGGTTCAACTAATAGTCAGTGGGGATGAAGAAACCCCCACTGACTAAAGTTTCACTTTATTTACCTAAAAACAAATGATATAATTTCAATAAAAGTGTAATATTACACTTTTATTGAAAGGAGAGGATCAATTGAAAAAAGGTAGAATAATAATTTCTTTAACCATATACATTACCTTACTAACTGTATCAGTACATACGTATAAGCAACAACTAACTCATCCTGTTATAACAGATTCAGGACGATTACTTCCGGCAAAGGTTAAACGAATAGAGAGTGTTGGCGATGAAAAAAAACTGCAACAATTGGTTCGAGATGCAAATACTTCAAATGAAAAACTCTCTATTGCAGGGATGCAGCATACTCAAGGCGGCCATACATATTATCCGAATGGTACTGTTTTAGATATGAAAAATTATAATAAAATATTGGAGTTCAATCCGAAACAAAAAAGAATAAGAGTGCAAAGCGGTGCAACGTGGAATGACATTCAAAAAATTATTAATCCATACGGCCTTGCCATTCAAGTTATGCAGTCACAAAACATCTTCACTATTGGTGGTTCTTTAAGTGCAAATGTGCACGGAAGGGATATTCGGCATGATGCACTTATAGATACAGTTGATTCATTTCGTTTGTTAATGGCAGACGGCACAATTAAAAATGTAAGTAGAAATGAAAATTCAGAACTATTCTCTCTAGTGATTGGGGGGTATGGTTTATTTGGAGTCATCTTAGATGTAACGCTGAAGTTAACGGAAGATGAACTGTATCAAATACGAACGAAAATGTTAGAGTATGATCAATATGCTTCCTATTTCAAGGAACATGTTGAAGGTGATCAAGGGGTACGTATGCATTTAGCTCGTATTTCTGTCGCGCCAGATTCATTTTTACGTGAGATGTATGTGACAAATTATGTTTTCGTTACGAATCAAGAAAAGCGAGAGCGGTACAGTACTTTAAAAGAAGAAACAAATGTTGCCCTGCCAAAGTTTTTTCTTGGATTATCTAGGTACAGTGACTGGGGAAAAACGATGTTTTGGAATACCCAAAAAAAATATTTTGAACGTACGAATGGATCTTATGAAACTCGTAATAATGTAATGCGATCAGATAGTGCATTCATGGAATATGAAAATCCTAATTATACAGAAATTTTACAAGAGTACTTTATTCCTATTGATCACTTTTCTGCGTATATAGATGACTTGCGAAAGGTATTAGAACAGGAAGAACTAAATCTTCTTAATATTACTGTTCGATATGTGAAAAAAAACGATAGCGCGGTTTTGTCATATGCGAAAGAGGATATGTTTGCTCTTGTACTGCTTATCAATCAAGGACGCTCTAAAGAAGACATACAAAAGACGAAAAAAGTGATACAGAAAATAGTAAACGTTACTTTACAACATAATGGAAGCTATTATTTGCCATATTATCCTTATACAGAAAAACAGCAATTACAAGATGCCTACTTACGTATAAATGAATTCTTTCAAAAAAAAAGGGAGTATGACCCGCAAGAACGGTTTGTTAATTTATTTTATAAGGAGTATGGTCAATGACATATACAAGATTTGTAGTTTCACAAAGTCTCATTATGATGGCAGGAAGTATGGTATTTCCTTTCTATGTATTACTACTTAGAAATGTAGGAAACAGTTTTTCACAATTTGGCTGGGCATATGGTTTATTTACGTTAACATCAGCGCTTGTTTACCCTCTGATCGGTAGAATCTCCGATCGATTTGGTGATAGAAAGCTCTTAATCATATATTCTTGGTCAATGGCCGTTTTGATGCTATGTTTTCCAATTGCTACAGAAGTCTGGCATGTTTATATTTTACAAATTATGATGGGGTGTTTGGGAGCTATTCAGAAAAATGCAGAAAAAACATCGCTTGCACGAAAGGTAGAACGTCAAGAGGCTGGTTATGAAATCGGAAAATATCACGTATGGACATCCTTAGGAGCAGGAATCGCTATTATTCTAACAGGATATTTAGTTGATTTTTTAACCATTGGAACTATTTTTTATGTCGCTTCAATTTTATATATGATAAGCGGTATCATAATTTGGCGAACAAATAATCAAACCACACATAACCACTAACATTTGTTTTCGGTTATATGTGGCTTGATAAAAGTTTAATTCAAATTTAAATGTTGTAAAAACAAAGTAGCTGATAAGTAGCGCTTCGCTAATCTTTGTACATAAGCAGTATGGACAGATAATGTTGCAATTACAATTGCATTTCGAATTGCTTCGCGTTGTTCTTTGTTTATATGTTCAATTTTAGCTGCTAATTGATCAGCTTTTTCTTTAATGATTTGTTCAATAGTATGAATCGTATTCGTTGCATTGAATTGAGCCAAACCTTGTTGATTCAGTTCTTCAAATAGAGAAGAGTAAAAAACATATAATTGAACAGGATTAATTAAATCATCAGTGCGATCTGCAGGATCATTCACAATCAGTTTTAACAACTTTCGAATGGATTCAAAATCGAGTGCTGTTTTTAAATCTTCTACAATAAATAATAAGGCAGCTTGGTCAATTGAATATTTTTTTCCTTTTTGCGGGGAACCAATCATTTCTTTTATATCACGTTTCACCCAATTTTGCAGTGCCGTAATAGAAAAGTTAGTATTTTCAATTTGATTCCCAAGAGCTACAATTTCATTTAAAGAGAGTCCAATATCCGTTTCTTCAACTTTAATAAGCTTCTCAAAAATAGGTGCTAGTGCTGTTGTAATAAGGGCTGTAAAACTTTGACCGCTCTCAATATCTTCTTTATGTGACTTTGCCCAGGCCTCTTGTAAAATTGCAAGAGGTTTTTTTGTATTCCATCCTCTAAGAGACAGGAGGAGCATTGCCATTTCGTTTCGTGTGAGATGAAATGTTTCCATCTTTTCACCTCCGATAATATAAAAGTTCTTATGAACTTATATTATGTATTGTTTTATATAAAGTCAATTGTATTCGCATGATTTTTTCTGCGGTCGAAGAATTTAGTAATTATAAGAAATAACTCTTGATTATTCTTTTAAAAGTTCATATAATAAGTTCATAAGAACCTTTCGATTAACTTTAAGATTTAACTATCTTTTTCATATTTTAAGAGAAGGATAGATATTATTACTTATAGTAGAAGGAGAATGAATATTATATGTTAAAAAAAATCGTTACAATATTAACTGCATTTATGTTTGTCTTCGCAGCTAGTAGTTTCATTTCAGTGGATAGCGCTTATGCAAAAACCTACAAATCTGGTAAAAAATCTTATACTCCAAGTTCAGGCCAAACACAAAAATCAACAGTGGATTTAAAGAAAAAAGATTCTAATGTAAATGCAAATAAAACGACAGATTCAAAAACAAAAGCAACAAATACAGCACCAAAAAGTAATAAAGGAAGCTTTATGAAAGGTCTTTTACTTGGTGGTATTGGTGGTTTATTAATGGGTAGCTTATTTGCTAACATGGGAGCTCTTGGTTCTGTATTAGCATTTATGGTTAATATGTTCGTAATGGCTGGTATTGTAATGTTAGCGGTTCGCGCATTCAAATACTTTAAAAATCAACGTAAGAAACAGGTGGAAGAAGCAGCATGGAAACGATAAAAATTCCCGAACAAGAGTTGATTAATGCACTCTGTGTATATATTGCACAAAAACGTCAAGTTGCTCCAGAACAAGTTCTTGTGGAACTGATGTATGATGACGATTATGGTTTCTCAGCTGAAGTAGAAGTAAATGGTCGTCAGCAAATTTTAATTCAGGCAAATTTAATCGAGGCACTTCGCCTATGGCTTGATATGGAATATCATATTAATCCATTCGCAGCAAGATTACAGCTTGAATTACATGATGAAGAAGGTATTATCGCCTTGGCGAATTTAAATAATTCATATGAGTAATATAAAAAATAGCTGTTGAGATGTAACGATTCTCAGCAGCTATTTTTTATGCTTATAAGAAAAGATATGCATTATAAAATGATAATAATTTAGGATACCATTACTTTTCTCGTACATACTAAGTCGTAGTACATATTAAAAAATGGAGGGAATATAATGGATTTTCAGCAACAAGGTTCAACATCTCAATCATTACAACATTATAAAGAAGGATTAGGAAAGTTTACGCAGCAAATTCCAGAAATTGCTGAAACTTACAACGCTTTTACACAAGCTTGCTTCCAAGAAGGAACCTTAACAAAACGAGAAAAACAGTTAATCGCATTAGGCATTAGTTTAGCTATGCAAGATGAATATTGTACAATTTATCATACGAAAGGTTGTATTGATCAAGGATGCTCTGATAAGGAAGTGCTAGAAGCGTGCGGTGTCGCAGCAGCATTTGCTGGCGGTGCTGCAATGAGCCAAGCTGTTACACTTGTGCAGGAATGCATGGAAGAATTGCACCGACCGAAGCATTGAAAGATAAAAAGCTCCTTCAGAACGAAGGAGTTTTTTGCTCATTGCTTAAAACGAATCGAAGGAACATATTAATCATGGTGCATTATTGTCATCTAACGACTGAACGAAAGTTTCTACTACTTTATTAAAACGGTCTGCTTCTTCTAAAAAAGGGCAGTGACAGCTCTCTTTAAAAACTATCAGCTGAGAGTTTTTAATATGTTTGTGTAAGTGTTCACCTGCTGCAACAGGAATAAGTTTTTCTTCTCTCCCGAAACAAAGGAGAGTCGGAGTGGTAATTTGGCCTAAATAGTCTCGATAGTCCACAACAGATTGGTCAAATAATACAGCACTTGCAATAGACTCTGGAATAGTTGTCACTTCTTTTAACATCCAATCAAAATCTTCTTCAGAAAGAGGGTTTTTGAACATTAATGGTATAAATCCTTTTAAAAAACCAACTCGATCTATTTGAATTTCTCGCATTATATGAATAAGATCAGAGAAATCGAATGCTCCAATTGAAAAATCAGGCCATTTAAAGTCTGAAGCTAGTTCATCTACGATAACAGAAGCTTTCACATTACTTTCTCCAAATTGTTTCAAATATTCCCAAACAACAAATGCTCCCATAGACCAGCCAACTAATACAACGTTCTCAAGACATAATTTTTCTATAAAAGCATGTAAATCAAGAGCATAGTTTGCGATGGTATGCCCGGATTGAATGTGAGAAGAACGGCCATGACTTCGCAAGTCCAGTGAAATCGCGCGGTAGTTTTCACTAAAATATGGAAGTTGTTTATGAAAAAAGCGACTGCTCATCCAAACACCATGTACGAATATAATCGGAGTGCCTTTGCCTTGATCTTCATAATATATATTCACGTCATTATCAAGTTTTATATAGGGCATGTACATAAACCTCCTTTTCACAGATAAAATAAGTTTATATATTCGAAAATATGCTTTATTTCAGTTATATATTCAGAGCTTCTTGTGATAATCCAATATCATTTTTAGTATATGAATGGAATGATTTTACATATTGTCACAAAAATCTTTAATTTACATGTAAATTAAAAAGAAAGCTCGATTATTTATAAAAAAATTCGCCTAAAATATTGTCATATTCTGTCCTTTAAGATATCCTTTTGTAGAGAGGTGAAATCATGGAAAAAGTACTTATTTTCGGGCATAAAAACCCAGATACAGATGCAATTTGTTCTGCAATTGCTTATGCAGAGCTGAAAAAAGAATTAGGAATGAATGCTGAACCTGTACGTTTAGGTGAAATCAGCGGTGAAACTCAATTTGCGTTAGATCATTTTAAAGTGGAAGGACCGCGTTTTGTTGAGACTGTAGCAAACGAAGTGGACAACGTTATTTTAGTTGACCATAACGAGCGTCAACAAAGTGCTAATGATATCGAATCTGTTCGTGTATTAGAAGTAATCGACCATCATCGTATTGCTAACTTTGAAACAAGCGATCCTTTATACTACCGTTGCGAGCCAGTTGGTTGTACAGCTACAATTTTAAATAAAATGTACAAAGAAAACGGCGTTGCAATTCGTAAGGAAGTTGCAGGATTAATGTTATCTGCAATCATTTCAGATTCTTTATTATTTAAATCTCCAACTTGCACAGATCAAGACGTAGCAGCAGCACGTGAACTAGCAGAAATCGCTGGTGTAGATGCAGAAAGCTATGGCTTAGAAATGTTAAAAGCGGGTGCAGATTTAAGTGGTAAAACAATGGAGCAATTAATTTCCCTTGATGCAAAAGAATTCCAAATGGGAGATGCAAAAGTTGAAATCGCACAAGTAAACGCTGTTGATACAAACGATGTTCTTGTACACCAAGCAGAATTAGAAAAAGTAATCTCTGCAGTAGTAGAAGAGAAAGGTTTAGACCTATTCTTATTCGTTGTTACTGACATCTTAACAAATGATTCTGTTGGCCTTGCAATTGGTAAAGCAGCACAAGTTGTTGAGAAAGCATATAACGTAACATTAGAAAACAACACAGCTACTTTAAAAGGTGTTGTTTCACGTAAAAAACAAATCGTTCCTGTTTTAACAGAAACATTCCAAACTCTATAAGAGAAGCTTTGGACGAAAAGGAAAGAACAAGCTGATATACAGTCTGCTTGTTCTTTTTTGTTTTTAGTAAGTATAAAATTTCGGATATTAAGGCCTGTTACTTTCATGTTTCATATAGGAAAGATGAAAATTGGGTAGGGAGAAAAGAAAAGCCTGATATTTTTAGCTGTGAATGAAAAATGATATGATTTTATCATATCTGGCGAGTAGACCCCCATCTCAAGCGCGAAACGGTAGGTGGGAGTAGTTCAATACTAATTACTATGTCATATTTTAAAAGTAATAATGAAAAAATGAAGCAGATTATATAGGATTGAAAGAGAAAAGAGGTAAGAAAATAAAGATGAGAAGATTATGCATCATTCCGTGTGGGAAAAAGAAGATTTGGGATAAGTACCCTGATGAGGGGCCGACAGAAGCAAGAGAAGCGTACATTAGTCCATTCGGAAAAACGTGCCAAGCGTATGCTTCTCAATTTTTTACACACTGGGTTATTTTATCCGCAAAGCATGGATTTTTACTGCCAACCGATATAGTAAAAGAAAACTATGATCTTGCTTTTAATTCGAAAAGTAGTGAGATTATTAATATAGAACAACTAAAAAAACAGATGATGGATAAGAACTTGCTAGACTTTGATGAAATTGTTCTGCTTGCAGGTAAGAAGCATAAAAAAGTAGTGACAAAGTTATATCCAGAAGAGATCATTTCTTATCCATTAGAAGGCTGTAAAGGGATTGGATATATGTTGCAGAGACTGAAGAAGGCAGTTGAAAATCATAACGAGATTCAGTAAAAGGTTAATTACCCACCACTTAAACGCTAACGCATTTTGGGAGTGGGAGCTTATAAACAGCCCTAGTTGTTTAGCCTTGGTCTTTCGTGGACTCCATTCGTAGGTTGCATACCCAAGAATATGAGGAAGAGTAATAATTAGTTATTTTAAAATAAAGGGGCATTAGGGATTCCCCCTTTATTTTAAAAAGAATTTTCATTAAGGTCATACTAAATGTTAGTTATAGTTTACTACTTGCTGCATAAGGTTTCTTATCTCTTTAACTGGTGGTTTTTTGTCGTATATATCAATATGTGAAAAATAATAATTTAAATTTCTAACAAGACCTTTTCCGATTTTTTCCTTTAGGAAAGGGAATACTTGTCCAGTGTAGTCTTCGAGAGATTTACAATAGTATTTTTCATCCAAATAAATGCTATATTTACATGTTAGCTCTACTAGTGGGTTACCTTCAGAATCATATACATCTTTAAATTCAATAATGTCTATTAGTGCAAATCTATCATTAAGATAAACTTTTTTCTTCTTTTCAGGCTTATTAGAAAGAATAAAAGCGATACCTATTGCGTTAATCAATATGTTGCCTCCTATAAATATAAAGTGAAACTTTAATCAGCCCTCATTACGGGCAGCACATCTCCCAACTAATTTCTTTGCCTTTGCTTAATTTTGAGGTGGGGATTTTACTGCCTATTAATACAGTATAAAAAAAGATACTAATAAAATATATCGATATATGTTAAATGTAAAGGGATAAGGTGGATTTAGAAAAGAAAATATTATATACATGTAATTTGTTTTCAAAAATTATGGTTATTACGTAGATAACAATGGAATTAATCATATCAAATAGCGAATGCTAATTTTGATATTAGTCATTTTTTTATTAATATTATTGCTAAAAATGGTTTTCTCTAGCTTTACATGAGTTGTTAATAATTATTCGTAAGCATGCGAAGTGTTAGAGAGAAGTAGAGAGTACAATGACTTTTGACTAATGGTATAATACTAATAGATGAAAGACTAAGAAAAGCAGGTGAATCTTTTTTGTTTACAAAAGCACAAGAACTTTTAGCTTCCTATTTTGGCTACTCGTCATTCCGTAGAGGGCAGGATGAAACAATTAAAAATATATTGGATGGAAAAGATACCGTTTGTATTATGCCAACAGGCGGCGGAAAATCTTTATGTTATCAAATTCCAGCACTCGTATTAGAGGGAACAACATTAGTTATTTCTCCGCTTATTTCACTGATGAAAGATCAGGTTGATACTTTAACACAAAATGGAATTCCTGCTACATATATTAATAGCTCTATTTCAATTACTGAAGCAAATCAACGGATTCAGCTGGCGAAACAAGGGCATTATAAATTGTTATATATTGCGCCGGAGCGTCTTGATTCTATTGATTTTATTGATCAACTGATTGATATGAGAATCCCGTTAATTGCAATTGATGAAGCTCACTGTATTTCACAGTGGGGGCATGATTTTCGTCCGAGTTATTTACACATTCATCGAGTACTTGATTATCTTCCAGTACAGCCAATCGTACTTGCATTGACTGCAACAGCAACGCCGCAAGTGCGACAAGATATTTGCAGTACTTTAGGAATAGCAGAACATAATACGATTATGACGACCTTTGAACGAGAAAATTTATCGTTTTCCGTTGTAAAAGGACAAGACCGTGATGACTTTTTGTCAGGATATATTCGTCAAAATAAAAAAGAAGCGGGTATTATTTATGCAGCGACACGTAAAGTTGTCGATCAACTTTATGAAAAACTAAATAAAGAAGACGTTTCTGTAGCACGTTATCATGCTGGTATGAATGATAACGATCGTAATGAACAGCAAGAACGTTTTTTACGAGATGAAGTAAATGTAATGATTGCAACATCTGCATTTGGAATGGGAATTGATAAATCTAATATTCGATACGTGATTCATTATCAACTTCCGAAAAACATGGAAAGTTACTATCAAGAAGCTGGACGTGCTGGACGTGATGGCTTAGATAGTGAATGTATCCTACTTTATTCTCCGCAAGATGTGCAAGTCCAGCGATATTTAATTGACCAGTCAACAGGCGCTTCTCGATTTTCTAATGAACTAGAGAAACTGCAACATATGACAGACTACTGCCATACAGAAAATTGTTTGCAATCATTTATTTTACAATATTTTGGCGAAGAACCAAAACAAGATTGCGGTCGCTGCGGCAATTGTACTGACGATCGAAATAGTGTTGATGTTACAAAAGAAGCACAAATGGTACTATCATGTATGATTCGAACAAATCAGCGTTTCGGTAAGCAAATGATTGCGCAAGTATTAACTGGATCAAAAAATAAAAAGGTAATCGAATTTAGTTTCCATACGTTACCGACGTATGGATTGTTATCAAACAGAAGCATGAAAGACGTTAGTGAATTTATTGAGTTTTTGATATCAGAGGAACTCATTGCAGTTGAGCATGGGACGTATCCGACATTAAAAGTAACAACAAAAGGGAAAGATGTTCTACTTGGTAACCAGCTTATTTTCCAAAAAGAACGAGTAGAAACAAAACAAATTGTGAAAGATCATCCACTATTCGAAGAGTTACGTCATGTGCGTAAAGAAATTGCACAAGGAGAAGGAGTACCACCGTTTGTTATTTTCTCTGATCAAACATTGCAAGATATGTGTGCAAAATTACCAAAAACTACTGGAGAAATGCTGCAAGTAAAAGGTATAGGTGAGCATAAACTTGAGAAATACGGTAATATATTTTTACAAGTTATCACAAATTTCCTCGAACAGCATCCTGATATAGATGCGATGATTACGACAGAAGTTATAACAGAACGAAAGCAATCGAAAAAGGCAATGAAAAATTCTCATCATGTTACATATGAAATGTATAAACAGAGAGATACACTTTCTCATATCGCTGAAGTACGCGAATTGTCCATGCAAACTGTAGAAAATCATTTAATTCGTTGTTTTGAAGAAGGAATGGAAGTGGATTGGCCAAGCTTTGTTCCGAAAGAATATGAATCTATGATTGCATCCGCAGTAGAGCAAGCTGAAGATGGATTAAAAGCTATTAAAGAACAGCTTCCTGATAATATTAGTTATTTTATGATTCGTGCTTATTTACAAATGAACAAATAACAGAGTGATAGTGAGGGATGAGAATATGCATTATGTTTTTGTATATGGAACGCTGCGAAAAAATGAAGCAAACGCTCATTTTTTACAAGATTCCATATGTATTGCAAACGAATCTTGGACATACGGTTCATTATTTGATACGAATGAAGGGTATCCAGCGATGATCTGTTCAAAGGATAAGAAAGTATATGGGGAAGTATATAAAGTAACAGATACTGTATTAAGAGATTTGGATAAATTAGAAGAATATACAGGGGGCTCTGAACAAGATCTATACAACCGAATTACACAAGCTATCTATATAAACGAAAAGATATTAGAAGCTTATGTATATATAGCACAGAAGCAAGATATGCTGCATCATCCCATTGTAGAAGGTGATTGGGTATCTTATCGTAAATTATTATATAAGGATAGGTAAAGGATAGATAATGGAAGGAGAGGGAGAACCCTCTCCTTTTTTCATAAATATATACAGAAATATAGAGAAACCATGCCGATGATTTAATCAGAACAACTAAAAAAACAAGTGCCTTCACCAGAATGGATTAAACAGTTAGTGTAGTTATTTTATGATTCGTGCTTATATACAAATGAACAAATGATAATTTGTATGAAGTCATTCCGCTTTACATGATATGAATGATTCGTATAGAATATAATCGATCTTTATTTCATGCCACTTCTGATTTGTCGAGATTTTTAATACGTTAATGAATAAAAGGGATTTGAAAGGGGCGTAAGGTATGAATAAACTAATATTTAAACAATTTGCGATGACAAGAGGTTATTTTATTAAAAACGTAGAATCACTTTCGAAGGAAATAACAAATGTACAGCCAGATGGTTTTAACAATACGATCCAATGGCATATTGGCCATGTATTAACGGTTACTGAACAGTTTATGCTCGGTTTTCCACATAAAACGACGCATCTTCCTGCGAATTATATCGAATTATTTGGAAACGGTACAAAGCCGGCTGATTGGAAGGGAGATGTACCTACCGTAGATAAACTCATTGTAGAGTTAAAAGATCAATTAGTTCGTCTTCAACAAATTCCTGCTGAACAGTTAAATGAAACGCTGGAAAAACCATTTATGGGACTTGGAACCTTTGGAGAATTAGCCGGCCTTTCATTAATGCATGAAGCAAATCACTTAGGACAAATTCAAGCGATGAAGCGCATTATTGAACATAAAGGAGTAAAGAATTAGTAAACTCCCAAAAAATAATTTAGTGATTTTCAAAAGGAGCTATTCTTAGAAAGATAGCTCCTTTTGATTTTGCAAAAGCACTTATATGATTCTTTTCGATTTAATTTTCGGGAAAATCGATAAATAGAACTAGCATAAGAATTAATTTTTGATTAATTTTAAAAGACACGTTTTATTTATTGATTTAGACAATTTTTTAATTAAATTTTGTGTTAAACCAAAAATATCGTGAGAAGAAGGAGTTGAATGACTATGATTCAAGCGAAACAACTCAATTTTATTGTTGAAATCATGAAAAATTTTAAACATCCGTGGTTTATTGCAGGAGGGTGGGCTATTGATTTAGGAATAGGAGTAGTAACGAGAACACATGAAGACATAGATATTTGTATTTTTAGAGAACATGCTGAAGAAATTTTTACATATTTCTCTGATTGGGACATTTATGTAGCAATTCCAGGAGAGGGACGAGTCATTCCATGTTTAAATTTAGAAGATGTAGTTCCTCCTAGATATGGTTTACATCTATACAAAGAACAAAATTTCATCGAGATATTATTAACAGATAGAGAAAATGAAAAGATTTTATTTCGAAAAAATAAAAATATATGGATGGATTATAAACACTTTGTTCATGAAGACGTACTCGGACGTAAGTTTGTAGCTCCAGAATGGCAACTGCTATTTAAAGCAAAAGAAGGAAGGATAAAAGATGAACAAGATTTCAAAGCATATATACCATATATGAATAAACAACAAAAGTTATGGTTAACGAGTGCCCTAAAAGAACAATTTCCTTCGTCAGCGTGGCTTAAACAGTTAATATAGATTTCCCTTAGAAAATTCCCTCTAAACACTTGACTTACAGGCTTCATTTTTAATAGAATTAATATTCGACTGAAAATTTCAACGAATAGGAGGGAATTACGGACATGAACGAAATATATGAACAAGAGCTAGAGAAATTAAATAATACGCTTTCGCAAATTAATCAGCAATTGCATAAGCTAGAGAATACTCCAGTTTATTACGGAGAAAATTTTACAGAACAAGTGCTTGAAACTATGCGAGAATCTAATCGCCAAAAACTTCGAATCGCTAGTCAGGAACCTTATTTTGGGCGTTTAGATTTTCAAGAAGAAGGAGAGCTACAGCAAAAACCTGTCTATATTGGTAAAGTTGGTGCTTCTGATGAAGAAACACAGCAACCAATCGTTGTTGATTGGCGAGCACCTGTTGCAAGTATGTTTTATTCATTTACTGGAGGAGAGGATATAGCTTTTTATGATTCTCCAGAAGGAATCGTTGAAGGAATTGTTCATTTAAAACGGAACATTGCTATTCGAAAGCAAACATTAGAACGAGTTGTAGATACATATGTAAGAGGAAGTGATGATTTATCACTTGCGGATGACTTTCTTCTCTATCGCTTAGGGGAAAATAAAGATAACAAGTTAAAAGATATCGTTTCAACGATTCAATCAGAACAAAACGAAATTATTCGTGCGGAAAAAAATGTCCCTCTCATTATTCAAGGTGTTGCAGGTAGTGGGAAAACAACGATTGCCTTGCATCGTCTTGCTTTTCTAATTTATCAATATCGCGAGCAGCTTCGTGCTGAGAAAATGATAGTTTTTGCACCTAACAGTATATTCCTTGATTATATATCTAGCGTATTACCAGAGCTTGGTGTTGGTGATATTCATCAAACTACGTTTCAAGATTGGGCATTACATACTTTAGAAAATGGTGTTTCTGTACAGAGTACTGATAAACAATTACAACAAGCATTCTCTATTCAAAAGGACAAAGATGAGATAGCGGCTGGTAAATTAAAAGGATCCATGGACTTTCAAGCGTTTATCAATCAGAGTCTGTCCGATTACGAAAAAAGTATCGTGCTAACGAGAAATTTTGAGCCTTGGGACTATTCAGTATTACAAGGAGAGGTAATTCAGCAGTGGTTTGAAACAGAATATAAACACTATCCGTTAGGAAAGCGAAGAGAACGGATTGTTGCTCGTATGAAACGCTGGATTGAGATGGAGCTCAAGATGATCTCAGACCCAAATAAAAAGAAGCAACTAAAAAAACAAGCAACGCAAAGACTTAATAGCTATTTAAAGTTTTGGCCGAAGATGAATGCACTATCCTTTTACAGTATGTTAATGAAACAAGAAGATATTTTAAGTGTGTTGCCAGCTGAGCTTGTACAAGAAACAGCAAAAAATTGCCGAAAAAAAGAGGTTACTCTAGAAGATTTAGCACCGCTTATCTATATTCATCACTATTTAGAGGGAATAAAACCTGAGCAAAAATTTCATCATGTTGTGATTGATGAAGCGCAAGATTTTTCCCCGTTTCAACTTTTCATCTTAAAAGAAATAACACTTGGAAACTCCTTTACTATTTTAGGTGATTTATCACAAGCTATTCATGAATATCAAGGTATTCACGATTGGCAACAGTTTCAAGAAGTATTTAATCAAAATGCCCAGTATTACGAATTGACGAGAAGTTACCGCTCAACAAAGGAAATTATTCACTTTGCAAATGAAGTCATTCAAAATGCCAATATTCCAGTAGGGCTTGCCAATCCTGTTTTTCGCAGCGGTGAAAGTGTAAAAATTATCTCGACAAATGATCAATTTCAATCTGTTTTATCTACTGTAAAGACCATGCAAGAACAACATGTAAAAACGATTGCTATCATTGGGCGAACTGAGGAAGAGTGCCGTGAGATATACGGAAAACTCACAGAAGCTGGTATTTCTACAAATATAATAGAAGCCAATCAAAGTAAATATGAAGGCGGTATTTCAGTCGTTCCTGTTTATTTAGCAAAAGGATTAGAATTCGACGCAGTACTACTTATCGATGTAGATGCAACTCATTATAAACAAACAAAACAAGATGCTAAATTGCTGTATGTGGGATGTACTCGATCGCTACATGACTTGTGGGTCTTTTATTCAGGAGCATGTTCCCCTTTAATTCAACAGATTCCAAAGGATTTGTATGAAGAAAGGATAGATGTTCAATCAAACTAGAACAGAAATTAAAAAGATGTAGCCCGAAAAAGTACTTTATACTAGTACCTTTAGGGCTACATCTATTTGTTCTGAGATATTAATTTTTTCACACCATTACTTTTACCAATAACAACTATATGAGCCATGTTAATGAATAATCCTGTCTCAACCACACCTGTTAATGTTTTCAAAAATTGATGTGTTTCAATTGGATTTGCTATGAACTCTGGGAAAGCACAATCTACAATGAAATTTCCATTGTCTGTTATGTAAGGTTTATTATTTTGAAGACGTAAAGTAGTTGTACAGCCTACTAATGTGCAGATTCTCTGTGCTGTATGCTCTGCTGCAAAAGGAACAACTTCAACAGGCAACGGAAATTGCCCTAAATGGGACACTAATTTAGATTCATCTGCTACAATAATAAGCTGTTTTGATGCAGTTGCGACTAACTTTTCGCGAAGAAGTGCACCGCCGCCGCCTTTTGTTAATTGTAAATCATCACTTATTTCATCTGCTCCATCGATAGTCAAATCAAGTTCATCTACTTCAGATAAAGACACTAAAGGAATTTGTAACTCTTTCGCAAGTTGTTCTGTTTGTTTAGAAGTAGGTACACCGCGAATTGATAGACCTTCTCTTACAAGTTCTCCTAATTTTTGTATTGTCCAATATACAGTCGAACCCGTACCAAGTCCAATTGTCATACCTTCTTTTATGAAATCAACAGCGTATTCACCAGCTAAGCGCTTTGTATCCAACATAGTACCTCCTTATCGTACAATTATTCAGTTGGCCTTGGTCCCGCATCCATTCCGGAAGTCTCCACTGTTAAGACAGGGCGTACTGTCATATCTGCATTTACATACACTTGGCACGATAAACGCAAGTAATCTTCTACACCTTTTTCAGCAAATGCATGTTTTTCAACCTTGTTAGGTTCACAAAAATCACCATCTAATATTTCCACTCGGCAAGTTGTACATTTTGCTTTTCCACCACAGCGGTGAAGGATATTTACACCGTTATCTTCTAGCGCTAATACTAATTTTGTTCCCTCTTCCACTTCAAAAGTTCCTGTTCCTGGAACGGTTATTTTTGGCATTTTATCTCCTCCTTATATAAAATATGAATAACATAATTATCACCTTGCCATGTATAAGATAAACATAAAACTATACAACGTTCCATTAGTGAAAAAATGATTGTAAAAAATTCATAAGTGCCGTAACTTTTTTCTTTGTTAAATCGTTTATTAAGTAAGCGCGCTTAAAAGGAGTGATCACTTTGAATACGAAAAGAAAGCTGATTTCACAATCCGATTCGGATGTTCAACAATTAAATAAATCTGTTATTGTTAAACATTATGCAGAACTAAAGCGTTATTGTACATTTTTAACACAAAGCACATGGGACGGTGAAGATCTCGCACAAGAAACGATATGTAAAGTATTGAAGAAATATACGAATGAGGAAGGGAATCAAAGTATTTGTTTAACGTTGTTATACAAAGTGGCTCGTAATCAATGGCTGGATCAAATGCGAACAAAAACTTGTGAAAGAGAAAATACTCAAGAAGCTTCTTATGAACCGCATGCAAACGTTGCTGAATTGTATGCTTTAATTGATACAATGTTATCTTGTTTAAATGAAATGCAAACTGTCATTTTTTTATTAAAGGATGTGTTTGAATATAGCTTGGCTGATATCGCGGCCATTACTTCTATGTCAGAAGGGGCCGTAAAAGCTTCATTATTTCGAACACGGAATAAATTGAAAACGATAAAAGAAGAGGAACGCTTTGTACCTTCAAAAGACATGGAAGAAGAAACTGAAATACTTGTAAAAGCAATTCAGCAACAAACACCTGAATTATTGGTAAAACTTGTACCAACGCTACATTTTTCACGAATTTCACTACAACAACCATTACTTTTATTACACCAAAAATCTTCTTACAACTGTTTCTCATGTGCTGCTTAAACTAAAATGGTGGAGGGATTTTTTATGAATACGATTCCTTATGTAATAGAGCAAACAAAACTTGGAGAACGTTCGTATGATATTTATTCAAGATTATTAAAGGATAGAATCATTATGATTGGTCAAGAAATTAATGAACAAGTCGCCAGCAGTGTTGTTGCGCAGTTGTTATTTCTCGCAGCAGAAGATGCAGAGAAAGACATATCCATTTATATAAACAGTCCTGGCGGTTCTACCTCTGCAGGTTTTGCGATTTTAGATACGATGAATTATATTAAACCGGATGTACAAACCATTTGTATTGGCTTAGCGGCTTCGTTCGGAGCATTATTGCTGCTGGCAGGGGCAGAAGGGAAACGGTTCGCTTTACCAAATAGCGAAATTATGATTCATCAACCACTCGGCGGAACGCAAGGGCAAGCAACCGAAATTGAAATTTCTGCAAGACGAATTTTGAAGTTGAAAGAACATATCAATCAAATCATTGCCGATAAAACTGGGCAGCCTATTGAAAAGGTAGCAAATGATACGGAACGGGATTATTTTATGAGCGCCGAAGAGGCAAAAACATATGGTATTGTAGACGGAATCATCGGTTAATACTGCAAAGAGGTTGTTGGAACATTATCGTTCAATAACCTCTTTTTTGAATTGAATTTTCTCAATTAATGGAATAAAATGAAAATATTATATATTCTTCAATATTGATATATAAAATACATATTATTTAAGGGGATTGTAATGCAAAGGAAAAGATTAAGAGATTTAGATATTAATATCGGAAAATTGAAACCAGGAACATTCAACGCAATTACCGATGTAGAAGGTGTAATCGTCGGTCACAAAACAATTATACACACAGATGTTTGTTCAGGACTTACAGTTATTTTACCTAACAACGGAAATCTAGCTGGGTCGCATTTTCCAGCAGGATTCTTTTCTTTTAATGGAACTGGTGAATTCACTGGAAGTCATTGGATTGATGAAACAGGTACTTTAGTAACTCCTATTATTTTTACTGGCAGTCATTTACTTGGATTAGCTCACCATTTTCTTTCACGTGCTACTAGAAGAATCGAAAATTTAGAACCTTTTTCAAATGGAATAGTGGCAGAGACGTGGGATGGTTGGTTAAGTGATTTAGAAAAAACCTTTATGACATATGAAGATTTAGAAGAAGCGATTATCCATGCCAAATCTGGAGTAGTTGAAGAAGGAAATGTTGGTGGTGGCACAGGAATGATCTGTTTTGAATTTAAAGGCGGAATCGGTACCGCTTCCCGAATTGTTGAGTGTGAATCCGGTACTTATACAGTTGGTGCTCTTGTACAAACCAATTTTGGTAGAAGAGAAGATCTTATTATTAATAACAAACCTGTTGGAAGTATATTAAATGAAACGGAAGTACCACTGCCATGGAGTACTCCGGAAAACGCAGGCTCTCTTCTCGTTACAGTCGCAACAGATGCTCCGTTATTGCCTTCACAATGTGAAAGAATATCAAAAAGAGCATCGCTAGCAATGGCTAGGTTAGGGGGTATTGGGGAAGAAGGAAGCGGCGATTTTTTCCTGACTTTTTCAACTGGGAATTGTTATTCTTACGATAATGAAAAAGCTTATCCTGTCGATATGTTTCCATCAGAACAGTTAGATTTTATTTTTGAAGCGGCAATTGAATCTGTTCAAGAAGCAATTATTAATTCTATATGTATGGCAGAAAGTATAACAGGACAAAAACAAAGACAAGTACATGCATTGCCGTTAGATAAATTAGTAGAAATTTTAAAATAACAAATAAACAATAGGAGGATTATGTATGTTATCTCATAATCAAAACTGCTTTATTTGTATGAAACATGAAGGAAGTATATCGGTACCAGGCGGTGTCATTTACGAAGATGACTTTGTCTATGTTGGACATGTTTATTGGGAGGAAGAGGAAACATATTTAGGTTATCTGATGATTGATATAAAAAGACACACACCAGGATTGGCGGAATTAAGCGAAAAAGAAGCACAAGCATTCGGGCTCATCGTTAGCAGAGTGAGTCGTGCTTTAAAAGAATGCGAAGGTGCGGAACATATTTATGCATTTGTATCTGGAAATGGTGTACCACATATGCATATGCATCTTATCCCACGTTATCCGAATACTCCGCAAGAATTTTGGTCTCCAACAAAAGTTGCAACTTGGCCAGGGGCACCTCTAGGGAGAGAAAAAGAAATCGAACAATTATGTGAAAGGATTAAAATGTATTTGGTGAATGAATATGAATATAATGGATAAATCGCAACAGTTTTCGTGGGTAGGGAATGAAGAGATGTGCATTGATCAAGTAAAAATTGATCAATGCAGCAATGTAATAATCGGGAGATATGGCGGAAACAAAACTGCTGGTGCTAAAAAGAACGAAGACGGAGTATTAGTATGGGCACATGAAGATTGGGAACTCGCTATGATCTTAGATGCTCATTATAGTGCGGAAAGTGCAACATTATTAGTACAAACACTTCAAAATGAGTTTTCTAATTTAAAAGCCTTGTTAGATGAACCGATAGAGACAGTATTTAAATCAGTAGAAACTCATATATTATCTGTTTTTCACTCTGAATCATTTAAACAATCTTGTCAGCGTGTTAAAGGAGAAACGGCTTGCTTAATTTGTGTACGAAAAGCAAACTATCTCTGGTGGCTATCAATCGGGGACTGTTTAGTGTATCTTTTTCATGATGAATTACATAAATTAGGCCAGTACACCCTTAACCAACGAAATTTCTATGAATGGATTGGCTTCATCAATACATTTTCGTTACCAGTTCCTTGTTATTCATCTGGAGTTCGAGAGTTACGTACAGGACATAATCGTATTGTAATGGTAACAGATGGTGTATTAGAATGCGAGGAACAATATTATGAAAATCCATTTAACTTATATAATGATCTCTATGCAGACAAAGAGAATACTAAGCTAACTGATCAAATCGAAAAAGTACTACAGCATGTACATCAGCAGCATGGAAAAGACAGTGCGACCATTATTAGTTGGGATTATACGACTTCTTTACCAGCTACCTATCCGAGCGATCAAATATTTCAAAAATAGAGCTTAATACATATGAATAAGGAGATTAACATGGATCTAGAAATAGTTTTCGAAGAATTTCCAGTTTTAGAATCTCAAAATTTAATATTAAAGAAAATTGAAGATGCTCATTTACAGGACGTATATGTAATCTATAGTAACGATAAAGTTTTTGAATACTGTGGAATTATACCAAAACATAATATGAAGACGGTAAGTAAGATGATTCAACACTTTGAGAGAGACTATAATAAACAAAGTAGAATTAAATGGGGGATTTTCCACAAGAACGAAAGTGATACATTAGTTGGAATCATTGAAGCGATGGATTTTAATCGGAAGGTAAGTATGGTCACAATCGGGTACTTTTTAGCTGAAGAATACTGGGGGAAAGGCATTGCATCTGAAGCGGTTCATGCACTCGTAAAATTTTTATTTGAGGACGTTCATATAAATAGAATTCAAGCAGAAGTTATTCCTGAAAATGACATATCAAAGAAAGTACTTTTAAAGAATGGATTTATAAAAGAAGGATTATTAAGACAGGCTACTTTATGGTCTGGGAAAGGAATCGTTGATTTAGAAATATATAGTATTCTTAAAGGAGAATATAAAAGAAGGCAAGCATAAATTTATGCTTGCCTTCTTTTCTTCCTAACATATGGTTTGTATCTATCGTTATCAAGTTAATGAAAAAACAATCATCATTTATTCTTAATGTTCGTAATAAAATAATGATAGTAGCTTTGTTAAAATATTTTTAAACAGCCTTATTAGTAGATTAGAAAATTGATTATCTAATATGTATCTCCAGAATCTATCCGTCTTTAATAAAAGGACATTTATGTTAATGGGAGGGAGAGGAATGCGCCATAATGATCGGAAAAGGAAATGGAACGACTTTTCCAAGACAATTCCGCACTCTCTTTTAGATGTGAAAAGTGAATTAAAGAAAAAAAGTGAAAAAAAGCAAGTTACCGTTAAAACATGGAAGTTAACAGAAGAAGAAACAATGCTAATTCATCAAATTAAAGAGCAAACAAGACAACACAACAAAAATAATGTGACGCGAACGCATGCTTATTTTCGCTTTTACCTCCGATATCCTGAAATACACTGGGCACTGCTCGGACATATGGTATCACGTAATGGTGGTTGGAATATGACAGATTTAAAAGGTGAGTTATATACAAGATTATTATCAGAAAAAGATCAATTTACCTTCTATTCTTTTTTAGAAAGAGGAAACTGGTTAATCTTCCAGGATGTGTATCCACAATTTTTGTTATACGAACAAAGTGTGAAAAAATCTAAAAGACTGTTTTACCTTCTACCTTTTCTCCATGTATCAACGTTTATGGAAACGATATGGAATCATTTTTGGAGCACAGGTGACCACTATACATTAGCCATTGCTACCGTTATTAATGAACAAAGTTATTTAGAAAAAAGGATTGTTCAAAATCCCTATTTTAAAAAGACCGCACTAAGTAGTATCGGATTCAAACTTTATGATTTTTTTCGCTTTAATCATATTCTTTTTCCATTCTATAAAGATGAGACCAAACAAAAAACATTACTATTTGGCGATACGATGAAACATTTCACCTCCCTACATGAGCGGATTTTACTCGGAAAACGATTATACTCACTATTGTTCCGACGTGAGAACGTTTTACAAAGAGTAGTAAATTGGGCTCATGATCATCCACATACTGGTTCACGAAAAGACTACTGGCCACATTTATTTTATGATGTAAACGAATCATTCTCTCGTGAATTTTATGAGCGTCGAATAAAGAACTGCCAATTAAGAAAAGGTGCAAATCGTTTATATAGCCCGCGATTAATATACGCATGGAAAGATCTTAATCACGAAGAAGCGGAAAGTGAAGACTGGTTTGAAGACTGGCGCATCATGGACTATTTAATCGATAAGGGAGAAAGTGCAGATGGAAAGATTTATAATGAATACTGCAAAACGCTTGAAAAAATTGAACTTGCCATACTGGTCAAAAAAAATGTCCTACTCCGAGAAGAAGAAGGGGAGGAGTAACTCTCAAGCTGTTGTAGCTACTATCATTTTCTCTTGTTTGATTGGAACATATTTAGATTTACTGTTTGTCAGTAAACAAATGTATGACTTTCCAGTAAGACCGTTCCCGCATATATTTACAATTAATGTAGCGTTTACATTATTAATATTACCAATCTTTACTTTGTTCTTTTTACGGATTGCAAGAATGTTACCTTCATTTTTAAAAATCCTATTTATCACTTTGATTGGACTTTGTATGAGCATTTCCGAACGATTTGCGGAGAAGTTAGGATGGTTCACTCATAGCGAAGCGTGGCATCATTCTTATTCTTTTTTCGGATATACAATCTTCATGATTCTTATATGGAAGTTTTATCGTTGGTTTCAATAACAGGAAATTGAGTTAAAAAGATCTAAAAAATAAACAAAAAGATCGTTCGAGGTCCTGTATTGGAATTTAAATAGGATTTACAAAAAAACGATCTGTTCAATGAAGGAAATGAATGATGTTATTAAGTTAACGAGTGCTAATTGAGCAACCATATGTATTTCCAATAACGTGCGTTATGTTGATTTTACATGTATCAAGGATACAAAAAAAACGCTGACTTTTTATCATCAGCGTTTTTTTCATATTAGAGGTTTTTGAATTAAAGTAGCAAATTCTATTTCATGGACATGTCCATCGTCTAATGTAGTAGTTCCTTTAACATAGTGTACATGTTTTCCATCGGCAACAGGGATGGCAGGGCCTGTTTCTATTGCGACTTTATGATGATGATTAAAAAAGTCAGTATTAACCATTATTATATGTACATGACTATCTCCTTTTGGAATTACTTCACTTGTAAATCCAGCAAAACGATGATTATGCCTATCGTTTCCTTCTTCTGCCATTTTAGTACTAGCAACAAATTCATGCACATGTGTCTGAACCGTCGATGGTGATTTTCCTGCAGATACTATAGCTGCTTCTGTTAAGTTCTCTTTATTAGTTTTTGTGCTAGGTATATTTTCCGTACTAGATGTATTTTCTGTTTTCTGTTTTCCTCTACCTGTAAATTCTCTATTCATAAAGATAATGCCTCCCTTTATATAGGATTATGGTACATTTTATTATAATTAGTAAGAATATATGTTAAGAAAAATTGACTACCGATGACATTTACAAGGAATTTTGTCGTGTAACGGTATTATGAATCATAGCAAAAGAAAAGGAATAAAATACAGTGTGAAAATCTGTTGTTTTTATAAAATTTGTTTTATTATGAATAAGGGCACCAAAAAATAGAAAGAGGTGTCAAAATGTACGGAATAATAAATTATGAGGTATTTTTAATTACAGGAATTCTTTTAAATTTAATTCCTGGTGCAGACACAATGTATATAGTGGGAAGAAGTATTTCACAAGGCAGAAAAGCAGGTGTTTATTCTGTTTTTGGTATTATTACTGGCTCGCTCGTTCATACATTGTTAGTTGCTTTTGGATTATCAATTATACTTACAAAATCTATTATACTATTTAATGCTATTAAAATTATTGGTGTTATCTATCTAGTCTATTTAGGGATTAGAATGATTGTTGATAAGACGAATGTAAATTTTCAAGCTAACGTATCCAGCAAACTAAACATTAGAAAAATATATATACAAGGACTTTTGACAAGTCTTACGAATCCAAAAGTTGCTTTATTTTTCATTGCCTTTCTCCCGCAATTTATAAATACAAAAGCTTCTAGTCCTATCTCTTTTATTATTTTAGGACTTACGTTTACCATTACTGGATTATTGTGGTGTTTATTTATTGCTTATTTTTCTTCCTATGTTACAAAAAAACTAAGAGGAAACGAAAAGATAGGAATGGTTCTAAATAAAATAACAGGGATGATTTTTATTGGTATGGGGCTGAAGCTACTTCAAGCAAAAGCTCCTCAATAAGCCTAATTTATATAGAAATGCCCCCTTGTAGGAAGTTTAAATGGATAAAAAAAGCCTCTTTAATTGAATCTTAAAGAGGCTTTTTCTTTGAAGGTATTGTATCTAAAACATCAATTATACTACTTTCTTAAGTATAATAAGTCACACATCTTATACATAATTATCATGTTTTATAACTCAACTCGCTCTACAAGATTTTGAATTTGTTCTTTTGGAGCATTTATACAAATGCCTCCGTGATAGCAAATGACCGATTCGATATCAAAATTTAAATATTTCTGCAGAGAAGCAAGCGCTGTATTCATGTCTAAAGTTGTTCTCTGAACAGGTCCTTGTAAAGAGCCATCCACACATATCATAGCATCACCGGCAACAAGGGTTTTGCTTTTCTTTAAATAAAGACTAACATGCCCTGGAGTATGTCCAGGTGTATAAATTACTTGTATGCCTCCGCAATAAGGAAGCAATTGTCCATCTTCTAGAGAATGATCTACTTTCGATTCAGGTGGATTCTTATATAAAAATTGCATTTCTTTAGGAAGAGATGCCCATTCTTCTTTATTCATATTTTCAGGATTTGTTTTAATAAGCGGGAATATTCCCTCGATATATGGCTTATCAAGTTCATGTGCATACACATCGATTTGATTAGTAGCCGCTTGTAGTATTTCAGGAAGGCTTCCTATATGATCTAAATCTTGGTGTGTTACAATGACAGCTTTTAATTTTTCAAAAGGAACCCCAGCATCATTCATAGCAGTACGAATTTGATCTAACTGTCCAGGCATACCGGTATCGATCAAAATAGCTGTTTCATCGTCCCAGATAAGTGTGGGATGCAAAATGAAATCTTGTATTTTTAATTCAAGCATTGCTACTCCATTTGAAATCTTCATGGATTAAATCCTCCTTAATAGGGGTGTTTGGATTGTAGTTGATTACTACATAAGTTAATTTATCACGCCTTTTAAAAGGAAGTCAACTCAAAATATTTTATTATAACACAAATCAATATTTTTGTCAATATAATTTATTTATTATTAGATTCAAGTAAATAGAGAGGAGGATTTCCATACCGTATATAGAATATGAAAAGGTATTTTCAGACAAGGAGATGTTCACATGGATCTTATTTCAAATATTCAAGGGATTGTTTTAGACTTAGATGGTACTTTACTAAATTCAAAAAAAGAAGTATCTAAACGAAATATACAAGCTATACTCAAATGTTATAGACAAGGAATGACTGTTATTTTTGCAACAGCAAGACCCCCGCGTTCAGTAAAAGCTTTTCTTCCTCAAGAGCTCCAAGAGATAGGAGCAATTGTGTATTACAACGGTGCTTTAATCATTGACAACACATCTGAGTACAGGCAACATTATCCGATCGAATCGACTGTTACAAATGAAATTATTGAATATGTGATTGCTCATCATTCAGATGCTTGTCTTTCCATCGAATCTGAAGATACATGGTATAGCAACAAGACATTAGATTATAGTAAAGCAATGAATGCAGTTGTAAATCCAATTGTAGTTTCGTTAGATGATTTGAAAATAATAAAGGCTTCAAAATTATTAATCACGCAATATCCGTATTATGAGAAATTACACAAACAATTTGAGCATAAAGTAAGCACTGTATGTACCGATTCAGGAACTTTAATTCAAATTATGGCCAAAGATGTTTCTAAGAAACAAGCTATAATGGATCTTTGTGTTCAAAATCATATTCTGATGCACAACATAATGGCATTTGGTGATGATTGGAATGATTTAGATCTTTTCCATGCGTGCGGTTTTCCAATCGCTATGGAAAATGCAATACATGAGCTAAAAGAAATGGCGTATTTCGTTACCAAATCTAATAATGAAGATGGGGTAGCGGAAGTGTTAGAGAAGTTAATTTGTACCGTTAATAACAGTTAAAGATGTATGATTACCACTTGTTACGTAAAAAAGACAGCCCACAAGCTGTCTTTTTTGAAATTATTTAAAACGGCTTAAAACAAGGGATTCCCACCATTTCCACGGCAGTAGATTCTTTAATAAAATCATTAACTTTACACCTTTTCCAATTGGATAACGTAAAGTTGAATGCTGCGATTCAGCAATAGCTACTATTTTCTCAGCAACATCTTTCGGATTTCCTAAAGTCTCATTGCCGTTATGAATATGTTGTTCAATTTTCTTCATATATTCTTTGTAAGGGGACTCAGATCCTGAAGTGGCTTCCGCAAGTTTTTGTCCGATTTCCCAAATATTTGTGTTATATGATCCCGGCTCAATTAATGAAACTTCGATCCCAAACGGTTTTACTTCTAGACGAAGAGATTCACTCCAACCTTCAAGTGCATATTTAGAAGAAACATAAGGAGAGAGACCAGGGAAACCAATTTTCCCGCTAATACTACTAACATTAATAATTTTCCCTCGTTTTTGTCTTCTCATAATTGGAAGAACAGCCTTTGTTACTGCGATAGCTCCAAACACGTTTGTCTCAAATTGTTTACGGTATTCTTCAATTGGAATTTCCTCTACAAAACCACCGCTTGCATAGCCCGCATTGTTAATAAGAATATCTACCCGTCCAATATTGTTTATAAAAGCTGTAAATCTACCAATAGACTCTTTAGAGGTTACATCTAACTGATGAATTTTTATATTTTGTTCTATATGCAACGATGTAGCCTGTTTAATTAATTCTGTTTGTTTTTCAATATTTCGCATCGTAGCAATGACAAGATAGCCTTTTTTAGCAAATTCTAATGATGCAAGAAGCCCAAATCCGCTTGATGAACCTGTAATAATCGCGATTTTTTCTGTCATTTGTTTCTCACTTTCTATCGAAATTCAGTTTGATTTCATCATATCGAAAGGAGGGAGGGGAATTCAATAGATTATTTAAATAGACATATTTATATCCTCACATTAAAAAGTAGATTTTTAGGGAATTTCCTTTTTATATGTCAGAATATGCGCTTGCCAGGGAAATACTACTAAAATATTTGTATTCCCTAAAATAACCTAAACTGTACGGACAAATTAATTTTTATGAATAAAGTCCACCCATATACATTTCCGTTAATGTATGTACAATATCTTCAAGAGAAAAATCTCGTTCATTTCGAACGATTTCCCATAAAAACATTTCATTTGCAAAGAACCAACTTCTTGCTACTAAAAAACAATTTAAATCCTTCCGTGCTAAACCACTTTTTTGCGAATACGTAATATCTTGAACAATTCGTTCAATAAATCGTTCTCGAATAGCACTCCATCTGTACCGAACTTCGTCAGAAGCACCAATCGCTTCTTCAACAACTTGTAATAGTTGTCTTTCTATTTCCGCCATTTGTAAAAACGCATGTACTTGCTGCTGAATCATACTACGAGCTTCTTGTTTCGTTACTGGTTGAAAATTTCGTTCTGCAATCGTATAAAATTGGTTCATCACATCGTCCATTAATACAATAAGTAAATCATCTTTATTTTTAAAGTATACGTAAGCTGTCCCATATCCCGTTTCTGCTTTTTTTATAATCTGGGAAATTGTTGTTTTTTGAAAACCCTGTTCTATAAAGACTTCACGACCAGCTAATAATAGTTTCTTTTTTGTTTCAAGTGAACGCTGTTTTCTAGCTGAGAAAACATCTTTGCTCATATATACCACACCTTTGTACTGAAATATCAGAAAATTTAACTTAATTCTAGGTGAAACATTTATATAATGTCAACTGACATTATGTCATTGACGCCATGTCAGTTTTGGTGATATATTTTTACTAATTAGAATTGAAAGAAAATTAAAGAGAAGGTGATAGAATGTATTCAAAACCATTTGAACCATCTTACGAGTATGCTAGTCAATGTGACCTTTATGATGAACTTGCATCGTTTCAACATGAGTTTTATAAAAAAGAAGGAACAATTTATTTAGATGGAAACTCACTTGGACTTTTATCAAAACGAGCTGAACAGTCTTTATTAACATTGCTAGATTCATGGAAACAATTCGGCATTGATGGTTGGACAGAAGGACAATATCCATGGTATTTCTTATCCGAGCAATTAGGAGAATTAAGCGCACCCCTTATTGGCGCTTCACCTGAAGAAGTGATTGTAACCGGTTCCACGACAACAAACTTACATCAAGTTGTCGCTACGTTCTATGAACCAAAGGAAGGAAAAACAAAAATCCTTGCCGATGAATTAACATTTCCATCCGATATTTATGCATTACAAAGCCAAATTCGTTTAAAAGGACTAGATCCTGCCGAACATCTCGTTCAAGTGAAAAGCAGAGATGGAAGAATGTTAAATGAAGAAGATATTATTGCTGCAATGACAGAAGATATTGCGCTCATTGTACTTCCGGCCGTGTTATATAGAAGCGGGCAAATTTTAGATATGAAGCTTCTTACGAAAGAAGCACATGAACGTGGTATTCATATTGGCTTTGATCTTTGTCATTCCATCGGTTCTATTCCGCATCACTTTCAAGAATGGGATGTCGATTTTGCAGTTTGGTGTAATTATAAATATTTAAATGCCGGTCCAGGTGGAGTTGGTGGCCTGTACGTGAATAAAAAGCATTTCAATCGTTTACCAGGATTAGCAGGCTGGTTTAGTTCTCGAAAAGATAAACAGTTTGATATGGAGCACGAACTTACGCCAGCTGAGCATGCCGGTGCATATCAAATTGGCACACCGCATGTGTTAAGTGTTGCACCGCTTATTGGTTCTTTAGAGATTTTTAAAGAAGCGGGCATAAAGCGATTACGACAAAAATCCCTTCATATTACACGCTATATGATAAACCTAATACAACATGAATTAACAGATATGGGTTTTACACTCGGTAATCCGTTAGAAGATGAAAAAAGAGGCGGACATATTTATTTAGAACATAAAGAAGCAGCACGTATTTGTAAAGCACTAAAAGCAAATGGAATTATTCCTGATTTCCGTGCACCAAATGGTATTCGTTTAGCCCCTGTCGCTTTATACAACACGTATGAGGAAGTATGGAATGCCGTACAAATTTTGAAGAAGATTATGGTGGAAGAGCAGTATAAACAATTTGAAAATAAACGAGAGGTTGTGGCATAAGGATGAAAGAAAACAAGTGGATTGATATTTCTCAACCTCTAAACAATGATATTGCCACTTGGCCGGGCGATACGCCTTTTTCCTATGAAGTGTCATGGACAAAAGAACAGAGCGGATCTGTTAATGTTGGGAAAATTTCAATGAGTATTCACACTGGTACACATATTGATGCACCGTTTCACTTTGATAATGATGGTAAAAAAGTAAGTGATCTTGACGTTAACATCTACATTGGCCCAGCTCGAATTATTGATGTAACGGGTTATGAAAGCATAGGAGCAGAAGAATTAAAAATGCATGATTTAGAAGGGGTTAGTAGATTATTATTGCGGACCTCATCAAAAACAAATCCACACGTATTTCCTGAAACAATTCCGTATTTACGTGCTGATCTTGCGCCCTATCTTCATGAAAAAGGTGTACGCTTAATCGGTGTAGATGTTCCATCTGTTGATCCGCTTGATGATAAAGAGCTAGCAGCACACCATGAATTATTTAAACACGGCATTCACATTTTAGAAAATGTTGTTCTAGAACATGTACAAGATGGAGACTACGAACTTATCGCCCTGCCGCTTTCGTTAACAGATGCAGACGGTAGCCCGGTTCGTGCTGTTATAAAACCATTATAAAAAGAGCCACTGCATAGAGAGGATGTCCACATATGAGAGAAAATGAAAAAGTAATTATGGAAAAAGGAATTCATACAGATTTTCGTAATAACATGACATACGGGGAGTATTTACAATTAGATAGTTTACTATCAAGCCAAAAACGACTCTCTGATCATCATGACGAAATGTTATTCATTGTGATTCATCAAGCGAGCGAGCTTTGGATGAAATTAATTTTACATGAAATAGAAGCAGCTATTGAATCAATCAAAAATGAAAATCTTGCACCTGCTTTTAAGATGCTTGCACGTGTTTCGAAAATTCAATCGCAAATTATTCAATCATGGGATATTCTTGCCACACTCACACCAGCTGAATATATTGAATTTCGTGATTCACTCGGTCAAGCATCTGGATTTCAATCTTATCAATATCGAATGATTGAATTTGCGCTTGGTTATAAAACGCCACATGTTCTGAAAATCTATGAAAAAGATGCAGAATTGCATGCTCGTCTACATAAGGCACTTCATACGCCGAGTTTATATGACGTTGCAATTCAAACTCTTGCGAAAGAAGGATTTCCAATCAATCCAAATCTGCTTCAGCGCGATATTACACAACCGTATGAAGCAGATGCAACAGTAGAAGCGGCGTGGTTAGAGGTATACTCAGATGTGAAGAAATATTGGGACTTATATCAACTGGCTGAAAAGCTCATCGATATCGAAGATTGGCTGCAGCAGTGGCGTTTCCGTCATATGAAAACTGTAGAACGTATTATCGGACATAAAATGGGAACTGGCGGTTCTTCAGGCGTTTCTTATTTAAAACGTGTACTGGACCAATCATTTTTCCCAGAGCTTTGGGCTATTCGAACAAAACTATAAACGATTAAACAATAAGCATAAGAGCTTTCTCTATGAAAAAGCTCTTATGCTTATTTGCATATTTTTAAATTGGAATTATGAATTATATTATTCTTATACGAAACAAAGAAGGTGAAAAAATTATGTTTAGTAAACAAGATGTCTTTCAAAAGACACTCATATCATTTTCTGCAATAGGGATATCTTTTGGAATCCTTTCATCAAATGTTGAAGCAGCTCCCAATCCATCTGCTTATTTAGCAACACTTCAATTTGATGGAACAGATTGGATGGATACAGGAGAAAAAAATTTCCCTCACGCATTTCGTTTCCAGTCTTATGATAACGATATTGAACATAATAAAGAAAATGAAATTCGTTTCAAAATTGGAAATGCTGTAACAGGGATAGGATCAACAGGGTTAACAAATCGTGGTCCCAATAATCAACAACCAGCTGTCTATTTTCATATTGCTAAAAGAGGAGAATATGAAATATATGAATATTGGCTTTATTATGCTGACAATGATTGGATTAACAACCATGAACACGATTGGGAAAAGTATTTTGTTTACTTAAAAAATGGTGTTCCAACTCATCTGCTTATATCGAGTCACAATGGTTATAAAATAAGGACATGGGCAGAAGTCCCAAAAGATGATGGGCATCCTTTAATTGGTGTTGATGGAGGAGCTCATGCAATGAAATGGGATAAAGAAGATGGAGTGCAAATTCGTTATAATGGAGATATCACAAAACACAACGGACGTCTTGATGAAGGGGATCAAACGAATCAACCATGGATTCTCTATAGCAATGATCCAATTGATGGTGTAACAAAATATTTAGCTGCTCCTGATACATTTTATTACGGCGATCCGGCTTATCTCCTATACTCAGATGAATATAGTGATCCTCGCCAAGCACCTTGGAAACGCGAAGAATGGGATAATCCGCCACTTCCTTAAACAAAACGCTCATATGAATACATATAAAAAGAGTAGAAAAAATCTACTCTTTTTTGTTTCTCATTTTAAATTCCGTTATAATAGTCAAATTAGCAATAAGTAGTAATGGAGGAGTTTCTATTGAACTTACCAGAATTAGAACTTGCATTTAAGAAGAGAAAAGTAAATGCTTTTCTCGTTTATCAAAAAGGTGAAATCGTTACAGAATATTATAAAACAGAGAAATGTGCACAAAATGTATATAAAATTAATTCGATAACAAAAAGTATTATCTCTATTTTAATTGGCATTGCAATTGAAAAAGGCTATATCCATAGTATACATACACCCATTGTAGAGTGGATTCCAAATATACCAAAAGAAAAACAAGATCTGACTATATATCATTTATTAACGATGACAACGGGTGAGGAATGGCAGGAATTTGGAAATGGTGTTGTTTTCCCAAATGATTTTGTTGAGTCCGATCATTGGATAGACTATATTTTAAAGAAGCCCCTGATGAATCAGCCCGGAACAAAAATGAATTATAATTCAGGTTCTTCACATCTGTTAAGTTATATTGTACAAAAAACAACTAACATGACGACGGAACAATTTGCAAAGATACATCTATTGGATCCTTTACATATTACCGACTATGAATGGCAACAAGATCCACAGGGAATTTTTGTCGGCGGCTTTGGCATGAAAATGAAAGCAGAAGACATGCTGAAAATCGGCTTGTTATGTCTACAAAATGGATATTGGAACGGACAGCAACTTGTATCTTCAAGCTGGATTAGGCAATCCCATCAAGAAAGATATACAACATACGAACATATTGGGGCATACGGTTATCATTGGTGGGTATTAGATCCAAACAACTTCAACATACCATACCATACATATTTTGCGATGGGATATGGTGGACAATATATTATCATTGTTCCTCAATTAGAGTTAGTCGTAGTCATAAGTAGTCAAATGCCAAAGCGGGGCTTGGTGCCGCTTAAACTGTTTATAAAACATTTACAAGAAATGCACTAAAAAGGACAGGTATTTCCCGGCCTTTTTAGTACTCTACTTTTGGGCAGTGAGAGCTTTCCAACAGTGGGGGATGAAGAACCTCCTACTGATGGAAGTTTCACTTCATACGAATCGTATTGTAAAACAACAAATCTACTCCTTCTATCTAACGTTTGTTCTTCTGTTACAGTATTTTGTTTTCTCTTATCTCGGTGTTTCTTTAAAATAAATGTTTAAAAATTTTTCTGTTTTTGTTTCAAATTCTACATCAACAAATACCCCGAACTCTCTTCCGTTTTCTCGTAACCATAACTTAAATTTCTCTACTGATATATTTACTGTTTTAGGACGTCTACCAATATGAAGATAATCGATAATATCAGCCTGTGGATATTTTTCTTTCGTCTTTTGCACCGCAAGCTTTCCCCATTTTGCATATGGAGGCTGCGCATGACTGATGGAGAAAGGTCTGTATATAAATAAAGCTATTGTAATAATTCCAACACATATAAATAAACGGGTATATAAATGTTTCATACTAAGCTCCTTTCTCCTGTACTAACGGGCAGTAAGACTCCCGCTGATGGAAGTTTCACTTTATAGCATTTTCCATAGTGTTTACACTTAAGCAAATTCATATGAATCTGCCTTTTTTTGTCTTCCTTACATAAAATCGCATCATTTACAAAAAATAACCTTGAAATCATCGTCATTTTCAAGGAGGTTGAACTATGCGTCGTAAAGCTTTCTTCAAAGTACCGCTTTTACTCGTTACATTAGCGACTGCTTTGCTAGTAAGTAATATCCATGAGAAGGAAGTAGGGGCTTTTTCCAATCAAATCATTCAAAGAGGAGCTTCTGGAGAAGATGTAACCGAACTACAATCAAGGCTCAAATATATTGGATTTTACAACGGAAAAGTAGATGGTGTCTTTGGTTGGGGTACATATTGGGCACTTCGGAATTTCCAACAAAAGTTCGGATTACCGGTTGACGGACTTGCAGGCCCATCTACTAAACAAAAACTAGTTAAAGCTACAAAATATGAAAAACAATCCAATAATACCGCAAATAAGCAAAATAACAAACCGGCGCCAAATAAAGGTACAAATGTTCCAAATGGATATTCGCAAAACGACATTAAAATATTAGCAAATGCTGTATACGGGGAATCTCGCGGTGAACCTTATATCGGACAAGTTGCCGTAGCAGCTGTTATTTTAAATCGCGTCAGCAGCCCGTCTTTTCCAAATACAGTGGCAGGTGTGATTTATGAGCCGCGTGCCTTTACCGCTGTTGCGGATGGACAAATCAATTTAACACCAAATGAAACAGCGAAAAAAGCTGTACTTGATGCGATTAACGGATGGGATCCATCTGGAGGCGCGATTTATTACTTTAATCCAGATACAGCAACAAGCAAATGGATTTGGAGTCGTCCGCAAATTAAAAAAATTGGAAGACACATTTTTTGTAACTAGTTAGGAGGTGGATGAGATATGTTTAGAGGTCTCATTATCGTTTTATTAACAATTGGAGTTGTAGGTACAGGATATTGGGGATATAAAGAACATCAAGAGAAAAATGCGGTATTAATTCACGCTGAAAATAACTACCAGCGAGCATTCCATGATTTAGCATATCAAGTCGATATATTACACGATAAAATCGGGACAACATTAGCAATGAATTCACGAACATCATTATCACCTGCATTAGCTGACGTGTGGCGCATCACATCTCAGGCACACTCTGATATTGGCCAGTTGCCACTTACATTGCTTCCGTTTAATAAAACAGAAGAATTTCTATCGAGTATTGGAGACTTTAGTTACCGTACAGCTATACGTGATTTAGATAAAGAACCATTAAACGATCAAGAATATAATACACTCCAGCAGCTATATAATAATGCTGCAAATATTCAAGATGAACTGCGCAAAGTACAGCATCTTGCACTAAAAAACAACTTACGTTGGATGGATGTTGAATTAGCTCTTGCCTCTAATAATAATCCAGCTGACAACACAATCATCGATGGCTTTAAAACAGTGGAAAAAAACAGTCAATCTTACTCCCAAAGCCATTTTGGACCAACGTTTACAAGTTTGGAAAAAGAGAAAAAAAGCGAGACGCACATATCTGGTCCAAAAATTTCGGAAGACCAAGCAATAAATATTGCAAAATCTTTCCTTAGTTTAAAGGGATCCGAAAACATTTCTGTTGAAAAAAGTAGCAAGGGAGCAAAAGAAAAATTTTATAGCATTACTGTAAAGGATCCAAAGACAAATAGTGAAACGAATATGGACATTACTGAACAAGGCGGCTTTCCAATTTGGGTCATGAACAATCGGGAAATTAAAGAACAAAAAATTAGCTTAAAGGATGCAGGAGATAAGGGACTTTCCTTTTTAAAGCAAAATAAATTCAAAAACATGGAGTTATATGAAAGTTCGCAATACGATTCTGTCGGTGTTTTCACATTTGTAACGAATCGGGACAACGTGCGTATATATCCAGAATCCATTCAAATGAAAATTGCGCTCGATGACGGTTCGATTGTCGGTTTTTCGGCAAAAGACTATTTAGCTTCTCGTAAAGACTTAAAATTCCCAAAACCAACACTATCGGTTTCGGATGCACGGAAGAAAATCAATCCCAATTTAAAAGTTATGGAAGAGCGTGAAGCAGTCGTTGTAAATGACTTGCATAAAGAGGTACTATGTTATGAATTTTTAGGGACACTTGGCAAAGACACATATCAAATCTTTATTAATGCCAATAATGGCATGGAAGAAAAAGTGAAAAAATTACAAAGTGTAGAACAAGTTTTTGATTAATGAATAGGAGTGACACCTTTGAGAAAATTCTTTTATTTTTGTATCTGTTTGCTTCTATTAGCAAGCTGCAGTACAAAAAAGAACGATAATGCAGCGAGTCCAAGTCCAACTTCGAATGCTAAATTAATTAGAACAAAAAGCGAAACAAATCAAGACGTTACATATAAATCAAATGAAAAAGTAGCGGATCACTTGGCAAGACTAGCATCGAGCGTACCGGGTGTAAACGATGCGACGGCAATTGTACTTGGAAAATACGCTGTAGTCGGAATTGATGTCAACGCAAAACTAGACCGTTCTAGAGTAGAGACAATTAAATATTCAGTAGCGGAAAGCTTAAAACATGACCCACTCGGAGCAAATGCAGTCGTTGTAGCAGATATCGATACGTATCAGCGCTTAAAAGACATGGGCAAACGAATAAAAGAAGGAAAAGCTGGTGAAGGCATTCTTGATGAACTCGCAGCAATTGTTGGTCGTGTAATGCCGCAAGTTCCAAATGATGTATTTGAAAAAAAACAGATCAATCCAACAAAAGAAAATGATCAACAATTAAACAGAAGTGAACAAAATGAACTAAAACAAGAACAAGTTGATCAATCCAATCAAAATTTAAAACGATAAAAAGTAATCCCCGTGTTATATAGCACGGGGATTACTTCTCGAGAATAAAAACTGAATATTTTATTTATTACTGAAAATGTTGTATGATTTTGCATGAAAGAAAACATATGTTTTTGTAAATGGAGGAATATAGGTCATGCAAATGAATAAATCTATTCAACTCGTTCCATATACGGAAAAATTTAAAGAATCATTACAAACGTTTACTTTGCCTGAAGAACAAGTGCAATTTACATCTCATCCAATGGAACTTTTAGACAAAACAGAGCAGGATACAACTCGAAATCCTATCGTTATTTTGGCTGACGACAAACCAGTCGGTATTTTTGCTTTGCAATCCGGTAATCGTGTACAAGAATATACAAACAAGGAAAATTCTTTGTTGCTTGTTTCGTTTTCAATCAACTACGCAGAACAAGGAAAAGGATACGCAAAACAAGCGTTATATCAGCTACCGAATTATGTAGATTCATATTTTCCGAACATAGAAGAAATTGTGTTAGCGGTCAATGAAAGAAATATTCCTGCGCAAAAATTATATGTAACAGTCGGATTTGAAGATAGAGGACATCGTAGAATGGGATCAATTGGACCACAACTAGTTTTATACTTATCATTGGAAAAGAATACTTCAGAAGATACAAAATAAATTAACTATATTATAATAATAAGGGGATTATGCATTTGATGTGAGAGTGTATATCCTCTTTATTTATTAAGTTTAATAAACTATTGAAAGCATTTACGGAGGATACTATGCAGATAAAATTAATACTTGCCGGCTATGGCACCGTTGGAAAAGAATTTGTAAAACTCATTCATGAAAAATCATCCTTTATTCAAAAAGAATTCGGTTTAGAGTTAATCCTTGTTGGTATTATTGGACGTGATTTCAAATTATATCATCCAGAAGGGCTTTGTATCGATACTTTACTTAAACTAGGCGGGGGATCAGAAGCTTTACACAAATATATAGAACAACATTCCGTTCGTAACGAAAAAATGAACGGTCATGTTTTCGTTGAATCTACACCAACCAATCTTGAAAACGGCAATCCAGGAAAGCAGTATATTTTACAGGCCATTGAAAACGGAATGGATATTGTTTCTATTTCAAAAGGAGCGCTTGTTACATCATGGAAAGAAATAAGTGAAGCAGGTCGGGCCGCAAATGTTCGCATCCGTTATAGCGGCGCAACAGCAGCGGCACTTCCTACACTAGATATAGGTCAATTCAGCTTAGCAGGATGCAAGATTGAACGTATTGAAGGCGTTTTAAACGGTACAACAAATTATATTTTAACGAAAATGCATGAAGACAACACTTCATATGCTGAAGCGTTGCAACAAGCACAGCAAAAAGGAATTGCTGAAACAAATCCTTCATTAGATGTAAGCGGAATGGATAGTGCTTGTAAGTTATTGCTGCTATCGAACAGTTTACTGCATACAGAATATACACTTGAAGATATAAGCATTGAAGGGATAGAAAATCTATCAAAACAAGATATACGAAAAGCAAAAGAACAAGGAAAACAATTCAAATTACTAGCTAGAGCATATACAGGCGATGCCGGAGAAGTGCGGCTTGAAGTACAACCATATGCAGTAGATTCAAGCCACTCACTAGCAAGTGTTATAGGAACTGAAAAAGGAATTACCTTTTACACGGATACAATGGGGGCAGTTTCTTCCATCGGCGGTGCATCCAATCCAAGGGGAGCAGCAGCAGCAGCTTTAAAAGACGTAATCAATCTATATCGAAAAAATATTTTATAATCTGATATACAATTATGTACAAATCCTGCCTATTTGGAAGAAGGGGATTTGTCATTTTCTAATATAAAAATAGTAATCTATTGTCAATTATCATTGAGTTTTTTTGTTTACTTTTTGGTATGAATAGGATTAAGATATTTTTTAAACACGTTATTGTTTAACTAATTGTACATATACAAAACAGAAAAATACCATTATGATATAGAAGCTAGAAAGAAAGCTGAAAGGGATTGAGAATTGTGAAAAAACTTGATGTACTGTTAATGGTGCTCAGTGTCCTGTTCCCAGTTGCAGGTATAATGAAACAAATGCCTCTACAATTATCATTATTTATGGGAGGATTATTGTTTTTAACTAGTTTTGGAAGTTATTATGCAAAAAAAATGCATTCACGAATATTTAGTTGGATAGCTTATACAGCATTTATCACACTCTTACTGACCATTTGGAATCAATTCGTAACAACCAGCTCTTTAGTAGCGAATGCCAAAATTGCTGCATGTATTGCTGTAATCCCGTTTTTATTCCGATTCCGTACGTATGCAATTACATTAGGATTACTCGCATTATGGGGCACTATGTTGTGGGATATAAAACAAGTACAATCATTAGCCGTTCTAGGACGGATGATGAACTTACTCACAACAGAACGATTGTATTTAGTCATTTTAGTGGCAGGTTTCTTACTTGGTGGATTACTTGCAAACGCACTACATCGTGATAACAGTAGTAACAGACAAGAAAAATCAAGCGCATTTAAACAAAAAAAGAAGCGAATGAGACCTACATTTAAAATTCGCATTCCAAGTTTGCCAAGAATTAAATTTAAAATGTTTAAGTTCGGTAAAAAATCTTCCAAACAAAGAGAAACTCGTCCGTATGAACGAAACTATGAAGAGAGAACACCAACTTATCATACAACACAAACAGAACAACATAGCAATACTGGAACGATACAAGGACAAACGAGAATGGAACGAAGAAAAAATCGTTATAATGCATAAAAAATATGTTTGTACAACTATAAAAACCCGTAATCCTCCGCATATATTCAGTGGGGGATGCGGGTTTTTCACTGTATAAAAACCATATTAAACATCGAAATTTTTTATGAAGACAAAATATATAATTCACGATCTTATAGTAAAATATATAAAAAATACATTAATAACAGGGAGGACATCATGCAAGAAAAATATGTACTCTCCTTTTTGCAACCGCAGTTTCCAAAACTAGCGGATATTGCATATAGCATAGAAAAGTGCGTCTATAATGATCCGCATGGAGCAATCGTTAAAGCTTGTTTATTTGGAGAAGCCGTTGCAAAAGAGATATGGGATAAAGAAAATTTAGAAAGTGTATATGAGGTAGAGCATGTAGAACGCATATATAAGCTATTTCGTGAAGGAATTATAGATGAACAGTTCCGTGATTATTTTAGTTTCATTCATAAAATTAGTAATAAAATTACTCATAATGTGTATTACGGTAGTATCGTAGAATCCATGCAAATCTTTCGTGTTGTCTTTAAAATCGCAGTTTGGTTTATGGAGTTATATGGTGATATCAGCTTCCAAGCTCCGGGCTATTGCAATCCGGAGATGCCACAAAAAACATCTGAGATTAATAACGATGAATTAACAGAACTAGTAAGTAAAACAGTGGAAGAAACAATTGGAAAATCCATTCAAACAACGATACAAGAAGTATTCGCACAAATGATGCAACAACAAGAGATAATCAATGTCGCTGTCAAGAAACAAGAAGAAACACTAATTGCTATTTGCAATGAAGAGAAAATAGAAGAAACACTAATTGCTATTTGCAATGAAGAGAAAATAGAAGAAACACCAACTGTTATTTCTAATGAAGAGAAAATAGAAGAAACGCCAATTGTTATTTCTAATGAAGAGAAAATAGAAGAAACGCCAATTGTTATTTCTAATGAAGAAAAAATAGAACAAGTACCTGACACAACTTTTGATCTAGTTGCATATCTCCAAAAATACAATGTAGATGTAATTGACAGACGTGAATTTGGAAGTACATTGTGGGCGCTTGGCGACTGGGAGTTAAATGAAATTTTATTCCCATTAAAAGAAAAGAACATATTCTTTCGCTTTGTGGCAAGAGGCAATCGGATGACAAAAAATAAACCAGCTTGGTTTTTATTTGGTTCGCACTTAACAAATGGAATATCAAAAACAACAACGAATAAAACAATCGAAGCAACATCAAAACAAGATGCACAGCAAGAACAGGAAAAAACCGCGCAGTTTGATCTTTTGACTTATTTGAAATCACAAAATGTCAAAATGATAGATAAACGTAATCGAGGCGGAACATTATGGGTTATCGGTGGCTTGGAGCTTAGCAAAATTTTATTTCCACTACAAGAACATAAAGTCTATTTTCGTTATATGGCGAAAGGTAATCGCACGACAAAAAATAAACCAGCTTGGTTTTTAATGAGAAAAAATGGAGAAAAACGTACATCTACTATTCTTTAAACAATTGCTCCATTTATCTCCATTGAATTTCCGGTTATCTATATCATATGGAATTTCCGCAATAAACCTACTTTAAAGTAGGAAGGAATAGATAGTATATTTGTTTTATATACTTTCAAGCGGTAATGGTGACCTAAGTAAGAAAATTTTTCTCCGTTCACAAATTCTTTTTTTGATAGAATCTTCAATTTTATTAATTTCGCGTAGTTTTTTTACAATTCCTAATGCTTTTCTTTTTAATATAGGAGGTAGTTGCTCGTCAGTAATTCCTTCAGTGGCTAATACTTGTACACTCCATTCGATTGCTATGTATACTAGATATTGTATTCTATTGTTTTACCGTATTGGATTACCAGTATGATTAGCTAATCTTCCTTTTTAAGCATGAAGATAGTGTATAATTAATAAGAGAAACAATCGAATATATTTTGTGTATGTTAACTCAGTTATATAATGTGTTCTTTGCTTAGAGCTTCTGCCAATTACATACCTAATAAAAATACACACATAAAGGGGAAATTATGCTCAAACATTTACAGAAAACACTCGAACATTTAACTGAAGACGAAGCAAAGGAAGTGCTCTTCAATATACTCACACAACTTCACTCACTAGAAATACATTTTAATAAGGAAGCATTTACCTCCCTTACAAATACACCGAGAGAATTAATTCAACAACACATACTAAAGACTGATATTACGAAAAGTAAGCATGTCCATATCGCTTTTGATGATTCAGCAGCAGGTTCTTTAAAATACGCTCTAAAAGAAGCCAACACTCAAGAAGAGCATGTTTTGTTATTTTCTGATGCTTTTTCTGTTGGCCCTCTTTTTCACTTAGATCAAGAGGCAGGGCAACTGGCGCGAAAGCAATGGATCCCCACCTTACCACTGGACTTTTGCCCGTCACGCGCTTGAAGATGGGACTTCTTTCGGAAATACGTTAAATAAAACAGCTGATACACGATTTGAGGAGAGTAACAATGGTATATTTACGACAATTGGTATATTTTAGTTATCAACAAGCTCTTTCCTGCATTTTTCCTGTACTAATCTTTTTAACACTTGCTCTTTCGAAGTTTATCCATATTCCTGGTCTATACCGTTATGATTTTATCTTACTCGTTTGTCTTCTCATCCAATATGGAATGTATGAAACAGGGCTAGAAACAAAAGAGGCGATCCGTCTTGAAGAAAAGAAGAGTAATAGCCTTTTTTACATGTATTGTAATAGTTGCTTTCGGAATAGTGATTGCCGTATTCAATAAAATGAATTATGAAAACGATTTAGATTGTAGAGCTAATGCTGTTCAAATAAAAGCTGTTGCGGTAAACCATAAGAATCAACCTGTATCTAATGTAAAAGTTTATGAAAATTCAATCGCTAATCAGGAGCGTACTGTTACAAATTCACAAGGGGAGTTTCAATTTTACTCCGGTGTTTGCGGTAAGATTACTTTAATATTTGTTACTCCAGATGGAAATACATACACAAAAAAATATGATAGGGAGGATGTACCTAACATAGTAAAGTTAGAGTCGTAATTTATATAGATCAACAAGCAAGAGGTGTACAACTGAACATCTCTTTTTTTTGTTTCAACATAAAAAGTAATATTTAGTCGTAATTTTCTCAACTTTTATAAAATTCAATACGTTATAATGTTCATTAGGTGCTACGGTCACCAAATATTTCTAAAGGTGGAGGTTGGAAGTATGTCTTCAAACAATGAAATGAATCGCAACATATTGCCTGAGATACAATTAACTTCATCAAAATTTAAATATGAAGCATATGACATTTACAAAGAGTTACGTGCATCTCATCCTGTCTATCCGGTATATCCTAAAAATTGGCTTATTACAAGATATGAAGATGCAGTGAGTCTTTTGAAAGATGCACGATTACTGAAAAATGCTGAAAATGTATTTAGTAAAGAAGAATTTGAAGCCTCTTTTACACTAGAAAATGGAGAATTTTTGAGAAAACAGATGCTAAACTCTGATCCACCTGACCATAGTCGCTTAAGATCCCTTGTTCAAAAAGCTTTTACTCCGCAGATGATTTTACAACTGAAAGATAGTATCCAATCCATTGCTGATACTTTACTAGATAAAGTAGAACACCAGCACACTATAAACCTTGTAAACGATTATGCTTTCCCGCTGCCAATTATTGTGATAAGCGAGATGCTTGGTATCCCTCAAGAAGATCGAGATAAATTTAGAATATGGTCACATGCAGTCATTGATTCTCCAGAGACGCCAGAAGCTATTCTTGAAGTCGATAAAAAACTAGGTGAATTCGTTCACTATCTACAATATTTAATAGATAAAAAACGAGAAAATCCTTCAGACGATTTAATAAGTGCATTAATACAAGTAGAAAGCGAAGGAACAAAATTAAGTGCACCAGAATTAAGTTCGATGATTATGCTGCTTATCGTTGCTGGACACGAAACAACTGTCAATTTAATTACAAACATGACGTTAGCGTTACTTGAGCATCCTGATCAGTTGCAACTTCTGCGACAAAATCCTGATTTAATTGATTCGGCAATCGAAGAATCATTACGCTTTTACAGCCCTGTTGAATTAACGACTATGCGCTGGGCAGCGGAATCATTTACATTACATGATCAAAACATTCAGCCAAAAGATGCGATTATCATTTCATTAGCCTCTGCCAATCGCGATGAAAAGATATTTCCAAACGCAGATGTTTTTGATATTACAAGAAAAAATAACCGTCATCTTTCTTTTGGACATGGCATTCATTTCTGCCTTGGTGCGCCGCTCGCACGTTTAGAAGCAAAAATTGCAATTCCTACCTTATTACATCGAATGCCTAATCTTAAAATAAAAGGAAGAAGGGAGGACGTAAAGTGGAGTGGTAATTATTTAATGAGATCATTAGAGGAATTACCATTATCTTTCTAACCGAATATACATGAAATAGTATGACACTCCTTTAGGCTGTTAATACTAAACAAAAAGGAGGTGTCATACTATGGCTCAAGATGTTCTTTGTGAAGTAAATAACTGCAAGTACTGGGGTAATGGGAATAAGTGCAATGCAGAGGCTATTTATGTAGTAAGTCATACAGGTAAACAAGCATCTGATAGTAAAGAAACAGATTGTAAAACATTTATACCAGAAGTTTAATTTTCTAAGGGTAACCAAGATGTAGGTTACCCTTTTATTATTTATATTATTGATAATAAATATCATTTCCATTCATAGTTTTATACATTTTTTTATTTCAAGAAAGAATATTCCTACATTGAAGTAAAATAGCTTGTTTCTTGTATATATTGTTTCATTCAACTTTGTAAAACAAATAAATAACGGATTTCATATCTTTAAATGAATCTCATTTTAACAAAGCAGACATGGATTATTTTCTGATAGCCAAGAGAAATATCCTTTCTAACGATTTTTAAATTATAAATATGTATTTAGCACATATTCATAATTTTATTACAAAAACCATTTAATCCTTGACATGAAATGCGTTTCATAAATTATAACTAAGATGTTGTTAAATACACTTATATATGAGAACGATATCAATCGTTATATAGAAATGAAAGCAGGGAATAAAATGAAACTCATTGCAATTGATTTAGACGGAACTCTTCTTACATCAAAGAAGATAATTAGTGAAGAAAATGCTGCCGCTATTAAGGAATGTCAGGAAAAATGCCATGTTGTAGCTATTTGTACAGGGCGCTCTATAATAGATGTTCAAAAACTTTTGCAAGAAGCAAATTTAAACTGTCCTATCATTGCAGAAAACGGTGCAATTTTGTATTCAAATAACAAAATGTTACAACGATATCCAATCGCAACTGAACATGCGAAAGAAATTGTTGATTACCTAGAAGAAAGAAATATGTTTTATCAATTGTACACAGATCAAGGTGTATACGTTCCGGAATATGGCGAAGAAAGGGTTCAATTTGAGATGGATTTTATAATGGAATCTGATTCACTTGCTGATAAAGAAGAACTAAAGCATATAGCAGCTTTATATTTACAGCATACTGAAATCGAAAAAATTGGAAGTTGCAAACCACTATTTTCAAAGCAAATTCATATTCATAAAATACTACCATTCTCGTATCAGAAGGACAATTTAATGTTATTGAAAGATCAATTCATCAATAATAAGGAATTATCAATTACCGCATCTTACTGGCACAATCTTGAAATCAATCATATTCACGCCCAAAAAGGAAATGGCTTATATACGTTAGCGAATCATCTTGGTATATTAAGAGAAAATACTGTTGCAATTGGTGATGGTTTAAACGATATGTCTATGATGGAGAAAGCCAACATATCTATCGCAATGGGAAATGCGGTGGAAGAAATCCAGGAAATTTGTCGTTACAAAACACTTTCAAATGATGACCACGGTGTTGCTTATGCCCTTCGCCGCTATGTCTTAAATAATATAAATAGTTAATGATGAAAAAGAGAACAACTTTTGTTGGAATTTGTTCTCTTTTTTTTGTTTTTATCCACTTTCCTCCTCAATTCTATTGAAAAACAAAAAATTTCTAAATAACTTTTCTTTTTCTATATACCTTGATGAATATAATTCGTATAATAAAAAAGCTAAATAAATTAAAAATTAGACATAATTAAAAAATTAATATAAATACATTTAAATTACATTTATAGAGTTAGAGGTGGGAGTATATGTACCGGCTTACGGAACTTATTAATATTGAGGAAATACAAACAATAGCAGAACAATTTTATCTTTTAACACATATTTCACATCGGCTTCTTGATTGTAATGGAGAGGTATTATTTCATTACGGTACACAATCCATCGATTTAAATTTACATACAAAAATTCATGTCCCGATTATAATTAATGAACAAGCTATTGGTGACTTCATCATTTTTGCTCCCCAAAATCTTGTTGAGTCTTGCACAATATATTTCAAATCTCTTGCAGCGTTAATGACTAGTAAATTGCATCAACTTAAGGGAAATCTATCAATACCTGCTGATAATCTGTATACCATTTTACAAAGCATGCCGGTTTTAGTTAATGCATGTGATGAAGAAGGTGTTTTCGTTGTATGGAATAGAGAATGCGAACTAGTAACTGGTTATAGCGCAGCTGAAATTGTTAAAAATCCTCATGCACTAGAATTACTCTATCCCGATGAAGAATACCGAAATCAACAGCTACATGAATTCTCTGTGGTGGGTAAAAACTTCCGGGGTTGGGAAATGGTGCTTACTTGTAAAAACGGTGATAAAAAAACGATTGTGTGGTCAAATCTATCAGAAGAGTTCCCGGTCCCTGGATTTAGCCATTGGGCAATTGGCATTGATATTACGCATCGAAAAAAGGTAGAAGAGGAACTCATAGAAAAATCCTCAGAGTTAGAATTAATCTTTAAAGCACTTCCAGATTTATGTTTTTTAACCAATTTTGATGGAACAATCGTTGATTATAAAGCGGGCTGTCCATCAAAGTTTTATGTACCTGTCGAACAATTTATGGGGAAAAAATTTCAAGATGTTTTACCTTCAGATATCGCCCGAGAGCTGCATGAAGCAATTGCAGAAATACAACAGAAAAATTCTATGGAAATTGTAGAGTATTCCTTACCAATGCATGATAGTACTTATTTTTTTGAAGCAAGATGTTTGCCACTTTTAGCAGATAAAGTTATGGTTATAGTTCGTGATATTACAGAGAAGCAAAAGACGGCGGAATTATTAAATAAATCAGATACATTAGCTGCGGTTGGTCAACTTGCTGCAGGAGTTGCGCATGAGGTACGAAACCCTCTAACTGTCATTAAAGGATTTATACAATTATTACAAACTCGAGATAGACGTGATATAGAATATTTTCAACTCATGATTTCTGAAATTGAGCGAATTGAATCTATCATTCATGAATTTTTATCGATCGCTAAACCGGAGATAAATTCTTTCGAAAGGAAGAACCTTTGTTTCGTATTAGAAAATGTTGTGTCATTAATTAACACGAAGGCAATTATGACAAATATTCACATTGAATGCCAAACATATCCTGACTTCTTGTATATTGATTGCTGCGAAAATCAATTAAAGCAAGTATTTATCAATATTTTACAAAATTCTATTGAAGCAATGCCAAATGGAGGGGAAATCATAATTACTGCTAAAAAAATGAACGACAATGAGGTAGTGATTTGTATTTCAGATGAAGGAATAGGTATTCCAGAAGAAAGAATTATAAAACTCGGAGAACCTTTTTATAGTACGAAAGAAAAAGGGACAGGCCTTGGTCTAATGATTAGTTATAAAATTATTGAAAGTCATCAAGGAAGGATTCATATAACAAGTAAAGTGGGAATAGGGACCTCGGTGGAAATTTATTTACCAATTTCTCAATCTGTTTAATAGAAGAGATGTTTTGTAATTTTAAGTGAATAGCTATTTAAGAGTAAAAGAATCTATTTATCGGTAAATTCTTTTACTCTCATTTTATTAAACTAATCTCCAATATACACCTCAAAGGCATATTTTTCTCGCCCCTGTTCCAAAATAGTACTTCCATCCAACAATTCTGCTTACTGTAAAAGTTGATGTAAAAAGATTAATTTAAACCTTCTATCCATAATCTATGTATAATTTAACACTTATGAATAGATTATGATCCTTTAATGAACAATTATACACTTTCTCATCTAATTTTAATCTTTCTTTCACGGTCTTTTCTTTTTTTATGGTTAAAATATAAATCAACCATTACTTTACATAAGTGCAGGGAGAAGGGGATGGAAATGTCAAAAAGTCTATTCAATCAAATTTTTCATTTATCTATAAAAATTATAGGGTCTTGTATTATTGCATTTAGTGTTACAATATTAGTGTTGAATTTCATGGTAGGAGATCAAATCGTATTAAAAGGTCTGAATAAAAATCTTGGTTCTCTGGCAGAATACGGAGCGATTGCAGCAGGTTCTTTATGGTTATTTCGTAATATTTGGTTATATTTGCATAAAAGGAAAATAACGGTTGCAAAATACACAAAAGAACTTTATATGTTATTAAAGAAATACCATATGTTCATCGGATATGCAGTTTTTTCAGTTGCTACTTGTCATGGGATATATTTTTTAATGGTAGGTAGCCGTCATATGATTCGGATTTATAGTGGAATTTTCACTTTGATAGGATTAGTTCTTGTTGTGATAGCAGGGATTCTATTACACAAACTAAAAGATAAGAAAAAATATATAAAGTATCGAAAAGCTCACCAAATTGTTGCCATTATATTTGGAATTGGATTACTTATTCACCTTTACGTATAGGAGTGATAGTATTGCAACGAATTTTAATTATAGAAGATGAAGAAAGTTTAGCAGAATTTTTAGAGTTAGAACTAAAATATGAAGGATATGCAGTAGATGTTGTGTATGATGGACGAAAAGGATTAGAAACTGCTCTTAACCATAATTATGACATTATTCTTCTTGATTTAATGCTTCCTGGTCTGAACGGAATAGAAGTATGTCGCCGATTACGTGCAACAAAAGAGACACCTATTATTATGCTAACAGCTCGTGATAGTATTATGGATCGTGTAACTGGATTAGATAGCGGCGCAGATGATTATTTACCAAAGCCTTTTGCCATTGAAGAATTATTAGCAAGAATGCGTGTAATCTTAAGACGGAATCAAAAAGAAGAACATAAAAATAAACTCCTTTTAAGATTTAAAGATTTAGAACTCGACGTAGAATCTCGAACGTTGCACAAAATAGAAGAGATCATTGAATTAACAAATAAAGAATTTGAGTTACTTATGATGTTTATGAAAAATATTAATCGTGTGTTGACGAGAGATATGCTTTTGGAGCAAGTATGGGGATACAATGCAGTGGTGGAGACGAATATAGTAGACGTATATGTTCGTTATCTACGTAATAAATTGAATAGCCAAGACAAAGAAACTTATATTCAAACTGTCAGAGGCGTAGGGTATGTGATGCGATGATGAAGCAATTAAAAAAACACATCCGAAATCTTCCCGTAAAATGGAAATTAACACTATGGTCAAGTGCATTATTATTTATCTTGTTCTTTTTATACAATATTTTACAGTATGTTATCATTGACCATTGGACGCTAAATTATGAAAAAAAACAAATTGATAGGCAAGTAAAAGAAATAGCAGCCTATTTCAATAACGAGAATACAAATCACACAGCAAATACGATTGAAAATAGCAAAGAGTTTCTTGCAAGTATAAATGATAAAAATCAAATGATTCGAATTTTGGATGCAAAAGGAAAAGTACTTGTCACTGTTTCCCGCGACTTTAATCCGAACTGGGTTGTTCCAATGAATGTTGATCAATCAGAAACCTCTATGACAAGGCATCTTGAAGATAATGTACTTGTGCAGCGTATGCCTATTACAACACGTACATTTACTGGCACAATTGAAGTTGGGCAAAATTTCGAAGCTTTCGATCATTTAATGAAGCTGATTTTTCTCGTTATGGTAGCTGCTGGTATTGGCGGATTATTACTTAGCTTTTTAGGCGGTACAATTCTTGCAAAGCAACTTTTATTAAGTGTTCAAGCTATTACAGATACGATGAATAAAATAAAGACAAATGGTTTAAAAGAAAGAGTGCCGATTCACGAAAATAACGATGAATTTGCCAAGCTTGGATTACTTTTTAATGAGCTGATGGACAATTTAGAAATTTCCTTCATGCAACAAAAACAATTTGTTGAAGATGCATCCCATGAATTACGCACACCACTTGCGATTATACAAGGGCATCTCTCTATGTTAAATCGTTGGGGAAAAGACGATCCTGATGTCTTGCAAAAATCTCTGAATTCGAGTTTAAAAGAAGTGGATCGTCTCAACAAGCTTGTATCAGAGTTATTAGAATTATCTCGAGCAGAATCTGAACAAATATATCCTGTTGCAGCCGAGCCTGTACATGTAAATGCAGTAATAGAACAAGTCACACAAAATTTCGAATTGTTACATGCTGACTTTCAATTCGATAGACAGTTACATGCGAATCATGCTTATGTTTCTATTCCTTCTTCTTATCTCGAACAAATTTTAGTCATCGTACTAGATAATGCTATAAAATATACAAAAGAACATGAAAAATACATTTGTTTGAAAAGTGAGATAGAAGAAGATGAAATTAAGATTACCATTATAGATCATGGAGTAGGCATACCTGAATCTGATCTACCATATGTACTCAATCGCTTTTATCGAGTTGATAAAGCAAGAAGTCGGAAACAAGGTGGAAATGGATTAGGGCTTTCCATTGCCAAGCGCCTTACAGAAAAATACAATGGACGTATCATGATAGACAGTAAAGAACACGTAGGAACAAAGGTTACTTTATCGTTTTATTGTGTAAAAAATATATAACAAAAGCGGAAGATATCTTATATATCTTCCGCTTTTGTTATGAGAGACTAGCATAGAAATTTTTAAGATACAGAAGAAAAATGAGAAAAAGATGAGAAAAAATTAAAGAGTATTTCATATAGCTAGTGTATAATGTGTAAATCAACAATAATTGATAACATGTTTAATTAAGTAAGGAGAAACTGATATGAATTACACAATATTTCACTGGATCAATAGTTGGGCAGGGGCGTCTACTTTTCTAGATAAAGGAATGATATTCATTACAAAGAGCGCACCCTTTGTTGCAATTATTTTCCTGCTTTCTTTATGGTTTAGCAACAAACAAAAAGAAACCGCTATTCGTAAGCAATATACAGCTTTGTATACGGTTCTTTCTCTTGGTATAGCATTACTTGTAAATGCTGTGATTCACTTAGTATATTATCATCCACGACCATTTATCACGTACCATGTACACCAATTAGTACCACACGCTAATGATTCTTCGTTTGTAAGTGATCATGCTGTACTTGTATTTTCTATCGCATTTACAATGCTTTTACGTGGAGAAGCTTGGAAAAATGTCGCTTTACTTTGGGCTATACTAGTTGGTATTTCACGTATATATGTTGGTGTCCATTACCCAGCAGATATTATAGGGGGAGCCGTTTTAACTTTCGTAACAAGCGCTTTAGTTATTAAATATACAAATAAAATAGAACCTTTAGCACGTCTAATGTTCCAAGTTTACGCTAAAATAACAAAACGAATTCCGTTATTATCTAAGTACAATCACACAATGTAACGATCTGACAATTGATTTTATTTGAAATCGGAGCTTAACATATTTCTGAAATTCATCCCCATCTTCAAACGCGTAACGGGCAGTAGCTCAGCGGTAAGGTAGGGATGAATTTTTATTAGGCACATCCTAACTCACTTGTAAGAACAAGCAATTGTTATTGTGGTGGATACATTCCATATCTGATATATTTACCCATTTATAAGATTTAGATGAGTTTTGTATATATTGTCCGTTGATATCTTGTATGTACATCATTTCCCTTGTAAATCCTTCCACAAATCCTGCTTATCCAAATCCATTCATCTTATCACCTAAATAGATTCCATTTACATGTAGTGTATTTTTCTTGTTTCTGTTTGCATTTGTATTTGACATACAGTGTATGCTATTTGGAAAAAGTTTAGTATACAGATAAATGGTCATACTAGTAATAATATACATCAATTTAAAGGATGGTATTATGATTTATATCTATACTGACTATGGCGGAACACATACAACTTCACTAGCAGCAGCGTACCATTTGAATAAGCTGCCGACTGATCGAAAACTTACGAAAGATGAAATATTAAATGTTGATTATTTCAATAAATTAAAAACCTCTGATATGGGGAAAATCATTTTTCATGGACGAGATGAAAATGGAGATCCTGTTTATACGGTTGGCCACGGTGCATCTAAAGTTGTCGTTCCAGCTTTAAAAAATTTAAGTGTGCTATTACAAGATAAATATCAAAACCATGAAAAAATTGTATTCTCTAATACATCACCAACTGTTCCAATTGCTATGACATTTGGTGGTTTATTTTCAAGAAGATTAAAAATCGATTTTATTGGTGTACCATTATTAGTTTTCGGCGCAAAACAAGCCTGTAATAATATTATTAGGCTTGTAGAATATACGAAACAAGCCGGAAGACTAACAAATGATGATGTTGTAGTATTAGAAAATGAAAACTTTAAATAGTTTATAACAAAAAGGATGGCTAACAATATATTAGCCATCCTTTTTGTTATAATATCTCAACTTTTTTTCGAATCACAATCTTGTCAATGTCCTCTTCTTCATCACCAACATATAAACCACGTTCTTTCAAATACATCTCAAAATACAAATCAGCTTCAGCACGCTCATCGTATGGCTTCACAGATAAAACAAATCCCATTTTATTTTGTTCTTCCAATTCAACCGTAGAAATATAGGCGGGGATTTTATTACGTAAAAATAACTCTTTAACTGGAATAATCATGTCTTTCATTAACTTTGATAAAAGACTCATTTCAAATTCAAAATTAAAGCGATCAATGCTAGATAAATCTGCAAAAACAACTCCAATAAAACCAGTATTAAAAATTTCTTGGTAATCTATCTCTTCTATCTTTCCGTTGTAAAAATTCTTTTCAATTAAGTAATTTTTAAAATAAGCAACGCCTTCAGACTCTTTAAAAGGTTTCGTAGAAAGAACGAAACCAATTTTCTTTTGTTTATGTAAATACACGCATGATAAATAAGCGGCAACATTATGTTCAGCAAAAAGAGAACTGGTTGCTTGTACAAGACCATCTAATACATGATGTGCAATATGTAGTCGTTTACGGGAAAAATAATATGATTTTTTTTGTAATTCCAATGTATCGATAAACACAGAGCCAATAAAGCCTGTATTTGAAATGGTAGGAGTATGCTTTTTTCTTCCTCTGCGTTTATTTTGAGCCAATGTAATCCATCCTTCCTAATACCCATCCGATAGGGGAGAGGGAGTATAAAACGAACATTTGTTCTTATATTAATATTGTACTATTTACTGGTTAAAAAGTAAATGTTTTATCTTTAAAAATAAAGTGAAACTTCCATCAGTGGAGGGGTTTTCCCCACTGATGGAAAACTCTCACTAATCGGGCGCATGCCAGCAGTTATCCCCACCTATCTTGAATCTTGAGATGGGGGTCTTACTGCCCTCGAATAGCGGGATAAATAAAAAGATGCCTCAAAAAGGCATCTAAATGAAGAAAAGGGGTGAGAAATCACCCCTTTTGAATTAAATATATTTATATTAAGAAATAGATACGATTTCTTCTGCATCTTCAACGTCTAAATGACAATCCATTGTACGTACATCTTGATCTTCATGGCTTCCAAAATAAATAGTAATTTTCATATGTATCGCTCCTTTATTTTAGGAATACCTAAAATAATCATTTATTGATTTCTATTATATACCACTTTACATATTCGTACAATCTTCTCAATATTAAAAAACAGTTTATTTAATATTGAGAAGATTGCTATAATAAAGTTATCTATATTGAAGGAGGAATTAACATGCAAAAAACACTAAAAACATTTTCAAATGAAGGAAGAGGAGTGAATATCAACTAACACAAGATAACACTCCTACTTCCGAAAATCATCATAAAAAATGAATAGTGGAAAGTAGGAGAACAATTGAAGAAACGAACAATCGCGTCACATAACATTGGAATTTTATTTTGGGTGCAATTTTTTGGGACGATTAGTTTTTTACAGCCGGTAATGACACTTTTTTATATGGAAAGGGGCTTAACAGCAGCAAATATATTTGTTGTACTCATGTGTTGGAGTGGAGCCGTACTTGTTGGAGAATTACCAACAGGTATTTTTGCTGATCGATTCGGTGCAAAGTTGTCATTTTTAACAGGCTCTATCATAAAAACGTTTAGTATTTCTATTTTATTATTTGCAGATAATCTATGGCTATTTTGTCTATATAGTTTATTGAACGGTTTTTCGGTTACATTTTTCTCTGGCGCAGATGAAGCGTTAATTTATGAGTCATTAAAGGAAACGAATGAACACCATTTAATGGACAAAGCAATGGGGAAAATCCAATCCGCAGGCTTTATTTCAATGTTAATCGCAGTAATCTTCGGTTCGTATTTCGCTAAAGATTTACGCGAAGAACAATTTACAATTTTAATTGTACTCGGAATATTATTTCATCTGATAGAACTTGTTTTATTATTTTTTATTAAAAGCCCAAAGAAACTATCATCTTACCGGGAAGAATCTTTTTCACAAGTAATCGAAGGAATAAAGGTGATTCGTAAAGCACCACAATTACTCGTTATGTTTTTAAACGTCTCTCTTGTATTCATACCGGCAAGTGCAGTATATGATACATTTAACCAACCATTATTCACAAACGCAGGCCTTCCTGTATTTGCAATTGGTATTATGTATGCTTTAGCTGCCATCCTTGGGTACTTTTCTTCAATATCAATCGGATGGCTTACTAGCAAATTCTCACGTATAGTTTTAATGAATGTAACAGGTGGTTTAGCTGTTTTAGGGCTGCTTTTATCAACGTTTTATGGAAATACACTATGGGTCGTATTAGGGGCGTTCTTTATTTTACGGTTTGTACGTGCCATTCGATATCCGATTTATTCACAGCTTAGTAATGACATTATACCGTCTCATGTACGAGCAACAACGATTTCGTTACTGTCTATACTAGATTCGATATTAGATCTTGCTATTTTCGGAACACTATCATTCTTAGCTGTTAATGCATTACCATTTGTATTTGCTGGTTGTGCATGTATTGCATGTATCGGAACGTTTTTACCGATTAAAAGTGTTAAAAAGGATATTACAGTACATCATTCAATGAATCGAAATATAGAGTAAAAAAGCACCCCAAAAGTGTACCGTACGCTTTTGGGGTGTATACAATATTAAAATGTATGATTGGAAGTAGCTTGAAATGATTTTATATCTCGGGGGTAAACACAATGCTATATATACAAAAGGCGAACCAAGATGATTTACAATGGATTAATTTTCAATATAAAAAGGTTAATTTTGCACCATCATATTTAGATAATGAAAAGATTGGAATTGCGTATTATAATGGTCAAAAAGCCGGCTTAGGAAGATTAGTAAAAGTTGATGAAAACAACTTTGAAATGGGTGGGATATACACGTTAGAAGACTATAGAGGAAAGAAAATAGCTGATAGTATCGTTGCATTTCTTATTCAAGAAGCTCGGAAACTTCAAATTCAAGATGTATATTGCATTCCATATGAACATTTAAAACCTTTTTATAGTAAACATGGATTTAAAGAAGTAGTAGATTTAGCTGCGGTTCCTAAACAGATTATAGATAAATATAATTGGTGCTTAAAGCAATATGATATAAAAACATTGTTAATGAAATTATAGACTTGAGAACACACATAAGCTGTGTTTTTTTTGTTTTTCGAAAAAGTACGGACAAGGAAAACAAATTTATTCCTTTATAATCTCCCTCTAATACTCCAAACGACTTGCTGTATACTTGTTTCTCGATACTGCTATATTTATATTCCTTATTTTATTTCGGAAAATTGTTATATTCACACTCTTAGAATTATTTTTATATAACCCCAAATTAGGCATTTGAACAAGTTACAATACCTAATTGTAGGTCATATTTTGTTGGTGAGTGCATTCACAATAATCTATCGCCTTACTTATTGCGGGACGTATTTTCATTATGGCCCGTTAAAAAATACATGGGGGTTATGAAATGAATAATTTTCAACAAGAACTACAAACGTTAAATCTGAATGATTATCATACTGGTAATGTCATGTACTGGGATAGCCTAGCTCCTTCTCCATACTATATTGATGATGATTATACTCGTCGTTGCGGCGGATGTGGTCGTTGCGGAGGGTTCGGTCGTTGCGGAGGGTTCGGTCGTTGCGGAGGGTTTGGTCGTTGCGGATTCGGATGCTTTGGATGCTTTGGATGCATTGGATTTGGATGTGGCGGATGTGGTGGTTGCGGTGGATGTGGTGGTTGCGGCGGCGGATTCTGCGTGGACGGAGTATGCTTTGTTTAATTCCTATTTTTTAATTGAAACTTCAAATTCAAAATGTATATTGCATTCCATATGAACATTTAAAACCTTTTTATAGTAAACATGGATTTAAAGAAGGAGTAGATTTAGCTGTGGTTCCTAAACAGATTATAGATAAATATAATTGGTGCTTAAAGCAATATGATATAAAAACATTGTTAATGAAATTATAGAATTGAGAACACACATAAGCTGTGTTTTTTTTTGTTTTTCGAAAAAGTACGGACAAGGAAAACAAATTTATTCCTTCATAATCTCTCTCTAATATTCCAAACGATGTGCTGTATACTTGTTTCTTGATATTGATATAATTATATTCCTTATTTCATTTCGGAAAATTTTTATATTCACACTCTTAGAATTATTTTTACATAACCCCAAATTAGGCATTTGAACAAGTTACAATACCTAATTATAGGTCATACTTTGTTGAAGAGTGCATTCAAAAAAACTATTGTCCTATCTATTACAGGACGTATTTTTATTATGGCTTGCTAATTATTTACATGGGGGTTATGAAATGAATAATTTTCAACATGAATTACAAGCGTTAAATCTGAATAATTATCAAACTGGAAATGTCGTATACTGGGATAGCCAAATTCCTTATTCATACTATGTTGATGGGGACTATACTCGTCGTTGCGGCGGATGTGGCCGTTGCGGAGGATTCGGTCGTTGCGGAGGATTTGGATGCTTTGGATGCGGTGGTTGCGGTGGTTGCTTCGGATGCTCGTTGTTCTGGTTTATTTAATATTGATTTGTTAACGGAAATTTTACTTCAAGAAAAGTGTTGCTACATGATTTTTGTTGCAGAAACACTTTTCTTGAACTGTTCCTCACTTTTCCATTTGACATAAGAAAAAATAGGATACATAAAATTGTTATGACGGAAGTTATCACGTTTATTCAAGAACAATGAACAGAGAAGGAGGAGTACAATGACAAATTTAAACGCTTCTACACGTTTAAAAATGAAAAGAGATACTTTTTTTCTCTCTGATCCAAAAGGAGAAGTGTATTTTAGAAATAATGCCAGTTCATTCCGAATGGAAGGCAAGTCTATCAACCAATGGATTGAAAAACTGATACCGATGTTCAATGGAGAATACACATTAGGAAATTTGACAGATGGCTTATCTGAACCATATCGAAAGCGAGTATTTGAAATAGCAGAAATACTGTACCAAAATGAATTTGCAACAGATATAAGTCAAGATCATCCACACCAATTACCAGAAAACATTCTCCAAAAATATGCATCTCAGATTGAATTTTTAGATAACTTCGGCGTTTCAGGTGCATATCGTTTTCAATCTTATCGCCAAACGAAAGTATTAGTTGTTGGCTCTGGTTCTTTTTTTGTTTCTCTTATTTCCGCATTACTTGAATCTGGATTACCGAAATTTCATATGATGATTACTGACCCAGCATCAACCAATCAAAGACGAATAAAAGAATTAATAGAACATGCCCAAAAAACAGACCCTGAGGTGAGGGTCGAAGAAATTTTTCCACAAAAAGAAAAAGTAAATATTTTAAAAAGGGCTTTGCAACCATTTCATACAATTTTGTATGTAACACAAGAAGAAGACATAGAGAAATTAAAAATTCTTCATTCCATTTGTAAAGAAGAAAAAAAGACTTTCATCCCCGCCATATATATGCAAGGAGTCGGATTAGCCGGGCCACTCGTACACCCAGAAAGTGATGCTTGCTGGGAATCAGCTTGGCGACGTATGCACAAGTCCGCATTTTCTAAAACTTCTCATGAACACACTTTTTCTTCTACAACAGAAGCAATGTTAGCAAATGTAGTTGTATTTGAACTATTTAAAAATGTTACAGATGTAACGAATCCCACCCAAACGAATCAACTTTTTCTGCTAAATTCCGAAACGTTAGAAGGAAACTGGCATTCCTTTTTACCTCATCCTTTAGTAACTGAGCAAATGGAAATCGAATGGGTTCGAGATTTCCATACAAGAATCAATCAGAACGCAAATAAAAATGAATTGAATGAAACTACTCTGGACTTGAATTATCTTGTATCAAAAGAAGTAGGGATTTTTCATATTTGGGAAGCAGGAGACTTGAAACAGCTGCCATTGGCTCAATGTCGCATTCAAACAGTTGATCCGCTGTCAGAAGGGCCTGCTGAATTATTACCAGATATGATTTGTACAGGTTTAACACATATGGAAGCAAGGTACGAAGCTGGATTAGCCGGAGTAGAGACTTATATGTCACAAATGGCTAGCTTACTTGTTTCAAAACTTTCCGAACATCCGCAAATAAGAACTATGACAGATTCACAGAAGGTTGTAGGAATTGGAACCGGAAAAACAATTCCAGAATGTGTTTTACGAGGATTACAAAAGTGTTTGAATGAAGAATTTCATAAAAGACAAATGAGCCAAAATATTGCTATTTCTCGGGTAGAATTAGACGCAATAGAAGATGAGCGCTGCCGCTTTTATTTGCAAGCACTTACCACTCTGCAAGGAACACCTACAATCGCTTTTGGAGAACCCATTTTCGATTTTCCTGTTATATGGGTCGGCACGAATAATCGTTGGTACGGAAGTGTAGGATTCGATATAACTATAGCACTGCGAAATGCATTACAGCAGGCACTTATAGAAGCACAAAATTGTGATGATTGTCTTACATCACAAGCATTAGAGTCTTCATCAGTTTTATTACCAGATAAAACGCCATTACATTTCGTTATTTCTTCTTACGAAGACAAGACACAATTAGAAATATTACAATCTGCTGAACAGATACTAAAACAGAACGGAAAACGGCTCTGTGTATTTGAAATAACGCTAGAAGCAGTCTGGAAGGAGGAGTTGGCAGGGATATTTGGAGTATTATTGGGAGAGGAGGAATCCCAATGAGCACCTCCATTTTAATTATTGGAGAGGGACTATTGGCAAATCACGTATATGAAGAATTATCTGTCCAATATGAAATCAATCAACACACTGACTTTGATCTAAAAATACCCGCAACAACTGATTTAGTTCTCCTATTACACGATACTTGGAATCCTTCTTTTCATATAGAAGCAGAAAGTATACTTCAATCAACGAATATTCCTTGGCTGCGAGCCTTCGTTTCATTCGGAGAAGGAATAATCGGTCCGTTAGTTCGTCCCGGCACACCAGGATGTTCCCAATGCGCAGATATACGCCGTACTTTCGCAGGAAATGATTCTAAAGAGATGTGGAAGATATTGCAGAGTCTAACAACAAAAAAGGAAATGCCCCGAGACACATGGGCATCAAGGAATGGATTATTACAGATGACGCATATTTTGTTAGAAGAAGTGCGGTGCATTTTACAAGATGATCATGCACGATCAGAAGGTCACATGTTTTTCGTTAATTTACAAACATTGAAAAGCTCATATCATTTTTTTCTACCTCATCCTTTATGCTCAAATTGTAGTCAAGTGCCTAATGATTCATCAAATTTAGCCGAGATTTCATTGCAATCAAGCCCGAAGATTAACATAAATGATTATCGCTGTCGTTCAATCTCTGAACTGAGTAAAGTATTAGCCAAGGATTATTTAGATTATGAAACTGGGTTTTTAAATGCTAAAATGTATAACCTTACACCTCCATTTGCCGAGGTAACTGTAAATCTTCCGTTTCTCCTTGGAAATGAAGTAACAGCTGGCCGTACCCATTCATATGCAACTAGCGAATTAACTGCTATTTTAGAAGGATTAGAACGATATTGCGGTCTAGAACCTCGGGGGAAACGTACAGTTATTCAGGACACATTCCGCAATTTAGCTCATCAAGCACTTAATCCCCTTGAAGTGGGTGTACATGCAAAGGAACAATATATGCAACCTAATTTTCCATTTAAACCGTTTCATCCAGATCGTCCAATGAATTGGGTATGGGGTTATTCGTTTTTGCAAGAACGTCCAATTTTAGTTCCAGAACTACTTGCTTATTATAGTTTAGGCGGTAGAGATGGTTTTGTTTATGAGACTTCTAATGGTTGTGCATTGGGTGGCAGTTTAGAGGAAGCGATTTTTTATGGCATTTTGGAAATAATTGAGCGCGATTCATTTTTGTTAACTTGGTATGCTCAGCTTCCTCTCCCGCGTCTGGATCTTTCTTCTGTCCATGATCAAGAGTTGCAGTTGATGATAGAACGCGTGCGTGCAGTAGGGGGATATGATATACATTTGTTTAACTCGACCATGGAGCACGGAATTCCAAGTGTCTGGGCACTGGCAAAAAATAGAAAGGAGAAGGGAATAAACATTAACTGCGCAGCTGGAGCTCATTTAGATCCGGTACGGGCAACGAAAAGTGCAATTTATGAATTAGCTGGCATGATGTTAACGCTTGATAATGAATTTGAGGCGAATCGTAAGAAATATGTACAGATGTTCCATAATCCTTCCCTGGTGAAGCAAATGCCTGACCATCCTATGGTATGCGGGTTGCCAGAAGCGGAAGAACGATTTCAGTTTTTGCTAGATAAGAATTGTCCGTTACAAACATTTACTGAGGCATTCAAACAGAAAACAAGACATGCGGATTTGACAGATGATTTAAGAGAAATGCTTCAGATGTTGCACCAGTTAAACTTCGATGTCATTGTAGTAGATCAGACAACACCAGAAATAATGCGAAATGGATTACATTGTGTGAAAGTACTCATTCCAGGAATGTTGCCAATGACATTTGGGCACCATCTTACACGCTTAACAGGTTTAGAAAGAGTATTACGGGTACCAATGGAACTTGGGTATACGAAGCAAGCGCTAACGTTTGAACAACTCAATCCACATCCACATCCGTTTGCGTAAGTGATGATTAGGAGGGAGAAGGATGGGTTTAGAGACATTTTTGAACAATTTACATTTTAATACCGACGAATCAACATCTTCGACTTGGGAGGTGGATTGGGAAGACGGTCCACTTTCATATAAGCTTTATCGGGACTTACCAGGAATTCCGTTATCTTCAGAAGTAACACTGACTCTTGAAAATCTCGAAGTATCAACAGAACCAAATCTTCGCGAAATCGGTCATTTTCTCTGGTACGTATTTGGGATTACGCAATTCTGTCAGTCAACCTTACCAACACCAGAAATAAATTTTATGCAGTCGTACCGGAGATTTGTTCCCTCGGGCGGAGGCTTATATCCAAATGAATTGTATATATATTTAAAGACAGAAAATGTGCCTGTTGGGATTTATCACTATGATGTAGCACACCACCGCTTAGTGTTAGTAAGAGAAGGTCATTTTGATTCCTATGTAACACGGGCTCTTGGAAATAGTTGTGACATATCCACTTGTTTTGGTGTTGTTTTTGTATCGACAATGTTTTGGAAAAACTTCTTTAAATACCATAACTTTTCTTATCGTCTGCAAGGATTGGATGCAGGCGTGTTAATCGGACAATTGCTGGAAGTGGAAAAAAAATTTGGATTCACATCCAGCGTGCATTTTCAATTTCTAGACCGGGCCATCAATCATTTACTTGGGTTATCCGAAAAAGAGGAGAGTGCGTATGCAGTAATCCCTCTATCGATAAATTTTGAAACCCAACAGTTTAATAATGAAGATGATGCTACGAATATAGAAGTCTCTGCTACTCAATTATGCGAAGAATTACCAGTTATTCATCATAATCACTATGTCCGATCACGAAAGATTGCGGAGTATCCGATGGTGATTCAAATGAATGAAGCATCTATGCTTGAATCTACGCAATTGTTTCAAAAAATCAAGAGTGAAACGAATAAAATGCGTGATGGTCAAGCGTTAGTTCTTCCACGTACAAAGCGAATGTCTTACGACTTAGCATCGGCGTGCCAAAATCGATTTTCACCGGACATGGATTTTACTTTTAGGAAAATGAGTCAAGAACAATTGACTCAGTTATTATATGAAGCAACTGCTTCCTTTGCCTATCAAAACGATTTGGGTGAAACGTACGAAGCACGCATGACTCGAGTCTCATTGTATGTATGTGTATTTGGCGTTGAAGGTATCCCAAACGGCGTTTATCATTATGACAGTAATGCTCATGCATTACGACAAATACAGCTTGGAGATTATCGACTTTTACTGCAAAGCGGATTGACATTCCACAATGTGAATCTATTCCAAGTGCCGCTTTGTCTACATGTAGTAGGGGATAAAAATCATCTCAAAACAGCACTTGGATATAGAGGATATCGCATTCAACAGATGGAAGCAGGCATCCTTGTACAAAAATTATTGTTAGCAGCCTCTGCCCTTGGGCTAGGAGGACACCCGCTTCTTGGGTTCGATGTTAACGTGTGTGATGAAATTTATAAGTTAAGTTCAGAAGAAAAAACGAGCCTAATCCAGATACCGATTGGTTTCCATCGTCAACGTCCTTGGTTGAAAGGGAGTTTACATTGTTAAATTGTTGCAAATTAAAAATAGCCTAGTTTATCCCGCCTTAACAGGCAGTAATACTCCCACCTCAAAATTTGACAAAAACATTGTCCAGCTCTAGCGGCTAGAATCTCCGGTCGTTTCGCCCCCCCTCGGACGAGGCAAAACGCGCCTCTCTGCCTTAGGCGCCGGCACCCTGCGATTCTGAGCGAGCCGCTTCCGCTTTTGGAGATAAACTACCCGTAAAATCCCGATTGGTGAGAGCTAATAATCAGTGGGGGATGAAGAAAATCTCCACTGATTAAAATTTCACTTTATAAGGAATCTCAGATCGCTTGCATTCAATTGAATGCAAGTTTTTTAATGTAATAAACACTCTATATGGGGGATAGCACCACATGCACATCAAGCCAAACTAAGATTATATAAGATTAATTTTAGTTGAAGCGGAGGTTAAATAAGCTCCATGATTGTGTGGCATAGAACAATTGTATACGATGCCTAAAATGTCAAAGACCATTGGCGTGACCATGATTTACCATTGACATTCCTCATAACTTTTTTAAGTTTCACATAATGTACAAAATTTAACTATTTGCACTATGGTAATATTAGTTATGTAATGATATTATTTTAAAACGTAACGGAGATGATAAAATATGACGACCTGGTTTATAGTTTCGTTGATTATTTTTGGTTTGATTAAAATAATAGTGACATCTATTCCAACCTCTGCTGTAGACTCATTTGTCAGCAAATTTGAATTGCATCCAACGCTTAATGACGCGAGTGTCACTGTAACGATCAACGGAAAACGCTTACAAGATGGAGAGAAAATTGAAGTTATTAATCATTTTAACGAAGCGTTATTTTTAGAGAAATATTACTTTCCTCCACAGAGCAGTGGGACTCCAGTAATAATTGATACTAAGAGGGGAAAAAAGGATGTTAGGTTTTCTGTATACAGCTATGACGATCACGTTGATGTGTTCAGACAATACAAGAAGAAAGTAGTCGCGTACAGCCTGCGTTCCGATGGCCTTCAAAAAAATTCTATGTTAGTAACGGGAGATGTAGTTTAAAAAGACCGTCAATGAGACGGTCTTTTTTTTAATTCCTTATAAATACTGATAAGTTAATTTTCTGCATTTTTACCAATCGTAAATGAATTGAATGATAGAAGAATTAGTTTTCATAGTTTGCAAGAAAAATTCACAATGGACCGTTCCAGTACTTTCATCCTTTTGCGGTATAACTTTCTTTAAATAAAAAAGCCTCAAAAACAGCAGTTTTTGAGGCTTTTGTTTCTTTAAATTAGAGGAATAAAATTTTTGTTTAAAAAATCTATTTTTATTAGCAGTATTTCTATAATGTTTAGGATAAGTGTTTAGCATCCTTTGTTACTTCTATTTTACTGTGAGCGTACTTTTTATGAAGCCACTCATAAATAATTGGAATGATAATAAAACTGTTAATTGTTGATGTAACCATTCCTCCTATAACCACGATACCTAATGTTTGAGAAATAACCGTATCCGCATTATGAGAAAATGCAAGTGGTAACAATGTTAGGATTGTTGCTGCTGCTGTCATTAAGATTGGTCTAATCCTTGAAAGGCTACCATTCAAAACAGCCTCTTTAATAGGCATTCCTTCTTTTCGGTTTCGTTCGATTTTGTCGATTAATACAATTCCGTTCGTTACCACGATTCCCGTCAACATAAGTACCCCAATTAAGGCTGCTAAGTTCCACTCCCCGCCAAATAGCACTAGTGCAACTACTACACCACTTAAGGCAAGAGGGATGCTGAGTAGTACAGCTAATGGAGCTCTCCAACCTTTAAATACTGATGAGATAATTAGTAACACTAACAAAATGGAGAACGCTATAGCAACAGACATATCAAAAATCATTTGTTTAACTTGTTCTGATATACCACCTATAGAATAACTTACACCATTCGGAAGCTTCATGTTTTGCAGTGTTTGATCCACTTGGTTTGAAACTTTGCTAATGTCATTTGAAGTAATTTGAGCTGTAACGGTAGAAAATGGTTGGCCATCTCGTTCACTGATTGTAGACGGAGATGCATCTTTTGTAATCGTTGCTAGCTGGTCAAATCTTACACTATTTCCGTCTTTCGTTTGGAACGTTTCAGCTCCTAATGAAGCCATTATATCACTTGCCGAAGCATTTATCTGAACCTTTGAATCCTGTCCAGAAGCAATTTGATCTAGATATACGTCTACTGGAAGGTTCTTGTGATCAATGGTAATCGTTGCATCCTTCGCCTGTGCCATATATCTGTTTACTACTTTTAGTATATCGGCAACATTCACACCTTGCTGTTCAATAGCTGAACGATTTAAAGTTACTTTATATTTTGGTAATCCATTCGTTAAATCTACTTTTCCATCTACGCTTAATCCAGGTATTTTTGCTAACTCTGTTCTTACCTTTTGAGCCGTTTGATCGAGTGTAACTTGGTCTGCACCAGTGAGCAATAGTTTCATTTGTGAATCATCACCGGAGATATTTTGACTAGTTACGGTATAGGCTACTTTATCGGAAAGATGTGGCAATTGAGATTGTAAATTTCGAATAACAGAATCTGCATCCTTATCATTTTTCAATGCAACAGAGAGATTCGCGACATTTGGACTTTGAATAAATCCTCCTCCTTGGTCGAACACATCATCACTTTGAGGAGTCATAGTGGAACCAAAGCTAGACGAATACGATTTCACCTTTGGATTTTCTTTTAAAGTTTGTTCCACTTTTTGAACTTCTGCATCTACCTCTGGTAACGTACTTCCTTTTGGTAATTCTACCTTAACGGCAATTTGACCAGATTTAGCACTTGGCAAAAAGTTAATAGGAAGGAAGGCAGCATAAATGGATGCGAACACAAAGATAATAACAGACCCAAATACCATTGTTTTTTTATGTTTTAAAGCAGATTGTAAAACCGGCTTCATCATTGGCTCTATGCTTACTGATTTTTTATTGGATGGAGCACCTTTCCAACCCATGAATGCTAAAGCTGGGATGACGAACATCGCAACAAAGAATGAAGTAATAAGCGCAATGACTACTGACCAGGCAAATCCACTGTAAGATGCACTGATCATACCTCCTACCATGGTGATCGGTATATATACTGCAATAGTTGTTAAAGTGGATGCGAGAATCGCAGGTAACATGTCCGTTACCGCAGATCCCAGTAATGAGAGTAAAGATTTCTCTTTTGATTCTTCTCTTTTACGGTACATGTTATCCAAAATAACAATCGAATCATCCACAATTCGTCCCATCGCTACAATCAAACCGGAAACTGTTAAAATATTTAACGTGATACCCATAGATTTTAATATCGCAGTTGTTGCCAATAGGGAAATCGGCAATGAGATTGCGATAAGCAAAGTGGATCGAACATTACGGAAAAAGAAAAATACACAGATCATGGAGAATAAACAGCCGAGTAATCCTTCTCGAACTAATCCGAATAAGGAACTGTTTAACTCCTGTTCGCGATCCAATAAGACTTGCATTGAAACGTCACCATTTTTAACCGAATCAAGATGTTGTACTCGGTTTTTTACCTGATCTGCTACGTCTGTAATATTAGCAGAAGGAGTTTTAATGACGTTTAGCACTACGCTAGCTTGACCATTTGTTCTAGACACGGTCTTCACATCATTTAAGGAATGAGAGATATCTGCAATCGCTGATAAAGGTACAGTTTTTCCTTCTGCATTTTTAACAGGTACATTTTTAATTTGTTGTTCATCTAGTGTTAACCCATCAAAGCTTACTGGAATGGATAATTGATTATTTTGCATTGTTCCTTTTGGTAAACTTGGAAGAGATGTAGCTAAAGATTTATTTACATCATCTAGCGTTAGTCCGTTTTTTGTTAAATCCTTCATGCGTACGTTTAATACAAATCCATCCTTTGCTCCGCCAAAGACGCTCACATCTGAAACACCTGGTACGGATTTGAGTTGTTTTACAATGTCTTGTTGTACGTTTGAGCGCAGTTCTTGTTCATTAAACTTAGAGCTTGTTAAGCTATACGTTAAAACAGGAAATGAACTTGTAGTGACTCTCGTCACAGTTGGTTTCGCTGTAACAGTAGGCGGTAACTGTGCATTTGCCAACGCTTTGTTTACTTCGTCTTCTGCTTTCTTCATGTCAAAATTCATAGGAAAATACAAACTCATAAACAAACCGCCATCATATGAGGTTGTTTCTACGTTCGTTAATCCGTCTGCAGTTTGTGCAGCACTCGCAAGTGGGTCTGTAATCTCTTTCTTGATTTGATCTGCTTGCTCCGCAGGAACACGCATACTTACTGTAAGAGTATTATTATTAATTCCTGGTAAGTAGTCGCGCTGCATTTGGAAAGCAGAAATGCCTCCCCAAGCCAATATAATGAGAGCACAAACAATCATTAATATGCCTCGTTGCATCGATCCCTCAACAATCTTTTTCATTCTCTTACCTCCTCGTTTCATTCATGTAAATAGAATCAATCACAAGTGACCAAAATAGAAAATATAACATTGCTCTAGTAATCAGAGGATCTATTACAGCCTATTTTTCTCATTTTTCTTAGTTAAGGCCTTTATAGCTATACTTAGCTAAAAAGGGGATATGTTCCGTTAATCTCTTATAAATGTAGAATACGACTTGTACTAACGGCTCCAATTTTTTGGAGAACTGCATAACCAATATGCTTGTCCCATATGAAACAAGGGCGCCGCCAATCACATCTGCAGGATAATGGACTCCGACAAATACGCGGGAAATGCCAACGATGATAGCCCATACCAATACGGGATACTTCCACGAATCGTTTCGTAGCAACAGCGTACATGCTATAGAAAATACTAATACCGAATGATCACTTACAAATGAAGAGTCAGAAGGATGCGGTATTAATTGATGAACATGATGTGCCACGAATGGACGTGGATGATAATAGACAAGGTGAAGGATTGCGTTTATGGACAATCCAAGTAAGCAAGAAAAGACAATGTATATAGCTGTATATTGCTTCTCTGCTCTTTTTTCTTTGTTTGCAGTAAACCATAGAAATAACATAAATGCGATTACGACATAAGGGACGCTATTAGTGATGAATATCATACCTCTATCTAGAAAAGAGGAGCGGCCGGCTAAATCGTTAATCCATTGAAATATTTCATAGTTCATATTGTTCAGCTCCTTATTTATAGGTTTTGGTGTCTTATGTAGGAAGATAAACGCAAGCTCACCAAAAACGTGTATTCTGAGTGTATCGTTGGAAGCTGAACATCCTATGAAAATTACATTAAAAATGGATTAAAAATGAAAAAGAACCGTGAGTTTAGTGCTATAGTAGTTTATAAATGAAAATAATAACAAAAAAAGAATGAGGCTCGGAGGAATGACATGGAACATTTTATTTCAATATTTCAGCATCACAGTTACATTATTTTATTCTCTGTTATTGCACTTGAACTGCTTGCGATTCCGATTTCGGCTGAATTCTTTATGAGTTATGCCGGATACTTTGTGTTTCAAGGGAAAATGGATTACACTTTGGCCATTCTGACAGCTATTGCGGCAGGAGGAGTCGGAATTACAGCTACATACTGGATCGGAAGGCTAGGAGGTTATAAACTGATAAAGAAATACGGGCGGTATATTCACCTTGGTCCTAAGAACTACAAAAAAACAGCCGCCTGGATGGAACGATCAGGCAGTAAGTTGTTGTTATTTGCTTATTTCATTCCTGGGGTTCGACACTTTACAGGATACGTATCCGGCATTTCTAGGATGCCGTATCGAACTTTTGTTGTTCCAGCATATATAGGGGCGAGTTTATGGGGATTTTCCTTTATTACACTAGGTAAAATATTAGGACCGCGCTGGCAGGACTTTCATAAATTGGCCGGTCGATATTTCATCTACATTATTCTTGTACTTGCTATCGTTATAGCAGGGTTACTAATTTACAAATTTTACAAAAATCAAATCAAAAACTTTTTCGTACGACTGCTTAATCGGCTTATTTCTTATTTTCGAACAATCCGAGCAACGGAAGTGTTTCTTATCAGTCTTACACTAGTCTTATTAGGAATGATAACCTTAATGCTCGGGCTTGCAGAAGATTATTTATATAATGAGTTTACTCAATTCAATGAGGTTACTATATATATTGTTCATTCGATACTTCAAACAGATTGGACAAGTATTATGAAAGGATTCCTATCGTTGCAGTCAGCTATCGCATATAGTGTTCTAATTATTATTACGATTTTAGCCATTTGGAGAAAAGGAAGGAATAGATGGCTTGAATATCTTTTACTCGTTATTACTCTACTTGGAGCACCTTTGTATCATGGTGCTGTTTTACACGGGCTGTCATATTTTCATTTTGTTGGAAAAGAAGCAGCGACTCATTTTTCTGCTTTCCCGGATGAAAAAGCAACGATCACCATCATCGTGTATGGCACCTGCTTATTTCTAATAGTACGCCACCTGAAGAATAAGTATATACAATTTATTGTCCCTCTTCTGGGTATCTTACTTTTACTATGTATAGCAATTGCAAACATTGCGTTTTCTCATATACTCCCAAGCGATATCGTGGGTGGATATGTATATGGCGGGGTGTGGATGTTCTTGAATTTCTTACTGTTTGAGATGCTGCGCCTTATAGTAAATAAACAAATTTAATGTCCCGTGCATACAAAACGTTTTCATGGGTAATATGTCAGACAATGAATGTAGAAAGAAGAGGAGATTATGAACAAACGTATTTTAGTTGTAGAGGATGAAGTACAAATAGCAAGAGTACTACAGTTAGAACTGGAGTATGAAGGATACGAAGTATTGGTAAAACATGATGGAAAATCAGGATTAGAAGTAGCTTTACAAGCAAATTTAGATCTAATCTTGCTTGATGTAATGTTACCAGAATTGAGTGGTATAGAAGTGTTACGACGATTAAGAAAGGCTGGTATCTATGTTCCAGTAATCCTTTTAACGGCCCGAAATACAACATTAGATAAAGTCATGGGCTTAGATCAAGGGGCAAATGATTATGTTACAAAACCGTTTGAAATGGAAGAACTTCTTGCGCGGGTACGTTCAAGCATTCGTTCGAACACTATGATTATAGATGGTGTCTCGTTGAATAAACAAACTTCTCTTTTATCCATTGCTGATTTATCGATAAATATGGATACGAGAGGAGTGACAAGAAACGGGAAATCCATTTCACTAACTCCTAAAGAGTATGATTTATTAGTATATCTACTTACGAATAAAAACAAGATAGTAACACGTGAAGGTATTCTTACACACGTATGGGGATATGAATACGAAGGCGAAACGAACGTAATCGATGTGTATATTCGACATCTTAGAAAGAAGATAGACGAGGAGTTTTCTTCTCCGTTAATTCATACAATCCGAGGAATAGGGTATTCCATAAGGGAGAAATAAGATGAAGATCACAACAAAAATTAATTTATTAACGACAGCTTGGCTACTTTGTATATTACTAATTATAAACGTTGTTGTATTTTTTTCTTTTATGAAAACAACTGTAAATATGGAAGAAGAAGTGCTGTTTCAAAAAGCGCATGATATTATACAAGAGCTTCATAAACAAAATACAACGACGCTAACAGAAGATACATTAAAATCATATTTAGTTACCCATTCTTTTATTCGGATTATAACCCCCGATTCTCATGTGATAAGCCAAGTCACAGATGATGAGCATTTAACTGATATAGAAGGGAAATTCTCTAAAAAATCCGAGTCACAACTATACAAAATTCGAGAGGAGCAAATCTTGATTACCCGTGTCCCTATAACTTCGCATAATCATGTTGTGGGTACCTTGGAAATTGGCGAGCGATTAACCGGACTGGAAACGAGAAAAGACATTTTATTATCTATTCTTGTTGCTTGTTCTGCTATTGCTACTATATTGTCTCTTCTTGGGGGAAGATGGTTGTCAAATATTATTATGCGACCTATTTCCAATATGATTAAAACGATGGAAGATATTGAACAAAGCGGTGTTCCAAAAACAATCGCTATTCATAAACAAACAAAGGATGAGCTTGAAAAATTGGCTACAGCTTTTAATCTTATGATAAAGAGGCTACAAGAAAACTCTGAAAAACAAAAACAATTTATTTCGGATGCCTCTCATGAACTAAAGACCCCTCTTACAGTCATTAGAAGTTATGCCAATTTAGTAAGAAGACGAGGTATCAAAAATGAAGAAATGACAATAGAAGCGATTGAGGCAATCCACTCAGAAGCAACTCGAATGCAAAGAATGACGGAATCATTACTGGATTTAGCAGCGTCAGAAAAAGAAACTGTTTTAGAAATAAAATCATCTGATTTAGTATCACTATGTCATAGCATTCTACAGCAATTCAAAGATGTTTATCGAAGAGAAATTACACTCCATTACGATCAAGCACCTATCATGGTTAAAATGGATGAGTTAAAGATCAAACAAGTTATCATCATATTGCTCGATAACGCTATCAAATATAGTTCTGACAAAATTGAAATTTTCCTAGAGAAGAATGAAGATTATGCTGTTATACGAGTAAGCGATTATGGTATCGGTATACCTAAGGAAGAAATAGAGTATATTTTTGAACGATTTTACCGGGTAGATAAAGCAAGGAGTCGAGAGACAGGAGGAACGGGATTAGGGCTAGCTATCGCAAAAAATATTATGAAACAGCATAAGGGAGAAATCAAGATACGAAGCGAGGAAGGAAAAGGAACCGATGTGGACTTGCTTTTACCCATTTCCTATATGAATGGATAAAGTAGTGAGACGAAAAATAAAAGTGAGGATAGATTTTGGGAATCTAAATCATCGTTTTATTCGGTTTTCTTGATTTCTATACTTTTTATATTTGGCCATTTCTCGGATGCGTCTCTAGTTTTTCAATACCGATTGTGATGTTGTCTAACTGTTTTGGTCAACGTCCTGTCCTCATTTCTAGATTTTGCGATCATTTAGATACAGTTTGTTTCATACGGACTTTACTACACCTTTACAGAAGGACGACAAAAAGTTTATTATATCCGAGGGACAGAGAAGTATAGTGATAGGTACCTTTAATGCTATAACGGATTTTCTGGAAAATATTTGAATATATAGTTGTTTGAAGTCAACATGATTAGTATGATTGCTGTAATCGCTGCATTATTGATGACAGGCATGTGTATTTAAGGAGGATTATTTTTACGAAATGAAATTGAAATTACAACTAACTCGCGCATTTTTTATTAGTCTCTTATGTGCTAGTGCATTTGGATTCATTGCGCTGCTTATAAGTGATAAGAGAATTGCTGGATTTGACAATACCATCATTTCTTTTATTCAAGGACTGGAATCTCCAACACTTACAAGTATCATGAAATTCTTTACTTTTATCGGGTCGGGATTGCCCGTTGTTTTTATTACGTTAGCTATAATCCTTTTTTTATATAAGGTTTTGCACCATCGAAGAGAATTGATTTTATTCGTATGGGTTGTTATTGGGTCAGCACTTCTAAATTGGATATTAAAGATGATATTTCACCGTGCTAGACCAACTATTCATCGCATTGTTGAAGCTAATGGATTCAGTTTTCCTAGTGGTCATTCGATGGCAGCATTTAGTTTGTACGGGATCGTCACTTTTTTGCTATGGCGACATGTGAAAAGTTCATTTGGCCGTATTATTTTAATTTTTATTGGCGCAACAATGATTATTGCTATTGGCGTAAGTCGTATATACTTAGGAGTTCATTATCCAAGTGATGTACTTGGAGGTTACTTAGCTAGCGGATCCTGGATTGCTGCTTCCATCTGGACTTATCAGTTATATGAAGAAAGACGTTATAGGGCAAAACAAGACTAACATTAAAGTCGTTAAAGATTTAACCAAAAGCTTCTTTGTTTTTTTAGAATTTTGATGACGGGATAAAACAATTAGATAATAAAAACCAGTACCTAATTTCATTTACCGTATTTTTACAATTAATAAAAAAACAAGAGAATAAATATGTGGATTAACTCCTAATCATTCAAATAGAGTAGAAAAGAGTAGTATAGGACATAATTACATTTGAAAAGACGTTAAGGAGATGATTCAAATGGAAAAACAACCTAACTTTAATAAAAAAACAAACATTAGAAAATTAAATACCGAGGAAAACGCTATTTACAGCGATCCAAAAGATGCAAGTAATATGCAACCAGTACCACAGCCGAAAGATTATGATGAAATAGAATATTAATCAATTAGCAAAAAGAAACCGAAACGATATTGTTTCGGTTTCTTTTTCATTTTACTATTCACTATAAGTCACTGAGAAAAAGAAGGAGAGTGTATATATTTCAGCTAGAGAAATGGAGTGAAACAAAATAAAAGATTTCATAGCTTACAAACAAAAAGAATGCTATTCTCTTTGTAGAGTATTTGAAATAATTTCCTTTTGTTTTTTATTTCTTTTGATTTTAGAGAAATGTAGCTAAATCTCTTCAAAACAAACGAAGAATTCTAAAATGGAGGCATAGGACTATGATTCAGTATAAAGATAATCACATAACCATCTTTCAAAGCGCTCTTTATCAAACAAACTCAGTTATTATAGAAACTGATAAATTGGTATTAGTTATAGATCCTACTTGGTTACCTAATGAAGTAAATACAATTCAGAACTATGTTTATAAAAATAAAAAACATAAAGACGTTTACTTACTTTTTACACATTCCGATTTTGATCATATTTTAGGTTACGGTGCATTTTCTCACGTCAAAGTAATTGCAAGTCAGAAATTAAAAGATAACCCCGACAAGCAATCAATTATCAATAGTATTAAAGATTTTGATGATTCCTATTATTTAACAAGAGAATATGAAATTAAGTTTCCAAATGTAGATATTTCAATTAGCAAAGAATATGAGGAATTAGAAATAGGAGACATAAAATTTTATTTTTATCAGGCTCCAGGCCATACTGAAGATGGCATTATTACAGTTATCGAACCATTTGGTATCGTAATAGCTGGAGACTACTTATCTAATGTAGAGTTTCCATATATTTATCATAGCAGTGACGACTATTTAACAACTTTAAAAAAATTTGAATCTATAATAAAGGAATATGATATTAATATTTTAATACCAGGACATGGAGAATTTACAAATGATAACACAGAGATGAAAAAGAGAATATCCGAGTCGATTGATTATATTTTACAAGTGAAACAGTTACTACTAGAAGACAAGCAAGAAGAAACATACGACCTCATAAAAAAATATAATTATCCAAAAGCAATGAAAAAATTTCATGATTATAATCTTACCTTGTTCAAAAAAGAGTTAGCATTATAAAGTCATTTCTTCTTTTGTCTCAAGCCATACAAAAAACACCCAAGAGTGATAAAAGGTGTTACTCTGTCTGTGCACTATCCTACAGAAAAACGAGTGAAAATCTAATAAATACTTGTATCATGTTTGACGATTAGACAGCTTAATTGAAAAAAGTGAAATTCGTTAAACTATCCTTACACGTGATGTGGCAGTCCCAAAATAATCATATTAGGTGACTGCTTTTCTGGTACTACTTCTAATTAGATGGGGGAAGAGAAAGAAAGACTAATGAACCAATGAGTTCAACTGAAATGCTAAAATCATCCTCAATTGTAATTTCTACACATGCAACTAACGGTAACGTAATGATGATTACGTTACCATCAATTGTAACCCCTGGTGAACATGTATTGTAGTCACTGATAGCAAGCTCTATGTCTGTATCTGGAACAATTAAAATTTCTAAACATATATTCATGCATTGCTCGAATGAATAAGCTATTGTAGACCTCTCCTTTCCAAATAACCCATACTTCATATGTAGATAGACACATAAAGTAGCGTTTATAAAAACAAGAATGAATAAAAAAGCGCTAGATATGATGCTTTTTGAAGGAAATTCTCTTACCATTCTATTTAAAGGTATGTCCTCTTGACTGGACAGGTTATCTATTTATAAAAAATAATGTGCGTAGTAAGAAAAAGCGTAAAAAAACACTATATAGGCTACTCTCTTTAAAATGAAGGACAACACCAATTCCTCCTAGCTGATTTGCTGTTCAGAAGTTACTTAGTTCGTAAGGATAGGGACAGGGAAAAAATCATCTTTACATAGGTAATTTATTGGAGGTTTTATCATCTCTGATGTGGAATAGAATCTTATCCATACATTACTAATTTTTTAGGGGGAATTGTAATGAATTTTAAGTTAGCCTCTGTAACACTAGCTACAGCTTTAGCATTCGGCGCTCTAGCAGGAAACAATGTGTCAGCACAAACAAAAACAACAACCAGCTCAGCTCAAACAGAAAAGAATTACTTGATTGCCTTTAAGAAAGATTTACCAAGCAATTATGAATCAATTATTTCGAATGCAGGTGGACAAGTTCTCCGCGCCATTCCTGCCATCGGTGCTTTAGAAGTAAAATCAAGCAACAATTCTTTTTTGGATAATTTGAAAGGAGTTTCTTCTATCCAAGCTGCGAATAAAGAGATTGTTCATACTTTAGATAAAGAAGAAATAAGTCCAGCAGCAGCAGACGGAAAGCCAGTAACCGATATCCCGCAGCCGGAAAATATAGACAGCTATTGGAAATATCAATGGGATATAAAAAATATAACGAATGACGGCGCATCCTATAAGATTAATGGAGGAACAGGAAAAGGAGCAACAGTCGGTGTAATTGACAGCGGTATTGATGCGAATCATCCTGATTTAATAAAAAACTATCGTGGCGGTCAGAACTTTGTACCAGCTGGTGTGGATGAAACTGAAACAGGTAATTCTGCTGATGTGAAGGATCGCGGGGGACATGGAACTCACGTAGCAGGCTCAATTGCTGCAAATGGTAAGTTAAAAGGGGTTGGACCGGATCTTAAAATTAAGGCATATCGCGTTTTTCCTGAATCCGGAAGTGCGCCAACAGCTTGGATTGTAGATGCTATTGTTGCGGCTGCAAATGATAAAGTAGACGTTATTAATATGTCTATTGGCGGATTTGATAGCTTGAAATACTATTCAAATGGACAAAAATATAGCGATATTGCTGATGTTCTTCTTTGGAAGCGTGCAATTGAGTATGCCGTACAAAAAAATGTAACAGTCGTGGCTGCAGCCGGAAACGAATCATTGAATATGAGTGATAAGAAAATGGTAACAGATTACTTAAATAAGGAATACGGCTCAGCTGACCTTATTTTCAAAGGGCCATCTGTTGAAACTCCTGGTCAAATTCCGGGTGTAGTCACTGTATCTTCTTCTAATCAATGGTCAACTGATAAAATTGCATTCTACTCTAATTATGGAAACAGTTTTATTGATGTAGCGGCACCAGGCGGTGATAACGGCCCTACATACGCTGAGACGGGAGATTTAAACCAGCGTGATTTCCATTATCGTGCATTAAGTACATGGCCGACATATTTGGCTCCATATTTCACTTCAAATCTGCATAGCTACGCTTTACTTCATGGGACATCAATGGCTTCGCCAAAAGTAGCGGGAATTGCAGGGGTTATTAAAGCAGCTCATCCAACATATTCTCCTGCACAAGTAGCAAACTTAATTAAACAAACATCAAAAGATTACGGTAAACCAGGACACGATGCTTTATTTGGAGATGGTGAGGCAAATATTTATAACGCGTTATTAAATAACAAAAAATAACAAAACATCTTGAGAGTTTTTAGTGTATTCATAAACTTCTCATGTAATGTTACTCCTTTAAAAAGTGCGTTTATTATATGTTAAAAGTCCAGTTGTAATCTTAATCAGGTTACAACTGGACTTTTTATGTCAGAATGAGTTTATTCATGTAATTCATCATTAATCAACGTAAATCCACATTTCATGAATTACTATACCTCATCCATCCACTCTCAGATCGTTCCGCTTTATACTTACCGTAAGACAGAAGCTTCATCGCTGAACGGCTGGCTGCGTGAAAAACTAAGTTCAACTTCCAAGCTTCTTCCATTTCACTAGGATAAGCCGTGGATTCGTAAACATAATAAGCTGCCATAATGCAAGGGGTTACTTGTTCCGTTTCAAATTCATAAGTATTTGCATCATCGACAACTAAATCAATGAGACATCGGTTTCCATCTTGAACTTCTTTCTGGAGTAGCTTCTTTACTGGACCCGGTACTAATTCTAATATCTCATCCCTCATGGTAGTCATTTTTTTGGTCTTTCAGCACGAAGTACAGCATCATTTGTTGGAGTGTTAGGTACATAATTCCCATGACTGTCGATGCTGTGTGCTTCCTTATCGTATTGTCCATTGGCAGTACGTTTCTTTGTTGTGAAAGGGTCTTGATTGTGTCCCATGATTGTCACCTCCAATAAGAATAGTATGTGCTAACAAGTATGTATTTTGCCTAAAAGAAAGTTCACAAAAAGTGGAAACAAGAGTTGTGAATCTCATCAATTCATAGTGTATTTACCTAGAAAGAAAGGAACAATTTAAGTTTGTATCAAATTGTTCCTTTCGTACAAAATAGATACAAACTTAAAAAAAGGAGGATTATTTATGACGAACCGAAATGATAACCGAGAACGTAAAAATAAATATCCTAATAATTTAAAAAACGATACTGAATTCTCCAAAGATGTAAATATTAGAAGCGAAGTAACGAAAAAAGATTTAAATAAATAATGTTTTGAACTATTAGATATTGAAAAGCTTGGATTCAATTAGATCCAAGCTTTTTCATATAACAAAAATCCAGTCATACTTCTTTAAAAAAGAGCGAATTTCATTTACCGTATTTTGGTAAAAATGAAAAAACAATTAAAAACATAAAGAAAAAGAATACACAACCCATTAAGACATAGTAAGAAGGATTACAAGTGATTCTAAATAAACAAAATATGCATTAAAAAATTATAGGATGGAACTATATTTCATGAAGGATGTATACATCATTATTGAATATAAAAAAGAGGGAGAGTTGCACCATGAAACTAACACCAGAGCAGCGTATTCAATTGCATGGATTTAATAATCTTACAAAATCATTAAGTTTTAATATGTATGATATTTGCTACACAAAAACAAGAGAAGAACGAGAAGCTTATATAGAATACATAGATGAACAATATAACGCAGATAGATTAACAAAAATTTTAAAAAACGTATCTGACATTATAGGTGCACACGTATTAAATGTAGCCAAACAAGACTATGTTCCACAAGGAGCTAGTGTAACAATTTTAGTTTCAGAAGGCCCAATTGTAGAAGTTCCAACTGAGTCATTTAACGAATCACCTGGTCCTCTTCCTGGATCGGTCGTCATGCAGTTAGATAAGAGCCATATCACGGTTCATACGTATCCCGAATATCATCCTGATGAAGGAATCAGTACTTTTAGAGCAGATATTGATGTGTCTACATGCGGAGAAATCTCGCCTCTTAAAGCATTAAATTATTTAATTCATTCATTTGATACGGATATTATGACCATTGATTATCGAGTTCGTGGATTTACAAGAGATATAACAGGTAACAAGTTATTTATTGACCACGAAATAAACTCCATCCAAAATTACATCCCAGATAATGTAAAAAAATTGTATGATATGATTGATGTTAACGTATATCAAGAACATATTTTTCATACGAAATGCAAACTAAAAAAATTTAACCTAAACAACTATTTGTTTGGATATACACAGGAAACATTATCTATAAACGAACAAGAGGAAATTACAAAGAAATTAAAATTGGAAATGGATGAAATATTTTATGGGAAAAATATGAATCATGGCTCAATTGAAGAAGATTCAAGCGAATAATACCAAAAGCAGAATTTCTTTTAGAAACTTCAGTTACTAAAGAAAATCAAAAAAATAATACGTACGCAAAAAATCAGGAAACAATCTCCTGTTTTTTTTGCTGTTTAAGTATAGCATTTAAAGAAAGGTGTTTTTCATTTTTTGTCGAAATTGAAATTTGGTATATATCCAATAAGGAAAGGGATAAAAAATGAAAAAATACGAGCAAATAATTTTATGGGTAGAACATATAAAAGAACGAAACCATAGCTCCGCAGCAGCACTTTTTATTATGAAAGACAATAAAGTTGTATTGGAGCACTATAGCGGAACTCATTCTAATATAAAAAATAGTCCTCCTATTACAGCAACTTCACAATTTAATGTTGCTTCTGCAAGAAAAAGTTATTTAGGGCTCGCGATTGCCTACGCACTTTATGAGGGGAAAATTAGAAGTCTTGACGATTATGCTGTAGATTACTTTGAAGAATATGATAAAATTTTACTTGGTAAGACAACTTTAAGACATTTAGTAACACATTCTCACGGTTTACATATAAGTGAGAACGGAATCATGTATCGAGAGTTTGAACCAGGAGAAGAATGGGCTTATAGAGGCGTTAACATCGAAATGATGACACATCTAATTTATAAATTATATAATAAGAGTTTTCCAAAATTGCTGAGCGAACGAGTTTTTATACCTTCAGAGTTTAAAGAAACAGCCTGGCAAACAGAAGATCATGAAGATTTAGTAAAAGTAGTTATAAATCCAAATGAAGAAGCTGTATGTAAGATAGGGCTATCAGATGATGGAACAGAAACGAATCTTTTTGTCTCTGCTAGAGAATTTGCTTATTGGGGAAACCTTCACCTAAATAAAGGATATATGAATGGAAAACAAATCGTACCGAAAGAAGTCATTGAATTGGCAACACAAATACAAAGTCCTCATTATAAAAATAAAGATTTACCGCAAAACGGATTATTTTGGTATGTTCAACGTACACCAGCACTGCAAAGTGAAATAGGCGAAAGAGTTCCAGAAGGATCTTATCAAATATTAGGTGTGACAGGGCCGACAATTTTAGTAATTCCTGAATATAATGTCGTTGTCGCAAAGATGTATAACAAAAGATATAACTACGGAGGAGAGAATTACCTTTACTACTTACGAGAATTCAGCAATATAGTTGCCGATACATTTGCTCACTAAATGGTCATACAAACTGTTACTATAGGGGGCACCATATCAAAAAAAAGAAAATTGTACGTTTGGACACAATTTTTAACCAGTCCCCTGTACGTAAAGGAACCGGTTTATCAATTTAATACTTTTTTATAGGTTTTTTGTCTCGTAATGGCCATAATTTAATTAACTCCATTTAATTTTTCCATAATAAAGATGACATAATTCTAAACCTTAAAGGGAAAATTTTATTAATGAAAAGCTTTATGCAGTAAATTTTATAAAAAAGGTGATCGAATGGAATTGTCTAACGAAAGCAAAACTTATCATGCTGGAGATATTGTCTATGTTTTTTATCGTAATCCCCACACTCAGGATGTAGCAAATGTACAAGCCGCAGCTGTTGTAAATAACCCTAATACTCCTAATGAATTAGCATTGTTTCTTTATGAAACTTATTATCCACTTTCACATGAAATGGCTGTTTATTCTACAGAAGAAGAGGCAAACCAAGCTTACAACTACTATTATGGGGATGCTTCAGAAGGGATGCTAGAATGAATAATCCATTCATGCCTAAACTTGTATACTTTGAACCCAAAGCACTGGATTATCCATTAGGGAGAGAGCTTCATGAAAAATTTGCAAAGACGGATGTTGAAATTCGGCATACTACTTCTCATAATCAAGTGAGAGATCTCCCAGGAGAAAACGATTTTCAAAAGTATCGGGTAGCAAAATCTACTCTTGTCGTGGGCGTTAGAAAAACACTAAAATTTGATACCTCAAAGCCTTCAGCAGAGTATGCTATTCCGTTCGCAACAGGCTGTATGGGCCATTGTCATTATTGCTATTTACAAACAACAATGGGAAGTAAGCCATATATCCGTACCTATGTAAATGTCGACGAAATTCTAGAAGCTGCTGACAAATATATAGAGGCACGTGCACCTGAACTGACAAGGTTTGAAGCCTCCTGTACATCCGATATTGTGGGAATTGATCATTTGACTCATACCCTCAAACGCGCAATTGAGCATTTTGGAGAATCCGAGCATGGAAAATTGAGGTTTGTTACAAAATTTCATCATGTAGATCATTTACTTGATGCAAAGCATAATGGAAAAACAAGATTTCGGTTTAGTGTAAACGCTGATTATGTTATTAAAAATTTTGAGCCAGGAACTTCTCCACTAGCTAAAAGGATTGAGGCAGCTGGAAAAGTAGCAAGAGCAGGATATCCCCTCGGATTCATTGTTGCTCCTATTTATCTTCATGAAGGTTGGAAAGATGGATACTATCAGATGTTTGAGCGTCTTGATGCTGAATTACCCCCTGATGCACGTGATGATATCACGTTTGAATTTATTCAACATCGTTTTACAAAACCTGCTAAGAGAGTGATTGAAAAAAATTATCCAATGACAAAATTGGAATTAGATGAAGAGAAAAGAAGATATAAATGGGGAAAATACGGAATTGGAAAATACATTTATCAAAAAGAAGAAGAAGAAGATATAAAGAATTATCTTTATTCTTATATGGAGAAGTTCTTTCCCAATGCAAAATTAGAATATTTCACATAGAAGAATACCAAGTCTGTTACAACAATATATAGGTGTTAGAAATAAACACTAGTTTATAACACCACATTAAATGTACCTCAATTTAACTCCGTCGATTACTTACAAGAGGTTAAAGCAATTTTTTATATAAAAGGGTGATTTCCAAAAGTTAGTGAAACTAACTTTTGGGACAATCCCTTTTTTGTAAATTTACAAATATCGTTAATGTCTATATTTCAAACTAAGAGAAACTGCATCTATAATGCTGTCCTTTTTGTTGAAGGATATAAAAGTGATGATGTTTTTATATAAATTTTCAGATTAAAGATGAAATTCATTTGTTTGTTAAAGAATATATGTTAGGTATATCTAGTTAGTTATATTAGTACGAAATAACCTTTAATAAAATTATAAACCGAATTTTTAAAGACACAGTATATATTTGAATTAGTTTGGAAATAAAAATGAGGATGTAATTATTTTATATAGGGTGGTGTAATAATAATGGATTTACAGACAGGGAAATTATATTGGAACACAACTTTTCCCAATCCACCTTCTTATCCTTGTTTAGAAAAAGATATAATTTGTGATGTTTTAATAATAGGTGCTGGCAGCTCAGGGGCTCAATCAGCATACTATTTATGTGATTCGGATTTAAGTGTGGTTGTAGTTGATAAACGGAAGGTTGGACATGGCAGTAACCTAACCAATACAGCGCTCATACAATATTTGGGTGATAAAATGTTTTTTGAGCTTGTTAATACATTTGGGGAAGAGTATACAGTAAAACATATGAAATTATGTGAAGAAGCAATTAATGATATTGAATTTGCAAATCAAAAATTACCTTTTGATTCTGATTTTATGCGACGTGATAGTTTATATTTTGCAAGCTATGAAGAGGATATTAGGAAATTAGAAAAAGAGCTTTATTACTTACAAAAGCATGGTTTTAAAGCAGATTGGTTATCAGAAAAACAAATTGGACAGAAATATCCATTTAAAAAACGTGCTGCCCTTTATACATATGAAGATGGTGAAATAAATCCCTATAAATTTACACATGGTTTATTAAAGCAAGCTTCTAATCAAGGAGTACAGATTTATGAAGATACTGAGATTGTTGGGAAAAAATTAGAAAAAGACTTCGCTACTTTTTATACCAAAAGTGGTAATTCCGTTACTGCCAAGAAAGTAATCGTAGCTGCAGGTTATGAAGGATTAGAATTTAAAAAAGAAAAGAATGCTACGCTAATTAGCTCGTATGCAATTGTCACTACCCCTGTTGAAGATTTTTCATCTTGGCATAAACGCACTCTCATATGGGAAACCGCTAGACCATATATATACATGCGAACTACAGCAGATAATCGAATTATTATAGGTGGTCTAGATGAAGATACAAACATTGCTGAAGAGAGAGATTCAAAATTAATCCATAATAAAGAAAAGCTATTACATGAATTCAATAAGCTCTTTCCTAATATTACAGTTAAACCTGAATTTTATTTAAGTGCCTTTTATGGTGGTACTCATGATGGTTTACCTATAATCGGAATGTATGAAGAATTTCCTAATTGTTATTTTATCTATGCGTATGGTGATAATGGGTTAGTTTATAGTATGGTACTTTCTAAAATTATCCGAGATGTAATTATAAAAGGTTCTAGTCCTAATTTAAATTTATACTTGCAGTCTAGACCGAAATTAAATAAATAGTAGCTCCACATATTTTCCACATAGCAGGAAAATACTAATACATGATTTAATACTTTAATTTCAAAGTATTAAATCATAATTACTAACTGCGATACTGGGAGGACGTTACTATGAATATTCGTGAAGGATTAATTCCAACTACACTAGGTACAGCAGTTACAGCCGCGGGTTATGCTCTTAAGCAAACTCGTGGGTCAAATAAGATGATTGCAAATACAGTATTTGGATTTGGTTTAGCTCACGTTGTTTTAGGTGTAATTGATCTTGTAGAACATCGTCGTTAGAAGATAGGGCAAGCATCTTTTGATGCTTGCCTTTTTAATATTGAAAGTGTTTATTAACTTTTAATTTTGTTTATTTTATTAAAGTAATCTAAAAATTAGCTACATATGTATACAAAAAGGATTTTGTTATCCAGGTTAAAGGAATGGGCTCGTTCCTTTCAAAGGTTACCGACTGCCAAAGAAATATTAAAAAAGCCCAATATACCCGCTTTGTCCACTTTTTATGAAGCGTTAGTCAATTTGAAGTGAATCCAAAATGTAAGGCACTCTTTTTAAAATATATAAAAGAGAGTATTGTAGAAAAAATAATTAAGAAGCAATCATAATTACTTACTTAATCCGTTCCAATAAAAATCAACAATTTGTTGTGCTAAATCTTCTATATCAGGGATAAGGGGCTTTTGATCAACATCTTTGTAGTCTCCAACGTATAGTAAAGCAACAAAGGCGTGAGCACTTAAAAGCGTGTGCCTTTTAGGGATCTCCCCTTCTTGTATCGCTTTATCTATGGTTTGTGCCAATACTTCATACATTTTATCTTCTGCATCTTGCATTTGTTTTAAGTGCTTATCCGACAGGGAAATCTTTGCATCCCTCATAAAGCTTTTTATATCAATGTCCATTGTAGCCGTTAAATGGATTTTTGCAACATCAAGTAAGCGCTCTTTAAGAGGCTTATTTGTTGAAAGAATCGTATACATATTTTCTCTAATTCGAACCATCATTTGAACCATTGCATCAGTAAAAAGATCAGCCTTAGTAGCATAATAATAGTAAACGGTTGCCTTTGTCACATCACATTCTTTAGCAACATCATCCATAGAAACAATTTGATATCCTTTATTTAAAAATAAATTTGTAGCAATGTTTACAATTTTATCTTTTGTAGATATAGTATTTTTATTTTGACGTGGTCTTCCCAAGGGACGTTGTTTGTGTTCCAATTCTATTCGCTCCTGACTTTTCAAAGTTAAAAGTATTATAGCATATTCATATAATAGTTCTTGATTAATTAACCAACTAGTATATATAATTAATGGAAAGATTTAGTTAGAAAGGGGGATATTTATGAAAAAACATCCTCTATATACTTGGGGACAATTGGTTGGGGGACCAAAAGCAAGGTGGATTACTCTTTTGGTATGGGTCTTATTAACCTTGGTTTTATCATTTACATGGCCAGCAGTTAATACAGTTGAAGATGAGACGGCTCCAAATCTTCCTGAAAACGCTATGTCACAACAAGCTAATCGTTTAATTAAACAGGAGTTTCCTAATGATGCTGGAAACCCCGCGCTTATCGTTTGGCATAGAGACAAGGGTTTAGAAGCGAATGACTTTAAGGCAATTCAAGATACTTACAAACAGCTTAAAAACACACCATTAAAAGGTCAATCCATGTTACCGCCATTTGATACAATACCACAGCAAACATTAGCAAAGAGTGTTTCAGAAGATGGTACGTCTCTAGTAACTCCTGTATTTTTTAACACAACAGCAGGGACAGATATTCTTCAAGAGAATATGAATGAATTGCAGCGTGTTATAAAGGATACTTTGGCAGAGGATCCTTTTAAAAGAAAAATTTCTGATTCTGGTCTGCATGTTCGTCTCTCAGGGCCAGTTGGTATTCAGACTGATGCAGTAAGCTTATTCAGTCAGGCTGATGTAAAATTACTTGTTGCAACAGTGCTACTTGTTTTAGTTTTACTTATTCTTCTGTATCGCTCACCACTTTTAGGAATCTTACCTTTAATTGTAGTTGGGTTTGCTTATGGGGTAATTAGTCCAACTTTAGGATTTTTAGCAGATAAAGGATGGATTACTGCTGATGCACAAGGAATTTCAATTATGACTGTACTTTTATTTGGAGCTGGTACTGATTATTGTTTATTTCTTATTTCAAGATATAGAGAGTTTTTATTAGTAGAACAAAATAAATTTAAAGCTCTGCAACTTGCTATCAAAGAATCGGGTGGGGCAATTATCATGAGTGCTCTTACAGTAGTAGTTGGATTAGGTACCCTTTTACTTGCTCATATTGGTTCTTTCTATAGATTTGCAGTACCATTTAGTGTTGCTGTGTTCCTAATGGGGGTTGCCTCATTGACGCTTTTACCCGCATTACTAGCTATTTTTGGGAGAGTAGCATTTTTCCCATTCATTCCAAGAACAAAAGAAATGAATGAAGACTATGCTAAGAAAAAAAAGAAAACAATTAAGTTAAAGGAATCGAAAGGGTTCTTAAGTAAAAAACTTGGAGATCTTGTTATTCGTAAACCATGGACAATTATCCTGTTAACACTATTCTTATTAGTTGGGTTGGCTTCATTTGTTCCACGTGTCCAATATACGTATGATTTATTAGAATCATTTCCAAAAGATATGCCTTCACGTGAAGGATTTGATTTAATCTCTGATCATTTTTCACCTGGTGAGTTAGCACCTGTACAAATTGTTGTTGATACAAAAGGAAAAGATGTATCTGTCAAAGAAGAATTAACAAAACTTTCTTTTGTAGATCAAGTAACAGAACCAGTGCAAGGAAAACGGAATAATCAATTACAAATGTTTGAAGTTTCAATAAAAGATAATCCGTATTCTATTGAGGGGATAAATAAAATCCCCGAGTTAAGAAAAAGTTTAGAACAGGTAATGAAAAGTGCTGAAATAAGTGATGCTAATAATTACATATGGATTGGAGGAGAAACGGCTACATTATACGATACGAAACAAACAACTGAACGTGATCAAAATGTGATTATTCCTGTTATGATTGGTATTATTGCATTATTATTACTTGTTTATTTACGTTCTGTTGTGGCGATGATCTACTTAATTGTAACAGTGGTATTATCATTCTTCTCTGCATTAGGAGCAGGGTGGTTGCTACTTCACTATGGTATGGATGCTCCTGCAATACAAGGAGCGATTCCTCTATATGCATTTGTGTTCTTGGTAGCATTAGGAGAGGACTATAACATATTTATGGTTTCCGAAATATGGAAAAACAAAAGAAGCCAGCCACACCTTGAAGCAGTCAAAAACGGGGTGGTTCAAACAGGTAGTGTTATTACGTCTGCTGGTTTAATCTTAGCAGGAACGTTTGCGGTTTTAGCTACACTACCAATCCAAGTACTTGTTCAATTTGGTATTGTTACAGCAATAGGAGTACTACTAGATACATTCATTGTAAGACCACTTCTTGTCCCTGCCATTACAGTGGTTCTAGGACGATTCGCATTTTGGCCAGGTAAACTTTGGAAGAAAAAAGAGAGAACAAAAGTAAATGCTTGAGAATATTATAAATTTAAAAAACCAAGGAAAATTCATTTTCCTTGGTTTTTTATTAGAAATAAAATATGTATACAAAATAAAAGTAGTATCTAAATACTAATTATTTTTCAAATTTTCGTTTCGGGGTGTTCTTTGTCTTCTATATCAGTTTCAGGCATTCCGTACAATCCATTCATTGCTTGTTCTACTGGTTGAAGTCCAGTTATTGTAGTCTCAGAATTTAAGTTTTTTGAGTTGTTACTCTTTTCTTTTTTAGAATGTGGAAAATTCATTTTTATACCTCCAAACACTAAATTTTTTTAAAAATAAAAAACGTATGAAAGAGTTTGGCAGATAAACAAATGTATTATCTGTCAATTGAATGAACAATTATTTGAGCTATTAATGTAATAGTATGTTATCTTTTCTAGAAAATATGTAAGATGATAAAGCAAGATTTTAATTTAGATGTGTATTTAGGCCTCACCATATCAGTAAAAGTATTTATATTAGAAGATACCTTGTCTTCTGCAATAAAATCGTATATATCTAAACATCAAAAAGACACTTATCAATGAAGTGTCTTTTTGATGCGAAAGAACAATAAAGTCATTTTTATATAAAAAATAATACTCTGTATTAATTTTTATTTCAATATCCGTATCTCGCGTAGCATTGTGGTTATAATAAACATCGTTAGACAATCATTGAAAAGAATTGAAGTAAAAAAAGAGAGGGAAGGATGATATGAAACATTCATCTGTTAATCCATGGCTTGTCGTCCTCGGTACAATCATTATACAAATGGGCCTTGGAACGATTTATACATGGAGCTTATTCAATCAGCCTTTAGTGAGTAAATTTGGCTGGGATCTTCACGCTGTTGCTATAACCTTCTCAATCACTAGCTTTTCTTTATCATTTTCAACTTTGTTTGCGAGTAAATTACAAGAGAAATGGGGACTTCGCAAACTCATTATGATAGCTGGATTAGCCCTAGGAATGGGCTTAATGCTTAGCTCGCAGGTTTCCTCATTACCAATGCTTTATTTACTAGCTGGTGTTGTTGTGGGTTACGCAGATGGTACAGCCTATATCACTTCACTTTCTAATTTAATAAAGTGGTTTCCAGAGCGTAAAGGCTTAATTGCTGGTATATCTGTCTCCGCATATGGAACGGGTAGCCTAATTTTTAAATACATTAATGCAAAGCTAATTGATTCAGTTGGCGTATCACAAGCGTTTTTATATTGGGGCCTAATTGTTGCAGTTATGGTAGTGATAGGCGCGTGTTTTATACATCAAGCCGCAGAGCAGGATACAGTTCATGAAACAACGACTCATGACTATACAACAAGGGAAATGCTACGTACAAAAGAAGTTTATCTGTTATTTATCATGCTATTTACATCATGTATGAGTGGCTTATATTTAATTGGCATGGTAAAGGATATTGGTGTTCAACTCGTAGGACTTAGCGCGGCAACGGCAGCCAATGCTGTCGCTATGGTTGCGATCTTTAATACGGTTGGCCGAATCATTTTGGGGCCGTTGTCAGATAAAATCGGCCGTTTAAAAATTGTTTCGGCAACTTTTGTTATTATAGCTATGTCTGTTTTTGTTCTCAGTTTTCTGAACTTAAATTATGGTATCTATTTCGCCTGTGTAGCAAGCGTTGCTTTTTGTTTTGGTGGAAATATCACTATTTTTCCAGCCATTGTTGGTGATTTCTTTGGTCTAAAAAATCATAGTAAAAACTACGGAATCGTGTATCAAGGTTTTGGTTTCGGAGCACTTGCAGGTGCCTTTATTGGAGCACTTCTAGGTGGATTTAAGCCAACTTTTATGGTAATTGGCGCTTTGTGTATTGTGTCATTTATCATCTCTATTTTGATTCGATCACCTAATTGGCAAAAGGAAAAACAAAAGATTGATCGTGGAGCAGCGTAAGCATATTAATTTTTATTACATTCTAAAGAAAAGACTCATTTAAAATTTAAAGACAAAAGAAGAGGGATTTGCTTTTCTAATGAAAAGTAAATCCCTCTTCTTTATTCGTATTTATAAATATATATGATTTTTTAAATTTGATTAGTGTCAATTCACATACTTTCAGAATTTGCATCAGCTAATTCATTGATAATGGCATCTACACATTTTATTTTAATTATCTTTTAAGTCTTCAAATAGGGATAGGGCCGAATCAGTTTCATTTTGACCTTAAATTTTTAAAGTTTCTTGTACCTTTCGTCTAAATCTATATATTAAAATCTATTGAAATATATTATTATTTTAATAGATTGACATTTATAACACCTACAATATTATAATAATCGTTGAAAGAGGAAGGTTCTATGAAACAGAAAAAGATTTATAGCAAAGTATTTGTTCCTGTACTATCTCTATCACTGCTTTCAAATCTGTTTATCTCTACAACAGCTCAAGCAAATGAGTCAACAGAAACGAAGCAAGAAGTAGTCGTAGTATATAAAAACAACACTGGAAAGGAAAGAGTATTAGAAGACAGCATAAAAGTTGATCATGAATTCAAGACAGTTCCTGCAGTGTCTGCCACATTAACAACAAATAATATTCACGAACTAAAAAATGATCCCAATATTGCTTACGTTGAACCTAATGTGACATTTACAATTACGGGAAAAGAAGATGTTAAAGCAATGGTAAAAACAGCAGACTCTATTCCTTTTGAAGAGAGTCTTTGGAACTTCCAAACAGTAGATCCATATGCGAAATCATTTAAACAAGGAATTACTGGAAAGGGAGTAAAGGTTGCAGTAATAGATACTGGGATTTATCCTCATCCTGATTTATTTATCGAAGGAGGTACTTCGACTGTTGATTACACACCTTCTTATACAGATGATAATGGACATGGTACACATGTTGCAGGGATTATAGGAGCTAAACATAATGGCGTAGGAATTGTAGGAATTGCTCCTGACGTCCGTCTTTTTGCTGTAAAATCCTTAGACGGAACTGGGCGGGGGAATTTGGATGATGTATTAAAAGGAATTGATTGGTCAATTACAAACCATATGGATATTATTAATCTAAGTTTAGCAACTACATTTAACTCGCAAGCGTTGCATGACATGGTAGACAAAGCGAATAAAGAAGGTATTCTTTTAGTTGCTGCTGCAGGAAATGATGGTGAGGCAGTGAATTATCCTGCAAAGTTTGATAGTGTTATTGCAGTGTCTGCCATAGATGAAAACAAAAATATTGCTTCTTTTTCTTCACATGGGCCAGAAGTAGAGTTTACCGCTCCTGGGAACAATATAATAAGTACATATTTAGATGGATACTACGGTAAATTTAATGGTACATCACAAGCATCACCACATGTTGCGGCGATGCTCGCTTTACTAAAAGAAAAAAACCCTAATATGTCCAACTATGAGCTTCGAACAGAGCTTCAAAAATATGTTGAAGACTTAGGGGTAAAAGGCAGGGATCCATTATACGGATACGGATTAGTCAATTTTTCAGCATTTCAAGATCAAGACTCAAAGACGAATTCCCAAATATTTTCTGATGTACCAACTACCCACTGGGCTTATCCAGCAATTATGGATCTAGTAAACAAAAAAATTGTATCTGGATATGGTAATAGCAGGTTTGGTATGGGTGATCCAGTTACACGTGAACAAGTAGCGGCTCTTATTTATCGTGCATTAGAAATATCTCCAAAGGGAGAGTACCCTAATCCGTACCGTGATTTAAATGAAAATTCTACAATGTTTCTAAATGAAGTTTTAGCTCTCACAGAGATGAATGTTTTCAATGGGGATGAACACGAAAATTTTAGACCAAAAGATTCCTTAACACGTGAGGAAATGGCGCAAGTACTTACTAACGCATTCAAATTAAAAAATAAAGGTCAGCAAAATTTTAACGATGTAAATCCTAATTCTTGGGCAAATGAAGCGATTAGCGCATTACAGTCAAATGGTATTTCAGCTGGTACAGGTGAGGGTAAGTTCGAACCGAAAATGATTGTAACACGTGAACAGTTCGCACAATTTTTATACAAGGCTATGAATTTATAACTTGATGATGGTGCAAACGTTTCAGCCCTTTAAGAAAAATATAAAGTAATGTTTAAAAAATAAAATATAAACACTGTATGAAAGGACAAAAAATATTATGATGGACCAATACGAATTGAAACAAGAGCTACAACATATCAAAAATAACAATTACGCCGTCCCAGATGATGTGGACGCATATCCATATGCACAATGGATGCTTGACTATATTGGATCACCTGATGCTGAACTGCGTGATGAACTAATTTACAGTACGCTAGAACGCTGGATTACAAGTGGGATATTTAGACAAAAAGAACTACGCGGACTACTGCTGCAAGCTCTAAGTCCTGATTATTTGTTTTACCAAATCGATGAAAAGGGAACAGACTCTGTTTTTAAGCGTGCTTTCTCTATTTTAATCCCGCCACTTATTTTATCCGTTCATGAAAAAGAACCGTTCTTGTCTGAAGAACAGCTGTATAGCGTCGCAGAACAAGTTCTTGAGTACGCGTATCTTGAACAGGATGTAAGAGGGTATGTAGAAGGAAAAGGTTGGGCACATTCCACAGCGCATGTTGCAGATGCCCTAAGTGCTCTAGCGCGTACTATACGGAATCGCGAGTTCAATCATGCAATACTTGCTGCTGTTCGTCATAAGGTTCGTCTACATGATTACTTGTACATAAACTTTGAGGATGAAAGATTAGTGACTGCAGTAATGTCTTTACGAAACCAAAGTATCCTGTCCCAAGAGGAATGGGAAAATTGGCTTCACAGCTTTACAGTAATTGAGGCAGCGCCAGCTCCTCAAAATGATATCTTAGTACAAAACATTAAATCATTCTTAAGAAGCTTGTATTTCCGAACTTTAGAGCATGAGGAAAATTCTGCGTTTACAATTTCTGTACTGGAGACTTTAAGAGAATTGAAGAGATTTTAAGTATATATGGACCTTTGGACGCATTGTTCACATATACAGTTTCTCAATATGAATTTACAGTAACTCAATTAGAGAAAATAAAATAAGCGATTTAGAATTTTATAATAAAGAATCACACCGGGGTAAAAGTTTAACAGTTACGTACAAATGAAAAAGCCAGTACACTATTGATAGATAACTCAATTCTTCAGATTTTACCAAGAAGGATAATCTAAAAAATAACAGCCTTTTCTCAATATTCAGTTGGGAAAAGGCTGTTATTTTTTATCAGAAGATGTGATAAGAACATAACAGCCTTGCGTTTAAAATTTTGAACTTGTATATAGATACCATACATACGGTAAAAGAGGAAACAAGAGAGGCAAATTATAATTTGAGAATCGAAGCGATATTGTTACTAATAAATAGGTTTTTAATACTTTTTTAAAAATAGCCCTGTAAAATGCAAAATAGATATTCAAATACATTTAATGATGCAGGAGGTCATGAATATGGCTAAAATGGGAAACAAAATGATTACGTTATGTACAGTTGCTGTAGGAATGATTTATACAGCTGGATATATTACTACGGAATCTCCAAAAGCAGAAGTTGAACAACCTTCCCAAAATATAACGGAATCTACACCGCAACCTAAGGCACCTTCTAGCACTTCCGATATAACAACTAAAAAGGTTAAAAGTACTTATAAAGATGGGACATATAATGGTCAGGGTGCAAATCACATCGGTTCAGTAGCTGTAGCAGTTACAATTCAAAAAGATAAAATTACATCTGTACAAATTACAGATTGCACCACTTCTTATTCTCAATCTTACATTGACGACTTGCCTCAACAAGTCGTGGATCGACAAAGTGCAGATGTAGATGTAGTTTCCGGCGCAACAAGAAGTACGGAAGATTTTCAAGAAGCAGTTCAGAATGCTTTATTACAGGCAAAGCAGGCCAATGTATCTTATAAAACACAAAATACAGGAAGTGTGACAGGAAATGCATAATCGAATAAGAAAAACATATGAACAATCCGCCCTTTACATGGGAACAATTATCCATATCAAAGTAGTCACATCACACACAGAGAGATATATAAAAGAAAAAGTGGAAAAGGCATTTCAAGCATTTTACGCTGTAGAAAAAGTATGCAGCCGTTTCAATCATCAGAGTGAACTTCGACGTCTATGCACTCAAAGTGGTAAAGCAATTCAAGTCAGTCATATTCTTTTTGGGGCTGTTCGCTTTGCTTGGCAAGTAGCTGATTTAACGCAAGGAACATTCGATCTAACATTAGGGCATACGCTTGAGGAGTACGGATTTAACCGTCACTATTTAACAGGTGAAGAACTTGTTTCATCTACGGTAGTTCCTGCAAATTATCAAGATGTGATTCTAGATGAAGAAAAACAGACTATTTTGCTGAAAAAACCGCTGTTGTTAGATTTAGGTGCTGTTGCAAAAGGCTTGGCAGTTGACTTAGCTGTTCAAGAACTACGCGATTTTGAAGGCTTTGTCATCGATGCCGGTGGAGATCTTTTTGCTAGTGGTACGAATGAAAGGGGAGAACCATGGGTCATTGGTATTCAACATCCTTTCCAAAAGGAAAAAACAATTTGTAAAGTTCAGCTAACCAATCAGGCGGTTTGCACTTCTGGCAGCTATGAACGAAAGAGTCCTGTTCATATGAATGAGCATCATCTCATACACCCACATTTAGGAACGTCTCAGTCTAATATCGTAAGCTGCACTGTAATTGCGCCCTTTGCAATGATGGCAGATGCTTTTTCAACAGCAGCTTTTCTATTAGGCAGAAAAGAAGGAGCTACACTGCTGAAAAATGTTGATCTTGAAGGTATATGGATTACATCCTCTTTAGACATAAATATGACACAAGGAATGGAGGAATATTTGTATGAACGTGGATAAAAAAGTAAACGTAATGAGCGGGACGGGGCAAAAATATATTCGTACACCAAAAGGATATTTGATCGTGGACGAAACAAGAGAAAGCCGACAACAAAAGCGAAGCCATAAACCCTTTATGACTCCTAAAAGACTCGTCTTAGTTATGCTGTTTTTATTAATGTTAATAGCTCAGGTAAATATGACCAATTATACTGGTCTTGTTCATGTGGGAATTTCAGCTACAACTGCAATGTTCATAGATACTTTAATTGCTGTGCTAAAAAAACGAAAACTCACATTTCCTGATGGAGCTGCTATAACAGGCCTGATTGTCGCACTCGTATTAAGTCCAATGGTTTCCTCGTATATTTCAGCATTAACGGCAGCGATTGCAATTGTATCGAAACATCTATTTACAGTTAAGAAAAAACCTATATTTAATCCTGCTGCCTTCGGATTAATTGTTACAGCTGTTTTGTTTTCAAGCGGACAGAGTTGGTGGGGGGGACTATCTATGCTTCCTACTTGGTGCATTATGTTTGTATGTATCACAGGATTTTTTGTAACACAGAAAGTAAATAAATTTCCACAAGTTTTTTCATTTTTAGGTGTTTATTTTCTTATCCTTTTGATTATAGGAATTACAGGAACTGCAAATGTGGGAGATATGCTAAGGATCCCTTATATAAATTCAACCTTATTCTTAGCATTCTTTATGCTTACTGATCCACCTACTTCTCTAGGAAAGTATAAAGATCAAGTTATATTCGGGATTATTACAGCAATAGCAAGTATAGTTTCTTATATGATGTTTGGAGGGTTAATTTTTCTATTAGTAGGCATATTGATTGCAAATGGATGGAAAGCATTAAAAATTTCTAAAAACAAAAAAACAACACGTGCATCATCAGCTTCACCAGCTATTTAAGCTTACAAGCTGATCATATCCGTATTTTAAAATACTCAGTTCTATATCAATAAAGGGTGTCAATTTATAGGAAGTAGGTCCTTTTGACACCCTTTATTAGTTATATCGGAAATTTAATGGTAACACATGTCCCTTTATGCCATTCACTCCGTATTTTTATTTCTCCATTATGAGCGTCCGTAATCCACTTAGCTATGGACAGACCTAAACCTGTCCCGCCTTCAGAACGCGTTCTGCTCTTATCACTACGATAGAAGCGGTCAAAGATATGAGGCAGTTCTTCACTTGAAATACCAATACCTGTATCTTCTATTATGATAGTGGCAAAATTCCCATCCTTGTTGCATGAAACTTTAATTTGTCCATTCTTAACATTGTATTTCATAGCATTATCCATCAAAATAACGAGCAACTGATGTATCCGTTCTTTATCTCCTTTATACATGAGTTGCTTGTCGACATCTTCAGTGATTGTAATATATTGCAGCTCTGCAATTGGTTCAAATTGATGAATAATTGTACTGACTAACTCACCTATTGCAAACTCCTTCTTTTGAATAAGTAGCTGATTCGAATCCGTTTTTGCGAGAGTCAGCAGATCTGATACAAGTTTATTCATTCTCTTTACTTCTTGCAGTACTTTATAAATTGTCATGCTTTCTTGTTCAATTGTATATTGCGGATGACGGAATAATAATTCTAAGTGTGTCTGGATAACAGACAACGGTGTTCGAAGTTCGTGGGAGGCATCCGCTGCAAACTGAGTTTGTTTTTCCCAAGATTTTTGAATCGGCACAAGTGAACGATTTGCTAAAAACCATCCTATAAAGAAAGAAATAATTACCCCCGCAAAGCAGCCTCCTATAGTCAACATGAGCAAGTTTTGCAGTATAGTCACCTCAGAATCTATATTTAAGACAATCTCAACCGTATGAGCCGATTTCATCCCAATATCCTCCAAATAACGGGATGGTGGTTCAAATTTAAGGATACGATAACTATGCTTATTGATTGTTTGTGTCCATAGTTTGTTGTCCTGAAATCGAGAAGGGGAGAAATCATTAATATCGTTAGAAAAGACAGCATTTTCAGGTATACTTTTTATGAAATGCCCGTTTTCATCCCAAACTAAGTACACAGTTTTCCGTTCTGATTCTCGTTTGGATTCATGTTCTTTCAAAACATGTTTCATGCCTTCTTGCTGTATTTCTTCAGACACGCTAGCAAGTTTTGAATCAATCTCCGTATAAATAAAATGATTCATGTATACATACAAAACAACACCGAATACACATAAAATCAATGAAAAAACAACCGTATTTAAGGTAACAAGTTGCATCTTTGTTTTTTTAAACATCTTGGTCATTTCCTTTGAATATAAAGCCGACACCACGTACGGTATGAATAAACGATTCATCATGAAATGCGTTTAATTTTTTTCTCAGGTGATGCACATATACATCTACAACACCGAGCCCTACGTCAGAATCTAACCCCCAAATACGGCTGAAAATTTGATCACGGATTAAGATTTGTTCTTTATTTCGTATAAAATATTCAAGTAGTTCATATTCCTTAGTCGTCAAATATAATTTATTGCCGTCTATATACCCATCGTGTTCTTGTATGTGTAATTGGATAGGACCATAGGAAAAATTCTGTTCTCCGATCGTACCTTTTTCTCGTAAAAGTACGCGTATTCTTGCGAGCAGCTCTGGTACTGCAAACGGTTTAATCAAATAATCATCTGCGCCAACATCTAAGCCTTTTACACGGTCTTCTACACTATCTTTAGCAGTAAGAAGAAGAATAGGGGTCTTAACGGAAGCAGCACGTACTTCTTTCACAATTTCAAATCCATTCATTTCTGGAAGCATAATATCTAAAATAATAGCATCATAAATATTTTGCTTGGCCATGAATAATCCTTCATCACCAGCTACAGCGCAATCAATTTCATATCCTTCTTCTTGTAAAACTGCCATAACTCCTTCTAAAAGAGGCTGATCATCTTCAATTATTAAAATCTTCATTATTTCCATCCATTCCGTTAAGTTTTTAATCATATATCCCTTATTATATAGGAATCATGTACCAATGTATAAAGGAAACAGTCAGTTCACAATAAAGTCATCGATTTCAAACAAGTAAGAAGGGTGATAGTATGCTAGAAAATTTAACTACTGAAACTCGCAATAAAAAACAATAAATTTAGACGAAATTTCAGCCATAGATCTATTAGCAATTATGAACGAAAAGAATAACACTAATTTAGAACAAGGTAGATTAAAAGTAAACCCTTATAAATTACATACGAAGACAAAGAATTATTTTTATGAATAGAATACGAAATTTTTCAACAGAAAAAAGAATTTAATGTACAAAAGCTAGTAAATTCAATTATTAGTGATTCTAATATATATGCAGGTTTATCATAAAATTAAACATACAATACACATCGATGTAATCTACAAGTTATAAGTGTGTCTTTTTTACGTGTAAATTAAATGTACAATTCTTAAAACAAAATATATTTTAATAGAAATATTTCAATAAAAACATTTAAATTACTCTATAAAATTGGTAAAATTATATACGTTATCAAATTTTTGGAAGGAGAAAAATGATGAAAAAGAAAATTATTACTTGTTTACTTTCTACTACACTATTAATTCCAGCTGTTGCTCATGCGGAGGAGACTAAGGCAACTCAAAATACTGCTAATGCTTCTAAACCTACAAATGTAAGTATTGCTAGCCAAAAGCCAGGATGGGTACAAGAACGCGGATATTGGTATTACTATGACAAAAATGGTAATAGAGTAACGGGTTGGCTAAATAGCGGCGGAAAGTGGTATTATCTATATGACTATAGCGGTATTATGCAAACTGGCTGGACGGCAATCAAAGATAAAAACACAGGAGTTAAAAAATGGTACTATTTTGATAAAAACACCGGTGCACTGCAAACAGGCTGGATAAAAGAAAATAATCATTGGTATTACTCAGATAATAGCGGGGTACAGCAAACAGGTTGGCTAAATAACGGCGGAAAGTGGTATTACCTTGATTCTTTCGGAATAATGGAAACAGGAAGAGTGTCTATAAACAACGTATATTACTACTTCGATAAAAATTCAGGGGCTATGCAAACAGGTTGGATACAAGAATACGGTTCCTGGTATTATTATAACAACAATGGGGCTCAACACAAAGGCTGGTTATACCTTGGTGGAAGCTGGTACTATCTTGACTCTTATTCAGGTTATATGAGAACTGGTTGGGCATTAATTGATAACAAATGGTATCAATTCAATAATAACGGTGTTTGGATTGGATAATTTTATAATAAACAAAAAATAGGTTGCATTGCTTACTGCAACCTATTTTTTGTTTGTCTGGACAGGCTATAGAGTGAAAGAATCATATCCATTTATACTAGAATTTATATTTAAGTAAAAAATAAAGACTTTAGCATCTTTTTTTAGTTGCTAAAGTCTTTATTTTATTGATTATCTTTTTAATAGCGATAGACAGAACATTCGTTCTTTCGATATGATATAGAAGAAGATATACTCAATTTTTATATCTGTTGAAAGGGGATATTCCTAATGTGTAGACAGGGAAAAAGAAAGTCTAAATGCATGTTGGAAAAGGCCGAAATAATTAAGTTATACTTAGAAGGTTCTAGCACATCAGATATCGCAAACTTAGCTAATGTTTCTTCTAGATACGTTCGCATGGTCCTAACAGATAACAACGTTGAAAAGAGAGCGCGTGGAAGTTGGAAACGTAAATATGATTTAAATGAAGATTACTTTAAAACTTGGTCTAATAACATGGCATATATTTTAGGTTTTTTCGTTGCTGACGGTGTAATAGCAAAAAACAGTCATACAGTTAGTATTTCTCAAAAAGAAAAAGAGATTTTAGAAGATATGAAAAAAGAAATAAATTCAAGCCATCCATTATATAAAAACAAAAATACCGGTGTATATATGTTGAACTTAAATAGCAAAATCATGAAAAATGACCTAATAGGTTTACACGGTATTACTCCTTGCAAATCATATGATGTACAATTCCCGCATGTTCCAGAAGAATACTTACATCATTTTATTAGAGGATACTTTGATGGAGATGGACATGTTAATCCTAAAAAATATTTTGTAAGTTTTGTTAGCGGCTCATATCTTTTTATGAATTCTTTAAAAGAAGTGCTAACCGATCAGAACTACAAACCTAAGTTTATTAACAAAGAAAAACAGTATCGTATATACTTAAGTGGCAAAAACGAAATTCAACATTTTGCAGAATGGATTTATAAAGACAAAGAATTATTCTTACAAAGGAAATATGAAATTTTTCAACTGAAAAAATAAATTATCTTTCAGTTAGTGTACAAACTTTAAACAAGCACACTAACTGATTTTTTATTTGCAACAAGAAGATAAAAATAGGGAGGAATCAAATATAGAACTTACTTAAATTAAGTTAATTTATTTTTTCTAGTTGACATAATATAAATTATAGGAAGTCGTGAAATGAAAGGAGTTTCATATCTCTAAAACCAAGTAAACTATATATTTTGAGACGAAACGGAGATTTTTAAAACGATTTATAGCATGTTTAAATAAGCTTCGAAATTCCATAATCTCAAACAAGCCACAATGATTTCATTCGGCAAAATCCTTCACACACAGCCGGAGAAATTTCTTATTAAATGATCAGAGCCATAATTTATATTTTTATTGCACTTAACAGTTTATTTTCTGGCTGGTTTTTTTATTTTACATTCGATATTGATATCTTATTTTCTAAATATATACAGAAATGTGTTTTATATAAAAATCTTCTATAATCCCCTAAGCTCTGGCCTATTTTTTCTTCACTTAAGTTCAATCGCTCTTAGTTAACATAATGTATTTATAGAACAAAAAAATCCTCCCTTATTATTTTAGGAAGAATTTTAATAAATGACTTGTATTCTATTAGATAAAATCTTTTCTATAAAATGCGCATTTGTTATCTTTTCTGTTTGACGTATTAATGTAAAATACCGCTTTTTCCATTATGATAGATAACTTTGCGCTCTTCATTCCGATATATTTGCACTAGTAATACTCTTTCTAAGTTTATTCTCAAAAAGAGTATCGATTATACGATTTTAACTTAGTTTACTTATCTTCATTTTTTGTGCTGATGATGGACAAGTTAAATTATGTTCGTAAATTTTTTTATTAATCATTTCAACCATTGCAGCAAATTCTTCCTTCTCCATGCATGTATGCAATTTTTCCTTTAACGCATCAATTTCTTTCGAAAGTTCAATCCACCTCGGTAATATATGATTATCTTTCATCGTTTTATATAGTTGTTTTTCTGGATTATAAGAGAGACTTTTATCAATTTGCAGCGGCTTTCCTTTGCCTACTAAGTCATCAAATACGCCTTCTTTTTGAGCGCGTTTAATAATAGAGCTAATATGATCTTCGTACGTATATGACCATACTTTTTCATCTTTCACTAAAATTTCTTGTTTCTTTAATGCTTTATCTAAATCTTTTTCTCTATCTTTCATATGTTTTCTCCTCCCTTTTTATTATTTCATGGGTATTTTAAATTGTTGTAAGGATACTAATCCATGAGCAAACTGTTTATGCCACCACAATTCATCGTGACCACCAGGGAATTCAACATAGGTGATTTGATATTCTTTTTCTTTAAGTACTTGTGATAACCTCCTATTTGCTTCTAACAATGGTTTATTTTCCAGCTCCCCAGCGCTCATATAAATATGTAGTGGTAATGTGCTGCTTCTTTTAAATTGATTTTCGATCCAAGGGTGTGGTCCTGTGTAATTGTCTTTTTTCCAATGCACAGAACCAGACATTGATAAAACATTTCCGAAGAGATCTGGATATTCCAATGCCGCATAAAAAGCTGCTAAACCACCAAGACTGAATCCACCAATTGTTGTATGATATGGATTTGCATTAACATGGTATCTTTGTTGAATCCAAGGAAATAGTTCTTTTGTTAAAAACATATTCATTTCCTCATAAAATGTGAGTTCTGTAAATCGATCTACATGATCAATGCCAATTAGAATACACGACGGAATTTCTTTTGTATGTATAAGGTGATCTAGCGTTGCAGCTGCTGATAACGTCCGCAGCATAGAACTGCCATCAAACATGATAAGAAGGTCGTAAGGAGCTTGTTCAGGTGAGTAATTATGCGGAGTATATATCCAAAGTTGTCGTTCATTCTTCAATATAGAACTATGAAACTGATATGTTTCTACTTTTCCTTTTGGGATATGAGTTTGTTGCTTTGTTTTGTCAGTTTGTGACGATAGGCCTAACTCTAAAACAGATATTGGTCCTGCTTTATGCTCAAATATTTTAGAATTCAATGGATCACGCTTATAGTTTTCACTTCGCTTTGCCCAATCTTGTTCAAAGTCATCATTAATCGAAAAATAATACGTCGAAGCAAACTTTTCTTTTGTTCGAAACGTTTTAAACCATATGTTTGTATGTGAAAGCTTATCCATTTCATTCGCCGCTATATCCCAACCAGGAAAACTGCCAAATACATATGCATTTTCAGCTTGTTCATCACCTAACCAAATATATGTAACAAGATGGTACTCAGCATCAATTGGACAAGTCTCCACAATAGGTGTTTCTTGTTTCTTTATACTTTCTAAAAACAATGTAACAGCAGAAGGATTTCCTTGATTTAATTGCTTCGCCAAATCATGCATAATTGGACTCATTAGATTCTTCATTTTTTGCCTCCTTTTCTCTTTTCAACTCAATACTTAATACTTATTTCAGTACCAAGTTGATTGTTTCCTGGTTATTTACTATGGGTATAGTGTATATTTTGTGAACAAATTTTATATTTAAGACCGTATAGAATAAAGTATTAGACTATAAAAACTTTACAAACTAAAAAGGTGTTTTCTAGACGTGAAAACACCTTTTTTAACATAGATCCAGTTCCAAGAAATTAAAGTGTACTAACCCAACATGTTTCTATGTCATGTTCTTGATTTTTTTTCATAAGTGTTTGTACGGCAGCATCCGGCATGACTTTATATCTTTTCAAATTGTCTTCATTAGGTACAATCCAATAAAAATCCAGATGAGATTCTCTAGATTTAGGAGGTGTTTCCGCGTTTAGTTTATCACTGTTAACTTTAAAGACATGATTAATTTCATAATGTAGTGTGTCTCCATCTTTCCACTGATTTTCAATTACACCAAGGAATTTTTCGATTGAACAATCTGTACCTATTTCTTCTTCCCATTCTCGTATAAGTGCATTTTCAACTGACTCACCTAATTCAATATGTCCTCCTGGTAAAAAAGAATGATGCCCTTTAAAATGTGCTACCAAAAGCTTTCCATCTTTTATAAGTACACCCCTTACAATGTGGTGGAATTGAGTTCGCATCTCTTTATCCTCCTTGTTTACTTATCAGATATTAAATTCTAATGTAAGAAGGCAAATTCCTTTACCGATTGAATATAGATAGGTATCTTTAGAACTATTTAGTTTTATTCTGTAAAAATACGGTAAATGAAATTAGATTGAACATAAGTTGTTCAATCTAATTTCATGGCGCTGCTATGCTTTTCAGTACAATCGCCCAATCTTGACGACCATTTTAACAAAATATTATTTTACTTAATCCATTGTTTTAGCTGCTCAAATTGATTCTTCGCATCATTATAACCAAGTTCATATAAATGAACTAATCTTTCTTTATTCCGTTCTAATCCACCTGCTGGTAATTGAACACTTGGTTGTATAACAAAGAAGTTCTCTTTTTGTTTCTCTGAATAAAGATAAGATATAGTATTGTTATAGATTTCGTAATGCTCCACGAGGCGATTTGCTACATTAGGATAATGTCGATACAACCATTTCGCAATAGATGACAGCTTGTTTCGTTGTTTTTCAAATCCTGCTGGTTTCGTCATAATGACTACATTTTTTTGAAATCCATCAGCCTGTGCTTTCTGAATCGGAATTGGGTCTGTAATTCCTCCATCTAGCAACTTTTTATCATCGTATTCAACTGCCGGAGCAATAAATGGCACTGAACTTGATGCACGAATAATTTTTAAAATATCATTTCCATGTTCATGCTTATTGTAATACACAGCCTCTCCTGTCTCACAATCAGTCGTACCAATAACAAACTGTTCTGCTCCATTTAAGAATGTCTGAAAATCAAACGGAACAACTTTGTTAGGTACTTCATCAAATAAAAAGTCCATGCCAAACAATTCACGTTTTCGTAAAAAATTCCGAAATGATATATAGCGTGGATCGCTTACAAGTTCTGTATTTACTTTCTTATTTCTTCCTTTTTGACGAGATAAATACGTAGCAGCCATACAAGCCCCTGCTGAAACACCTATCACATAAGGAAAATAAAGATCTTTTTCCATGAAAAATTCTAATACACCTGCTGTATAAAGCCCCTTCATTCCTCCGCCTTCTAAAACTAATCCGATATTATTCATATATTATCCCTCTATCATATTTTAAGTTCATAATGTCTAAAAGTTCTTACACAAATATATTAGCATAAGATATTATGATGAAGTATTAAATTGTTTCATTGCAATTGAAAATTAATTCTTATATCGAAAAGTAAGAACCTGCTTTTCCGTTACATGTTACAATAAAAGAAACTTATTCTATACATAAAGGAGGAATTCATAATGGGTTTATTTAATGGTATTTTAGGAAATGCATCTGATGCAGATATAAGTAGCGTAGAACGTGATCTACAAGCGATTATGTTAGACGATGAGCAAGTAGAACACGCTTATAAGTTAATTCGTGATTTAATTGTATTTACAAATCGCCGAATGATTTTAGTAGACAAACAAGGTATGACTGGTAAAAAAACAGAATATCATTCTATTCCATATAAAAGTATTACACAATTTAGCATAGAAACAGCTGGTCATTTCGATTTAGATGCTGAGTTGAAAATTTGGGTATCAAGCATGTCTACTCCGATTACGAAAGAATTTAGAAAAGACGATAGTATTTACAACATTCAAAAAGCACTTGTAGCTTACACAACAAAATAACAATAATGTATTTTTATACAAAAATAAAAGTATTTACCCCGTATATCTTGGAACAACATACACTGATTTTGATTAAAAATGCAAAAAAGACTATCTCTATCACAAGATAGTCTTTTTTGCATTTTATCATATTATCTTTTTTATATTTTAAATAATCTTGTTCGGCTATTATGACCAACGTAATCTATTATTTACTAAAAAAATATTGTAGAAACTTTTTTTAAATGATACTTGTCCAAACCATATCTATTCTATTTCATATAATGATTCTAGTTAGATAATACTAACTAATAATTTAAACCCAATTTGGAGGGATATTGGAATGGATGATTTAAAAAAAATGATTTCTTCAACACTTAATGAAAAACAACAGAACGAATTATTGAATATAGTACTTTCAGATATTTTAAATAGAAATGGTATAACAGATTCATCTCTAAAAAAATTATCCTCAGAGAAAAAAGAACAAATCAAAAAAATCTTTTCTGAATTACAAAATCAAATTAATAATATTTTAGACTAAAAGGAGAGAGTTTATGTCTGGAGTTTGGTATCCAAATCAAGATAAAAAGTGGAACGCACTAGATTCTTCACAGCATCATCCATCATTCTACGATCCAACAATTTCAGAAGAAGCTAAGCAAAAAAATAAAATTTATCAATTATCCGAAGAATATATAGCGATTGTTGATTCCGCTGATGTTCAAGTTACTACAACAGATACAAAAGTGGCACTATCGATTCAAGCCTCATTACAAGCAGCAATTATTGCTATTTTAAGCATATCTATTGCAGATGGCGAAAAAGCTGATAAAATTGCACAAGAACTTTTTCAAAAATCTGCCATTTCACAAATTACTAAACAACGTACTGTTATTAAAAATTCTAGAAATGTTACAGTAACTACTACAGATACTGATATAGCAGTAAATATTCAAATCCTTCTTCAAATTTTACTAGCTTTATTAGTTAAACTAAACGTTTTATAAAGATAATTTAACTTTCCTAGCAAGGTTGTAAATAAAACACTTCCCTAATTTCCCTCCAATTGGGATTTTTCATTTGAAGCTTTGTTAGACTAACTAAACGTTTGTAAACACATCACATACAAAGAAAGAAAGATTTTTCTATTTATTTAGAGCAAATATATTATTAACATTATATAGGAATTAACAGTATTCTTATTAAACTATATCCATTTAGTTTAATAAGGACACTGTTAATTCAAATTTAAATAAATGCCTACTTAGGGGGAAGTAGGCATTTTAAATTTCAATTATTATAGGAAGAATCATTGGCTTTCTTTTTGTATGTTCGTATAAAAATTGTCCAAGTGTTTCTTTTATTTCTTTTTTAAGAACATTCCACTGGTTGATATTAGTTTTTAGTAAATTATTAATGGTTGTTACAGCTAATTGATTAATTTTCTTCATAAAATCTTCTGAATCACGTACGTATACAAATCCACGAGAAATTATATCTGGACCAGAAATCATTTTTCTATCTGTTTTACTAAGAGTTATAACTATAACAAGCATACCATCCTCTGCAAGCTGTTTACGGTCACGTAAAATAATATTTCCAACATCACCAATACCCAATCCGTCTACATATACATTTCCTGCAGGTATTCGTCTAGTTTGATAAGCAACTTGGTTCTTTATATCAACAACATCACCGTTATTCATAACATAAATATTATCTTTCTCAACACCAACGGACTCTGCTAAAAGACGATGATGGTGTAGCATTCTAAATTCTCCATGAATCGGAATGAAATATTTTGGCTTCATTAAAGTGAGCATTAATTTTAATTCTTCTTGATAAGCATGTCCAGAAACGTGCATTCCTGTTGAACTTCCCGATCCATAAATTACATTTGCTCCTAATAAAAATAAGTTGTCTACAATACGCGATACATTTCGTTCATTTCCTGGTATAGGAGTTGCAGCTAAAATAACGGTATCTTCCGGCAGTATATCTACCTGTCTATAGTTTCCGCTAGCTAAACGAGCTAACGCAGCCATAGGCTCACCTTGACTACCAGTACAAAGAATCGCTACCTTTTCTGGTTCCATTTGATTGATTTCATGCGCTTCAATTAACATTCCCTCTGGAATATTTAAGTATCCTTGCTCCAATGCAACAGATACTACATTTACCATACTCCTTCCAAGCAAAGCGAGTTTTCGATTTGTTTTACATGCAGCATCTACCGCCTGCTGTAGGCGATTCACATTAGATGCAAAAGTGGAAAGAATAACTTTTCTACGCGCTTTGAGAAATGCTTCTTCAATATGTTCGCCTACAAATCGTTCTGACGGAGTAAATCCAGAACGTTCTGCATTTGTACTTTCAGAGAGTAAAGCTAAAACACCATTACTTCCGATTTTAGCCATCTTATGAATATCTGGATATTGATTATTTACAGGAGTCAAATCAAACTTGAAGTCACCTGTATGTACTACTGTACCTTCTGGTGTATGAAAAGCAATGCCAAGACAGTCTGGAATGCTATGATTCGTTTTGAAAAAAGTTAGACTTATTTGTCCAAATTCAATTAACGATTCAGAGTCAATAACGAATAGCTCTGTTACATTTTGAAGTTTATGTTCTTTTAATTTAACTTCAATTAAACCTAACGTTAAACGTGTTGCATAAACTGGCACATTCAATTGTTTTAATAAATATGGAATACCTCCAATATGATCTTCATGTCCGTGTGTAACAACTAAAGCCCGAATCTTATCTTGATTTTCCTTTAAATATGTAATATCAGGGATAATCAAATCAATTCCTAATAAGCTTTCATCGGGAAACTTTGAACCACAATCAATTATCACAATGTCATTTGCATACTGTATAACATACATATTTTTTCCTATTTCCTTTATGCCACCTAAAGCAAAAATGGATAGTGTATTTTCTGCTATGTTCACAATGAGTAACCTCCTTTTTCAAACTTATATTGCTTATTAAAAATCTATCTGTTTATATATTTTCCAGCACTTACAAATTTATTATCTGTTACAAGATGAATAAGTATATTATTTACTTCTTTGACTGAACATAGTTAAAGGTGTTAAAAGGTGCATTTAGGAAACTAGGAGGTTCTAGAATTATGAAAGCTGTGACTTATCAAGGGCCAAATTTTGTTGAAGTTAATCAGGTGGAAGATGCAAAACTTGAAAAGAAAGATGATATTATCGTAAAAATTACCTCTACTGCTATTTGTGGATCTGATTTACATTTATATCAAGGGAACATGCCATTACCTCCAGGATATATTATTGGCCACGAACCGATGGGTATTGTAGAGGAAGTAGGACCCGATGTCACCAGGGTCAAAAAAGGAGACCGTGTTGTAATTCCTTTCAATGTTTCATGTGGGCATTGTTTTTATTGTCAGCACGAAATGGAGAGTCAATGCGATAATTCAAATCCTCACTATGATTCTGGTGGATACTTTGGCTATACAGAGAAATTTGGCAACCATCCAGGTGGCCAAGCTGAATATTTGAAAGTTCCTTTTGGAAATTTTACTCCGTTTGTTATTCCTGAATCATGCGAACTTGAAGATGAATCATTACTTTTTTATCCGACGTTCTCCCAACTGCATATTGGAGTGTAATAAACGCAGGTGTAAAACCGGGCGATACTGTCATTGTTCTTGGATGTGGACCTGTTGGATTGATGACTCAAAAATTTGCATGGATGAAAGGTGCTAAACGTGTCATCGCTGTTGATTACTTAGATTATCGTATAAATCATGCTAAAAAAATGAACAAAGTTGAGGTATTCGAGTTTACAAAATATCCTGATATGGGAGAGCATTTAAAAGAAATTACTAATGGCGGTGCCGACGTAGTTATTGATTGCGTTGGTATGGACGGAAAAAAATCACCTCTTGAATATCTCGAACAAAAATTAAAACTACAAGGTGGTACTCTTGGTCCTATTCAAATTGCTACGAAAGCCGTTCGGAAATGTGGAACTGTGCAAATAACGGGTGTTTATGGAGGAAACTACAATGTATTTCCTTTAGGAGCATTTTGGACTAGAAATATAAATCTTAAAATGGGACAAGCCCCCGTCATTCATCTTATGCCAGAACTGTTTCAAAAAATAACGAATAACGAGTTTGATCCAAGAGAAATTATTACACATAAAATGCCTCTTGAAGAAGCAAGTCATGGTTATCAAATTTTTAATAATCGTGAAGACAATTGCATAAAAGTCGTTTTGAAACCATAGTCACACCTATTTTATACAAATAATGTAGAGAATAAGACTTCTATAATCCTATTAAATAATCACTCATATTTAATTTTATGCGCATAAATAAAGCACTGCATTTGCAAATGCAGTGCTTTTAACTTTAAACTATATCAACTACTAAATGTCACAAAACATCTTTAAGTTCTGCTTCAACCATTGAAGTTCAAATGCATTTCAAATAGACGTAACCACAGCAAGCGCAAAGCCGTCATATCCTTTGGAACCAACAGTTTGGATTGCTGTTGCGCTCAAGCGTGGCTCAGTAGCGATCAACTCGTAGAATCGCCGTATCCCTTGAACACTCTGATCAACATTAGAATCTTCTATTACTGCACCATCACGTATGACATTATCTGCGATGATTAAAGTACCTGGACGTGAAAGCTTCAATGCCCACGCTAAATAATACGGATTATTTGGCTTATCAGCATCAATAAAAATAAGATCAAACGGTTCATGCTTTTCATTAACAAGTTGCTGTAATGTATTTAATGCTGGTCCAAGGCGTACCTCCACTATATCACTTAAATTAGCACGCTTAATGTTAGAACGAGCTACTTCCACATGCTTTGGATCTGCTTCTAACGTAAGAAGACGACCATCTTTAGGCAATGCTCGCGCTAACCAAATTGTACTATAACCACCTAACGTGCCAATTTCTAGTATGGTGCGTGCTCCTTTAATTTGCGCAAGCAGCTGCAGAAATTTCCCTTGATTCGGAGAAACATCGTGCGCCGGTAAGCCAGAATCTGCGTTAACTTGAAGTACCGTATCAAGTACAGGATCAGACAGAACCAGTAAATCAGTTATATAGCGATCTACCTCAGTCCATTTATTAGATATCCCCATATAAACTGTCCCCCTTTGCATTTCAACTGCTTAATTTAATTACCATCCTAATCGATCACGAAGAGAAGTAATGTGTGCAGTATGATGACGACCATGCCATGCATAAAGACCAATCGTTACACCTAATTTATTAGATCCTGATTCAGGATGATGAAACATTTTTTCAAAATCATTAGATTTCATAGATCGCAGCAAAGTAACCCATCTCATATGTAGCGATTCTAAAAGTGCTAAGGATACTTCTATTGGTAGCTGTGAATCAGGAAGCTCTGCCCATTTTTCTTCCATATACGGTTTAATCGTTGGATTATTTTCCGTCAACGCCAATTTAAACCGAATATAACTATTCATATGACTATCTGCAATATGATGAACAACTTGGCGCACTGTCCATCCACCAGGACGATACGATGTATTAAGCTGCTCATCTTGTAAATCCTTTATTGCTTCCTTTAGCTTCGCAGGAAGGTTTTCAATTTCTTTTATCCAGTTCTCTATTAAATCTGTGGTAGGATTACCTTCGTAAGTAAATTGACCGATCGGATAACGTAAGTCCATAATTGTATTGCTCTCCTTTTTTAGTTAGAATGTCTCCAAATATAATGGATAAAATCAATTTTTTCGCCGTGTAATTCTGCTATGTTTTCATCAATTAAGATACGCGAAAAATGGTTCTTTTCTAATACTTTTTGAGAAGCAAAATTATTATTTGTTGTTTTCGCGTGAATTTCAGTAACTTGATAGTTTGCTGCTTCATCTAAGAGGAGTTTTACAGCTTTAGTTGCAACACCTCTTCCAACATATTTTTCTCCTAATCGATAGCCAAGATACCCAAATCCCTTATCTTTCTCAATATCTACTAAATTGATTCGCCCGACAATTGTTCCTGCATGATTTCTTATGAGGTGAAAATATGAAATACCTTCAAATTGTTCTTTTAATAATTCATAAAATATCTTTTGAAACGTTTCATATGTATAGTAATCTTCACCACGACTAGGCACCATCTTTTCGAAAAAAGCCCTGTTACTACATTCAAAAGCAAATAATTCTTCTGCATCTTGTTCCTTTAACTTTTCTATGTAGATTTCCATTCGCTAACCATTCCTTTTCAAAATCAATCAACTATATACATTTGCTATTTCGTCACAGAATCCTGCTGAAAAAAGGCTACTTTCCTCGGCCCGTAAATATAGCGAACAGTACTTTAGGATGAAAAAGATGTAAAGGACTACGAATTAAGTTCATAACGTTAACCAATCGAATATAAATTTCCGGATTAAAAGCAGAAAGACGATATATCTTTTTGGTGTACCACTGTTTAAATGGTTGCATAAGAGGTCTGTCCCCTTTAATGTTCGAAACGCGAAATGCTTCTGTTGTAGTCATTTCCCACGGCGTTGCTATCAACTTCGAAATACTTTTATGAAATTTGTAGGTGAAATCTTTTTCAAGATGTTTATTTTCCCGGAGACACCTTTCCAACTCTAAAGCTTCCATTGCAGCGACTGAAATCCCTTGTCCAAAAACAGGATCAAAACGGCAATGAGCATCTCCAATTACTAAAAAACCTTCCGGAACATGCCTTATTAAGTCAAAGCGGCGACGCACTTGATAAGGAATTTTATGTATTCTTATATCTGAAAGAGGCTCTGCTATTTCAAGAAATCTTCGCACATCAGGGGCTGGTAATTTCTGAGCATAAGCAAAAAATTCTTCATCAGTTTGCGGAGCACGCTCATTTGCGTAACCGCTAAAAGTTACATAAAAACGATCGTCTTCAATTGTTTGAATAAGAGCACCATAAGGGTTTTCAGGAAAACTAGGAGAAACAAGAAGGTTACACCAATCTAGCCGTTCTTTTGTTTTTAGACGAAATATTCTAGTAGCATAAAATAGTTGAATCCATACTTTTTCCTCTTTAACCTGTATACCATGTGTTTGTAACCATTCTACACTTTTTGAACCAAACCCGCTTGCATCCACAACTACATTTGCATGAATTTCTTCTTCTGCACCTGTTTCAAGATTTTTCACTCGTACTCCGTATACTTGATTATGCTCTTCATCTATCAAAATTTGTTCAACCATCATTCTATATCTAGTTACAATATTAGCCACTTGATCAATTCGTTTTTTTAAATGCCACTCAAACATAGGGCGACTTTGTTGAACCATAGTTAAATACCCTGTAAATTGTGGTTTCCAATAGCCAAAATGATGCCACTTCACATCTTGTGTAAAATTATTTACAATACTTTTATCCTCGATTAATTGTGAAGTAATTTGAGGGAATAATTTCTCGATTGCTTCTTCTCCGCCTTTTAATAAAACATGTGGATGATAACTTTGCGGCACTCTCTTTCTAGGAGTCTTTTCCGTCCATTCTTCACCTATTTCTAAAATTATTACTTTCTGAAAAGAATGAGATAAAGCCTTTGCAGCAAGTTTTCCAGCAATGCTTCCTCCAATTACAATCGCGTTCTCCAATATGTTACCCCCTATCTACCTTGTTCCCTATTTCTCTATTAATTTTACTACTTTAAAATCTCTCAATTAAACATAACAGATTTAAAAATCCTGTATCATAATAGTAATACAGGATTTTAATTTTTAGCGATATGTCATTCATCTTTACTTTTCATAACAAGAATCGCATGCGCAAATAATCCACAAGCAATCCCAATAAAAATCCCGATGTTAGGCTTTTCTAATAACATTCCTCCTGCTAGACCCAACATAAAAAATCCTCCATACAATAACCTTAGTATTTTCTCATATTTTTTCATGTTCCTCCTCCCTTAAAATACACCAGTAAATTGTAAAATAAGAATAAAAAGTCCAAGAGCCCAAACATAGTACGCAAATGTTTTTAAAGAATGATGTTTTAAATATTGAATCATCCATGAGACGGCAATATATCCGAAGAATGCTGCAGATAGTGTACCAACAATAAGTGACGTATTAGAGATTGCTTCTGCTTTACCTTGAAAAACATCGACTAACTGTAAGAGAATTGCCCCGACAATTGCAGGTGTTGATAATAAAAATGAAAAATAAGCTGCTGTTTCACGATCTAACTTTCTCCAAAGTGCTGCGACGATGGTCATTCCTGAACGAGATATTGCTGGGAAAATAGCAAATGCTTGAAATGAACCGATAATAAATGCGTCTTTATATGTAATATCGTCCATTTTCTTCCGTCCGCTTTTTTGCTTCTCTGCCATATATAAAAATAAACCTGTAATCAAAAATTCCCACCCGATCGTTATACCCGTTTTTGAAATCTCTTCAAAGAAATCTTTAAATAGTAAGCCAATTACGACTGCAGGAATTGTTCCGATAATTAATAAATACGTTAATTTTGAGAACGGATTTTTTATTAAATAGAGAAATTCTTTTTTATAGTAAATAAAAACCGCTACTAACGTCCCTATATGAAGCATCGTATCTAAAAAAAGTCCTGCCTCATCTAAACCAAAAAGGTGTCTTCCTAAATACAAATGACCGGTACTGCTAATTGGTAAAAACTCTGTTAAACCTTGAATAATCCCTAAAATAAAGGCTTCTAACCAATTCATGATTGTCTCCTTTCAAGTTTGCTTGTACCAGTATATGTTTGTCTTTTTTTAGTTATGTAAAGTTACTCGTTTTTAATAGATTCTTATATTGGATGACAATTATGTGATTTAGAAAATAAAGTGATAACAATTGACAATGGAGAACCCTTAAAGATAATATAAATATATACATAAGAATATATGTTCGTTTTATAAGAATGAAAGTTTTTGTCTTTATATTTAATAAAAGGAGTGAATAGGAAATGGAAAACTCAAATCAAAAAATTACTACCTTCTTAATGTTCCCTGGAACAGCCGAGGAGGCAATGAAGCATTACACTTCTATATTTGATCAATCGGAAATCATAAGTATTTCTCGAAACGAAGCTGCTGAAGAGGGAAAAGTGCTACATGCTACATTTTCATTAAAAGGACAACAATTTATGTGTATTGATAATAGCAATAAAGATGTACATCAATTTACTCCTGCTATGTCACTGTTTGTCTCTTGTGATACGGAGGAAGAAATTGATCGAGTTTTTGATAAATTATCCCAAGATGGCGCGGTATTAATGCCGTTAACTGCTTCTCCTTGGAGTGCAAAATTTGCTTGGGTCCAAGATAAGTATGGTGTTTCTTGGCAGTTAAATCTTGCAAAAATGTAGGTTTGAAATAACTTTCATTCAAACCTACTTTTAAAACGCTCAAATTAAGCTAAAATAAAAGAATCCATTTTGAAAAAAGATTAATCAAAATGGATTCTTTTATTAGAAATCTGAATTTAGTGTTTATAAAAGGCTCTGTTAAAGAACAGTGTTGATAATATACCATCATGTATTATTTCTGAATCGTCTGCCACCATTTAGGAAGCACCGCACGCATTGAATAGAACTCCGTCTTTAGTAACCTTGCTTTAACAGCTGGATCGCCTTTGATAAGAGCATGAACTTGGTCTTCTTCCTCTACTTCAATAATTCCTAGCCCATACCCACCTTTGGGATCAAAAACGGGTCCGAACACAATGGCGATTCCCTTTTCAGCCTTGTCTGCCCAATAAGCTATGTGCTGTTGCATGATCGTTCTTTCTTCTGCTGTCATATCCTGTTGAAAAGTTGGTCTTGTCGAAAATGACTTTAAAACATAATGCTTTTTATCTTTCATAGTATTACTCCTTATAAAAATAATCATTTACATATCTTTTTACAGCCTTTACATAGTTTTCTCACGTTTTCTATAAAAATTTACCGAACTACAAATTATTCACCCAACCTTGGCTGTGCAAACCCCATTCTACACATTGACCAATTAAATGTTGTTTTTTGAATTTCATCACAAATATCCCACAAGTTATTTACTAAACGTAATTCAACATTACGTTTAAATAGTTCTTGAAATAAATCAACTACTTCCAATTTGGCAATTGGAAGTAGTGTTGTTTCACTTATATAATAGCCAGCATTCTCGTCTTGAAGTGTGAATTGCATTGTATCAAATTCATACAAGTATAATTTAGTATTTTTCATCGTTTCAAACCATTTGTTTTCAATAACTACTACATGTGAACATGATTTTGATGATATATATGTTTGCTTGTCGATTTCAGATGTATTTGGTCCAGTATGATAGCAAACACGTGGACAATTTCTGGGCGTTAAAAAGTTAGGTAAGCATTTATCATCAATTGCCCATACAAGCCCTTTAGTTTGATCTAAGTCCATTCGAGTAGGTATTCGGGGCTGAAACACTGGAATATGACTCTCTTCACTTACATGGAATATCCGCACACGCTTCCCTCCTTAAAACACATTACCTTACTCCTTATTTTCTTAATTTGAATACAATAAAGTCTGCGCAGTGTAAGTCCTCTTCAAACTGAGGATATTTTTTTAACATCTCTATAGAAGGCATCGGTTCGATAACATCTACCAAAGTAAACCCTACTCGGTGAATGGCTTTAAAATAGCTCGTCAATGTGCGATGATAGAATACGATTTTTTCATCTGAATCTATCGGAAACCTTTGATCATATACCCCTTCATAGAAATAACGTTGGATCTTCCAATATTGTTGATCGACTTTTTCATTTCGTATCCATCCACTATTTGGCGTGATAAAACAAGGATGAAGAATTGAAAAAATGAAAGTACCATCTTGTTTTAAAAGACGATACATCTCGCTTAATGCTGCCTCGTAATTTTCTAAATCTTGAAGAACCATATTAGAAACAATTATATCGTACTGTGCATCTGCTAAAAAATCGAGTTTCTCACAATTTCCTTGTTTGTATTGAATTGTTTCATCATTTTTCGTTCTTTGTTTGGCAATTTCGAGCATCTTTTCAGCATAATCAACAGCCGTCACAGTAGCCCCTTTTTTGGCAAGGATTCTACTTAAATAGCCTTCCCCACACCCAGCATCTAAAAGTTTTTTTCCTTTAACATCTTCTATTAATGAAAAAATCGCAGGATTTAATAATACCTCTCTATGGATGCCGCCATGCTCATCATAATTTGCTGTAAAACTTTCAGCATGTCGATTCCAACGCTTAATTGCTTCATCAGTCGTCATTGTTCTTTTCACTGTACGCCCTCTTTTCTATATTGGTCGTAACGTTACGTTTCTTGTGCACACTCTTATTTTTCCATATCCATAAAAAAAGAGATAGACTTATAATTCACTTTTTTATATCATGTAGATAGAGGCATGTCTCTTTGAATATTAAATTAAGCCAGTAATCCCTAATGGAGATTTCTGGCTTTTCTAATACCTAATTTCACTTTTTTAATGGTTTCTATTCAAATTTTCGCCTTAGATTAAATAGATAGTACCAGGATGATCCAACTAAAATGACCTCGGCACAATACCGAGGTCATTTTTCACAGAATTTTTTATTTAAAAAATACTTTATCTACATTATATTTCGCCTGAAGTTCATTAATAATATATGTTTCGTAAATTTCTCTTTCCATTGGATCTTCTACGATACATGTATCAATTCGATATACTTCATCTCTATGTGCTTTGATTGGTGAAACAGTATCTTCAAAATGCTTTTTAATTCTTTGTCTTAATTTACGTGCTTTTCCAACGAATAAAAGCTCATCATTAATATCATAAAACATAAAAATGCCGCCCTTATCTCTCGGAATTAAATGAAAATCAATAAACCCGCTAATCGGAGTTATTATTGGTTCATCACCTTTTATTACTTGCTTACGCTCTGTAATCGTAACGTCTGGAGTTGGTATCTCAATTTTGATCACTATAAGTCACGTCCTTTTTTGTTATAAAGGAAAATAGTATCACAATTATGTAAAAAAAACCATAATAATGTTATCCCATGTATATATAATATATGTGGGCTGAATAAAGGGCTCTCTCTTTTCAATGAAAACTCACGAATTATTTGAAGAATAGAATCTCCGGTCTCAGAAACATTCATATAACGTTTTTGTTTTGCTTCACCTTCTCTATCTTACGTTTGTGAGCTAACAATTTGATAAGTAGCTGTTATAAGGTTTCTTTTAGGATAGCCCCTTTCTTTTTCCTTAATCTCTTTCTCAATTGTTGATTCTTTACCAATGCTATATCTGAAGTTAAACTCAACTCTTCAATTTCTTTATTATTACACTTATCCAGACATCTGTCTGGTGTTTTCACTTTTTCAACGGATGCTCTGGGCAGAGTGAGGATACTTGTTCCAAGTATAAAGTTAACGACAATAACAAATGCTTGCGGTGTTGTTATTCGGTCTTTAGGTTTGGTAATCACTGAGAGTCACTTCCTTTCGTCATAAGCTATCTTTTGTAGCATGCGAACCATAAAATCTTTTTAACGAGATAAAGTAAATATTCAATGTGGGAGTAAATAATGAAGCAAATGCTGCCAAGAAACGCAATAGACGAAGAAGCGTACTAGAAATCCAACATTCATAATAATCTTCTGGTGATTGCAACAGCATATAAAGTGGAATAAAAAATATGATAAAAGCTTGTACAGACACTTTCTAATCTGAAAAGTAGGAAACAATCATGTTCCACATTTTTATCACCTTATAAATGTACCATCTTAGGAGCAAAATCCGAGAAATCTGGTATTTGCTTAATAAAAAATTCCTAAAAGATTAAAAAACAGAACGGTGAAACATTATTCTCAATCAGTACTGAATGAACGTTGGTTAACATTGAGACTTTCTGTCCTAAATTACGATTTTTAATTACAATTTGCTAAATATTATCTCTTTTTGCCTTATTTATATGCTCAAATTCAAATTATAAATAATATAAGTATATAATGATTGATACCTATTAAAGTAAAAAAGATGCTAGATAGCATCTTTTTTACTTTAATATAACTAACTATTTAGTTATATTTTTAGCTAAATTACTTTTATTTTTCCCGTACGAAATATAAACAACTAGTCCGATCAACATCCAAACTACAAAACGAATCCAAGTAATTTTAGGAAGACTAACAATAAGATACAACGAAAAGCAAATTCCAATTAATGGAATGTAAGGGACTAAAGGCGTCTTAAACTTCCTTTCTAAGTCTGGTCGTTTTTTTCTTAACACAATGATAGATGAACAAATTAGAACAAACGCCGATAACGTACCAATATTAACCAATTCAGCCACTTCACTTATAGGAGTAAAGCCCGATATAATCGCTGTAATAACCCCAATTATCACAGTCGGACGATGAGGTGTTTTGTATTTAGGATGCACTTTTGTAAACCATTTTGGTAATAATCCATCTCGACTCATTGCAAACCAAATTCGTGAACCTGCAAGTGTGAACGAAAATAAAACAGAAAGTATGCCTGTAATAGCTGCGGCAGAAATAAATAAAGTAATCCATTTTAATCCTGCATCACTAAAAATCTTAGCTACTGGTGCAGCATTATTCAATGTATGATATGGTGCCATCCCTGTAATCACTAAAGACATTCCAATATACAGACATAATGCAATAATTAACGATATAACTACAGCTTTTGGTAAATCACGTTGTGGATTTTTCGCTTCTTCTGCCGCTGTAGTTAATGTATCGTAACCAAATACAGCAAAAAACACAAGAGCCGCACCACTCATTACTCCACTAAAACCAAACGGCATAAAAGGATGCCAATTAGCTGAATCAATATAGAAGCTTCCAACAGCAATTACTACTAAAATAATACTTAATTTAATAATAACCATAAGGGTATTAAATTTAGATCCCCATTCCATGCCTAAAGTCAACAAACCGGCAATAGCAAGACTTACTATCATTGCAATTAAATCTATTCTATGACCCGTACCTGTACCTGGAGCCCCTTGTGCCCAAACAGGAATATGAATTCCGATTTGTTGAAGTAGTTCTTGCATATAACCAGACCATCCAATAGCAACTACTCCAACTACTAAAATATACTCAAGTAAAAGATCCCATCCAATTAACCAAGCTACCCCTTCCCCCAATACAGCATAACTATAAGTATACGCACTCCCAGAGACGGGGATAAGTCCAGCAAATTCCGCATAACATAATGCAGCTGCTGCACTAGCTAATCCGGCAATAATAAAAGATAAAATAACTGCAGGACCAGCATGCTTAGACGCAGCCACTCCTGTTAATACAAAAATTCCAACCCCAATAATTCCGCCTAATCCAATTGCAGTCAATTGCCATAATCCTAACACACGATTTAGTCCAGTATTTCTAAAGCCTTCCTTTTGCAAATGATCAATGGACTTTTTTCTAATAAAAGCATTCATTTTTTTCCTCCTGAGATCACATAAAAAATACAAAAATAATTATTTATTTTTATTCAATTGCTTTATCAGTACATGTTTACGTTAAAAAACACATATTCTATTACTTTAGTTAGTACACCTTTATATACGTGCCATTGGATCTTTTCATCTTTAAGTACATATTAAGTAAAAGTGCACAAAAAGGTATACTTTCTTAGATTTTATTAAAAATTGAATAAATAATCTAAACAGCTATAAATCCATCATTTGAGATTAAGAATAAGTACGAGTTCGTCATTGCAATTCCAAGTGTATCCGCTTCGCTTCAAAATAAAGAACCTGAATAAATCTTTTCACATCAATACGGGGAGGGGATGTTGGCTCATTATTCAATTCTGTCATTTTTCTCCTTACGGTTGTAAAATCAAAAAACCTAGAAGCGTAATTTTCGAACTTAGGGTTTAAAAAATCAGTAAGTCCAAGGGATGCTAAATGGTTTAATGATTGGTAAATCGCCCTCCGAATCCGTTGTTTGGAGGCTTCAATGGATCTTTTTAATTCGGCCTCTTCGATTGATTCTCCAAGTCTTTTTTGAGCTAAATTGACAAAAATCACTTTTAGAGAGGGAAACCCTTGTTCAAACGTTATATCTTGTTCATATTTATATAAATAATCCAACATGTCCATTAGATCTTTACTTCCGCTTTCAGTGTCTATCCCTAATTCAGATAGAAGAAAATGAACGGAATTTCGAAAATGGCTGGAAGTACTTATATGTTTTTCGTTACGGTATTTTTCCTGTGGACTTTGATAGTTATCCAATTTAAGCACAGTATTGAGTGATTCTTGAATGTTTTTTATCGATTTTTCCAATTGGATTCGTTCAATTACTTTCTGAACGACTGTTAATACTTCAACCCGGTTAATCGGTTTGATAATAAAGTATTCAACACCAAGTGAATACGCTTCAGCAATCAATTCTTTTGATTCTACTTGAGAAACCATGATGATTTTTCCTTTGAATGACGGTTTTATTTGACGAATCGTTTTTATTCCATCTTGAATCGGCATTAACAAATCGATAAATAAAATGTCTATATTTTTCAAGATTAGCATTTGTTGATCTACCAATGAGCCATTCTCAGCTTCTCCTGCAACCTCTCCAAGATCTTCATCCTCGATAATTTGGGCCAACATTAAACGAACCGCTTTCTCATCATCTACTATATAAAAATTCATAGAATCACCCTTTCCCAATTATGTGATCGATCCCTAATCTAATTATAAAAATCGAGCCTTCTCCTTCGGGTCTGTCCTCAAGCGTAACATCACCTTCAAGTTGTTCGACCATTTCTTTTACATACGATAGTCCGATACCTGTCGATGCGTTACCAGCAGCATCATATTTAGAAGTAAACCCAGGTTCAAAAATTGACTCTTTATACTTTGAGGAAATACCAGGACCGTTATCTCCTATTCGAAATTCAACCAAATCATGCTCTTTATTAATGTCAATTGTGATGGTTCCTATATCTTGGATAGCTTCTACAGCATTTGCAACGACATTGTTTATAATTGATAAAATTGTGTAAATATGATAATGAGGATGCGCACCATCAATCTTGTACACAAATTGGATGTCTTTCTCTAGTAAACGAGCATATTTCTCGTTTGCTCGTACGATGATGTTTATCAATTCATATATGGACATATAATCAGTAAAACTTTCATCAGAAATCAGCTTTGAAAGTCCAGCAAAAATACGTTGGTTATCCTTTTTTATTTCATGGACTTCACCAGCGATTTTCAATGCATGCTGCCGTAAATCCTCAACCTGAAATTTCATCTGGCCATTCTCTAAAGAGTCTAAACTTTTATATAAATCATAAGATTTTTTTGTTATATTTTCAGCATCTTGCAACGTTTTTTTTAAATGAACAGCATCTTCATATAAATTGGAAATGAGGATGAGCATGTGTTCATTTTGTTTTTTAATTTGCCTCTCCCTCGACTGTGCTTCATACAGTTTCATCATATTGAAAAAGCTTATAACTATAAAACTGTGGGAAAATGCGACAACGATTATTTCATATAGTGCTTCTGGTGTAATAGTTGTTTTTAATACGAAATATTGAATCATTAATTCCACACAGTCCGATAATATTTCGATGATGAAGCCAATAAGCCCAACCATCAATGGTTGGTGATGAAAACGTTTGATTTTTGCTAAATAAAAGAGACAAGAATAAGTAAAATAAAAGAAAAAACTAGGATATTGGATATGAAAAGAAGATATCCAATCCATATTCTTCTGTGTGATGAGGTCTATCAGGATACGAAATTCTACAACTGCTATTCCTGTTAAAAAACCCGGGAAAAATGCTGGCATTCGCCGAAATAATAACAAAAAAAAGAAAAATGTTGGTGCACCAAAGCTCATTCGAAACGTCTCATTAAAGGGGAAAAACTTTATTTCACCTGCTAAGGGTACTGTAAATATCATCAGAACCAAAATATAGATGTCTTTTTTTACTAAATTACTGAGATTCAAGATAATCACTTCCCAATTTTGACTAACAATCAGTATACAAACCCGTTGAGATTAATACAACACTTACGCTATTTTTTATAAATACTACATATCAGATACAAACAAAAGAATTGAACATTGTGAGTATTCTTGATATTATTCAACTTTAAAACAGTAAGATGCTATGTAACACAAAAATGTTCAGACACATTATACAGTCTGAACATTTTTGTGTTCGTTCTGACACCAAAACATACATGATGTTTTTTAGAAAATACTTAAATCCCATTCTTGTGCAATACGTTTCAATAACATAACTCCTGGTAAACTATTCCCATATTCATCAATTGCTGGTCCATAAATACCAATACCACATCCATCTGAAAACGGTAGTTCGCTCTTTAGCCTTGACGGGACGAGTGTCATTATCCCTCCAGACACCCCACTTTTAGCTGGCAATCCGATGAAAGCAGCAAATTTGCCAGATGCATTGTACATTCCACAAGTGAGCATTAAAGCTTTTGTTAATTTAGCTACCTCTTTAGGCAAGACTTGTTCTTTACGAATAGGATGATATCCATCATGTGCAAGTATAAGTCCTATTAAGGCTATGTCCTCTGTATTTATTTCTATCGAACATTGTTTCAAGTAAACCTCTAGTGCTTCCTCCACATCCGATTCTAAAAAACCATTCTCCTTTAAATAATGTGCCAAAGCTCTATTTCGATGTGCTGTTTGCCATTCAGATTCAAACACTTTTTCATTAATGGCTGGACGCTTCCCTATCATTTTTTCGATTAATGCATAAACATGTTCTAATTTTTCTTGTGCCGACGTTCCTGGCAGAAGCGAAGCTACCGTAATCGCTCCGGCATTAATCATAGGGTTAAACGGCTTTCCGGGTTTATGCATCTCTAAACGAATTATCGAGTTAAAAGCATCTCCAGTTGGCTCTACATCAACACGCTCTAACACATAAGAAATACCTCGACTTAAACAAGCAGCTATAAAGCCAATTACTTTTGATATGCTTTGTAAGGTAAAAGGTACCTTCCAATCGCCTGACTTTATCATTGTTCCATCTGGCTCTATTATACAAATACCTAATTGCGATAAATTTATCTTTCCTAAAGCAGGAATATAACTGACGTTTTGTCCTTTAGCAGCATAGGATCGATAATGTGCTACCCATTGATCTAAGCAAGCCCTCCTTTGACTCTCAACTTGAACGCTATACTCCTTTATCATTTAACCTTATTCCCCCGTCCTATTAATTTTATACAGTATACATTTTTCTTTATGGAGAATAGACAAAAAGTGCGAAAAAACACTGTCAAGACGGTCACCTTTCTATATAGATTGATAGGTAATAGCACATTCAAATTTTATATAACCTAACCAATTATAAGCTATATTGCTCTTAAGGGTAATGCAATGCGGCTAAATCAAAAACAGCTGTTTTTTCTTTTTCTACCGATATAAGCAGCTAAACATACTTAAACATACTTTTACTTAATAGAACTGTGATGTTTAAAAAATCATTTTAAAGGAATCGGCCATTACTTTCTCTGCTTTTCAGGATCCTCTATTTATGATCTTAATATAGTTGCAATATATGAACACCTTTTACTATTCTGCATCCGTTAGTTGTTAAAGAATCTGTTTCAAAACTCTTGAGTTACAACACTGTTTTTTATTGTAATCAGTTTTATTTGCACTAGAACCAAGAAAGATATTCAGACATATTACAGTCCGAATATCTTTTTTATTACATACTTTTCTTTTCAGAAGTTGAAGCATCCTGATAATGCTCCCAACATTCAACGTTTTCAAGCCCTTTAATGCTGTCTTTATAAAAAATAGGATCTTTACCCGCTTTTTTCTGTTTCATGTAATCATGTAACGCAGCAAAGGCTGTTTTTGATAGGAATGAAATAGCAATTAAATTTATGATAACCATAAAGCCCATAAATAAATCTGCTAAATCCCATACAAATTGGACCTTTGCTACAGAACCGAATACAATCATGGCTAACACGCTTATTCGATATACCATCAACCATACTTTACTATTGTTTAAGAATCGAATATTTGTTTCTCCGTAATAATAGTTACCAATTAAAGCACCAAATCCAAATAGGAAAACAAAGATAGCAAGACAGCCTGATGCCCAAGAGCCGATATGTTCACTTAATGCTGCCTGTGTAAGTGCAATACCAGTTAGCCCTGGTTGTTTGTATGCATCAGAAAGTAAAATAATAAATGCTGTGCTTGTACAGATAATCAGTGTATCCGTTAATACGCCAAATGCTTGAATAAGTCCTTGTTTCACCGGATGGCTTGTTGTTGCCGTTGCGGCAACGTTTGGCGCACTTCCCATACCAGCTTCATTTGAGAATAAACCACGTTTAACTCCATTCATAAGCGCTGCGCCGATTGAACCGCCCGCTATTTGTTTAAAGCCAAATGCGTTTTGAACAATAAGAGAAAGAACCTCCGGCATTTTTGTTATATTCGTAATTACAACAAATAATGCAACACCAATGTATAACACCGCTAGGAACATTACCTTGTATTCAGCCATTTTTGCAATACGCTGCACACCGCCAAAGATAATCACAGCGAAAGCAATTGCCATGATAATCCCTAAAGTTAAACGATCTGTACCAAATGAGTTCTGAAAAGCAAGTGTAACGGTATTTGATTGGACAGAATTGAATACAAGACCGAAAGTAATCGTAATTAAAATGGAGAATAATACTCCCATCCAACGTTTGTTTAATCCTTTTTCCATATAATAGGATGGACCACCGCGGAAACTATTTTTATCTTTCACTTTATATATTTGAGCTAACGTACTTTCAACAAAGCTGGATGCTGAGCTAATAATAGAAATAATCCACATCCAGAATACTGCTCCAGGACCGCCTAATGCAATCGCAATCGCAATTCCTGTGATATTTCCCGTTCCAACGCGAGCGGCCATACCAACACAGAACGCTTGAAATGGTGAAATTTCATCTTTAGAACCAGCTTTCCCTTCCATTAACACACGGACCATTTCCTTTAACATTCGAAACTGTACAAATTTCGATTTAAATGTGAAATAAACTCCGCAAGCAACAAGCATAATAATTAACAATTTAGACCACATAAAATCATTTGTTGATGCCAATAGATCCGACAAAAATTGTCCCATATCATCACCTCATATCAAAATTTAGTAACCCCTAATCCATATAAAATAATCTTATTTTTCCGACACAACTAAACTCGTCTCATATACACATGTAACACAGGTAAAAATTTTCTATGAAAATGGTATTTCCTCGATTATACGAATATCCGTAACATGTAACCGTACAGCTGACATCTTAAAAGGCCTGATACTTCTACATGTGGATGCTCTAGCTCCTCCTGCAGAAAATAGTTTTTATCCAGAAATGTTGCTGCACCATCATGCTTGTTCTGTATGCCGGATTTATAAATTTGAATTATATAGATCCTTTTTGTCTCTATTTATTATTTGCAAAGGGGATTAAATGAATTTTCTGAAAACTAAAGTAAATTCAAGCGCTTTCATATTTGTTCTAGAGTAATGTCTCTTTATTTTCTAATTAAAGCTTCTTAGAAAAGCACTTAACTGCTCTGGTATTCCCCTTCTAAATCAATACATGATATAAATAGATTTACTCCCTTCACTTTTCTTCAAATTTTCGCACCAGAACTTTCATTAATTTATAATCAACACTACAGAATCTAACCAAAAAGTACATGGTTTTACAAAAAAGATTTTTTAACTATCAGAAAAGTGATTTTGGTGCAAAAACTTCAAAAAATCGCAATCAATCTCTAAACCTTTAATATACTGAAACTATTATCCTGAAAAGAGTACATAATTAGTATGGAAAAATAAATCTTGTTTAGCTAAAGGTTTCCTTATTTGAGTAAGTTAGTAGAAGGATCGAATAATAACTAAGGAAATTAACTATTTTAAACTGAAATTAGTTTAACGTTGAAGACCCGTATTTTTCCGACATATCCCACAAAGAATTCAGCGTGTTTGTATCATTTTAAACAACTATATAGCAAAAAAATATAATAAGCCGACGGTTCCTTAGTGTAGGAATCATCGGCTTTCTAGCGTACGAAATAACGGATCTTAAACAAAAACTACACCGAAATCTAGTTCTCTATAGTAAAATTGCATAAAAAAGGCCACTTTTGTGAGTGGCTCCAAAAAAAGGAATGATCACCGCAATCATTAAGCGTACCAATATGAAAAGGAATAAGAACACTATAGGTTTTTTACATTCCCATCGGTAATCATTTTTTTAAAAGATTTTTAGAAATTTAAAGATGAAGTATTGTATACATGCAAGTATGACTAATAATGAAAAGTTGTAAACACTGAATTTGATTAAATACTTTTTGCTCTCTTTACGGTTAGCCTGAATGAATAGTTTATAGGAGATTACACTGGCTAAAGATGCGATAATTGTTCCAAGTCCTCCGATATTTACCCCTAATAATAAGGGTTTCCAATCAGAAGTAAAGTTTGACAGAAGAATCGAAGTAGGCACATTGCTAATCAATTGACTCAAAAATATGGAACTAAAAAAGATCGATGTTCCTCCGCTTAAATTGGCGCGAGCAAATGTGTCCATGGCATTTGAGTTAGATATATTTCCAATAAAAATAAAAAAACAGACAAAGGTTATCAGAAGAAAATAATCAATCTTAAATAGTAATTTTCTATTCAAAATAAATACTGTTATCAATGTGATTATTAGCGCAATGTAATAATTGATGACTCCAAAAATAGACGCGATAATAATGACAAGTATCAGGCTCCAGACTGTAGCTTTTTTTCGATCCTCTATCGTGATAACAGGGAATTCTATTTTTACTTCTGTTTTATGAAGCTTTTGAGTAAACATAAACAACGAACTGATGCCAAGCACAGCAAATAACAGGATTGAACCAAAAAATGGGATGAGCTTAATTCCATAGTAAGAATAGATGTACAAATTTTGCGGATTCCCCATAGGCGTCAAGCTGCTTCCGATATTTGCCGCAATTGTCTGCAGGATAATCGTATCCATCATATTCATTTGTGTCCTTTTACTAATGACAAGTGTTATTGGTACAAAAGTGAGCAAAGCGACATCATTCGTTACAAACATGGAGCAAATAAAGCATAACAAAATCAGAATAACTGATATTGATCTGCTGTTATTGCATTTATTCAATATAGCAACGGCAAGTTTGTCTAATAACCTTAGCTCTTCAAAGGCCTTTATGGCCACCATTAGATTAAATAAACTAACCAGCACTTCAAAGTTAATATATTCGATCCTTGGCGGATATATTAAACAACTTACAATTGCCAGCATCAGTGAAATGGTAAGCACTATATCCTTTTTTAAAAATACAAATTTCATAAGGATTCTTTTTTTATTTTGGACGAATATTAATTCTTTCACAATACACCACCTGTAAACTATGTTAGTAGAAAGAAACAGAAGAGCAATTCTTACCTAAAATAGGCATTCTCTAATATATATCCAACAAAGGCCATGGATTACAATAAATTTAATAGCTTTTCTTGTCCATTAGTTGTTCCATAATCTGACCCTTAAATGGAATAATATGACTAACGTTTTTAAATAACAACAATAAAATAAGGTATTTTTCATGTGTGGCTACTATCAAAAAGCATGCCTTATAACAGGCCCGATATGTCTAGAAAAGGGTATGTCACAAGGTCCTGAATGAGAATTTTGCAATATGTCATCCCTGCAAAAAACTTTATGACATATAGAAACAGTTTTTTAGCGTGGCTGAATTGAGGAATTTTTTCTTCTTAGAGCCCTTAACGTTGTGAATCCGCGTAATGTTGGCGGGACCCTATTAAGGGTTTAGTTGAGAAAAACTAATGTAGGTTTGTTATCCTAAGTATAATATCACATATAAACTAAATATGTTGCTTTTCGAAAATTCCGTAAAAGCAGGTTATCAAACCTTGATTTCAGTTACTGTGTACATGAAGTTTTAATTGTTTGGACTTGCAGCATAAGCTACAAGTCCGCTAGGAATATATACGCTTTATTCTCTTTTATTCTATCTTTGCATCAGAACCAATTTTTTTACTCGCTATTACTTACTTTAACGTTAATCAAACAAAGTGAATTATCGGTTAATCACTTCATCATCTGTTTGAGCATCTACTGGAACACGTTTTCCTATTCCAAAAGCATAAAAACTAATGACAACGATAGCCAGGAAAATAACTCCTACAATAAGTGAGATACGTGTGTCTTTATTAAACCACATACCGATTAATACCAAAATTAAATAGGCAATCGTTAAATAGTTTGTAACAGGCGCAAAAGGCATTTTGAATGGATGATTGTCCATTTCAGCTCCCTTTACTTTTCTGAATCGAATTTGGCTAATTAGAATGACAAACCATGGAATCATACCAGGAAGAACACTTGCACTGTATACATACACGAATAATTTTCCTGGTGCAATATAATTTAAAATAACGCCAATTGCTAAACCAATTAGCACACCAATCGTACCGAATAAAGGCACACCGTTATGGGAGATTTTTGTAAAGTATCTTGGTGCTTGTCCATTCATTCCTAATGTATAAAGCATACGTCCTGCACTGTAAATACCACTGTTACAGCCAGACATTGCAGCCGTGATTACGACAAAGTTAATAAGTCCAGCTGCTGATGTAATCCCAATTTTCGCAAAAGTTACAACAAACGGGCTGCCAATTGAATTTAGTTGATCCCACGGGTAAACAGTTACAATAACAAAAATCGCACCAATATAGAAGATTAAAATACGCCAAATAATACTTTGAATCGCTTCAGTTAACGTTTTTTGGGGATCTTCTGCTTCGCCAGCTGTAATCCCAATTAATTCAACACCTTGATAAGCTCCAACAACTAGTGATAGAGCAAAGAAGAACCCTGACCATCCACCTGTAAAGAAGCCGCCATTTTTCCAAAGGTTAGATAATCCAATTGCATCTCCTCCGTTACCAAATCCGAAGAAAATAAGACCAATCCCTGCAATAATCATCAATATAATTGTAACGATTTTAATTATCGCAAACCAAAATTCAAATTCACCAAATGATTTAACGGAAATTAAGTTCGCTGCACCAAGAATCACCATTGCGATGATACCTGGTATCCAAGCAGGTAGATCTGGAAACCAGTACTGCATGTATGTCCCAACTGCTATAATTTCTGACATTCCAACGATAACCCACTGGAACCAGTTACTCCATGCAGTCATATACCCTGCTAATGGATGTATATATTTATGGCCAAATGTCGCAAATGAACCTGTACTTGGCTCTAAGTACAACATTTCTCCCATTGCACGCATAATGAAGAATATAAAAATCCCTGAAATTGCATAAGCAAGCATTACTGACGGGCCTGTCCATTGAATCGTGCTCGTTGAACCCATAAATAAACCAACACCAATTGTACCGCCCAAAGCAATCATCTGAATATGACGCGCTTTCAAGCCTCTTTTCAGTTCTTCGTGTGCCATTCTATTTCCTCCCCTTACACTATTAATAGCCGAAATTTTAATCAAGATACTATAATAATACAGCCTCTATTCTGTATCGAAATGATGAAGCAAGCGTCCCTTTTTTGAGTCTTTTTTAAAACTCCCCCTAAACTCATTCTTCACTTCTTGTTAAACATTCCTAACAGTTAGAAAGATTCTTCATCTTCCTTTCGTTATTCAGTCGACAAATTACTTATTTATCGAATTGCACGATAAATAAGAATATTCCTCTTCCGTAATCCACTAAAAATGTAACCAGATACCCCCCTATAATAAATGGAAGTATCTAACCTAAACCTACCTTATGCATAGGTAGGAACTAAGTGAAAAAATTATGAATTACTTCAATGTGTATTCCAGCAGCGTTTAAACCATCAAATAGACTCACAATAAATTAACATCAACCTACCTTGATATACTTCCGACCTACCATTAAATGCATGATGTAAGAATGTTAAGAAAATTAAAGAGATAGCAATTGGATACAAGGTCATTAATACAGGGATTGAAACTGTAATTAGTTGTGTTAGTCCTATATTTGCTACAAGTGTACTAAACACAGACAAAATGAAAGCATTTTTTATAAGAGCTGGCTGGAAACAATTCATGAAAAAAAGAAGAACAAGCAGTGATAAGCCCTACACTTGTAGTCAAATATGCCGCTGTAATCATTAAACCTAATAAAATTGCACCTTAAGAACCAAAATAATAGTCCGAAACTTTTGCTAAAACTTTAGCGTCATTATCTAAACGAACTAGTTTTTCAACACTAGAAGCGCCCATATAGGAAAGGTCCGTATAAATAAGAGCTAAGATTGTGGCAACAATAACCGTCGATTTTGCACAAATAATCATAAGCTGTTTTTTAGTGATAACTCCTTTTTCTTTAATTGTATTCACAATAATAATTCCAAAAACAAAAGCCACAACTACGAGCAATTCGATAAATGCCAATTTAATAGGAGTAAAAAAATCCAACTAAATCAATAATTTTTGTAGGATTAAATGATAACAAGCATGCACCTATGAAAAATAAGACTGTAAATATGATTAATGCAACAGGACTTGCATCTTTCAAATGATACATTACCAGATCTAGGGATAGCGAAAAAAGGACCAATTGCTAGATAGAGAATAGTCATAAATACAATACCAAACAACGGATGTACACGTCTAGCTAAAGATTGTAAATTATTTTCACCCAAAAAAACAAATGCTGTGATACCTAGTAATGGTAATCCAACTCCAGTAATTAAAAAACCTGCATTGGCTATCCATACATTCGTTCAAGCTAATTGACAAAACTTAAGCGAAAAAATTAGATTTCCTGCTTCAAGTCTTAGCTTGATGGCGATGTGACGCTATCAAGCTAAGTTTAAGTTTTCTAGAAACCACTTTAATACTAAAAAAGTAATAGAAACTGAAAGCAAAAATAAAACAAAAGGGGCTTTGCATCTGACCTTCTACTTCTTATCCCCGAATCTGCCCATTTCCACGAATCACATATTTTGTGGAAGTCAATGCAGATAGCCCCATCGGTCCCCGCGCGTGCAGCTTTTGCGTGCTGATGCCGATTTCTGCGCCGAAACCAAATTCAAAGCCGTCAGTAAAGCGGGTCGAAGCATTATGATAGAGCGCCGCGGCATCGACGGACGTGAAAAACTTGTTGACGTTTTCCTCGTTCTCTGTAATGATCGCTTCGGAATGCATAGAGCCATAAGCATTGATGTGGCGAATCGCTTCTTCAACAGAGGAAACGATTCTGACTGCCAGCGTAAGAGACAAAAACTCTGTTTCCCAGTCTTCATCTGCAGCAGGTACAAGAGTAGAATCAATTGCCAATGCTTTCTTATCCCCGCGCAGCTCCACTCCTCTTTCCTTCAAGAAAGAAAATAGCTCGGTACCAAATCGCTGCGCCCAATTCTCATGAAGTATAATTGTTTCAATAGCATTGCATACAGACGGACGTTGTGTTTTGGCGTTTACGATAATATCGAATGCCATCTGTTTATCTGCTGTTTCATCAATGAAAATGTGACAATTTCCCGCACCTGTTTCCAATACAGGAACAGACGCTTCCCTCACTACAGTATCTATCAACTGCTTGCCACCTCTTGGAATAAGAACATCCAAGTACTCATTCAATGTAAACAGCTGCTTTGCGCTGTCTCGTGAATTGTCTTCAATGAGCTGTACACTTTCTGGAGGCAAGCTCGTTTGTTTGAGCGCCCGATGAATGACAGCGACGATGGCTTTGTTGGAATAAGCGGCGGAAGAACTGCCACGCAAGATCACTGCGTTGCCTGTTTTCAAGCAAATTGTGGCCGCATCTACCGTCACGTTCGGCCGCGCTTCGTAAATCATCCCGACAACACCGAGCGGCACGCGCATCTCCCGAATAGACAATCCATTCGGCCGTTCCCATGCAGCTACACATTCTCCGACAGGATCGCGCAATTCAATCAGCTGCCGGATACCCTCTGCCATATCAATAATGCGCTGTTCATTCAGCATGAGACGGTCGAGAAGAGAGGCAGACATTCCTTTCGCTTTACCTTGTTCGATATCCCGTTTGTTCTCCTCCAAAATATAGGATGTCTCTACTATCAATTGCTCAGCGACAGCCGCTAGTGCCTTATTTTTTTCATTAGTCGATTTGGTCACAAGCTCTCCCGCAATCTTTTTCGCTTTTTGTCCCTTTGCCAACACTTCATTCATTTTCGTTTCCTCCTTTTAAAGATTAAAAAGTATAAAATTTGAGACGTGTCCAACTCCGCCAACTAGGCACTACGATCCAAGGCTCTCCTGCATAGATGTTAGTTGAATCAATCAGACGCTTAGAGCGAGAAAAGACAAACAGCGCTTTTTAGGACGGAGGACCCTGTGTTCTTCACTTGAACGAGCCATCTCTCTATTCTTACAATGAAACCCAATTATCCCTATGAATGACCTCGTAGCTATGCCTTTCGCCTCGCGCTTGAATGTCGTGGCTCTGCATACCTTTTAACTCCCGCAATTCTTCTGCACTATATCTGCACTGTCCTTTCCCTATCACGCGTCCTTGCTCTGTGATGACCTCCACGACTTCGCCGGCTTGAAAGATCCCAAACACATCAGTAACCCCGGCAGGCAGAAGACTTTTTCCACGCTGAATGATGGCAGCGGCTGCTCCGGCATCCACTTCGACTTGTCCGCTGACAAGCGAATGCAGCGCGATCCATTGCTTGTTCATCTTGATCGCTTTTTGAGGCGTATTGCCGATATACGTTCCATCACCTTTACCCTTCAAAACATCTAAAAACTTCTCCCTTCCACGTCCTGTTCCAATGAATACACTCACACCGAGAGATAGTGCCGTCTTTGCCGCATCGATTTTCGATTTCATGCCGCCAGTACCAAGTTTGGAGCCAGCATCTCCAGCAAGAGAGGCGATTTCTTCCGTAACGGCAGGGAGAAAGTAATACTTTTTCGCGTCCGGATTTTTCTGGGGATTCCGGTCATACAAACCGTTCACATCCGTAAAAATCATGAGCATATCCGCCGAGACAAGCCCGCTTACTAAAGCTGACAGCATGTCATTATCACCAAACGTCAGCTCCTCCAAAGAAATAGAATCGTTTTCATTGATTATAGGAAGAGCGGATCGGTTTAGTAGCTCCGATAAAGTGGCGTAGGCATTGCTGTATTGTTCTTTTCTAGAAAAATCGCTTCTTGTCAGCAGAAGCTGCGCGGTAACAATCCCATATTTGCGGAATTCCTCCGTATACGCCTGCATCAACAGACTTTGTCCGACAGCGGCGGCAGCCTGCTTCCCTTTAATTGTCACAGGTCGGCCGGGATACCCTAGAGCGGAAAAACCTGCGGCGACAGCCCCAGATGTAATCAGCACGATTTCATGTCCTTCCTGTTTCAGTCGCGCCAAGGCGGCAACGTGATCTGAAAGCTGTTCGCCAGAGATGCCGCCATGATTTGCTGCCAAGGAACTGCTTCCGATTTTTACGACAATACGTTGTTTTTTCACTTTTGTACCCCCTAGTCTAAAATAAAAGTTTTTTGTATGTTGTGCTGCTTCTTTTTTCAAATGGAGACAAACTATTCTTCTACCACATGCAGTTTGCAGCAAATAACTCCTCACCAATGATGCCTATCTCGCAATAAAGAGCCAAATAAAAAAGACCGCTCCGCCCTTAAAAAAGGACGAAACGGTCATTGTTCCGCGGTACCACCTTCATTGATATAAACCTATATCCGCTTGTCGCCTGTAACGCAGGCATACGCCTAAACTTTCGTTTAAGACTCAGGGATAGGTTCGATAATTTCTATACGAGGAATCTTTCAGCCTGCGGATTCCACTCTCTGGCGCAAGAAAACATATGTACTAGTTCCCTTCAACGATTTTCACTTTAATTTTTATTTAGTATGCGATATAACGCATTTTTATGTCAAGAGATATTTTAGAAAATAAGGAAAGATAGTGATACGCTTATATTATCCAAAATTATTTAAAATATTATTGAGTGGTATATAACAAAACATATTAAATTATAGAAAATGTACTCGTTTAGCGCATAATAAAAATGATTTCTATATATTTTTTGTATTGCAAAAAGTAATGTACTCTCTTAAAATGTTTTTTTATACGAATCTCGATATAGTTTATAATGTCTATTTCTTCTGTACGGGATATGATTTATTTTTTTAGAATAGCAATTCCAAACCAATAAAATTTATACTAAAAGGAGCAAGAGCGAGTTATTATGAACAAACAAATAGGATTCATCGGATGTGGAAACATGGGTATCGCTATGATAGGTGGAATGATTAATAAAAATATAGTTTCTTCAGATAAAATAATTTGTTCAGATGTAAGTGTCATTAATTTAAAAAATGCTAGTGAAAAATATGACATAACTACAACTACTGACAACAATGAAGTAGCTAACAATGCTGATATTTTAATTTTATCAATCAAACCAGACCTATACTCATCAGTAATTAACCAAATAAAAGAGCAGATAAAAAACGATGTAATAGTCGTAACTATTGCTGCAGGAAAAAGTATTAAGAGTACTGAGAATGCTTTCGGCAGAAAGTTAAAGGTTGTTAGAGTAATGCCTAATACACCTGCTCTTGTTGGAGAAGGAATGTCTGCGTTATGTGCTAATGAAATGGTTACAGAAAGAGATCTAGAAGACATACTAAATATATTTAATAGTTTTGGCCAAACAGAGATAGTAAATGAAAAATTAATGGATGTTGTAACATCTGTAAGTGGTTCTTCTCCAGCATATGTATATATGTTTATAGAAGCCATGGCAGATGCTGCTGTACTAGATGGTATGCCAAGAGCTCAAGCATATAAATTCGCAGCTCAAGCTGTATTAGGTTCTGCAAAAATGGTACTTGAAACAGGAATACATCCTGCCGCACTTAAAGATATGGTTTGTTCTCCAGGTGGAACGACAATAGAAGCTGTAGCAACATTAGAGGAAAAAGGCTTAAGAACAGCTATCATTTCAGCTATGAAACGGTGTACTCAAAAATCTGTTGAAATGTCCAGTTTAACTAATAAGTAAGAAATTACGTTTAGAGGTAACGTCGCATCCATCAATTTAAGCTATCTTAAAGTTAAAATACAATTACTATTTTCTTATAGGGGTACCGAAACATGGTCATCAAGCTAAGAAATCCTTTACTCTTCACAACAAAAAAAGAATCTTACTTCTTATAAATAGTTGTAGAGAAGGAAATTTTTTGTTATGAATTATTTTATTTTTTAGGCTGATGGGTATGTAGTGCTACCCCTATATGTAATACATACTATTTCTCTAATTCTTTGGTTGCTCAATTGCCCCAGCTACATCATAATAACTAAGATCAAGTTCTGTCTGTTCACCAAGAGCAAGTTTCGCAAGCTCAGAACCTAAGTAAGGACCGGCTGTTAGCCCGGAAGCACCAAGTCCGTTGGCAACTAGTATGCCTTCGAAGTTAGGTAATGCACCAATTACAGGAAGGAATCCTGGTGTAAATGGTCTATATCCGACTCGCGTTTCAAGTACCGTGCTATTTGATAGACCTGGAGCAATCGATAACGCTTTATCGAATACTTCATGTAATCCACCTGCTGTTACTCGATAATCAAATCCAGTATCATTTTCATGTGTCGCACCTACTACGACACGACCATCTTCAAATGCAAGAATGTACTGGTCATTTGGCGGCATAACAACCGGCCAACTGTCTGTATTTATTTCTGGCATATGGAGATGAACAATTTGCGCTTTTTGGAATGTAACTAAGAAATTAACACCAAGCGGTTGCAATAACTCATTTGCCCAAGCACCAGCAGTTACGATCACTTGATCAGCTGTTAAAGTCTCCCCATTTACCTTAATGCCAATAACTCGATGATCTTCATGAACTAATGATGCATCTCCCTTGATACATACAGCACCGTGTTTTTTAGCTGCATTTACAAGAGACTGACGAAGTGCTCTACCGTTTACACGAGCAGCACCGCTAATATGTACAGCGCTATATTCTTCTGATAACGGCGGAAATAAGCTCTTTGTTTCAGAACTTGATAGACGCGTAATTTCACCGATTTCCGGAGCATCCTCACGTCGTTTATATGCCCGCTCTTCCATTTGATCTAATTTTTTCTCTTCTGTATGAAGACTGATCGCACCTACACGTTTATAACCTGTATCCGTTTCGCCATCTGCTTCTAATTGCTGAATTAAAGAATCATAGTAACGAGCCCCGCCTTTTGCGATTTGATACCAAGCCTTATTCCGACGCTGTGAAAGCCAAGGACAGACAATTCCTGCCGCTGCATCAGTCGCCTGTCCTAAATCTTGGCGATCGACCAATGTAACACGAGCCCCTGCTTTTGCAAGATGATAGGCAGTAGATGCTCCGAGAATCCCAGCCCCAACTACAATATACGATTTCATTTATAACACCTTTTCCTTTTTAATCTTTTATACGTTCCAGAAATTTGATCTATAAATGATCAAACACACCTTTTTCTTTAAGGTAAATTTCTTTATTCAGTATACTTGAAGGGGAGTTTTTTTCAACTTTTTCATACAGGCATTTATTGATTTTACATTTTATTCTTTCCTCATAATTCGATAGACGAATGACAATATAAAACGATAAATCCCCTACAGCAGTTTTACTTTTCCTATTCGAAACTCCTGTTTAATCTTGTATCATCTGATCGGTAAGTGCTTAAAAAATTATTCTCCCATAACTATTCCCGAAAGTCAGCGGTGTATCAACAACTGGTGGCATCACCTCAATGACTTGAATAAACGTTTTTCCAATCGATAACACCGCTTCTGTTGCACAATAAACCAGCGCTATAACAAATTAAATGCTTATATTTTCTGAAGTCTGTTCAATGTGTAACTTATTTGAAGAACGCATATTAAATAGAAAGAATAACACTCCTCCTGCAATAGGCATGACATAAGAAGGAAGAATATTTAATAGCGCTCCTGATGAAATCATCGCCATAGGAAGCATTATTTTCGCGATACTAATGCCAATGCTTAGCACTCTACCTCTATATTCATCTGGAATCTCTTTTTGCATAAAATAAGCGAGAGGGATATCAATAAGCGCTATGACTACCCCAAACAAGAACATGACGGCAATGAAAAAACAGGCGTAAACGATGGAATTCAGTTGTAAGCTTTTCAGAATAACTGGAACCCCTAATAAAACCATAAAAATCGATAAAGCAAAACTTAAATATTTTAAAAGAGTGGAATAGGACATCCTTTCTGTGATTTTCTTTACCAATAAAGCTCCTATAATCATCCCCACTGGGAAGGCCCCTTGGATCATACCAAACTCTTTTGACCCTAGTTTTAGAACTGTATTGATTATATACGGTAATGGAACAGTCACAGCAAAACCGAGAAAGAAATTAATTAAAATTAAGATCGTAAATGTGCTTTTAATACTCTTTCTTTCAAATAAATAGTTAAACCCATCCTTCATATCTCTTATCAAATGAATTTTCCTATTTGAATGATTTTCATTTGTTTCGTGATTGAAAAGCTTAAAATGAATAAACATCATTGATAATCCGGAAAGAATAAAAGAAATTCCATTTATGATAATAAAAGTTCTCATATCAAAGATTGCAAAAACAATTCCCCCTAGCATAGGTCCCATAATCGAAGAGATTGAGTCGATTATTCGACTAATAGAGTTGATATTCATCAACATTTTTTCAGATACAATGTTTGGCTTCGCTGCTTCTAAACCTATTCCAAAGAAAGTAGCAAACACTGTCAACAGGAACGTAGTAGCGTAAATGATAAGTAAATTCAATTCATATTTCATACATAATATATAAACCGAAACTAACAAGATTCCGCTAAGAAGATCCATACAAATAACTAACGTCTTTTTATTGACCTTATCTACTATCACCCCAGCAAACGGATTGATGATAATCATCGGAATAACACCTAATATGAGAGTAACTGCAAAGCTTAAGGCCGAACCCGTCAGCTTTAAAACGTATAATCCTAACGCAAAATTATAAATAGCTGTACCAAATATTGATACAGTCTTTCCTGCAGAATAGAGGAATAGGTTTTTTATTTCTTTTTTTCTCTTTTCATTACTTATACTCATTTGTAATGCATCCATAAATACTCCACCTCGCTTAACTTTTTATATAACAAAGTGTAAGCTGTGGGGTAAACCCGACAACAATAGGTGCAATCCATAAATTTTTAATGGAAAATGAAAAAAAGATAGGGTTAACCCTACCTTTTACCAAAAAATGAATATGAATATATTTCTTCACCCTGTACAAAGAAATTTTCGTACTTTCCACCTCGCTCAATATATTTTGAAGTCCTTTCCTCAAGAGGGATATACTCTAAACTGTTGATGTTTTCCTTAATTTTTCTAGCTATAAAGTTGTCTCTAAATCTAGCTTCGATTTTGCTTTTAGTGCTAAAATTTTTAAAAGCAATAAATGATCCCAACAAGTAACAATCAGATTTGAATAGGGAAACCACTTCACGAAGCAAAAACTCCTCATGTTCAAAGCTATAATTACTAGTACCTGAATGATCAATCACGATATCGACAGAGTATTCCTGTATAGGTATATCTAAAAAGTCAGCGCAAATAAAGAGAATGTTTCTTTTGAAACCAGTTCTCTCTAATACACCTTTTAAAAATCGATGCCGCTCTAAGTTGCGATCAATGGCAATATACAAGCAACTTTCCGGTAATTCCCGAAAAACATTTCGCAGAAAAAAACCAACTCCAGATCCTAACTCAAGTAATACTTTATTGTTTAAGTCTAATTGACTAAGTTTCCTCTTTGACCATTCTCCAACTTTATGGATATTTTCCAAATAAGCTGGATCAGTTACATGAATATATTCAAGAACAAATTCTTCATGATGAGAGCCAGTAGTCGCTTGAAATGAATTACCAACCTTTAAGATGCCTGATTCAACAAGATATTCTTCACCACAATTGCAAATTAACTTTCCCTCCATAATTTGATTTCTATTTATCATTCCATCTTGAAGAATAAGTTTTTCACTGCATTTTAAACATTTCAGCATATCGAGTACTTTTAAATCAATCCCCATCATTGAGCATGAACCTTTAGATTTTGCTGTTAACTCATCTAATTTCGTCCTTAAATTGTCCTTTATTTCTACTAAATTATTTATTTCCTGCTCAACCTGCTTGTATTTATCCATAAATAAAGATTGATAGTACGTATCATGTTCATAATCCGTAAATTCACCAAAATTTTTATACAGAAAAAATTTTTTAATCTCGTTTAAACTAAAGCCCATCCCTTTAAATTCTAAAATAATCTCTAAATCATTTTGACAGCGCTCATCAAAAAAATAATGCCCTCCCTTCTTTTCAGGTACAATTAACCCTAAATCCATATAATGCCTAATTGTATCAATACTCAATTGATTTACTTCTCCAAATTTACCAATTCTCACTATATCACTACCCGTACATATTATTTATTCATGAGTCCTTCTTTTCTTACACAAAACCACTTTTATATCTACTATACTTTTTCTATTAAACTAGAAGGTTTCCGAAATTTCGTCGCTTGTTCAAAAGCATAACCAATCTTAATTAAAGCTCCCTCACTAAAAGCCGTTCCAGCAAAAGTAATGCCAAATGGACGTCCGTTTTCCATATATCCTGCTGGCAAAGCAATTAATGGATAACCTGCTTTGGCAGAAAGAGTCGATCCTATATATGAAGGAAATAAGATTGCATCTAGATTATATTTTTGAATTGCAAAATCTATCCCTTCATCCAGCGAATAATAAAGGTCTTCTAATTTTGCCATTAAATATTCAGAGTTACTTAATGTATTTGGTAAAGACGCCCTATATTCAAGCATATTCTGTCCATATTTTAATGCCTTATCACTATGTTTCATATTAAATTCTATTAACTCATGGTCATTATGAATAAGAACATGCGATGGTAGTTGATACAGATAGTTTCCTAAACTATGCTTTATCTCATAAGTTGGCACTTCATAACTCCATTTTCTATGAAAAGAAGGGATTTCAATTTTCTCTATTACTTCAGCTCCCGCTTCCTTTAAGACTTGAATGACTTTATAAAATAACGATTCATCAAATTCACCCGGTAGAAAATTCTCTTCGGAAAATTGCTGGAACACACCGATGCGAGCGCCTTTTAATCCATTCTTATCTAAATACATTGTATAATCTTGTACAACATTTCCTTCGCAGCGATAAGTTGCTGGATCTAATTCGTCTTTACCACTTAATATACCTAATAAAAGAGCAGCATCTTCTACAGTTCGAGCGATAGGCCCGGCAGTATCTTGTGAATACGTAAATGGAATGATGCCGGTTCTACTAATAAGTCCAACAGTCGGTTTGATGCCAACTACAGAATTTTGTATTGCTGGACTTAGGATAGATGCATCTGTCTCTGTACCAACTGATAATACTGTAAAATTTGCAGCAACTGCAGCAGCGGAACCGGAGCTGGATCCGCCTACAAAAAATTCTCCAGGACCGTAAGGATTCAAAGTTTGTCCCCCTCTTGCACTATATCCGGCCCACATTTTTAACGACATGCCATTTGCTAGTTCTGTCATATTTGTTTTACCGAGAATAATAGCTCCTGCGTCCCGAAGCTTTTTAACTAGAAACGCATCTTTTTGACTCACATGATTTTCTAAAGCAAGCATACCAGCACTTGTATGCATTTTATCTCCTGTTTCTATATTGTCTTTCAGTAAAACTGGAATCCCATGAAGAGGCCCTCGTTTTCCCTTTTTCTTTCGTTCATGATCTAATGATTCAGCAAGAAAAATTGCATCAGGATTCATTTCAAGTATAGCGTTTATATTAGGTCCAGCTTTATCATACTTGGCAATCCGGTATAAATAATACATAACAAGCTCTCTTGATGTGAACTTACCATTTTCCATTGCTTCTTGAATCATTGTAATTGTTAGTTCTTCTACATCTATATTATGTAAATGAAATTCCATATAATAAACCCCTTTGTTGAATTGTGAAACATAACTTATGTTCGTTATCAAATATGAAATTTCCTCTTTTCCATAAAGGTGCTATAAAAAGTATACTCCTTGTATTTCCCGTGCTTTTTAGCCTTATCTATGTACAAATCCGCATTTTATAGTTATATTATGATTATTGAGTTGTTACGAAAATACAACTATCGCTTTATTTTATATCCATAAACTGTATGAAAATCCATTTGTCATAATGAATTTTATTCGGAAGGAGGTTTGCAGTTTATACGTGAGGATATAAAAGCCAGTTTTGTTTTCCATGACTGGTAAACATATAGGAGGCGAAATGATGTTTCGTACAATTTCAAACTTTATGAGAGTGACTGAGATCAGAAGGAAAATCCTTTTTACTTTAGCAATGTTAATTGTTTTTCGGATTGGCACATTCATTCCAGTTCCTCATACTAATGCTGAGGTATTAAAAGTACAAGATCAAACAAATATTTTAGGAATGCTCAATGTATTTGGCGGAGGTGCCTTAAAAAACTTTTCTATTTTCGCAGTTGGCATCACACCGTATATTACAGCTTCCATCATCGTGCAGTTATTACAGATGGATGTCGTTCCTAAATTTGCAGAGTGGGCAAAGCAAGGTGAAATGGGCCGTAAAAAATCAGCTCAATTTACCCGCTACTTTACAATTGTTCTTGCATTCATTCAGTCAATAGGAATGTCTATTGGCTTTAACAATATGGCAGGTGGACGATTAATAACTGATCCAGGTTGGAAAACTTATTTATTAATTGCTACCGTATTAACTGCTGGTACTGCGTTTTTAATGTGGTTAGGTGAACAAATTACTGCAAATGGAGTAGGTAACGGAATTTCAATTATTATTTTTGCAGGCCTTGTGGCAGGAATTCCGAATATTATGAATCAAATATACCTACAACAAATTCATAATGCTGGAGATCAACTCTTTATGCATATTATAAAAATTGCATTAATTATTTTAGTCATTTTAGCAATCATCGTTGGTGTAATCTATATTCAGCAAGCCAATCGGAAAATTCCTATTCAATATGCAAAAGCTTCTACTGGGAACAATCCGTATCAAGGAGCAAAAAATACACACTTACCTCTTAAGGTAAATAGCGCAGGTGTTATTCCTGTTATCTTTGCTTCAGCATTTTTAATGACGCCGCGGACAATTGCGCAGCTATTTCCAAACTCTGTAGTGTCCAAATGGATTAATACAAACTTGGATTTTACACATCCAATTGGAATGTTTCTATACGTTGGCCTCATTATTGCATTTACATACTTTTATGCCTTTATTCAAGTAAATCCTGAACAAATGGCTGAAAACTTGAAAAAGCAAAACGGGTATGTTCCAGGTATCCGACCAGGGAAAATGACAGAGAAATACGTAACAAAAATCTTATATCGTTTAACTTTTATTGGGGCAATTTTTTTAGGAACCATTTCTATTTTACCAATTATATTTACAAAAGTTTCTGATTTACCAGCTTCCGCGCAAATCGGCGGGACAAGTTTACTCATTATTGTCGGTGTAGCACTAGAAACAATGAAAACGTTAGAAAGCCAGCTTGTAAAACGCCACTATAAAGGATTTATAAAGAAAATAAATTAACACTTCATACATAAACCTCTCATATATCATTAAAAAATTGATATTATGAGAGGTTTTTCTTTTGTAGTAACTCTTACATCTCTTTTTTCAATAGCTTTCCTTGTCTCCAATACACCTCAAGTGTGGATCGATTCGCCATAAAAACACCGATTAAAATGAAACAAGCTCCAATTCCCATTTCTGGTTTAATTGGTTCACCTAAAAATATATATCCTGTTATAACAGCAATTAATGGTGAAACATAAAGCCAAGTAGATGGAAATACAGGATTGGTTTTGGATAATAGCCAATAGTATAAGCCATGCCCACCAATTGAACCTATAAATATTAAATACAGAATGGGCCATTGAACGCTCCATGAAGTTAAGACAGATAGGTTCGGGTGCTCTAATAAGAGAGAAAAAACAATTAGTAATAAACCTCCATAAAACATTTGAATTCCATTAATCAAAAATGGCGAGACATTTGGTAAATTTGATAAAACTTCCTTTGAATGGATCGTACCCATTCCGTAAAAAAATTCTCCTACTAATATAACAAGGCATGCAACACTCCACATATAAGAAAATTGCTGCTGTAAACCCGGTAAAGAAATGCACACTACTCCTATAAGAGCAAGTATAAGGGCAAAAAGTTGTTCCCTTCTCAATTTCATTTTCGTTCGTTTCGTTTGAAGTAATAAAATCATCATTGGACCTGTAGCGGAAAGAACAGCTGCTAATCCCGATGAGATATACTGCTCTGCCCAATATAAAGTTGCAAAGGTCATAAATGTAAGACAAAAGCCAGCAAATATAATTCTTTTTGTTAAAAGGTATGGTATAACTTGTTTCCGTTTCACAATAAAAAACATGATAACAATTATACCTGCTAAAAAGAAACGAATTCCTGCTGAAAAAAGCGGCGGCGCTCCTGCTGCAATTCCTATTTTAATCGTTAAAAATGTCGTCCCAAAAATAATACAAATAAGAAGATAATTAAAAATAACCATAATGCTTCCTCCTTTTCATTGTTGAAATGAGTATAGAGGAAACAGCGTATAACAGTACATCAAGCTATATAACAGTTGTATGAAATTTCAGTTGATTCTAAAGTTTTTTTCGGTTTAAATGAAGATAAAAAAAGACTAGGTGAGATAATGAAGATTGTACTCCGAAAAGAATCTAATGTACCATTCTATCAACAAATCTACGAACAAATCGTTCAGCGTATTCATGGTGGCATGATAGTAGATGGAGATGCCCTCCCTTCTTTACGTACCATGGCAGATGATTTAAAAATAAGTGTATTAACGGTTCGAAAAGCTTATAAATACCTTGAGACAAAAGGGTATGTATATATACAACCAGGAAAAGGAGTTTACATAAGAGGAAAAAGAGATACTTCTCGAAGTATACATGCTCCTTACGACTGGCAACATATGAAAGCTGTTAATGTGATAAGGTCTCAGTATATTATCAATCGTCACAAAAAGTATTATGATTTTTCCCAGGCTATTCTCTACCCACGTCTTTTACCTAATCCGTTTCTATCAGGCGAAATGCAAAAAATATTAGACAAAGACAAAATGATGTTAGCGACATACGGACCTGTACAAGGTGATGAAGAGCTGCGCATAGAAATCAGCAAATATTTAAAAGACTATCAAAGATTAACAGCTGATCCCGCTCATTTATTAATTACTAGCGGTGCCCAGCAAGGGATTGACTTAATCGCTCAAACGTTATTAAAGCCTGGAGACACAGTAATAGTAGAAAGCCCATGTTACGGTGCTGCCATTGATGTGTTTGTTAACAAAGGAATCCATGTTATTCCCGTTGAGCTTGATGAACAAGGCATTCGTGCTGATTTAGTAGATGAGGTATGTCAAAAGAATAATCCAGTTTTGTTATACGTGAATCCTGCTTTTCATAATCCTACTGGAACATTAATGAGTGAACGAAGAAGAAAAGAGCTTATAGAATTAGCAGAATTTTATCATTTTTTTATTATTGAAGATGACTCTTTTGGTGAGATCTATTTTAATGATATTGAGCTTCCGGCTCCTATTAAACATTTTGATAAGAACGGTCATGTCATTTATTTAAAAGGATTCAGTAAAACGTTAGCACCAGGGCTTCGAATTGCAGCCTTAGTCGCAGAAGGGCCAGTATTTGATTGGTTATATGCTGCGAAAGCATTAATGGATATAGGTAGTCCGCTAATAACGCAAAAAGCCATTCTGCCTTTTTTGCGGACGGAAAGAATGAAGAATCATTTAGAAAAACTACGGACTGCCTTACAAATACGTCGGGATGCTACGATAGAAGCACTTGCCCCCTTAACAGATATACTGCATTTTCAAATACCACAAGGTGGCTTTAACTTATGGATTTCCCTTCCGGACTCAATGAATTCATTTGCATTACTTAAAAAAGCAAATGAAGTTGACGTTTCTTTTTTACCAGGAACAGCTTGCTTTGTTCACGAGTCAAAACACGAGTATATGCGTATCAGCTATTCTATGCTAAATGATCAAGATTTAATTGTCGGACTACAAAAACTACGTGAGATAATTTTCGATTTTCAAAAATAGGCATAATTATATTCCTTATTCTTTAGAAATGTATTGACGCAGTACCTTTTCTAGCACTTCACGAGTAACCGGTTGAGCTTGAGCAGTTAATTGATATCCGATACGACCATTTGGCTCTGCAGTTACTTGCTGTAATGTTTGAATGTCATGAATTCCCTGTACTCTTAGATGCATAAATAATTGCTGTTCTGTCATTTTGGCACGTTTTAAATTGTTCTTTAAAAGTTCTCCATCCTTAATAAGAACGATATTATCACCATTTAGAAATTGTTCCACCTTTCGTGATTTCATTTCTAAATAATGAATGATAAGTAAAATCCCAGAAAATATACATGCAGCGAGTATAGTTAGTCCTATTTTTTTATTCAACACTGGTTCTACAATAATTCGTCCAATAGATACAACGATAATAATTTCAGCTCTTGACATTTGACTAAGAGACTTACTTCCCGCAAACTTTAAAACGATAACACCTGTAGCAATTAGTATCATGCTTTCAAGAACAATATTCATCTAGTCCATTCCTTTTACAGCAATTTACACACAGTATTACCATTTTCAAATTAATCTTAATCCTGTTTATGAAATATAAAAGAGTATGTTTAAAACAAATTGTTCCAAACATACTCTTTTTCATTTAGAAGGAAATTATCTTATTCCTCTTGTTTATCCGATTTTGTTTCAATAATTTTCAATCCACTAGCCTCTCCATTCTCAACGATATGTTTCAGAATGGATAATTTATTATTCCAAAATTGTTCGTAAAAAGACAGCCACTGCTTTAATTCTTGTAAAGGTTCTGGTTGCAGCTGATAAATTTTTTCCCTTCCCACCTTTTTTCCACTAACTAGCTTTGCTTCTGAAAGAATGTGAAGATGTTTTGTAACAGCTGTACGACTAATTGGAAAATGAGATGTTATTTCCGAAATAGGTAATTCTTTTTTTGCCAGTAATCGAAGTACCTCTCTACGAGTTGGATCAGCAATCGCCTGAAATACATCATAAGTTTCTGCTGATGGAGACATTTAACCTTCAATAACCTTTTTAAGTTTTTCATTCACAATGGCCATCCAACCATATGCCATTTTATCGCGAACAATAGCACTTTTCTCATTCGCTTTCGGAAGAATAAAGTCAGGTTCTTTCCAACCGCCATGAATGAGTGTGAATTCTGTCTTATCTCCTAAGTCTTTCAAAATAAAAGAAACAATCCAACCGTCTGTATCCCACGCAAAAGAAAGGTGATGAGGCGCATCTATTTCTAATACTTTACATGGAGATGGACCAAAAGGTGATTGGATATGAAATTCATATCCTACTTCTGGTTGAAAATCATTTGGCATAAACCATAGCGCAATACCTTCTGCAGTTGATACTGTTTCCCATACTTTTTGAATAGGTGCTTCTAGCACGATAGTTTGCTTAATATCTTGTAATGTATTCATATTACTTTACCTTCTTTCCTTATTTCAAAATAAAACCTTTTGGTTTCACTTTCATAGAATATAACACCTTATGGTTTCATGTCAATGTTAATTAACCTTTTAGCAATCATTTGAATATTGAAGACGATTGAAATAAATAAAAAACCCGTATGATTACGAGTTTTTATCTATTCTTTCCTAAATCAGTGGAAATTCTTTATAAAGTATGTTGTACATGCTCTTCAAAATATTTTCCCCAATCAGGTTGTCTTCCATCTATATCTTTGAATTTATATTCTCTTGCTAATTCCCACGAGCTAAGCGCTTTTCCTGTTTTCTTATGAACATTCGGATCGCTCGCTAAAGCAGCAATTGCTCTGCCGATAAAAAATGGTGTTTCTGATGCAATAAAGTGCGGATCTTTTTTTGCTCCTTCTTGCCAGTTTTCTTCTGTCACACCGAATAACTCTAACATGGCTTCAGAACGTAGAAACCCTGGGCTCACTGCAACAGATGTTATGTTGTAGGAAACTAAGTCTTTTGCCATTGCTTGTGCTAAATGAATTGTCGAAATTTTAGCAAGACTATAATACAAATTCCCTCGATACTCATAATCAACACCATCTGTAATTTCAATAACAAGCCCTTTCTTGTTTTTCACCATAAGCGGGACACCGTAGTGACTTGTTATCATATGAGAATGTACAGCAGTTGTTTGTATTTGGATTCCATTATCTAAATTATGCTCCCAAAATGGTACGTTCCATTCTGTCAGCGGATCGCCTCCCCATACATCATTCACTAAAATATCTAACTGTCCATTCTGCTCTTTTTCAATCTTCAAAAATAAAGCTGCAACATCTTCTTTCACGGTATGATCGACCCGAACTGCAATTCCTTTTCCGCCTTGTTTCGTTACAAGTTCGGCTGTTTCTTCAATTGTCTCCGCTCTTCCCATGGATGATAAGTTCCCTTTTGTACTTCTTCCTGTCACATACACAGTAGCACCAGCTTCACCAAGCATCATTGCAATGCCTCTTCCGGCACCGCGTGTTGCACCTGCTACTACTGCAACTTTCCCTTGTAGTGGTTTCATAAATTTCTCCTTTGCTTAGTTTTAATTACATTAAATTTTTAAAAACGAACATCTTTCCTCTTCATTCTGCCATCTGATTTCCACATAAGCTACCTTATTTTCAATATTTAGCCCTTAACATGACATATTCCGAATTATACACATGAGAACGTGGTGATATTTGTATATAAGCTCCGGAGTCATCATTTCTGATAAGAAAACATCTCACACAAAGAAGAAGGTGATGTAATGAAATGGAAAGTAAGGCGGGACCGAGAATATTGGTATATGATGGTTGGAACCATCCTGTTATCTAATACACTCCTTTCTCTTCCACTTTGGCTAGACAAAACATTGAATTCTGTAGATTGGCTTATCATCCCAAGTATCATTTTAATATTTGATTTATTTCTGTTATGGGTTATATTCGGGATTCGCTATGAATTACGAGAAAAAAATTTATATGCAAGGTGCGGTCCTTTTTGGTGCAACGTTCCCTATGAAAATATTACAAAGATTCATCCAACTGATGATATGCTTATGGGGTTTCGTCCCGCAGCTGCACTTCATGGTGTAGAAATTCATTATCCAAACGCGATATTTGGCAGTGTCAAACTTTCACCAGAAAACGAAGAATTGTTTATACAAACTTTACTTGCTAAGTGTCCTCATTTACAAAATAGTGAAACAAAACATTTCTAATTCAACAAGTAGTTACTCTTACGACGCAGGAGGAAGTATATCTTTATGGGAAATCATTTTTTTCTAACTGGTAAGCCGAGAGTTGGTAAAACTACAGTTCTAAAGAAAATAATAAGTAAAATTGGGGTAGAAAATTTTAGTGGATTTTATACAGAAGAGATTGTGGAGAATTCTAATAGAACTGGATTTAAAATTGTTTCTCTTAATGGAGAAGAATCAGTAATTGCAGATGTTAATTCTAAAAGTGATATTAGAGTAGGCAGATATGGCGTAAACGTTTCCGAATTTGAAAGGATAGCTATTCAGTCTATTCAAAATAACGCAAAGAAAATTATAGTGATAGATGAGATTGGTCCTATGCAAATTGCCTCCCAAACATTTCTATCTATTATCAATCAATTTATGCAAGATTCACAAACTGTATTAGGGACAATATACTATGATTCTCATCCTAAAATAGATGAAATAAAGACTAATAGTAAAATGAAGATTTATGAATTAACACGGGGAAATTATAATGATGTGCTTTCTAAAGTAATAAATGAATTACGACAGACAAGCCTTTTTCAGCCTAAATAAGCAGATTAAAATCACTGATATATAAATATTAATTATGAATCTATATATTTTTAATTCTTGACTTAAAATATAAATCATGATTATAATAACTCATATTAATTTCATAGCATTCGGATGAACCATACAGGAGAAGATCTTTTGATCTACCGATGGGGCAAAAAGCTGGTCGGACAGCTTTGAAACTCTCAGGTCTTGTATTCAAGTAGAACTGTATGGGGACGAATCTCTGGAGAGACTCCCTCCTATTGCATAGCAAAAAGGAGGAAACAGAGCACCGAAGGAGCAAATCCGCTATTACAGCGGATAATCTCTCAGGTAAAAGGACAGAGACAAGCGACAGAAAATACCGATTCCCGAATCGGTTTATTTTTCTATTCCTTGTATCTCCAGAGACCATTTCGTTTATATGAAATGGTTTTTTATTTTTTGTAAAGGAGAATAAAGATGGAAACAGCAAATCAAGTATTAGAAGTAATCAATCATTACGTATGGGGACTACCTACACTGTTACTGCTTGTTGGAACAGGAATCCTCCTTACAGTACGCCTACGAGGCTTACAATTTATTAAACTATTATATGCACATAAGTTAGCATTCGGAAAATCAGAGGACAAATCTTCTAAAGGAGATATTAGTCATTTCCAAGCATTAATGACTGCGATGTCAGCCACTATTGGTATGGGGAATATCGCAGGCGTTGCAACTGCAGTTGCAATCGGAGGACCTGGCGCAATATTTTGGATGTGGATTACTGCCTTGTTTGGAATGGCAACAAAATATTCAGAAGCTATTCTTGCGGTAAAGTATCGCATTCATGGAGCTAACGGTGAATACTCTGGTGGCCCAATGTATTACTTAGAACGCGGGTTAGGAAAGAAATGGCTCGCTATATTGTTTGCTATTTTTGGTACAACAGCTTCATTTGGAATTGGAAATATGGTGCAGTCCAATTCTGTTGCTCAAGCCATGAAAATTAATTTTTCCTTATCACCTGTCGTGACTGGAATTGTAATGGCGATTTTCATCGCAATAGTCATTTTAGGCGGAGTTAAAAAAATAGGGAAAGTGACAGGTTATTTCGTTCCAATTAAAGCTTTCTTTTATATACTTGCTGGACTTATTATTATTTTTTATCATATAGATCAAATTCCAGAAGCATTTCAGCTTATCTTTTCAGGTGCTTTTAACGGCACTGCAGCTGCTGGTGGTTTTGCCGGTGCAACAGTTGTTTCAGCTATTCAAATCGGGATGGCACGAGGTGTATTTGCAAACGAAGCGGGACTTGGAAGTGCACCAATTGCAGCAGCTGCTGCAAAGACTGATTCCCCCGCTAAACAAGCACTCGTATCTATGACAGGAACGTTCCTTGATACATTTGTCGTATGTACAATCACTGGTTTAGTACTCATTACAACAGGTGCTTGGAATTCTGGGAAAACAGGCGTTGAAGCGACGACCTTTGCATTCCAAACTGTATTTGGAAATGCCGGAAGTATGATTCTTGGCATTGCAATTATTTTATTTGCTTACTCAACAATGTTAGGCTGGTCATACTATGGAGAGAAATGCGTTGAATATCTATTTGGCCGTAATGCCGTTCGATACTACCGTTTCATTTTTGTTGGTATGGTCGCGTTTGGAGCAAATTTAAAACTAGGACTTGTTTGGACATTTTCTGATATCGCTAACGGACTAATGGCAATCCCAAATTTAATTGGTCTTATTGGATTAAGTGGAATCGTAGTTACAGAAACAAAGCGCTTTTTACAAGCAGAAAAATCAAAGAATTCTAACAATCAGATTGCAAGTTAATCTAACTGAAAAGGCTGTAGAGTGTTTATTCATTCACTATACAGCTTTTTCTTATTGGACTATACTTCATGTGCATATCATCTAGAAATGAGATGACATATTTTAAAAGCATAGAGTAGGATTTTCTTAGAAAGTATAGAAGTTATAAAGTAATTAAAAGAGGCAGTTCCCTCAACAGTATCACCACTTAAAAAATTTATAGTTTCTTAAATTGATAATCCACCACAACATACCTAAAAACTCAATTCTTATTTGCATAAATCATAACTACAAAAGAAATTTAAATTAGGAGGTGTACGATGACGCAACTCGATTCATTACATCCAATTGTAGAAAAGATAATCGACAATGTCGAAAAAGTGATGGTCGGAAAACGAAAAGAAGCGATTCTTACCTTGACAGCTCTTTTAGCTGAAGGTCATGTACTATTAGAAGATGTTCCAGGTGTTGGAAAAACAATGCTGGTACGCACCCTCGCTAAGTCAATCGATGCTGATTACAAACGAATTCAATTCACACCTGATTTACTACCGTCAGATGTAACAGGTGTTTCTATTTATAATCCGAAAGAGCTGCAATTTGAGTTCAAGCCAGGACCAATTATGGGGAATTTCGTGCTTGCTGATGAAATTAATCGTACATCACCGAAGACCCAAGCCGCCTTACTTGAAAGTATGGAAGAAGGTAATATTACAATAGATGGCATAACTCACCCGTTACCAAAGCCGTTTTTTGTAATGGCCACGCAAAATCCAGTTGAATATGAAGGAACATACCCTTTGCCTGAAGCTCAGCTCGACCGTTTTTTGCTGAAATTGAAAATGGGCTATCCTACACCAGAAGAAGAATTTGAAGTTTTAAATCGTATGGAAAAAACAAATCCACTCTGACTCCTACAGGCTATTATTACAATAGAAGAATTATTGAAATTACAAAAAAGTGCACGAGAAATATATATAGAAAAAGCAATCAAGCATTACATTGTAAAACTTGTCAATCAAACTCGGTCCTATAATTCTATACAACTAGGTGCAAGTCCACGCGGTTCTATTGCTTTAATGAAGGCTTCACAGGCTTATGCGCTCATCCATGGCAGGAATTATGTGATTCCAGATGATGTTAAATTTTTAGCTCCTTATGTTTTATCTCATAGACTTATTCTAAAAATGGAAGCGAAATTTGAAGGAATAACAGGAGAAAAAGTTATCGCAAAAATCATCGCACGAACTTCAGTACCAACTCAAAGGAAGATGAATTTTTGATGAAACAGATACTACGATCAATTTATAATGTTGGAAAGTTATTGCTGATTCCCGTATCCCTTGTCTTAACATTTGTATATGCTATGCTGCAAGGAGGATTTGTAAGCTGGTTCTTATTTTACAGTATCGTCCCTTTTGGCTTTTATTCATTGCTACTCCCCTTTTTCGCTTTGAGGGATGCTGAAGTGAGACGCATAACCAATCAAAAAGAATACATAGCTGGCGAACAATTTCGAAGCACTATTATAATAGAAAGAAAAATTCCTTTTCCCTTACTTTATATAATTATAGAAGATAAATTGCCCCCACAATTTGCAAATAGTAAACAATCAAGTGCCGCCAAAGTGATATTATTTCCAGGATTTAAACGAAATATTTCGTATCAATATAGAATTGACACAATCCCTAGGGGAGAACACACTTTTTCAAGCGTACGTGTAAAAATTGGAGATATCTTCGGTGTTATTGAAAAAGAAATGATATTTTCAGTTCCTAATACATTTTTAATCTATCCTCGATATGTAGATATAACTTACCGAAAATTAGAAAACCATTTCGAACAAGGGGCGCTCCCAGCAAATATAAATGTAACAAAAGATTCTACAGTCTCAGTTGGTGTCAGAGAATATAAAACTGGTGATCGTTTTTCATGGATTGATTGGAAAGCAACCGCCCGCAGAAACAATATTATGACAAAAGAATTTGAACAACAGCGGGGTCATGATGTCATGATTTTCATAGATAGAACCCCATCTCCCCTATTCGAATCAGTCGTTACGTTTACAGCTTCTCTCGTGAGAGCTGTCTTAAAACAAGATTCACAAACGTCTTTCGTGTCTATCGGAAAAGAACAGACTGTTTTCCCTTTACATTACGGAGATATCCAGTTTCAACAAATCTTTTGTCATTTAGCAAAAGTGCAAGCAGACAGTATATTTCCATTCTCTCAAACTGTAGAAATGGAATTAAGAAAAATGTATCAGCCAGTAACAGTTATACTTGTGACAAGTGATCTTTCCCCTGATATTCTAAAAGCAGCTGAAAATGTTGCAATGAAGAATAGAAGATTGATGGTGTTTGTTGCAAAAGAAAAAGCGAACCAATTCTCAAATCGGGAACTAAGTATACTAGAAACGCTTCAAAAGCGAAAAATATTTGTAAAAGCGATTTATGATAATCATTATGCAAATGTGTTTTTTGAGGTGAACAAATGATAACACTACGTGCAAACAATCAATGGAATATGAGCAGGTTCTTAATGCATGTAAGCGGGTTTCTTCTTTTACTAGAATGGTTAAGACCGCTTATAAACATTACGAACATAGGGAGATTAGATATTTTTGTAATATTTATAGGAATTTGCTTCACTCTCTCTTTTTTTCAAATACGGTGGCAGATTGCAATAAAGATTGTAATCATCTTATTCATCATTCATTCCGTATATTATAAAGGTACTTTTATGAATCCATCTTGGCTGACAGTATTCTTTTCTGATATTTCTCAAAACACCTCCCTGCTTTCTCAGGGGAATTTGCAAGATATTTCCGCTGTTTTTCCTACCTTCTTGCTTTTTCTAGTACTTTGGTTTTTATGTTTTCTCATCTCTTATTGGGTAGTTCGTCAAAAACGCGGACTGTTATTTCTTGTATTAACTATTATTTATATCACGACTTTTCATAACTTACACTTATACAACGCAAATCACGCTATTATTCGTACCGTTGTCATCGGTTTTTTTATGCTTAGTCTTCTTCAAATCGAACGGATACAAATGATTGAACACTTGCAAAATTATTCAAGACACATATCAAAATTACTTAGACCACTTACTATGTTTATTGTATTATCAGCAACCATCGCATACTTTGCTCCAAAGTTTGGCCCTCAATGGTCAAATCCTATGACTTTTTTGAAGTTCGATACATCTACAGCAAGTAAAGAAGTTGAAGTTTCTAAAATTGGATATGGTATGGATGATTCTCAATTAGGCGGACCTTTTAAACCAGATGATACAGTTGTTTTCACCGCGCAAACACAAAACAGTCAATATTGGAGGGTAGAAACAAAAGATTTTTATACCGGAAAAGGTTGGGAAGTTTCTGAGGAACCAAAAAAAAATTCTTTTAAGAGTAAAAATAACGTAGTGACCTGGTACGAATCAAATACAAAAACAGATACAGCCGTAGCAACGATTAACATGCAAAAAAGTTATCCTCATCTTATTTATCCCGCAGGATTAGTGTCAGTTGAAACTGTTTCTGAAAATGTATCATTCAGTATTGATCCATTTTCAGAAAAAATTTATACGATGAAAGAAGGCTCCTCTATCTCTTTAAACAAATATAAAGTGACTTATGAAATCCCTCAGTTTTCCACAGAAAACTTGAAAGCTGCAAAAAAGGATGAGGGTATGGAGACAAGTCCCTATTTCATGACAAAATATACACAGCTTCCCAAATCATTACCACAAAGAGTAAGGGATCTGGCAGTAGACCTTACAAAAGACAAAGATAATCAGTACGATAAAGTATTGGCTATTGAAAGCTACTTCACAGACAATTCCTTTGTATATGAAACAGAACATGTTTTGGTTCCTAAAAAAGACCAAGATTATGTAGATCAATTCATCTTTGATACAAAAAGCGGATACTGTAATAATTTTTCGACATCCATGATTGTGTTACTTCGTTCTGTCGGCATTCCCGCACGCTGGGTAAAAGGCTATACCGAAGGCGCTCTTGATAATTTAGAGAGTGATAGTGTCTATAAAATTACGAATAATAATGCACACTCTTGGGTCGAAGTATATTTTCCAGGATACGGCTGGGTCCCATTCGAACCAACAAAGGGCTTCAGCAACCCATATAATTTTATAAAAGACGCTCCGGCTTCCGGTTCACAAAATAGCGAAGTGATTAATCCTAACAATGAACAAATACAGCAGAAAAATAATGAAACGAAACTCAAAAATTTAATAGAAAATACCGAAGAAGTCTCTGCCAAAAAAATTACGAATTCAAAAAAAGAATTTTCTTGGTGGTACTTATTCCTCTCTATCATATCAATGAGTATAATTGGCTACATTCTCTTTGCAACTAGAATGAAGTGGCTTACATTTTTCATTATTCTCTTCTATAAATACAGAAAAGACGATGCTGTTTATCCAAAAGCTTACGCTGCACTTTTAAAACAATTTGCCAGAATCGGCATTCCACGTAATGAGAGCCAAACATTACGAGAGTATGCAATCCATGTAGATATGCTTTATAACTCGACTGATATGCAAAAGCTCACGCTCAGTTATGAGAATACTATTTATCAAAAGGAGCAGGCCACATCGGAATGGAGAAAATCCATACAATTATGGGAACAACTCATGAAAAAAGCAGCTTCTCTGCCCAAATCACTTGACTTTGATGTAGGAATTTAGTTTTGTTGAAGCAAATGAAAAAAAGACACCTCAACTTATTCTTATCAAGACCTAAACGGTAAATAGTCATAAAAAATTAAGGGTGTTACATATTAGTCATGACTAATATGTAACACCCTTTTACTTTTTGTTCAATAGACGCGCCCAATTGTTGTTTTAGAATAAAGTTTGTTCAAATTAATCCTGTATCATTCAAACCTAAACATCTTCTTTAATAGTAGGAAAACCTTTTGGTCTTATATCATATTCTCATTTAAGAATGTATTCTGTTAATATGTATCCTACTTTTCCTATTAAAAATCCTAATTTCTCAATTTATTGTAGAGAAATTAGGATTTTTTCATCACTCCATTAAAGCGCCCTATAGTTTAATGACTTGATTTACTGATTATATCTTCAATCATTCACTTTGAACTACATAGATATAGTTTTTGTTGCAACTGTTTGTTGAAATGCCTTATCATGCTCAACAATAACCATTGTGGGATTAAATTGTTGAATAAGCTCTTCAATCTGCATACGCGAATAAATATCAATAAAATTTAATGGTTCATCCCATATATATAAATGAGCTTTTTCACATAAACTTTTAGCGATAAGTAGCTTTTTCTTTTGTCCACCAGAATAATGAGATATATCTTTCTCAAATTGAATTCGGTCAAAATCCATCTTACGTAGGATGGATTTAAATAACGTCTCATCAATCTCGTGCTCTTCAATAAAGTCCGATAACAATCCCTTCAAATGAGAAGTATCTTGTTGGACATAGGAAATGATGAGTCCTGAACTTAAATTAACTGAGCCTGTATGCTGTATTGGATCTCCTAGAATTAGTTTTAGGATACTACTTTTCCCGCTTCCATTCTTTCCATCAAGTATAATTCGATCCCCTTGTTCAACTATGAAGCGAATTGGTTCATTTACTATTTGGTCATCATACTTAACAGACACATCAGCCAAAACAACCAATTCATTTGACTGAAATTTCAATTGTTCTAATTTTAACGACTCAGTTTTCTCCACATTTTTTAGTAATTTTGACTTTTCTTCAATAGCTTTTTGTTGCCTTGATTCGAGGTTCTTCGCTTTCTTCATCATCTTGGCCGCTTTATGTCCTACAAAACCCTTATCTAACTTAGATCCTGAATTCCTTGTTCCATTTTTGGAAGCTTCTACTTGATGAGACCAATCTGCTGAACGCTTTGAAGACTGTTTTAATCTCCCTATGTCTTTTTGTAGACGCTCATTTGTAGCCTCTTCATGTTCCTGCTGTCTATCAAAATTTAACTTCCAAGAAGAATAGTTACCACTTTGAACTTCAATATTTGCTCTATTTATAGATAAGATATGGTCAACACATCCATCTAAAAAGATTCTGTCATGTGAAATTAAAATAAACCCTTTTTTCTTCCTTAGATAATCAGAGACCATCTTTCGTGCATCAGTGTCTAGATGATTTGTTGGCTCATCAATTAATAGAAATTGACCCTCATTCAAAAACAGTGCAGCAAGCAACACCTTTGTTTGTTCTCCATTTGATAATGTTTTAAATGGTCGATACATGGCCTCGGCATCAACATTTAAATAAGATATTTCACGCAGAAATTCCCAATCTTCTGCTTGGGGACAAATTTCTTCAAGGATTTCATGAGTAAATTTGTTCTTATCCGAAACTGGATAAGGGAAATAATTAAATTCTACCGAAGCAGTGATTTTCCCACTATACTCATAATTCCCTAATAATAAATTAAAGAATGTCGTTTTACCCCGTCCGTTTCTACCAATAAAACCTAGTTTCCAATCCGTATCTATTTGAAAGTTTACACCTTCAAAAATATTATCAAAGCTACCTGGGTATGAAAAAGTTAAGTCTTGAACATTTATCATTGACATAATAATTCCTCCTTTATATATCAACACTTTTCATATAAAGTCGGAAAATCCATCAATTTTTTAATTCCTCCATATAAGTTTGATGGATATTAACGACTTATATAGAGCATTACATGTGTAACAATAGTGTCTGAATTACTCATTTTTCTCTCTCCTTTATTTGTTAGGTTACAATTACGGATTAATAAATATCAACTTACCTATAAGAGAATAAAAAAATCCTCCCTATTAAATTTGGCAGGATTAGTCGTTTATATTATTGATACCCAATTAAGCTACTTTATTAAATAGCTTTACTTTATTATGAAAAATGGGTAGACTAATCCTATTTTTTATAATTTGAAATTTAAAATATCCAATTTCAACATTTAAAAATAAGATTAGTTAATCATCGTCCACCCATCATCCTTTCTGTCATTAGTAGTAATATTGTAGCATGATAATGTTGTATTAGTAAATGAGACATTTGTAGTACAAAAAGCTTGGTTTTAGAGAAAAGGAGTGTTTTTTTCGTTATCCTTTTTTATATTTTTTAGGCGCAATCCTCTAATAAGGATTGTGCCCGTTTGTTAAAGATCGATTAACTTATTTTAGCTGTTTATTTATCCCGCTATTCGCGGGCAGTAATACTCCCGCCTCAAAATTCGGTGAAAATAAAGAAATTAGGTGGGAGTATTACTGCTCGTAAAATCCCGATTGGTGAAGTCTGATAATCAGTGGGGGAGGAAGAAAGCTCCCACTGATTAAAGTTTCACTTTATTTCAGAACATTATAGAAGCATCTTTATAAGGTATAATGTCAAGAATTTTCGAATTTATAATGTTAAAACTTTTTCAAAAAAAGAGCCAAAAAATTAATCAGATAGTTATTTAACTAATGCTGCTCTTAAATTAACACCATATTCCAAATATCCCTTTAAGCAGGTCAACATATAAACCCAACCCTCTTTATTATCAATCAATTGATTTATTAACTCATTATCATTTTCTCTAAAACCTTCTTCGTTAACTTCAATAATTGTACTCGAATTATCCAATTCTTTTAGCGTAATTGTAACAATATGTCCTTCCGCCCATTGATATACAATTTTCTTATTTATCTCGACTTTCATTATTTCTATATCTACTTGAGCATCATATTCATCATATCTCAATGTAACCGTCTTGCCTTGTTCCCATCTTTCGGAGCTCGATGAGAACCAAAAATCCCTGATTTTCGAAGGATCTACAAATGCTTCAAATACTTCATTAGTTGGCTTTAATATTTTCATTTTTGTAAGGTTGTTCATACTAAATCAACTCTCTTTCTGTTTAGTAACGATCCATCATCTTATTGTCTAGGTTTTCAAGTACAAATGGCCAAGCGTGTTCGGCTTGATTCCTTGACTCCTCATCTGGAAACCCTGCTTGAATAAGATATAGCTTTGTGCCATATCCGTGAGGTTCAAGCTTAACCGTGACAACTGTTTCAGCTCCTTTTGTTCCTTCAGCACCCGTAACCCATGTCATTTCTACGAGATGATTTTGCTCAAGTCTTAAAAATCGTCCGTAATGTGGATGACGCTGCGCCTCACTATGTAAATCAAATTTGTAGATTGTCTCAAAGAAAAAGACTTCATTGACCTCTGCCTTCATTAGTACTGATCCAGGTGCTGCAAACCAGTGATCAATCTGCTCTGTCCACCCTTTGAACAGCGCTTCCGGCGAAGAATTCATTAATCGTTCAACTGTTAGATTAAACGGTCTGGATGAGAGGTCAGGTATTGTAATCGGATTTTTCATTTAAACATATCTCCTTTCGGAAAATAGTGGTGTTTAGTTTGTTACAACAATACTGTGATTGGTTTTGGTGTCAAGAGGTTTCACGTTTTGAAAAAGCTTTTAAATTGCTTAAAATAGCTAGCCATCTATTGTTAAATTCTCAAATGTATCGTCTTTATTCACGATGTCCACAGGTGTCCTTTAATGGGAGATCGTTCTACAACACCTGTGCTACATGGATATTACAGATACATCATCTTTAGTTGAATATTAAATTCACTATAATTGTTTAACTATCCTTACATACTTCTCATGCCATTTTTCCCATTCACCTTTTGGAAAGTCCATATATTGACCGTCCAGTAAAGTACTGAACATATCTAGACATACATGCCATCCAGCTAAATCTTTTGAAGTATGATCACTCAAGGTAGGAATATATTCTTTTAATACTAATAAACAACCATCATCTTTAGGAAATAACTCGAATCGCACCCAACCTTCTCCCCATTCGTACTGCAAGTATTCCAGTTCTTTGAAATCTATAATCGAAATATCAATAGATTTACCCGTCCCGTCGTTCATATTGAACTTAATTATTCCGCCTTTTCGAAGGTCTACAACTTGTAAGTTCGACATCCATTTTTCCAATTTTCCATTTTCAGTTAATGTGGCCCAAACCTTTTCAACTGAATAATGTAGTGGTCGATTATATGTGGCTACATAGCCATCCTCAAACTTCTCTACAACTGCTAGCATACATTACTCCTCCTCGTCTAATAATTGTTCTAGCATATCTAACTTGTCTGACCAGTACTTTCGATAAGGTTCTAACCAGTTATCAATTTCTGCAAGGGGCTCCGCATTTAAATGGTAAATATTTTTTTGGGAATCCTTAATGATTATTACTAGCCCAGCTTCTCTTAATTTTCGAAGGTGTTTAGAAACTCCTGGCTGGCTTAATTGTGTACACTCAACCAATTCTCCAACAGACCTTGGTCGTTTTCTAATAAGATCTATTATTTTTCTACGGTTTTCTTCAGCTATTACTTCAAACAAACTTGTGGTATATTTTTTCTTACTCATATTCATCACATTCCTATACATTTTATAACCACTTAGTTATATTACCGAACGGAAATGAATGAGTCAAATTAATTGATTATACTCCAATTAGCTCACCTCTCTGTAATACGTTTGAGCATATTATTATTTCTGAAGAGACTGGATTCCAGAAACCCAAAAAAGTATTTTCGATTATGCATTTTCCAAGCTACAGATTACAGATAAAGCTAAAGTATTGCTCGTAGGCGATTCTTTGACTTCCGATATTCAGGGAGGCATAAATTACGGGATTGACACTTGCTGTTTCAATCCGCATCTTAAAGAAATCCATTTAGGAATTAAGCCGACTTATGAAATCCGTAACCTAACGGATCTTATAGAGATAATCTAGTCGTTTCATTTTGATATAAAAAAATAATAGCCTTATTACACTTCACTTCATATGTAGCAAGGCTATTATTTTTGTTTTTAAATAAACATAGAAGAAAATAGTAGCTTTTAATCTCCCTCGCCATCTCCTGAACTGCCACATCCACTATCACACCCATTATCACTATCCCAATATCCTCATGATGAGTCTGAAGAACGATTTCCGGAATTTCTTCTCCTGTTCGTATTTTTATTTGTCTCATTTTTAATTTTCTTTAGCATCATCAATATTTATAACTAACTTTTACTTCCTCCAAAGCTTAAGAATTCCTTAATTTGTTTAATATGATGGTTGTCATGTTCCATCATTCCTTTAAAATATTCATTTACTGTCATTTCATTTGACCCTATGTGGAAAATAACCTCTAAATTACTATCTACTAATAAATCTAATAGTCTTCTTCTTGTTTCACATACCTCTTGAATTAGTTGTGCCTTACTAATTCCTGAATGTGCATACTCCTCCGCCAACCTATTCATATCTTCTAGATTCACTTTAGATTTTGGAAGTAAATCCCCATTAACCATACCTTCAAGACGTTCCTCTAAAATATATCGATCCCAATACATGAAATGAGAGATAATTGCAGCCGTTGACCATTTCCCTTCACAAATAGGACTAAAAAATATCTTTTCATTTACTGCCTCTAAAGAAATGAGAAAAAGGATTAACTCATTTAATTCTCCTATAACGCAATGAATTGAATTTCTCAAGATTCTCCTCTCCTATCACAATAGTTTGCTCATATGAACTCATCTCAAAAGTTATGATAAACCCGTTTTGATTTATATACGTTTCATCTCCTCAATCATCTTACATATTCCCTCTGCAATCATTTCTTCCTTTACATTTGATACATTTAATTTCAATATTTTTTCTTTCGGAAACGAAGATAAATAATTTTTTTCAATTGAATCTAGCAATACTTTATTTTTTATTAACTGTCGAAGAAGTGGTTCAACTATAACTCTCTTATCTAAAGTAATATGTGTATGAACACACGGTAAATTCGCATCGTGGTATTGAAACAACTGTTTGTTCGTAATACTCCATTCTTTCAAAGAAGCGGCTAACCTCTTGGATCTTTCATAATAGGAAGCGCGAATTTTTTGTTTATGCCGATCAAACATTCCGCTCTTTATATACACTTCTAAAGCTGCCTGTGAAATCATTGAGCTATCGATATCTAGTAATTTTTTATATGTTAAGAAAATTTTCATTAGACAATTAGGTATAACCGCAACACCAACTCGTAATCCTGGAAAAATAATTTTAGAGTAACTTTTCAAATAAATAACATGAGAGAAGTCATCGTAACTATACATCGGATCCGCTTTAGCATCTCTTTCTAAATCTGCTAAATAATCATCTTCTACAATAAACACATCATATTTCTTTGCTAAACGTACAATAGCTTCCTTGTCTTTCTTTGAATACGATGTACCTAACGGATTATGAAACCTCGGCATTGTATAAAAAAATTTAATATCTTCTGTTTGAAATATATGTTCTAATTCGTTTAAATTTATCCCTTCGGCTGTTCGTTCTATTCCCATAACAGGGATGTTGTGCGTTTCTAAATACTCGATAAATAAATGATAACTTGGCTGTTCAATTAAAATCGTTTTCTTTTTATTTGGAAACGGAATAGAAGTTAACAAAGACAGCGCTTGCTGCACGCCAGATGTAATAAAAATATTCTCTTCATTCGTAAACACTTGATAATTCGTTAATTGTCTTTGAACAACCCGAATTAACGATGGCAACCCTTTCGGAGTCCCGTATATAAATAAGTCATTTTTATATGTATCAATTGCTTTATTAATACAATGCTGAAAATCTAAATATGGAAAAACATCTGGATCAGGTGCAGATGTTGCAAAATCTATTACACCACTATCGCTAACATAACCTTCGTTTATTTTTTTCACAACATAGTATCCGCTTTTCAAAACGGAGTATATCATATGCCGTTTTTCTAACTCTTGAAGTGCACGAATAATTGTACTTTTCGTGCATTGATATTGCGTACTTAAAGATCGAATAGAAGGTAATTTATCCCCTTCTTTTAATTCCCCATTTTGGATTAAGCGTTCTAAATCATTGAAAACGTTTAAATATTTATACACACTTACACCTCTATATATTTTCTGTACCGGTACAGATGACATTTATTTGTATTGTAGCACCCACAAGAAAACATTACCATTTACGTATACTGGCCAGTAAGAAAATTCATTATATGAGGTGTGAATATGACACAAACAAAAAAAGCATACGCCGCAGCTATTCTTTATACATCCATAATTGGTTTTTCATTTATGTTTGTAAAGTTAACTCTTACAGTCACGGGACCACTTGATACGTTAGCTCATCGATTTACCATTTCTTTTCTTGTTGCAACCATTCCAGTAATATTCGGTTTTGTCAAATTAAATATCACATTTAAAAACATGCTTTCTATTTTACCAGTAGCAATCCTATACCCAGCTTTATTCTTTACTTTTCAAGCATTTGGATTAGTGTATACATCATCTTCTGAAGCCGGCATTATTCAAGCTACCATTCCTATCTTTACAATGGTATGTGCCTCTTACTTTTTAAAAGAACGAACAACAATTTGGCAAAAGCTTTCGCTTCTTTTATCTGTATCTGGTGTCATCTACATTTTTGCTATGAAAGGATTTGGTTCTCATACTACTAGTTTTATCGGAGTTATACTCATTCTCTTATCAGCATTATCGTCAGCTGGTTATAGCGTTCTAGCAAGAAAGATGACAAAACAATTTCGATTAGTTGATGTAACATATATGATGACTACAATTGGGTTTGTTTGTTTTAATGCACTGTCTATCGGAAATCATATTGCTTCGAGAACGATAAATTTATATTTTCAGCCCTTTACAAGCCCATTATTTCTAATTTCAATCTTATATTTAGGAATTCTTTCTTCATTGTTAACAGCATTTCTATCAAATTACGCTTTATCCATTATGGAAGCATCAAAAATGAGTGTATTTAGCAATGTATCCACTTTAATTACGATGTTCGCTGGTGTAATCTTCTTGCAAGAAGATCTTGCATACTACCATATCATTGGGGCAGTCATGATTATTCTCGGTGTATTAGGTACAAACTTTTTAGATAAAAAATTCATATTAGCGAAGAAGAAAAATGTTAGTTTGTAAAAGAAAAAGCCTGTTTTGAATATCATCAAAACAGGCTTTTAACTACTTTATTGATAAAGTGAAACTTTAATCAGTGGGGGTTTTCTTCATCCCCCACTGATTATTAGTTGAACCAATCGGGCTTTTACGGGCAGTTTATCTCCCACCTAACTTCTTTGCTTTCACCGAATTTTGAGGTGGGAGTATTACTGCCCGTTAATGCGGGATAAAAATGGATTTCAAAAAAATTATAACGTTACAATAATTACTTAATTACTTAATTATGGATTTCAATGAAGTAGAATATAAGGAGGGGACTTTAAAATCTTAACTTAATATGTGTACGGCAATCCCCCCTAAAATAATAAAAGAGAAAGCAAACGTTATTTTAGTGAATTCGATATTGTCCAGCTAGCTTTTCTTCGCCCATTCGTACTAAGCGTTTTGTAATTTCTCCCCCAACTGTTCCATTTGCGCGTGCTGTTGTATTTGGACCGAGTGTGATCCCGAATTCACGTGCAATTTCATATTTCATTTGCTCAATCGGGCTCTTTGCGTTTGATATAAGAATTTCATTGGTATGATTATGTTCTTGAATATTCATCTTTAGCACCTCCATTTTATTGGTAAATAATGTGCTCATATTCCAGATAAATATGCATATCAACCAAAAAAAGTATAAAACCTGCACGTTATGTAATTTTATATTTTTAAAACTAATTAACCAGATTTTTGAGAGGGAGATTTTGATAAAGAATCTATGAATTGTTTTTTAGTAAAATGGTAAGTTCGGTGAGTGTAATAAACTTTCGCAGTAGCAAGATTATCACAAAGGGAACACTTAATTTGATACGAAGCTTTGCTAACATGGGGAGTTTCTAACAATAGTAATGTTTCTTTCATGTGTGTAGTACAAACCCACATAATTTCACCTCTTCATTAATATTTTTCATCTTACAGTAACACTTACATTATGCTTTATAAGCTAAAAAACTTCTTAACTAATAAAATTTAGCTTTTCACAACTTCTTCAAGTTGCGAATACAGATTATCTCATTCGAACATTATTCACTATTAGTTAGACCGTTCTTCCAACCAGTCACCAATCGTTGGATAAGTTATTTTTGAAGCTTTACTTCCAAAAGCAATAGACGTATGCCCAACTGGTAAATTTATATATTGTTTATCTTTACTTGATATATGATTCATTAATGCTTCTACTTGATGTGGTTGAGCAATAATATCGATTTTACCTGATAAGTTGAGCACATTAGCATTGATTGCTTCAAGTTTAACCTGACGCCCACGAATAACCAGTTCCCCTTTAATCAGTTTATTTTTTTGATAAAAATCGCTAATCCACTGACGATAGGCTTCACCTGGAAATGGAATGCCGTCGTTTAACCATTTTTGCAAAAGTTTAAAGCTCTTTACGAATCTTTCATCTTCAGCACGATCGAAAAGACTAACATATGGCCCATAAAAATTTGCCATCGGTTTGAGTAATTTGTTTCCAATGTCAATCATTTCAGGTGGAATATTACCGAGCGTTTGGACCACTTTATCAATATCAAAATACCGTTCATCTAGCATAGCGCCGTATAGACCTGTTTCTTCAAAATCAAAAGGAGTTGTCATAAAAACAATATTGCGAATTGGCAATTCAGGGTGCAGCGCCGCAAATATTGATGTTATCGTACCGCCCATGCAGTAACCAAGCATGGATACCTCATCAGCATTAGATTTTCGCAATACTTTACGAACTGCACGTGGAATGTAGTCCATAATATAATTATCTAATTTCATATTTTTATCTTCGGGACCTGGTGTACCCCAGTCTAGGAGATAAACATCAAAGTTACGATTCACTAAATATTCTATTAAACTGCCCCCCTTTGTTAAATCCATAATATATGGTTTATTAATCAATGCATAAATCAATAGGATTGGAATTTTATGTTTTTTTGGTTGATCAGAAAAATATCGATAGAGCTTCGTTTTATTCCTAGTCCAAATAACTTCCTTCGGTGTTGGACCTACTTCAGGCTCGGCATCCAATGTTAACACTTGAGTTGCACTTTTTACACGCCCATACATCTGTTGATACTCCTCAGTTATCATTTTGATAAACTTTTCGTATTCTTTTGTCATAAGAACACTCATGACTTCACCCCTTACATAATTAATAATCGACTTATGAATTTGTTTTTTACTGTATTTCTTATACAGTACCTTTTGTACTCATACCTTTTGGGGATTTTAATAAGGTTATAAGTTCATTCAGTTTAATATCAAGGCTCTTCATATCCTTTTTTAAATTTTCCATTTCACGTTGCAATTCCACTGAGTCTCCTTGAGTATCCTTTGTTTCTTGTATAAATTCTTCTAAATCATCCACCTTTGCATCTATATTGACAATCTGAGAAGAAATATGCACAAGGTCATTTCGTGATGGTAGATTAACAAATTCATAATAACGTTCTGTTGTTTCATTCATCATTTTTTTGAATTGAAGATTCATCTCCAACATCTGTCCTATTCCTTGAGCAGGAAATTCTTTAGTCACTTGCTCATCAAAAAAGTTACTGTACCGAGAATAATACTCTTTCCAAATTTTATAAAAGCTAGAGTTTTCAGCCATCTTTCCTCCTCCTATTACCTGAATAATTTATTAGTTGTCATATATTTATGAAAGGTATTCCCTTCTTAAAGAAGCGGAATGCCTCTTTAATACCTACGATTCTGTTAAAAGTTTACTAGTACTCTTTTGAATTTTCCGTTAGATGTGTAACCATCTAAAATAAATCACCCACAATACTATAGTTTGTTATTTTTTACACTTTTTGCTCAAGAAGTTTTCGAGTATAAATGGTTACCCATTTCCTTGGCAGTAGTCCCACAGATTTAGCCATGAGTTTATTTTTAAAACCCGGGATGATTACCCTTTTATTCTTCATTAACCCTTCAAAGCCGCACTTAGCAACCATTTTCGGATCCAACATGTTCTTATTGAACACTTTCGTGCCTGCTCCGGCGAATTGTTGCGTGAGCGGTGTTTTGGTAAAGCCGGGACATAATACGGAAACTTGAACCCCGGTTCCTTTCAATTCTTCTGCAATCGCTTCCGAAAAGGATAATACGTACGATTTGCTTGCTCCATACATTGACATCCGTGGAACTGGCTGAAAGGCCGCTAGTGAAGCCACGTTTAAAATTTTACCTTGCTTTCGTTTCACCATGTCATCCGTAAAAAGTCTAGTTAAATACGTAAGTGAGATCATATTGAGCTGCAGATATTCCATTTCTTTCTGAATATCTGCTTCCGTCATGAATCCGAACCCGCCAGCCCCAGCATTATTAATTAAAATATTGATGTCAATTCCTTCATTTTTCAATTGTTGATGCATACTCTCTATCGTTGTATGGCTGCTCAAATCACCAGCAAAAATATTCACTTGCACGCCATAATCCTTTTTTAAATTCTCGGCTTGTTGTTCCAACAACGTTTCGTCTCTAGCAACTAATACCAAGTTATAACAATGGCTTGCGAAAACTTTAGCGAATTCCAAACCGATTCCTTTTGTAGCACCAGTAATTAAAACCGTTTCTGTTGTCATCCGTCTCCTCCCCATGTATTATTTATCCAGTTGAGAAATCACTTTATCCACTCCTTGAATGACAGATTCAGAATCTGTTACATCCAATGCTAGGATAAGTGCTTATCTCCCTAACGCTTTGACTACTTTCACAACTTTTTTGCAAGCCTTTATACAACGTGAACATGCTACAACGTTCGCATCTTCTTTTGCCAACGTAAGCGTTATCAGCCACCATTAACCAGCTTTCATCTCCTGTGAATATTTCTTTCTGTCCTGTTAAACCAATTGTTTAGATGACATTCTAGCTACCCTTTGTTTATTTAGAATATTCTAAAATTTATAAATATTCGTATTGTTTTTGATTATACTCATAAATTATAATTAAATAAAATTAAAGATTTTAATGTGTAAGTAAGTAATATTAATATTTAAAAAAGGGGGACGGCCATGAACATTGAACAATTGCTATATATTATTGAGGTCTCAAAGTATAGTTCTCTGACTATAGCCGCACAGAATCTTCATGTGACCCAATCCACGATTAGTCAATCCATTACCAGCTTAGAAAAGGAGTTAGGAATTAAAATTCTTAATCGCTCCCGTGGACACGGTGCTGTACCAACAGATGAAGGTAGAATCATTCTAAAACTTGCCTACGAAGTACTGAAAAAAATTGAAGAAATTAAAGAGACAGCCAACTCATTCAATTCCTTGGATGTGGGAGAACTAAGATTATCTTCTTTACCCGGATTGACGACGTTTCTAGTAAAAGCTATAGCCGCTTTTAGACAAGAATATCCACATGTGAATGTGGAGGTGTCCGAAAAAAGTGGATCTGCTGTGATTGAAGATATTCGACAGCATAAGACCGACATCGGACTAATTACATATTCAGCCGATTTGAACATAAACATGGAAGGAATAGCTTTTGAAACACTATTTGAAGGGCAACAGAAAGTGTATGTTTCTAAGCATTCTCCCTTAGCGTTTCTTGGTACAATAGCTCCGCATGATATACTTGATCAAACTCTCGTTACATATAACGGTGAATTTATGCAATATTTTGTTCAAGATTTCTTTAATAAATATAAGCCCTTAAAAATCCTATTTACGTCAAATAATATGGACGGAGTTCTCCAAGCCATCATTGAAAGTTTAGCTATTACATTTGCTCCTGATTTCGTAATGAAAAATTATCCCCCTGTCATCAATGGTGATATCATTCCGATTGATTTGATAAATCATAGGACTGTAAATATTTCTTTAGGGTTGGTTCGATCAGAGAATAAACATTTATCCACTTTTGCCAACAAATATATTCATTATCTAAAATCTATAATTGTTAAGAGTTAAGAACGAAAAAAGAGAAGCATCTTCGTCGCATGTGAACGTCGGGCTTCTCTTTTTTTACGAATCTATCTTTTAAAATTTGGTCACATCTACAGGCTCAATTCCTTCAGCCGCGCAGTGGTCATGGTATTTTTTCAGGAATGACTCAAAATTATCTCTGGCAATAATTTCTCCATTCTCACCTAAATAGTCTAATGTTCCTTCAACAATATTCAACGTAATAACTTCTTCATCGCCTACAGCCTGAGGTGTATGTGAGGAGCCAGCCGGTTCATAAACGACATCACCAGCTTTGGAGATCCAAGGATCTTCGAGATATCTCCAAGTACCTTGGACAGTATAAACAATGACCGTACCAGGATGAAAATGAGCGGGAAGTTGCATAGCCGCAGGAACTTTTAATAACGTAACCGTCTGTCCTGTCACTGGATTGGCTTTAAGCAATTTAAATTTCGCATCTCCAAAATAAGGAATCCAAGGCAAATCATCTGGACAAATATTATTGGCATGGAATGCAGTTACCTCTTTTACACTTTTTACGTTACTCACTTATATCCCCTCTTTCAATTTTTTGAAATCCGCATATTGATAACGTTTACAATAATAAGTTGATTGAATATTGCGAATTTATTATTTTCAGTATATTTATAATTACCAATTAAGTAAAATTATTATTTTTAACATATAATTAAGTTTTATTAATGTACGCTATCAACTTGATATTTACTTAGCGCCAAGTCCCCCATCAAGAGTCAATATTTGTCCTGTACAATAATCAGAAGCTGCTGAAGCAAAATAAAGGACAGCTCCTACTAAGTCATTGTCTCTACCTAATCTCCTTACTGGAACTTGGGAGGCGATAATCGGGCCAGCCTTATGTACAAGTGTTCCCGGTATTTCTGGGTTATTCATTCCAGTAGTAAAAACTCCAGGAGCAATGGAATTCACATGTACTCCATGTCGACCCCACTTAACTGCAAGATCCTTTGTTAAAGTCATAACTGCACCCTTACTTGTTGTATATCCTACAGAATCTACAGCTTCTGGGTCAGTACCTTTAAAGCCGATTGAAGAAGAAATGTTAATGATTTTTCCGTATTCGTTGTCTATCATATGTCTTCCTACAGCCTGACACATCAAAAATGTTCCTGTCACATTTGTATCGAGCATAGCTTGCCATTGTTTTAAAGGCATGTCCGTAGCAGGTGTTTCAAAAACCGTTCCGCTACTGTTAACTAAAATTTCGATTTTCCCAAAATGAGAGACCGCTTTCTCCACAGCTTGAGCGACAGATTCAGGAACTGTTACATCCAATGATATGGCAAGTGCTTGTCTCCCTAACGCTTCGATTTCTTTCACAACTTCTTCGCAAACCTCCATACGACGTGAACAAACTACGACGTTTGCACCAGCCTCAGCCAACGCCATTGCCATTACACGCCCTAACCCACTACCACCTCCAGTAACCATTGCTGTCTGTCCTGTTAAATCAAACAATTGTTTAGATGACATTCTAAATCTCCTCTCGAATTAAGAATATTCAAAATTTTTAAAACATATTATGTTATTGATTATACTCATAAGTTATAATTAAATAAAATTAAAAATTTTAATGTGTAAGTAAGTATTACTAATATTTAAAAAGGGGGACAGTCATGCACATTGAACAATTACTATAAATATGGACGGAGTTCTACAAGTCATCATTGAAAGTTTGGCTATTACATTTGCACCTGATTTCATAATGAAAAATTATCCCCCTGTCATAAAGGGGGAAATCATTCCGATTGATTTGGTGATTCATAAGTTCTTACATATTTCTTTTAGGTTGATTCAAAAAGAGAATCCCCTGCTTTTTTGCTACCAGCCAAGCACTTAATTTTGTTATACAAGCTATTTTACTTCACCTTCTACTTCAGTATAATCATCAGAATAAGTCTCGGACATCTTCTCTTGACAATTCCAACATTCACTGCGATTTCGCTCCATAATGGCTAATTCTTCATGACAATATACACAACGATCCATTTATGCAACCTCCTTTTCATATTTATTTCCCTCATCGATCCATCAATGATTTTTAAATACTTACTTGCTCCTCTGCTTTGATTGTTGTGTGACTTTGCTTCGCGGGACGTACAACAATCAAAAACAATAATCCGATAACGAACATACCTAAAGAAGTTACTTGAAACCCATAACGATATCCCATTGCCTCAGTCGCTGCATATTGGATAAAATACCCGAATACGAGCGGGGCAATAATACTTGTTGAGCTTGCAAGAGCAACGTAGGTCCCTTGTGCTTTTCCGATGTTTTTGGGAGAAAAAAAGTCCATCAATATTGCGGGTGCGAGTGAAAGAATGACATAGGCGAAACCTGGAGCAAGGGTGAAGAACAGGATGGATATAGCAGTTGAATTCACGGTATTTGCCAAATATACACAAAGAGCAGATAGCACCATCATGGAACCGGCAAGAATTATTCGTGCTTTACGAATATCCCCAGTTTTGCGATAAATCCGGTCTGATAGCATAGAAAATCCAATTTGGCTAATGGCAGCGAAAAGAAAAGGTAACGACACAGCTAATTTTAATGTTTGATTATCAAAATGTTGAACTTTGGTAAAGTATGCCGGAAACCATATCGCTTGAACAGACAATAACCAATAGGCACAGCCTCCACACAAAATGATAAAAACAAAATTTGTAGACAACAGATGCGGAAGAAACTGACGCCAAGAAACCTTAGAGAGGGTTGATGAATGCTGCTCCTCTTGATGAAAAGAAGGAAACCCGATTTCTTGTGGACTGTCTTTACCGAAAATGACCCATAAAACTAATACAATAAGTCCAACAATCCCCATGGCTATAAAAGCAGATCTCCATCCATATTGATTGATCAAGGAGATTAATAATGGTGAAGCAATTGCAGGCCCAATTGTTGCTCCACAGAGAACAGCGCCAAAGCCTATACCATGTCTATGTTTTGGGAACCATTTTCCCACTATAGCCGTTGATAGAGCAGGAGCTGCACCTTCGCCTGCTCCCAAGAGCATCCTTGTAAGCACTAGCAGGGACAGACTGGAAACAAAAGGTGTAACAAATTGAACAATCAACCATACCAGCGACATCCAAGTTAACATTTTTTTCGTATTTTTGGAATCAGCCATGCCCCCAATAATGATAGAGGAAAAGGTGAAGAACCAAAAGAAGGAACTTCCCACCAATCCCCATTGTGAAGGACTTAAATGTAACTCTTTCATTACGGGAATGGAAACCAAACCAATGACAATTTTATCAACTTGGTTGATCATACCAGAAGCAACTAGAAATAATAATATTATCCAAGAATATTTTGGGGTGTTCAATATAAAAATCTCCCCTTACTTTTTACTATTTAAGGAAAACCTTTATTTGAATTCTGAAAGGTACTCCCCATCACATGAATGAATTGTTTTTCTTATGAAACGATTTATAAAGGTAAATCCCCAGGGTTTGAACTCATGGCTAAACTCCTGATATTTATTAAATCCATTACTTTATGTTTTCTACAATACCACCAGCTGTTTTTCCACGTACAGGAATACCGCCGCGACCTGCTTTACCTGTTTTCTCATCAATAAACATCGCGAAATCAGGTGCAATTTCGCGGCTATTTGGCATCGTGAGCCACAATCTTAGTAAATGACGTTTGCGTTCTGGTTCTTCATAGTCTTCGTATTGAGTACGTGAGTGAAGAACGGTATAATTATTGACGAATTGCATATCACCTGGTTCCAACATCATATCAATATGCATGTTTTCATCATGAAGGAGGGAATCCATTAAGTCATATGCTTCAATTTCAACTTGTGACAAATGGATACCTGTTTTCGCTTGTGCTGATTCGACATATCCGCGATTATATCTGCAGCTCAATTTACCTTCGTAATAACTAAAGACTGGTGATGAATATACAGGGGATTCTCCTGGTGCTTCCTCACCACGACGATCCAAGAAATATGGACGATAGAGAATTCCAAGATACTCTGGGTATTTCTCCAGAATTTCATTATAAACAGCCATCGAACTTACGATACTACTGAATCCTCCAGATTTAGCTTTTCGAAGACTTAATAATCCGACTACGTCAGATCCATCTGGGTGAAAGGGAAGATGTGCATTCGTTTGGTAACCGCGTACATTTGAATCATTAATGTTGAGACCTTGATCAATGACATGTCCTAAGAGGTCACCTTTTGCGTTTTGCGTTACCGGAATACCTAGATGAAGTCCGAGACCCCAGTAAATGATGCTCGCTTCTTCATCCGTATATCTTTCCATTGGTAATCCACGAATTAATAGGAACCCCCTTCCATCCTCTAGCTCTTCAATAAAATAAGTAATTTCGTCAGAGAGATCCGGAATTGGAAAATCCTCTTTGTTAAAATGAGGTGCTTTTAAACCCTTTTGTTTAACATAATATAAAGCGCTTTCAAAAGATGCGATCGTTTTCTCAGACAAGTAATAAACCCATGAATCATCTTTAGCTAGATCAATACCTTTCCATGCTACTGGTCCTTTAATTTTCTTCTTTAAAATGAACGGCATAGATACGCCTCCTTCGTTTTCTAATGCAATTTTTAAATTTTCCCTATTGTTTTCTTGGGTAACTCTTTTAAAAATCCCACTTGTCTAGGAAGCTTGTACTTTACCAGCTTATCATGATAGCAACAGTCATTTATGACCAAGTTTTGATGAGATAATATCGCAAACTTTTCTTTATTGGTTATTCCTTATGTGTATAGAATTACTGCAAGTCTTTCTAAGAATGAAAATCCCTTCATAAACAGGATAGCTTGTTTCCTAGTAAAAGAGCGACTCTATCTCCCTTCCCAATTTCTTTGTTAAATAAGTTATTACATAATTAAATAATGCTCCCCCCTTTTTACTTACATGGAAGTACTTTGAATAACAACTACTGTGATTGCATTAATTGTTATTTAATTCATTATATTCATAATTTTCAGTTAAATAAAATTAAAGATTTTAATGTGTAAGTAAGTATTATTAATATTCAATAGTAATTAATCAACCTCTTGCATATGCATGAAGTATCAAAAAAAGACAGTGTAATAAATGTTTGTTAATCAAACATCGATTATAATTTACACATCTAGTAATATGCATAAATTCTTTTCTATCATCCTACTAAGAAATAATATAATATGCATTAAAATTCATCTATAATACCATATCTTTGAATAAGTTTCGTTCTTAACTCTTCATTTTCAGCATTTGCAATATGTAACAATTCAAAATCAGGTTGAATTCAAAGATCAGCTACTTCCCTAGCTCGTAATCCCATGTATGCTAAAAATACAAAATAAGAGACGATCTTGGGCGCTATAAATTACACCTAGACAGGTCTCTACATCATTTTTATTGAAAATGGAGCCCGGGACGATAGTTTCATACATCTTATTTTCTAACTGAACTCCTAAATTTCGTAAAAGTGCTTTTGTGTCAAAGCTAAGTATTTTTTCAGCATCTGCTGTTCCAGCAATAAAACTTTTTAATTTTTTTCTTTAACTGGTAATTCACAGCAATAAGCAATATACAGTACATTTATACAGACAATCCAATTGTACATTGTAACTAAAAAGGCAAAAATATTTTCACTTATATCTTTGCACTAGAACCAGTTTTTATATTATATTGAACAAGAAAAAATTTTGTATAGGTATATATTTATAGTTATAAACCTAATAATAATCATTAAGGTTCTATTAATAACCGTACTTTTGAAGGATCATTATTTTTTTTCCATTGCTTGCTAGACACAAAAATTTGTTTTCTTCTAGTTTCTAGGTGTAGAATGTTCTCGATTGTTTCATCGATAATCTTATTGCCATTAGGATATAACTGCTTAAAAATTTTATTCACATTATATAACAAGGCTTTTGTTTTTGAGATGTCACCATCAAATCCCTCCGCAGATATACGGCATATCGCTGCTGTTTGTATATGAGGGCAAGTGTGTTCAACAATATAAAAAGTTTTCCTAAGTAAAATTCCTTCTAAATCAGCAATGCGTTGTAGGAGTGGAAATATACAAGCTTTTATAGTAACAAATACATCAAAATTATTTTCATCTTTATGATGATTTTTTATAGTTGTCATCATATCATGCACCGCATGTAAATACTTGTAAATGGAACTTTCCATATAGAAAATTGATCGTAAGGAAGATACATAGTTCTCTTCAGTAAATAGATTGAACAATACCTTCCCTCCCTTGTTTATTCAAAAGAATATTTGTTTTATTTTGATGGACGACATTTACTGCATAATCCATGCTTTGGGATTAAATCCATTACATTTTCAAACTTTCTTAATAATAACCATTCTTTCATTAAAACTGTTTCAACAAATCTAGTTGCTTCTCTGTTGAATCGAAAAATTTCACTGTTAGTAGGACGTGTAGGGAAATCCAAACGTTTTCCAGCAAAGGCTTGCATTTTTTCAGCTTCAGCGTTTAAAAGATGTGATAAAGCAATCTCTTCTAATGCTATTGACTCCAATAAATCTATAATAATTTCATTACAATCTGGCCGATGGGGCTCTGCGGGTATCGTTGGCATACTCAAGGTATAACACCCCCCTTTTATCACTTTACGTTGCTATTGTATGATTCACTCATACTTTCTGTTCCAAATGCCCTAATGAAAATGTATTCGTATTCATCGGATGCTATTTCCGACTTACACTGGTAACCATAAATTCATACTTCCTTTTTTTATTTTTCATCATAAAAAAAGGAAGTTCAAAGTTTCACTTCCTCTAAAACCTTCAATTTAAGGCCAAAGTCTGTTGTACCAAATGTACTGTGAACGGAAGCAGTTTGATAACATTTTCAAATTTGAACTGAAGTAACATTTTTAAAAATTTTTCGTACTACATTCCTCTTTTTCTAGAGGAAGTAAGGAAAACGAGGATAGATCCCTTTTTTCTATCGATAAACTGGGATGCTTTTTTTCGTTTTATAAAGAAATTTGAACGATACAATAAATTTTTCTTGGAAATATATAAATCCAGGTTCTTTTTTAACATGAAAAGAGCGACTCTGTTGCAAATATTAGGGTATAGCCATCAAATTAATGAAAATACGCTAGGTGCTGAAAAATACCTGGTGTATTTTTATTAACTATAGATGCTCTACTGTTTTTTCCTAAAATTATACATAATCTTAACTTGATATCTATACCCTAGTTCATCGCGTTTTTGTACGATAAGCCTAGAGCAAGGAAAAAATCCAAAACAACCGTTCTCACTCAATACATTAAAATGTAACTCAAAATCACTTAGCTATAGTAGCAAGTGACAGTTTGAGAAATACCGAAGGCAACCATAACTCTAGAAATAGGAACGATTAAAAGTTTCTTAAAGTAGCGGGGAAATTGATATCAAATCAAGGACGTTTTCGAACTTGAACTCTAGTAGCATTTCCTTCTTGATAACATCACGAAGTGTTCTTTGAACACTCGAGTCGATAGCAAGAAGATTGGATAACGAAACCCCTGAAGGAGAAAGCGTAGTTCCATGCGATAATGTTCCGAGAACAAGCTGAATCTTCTCTGCCTCGGCATTGATGATGTGAGCCAGAGCTAATTCTTCAAGGGCAATGGAAGTCAACAGCAATTGTATGGTCTGTGCAGGAGTAATCGAAATAGTTGGCGTAATATTGGGGATATTCGGAAAGGACAATCTGATTCACCTTCTTTCTTTAGCGTCAGTTTTATCTTATTATCCTTATCTTGTAAATGACACAAATTTTTTTCGCGCAGGATTTATGTATCGTCCAATTCGTTCACGGCTCCCTTGGATACCCAAAAGGATAAAAACTCACTTTCTGAACATACCATCTTCTATATTTTGAGGGATTCTTCCATGTTGCACTTGCCAAGGTCTTCACATCTTCCACGATCTTCGTCTATTCGTTCTAGGTTTAACGTCCTTTTGCCCTATTGGTAGGGTGCTCTAAAAAAAGCAAGGTTCACTTTATATTATGGTCTGTCAATCCGCTCGTATTTCTACTAGAAGGTACGTTATCAAAAACCTTCAACCTTAGAATTTCTCTACTAGTCGTCTGTCAGCTACTAGGCGATTAAGCTCTTACCTAGGTTGAAGTTTCAACAGCAAATAGTGCCCAGCTCAACTGGGCACGCAACAAAACAAACAAAATCACTTCATCAGAAACTCCATGTTCAAACCATTCTTGACTACGGTATGTTACTATCTTCTTTATTCTGTACGTTTCTGATGTTTCCACAAATTCTTCGGATCTTGCGATACTATATAAGAAAAATATTGGCTCATCCATTGATTCGAAACAGAGCCATAATTTTTTATACTTGCTCTAATGATTTCTGGTAGTCCAACATCAAAATATTGTGTCATAGTCTTGCTATCATTGTGCATTCTAGAAGTTGCCAAAACATGTTCAATAAAACCGATTGGATAGTGTTTGGAAATTCTCATCCACAAATCGTAATCCATACAAAAATGAAAATTCTCATCTATTCCGCCTACCATATCAAATGCCTCTTTACGTATGAATGCCGCGGGCTGACAAATAATACACCCTTCGTATAGCCGCTTTCGATTAAATGGCTCAATAGGATAGGGACCAATCACCTGATTCTGCTCATCCGTATAGTTAGCCCGTCCATATACCATTCCCCATTCCGTGTTTTGCTGCAATGCAGATACCGCTCTTTTCACCGCATTAGGCATATAAGTATCATCCGAATTCAGCCAACCTATGATTTCCCCTTTAGCCATATTAAGTCCCTTATTAATGGCATGAGATTGCCCCCGATCTTTTTCCGATACCCAGCGAAAACGTTCTCCAAGATAGTTGTATGACTTTAAAACTTCTACGGTGCTGTCTGTTGACCCTCCGTCAATCACTATATGCTCCAAATTAGAATAGTCTTGAGAAAGTACACTTTCAATTGTTTCCTGGATAAACTTACCCTGTTGATAGGAGGGAGTAATAATACTGACAAGCGGTTGGTTCATGCATATACCTCCTTGTTTGTATTTCATTCTTAATAGGAATGTTTATAGGAGCTTAATTGTCTCTTCCGGCCAAATTTTTAGACGACTGACTGCCACTGAAACATTAGAAGAATGATTACCAATAAAATAATTACACTTCATAGCTAGATACGTGTCTTTAATAATATCAATACATTTCTGTTTTGTATCATAATAAGGTACACCGCCATTATGCACAGAAACATGATTATAAGAGGTTCGTTTGGAGTCAGTATAAATTAATTTATTACCATATAATTCTTTATATCTTGTCAAAATACTTTCAGAATCTGTTAGCAAAAAAATGGATGCATCGGGGTTATTCTTTAGATAGCTATCAATTTCTTTTGGATATAAATTATTAAGCTGATATAAATTCGGACACTCCTTAATTTTGTCGCTACCACGAATATGCATCCCTAAAATAGGGTGTTTATTTTTCATATTTTTAAGATAAAAATCTTCAATTTCATTAGATAGATAAGGTTGTAGGTTGAAATATTTTTGATAAAGATAATCGTATACATCTTCAACTCCCAAACCATATGCCAAATGACCTTCTTTAATCCATTGTATAAGTTAGTCTACATAAATGTGTACGTTACTTACCAGCACATCCTCAGACCTGTTAAAAACACTAGCTATAGCTACATCTTCAAAATCCGTTAAATCTTTTGTGCCTGGAAAACGTAAATTACCATAATTCCATCTCGATGGATAGTAGGTATAATTTTCTTTTTCAAGATCATAAACGGAATAACTTGATACAGGCAAAAAATACATTGTAAATGCATCTGTAACTAATGGATCTTCAGAAGCGTACAAAGAATCAGCTCCCCAAAAAATAACAGGAATACGGTTGGTGAGTTCAGCAATTAAAAGTTGACCGGCGACATGGGATTCATCTGACCAAAAACCGTTTTCCCAGGCCTTAATTAGCAAAAATCGATTATTTCCGTTCATAAACGTCCCGTCCCTTAAATACGCTATCCCTTAATTTTCTTACTTAAAGCAGTTTCAGTGATTTATTGAATACACTGAAATTGTGTACGTCATTGCAGTTTCTAGTGCTGAATAAGCTTGATAGCTCCTTCCGACCAATCTTTAAGACGAAACACCGCTAAGGAAACGTTAGAATAATTAGCTCCAATAAAATGATCACATTTCGTGGCGAGATACGTATCTTTAATAATATCAACGCCCTTCATTTTTGTGTCATAATAAGGTAAATGGTGCAAAGGGATATTATCAAAAGGTGTTCGCATACAGTCAGTATAAATGATTTTATCACCATATAACTCTTGATATTTCACCAAAGTCTTCTCAGAATCTGTTAGTAAAAAAATGGATGCATCAGGGTTATTTTTTAGATAGTTATCGATTTCTTTTGGGTATAAGTCATTAAGCTGATGTAAATTTGGAACCTCGTCAATTTTGTCACTACCACGAATATGCACTCCTAAAATTGGGTGTTTACTTTTCATATTCTTAAGGTAAAAATCTTCGATTTCACCAGACAGATAAGGTTGCAGTTTAAAATATTTATTATAAAGATAGCGATGTATATCATGAAACTCTAAACCATATGCCGGGTGACTTTTTTTAATCCATTGTGTAAAGTAAAGTATAGATATGTGAACGTTACTTACCAGTACATTTTCAGACCTGTTAAAAAGATTAGATATATCTTGTGCACTTGAAAAATCTAATTGACCTGGCAAGTGTAAATTATTACGATTCCATCTCGACGAATAATAGGTATAGTTTTCATTAGTAAGATCATTAATGGAATAATTTGATACAGGCAAAAAATACATTGTAAATGCATCTTTAACTAACGGATCTTCGGAAGCATATAAAGAATCGGCTCCCCAAAAAACAACAGGAATGCGATCGGTAAGTTCAGCGATTAAAAGTTGACCAGAGACGTGCTCCATAGCTGACCAGAAACCGCAACTCCAAGCTTTGATTAGTAAAAAACGATTATTTTCAGGCACAAAGCAATCTCTCCATTCGTAAATATTTGAACACTTTTTATCCTGCCCGCTTAAGTTTTCTAGAGTTTTATTATGCTATACTATCAGTGACCGTTACGTTCCTTGAACTATAAGACTGACAAATTACTCTTGTGATGAAGAAATATATCATCAAATGGTAGTTTTTCTACTAATCTGTAACCCTGCATTGTCAAAAATTCTTCCACGCTTTTCTCCTGATAATTATTTTCCGCTACGATACATTCAATCTTCACCTTTTTAAAATCAATCGACTGAAGAACTGCTAATTCCGCTCCTTCAGTGTCTATACTTAATAAATCAATATGGGTAACATTGTGATTATCTAAAATAGATTGCAGGGTATACGTTTTAACTTTGACAACCTTACAACTTCCACCACAATCTTGCAATTCAATGTTTATTCTTTCTTTATGTCTCAAATCAAATTTATCAACTAGGCCACTAAGCATTTCTAATGATCCTTGTATCTGCAAAAAGTCTTGATTCCCATTTTCATTGGATATCGCTCCCTCTATACAAATACACTTTCTATTTTTTCTCAATAATTCAAACACTTCTGGTATTGGTTCAATGCAAATACCATCCCAATTTTTGTGCTTTTCAAAAAAATAACTGTTGCTGATACTTATTCCATCATGTGCTCCAATTTCGACAAAAAAACCTTTTTCCATCCCCTGGAATATTCTTTCATTTACAAACTTATCCTGACCAATCTGGCTATAATATTGCAATAGTAAGTCCCTACTTCCATTTTCTTTAGTTATCTCTAAATTCTGCTCCTGTTCTAATAACCTTACATGCGATACTTCTGTTTCATCCAAGTGTACTTTACTTAATTCGTTCCAAGTCAGCGTCAACCATCATATGCACCAATTGTTCTAAGTTAGTCTTAGCCGTCCAGCCTAATTTGCTCTTTGCTTTAGCCGGATTCCCAAGAAGTAAATCCACTTCTGCAGGGCGATAGAGTTGTGGATCGATAACAACGTAATCTTGATAATTTAATCCCACATAATTGAAGGCGATTTTACACATTTCTTCAACTGTTGCGGTTCTTCCCGTTGCAATTACATAATCATCCGGTGATGGCTGTTGAAGCATTAACCACATTGCTTCTACATAATCCCCAGCAAACCCCCAATCTCGTTTTGCATAAATATTTCCTAAATGAAGTTCTTTTTGCTGTCCGGCAACAATCCGAGCCACAGCGTCGGTAACTTTTCGCGTGACAAACTCGATTCCTCTAAGCGGAGATTCGTGATTGAACAGAATTCCATTACAGGTAAACATATTAAAACTTTCTCTGTAGTTTTTCGTCATCCAGTAACCGAAAACCTTAGATACACCATAAGGGCTTCTCGGATAAAAACGAGTTTCTTCCGTTTGTTCAGACTGCTCAGTCATGCCGAACATTTCACTGGAAGAAGCTTGGTACATTTTGATTTCAGGATTGACCTCCCGAATAGCTTCCAATATGTTCACAACACCAATACCCGTGACTTGTGCAGTCAAAATAGGCTGCTTCCAAGATGAAGCGACAAAACTTTGCGCTGCTAAGTGATACACTTCGTCAGGTTTTGTTAATTTTAAAGCCCTTAGGAGTGATGTGAAATCAGTCACATCTCCTTCCATATATTCCACTTCATCGGCTATGTTCAAGTAATCTAATCTCCAACATGTATTGGAGCTACGGCGTGGAAACAAGCCGACCACTCGATATCCCTTATCTAAAAGAAATTTCGCTAAATAGGCACCATCCTGTCCTGTAACGCCAGTAATAAGAGCTGTTTTCATACGAATGAACCTCCTCCTATTAAATCTTCAGGAACATTACATGTTATATATATCTATGATTCTATGAAACTTAAAAAATTCTGCTGAACAAGACTTACTCCCGAAACATATTTTAGGACACTTATACATCCCTTCAATATAAAAATCATTCCAATGTTTCGATAAATAGAATCTAATTCCCAACACAAATTTGGGAGACAATCTCTTTTTAAGACTTGATTGATTCTGTCCTGCTTTGCTTCGTTATAAAAAACTTTAATCCACTATTACAAGAACTATATTTCTGAATAACAGACCCTCATCATGAGCCAAATATTCTCCTGAAAGTCCTTATTTTCTTGCCCCATGTTATTGAAAATATAGACGAGATGCTCGAGTGCCGATATATAGTTTTTTTGTCTAATATAAATGATTGCTGCATTATACCTTGCCATAAGTAATGAGGGATATGTGGATAGAATATTCAGATATACCCCTAACGCATCCTCGATAAGATTTTTTACATACAATTCATTTCCATATTCCAGTTCCATCTTTATGATATCTTCGTCAGTCAGTTTCGGATTCGGTTCCTTCTCAGCTAACTGTTTTACTCTATCAACAACAACCTGTGCGCTTTTTCCCCAAGTAAATGAGGATAGAATCTGCTGGCTTGCTTTTTGTCCTTTCTCCTTGACCAATACACGATTTTCGTAGGCAAATCGCATTACCTGCTGCAAGTCACTCCTGTCAATTGATAGCCACCATGGATAATCTACTGTATCGAGATTACTTACTTTTTTTTCTGATAAAACAACCTCTTCTGAGGAAACGAAGAATGCTGTTTCCTCGCTACAAAAATCCCGACACGACCCTTTATCTGGTACAATCACTGAAGTGCCGCAGGCCATTGCTTCTGCAATGGTCAAACCGAATCCCTCACCCCTGTATGGATGAACTAAGCAATTACACGCTTTATACAATCTCGCCAGTTCTGCTTCCGAAAATTCATTATCCATGTATACAATACGCGGATTGTTTGGATTAGATATTGCTTCAAGGATCATTTTCTCAAGTGTTATTCCTTTATAAAAAGACCGAGTCCCGGTATCTTTGACGAACAAACAAACATCATCATCCGCTGTAAATTCATTAAGGTAAGCTTGAATTAGAATATCAATCCCCTTTCGTCCGATTGTTCCTCCGACGAATAGGAACCGAAAAGAAAAAGGTTCCAAAGCCATAGCTTCAACACCGTTGTGAAATATTTTTTCATCTACCCCTAGAGGAATCACATGAATTTTGTCCTTAGGAATGCCGCAACGCGTATAGCTTTCCTTGTTGTATAAGCTGTAAACCCATATTTCATCTGCCCAATATTTCATAGGGATATACCATTCTCTAGGGATTGCGCCATATTCCCATGGCTGCATACAAATCCAATGTCTGCTTTTTGGCGTCTTCCAATCGGGCGGCCACTGGTGGACAATTGTAAAATCAGCTTCCGGAAAGGGCAAGAATCTCTTCTTTTCCTCTTCTGCTGCTGTGGGAAATCGAGAAAGCAGCATTTCCGGCTCAGGTACCTTTATTCTAAGGTCAATTTGATGATTTTCCTGAAGATATCTGCAAATACTCCGATTTACGATTGCAAGACTATGATCGACAAACTGAGGACCAACCCAGTTTATTTTAGGTGTTTTTATTTTCAACGCTATCCTCCCCGATTTTGATTATGTCGTATCTTCATCAACTTTTTACTATATTGTATTGAACACGGTTAAATAAGTTTCCAAAAAAGCACTTTTACCCAGATGAAATCATATGATAGAAACTGATGATTTAATTTAATGTTATAGGGGAGGAACGGAATAATGAATTTTCGCCGCCTGTCGTTGTGTATGATTGTAAAGGATGAAGAGAATCATATTAGCAACTGCTTGAACAGTATAAAGAGCGTTGTAGACGAAATGATTATTGTAGATACGGGGTCTTCAGACCGAACTGTCGAAATATGTAAATCATTCGGAGCTCAGGTTTTTGACTTTCCCTGGAACGGGAGCTTTTCTGCTGCCCGCAACTATGGATTGGATCGCGCGACAGGGGATTGGATTTTATGGTTAGATGCAGACGAAGAGATAGATTCTTCAGATGTGTATAAATTACGTGATGCCCTCTACTGTGATGATTATCTCCTGTCCATTCATTTAATTAATTATTATGGTGATCGTCCAGATCCAAATAAAACGTTCGATATTGCTCATACTCGTCTTTTCCAAAACCATAAAGGGTTTAAATTTACAAACAGCATCCATGAAATGCTCAATGCGAATGAAGTTCTGACATCATCGGATGATAATCAGTCCATTAAGGTTGTTCCAATTAAGGTATACCATTACGGATATTTGGATTCTGTGAACAAAAGTAAAAAGAAATTCGAACGTAATTTTAATATGTTAACAGATGAACTCGAACAAAAAAATCGCGACCCTTGGATTGATTATCATATCGCAAGCGAATATTACCGTGTAGAGCAATATGACAAGGCATTTAATCATGTCAATCGCTCCATTGTAGGTTTCCTTCAACAGCTAAAAACACCACCTTCCCTACTGTATAGACTAAAGTATTCGATATTGATCGGTTCAGGGAGCATTGAAGGGGCATGGCCCGGTATCGAAAGAGCGATTTCTCTCTACCCAGATTATGTGGATTTACACTTTTATAAAGGCCTGATCCTATATATCAAAGAATCGTATATAGAAGCATTGGAAGTATTTGAGCACTGCCTCGAAATGGGCGAAGGGAACTTGCATCACCTTACCTTAAAGGGAGTAGGTAGCTTTCAAGCTTTGTATTATAAAGGATGCTGTCTTGAAAAACTTGGACAAATCGAGGCAACTGCGCAGGCTTATGCACTGGCTGCAAATCTATCACGAACATTTTCCCTTCCTATAAGCGCTCTACGTAAGCTGGTGATAAAGCATCAAGATATTTTTGGAGAATTACCAAAAAACCCCACAGACGAAACCATAATTGCTAGAGGATTGTCTATCAATACTCCATAATAGAACTAAAAATTTCATGAAAATAGTATGCTAGCCGTTCCATGTAAAGCACTCAATTTATATAATAAAATGCAATCAAAATTAAAAAAACAGAGGTGAAATAATGTCTTTCCCTAATATCCCTAATATCACACCAACCATTTCGATTACTACTGCACAGACCATACCATTGCTGCTTGCTTCCATTGCCCTTGAGGAATTGGCTCTAGCTCACATCGTCAATGCTGAAGCAGAGAAACTTCAATTTATTCTCGGAACATTACCGCCAGGACGAACTACGCTTTCCCCTCCGGTGGTTACGTTATCCAACCTTCTTGCTATCAACTCGAGTGTTCAAGGAACCCTTCGTGATGTAATCAAGAAAGAAATGCTGCTAGAATTCAAGTTTGAAAATGTACTAGATTTAATAGGTAACAGTGCTAATTCTACGCCAGGAAGCATAACAATCAATCCTATTACCGGTGCAACATGTGGTGTATCGCTTCCTATTTCAGGTACGTTAGTCGGTGCCCTTGGTCTTCCATTGGTAGGCGCCCAAGTAAATCTTGCAGTAACTGGTGCCTCACCGGGTGCTAATGTATCATTCAGTACTACAACACCTATTACAGATTTAGCTGGTAACTTTATCGTTTTAGGAACATTTACCGGCGTACCAGGTCCCAATTTTGTAACAATAACAGCTTCTTCTACTGTTTTAGGTGTTACGGCTAGTACCTCTCTGACTATCAATTTCACATGTTAATAAGTAATTCTATATTATGTTTCGATATATTAAGTGAGGACAGCTGTTTCTTCTCCTTTCCCCCTAGTTTGTTAGGGGGCTTTTTGTGCTTCATGAATAAATTAAATAATCTAGTAAATTCACATAGAAAATATATTGAAAAATTATGTCCCCAAAAAAGCAGTTAATAAATCTGTTCGGAAAAATTAATCACTAAATAAAAATATCAAGAGATACTACAACTAACTAAATAAAGCCTGTCAAAAAACGCTATCTTAGAAGATTTACAATATGATTCAATTTTTCCATAAAGGTATTACAAGGGTCATCACAAATAAGACAATGGTATTAGATCGAATTGATAAACTATGTCCCATTTAAGTAGATACAGAAAAAGTTTATCTAATGTGTCTACTTAAAAAATAAGTTTATCAAACATACTAGAACACGAAAAACAACCAAACGTTTTTTAAAAGCGTTTGGTTGTTTTTCGTGTTTCTCATTTTATTAAGGACCAAGTTAATCGTATTCTTTTTGAATCAATCACAAAATACAAATATGTTCGTTGACCTTTAACTTTACGTTGCATTCACTTTACATGAGTCATTGGTTTTCTTTACATATAAGCCATCTCATAATAGTAGTATGAATGATTAACAAATTACGTTCCCCTATCAATATCCCACATCTTGATTAATATACCAATCTATCGTTTTCTTCAATCCTTCTTCTAGACTAACCCTTGCTTCGAATCCAAAGCATTCCTTCGCTCTCTGTACATCAAGACATCTTCGGGGTTGACCATCAGGTTTCTGGGAATCCCAGTGAATTTGACCTTTAAAACCTGTTTGAGTAACAACTAACTCCACTAAGTCCTTAATTGAAATTTCTATTCCTGTACCGATGTTCACGGGTTCAGCCCCGTTATAACTTTCTGCTGCCAACAGAATCGCGTCTGCTGCATCTTCAACAAATAAAAACTCCCTCGTTGCCTTTCCGCTCCCCCATACTGTAATATGATCCTTTCCCTGTTCTATCGCCTCTAAACATTTCCGTATTAAGGCTGGAATTACATGAGAAGTCTCCAAGTCGAAGTTATCTCGAGGCCCATATAAATTTACAGGAAGAAGAAAAATAGAGTTAAAACTATATTGTTGTCTGTATGCCTGACTTTGTACAAGTAGCATTTTTTTTGCTAAACCATAAGGAGCATTCGTTTCTTCGGGATATCCGTTCCATAATTCGTCTTCCTTAAACGGAACGGAAGCAAATTTAGGATAGGAACAAATTGTTCCGCAAGCTACGAATTTTTCTACGTTGGCTACTCTTGCTGCTTCCATTAGATGGATCCCCATGGATAAATTGTCATAGAAAAATGACCCTGGATTTTTTCTATTGGCTTCAATCCCACCGACTGAAGCAGCCAAATGAATGATTAAATCGGGCCTTGTTTCCTGTATCAGCATTGTAGCTGTTTGTGGATTTCGCAAATCATATTGTTTGCTGCGCGGTACAATAATTTGCTTACAACCTAGCTCTCCCAATCGTTCCACTACATGAGAACCAAGAAATCCCGCTCCTCCGGTTACTATAACTTTCTTATTTTCCCACATTTCCATAATACCCCTATCCCTCTCTATGCGTTAACCTTTCATTTTTCGCTTTTTCATAATATTCTCATCCACTTCCATATATAATTGCTTAATTGTATGTGAGCGAAAAGAATTTTTCCAATAGTTATCTCGAACTTAAATTCAAGGAAATTCACTTATTTTCAATAGATTTCTTCATTTCTTCCCATGACATAAATAAACGAACAATATCTTGTTCTTCAAGTTCACTCCCCATCTGAACCTCGATAATTTCAAGATCTTTAATCGCTTTGATCCCATGTTTTGCACAAACCGGTATGCTTATCACATCACCTATCTTTACGTATGACAATACGTCATTTAGAACAAATTCCCCTTCACCAGCAACAATCATCCATACTTCGCTTCGCTTATGATGATATTGATAACTTAGGTTTTTTCCTGCAAATACACATATTCGTTTTGTCAGAACTTCTATTCCTTCGGCCGATTTTTTATGGTCCAGGACGCGATACCAACCCCAACGACGTTCCTCAAACATGGGTCGTTGCTCTAATCCCTTTACTACCTCTTTGATATAGTGACTTTTGGATTTATCTGCAACTAAAATACCATCCGGACTTGTTGCCACAACCACATTCGAAGTACCTAATACAATTACGGGAATATCTAATTCATTGATTAGATGGGTATTGATGCAATCATCACTCATTGACCCTCTGCCAACGACATTTGTTTGCATATCCTCAGTTAACGTATTCCAAGTACCCAAGTCCTTCCAATAACCATTATACGGAATAACTGCAATCTTCTCGGTCTTTTCCACAATTTCATAATCAAAGCTTATATCTGGTAGCCTTTCATAGTACTGAATTATCTCATCATACTGTGTAGGCAAACCTTGTTTTTTCATCTGGTTAATCATATATTCTAGTTTGAATGCAAAAACGCCACAGTTCCATAATGCATGTTGTTCAATCAACTGTTGCGCCTGATCTTCTGTCGGTTTTTCCTTAAAATCTTTTACTTTGATATATGTTTGTAATGGCTGGCGGTTCCTTTCACCTTTGTCAGGAATGATATAACCATATTTCGTTGAAGCATAAGTTGGGTTTACACCGATTAAAACAATATCCATACCCGATTGCCGAATGACACCTTCTAAATCTTTAACTTTATCAAAAAAATGATCTTCCACAAATAGATCGACAGGCATTACAGTGATTACTTCATGTAAACTTATACCAACGATCGAATATAAATATGTTGCCGCTAATATGATTGCCGGAAAAGTATCTCTTCGCTCTGGTTCGATGATTAATGGTACCTTGGTTCCTAATTGACTTTGAATGATATCCACTTGTGTTTTGTTTGTCGAAATGTAAGAAATATCCAACAATTGATTCGAATCCAATTGTCGCCACAGTCTCTGAACCATGGATTCTAACTCATTCTTTGGACATGTTAACATTTTTAAAAACTGTTTTGATCTAGAATCATTGGAAAGCGGCCATAATCGTTTCCCCGAACCTCCTGACAGTAATATAAGTTTCATACTATACACCTCGATGAAATACATTAGTTGAAATTCTTTCCTTGAGTTAACATATGAGTACATACCATATTGTGCAATAGATAATAATCCATAAAATATCATGCAGTTGAAAATGAAAAAAAAGCGTAGAGAAGTTAAAGAGTTAGAAATCGAAGAATTACAAATAAAACATAAAAGATTATTAGCAGAATACCAAAGACTTAATAATATTTTAAATGCCAATTCATAACTACTATTAATTAATAAAAGCTACTGAACAGAAAATCTACAGTAGCTTTTTATGTGACATTTTCTTTTATTTAAAAGGAGGATTTTCTAGCTAAAAATCCACTATTACATATGGACAAATATGAAACTTTCAAACGCTTGTCGAATAAAATATAGAGAAAAATAATCGAATAAGCTTCGGTTTTATTATTTCTTATATTATAATTTAAGGAAGTGAATAATTTTGTCTTTTCCGAACATTCCCAATATAACTCCAACCATTTCAATTTCTACTGCACAGACTATTCCTTTGCTTTTGGCTTCCATTGCCTTTGAAGAATTAGCTCTGGCTCACATCGTGAATGCCGAGGCAGAGAAGCTTCAACTTGTTCTAGGAACATTAACTCCTACAAGAACTATATTCTCTCCTGCAGTAGTTTCGTTATCTAATCTTCTTACTATCGACGCAAGTGTTCAAAGCACTCTCCGTGATGTCATCAAAAAAGAAATGCTTTTAGAGTTTAAGTTTGAAAATGTTTTGGAATTAATGACACCCCCTTCCCCTCCAGTAACAGGTTGTACCTTAACACGAGGGTTCTTTGCAACTCATCAAGCAGAGACATTACAATTGCTTGCAATGGCAGGTGGTACAATTATACTCGGAAATGATAGTCTAGGCTTCAGTACAATTGTTACTGCTGCCAATATTTTCGATGTCTTAAATGGAAATGTTGGTCCATCACCACAATATCGACAGTTAAATGCTCAATTATTAACCGCTAAACTTAATGTACTAAATGGGGCTAATTGTCAGTTTGCACAAAATACCATTGCTCTTGCCGATGCTTTCCTTACAAATCCAATCCAAAATGATGTAGTGGCATCACAAATTCAACAAATGTTAGCTGAGTTCAACGAAGGTAATGCTCCAGGATGCCCAGGTCATTGTCCAGGAACAGAATTTTAATAAATACAATGCTAAGGCAGAGAAACTTCAACTGATTTTAGGAACATTTACTGGCGTGCTAGGCCCAAACTCTGTAACGATAACAGCTACTGCGATCGCTTTAAGGGTTACAGTTAGTACCTCTCAAACTATCACTTTCATCTGTCCGTATATGAATAGCTGCAACAATCGAATCCTTGCCAAATGGCAGGGATTTTTTTGTTACAAATTTTTCAATCGTTCTCGTGAACTAACCGATGAAGGTAAAATCATTCAATTACTATGCCTTTGGAGTACTAAAAAAACTTGAGGAAACAAAAATAGACAGCCAACTTATTAAATTCCACGAAATAGGTGTACTAAAAATAGCTTCTTTCACCAGATTGATGACATTACTGCTAAAAACTATAGTCGCTTTTAGGCATGATTATCCATATATAAATCTGCTGATTCAGTGCTTCAAATATTGTCATGTATCTCTTCCCCTTCTATCAACAAACGAGCATAGGAGTGAGCCGCTCTCTTGAGGAACCTATTCGATTGTACGAGAAAATAAAAGACTGATATATTTTACTAAGGTTCTATTTTATTTACAAAGTAGTTTTTTCTATTTTATATTAGTAGTACTTAATTACAAATTAAAATCTTTAATTTTATTTAATTATAATTTATTAGTAGAATTAAAAGTATAAATGAGTTAATATTCCAAAAAATTACTTTCGAGTTTGGTCTTTTACGGTTAAATCGAAACAGGAGGTTGAACTATGGACTTAAAGTTATCCGAAAAAAAAGCACTTATTGTTGGAGGAAGCCGCGGGATTGGTAAAGCTACTGCTCGTCAATTGGCTCTGGAAGGTGTAGATTGCACGATTTGCTCAAGAAATGAATCCTCACTCAAAATCGCTGCTGAGGAATTAGCTCAAGAAACAAACAGAAATATCTATCCAATTGTCGCAGATACCACTGATCCCGACTCTATCCTAAATTTAGTTGAAAAATCAGCAGCAGCAATGGGAAGCATTGATATTTTAATCAACAGTGGAGCCCGTGTTGGCGGCTTTGAGCCAGAGGATTTTAATAGTATTAAAGATGAACTTATTTTGAAAGATTTTGAAGAAAAGTATATGGGCTATTTTCGTTGTATGCGAGCTGTAGCTCCTTATATGATAGAAAATAATTGGGGACGTATTATAAATATAAGTGGTCTGGCTGCTAGAATTGGCGGTAATTATTTTAGTTCCGGTCCGCGTAATGCATCTGTTGTCCATTTAACAAAATCAGCATCATTGGAATTAGGAAAGCATGGAATTAACGTCAATGCTGTTTATCCAGGGATTGTCGATACGGAAATGTTTAGAAACCGCGTCACTAACGAAGATGCTGTGCGTCAGATGGCAGGACTCAATGCACTCGGCCGCTTGATTACAGTAGAAGAAATTGCTAATGTCATTACCTTCCTAGCTTCACCTTTGGCGGCATCGATTACTGGTGATGTCATTTCAGTAACCGGCGGAATTGGAGAAACCGTTTTTTACTAAAAAGCTAGGATCGATATTGTAACTGTATCGTAGATTACCAATAATAGTGTATTTAAAAAACGAGCCTCACTAAAAGCTGAGGCTCGTTTTTTTATAATTTTTTAATCCTAATCTATCTCTATTGTATATTTAGCAGCATTCAAGAACTTGTCAATCTTAGAAACAGTTGATTCAATGTTCTTAGAGAAAATAGCCATATGTGCAAAAAAGCCGTGGATCATACCAAGTTCACATGCATATTCAACTTGCACACCAAATTTTTTCAATCGTTCGGCATAAGCCATTCCTTCATCCCGAAGCACATCATTTTCTGCTGTGATTACGAGTGCTGGCGGGAGACCGCTTAAATCTTCAGCAACCAAAGGAGCAGCGTATTCATTATACCTGTCCTCATCATTCCTTAAATAATGATCACGGAACCAAATCAGCTGTTCGCGATCCAGACCAAATCCTTTTGCAAATGCTTGATGGGATTCCGTATTAAACTCAAGATTTGTCGCAGGGTAGATTAAGACCTGTGCAGCGATGTCGGGACCTTTTCTGTCTCTCGCCATCATAGTTACTACTGTCGCTAGATTTCCACCTGAGCTATCCCCTCCGACTGCCAATCTCGTAACATCTCCGTTAAAGGAGGGCCCTTTTTCATAAACCCATTCCAATGCCGCATATGCGTCTTCGACTGGAGTTGGGAACTTATACTCTGGAGCAAGACGATAGTTTACAGATACAACAATACTAGCCGTTCTATTTGCTATCATTCGGCAACTGGCATCCATCACTTCAATGTCTCCTAGAACCCATCCTCCACCATGGTAGTAAATAAATATCGGGAAGGGACCTTGCCCCTCCGGTATGTATACCCTACATTTTATTTCTTCGTCTTTGCTTACCGGTATCATCAAATTCTCTACCGTTGAAACCGGATCTAATTTTACAGCAGGGCGCGGTGCCTTCGAAAGCATCTCTCTTACTGTCTTAGGGTCCATTTTATGAATAGGCGGCATCTGATTAAATGCTTGTAAATATTTTTCTGCTTGCGGATCTAAATTTGCCATGAAACATCATCCTCACTTCCATTTATTTTAAAATTAACTCGGCTATTTCCTAAACCTTGATTCCGATCCTGAAACGCTCACATTCACTTCATCATAAAAAAACATACAATGGTGATTTTATTCACCTTATCTCGATGAATAAAATCACCATATAACTTGATATAAGAGATATTGGTAATTAACATTACCACCCGTTTTTTATCTAATTACAGGTGCTCCTCCGATATAAAACTCGAAATCTGGGGCAATTTTTCGGCCATTTGGCATCATGAGCCACAATCTTAATAAATGACGTTTGCGGTCATCTTCTTCATAATCTTCAAATAATGTACGTGAATGAAAAACCGCATAATTATTAACGAATTGCATATCACCTGGTTCCATCATCATATCAATATGAAAGTTTTTATCATGAGTAAGGGAATCTATAAAATCAAATGCTTCGATTTCCTCTTTCGACAAAGAGATACCTGTTTTCATTTGTGCTGATTCGACATATTGGCGCATATATCTGCAGCTCAATTTACCATCGTAGTAGCTAAAGATTGGTGATTGAACTACCGGAGATTGACCTAGTGCTTCTTCCCCACGAAGATCATGGGCGAATGGACGAAAAAGAATTTCAAGGTACTCTGGGTGCTTCTCCAGAATTTCATTATAGATAGACATTGCACTAGCGATACTGCTTAAACCACCAGATTTCGCTTTGCGAAGACATAGTAATCCGACCACATCAGCAAGATCTGTGTGATAGTCAAGATGCACATTTGTTTGGTAACCTCTTACTTTTGTATTATCATTAAAGTCTTTACCTATGTTTTTGATATGCCCTAAGAGGTCTCCATTTTTGCTTTGGATGATTGGCAGTCCCAAGTGAAGTCCGACACCCCAGTAAATGACGCTTGCTTCTTCGTCAGTATACCGTTCCATTGGCAATCCGCGAATCAATAGAAACCCTCTCCCATTCTCCAGTTCGTCGACAAAGTATTTGATTTCGTCAGCGAGATCAGGAATCGGGAAATCCTCCTTTTTAAAATCTGGTGCTTTTAATCCCTTTTGCTGAACATGTAATAATGCCTTATCAAGAGCAGCAATCGTTTTTTCGGACAAATAATAAATCCATGAATCATCTTTAGCTAGTTCAATGCCTTTCCATGCTGAACGTCCTTGAATTTTTTCCTTTATAATGACTGACATAAATATTCCTCCTTTATTCATTTGATTATTTTCTCACTTGATATTACTGAATATTTTGAATTTTCTTTCCTTTAGTATACTTATAATTATAAGTGAAATAAAATTGTTATTTTTAATTTATAATTAAGTTGTATTAATATATACCGTCATTCAATCTCACAAACTAGCCCTTTCAAAAACTAAGTAATAGATACATTGACCAAATAGTCAATTAACATAGTTATGGTCATTCTACTTCAATTTGGTATATTCACTAACTAAGAAGATCCTTCGTTGAAGTTATTACTGCACCCTGATTTGCTGTATATTTTTTAAATACTCACTTGTTCCTCTGCTTTTATCGTTGTGTGACTTTGCTTCGCGGGACGTACAACGATCCAAAATAATAATCCGATAACGAACATACCCAAAGCAGTTACTTGGAATCCATAACGATATCCCATTGCTTCAGTCGCTGCATATTGGATGAAATACCCGAATACGAGCGGGGCAATAATACTTGTTGAACTTGAAAGAGCAATGAACGTCCCTTGTGCTTTTCCGATGTTTTTGGGAGAAAAAAAATCCATCAATATTGCGGGTGCGAGTGAAAGAATGACATACGCAAAGCCTGGAGCAAGGGTGAAGAACAGGATGGATATAGCAGTTGAATTCACGGCATTTGCCATATATACACAAAGGGCAGATAGTACCATCATGGAACCGGCAAGATTTATTCGTGCTTTACGAATATCCCCAGTTTTGCGATAAATCCGGTCTGATAGCATAGAAAACCCAATTTGGCTAACGGCAGCGAAAAGAAAAGGTAAAGACACAGCTAATTTTAATGTTTGACCATTAAAATGTTGAACTTTAGTAAAGTATGCCGGAAACCATATCGCTTGAACGGACAATAGCCAATAGGCACAACCTCCACATAAAGCAGTAAAAACGAAATTTTTAGACAACAGATGTGGAAGAAACTGACGCCAAGAAACCTTAGAGAGGGTTGATGAATGCTGCTCCTCTTGATGAAAAGAAGGCAATCCAATTTCTTGTGGACTTTCTTTACCGAAAATAATCCATAAAACTAGTACAATAAGTCCAACAATCCCCATGGCTATAAAAGCAGATCGCCATCCATATTGATCGATTAAGGAGATTAATAATGGCGAAGCAATCGCCGATCCGCCTGTTGTTCCTAACAGAACAGCACCAAATCCTATACCATGTCTATGTTTCGGGAACCATTTTCCCATGATAGCCGTTGATAGAGCTGGAGCTGGACCTTCGCCTGCTCCCAAGATCATTCTTGTAAACACTAGCAAAGACAGACTAGAAACAAAAGGTGTAACAAATTGAACAATCAACCATATAAATGACATCCAAGTTAACATTTTTTTCGTGTTTCTAGAATCAGCCATTCCGCCAAGAATGATAGAGGAAAAAGTAAAAAACCAAAAGAAGGAGCTTCCCACCAATCCCCATTGTGAAGGGCTTAAATGTAACTCTTTCATTAGGGGAACGGAAACCAAACCAATAACAATTTTATCAACTTGGTTGATCATACCTGAAGCAACTAGAAATAATAATATAATCCAAGAATATTTTGGAGTGCTCAACGTATAAATCCCCCTTATTTTTACCATCAAGGGAAAACCTTTTCCTGACATCTGAAAAGGTTCTCCCCATCACATGAATCAATTGGTGTTCTTATGAAACGATTTATAAAGGTAAGTCTTTCTGATTTAAGCCCAATTACTTCAAGTTTTCTATAATACCGCCAGATGTTTTTCCACGTACGGGAATACCGCCGCGACCCGCTTTACCTGTTTTCTCATCAATAAACATCGCGAAATCGTGTGCAATTTCTCGGCCATTTGGCATCGTGAGCCACAATCTTAATAAATGGCGTTTGCGTTCCGGTTCTTCATAGTCCTCGTATTGAGTACGTGAATGAAGAACTGTATAATTATTGACGAATTGCATATCACCTTCTTCCAACATCATATTATAATGCATACTTTCATCATGAAGGATGGAATCCAGTAGGTCTAACGCTTCAATTTCAACTTTTGACAAATGAACACCTGTTTTCGCTTGTGCTGATTCTATAAATGTACGAACATATCTGCAGCTCAATTTACCATCATAATAACTAAAAATTGGTGATGTAAATACTGGAGATTCACCTGGCGCTTCCTCACCACGACGATCAAAGATGAATGGACGACAGAGAATTCCAAGATACTCTGGGTACTTCTCCAGAATTTCATTATAAACAGCCATTGAACTTATGATACTACTGAACCCCCCAGATTTCCCTTTTCGAAGGCTTAATAATCCGACGACATCAGATCCATCTGCATGAAAAGGAAGATGCAGTTTCGTTTGATAACCGCGTACATTTGAATTTTCTAAGCTAAGACCTTGATCAATGACGTGCCCTAAGAGGTCACCATTTGCGTTTTGCGATACCGGAATGCCCATGTGAAGTCCGAGCCCCCAGTAAATGATGCTCGCTTCTTCATCCGTATACCTCTCCATTGGTAATCCACGAATTAATAGGAACCCTCTCCCATTCTCTAACTCTTCCACAAAGTAAGAAATTTCGTCAGAGAGATCCGGAATTGGGAAGTCCTCCTTATTAAAATTAGGTGCTTGTAAACCCTTTTGTTTAACAAAAAATAAAGCGTTTTCAAGAGATTCGATCGTTTTCTCGGACAAATAATAAACCCATGAATCATTTTTAGCTAGATCAATACCTTTCCACGCTACTGGTCCTTGAACTTTTTCCTTTAAAATGGACGACATAAATAATCCTCCTTCAATAATATGGTTAGTTAATTTCTTACTTAACTTCAATCAATTGTCTTAACTCTCTTCGCAAAATTTTCCCTGTTGAATTTTTAGGTAACTCTTTAGAAAATTCCACATGTCTAGGAAGCTTGTACTTCACCAGCTTATCCTGACAGAATCGGATAATGTCATTCATGGTGATCTGCTCATCATTGACTACGACATAAGCTTTTACATTTTCTCCGTATTCTCCATCGGAAACTCCGATTACGGCTGCCTCTACAACAGCAGGATGTTGATACAGAACTTCCTCCACTTCACGAGGATATACATTGTATCCACCAACAATAATCATGTCCTTCTTTCGATCAACGATGTAGATGTATCCTTCTTCATCCATTGTTGCTAGATCACCAGTGTAAAACCATCCATCTATAAAGGCAGCTAATGTAGCTTCTGGCATCCTCAAGTATCCATTCATTATATTTGGCCCTTGAACTACTAATTCTCCGACTTCTCCTCTCGGCAATTCTTTTCCTTCCTCATTGACAATTTTGCTCTTGACGCCTGGTATATCTAGACCGATAGATCCTGGCTTGCGGGTTCCATTTAAAGGATTAATAGCAACAAGAGGAGAAGTTTCCGAAAGCCCATACCCTTCCAAGATAAAAACGTTGTACTTGTTTTCAAATTTTTGTAGCAGCTCGACTGGAATCGAGGCACCGCCAGAGATACACAAGCGAATGGATGAGAAATCTTCCGCAGTGGATTCAGGCAATTGAAAGATAAAATTGTACATCGTAGGAACTCCAGCAAACACTGTTGCCTTTTTTTCTCGAATGGTACGGACCACATCAAGAGGGCTGAATTTAGGTATAATCAGCACAGTTGCCCCACAAGCAATTGGCGCATTCAGACAAATAGTCATACAGAAAACATGAAACATTGGTAGAACAGAGACTACACAATCTTTATCATGGAGTTCAATTAATTCTGAAATGGCGTCTGCATTCGAAGCCAAATTCCGATGCGATAACATCGCACCCTTTGGTTTCCCTGTTGTTCCTGATGTGTATAAAATGACTGCAAGGTCCTCCTGATCAATGTAAGGGCTTAGGCAAACATTGAAAGAGCTTAGGCAAACATTATTACTTGTTTCCATCAGATGCTCCCATGTACATTCCTGATCCTCGGCATCTGTATAAATGACTAGCTTTAGATTTTTCAATTGTTCCCTTACTTCTGATAACTTCGGTTCTACTGATATGTGCGCAATAACCGCTTTAGCTTGACTATCGTCTAAAATGTAGTTGATTTCCTCTTTGGTATACAAAGGATTCATCGGAACAACAAATGCACCTAGTCGTAAAATGCCGTAGTACGTAATGAGAAATTCAGGGCTATTTCCTAATAAAAGAGCCACTCCATCTCCCTTCCCGATTCCTCGGGCAGACAAACCAGCAGCTAATCGATCCACCTGCTGATTTAGTTCTTTATAAGTAACACTTTTATCTCTATAGATATAAGCGATACTGTCTGGGAAACTACTTGCACTTCTTTTCAAATTTTCGTCTAAATTATAACTCATTAAATGATCCCCCCTTTTACTCACGTAGAAGCATTTGAATAGCTACTATTGTGAATATTCAAAATATTATTACAATAAGTATACTCATAAATAATAATTAAATAAAATTAAAGATTTTAATTTGTAAGTAAATATTACTAATATTCGAAAAGGGATGCAGCCATGATGTTGGGAGTCCTTTAGCATATGTGGGAAAAATTAAGAGATCATCCTGTATATACTGAAGGGCATATGAAGATTAAAAACGTTATTAGTTGATATAAGAACTATTTTTGACTCTTAAATAACATTTTTCGAAGTTTGTTTAATGCCAAAAAAACAAAATAGAAAACCAAAAAATCAAGTAATAAACCTAATATTCCAAAACTAAATCGTATTTCTCTGTAATATCCCAACCTCTGAGCTGGAAAGCCAAATAAAAAATGGGACCCTTCAATTCGAATCCCGATTTCAAAAATGAAAGAAAAAATGATAGTTGTAATGAGACTAAGATGATATAACACTCTTTTTTCATTTAACAATTTCATATTCTCTCCATGCTATTGGCTTTTTTACAATTTTACAGATTTTAATCGCAAGGAATACTAAGTGCTGATAAAATGCAGGTTTAAAAGATTATTCCGACTATAATACTATTATAACCAGTGTTATTTTTTCATTATTCCAAAAGGTTAAATGCCACCGACAACTTTTCAGAAAAAATTCTTTATTTGGTTCAGTAAACTCCGCCACTACCGGAAGTTATCTACATACTCACACAGAAAATCGTCTAGCGTGCGGGGCTCTCTACCAAGCAAATGCTTCACAGTGTCCATAGGTTTTTCCGGCAGCGCCACCGACATAGCCTGAATTTCCACAATATGATTTACGAGCCAAGGAGGCATATGTTCATGTTCGATTAGATTGCGTCGTAATACTTGAGAATCCATGTTGACATAGCGAATTGACCTCCCCAGCAGAACGGATAGTTTACTTGCAATCTGTGGATAGCTGAATACCTCAGAACCGGTAAGTGTGTATACTTTGCCAGTTACCCTACTGTTAGTCAAAGTTTCGGCAGCAACATCTGCAATATCTCGGCAATCAATGAAGTTACATGCGATATCATCCATGGAACCATAGAAAACATCTTGGGCTATAATCGTCGGTGCAAAGCGCAGTAAGTTTTGCATAAACGCATACGGGCGTAACACCGTATGCTTAATACCCGATTCGAACAAAATTCTCTCAATTTCATGATGCCAACCTGCTACTGCCACTGGAGCATTTCGGTCAAAAACTGGACTGGATATCTTTACGATGTGCTCTATTCCGACTTCCGTGGCAATATGAATAATAGAAGTCTCTAATTCAATTTGTCTTGGACTGTTGGACATCGCAAGGAAGAGCTGGCTTGCTCCTGTAAACGCACGGCGCAGCGATTCAGGATCAGTTGCATCAGCTGATACGATTTCAATAAGTGACGGGTCTAAATCGCCAATCTGCATAAATACCTTCTCAGGATCCCTGCTCAGCGCTCGAACAGGAACACCAAAATTAACTAAACGTTTCAAAAGTGCTCTACCAATTGTACCCGATGCCCCAATAATGACAATCATTTTCTATCCTCTCCTTTGAATGCAAAAATTTTTTTAACATTAAGACGCCATCGCCATGTTATGATTGTGCTCGCAATCATTGCAGATAGCGGAAAATCAATCCATACCCGATCGAACCAAATAAAGTGATTAAACTGCCCTAGTAAACAAGATGCCGACCACGCAGCGAACAGTCCAAACATAGTCCCTATCAAAGCAAAAATCCCCACAACAACTAAGTGATTTGCACCGATGATCCAGCGATTATGAATCCCTCGGCTTCGTAACCAAAGGCCAAGCATCCAGGCTACTATAGCTGATGTCCCTCCAATCGTTGTTAGTGCCCCAATCTGTAGACCCTTGTCGGCAGTGATCAATCCCCCAATCCCTGCCATGATGACAGGGGCAACATAAGCCATCAACACTTCAGGCCACAATACAAAAGGCTTTACATTGGAATCCACATTCGTAATAGCATATACACCTTCTGTTTTATCCAGATATTTCATGTTCCTCATATATTCACCTCCTTTCTTTTTTGAAATCATTTAGCAATCTATTCATATTATATAATTAGGAACCTAACTATATGAGGATGAAAATAGGCTAGCTTTACTAGCCCTTTTTAGCTGTTGTTCATAAGTTTCTTCTATTCGTCTAGTTCATCCGTAAGTGCTGAGATGCCTTCTGTCACTCGGCCAAGCAGGTCGAGAAATACACTGCGCTCCTCGATACTAAGTAAGCCGACCATAGCTTCTAGCCTTGCGAAATGCTCTGGAGCCATTTCACGAAGCTTCTTCGCTCCTTGCTCCGTTAAAATGACCGATTTTTGACGCCCATCTTTTGAGCTAGGTCGACGGGATACGAGGCCATCTCGCTCAAGGGTATCAATTAGACCTGTCACTGTAGCACGTGTCACACCTAGATGTTCAGCTAATTGCGAAGGTAATGCTTCTCCTTCGTTATCTTCAAGGTCTGCCAGTAAACGATAGCGTCCTGTTGATAAACCAAATCTAGAGAAATGAATCTCCGTAGCATGTCCAAGCTTAGTTCCTGCTGCCATTAGCCTAACCGCAACGAGAACAGCTTGGGCGTCAATATCTAAATTATAACGATCAATTTGACGCTTAGATTGTATAAGTGTAGGAACCGCATCATTGTAATTTATTACTTTAGTATCCGAGCCAGCAGGCGGAACAACATAAACATCTTCCGTTTTTTCCGAATCTTTCATATTGCTCATGTATGTACCTTCTTTCTTCTTTTAAATCGTTAAGCAGTTACTTTCATCACCATGTAATTAGGGGACTAATTATATGGTGATGAAAATAGGCTAGCTTTACTAGCCCGCATTATAATCATATATATAGTATGGCACCTAATCATTTTTTATGTCAACAAATTTTATTAACATATTTTCAATTTTAAAATGTTCAGTCTCGAATGATTCCATGACTTGATCCTAGCATTACTTCTTTCCCATTTTGATTGCGATATACTGACTTTATTTCTACCCTTTTAAAACCTTCCATTTGTTCAACATTTGTAAGAGTTATTTCGCATGTAATGGTATCTCCAGTAAAAACAGGTCGAATAAATTCAGTTACCATTTCTCTTGCGATGTAATTTACATCACCACCAATTTTCGTTCCTATACTTGCAGTTAATAAACCTTGTACCATTAAACGACCTTTTTCATCATACTCAATATGATGCCTACCTTGGTCGCCTGAAAAACTTCCGAACTGTAAAACATCTTCTTTAGTAAAAGTTCTTTCCCATGTAAAAACGTCACCTGTTTTAATAATCATATTCTCCTCCTTAATTTTGAATATTCTGTATTTTTAGTTTAGCACAAAAATGAATGAATGACCATTCGTTTTTAATAGTTTCACTACATTGCATACATTAATTTAATAAGAAAAAATCCTGCATGAAACAGGATTTTTAATCATTTCTTTTACGAATTATTAATCTTTATTCAAAAGCCACAATATTTTCTTCTACTCTATTTAACCATTCGTTTATCAATGATTGAAATAAAACATCCTGCTCAATTTGCAAGTTATGCCCTGCTTTATCTAAAACAGCAAAAGTAGCTCGGGGGAATTTATCAAGAATCTCCCAAGCATCCTTGTATCCTGTCACTGAATCCTGTTTGCCCAATAAAAAGAGACTTGGTTTTTCATACAGAGATAGCTGATTATCTACATCAAATGAAAAAGCATATTGCTTCTGTATTTTTGTTAAAAACGCCTCATCTGCTATTTTAATTCCTGGTATAATCTCTTCCAGATAACGTTGCCAATTATTTTCGTTAAGCTCTACAAAATTCAAGCTGAAATTCTCACGTTCCTCCGTACTTAACTGAGATAAAAACTTTTCATCTCGGTAAATGACGGTATGCGGAGGAAGCCGTCTCTTGTTTATGTCCGGAATAATCATAGGACAAATAAATGCTGCGCCATCTATTTTTTCTTTTCTTTTGGATATAACTCCTCTAGTTATGTATCCACCATATGATTCACCTGCAATTAAGAAAGATTCGTTTGGAATAATCGTATCTATAAATTTTAAAACAAGATCTAACATTCCATCTGAGTTTTGAATAGATTCGTTCCCCTTCGTTTGTCCCATTCCTGGTAAATCAATATAAATTCGTTTCCAACCTTCTCTTTTTACAAAAACAGGTTCCATGCACCCTAACATTAGTCTATGATCGGGCGAAAAACCATGAAGCATGATAATCGGCTTTCCAGAACCATAAATCTCATAATGAACTTTTACATCCCCTATTACGCATTCCATAATAATCCACTCCGAATTTTCAGTATTTCTAATACTATAATAGAATAAAAGTTCTAACTTTCAAAATATTAGGCTCATACTCCTTATTATTAGTTAAAGAACATTTTTATCTCTTTACATCTCGTATACAGTTTACATAATATAATTATGATATATATATCTTATTAATTACTTGCAAAAACGTTTCTAAAAGCTGTTTTATTTCTTTTATAGAACATCTTTAACTAGACACCTCAAACATAATACCATTAGCTTTCGCGCGATATTTGTGATCATAATTTTCAAAGTGCCCATAATAAAGTGAATGAAAATATAGAAACGAACTGTTTTTATACATCCCAATGTCTATATTTATTTACCTCACTCTTTTTTCTAAATGCATCTTCTAAGTCAATATCGAGTTTGTTAGCAAGATCAAAAAGATTCCATACCACATCGTATATTTCAGAACCTAACTGTTCCTTTAGTTCATTAATATTATCAGAATCCGGATTGGAAGAAATTTTCAAGACTTCTTGAGCGACCTCTCCAATTTCTGTCACCAAAAATAAAGTTCTTTCTTCAATCGTTGAGTTCTCAAAACCTTTATTTTTACTAAACTCTCTAACCTCTCTTTGTAATGCAGATATTTCCACTTTGCCAACCCTCCCTATTTTGAAACTATCCAAAATCTGTTTTGGAATTTAACTGTTCTTCTTGTACTAGCTAATAATAGAACATTTATTGTAAATTAAAACCTCAACATCTTATTACTCTTCTTCAAATAACTCTAATTCTTTCTCCACAAACTCCATTAACTCTTTAATCGTTTGCGACGAAAAATCAAAACGAATGCCTGCTGCTTCATACACTTCTTTTACTGATCTTGTACTTCCTAAAGATAGCGCCTTTTTATAATTAATTAAAGCTTGTTTTCGATTCTCTTTATATTGTTTATACATCTGTAAGGCACCTATTTGTGCAATTGCATACTCAATATAGTAAAAAGGAGCTTCAAAAATATGTAAAATAGACAACCATTTTGTTGCTAACCAGTTTTCATAACCTTCCCAGCTCACAAAGTTAGAGTCATATGTTCTTGCAAGTTCTTGAAACTTTTCCTTTCTTTCCACATGCGTATGATTTGGATTTTCATACATCCAATGCTGAAATTGATCAACTACGATAATAATAGGTAAATACTCTACCATTAACCTAAGCTGCTCACGCTTTGCCCTGTTAAAATCAGCTTTATTTGTATAGAATGTATCCCAATACTCCATTGTCAGGAGTTCCATTGTTGTACTCGCCAATTCTGCTGATTCCATCGGTACATTTCGATATTGTTGAATCTCAATATCTTTCATAAGCTCATTATGAATGCAATGACCCATTTCGTGTAAAAGCACCACTACATCATCTTGGGTGTTGCAACAATTCATAAAAATAAATGATTGTTTAGAAGTAGGTAAGTATTCACAAAAACCACCTGGAGCTTTCCCTTTACGGCTCTCTAAATCTAAGAGATTATTCTCATTCATCTCCTGCAGTAATGCTGAAAAACGCGGATCAACATTTTCTAAAATATGAAAACTTCTTTTTACTAACTCGTCTACATTTTGTACCGGCTGTAACGGTTTCTCATTTGTCGGAACAGCTCTTACATCCCAAGGTCTAAAAGTATTTACTCCCAAAGTTTTTTGTTGTTTTTCTTGAAATTTCTTCTGTAACGGGATAACATACTGACGCATTGCTTCTGCTAATTCAAAACAGTCTGTTGCTGTATAATCAAAGCGTTCATATTTTTTAAACATGTAGTCACGATAATTTTGTAAACCGACATTTTGAGCTTTTTGATGTCGCAACGCAATTAACTTATCCATAATGAGTTGCAGATCCCCTTCTACCGATAATACACTTTCTTGAATAAGAGTCATTGCATTTTTTCTAACAGTACGTTCAGAATCTTGAAGATACACCTGCATGTCGCTTAACGGCTTTTCTTCTCCTTCCCACATTACTGTTAAGTCACCTGTAATCTCGAAATACTTTGTTACTAACTCATCTTCTTCAATTTCTAAAGCTATATTTTTCTCATTGAACAAACTAATCGCATTTCCTACTTTTTTATTAAATAAACCGAAATATTCAGGATCTAGCTGCAAACGAAATGGAGATTCATAGTATTTATTGTCTAGTAAGCTTTTGTAGTGTTTCACTAATGGCTGCACATGTTTTTGATCAAAATCATATGCTTCTTTCACTTGTTGGTTATAAGTGCTGCATTGAAATTGAATATAATGTTGTTTTAGTTGTTCATCCACTTCATCTAACAATCTAGACTGATGCCGCAACCAATCCTCAAATTCCTTGCTACTTTGAATCTGTGCTTGTAGCAACTCTTCAAATTGCGCTTGTAACACTTTCAAATCATTAATAACAAAATATTCAGTATTATCCATGCGCAAGACGCCCTTTCATACAATATTCTTCGCAACAAGTTTCAAATGCTCGGCAGGAATAATTTGTTTCACTGTTTCCTGCAAATCCTCTGCCATCACTTCTTCAATATGTTCCAAGGCTACCTCTAATATACTGCATTCCATTGTTTCAATATTAAGTAAAGAATAATGGTCATTTTTCTTAATCACTAAATATCTATGATTTTCTGTCACTAGCAAAGCACCCAACTGAATTCCTAGTACTCTGTTATCTTCAAAATTCATGTACAATCCTCCCATCTATAAGTATTTTACAATAAAAGGATATTGGAAGATACAAAAATAAATAGATGTTTTACAACCGCTAATTGTCCCAAATAAAAAAACACCTCTCATTTCGAGAGGTGTTTACTATTAAGATACTAAATCTTCTCCAATAATTTTTACTTCTGTTTCTAATTCTACGTTAAATTTAGATTTGACCGTTTCCTGCACATATCGGATAAGTTTTACATAATCACTCGCTGTAGCTTCGTCTATATTCACCATAAATCCAGCATGCTTAGTAGATACTTGGGCACCTCCTATTTGTTTTCCTTGCAGCCCACTATCTTGAATTAACTTACCAGCAAACATACCTGGAGGACGTTTAAAAACACTGCCACAAGAAGGATATTCTAATGGTTGTTTTGATTCACGCAAAAATGTCAATTCATCCATTTTTTCTTTGATTATATTATATTCACCTTCTTGTAAAGCAAAAGTCGCTTCTAACACAAGATATCCTTCTCTAGAAATAGAGCTGTTTCTGTATTCTAATTCTAAATCATTTTTATTTAAATTAAGAATCTCGCCATCTCTAGTTAAAACTAATACACTTTCAATAACATGTGATACTTCGCCACCATATGCTCCTGCATTCATGTATACTGCTCCGCCAACTGTTCCTGGAATGCCACAAGCAAACTCTAATCCAGTTAGATGATTTTTTAATGCAAATCTAGAAGTATCAATAATAGTTGCTCCGCTTTGAACAATTATCTTATTATCTTTCAATGCGATATTAGTTAATTTAGTTAAATTCAGAACAATCCCTCTAATACCGCCATCTTTAATAATTAAGTTTGAACCATTACCTAAAATAGTAAAATCAATATTATTTTGATTTGCATATTTTATTACGTCTTGTACCTCTTGATACGTAGTAGGTAAAACAAAATAATCCGCATTTCCACCCGTTTTAGTGAAAGTGTATCGTTTTAACGGTTCATCTTTTTTAACTTTATTATCATCTAATATGTTCAATAAATCGTTGTATACTTTATCCATTTTCATAACCTCTTTACTAAAACTTTTTCCTATCCATTATAATAGATTACGTTATTTTTTTAGAATTTCAAGTAATAAATTTTACTAGACTCCATTTTTTATACTAAAATGTGTCAAAAAGAGGTATTTTCACCCCTTGTCGGGATATCTTTCGGAACAGACTGCATTCTTCCATTATTTGTTACTGTATATTGTATAATTGAATCTTGATTTAAGTATTGTTCAATTGTCTTAGGATGAACTCCATCTAATAATAAATTTGTTATTAAATACAAGGTGTAAGTTTTGTTAGCTTTTCTTTTTTCAACGTACTAACTAAAAATTTTAAATTACAATCCTTTATTATTTCAAGCAATAATACCTTTTTAAAACATTTATTATCAAATAATTAAAATATCATAAGTGAAATTCCTACACTTTAATTTCTTTAAAAAAATGCAGTAAAAATGCAATCATATATTCGCACGCTTTCTCACAAGCTAACATCTTAAACACTCTTTGTTCTTCTATTGTTTTATCATTCGCTTGATCTGACGCAGCTTTTAAACAAAGAAATGGTTTTCCATTCACATGACAAACGTAAGAAAATGCAGCAATTTCTTGATCTACTGCAAGTGCTCCGTAAACAGTTTGAAGCAATTCTCTCGTTTCTGAACTACGAATACGTTGATCGCCTGAAATGAATGTACCATAATGAGAGGTATAAACTAGTTGTAACTTTTTCATTTCTTTAATTAAATGTTTTGAAGGCTGAATACACGCTGTTCTTCCTGTATATAAATCAAACGGATCCATTCCAGTTCCCGCTCCAGTTACATCATGTTGCATAACTTTAGTGGCGACAACAATCTCACCATTTTTCACTTTGTTTGATAAACTTCCACAAATCCCTGTCATAAATAGCTGTTCTGGTTGAAATTCACTAATAAGAAGCTGAACACAACTTGCACATTGGACTTTACCAACTCCGGTTATGACAGAAATCAATTCAATCCCGTTCATATTATGAAAATGAAATTCCCAAGCCGCGCGTTCTTCTTTACGATAGCTTGGATAATATTTATGTAAATACGTAAGCTCTGGTTCCCATGCTGCAACAATTGCAATTCGCTTCATAAATAGAATTCCTTTCCTTATATTTCTTTTCTTATATGTAGTACATATCTCATCATAAGCAAACTAAGTATAGTTAACAATAATATGATTATGTATCCTTATCTTATTATAATTACACTATAAATTTGTAATGCAGATTTTGATTTTAATAATATCGTGCAAAAGATTTGTAATATATACACAATCATTTACTTCGCTCTTTGTAACTTATCCCCTTCTTTTTTCGTTACAGCTTATTCGTAAATGTCAATTTGCAGGTAGGAGAGTTATCGTAAAGTTAGTAAACATTAGATTTTTATTTTGAACGCATTTGCAAAGAAAAGGCAAACTTCATTATTTTTTTGTATGTAGTAAATTCAAATATTTGGCATAGTAAAACAATTCAACATAGTACAACTTTCTTATGAAAGGAAGAAATAAAAAAAGCCTTGGATGACACTATGATAGGAGTGAGTCATCCAAGGGTGTGGAGAAAATAACCAGTTTGAATAATAACAATTAATATTAGTTTTGTAGATATTTAGCTGTTTACAATTTCCCCACCATTCACGTGCAGAATTTGCCCTGATATGTAAGATGCATCATCGGAGGCCAAGAATACATAAGCAGGTGCCACTTCAAACGGTTGGCCAGCTCGCTTCATAGGAACATGGTCTCCAAATGTGGTAATCCATTCTGGCGGAAAGGAAGATGGAATTAATGGAGTCCAAATTGGTCCTGGGGCCACACCATTAACTCGAATCCCTTGCGATGCCAGTGACGATGACAGCGAACGCGTAAATGAAACAATGGCTCCTTTAGATGCCGAGTAGTCAATTGCATCTTTATCTCCATGATAGGCACTAAGGGATGTTGTATTTATTATGGAGCTCCCTGAATTCATGTATGGTAAAGCAGCTTTCGTAATAATAAACTGCGAAAAAACATTTGTGTGAAAGGTGCTTGCTCGTTGATTCGAATCTACATCAAGTAGACTATTCCTTATGTATAGTACACCAGCATTATTCACCAAAATGTCAATACGACCAAATTGGTGAATCGTTCGCATTACAGCTTGTTGGCAATGCTGCTCATACCCAATATCACCTGGAATGGTAATGCAACTTCGGCCGTACTTTTTGACATAGAACTCTGTTTCTTTTGCATCGCTGTGTTCATTTAGGTATGAGATTGCAATATCTGCACCCTCTTTCGCGAAGGCTATGGCGACAGCCCTTCCAATTCCACTATCCCCACCAGTTATAAGTGCTACCTTATTTATAAGCTTACCGGCTGGTTTGTAATTGGGGTTATCAAATATAGGTCTGGGTACCATTAAGGATTCAATGCCAGGTTTACTTTGTTGTTGAGGCGGGAAACCCATCACACACACCCCTCTCGGCATTTTTCTATAATGTATTATGATATTTAGGAAAATATATCCTTTTCGAAAAATTAAATAGAGGAAGTGAGGGTGTAAAAATAAGTTTTTGCTACAACGTGAAACAGCTGTAAAATGGCGTTTTTTATGAATCTATCGATTTCTAATAAACTACAATTATGTTCTAACAAATTACAACGTAATATGTCACCATATACTTTGGAACAGTTATCTTGGGAGAGATGATTTGTTAAATGAAAAAGTAAATACTTTGTACAAAATTTAGTAACTTTAGTGTTTGATTAAGCCAAAGCGTACTTTACTCATTTACTAAATATTATAGACATATCATCAGTGCGTCTCTTCCAAATCATATGATCAAATCCCTCACCCCAATAATCCTTCAGCAAATAATCAGGCTCTCCAAATTTCCTCTTCCATATCTTCTGTGCATTTGTATATCCACTATCTAAACAAAATTCTTTAATATCTCTATTCAACAGAGTGAGAAACATTACATTTAAAAGCAATGTTCCTACACCACGCCTTTGATATTCTGGAAGTACAAATACAGTTCCTACCTCATATAACTCTTTCAGTGCTCTATCTGTGCAAATGTTAATCAATTCACTAGCTGGACCATATTCAATTGTACCTATAACTTTATTACAATTTGTATCCACAGCTATCAAAAAATATCGATTTCTCCCATTGCTATCAAAGTCACATTTCAAGTATTGTTTTTTACTTTCAATTTCCTTTTCTATATCATCAACCAACTCCGATAAACCTTCTTTAGCAAACGTATCTTTAATCGTTGTATTAAAGAATTGATGAATCTCTTCAATGTCCTCAATTCGTGGTCTCCTTATCTCAACATTACACACCTAAAATCACTCCTTGATTCTTTAAAAGATTATTAGTAATTAATCTATCATTTTTTTATGTTACCAATTTGGAGACTAGTATCAATTCATACAGCTTTTCTTCAAAATACCTAAAACTTCCTTTTAAAATTGAAATAAACATCCTAAAAACATGAATAAACAATTCTTAAAGCTTTCCTTTTTAACATTTTTATTTTTGAAAAAAAGAAAATAATTTTTTAATTACGTTACGTGAAATTTTAAGTATGAATCTAAAATAAGGAGAGCGTTCATGTAGTTAATGTGGTGTAAAATAAAGTAGATACAGCTATTTTAGTAAGGACCGTAAACATATGTTAACGGTCCTGCTTTTTAATAGGCACTAAATTTTCTAGAACTGCCATTTTGGCAGCTAGAGCCCTGTTTTCGACGTTCAGTTTAGAATAGATAATAGATATATAGTTTTTGATTGTGCCTACTGAAAGAAACAAACTTTCAGCGATGGCTTTGTTTGTTAGTCCTTTAGATAAATAGTATAGAACATCTATTTCCCTATCACTCAATTTGTTTCCCTTTTTCAAAATCCAAAGACATACTATCCCGTAAAGACCTACAACAATTATTCCACTTTCGCCTCCAAGGTATTGGGCAACATTTGATTCAGAATGAGTGGATTGCTCTAATATCAAATTGAAATACACATTATGGACACTATGCATAATCGTAGCAGGCCATACACTACCCGTAGTAATTCTCACATATCCAAAGAAAACGCCGCCAAACATAGTCATCACTACAAAAAGAGGCACAATTATAAATGGATTTCCTTCTGTCAAATAAATTCCTGCAAAAATAATTGGAAAATGAAAAATTGCATGAATGAAACCAGAAAGCCATAATGCATTCTTTGTGCCTACACTTTGTAACTTAAGAAGCAAATATCCGCGCCAACCGATTTCTTCGCCCAATGCGCTGGTAATAGTATACAGTACAAATACAACAAGGAGCTTTATTAAAACAAACCATAGCGGAGCACCATCAAAGTCTTCTGGTTTTACAATAGAAGCATAAGGAGTTAACCAAAACAATATATAACCGGTTGTTAGCACAATGAGTGGGATACATATCGCAAATCTCCATTTACTAAATCCAGCCTTATGAATGCCGAGTTCCTTCCAGCCCTTTTTCGTAAAAGCATCTCCTGTAACTATTAACATAATTACAACAGCTATAAGAGGCGAAAACATATATACCTCCGCTCTAACATGAAACACCAATCCCATAACAGACGCGATTATTAAAACTAAAACCGTAAACATTCCTGCCTTCCCAAGATCACTCATTTTTTTAAACATCCTTACACACTCCTTTGTTTTTTCTATGACAACATCATAAGAAAAAAAAGTACCGGAGCAATAGTGACCTTTGGCTAAGAAAAAGTCATAAAATAAAATTTTCATTATCACATATTTTTCACGTTTTATTAGCAAAATCGTTAGCCTCTTTTGAACAACGTTACTTTTCTTATTTCAAAAAACGCCCCATATTAACATATTTACTTAAAATGGGGCATTTTCATAAAAGAATCACACTTTATGCAGTTGCGATTCTTTATAATGTTTTTCCACTCTATTTAAAATGACATCATGCTCTTTATCCCATACCGAGTGCCATTCAAATGTTCCCGGTTCAAAAAATAACGGAAACCTTTTTCTAAACCAATCTTGCATCGGTAAATTTAGCGCATCTTTTATATCCACCCATACTAATTCTCCTTCAGGTGGATCTTCAAGCAGCTTTCCTTCAAAAGATGTTGCCAAATAATTAAACACCATATATCGTAACTTCGTATTTGGCTCGCAGAACTCAACTATTCCTTTAAAAATAATATCCTTTACAATTAAACCTGTTTCTTCACGTACTTCTCGAATTGCTCCGTCTACAATACTTTCTGGAAAGTCGACTTTTCCACCTGGAGCAATGTACCCTGGAAAACCCAAACGATCTGGACGATTCATTAACAAGACTTTGTCTCCATCTTGCACCATGCACATCGTTAACATTTTACATTCGAAATCATTCATCAAAAAACTCCCTCTCTTATGTAGATTCGTTGTTAGAGAATACATTTTGTTTCTTACCTAAATTTTTATTAAGGATATCCCTTATTATTTTTTTCGCGCTAAATACAACGCAACAAACTGTGGTTTTTCGATGATGCCACCATGTTTTTCGATTACGTTACGAATACTATGAAACAATTTTTCTTTTATATCTTTTTGAAGCAGACGATGAACAGATTGTGTATGTATTAACGCAATATAATCATCACTTGTATACGTATCAGTCCATGTATATGTTTTCACAACTAAATCTTGGAACAAATTATGTTTCATTGTAAGACTTTTTCGTTCTTCAATTAGTTCTTCTGGCGTTGGTAACTTGTTAGGGTGTAAATGCGGGGCATATTTTTCATAGCAAGCTCCAATCTCTCGAAAAATGTCTGTATTAGGTTGTATATGGTATGTCCAGAAAAATGCCATCGTTCCATTTTCCCGCAGTATATTTGCTACTTTCGGATAACCAATTTCAGGATTAATAAAATGAAATGCAGTTGCGGAGAATGCAAGCGAATATTCATTATGTTGGGGAGTCCATTCTTCAAAAGCACCTTGATACACTTGAACGTCTTTTTCATATTTGAATTTATCAGCTGTAAATTGAGCTAATTTCTCTCCAAGCTCAACACAATCAATACATTTATATCCTAATTGAACAAACCCTGCCGTCCCTTTTCCTGTACCACAGCCAACTTCAAGAACAGGAGAATGTTTTTCGATTTTTGAATAATTAATAATATCAACAAAGAGTTCTCCTGGATATGTCGGCCGTATTTTTTCATATTCGTAGACAATATCATCAAAGGTATATTTTCTTTCTTCTAAATGGTGATTCATCTCTTCATCCCCCATTACTTTTTTACTTTGAACAATTCCATTTTCCATATAGACTCATCTGCAATTGCACCAATATTAGAGTGAAAATTCACTATTTTCATTCTCTCATATTATAATAATATTTTCTACAAAGTAGTGTATATGATGAAAGTAGCAACTTATCAGCGGGATATTTATCGTTAAATAGAAAAACCTGCCGAATTCGATTCGTGGCAGGTTTTTCTATTTATTCTTGGTCAGAAACAAATATCCTATGAGACGCAAAGAAATTTGTCAAATCTCTTCCGGTTGATTTCTCCATAATTTGAATAAAATCTTTTGTTGTACTCACACCAAATTTCTTTTCTTTAAAGTAATCTTTCATCGCTTTGTAAAAGGCTTCATCGCCAAGTTCAAGACGAAGATCATTAACTGTTCTTGAACCGTAACCATAAATCATACTATAATATGCTCCAATTCCGCCTTCTGCAGCACGTTCAGCAAATGTTGAAATAGGATATGAAAGATGATAGTCTCCGACAGGTTCCGCTTTTAGTTGATCAAGTTCATTGCTATAGAGCGCAGCTGCAAAGCTAGCAAATGATTCGTCTAGCCATGGTTCATCGTGCTCGTTATTTCCAATAATGCCGTAAAACCATTGATGCCCAATTTCATGTGCAGTAACATGCTTGACCCATTCTTGAGAACGATTGCCAGCGATACTAATCATCGTTAATTGCGGATATTCCATTCCGCCAAACCAGCCTTCCATGCCAACGATATCTAATTCTGGCCATGGATACTCTCCAAAGCGGTCACTGAACAGCTTGATGCTCTCAACCCCTGCCTCAACCATAGAATCAGCATATTTTGCTTGTTCATCTGTATAATACACATTAATTTTTACATTTTTTACTTTCGTTTGTTTTACTTTGTAAGTTGGATCCATTTCTATTGCAAAATCGCGAACTTGTTTAGCTTTATAATGATGCGTTGCTAAATTTCCTGAAATAACTGGTTGACCTACTTCCGTTCCTGTCGTTGCAATGACCTGGGCTTTATCAGTCGTAAGTGTTACATCAAAATCTCCAGTTAAAGAATAAAAGGATTCTCCATATGGAAAATAAGCATCTACATTCCAGCCCTCTTTATCGTAAACTGCTAGAATAGGAAACCAGTTTCCAAGTGAAACCGTGTTTTTATTCCATCCAAAACGATCTTGCTGTTCCGGTACTTGAACGACAAAATCCATCGATACAGTAGATTTTTGATCATTTGGAACTTGAACAGATGAAATATGTACTGCAGTACTATCCACAGTAAATTTTGCTGTTTTCCCATTTACTTTCACATTAGAAACAGACATACTTCCGCCATTTTCTTTAGATGTTTCTGCGTTTCCCCATAAGTTAAAATAAAGTTCGTTCAACTGCGTACGAGTATTGTTCGTAAAAGTGACAGTCATTTCCCCTTTAATAGTGTGATTGGTAGAATCATAGTAAACGTTCATTTTATAGTTTGGATTGGTTGGACCGAATATATCTTGTCCTTGCTTATTCATGAATTGTGACTGGAATGGTGTCTTCAGCTGAACAGGAGATGTAACTGCCGAATGGTAGGCCCCTTTTACAGGATAATCCGTTTCTGCAGCACTTACAATAAGTCCAGAAGGAAATAATATCCCAGCTACAAGTGTCGAAGCTGTTACCCATTTTGCAGTCTGTTTTACAAAACATTTCATAAAAATCCCTCCACTTCCATTTTTCACCACATGAATTCGCTATAAATAGTGAAAATCCCTTCAATTTTTATTTAAAATCACTAGAGAAAGTTATCGAGGGAATTTTTAGCACTTTTTAAAATTTTTAAAGTGTTTAGGATTCAAAGAAAAAAGGCAGCCTCTTACTCTCGTAAGAAATCCGCCTTTTGCTCATTCTATTACTTTGTACATCCTTTATACTCTAATAATTTCTTTTCCTTTTTCCCCATAACTTATATCACCAACATATCCCCCATTCTTTGGATATGTTGGTCTTATTTTTTCGTATTCTTCGACAATGTCATCAAAAGCATATTTTCTATCTTCAAAATTCAGATCTATTTTTTTATTCCACCGCTTTCTTTTAAAGCTTCTAATTCAGCTATTATTTCATCTACAATAGTTGAAATATCTTTCTTTTCCTGCTTCGCCTGTATTAATTTATTTGTCTCATACCATTTTCGACCGATAGCAATGCCTATAGGACAATCTTGCTCCCATGTCTGTAATAACCGATCTACAGAATGACCTCTCCGTAATACAAAATCTGTTTTCAAAACAAATTGCACGATTTCAAGTTCTTTGTGTGGTCCTGAAATATTTATATTTTTCCCTTGTAAATAAGCATTTCCATCTTTTAAGTTAGTTGCTCCGACCAACCTATCTCTTGCTGCATAGTGAATATTTGTAATCCCAGACATTACAATGGCACCAAAACATAAAGGACATGGTTCCATCGTAGAATACAATTCATATTCCTTTCGCATTGCGTTTGTTTCTAAATTGTTTATTTTTAATATCGCGTTAATTTCCGCGTGAGCAATTTTGTTATTACATATTTCATTTGGCATTGCTTCCGTCTCGTAAACTGTATTTCTACCTTTTGAAATGATATTTTCACTGCCATCTACAATAACGGCACCAATTGGGAATGAACCGTTACAATACGATAACCAAGCTTGATTGAAACACTCTTTCCATGGTTCAGATAATGTATGCCACATACTGCATTGCACTCTCCCTTCATGAATTTTTGATTTAGATTATTTTATCTTAAAGAAAAGAAAGCACTTGCCTATATAAATCATCTTTCTCACCTTCAGGTATCCCTTCTATTAATCTTGCTGCCATAATTGGTAGAAGCCACGATTCTATGTCTTTCCATGTACCTTTTGATAAAGTTAAATATTCTTTTACATACTCCTCACAAAATACATGGCGCAGCGTCATAATACTTTGCTTCACTGGTTCTGGTATACTTGCTGGTAGATGAGCATGTTTTAATATAATGACCGTACGTGCTACATCGGCAAATGGATTACCATAACCTGCCGTCATCCAATCGATAATAATCGGCCCCTGCCCTGAGATTAAAATATTATCAGGATGAAAATCCATATGACACACTGCTTGTTTCGTCGGTAATGCCTCTATATACGATACAATCTGCTCTTTTTGTTCAAGTGTAAATCGATTACAAAGATCTACATATGAAATTAAAACTTCACGTATATCTGAAAGTGCACTAGATTTCACGCTATGAATTTGAAAATGCAATTCAGCAAATCTTTTTGCTTCTTTCTCTACATTCATAGGGTCTTTAGCTAGTTGTTCGGTTAAAGTTACACCATCAATTTTTTCATAAATAATACCCATTCTATTTTGATCAAATACCTTATTCCCCACTTTAGGAGCTGGTAGTCCAAGATTTTGAATTTCTTGGCTTACAATAAACTCTTTTTCAATAAGGGATTCATGAATACTGTCATGAAATAGTTTTATAATTTCTTTTTCGTTCCATAAATAAATCTCTGCTGTAATTCCTTCACCTATTTTTTCCTTCACCGATTCTTCCTACTTTCATTATTTTTCCAACCTCTTCTATTTATTTCCTTTCCATAGACTATTTTCCCTTCTTTATTCGACAAGATTCTTTTCATACATAATGATTGTTGCTACTAAATGAAGTAACACGACCGGAGTTTTACAATTTCAACAAGAGCAAAAAAATTCTGTTTAAATTAATAGCGGATTTTTGTTCAGTTTAAAAAATGTTTTCTTTTATCTAAATTACTGATTTGAAATAAATTTTGTAGGATTTTATCCTTTTCTGTCGAATTTGTTTGATATAAGGAGGGACACGATATGTTTATTAAAGATTTTTTTATTAACCTTTTTATTTTTACTTTCCTAGTTAGTTCAACTATATTCATCCAAGTGTTTGTAATGAAATCCAACCAGTTCATTGAAAAAATATATGGGGCAATCATTGCTGTTATTTTGATGGTCTTTTCTTTTAAATACATGGGGTTTTACTATGATCTTCGAGTTGTTCCTCTCATTTTTTCGTTTGTTTACTTTGGTCGTACTGCCGGCTGGATTACGTTACTTAGCATTTTAATAATGCGTATTATTTATATGGATGGATATTGTGGACCTTATGTCGTTACTTTATTAGGAACAGGTATTATATTTACTATTTTTAGAACATATTTTAAAAACTTACATCCGTTTAAAGCTAGCTTTCTTTATCTGATTTGTTATGTGGCTATGATTCGATTGGTAGGCGGATTCTTCATTCCTGCTGTAATATCTAATATTCTTTACATTCAAAGCTTATTATTTATGAGTTTAGGTCTTTTAAGTGGACTTTTTCTGATGGAAGCTTATCAAAAATTATATTCCTTAACAGAAGAGTTATTTAAAATGAATCAAAAATTAAAAAGATCGAAGCAAGAGCTGAAAGATACTGTTCATGAACTGCAAGGAGGAATCTTTAAATTTATTAAAGTAGATACGCACTTTATACATACGATGTGTGATGGACAATTTTATTATCAAAATGGATTTTATTCTGAACAAGTGGTAGGAAAAAGTTTACGTACTATCGATTCTTCCATTATCCCTCCCCATCTCGTTCCTGAATTACTGAAGTATTATGTACAAGCGTGGGAAGGGAATGAAGTTATATTTGAAATACCCTGGCCAGATGATGAAACCATTGCGCTAATCGCACTTAGGCCAATTAAGCGAAATGGAAAAGTGATTGAAGTTGTTGGTTCTGCAATTGATATAACAGAGAGAAAAAAAGTGGAGAGTGAATTACAAGAGACCAAAGAATTACTGGAGTCATTTGTAAATAACAACGCAGATGCGATTGTCATATCTGATCGAGAAGGACATATTTTACAAGTTAATAAAGCTTTTGAAACGATATTTGGTTGGTCAATACAAGAAATTATCGGTAAAAAACTCCCTTCTGTACCCAGTTTCTTAATGGACGAATCTATCGAAATTGTTCGAAATATTCTGTCTGGAAAATCTACAATTACTAGGTTGGAGACCATTAGACAACGAAAAAATGGGGATTTAATTGATGTAAGTATAACGGTTTCACCTGTTCTAGATGTAAGAGGGAATATAATGGCTCTCTCTGCAATATGCAGGGACATTTCCGAACGAAAACAAGCAGAAAAAGAACGACAGCAATTATATCAACAATTGCAAGAAAGCGAATTGAAATATCGTGTCCTATTTGAACAGGCAGCAGATGCCGTATACGTGGTAGAGTTAGATAAAAATCGAACTCCCACTCAATTCATTGAGGTAAACGCGATTGGGTGTGAAAGGTTTCATTTAAGTAGAGATGAAATTCTTAGTACGCCATTTTCTGATCTTGTTTCTAAGGATTCTCCCCTTATAAAAAGATTAATAGAAAAAATTAAAAACGGGGAAGATTCTTTTACTTTGCAAGATGAATATGTTTTTCCTACAGGAAAGAAAATAACGACTGAATTTAGTATTCGTGTATTCAAGTTGAATGGAAAAGAAGTTTTCTTAAGTATTTCTCGAGATATTACCGAACGAATAAAGACGGAAGAATTATTAAGAAAATCCGAAAAACTTGCTGTTGTAGGTCAATTAGCTACCGCAATCGCTCATGAAATTAAAAATCCATTAACTGCAATGAAAGGATTTATGCAATTATTAAAAACAGGGGAAAATAAAACGAATCATCTCTATATAGATATAGTATCATCAGAAATTGATCGAATTGAAAGCATTACGAATGAATTTATGGCAATCGCCAAACCTCAGGCAGTGAAAATTCAGCCTAATGATATAAGTATGTTAATGAATCAAGTTGTCATGCTACTAGAGCCCCAAGCACTCATGAATAATGTACAAATGAAGACAGAAGTTATGTCTACTATTCCAATGATACATTGTGAAGGGAATCAATTAAAACAAGTATTCATTAATATCTTAAAAAACGCCATTGAATCGATGCCAACGGGAGGCGAAATTGTTATTCAAATTGATAGAGCTGATAATAATCAAATCAATATTCGATTTATTGATCAAGGATGTGGAATTCCTCGAGAGCGTATACCATACCTTGGAGAACCTTTTTATAGCATTAAAGAAGATGGGATTGGCTTAGGATTAATGATTTGTTACAAAATTATTGAAATGCACCAAGGAAAGATATGGATTGAAAGTGAAGTGAATAAAGGAACAACGATAGATGTTACTCTCCCTATCTGTAAATTATAAAACAAATGTTGTTACATTTTAAAATGGATACAAAATTATCTTAGATTGATAGGCATATGGTGCTACCCCCTGCCCATCAAACTAACATGTTGAAGTGTCCCCAAAACGAAAATTTTATCTCTTTATAGTTGTCTGTGAGAATCAAGCTCATTTTTTCATTTTGTGGAACAATGAAAAAATGAGCTTGATTGTAATAAGATCCTGCCAACATTTTGAGATTAAGATAATTAACATTTGTTAACACTATCCCACTTATCAATAGCAAGAAAAAAGGCGGACTTCTTATGAAAGTAAGGAGCCGCCTTTTTTCTTGCTATTGCATTATACATCCTTTTATACTTTTACACTTTCTTTTCCGTTTTCAGCATAACTCATATCGCCAACAGATTCGACTTTATATTCTCCATCCTTATAGAGAATTTTAGTTACACTTGCATTTTCTAATCCAAGTTTTGTTTTACTACTATCAAGCATGTCTACTAATGCCATGATCGCAATTCCATGAGATATAACTAAAACGTTACCTCCACCATTTTCGGAAGTCTCTTCACTAATTTTATCAATTTCTTTTTTTATACGAGTTGAAAAGGTTTTCCAATCTTCAGCTTGCTTCGTATGGTCTGCTGCTGCAATGAAATTAATAATTTTCTCAATAGATAACTCCATTAGTTCATCTGCTGATGTAACTCCAGCAGCATCTCCAATAACTTTCCACATAATTTCATTCTTCTCGCCTTCAAAAATCCCAAAATTCAATTCCCGTATGTCTTTTCTTTGTTCAAATTTCAACTTTGATTGCCTGCTATATTTTAATACTAAGTTAGCAGTTTCAATTGCGCGGCCACTATCACTACTGTAAGCATCAACAAAATGAATACCTTTTAATCCATTTCCTAAATCTTTAGCTACTTCAACACCCTTCTCTACTAATGGAGAATCTGCCCAACCCTGCACACGCTCATTAGCATTTAACATTGTTTTACCGTGTCTAGTAATATATAACGTAACTATATTATCTTTATTTCCATCTAATCCATTACTATATTTCCCCATACCACTCATTGATTTCTCCCCTTTAGAATATAATCTATTTCTCTTAATTACTGAATTTAATGGCCACAAAAAAGGTAAATCTAAGCTGCCAAATCCTCTATTGCTTGAGGGGTTTTATAACTAACGCTAACTATGTATTCTCTTACAATTATATCATCCCTCGGTATATTGAAATAGTGCTAGACTTTCTATTGTGTACGATATCTTTAAAAGAGCATGAAATCACGCAATACAAGCGTTACCATACAGACATTTCCTCCTTGAAATTTATCGTAAAGACTTAACTAAGTTATGTCCGTATAACAAAAAAGAGCGAAATCTCGCATTATTAATACAGGATTTCGCTCTTTTTTATAAGCAATCGGACTTTATTCTAAAGCTACAGCTATCGAGTTTTTTCCGACAGCTGTTTTTATTAAGAAATCATGTAAACAATTAATGCTCTGTTAAGCTAGATACAGGAACCTCTTGTTCATTATTTGGTTGGTCAAGAGGATAAATTCTAGCTGTTTCATTATTTTCATCTACATTTTGAATATAGATTTGCACTCCGTTATAGGTTACATTAGCCATAACTGGTGAAGTGGCAATTTCCTGTGCACGTTGTTTATTCATAAGTATAACCTCCTTTTTCTTTTAACAATTATAATATTGACTTCTACTCCATCAAATATTCTTATTATTTTATATTAAATAAACAAGAAGCTAGCCCAAAAAATATATTTGCTCAACTAGCGGTAGAAACTGTTAAAGAATAGAGTTACATGTAACACAATAAAAAACCTTTTTCTTTAATATTCTATGTACAATTAACTGTTCTATTTTTTGTATAATACATTATTACTCTTTCCTACTTTGATCTAGATTAGTGCTCATAAACACAAACTAAAAAGCAAACTCTCTGCATCAAAGAGTTTGCTTTTTAAAATTACAGTTGTTTTTGAGATTGTAGTCCTTGAATATAAGTTACAACCTCAGGATTCACAAGCGAAGATAAATCTCCAAGTTCTTTTCCTAAATACGCGGCTTTAATAACGCGGCGCATCACTTTAGAGTTACGTGTTTTCGGTAAATCCTCAACAACATGAATATCTTTCGGACACAATGCTTTCCCGATATGAGAGTTTACTAGACTCATTAATTCTTTTTTCAGTTCTGGTGTAAACGAAGTGCCCTCGCGTAACACAACAAAGCAATGACACACTTCACCTTTCACTTCATCTGGAACTCCAATTGCTCCAGCTTCCACGACATCATGGTGTTTTACAAGAATCGATTCATACTCCGCAGGTCCAATACGTTTTCCTGCAATATTTAACGTATCGTCCGAACGGCCTGTAATGATGTATTGTTCTCCATCATATAATACCCAGTCACCATGTACCCATTTGTTTTCAAAACGGGACCAGTATGTGCTTACATAACGATCATCTTCTTCCCAGAAGCTTTTCGTCATACCAACCCACGGCTTTTCTAGACATAATTCTCCGACCTCATTTTGAACTGGTGCACCATTTTCATCTAATACAACAGCGGCCATTCCTGGCAGCGATGCATTAAAACTAATTGGTGCAATCGGTTTAATAAGGACGTTTCCAAAAATACCGCCAGAAATTTCAGTACCACCAGAATAGTTACAAATTGGTACTTTCCCCTTACAAACTGTTTCAAAGAGCCACATCCATGGATCTGGATTCCATGGTTCACCTGTGGATCCAATTACTTCTAAACTTTGCAGTGAATGCTCTTCTACCCATGAATCACCTTTTGCCATTAATGAACGAATTAATGTTGGTGAAATACCAAGGTGTGTTACTTTATAACGATCAACCATTTCCCATAGACGATCTGCTTCTGGATAATCAGGCACACCTTCATACATAACCATTGTTGCTCCGTTAATTAGAGAACCAAATAGTAGAAACGGCCCCATCATCCATCCCATATCAGTAATCCATAGTACACGATCACCTTGCTTCACATTCATACCAAAACTAGCATCAAATGCTGCTTTTAATGGAAATCCTGCATGCGTATGCACTGTTCCTTTCGGCTTACCTGTTGTGCCAGATGTATAAATAAGCATAAGTGGGTCGTCGCTTTTCATCTCTTCCGCATGCGTAAATGGTTTCTCTTTTTCAAGAACATTCCATGAAATATCATAATCATGCGGTGTAAATTCGTTCCCCGCATGACGGACAATTACTACTTTTTCAACACTTGGGCAATGCTCACATGCTTTATCCACTTCATCTTTTAAAGAAACTGTTTTACCACGGCGTGCAAATCCGTCTGCCGTAATAATCATTTTGGATCCTGCTGCTTGTACACGCGTCATAACCGCATCGGAAGCAAACCCAGAAAAAATAGGAGAAATAATTGCACCAATTTTCATCACAGCTAACATTGCAACCACTGTTTCTGGTATCATCGGCATGTAAATTGTTACACGATCCCCTTTTTCAATTCCTAAATGCTTTAGACCATTTGCAACGCGGCTCACCCAATGATCTAACTCTTCATATGTAAAAGATTTTGATGTTCCATTTTCTCCTTCCCAAATGAGAGCCTTTTGTGCTTTCGTATCATCTTCTGCAATCCAGCGAGACAGTGCAGATTCTACGACATTACAAGTTCCATCCACATACCACTGTGCAAATGGAATACCGTTTGCCAAATCTAACACTTCTGTATATGGACGCATCCATTGGTAGCCTACAGCTCGCTCTGCTTCTCCCCAAAACCATGCTGTATCTTCAATAGACTTTTTATAAAATGTTTCATAATCATCATAGCCCAATGATTGCATCCACTGATATAAGCGTGTTTTTTCTTTATATTCGTCTGTTGGAAACCAAACTGCTTGCTTCACTATTTTTCCCCTCCTTATTTTTTGAAAAAGAAAGCCCTTCAAAAGGGCTATTTATCTTGCTCACATAGACAAACAAAGCATTGCCTATTACGAACTTGATTCACTGTATTTACCAGCAATGGAAGCTCCATTTAAACTGGGTAAACTGGATGTTTTCGATCTGTAAATACTTGATATTTACTCATATACATTTCAAAACGTTGCTTCAATTCCGCGCGTAATTGATTCGGATGAACAATACCATCAATCACCATTTCTGATGCAAGACGATAAATATCAATATCTTGCTTGTACTCTTCACGTTTTTGAGCGATAAAACTTGGACGTTCTTCTTCTGGAAGTGCTGCAATTTTATTTGCATATACTGCGTTTACCGCTGCTTCTGGACCCATTACTGCAATTGAAGCTGTTGGAAGTGCAAGGCAGCAATCAGGTTCAAATGCAGGACCTGCCATCGCATATAAACCAGCACCGTATGCTTTTCGTACAACGATAGAAATTTTCGGTACAGTTGCTTCGCTCATAGCAGAAATCATTTTTGCACCGTGACGGATAATACCAGCACGCTCTACTTTTGTACCAATCATAAAGCCTGGTACATCAGCTAAGAATAAAAGCGGAATGTGATACGCATCGCATAATGTAATAAATTTCGCTGCTTTATCAGCGGAATCGTGGAACAATACGCCGCCTTTCATACGAGGCTGGTTCGCAATAATTCCAACTGGCATACCGTTAATACGTGCAAGGCCAGTGATAAGTTCTTGTGCAAATAATTTTTTCACTTCAAAGAGAGAGTCTTCATCAATAATACGTTTAATTAAATCAAGCATATTAAAAGGTGCATTTTGATTTTCTGGGATAATTTGTTCTAATGTTTTTTCAAATTCTTTCGGTTCTTGAGGTGCTGTCATTGGAGCTTTTTCTAAGTAGTTACTTGGAAAGTAAGAAATGTATTGACGTGCTTTTGAAATTGCATCTTCTTCTGTTTTGCATAGTACATCTCCGCAACCAGATACAGAGCAATGCATACGTGCGCCGCCCATTTCTTCTAATGTTACTTTTTCACCGATTACCATCTCAGCCATACGAGGTGAACCAAGATACATGGAGGCATTTCCTTCAACCATCATAACAACGTCACAGAAAGCAGGAATATATGCACCACCAGCAGCCGATGGACCAAATAGTAAACAAATTTGCGGTACTTTTCCGGATAATTTTACTTGGTTATAGAAAATGCGCCCTGCGCCGCGTCTTCCTGGGAACATTTCAACTTGGTCAGTAATACGTGCACCAGCAGAGTCAACAAGATAAAAAAGCGGTACACGTAATTTTTCAGCTGTTTCTTGAATACGTAAAATCTTTTCTACTGTACGAGAGCCCCATGATCCTGCCTTTACAGTAGAATCATTTGCCATTACACAAACAGTGCGTCCATTTACTTTACCAGTTGCAGTAACAACTCCATCAGCAGGCAAGCCTTCTTGTTCACAGTTCGCAAATAATGCATCTTCTACGTACTCACCGTTATCAAACAAAAGCGCTAAACGATCACGAACAAACAGTTTTCCTTTTGCTGTATTTTGCTCATGATATTTCGGTGCGCCGCCTTGCTTTATCGTTTCTACGCGTTCTTCTAATGTACGAGATTGTTGTTTTTGATCTAGCATGTTTATTCCCCCTTATAAATCGGCTTCCGTTTTTCGCGAAATGCTTGTAATCCTTCTAAGCGATCTTTCGTATGAATAACTCCTTCATACGCTTGCTTTTCCATTTGTAAACCAGTCTGTAAATCTACTTGCATACCGTTTGTAATCGCTTCTTTCGCAAGACGAACAGCAATTGGACCGTTCTTTGCAATTTGTTTTGCAATTTCAAGCGTTTTTTCTTCAAGTTCTTCAGCAGGAACTACATGTTCAACAAGTCCATACTCCTGTGCTTCTGCAGCTGAAATACGCCTTGCCGTATAAATTAATTCTTTTGCACGTCCAATTCCAATTAAACGCGGAAGACGCTGCGTACCACCAGCTCCTGGAATAATCGCAAGCGAAGTTTCTGTTAAGCCAAGACTTGCTGTTTCAGAAGCGATGCGAATATCACAAGCAAGACTTAATTCTGTACCGCCGCCAAGCGCAATTCCATTTATGGCTGCAATAACAGGTTGTGATAATTGTTCTACCATATCCATTGTTGAACGAATCATCCCAACTGCATGGCGCACTTGTTCTTCGTTCATATTCGCGCGTTCTTTTAAATCTGCTCCTGCACAAAATGCTTTTGCACCTGCACCCGTAATCATTACGACACGGACATCATTTTCTTCATTAATACGACTAAGTGTCTCTTGTAATTCTTCTAAAAGAGCAAGTGATAAAGCATTTGCTTGTCGTTCACGATTTAATGTTACTTTCACAATATGAGGCGTTACGTATTCAACTGAAATATTTTGCAGCTGTAACATGGGATCACCTACTCACTGTTTTATGTTGCAAAGCACGGTATACATGGCTTGGAATCTGCATATCGAGTTTGCTTTGAATAAATTTCGTTGCCTGTAATAACTTTTCTTCATTTACATTTGTCTGCACGCCCATTTTATGAAGCATGTGAACTAAATCATTTGTTGCGACATTTCCAGACGCACCTGGTGCATACGGACATCCGCCAAGACCACCGCATGAGCTGTCAAAAGTTGTGATACCACATTCTAATGACTTTACAACATTGGCAAGTGCCATGCCGTACGTGTTATGAAAGTGCATTGCAAATTTAGAAGAATCATATTTTTTGAGCAAATGCTCTAGCACACGTTCCACTTGTGCTGGATTTGCCACCCCAATCGTATCTCCAAGCGATACTTCATAAATACCGTACGAAAACAATTTGTTACAAAGTTCATCAACGGCATGAACGCTTATTTCACCCTCATACGGACAACCAAACACAGTAGATACGTAACCACGTACCGTTTTTCCAGCAAATAGCGATTGTTTCGTTATATCTTCAATAACAGAAAGTGCTTCATCAATTGATTTATTAATATTTTTCTTATTATGCGTTTCACTGGCAGATAAAAAAACGTTCACCTCATCTACATCTTGCAAAAGCGCCCGTTCCAAACCATTTTGATTTGGAACGAGAGCTGCATATGTAACATGTGGTTTCCGCTCTAGCATTGTAAACACATCTTGTGCATCTGCTAAAGCAGGAATCCATTTAGGGTGAACGAAAGATGAAACTTCAATATAAGAAAGACCTGCGTCTGCCAACATATGAATCCATTTCACTTTATCTTTTGAGCCAACAATTTTCTTTTCATTTTGCAAACCATCACGCGGTCCAACTTCTTTAATAGAAGCATAAGAAGGTAGTTTCAATCGATTACACCCCGTTTCTATTTATTCAATTTCTACTAATACATCTCCCTCATTAACAAAATCGCCTTCTTGTACAAGAATCTTCATAACTGTTCCAGATTCTTCTACAGCGATTGGAATTTCCATTTTCATAGATTCTAAAATGACGACGTCTTGATCTTCCTCTACTGTATCTCCTACACCCACTACAATTTTCCAAACGTTTCCTGCCATCGATGCATACACTTTTGTCATCATTATTTCCTCCTTTAAATTTCGTAACCTTTATTTTTTCACAAGCTGTTTCGTGACAAAGCTTGTTGTGTAAATACCACTTTGAAATACTTCATCTTCTAACACTTGCAGAAGCATTGGCGTATTTGTTTTAATACCTTCCACTTTCAATTCTTCTAATGCTACTTGCAGTTTTTGAATTGCATCTTCGCGCGTTTCACCATGTGCAATTATTTTTGCAATCATCGGATCATAAAACGGTGTAATTGTTACACCATCTTCTAAGAAATGATCGACGCGAACTGATGTCGGAAGAGAAAGAGACTTGATTTTCCCCGGTGATGGGAAAAATGTTTTTGGATCTTCCGCATAAATACGAGCTTCAATGGCATGACCACTGCGCTTTACTTCGTCCTGCGTAAACGAAAGTGTTTCGCCTGATGCGATGCGAAGTTGTTGCTCGACTAAATCAAGACCTGTAATTTCTTCTGTTACTGGATGCTCTACTTGTAATCTCGTATTCATTTCTAAGAAATAGAAATTTTTCTTATCATCAACAAGAAATTCAATTGTCCCTGCATTCGCATATCCAAGTGCTTTCGCAGCTTTTACCGCAACTTCTCCCATCGCCTTGCGCGTTTCTTCATCTAAAAATGGAGATGGCGCTTCTTCGATTACTTTTTGATTACGGCGCTGCACAGAGCATTCACGTTCCCACAAATACACTGTATTCCCCTGCTTATCAGCAAGCACTTGAATCTCAATATGATGCGCATTTGTAATCAATCGTTCCATATACATTTCTCCGTTTCCGAAGAAATTTTTTGCACGCGTTTGATTACTTTCAAATGCTTGAGTGAGCGCTTGTTCAGTTTCAATCACTTGCATACCAATGCCTCCGCCGCCAGCAGATGCTTTTAACATAAGTGGATAACCGATTTGATTTGCAATTTCTTTCGCTTCTTCAACTGTTGGAATGCTAGTAGAAATACCAGGTACAATCGGAACTTCAGCCGCTAGCATTGCTTTACGGGACTCAATTTTACTTCCCATCCTCGCAATAACATCTTTAGAAGGACCAATAAAGACAATACCTTCTTCTTCACAGCGTGCTGCAAATGTTGGATTTTCTGATAGCAATCCATAACCTGGGTGAATTGCTTCTACATTTGTTTCTTTTGCAATTTCAATGATCTTATCAAGATTTAAATAACTTTCTTGGACGCGCGGACCACCAACAAGGTATGCTTCATTTGCCATTTTCACATGAAGCGCAAACTCATCAGCTTCTGAATAAATCGCAACTGTACGAATCCCAAGTTTTTGACACGTCTTTATAATACGAACAGCAATTTCACCGCGGTTAGCAATTAATATTTTTTGAAACATAGTGAACCCCCTCCTATTAACGACATCCTAAATGTCTTGAAATAACGAGACGTTGAATTTCAGAAGTACCTTCACCAATTTCTAATAACTTTGCATCACGAATATGACGCTCTACTTCATACTCACGCATGTATCCGTAACCACCATGAATCTGAACCGCCTGATTTGATACACGACTTGCTGTTTCAGATGCAAAAAGCTTTGCCATCGCAGCTTCTTTCCCAAATGGCTTATCATTGTCTTTTAACCAAGCAGCTTTATGTACCATATTGCGTGCTAATTCAATTTCCATTGCCATATCTGCCAATTTAAATTGAATTGCTTGGAAGTTTGATAGAGAACGACCAAATTGTTTACGCTCCTTTGCGTATTGCAATGCACGCTCAAATGCAGATTGAGCAATTCCTACTGCTAATGAAGCGATAGAAATACGGCCGCCATCTAACGTATATAAAAATTGTTTAAAGCCTTTATTTACATCCCCAAGGATATTTTCCTTTGGTACACGAACGCCATCTAAAACAATTTCACATGTATTCGAAGCACGAACACCCATTTTGTCGTACGGACTAGAAATTGTTAATCCTTCGCTATTTGTCGGTACGATAAAAGCAGAAATGCGTTTCTTACCGCTTTCTTCAACGCCGTTGACAGCGGTTACAATAATCGTATTTGCATACTCAGCATTTGTAATCCAGCATTTCTCGCCGTTAATTACATACTCATCGCCATCTAATACCGCTTTCGTTTGTGTACCACCAGCATCAGATCCAGCGTTTGGCTCTGTTAATCCAAATGCACCAAGTGTCTTACCAGATGCCATTGGAACTAAATATTTTTGTTTTTGTTCTTCTGTACCAAAATAATAAATTGGAGAAGCGCCCAGTGAGATTGTTGCAGCATAACTTAATCCTGTACCACCGCAAGCACGACCAATTTCTTCAACTGCTAATGCATACGATAATGTATCGCCGCCAGAACCACCGTATTCTTCAGGGAATGGGATTCCTAACAAACCAAGTTCGCCCATCTTTTGAAACGTTTCATATGGGAATTCTGCCGTTTTGTCGTAATATACCGCTTTTGGAGCAATTTCCTTTTCAGCAAAGTCGCGTACCATTTCTTTGATCATTTGTTTTTCTCTAGTAAGAGTAAATTCCATTTGTCACACCCCTAATCGAATTCGCTATTTCGACAGCGTGCGCATATATAGTACAAATGTTGCATCGAAAAAAGAATGAACAGTAGTGAGATAATTGCTACAATTCTGTCATAATTCAATTGTAAAACAGAATCTGTACTAATGCACAAAAAAATTCCTACATTGTTCTACAACAACATAGGAATAAAAAAGTCGAATTATGTAGTTTTTTGTTTAATAATCTCTGCCTTTTCCAGAATCTGTAATATCCACTAAAACTTCTGGATATGGTTCAAAATATGTTTGTTTTAGTAAATATGTCTCTTCAAACCGAAGTGCCCACGATTTTAAAATAGTGAGAATACTACTTAATGGTATTTTCTTTTCTGCATACTTACTAAGTAAAGAAAGAAAATGTTCTTTCTCTTCTTTCTTCAGCTTGCTTTTGAAATAACCGAAAATCCGCTGACATACGTTTATATTTGATGTATACCGCGGTGTACGCTTTAACAGCTCATACAATGTTTTTTCATAGTTTGCAAATACTTCATCAATCGGACATTTTTCCTGATTAGCAATGATACGCCCTAATTCTTTTTGCTTCGTTTGATTATACGCCATGAATAAGTATTTATAATCGGATTGAAATTCAACTAAGGCCTTCATGTTTTTCTTTTTCTTTAACGTTTTAAAATGAGCAATCGTAAATAACTGCGTAAAGAAATGTTCACGAATAATGAAATTCGACAATCTTCCTTCTTCCTCAATTGCTAAATGTGAAAAAGTTGCTAATACTGCACTGCCAAATAAACCTGCACCTTTTCCTTTTGTTGGTGCTTTTCCTACTCCTGCATATATTTTCACATCACGAGTTCCGCAACTTGGAGAACGATTTTTTAAAATAAAGCCATCTATATCTGGTAAAGACGATAAAAATACATCTGAAAACCGCTGCATTTTCTCCGTAAAATCTTCACCTGTTGATGGCTGCACTAATCTTTGTGCCCCATCTTGTTCGACAATACGAATTGTTTCCCTTGGAACACCGAGGCCAATTTCTACCTCTGGACAAACTGGAATGAATTCTACATATGGCTGTAAATTCTGTACTGTTGTATCAGAAATCTTGTCACCGTTATAACGACATGCTTCAAATTCTAAACATTTACTTACGACAACTGTTGGTTTTGCGAATTGCCTCATATGTTTACCTCCGAGGTGTTAGCCCGTATAAAATGAATTGAACCGTAGATTCAATCTCAGCCTCATCATCCCACTTTTCTTCTGGTAGTAATAAAAAGCGAGTTAAAATCAAACCAATAACAGGTGATAAGGTAAACCGTAATACTGCTGGTGTTGGAAGTTCAATAATTTGTCCTTGCTCCTGAAAATGATGAACTATTTTTTCAAAACGAGAGTAAATTTCTTTTGCTAATAACTGCTGAATTTCATCTTTCAATTCAGGATGAAACGGTACTTCTTGAATTAAAATTTTCAGCATTGGGAAGTGTTTTCTTGCAAATTCAAAGCGATTCCGAATGACAGTACGTAAAAAATTCTCATATGAATCATACGTATTTTCAAATATTTCTTTCGCAAAAGTTTGCACAAAAAACGGTGCGGCAAATTTCGTCAAAGTCGGCATCACAATGGCAAACAATAAATCTTTTTTCGTTTTATAGTAGCGGAAGATCGTTCCTTCCGCTACACCCGCACGCTTCGCAATTTCACTCGTTGACGTTGCCGAATATCCTTTTTCACTAAACATATCCACTGCCGCTTCTAAAATGCGCATTTGCCGTTCATTACGCTTATCCGTCCCTGTGGCGGCAATTAATTCCTCTAACCAATCCTCTTTCATGATAAGCTCCTTTTTTATTTCCATTATATTCTTCTATGCTTCTTCAAAGCAAATACGTTACCTACTGCAAACACAAGCGCAAATAATAATAAAACTCCAAGATCGGCAGCAATTTCGCTAAACCCTTGATTTCGAATCATAACTTGCCGCATCGCATCTGCACCGTATGTTAATGGAAATAGCTTTCCAAGAAGTTGTAACCACTTATTCATAGACTCAATCGGAAATAAACCCGAAAAGAAAATTTGCGGCACGATGACCAATGGAATAAATTGAATCATTTGAAATTCATTGTTTGCATACGCTGATAAAAATGTTCCAAGTGTTAGTGCTGTTAATGAAAGCATACATGTAATAAGTAACGTGAGCCAAGGTGAACCTGCAACATATAAATCAAGAATATACACAGAAAAACTAACAATGAGTACGGATTGTAAAAACGCAAAGATACCGAATCCAATGATATAACCCGCAACAATTTCCCAGCGCCGAATTGGAGTCGATAATAATCGTTCCAAAGTCCCGCTTAAACGTTCTCGAACGAATGAAACCCCTGATAAAATAAAGACAAAGAAGAATGTAAAGAAACCAATTAATACTGGACCTAGTCCATCAAACATTGTAAAATCAGCTGATCCATGTAAATAAGAAACATCCGGCTTCATAGTCGTCGGTTCTTTTTTCTCCATACTCTTTTGCAAAACTTGCATGACAGCACGATTTTTCGATGAATCGCTACCTTCTAACGTTATTTTCATCTTTCCATGATCTATAGTAACTATGGCATCAATTGCTTGATGTTCTAATTCACTACGTGCTTTTTCCTTATCATACTCATAAAAAGAAGCATCTTGCTTTTTCATTGATTCTACAATTGATGCTGGTACATCAACCAAAGCAATATGAGGCTTGTAATCTTTTTGTGTGAATACAAGTGAAAGAAGCCAAAGAAGTAACATCGGTGCTCCGAACATAAGCGCAAGCGACCTTTTATCTCGGAAAAACTGACGAATAATGCGGATAACAACTCCAAATACTCTCATCACTCCACCGCTCCTTCCAGTAAAAAGACATCTTCAATACGTCCCGATGTTGTTCGCTCTTTTAATTCAACTGGAGAACCCGTTGCGATTAACTTCCCTTCACGAATTAAACCAAGACGTTCACAAAACTCTGCTTCATCCATAATGTGCGTTGTAACAATAATTGTCGTTCCTTGTTTTTTCAATTCATAAAACTTATCCCAAATTGATTTTCGAAGAACAGGATCAATCCCAACAGTCGGTTCATCTAAAATAAGAAGCTTAGGTTCATGCAACAGTGACATAGCAAGTGATAAACGTTTCTTCATCCCACCAGAAAAGTGCTGCACTTGCTTTTTTGCATCCTGAGATAACTGGACAAGCTCAAAAACTTCAGAAATACGCTCCTTCTTTTGCTTTCCTTTTAATCCGTACATTGTCGCAATAAAATCAGCATTTTCATAAGCAGATAGTTCATCATACAATGCATCAGCTTGTGCCATATACCCAATTTGTTTCATTCCATCCAAATTTGGCATAACCGTTTGCAGTGCAGTTACTTCTCCTGTTGTTGCTTCGCTAATACCAGCGATCATTTTAATAAGTGTTGTTTTCCCTGAACCTGACGGACCAACTAAGCCGAAAATTTCAGCTTCTCCGACTGAAAATGAAATCTCTTGAATCACTTGTTTCTTTCCAAAGTACTTGGAAACATCTTTAAGCAATACTGCCTCATTTGTTAGAGACATAAATTTCCCCTCCTCTTCACAATAATAATGAGTGAGTACTCACTTTTATTTTAAGCTAATATTAATATATGTCAAACGTTTCTTTTTATTGTTTATTGCATACATATTTTTCTCTTAATTCCTTATTATTAACAGATTAAGAAGCATTTAAGGACATAAAGAAATACACTATCCTTTCCTGAAGCTTTACAAAAAGAATAGGGTGTTTCTTTTTAGGATATCGTTTTTATGAATTCACACGAGCTGTTCTACTTACTTTACATACTAATCTCATCAATTTTCTGTGGACTGATGGAAATAATGTAAAAATAATATCCATTGTTCTTCGCATTGGCATTGGACAAATGATTGGTTTATTTTTATGAATACCAGCTAATGTAATTTTTGCGAGTTGCTGCGGGGTCATCATTTTTTGCTTTTTCAACTGTTTTGTAATAACTGATTTATCAATATTAACTGCTTTTGCTGTATTAAAAATAGGAGTATCAACGAATGTGGGACATAATGTGCTTACTTTAATACCGTATTCTTCTGCTTCATAATGCAAAGATGTGGTTAAACCTACAACAGCATGTTTCGTTGTAGAATAGGCTGTGGATATTGGAGAGGGGCCAAGTCCTGCTGCTGATGCTGTATTAACAATATGACCAAAACCTTGCTCTTTCATAAGATTATACCCAACTTGAGTTCCATAAATGACTCCCCATAAATTAATGTCCATGATTTCTTTCCAGTCTTCAATCGATATATCATATAATTCGCCATACATAGCAATACCAGCATTGTTAAAGAGATAATCTAATCTACCAAACTCTTTATATATATCCGTAATTGTTCGCTCCACACTTTCAAAATGTGTAACATCTAAGTACACATACCTAGAATTGACTCCATTTTCGTTAAGCTCAGCCTCTACGATCTGTCCTTCTAATTTATTAATATCCGCAATAATTACAAATACATTTTGAGATACCAATTCACTACAAAGCGCCCGGCCTATCCCAGATGCACCACCCGTTACTATAGAAACTTTCCTACCTTCCCCCATTATAACTCCTCCTTCATGCACCCTACCTTATACAAAATTAATTGCTACTACCTAATGCCTGTTGTATAAGAGTCGATCTATAGTCGACGCATATTCGGCTGCAACAATTCTAGCACCTGTACTATTAAAGTGCACGCCATCCATTGTGAAATGAAGTCCTCGTTTTTGGGATAGTTGATCGATTCGATTTGGATTCTTATAGAAGATGACATCTAACATAACTCTCATAACTTTGGTGCTGATATAATCTGAACTTTTAACTTTAGCAAGATGTTCTTCAAACACGGATTGCATATTCAGAAATCTTACATTTGGATACTGACTAGAAATCGATTGAATAATGGTAGACAAATGCTTTATTTCTTTATTCGACACACTCGTAGTATTTTCTCCAACTAATGCTGGTGACACTGTGACCACTTGTTTTGAAGAGGCAAGAACTATTTCTAAAACTTTTTGGTAATAATCTTTAAATTCCTCATGATCTTTTGCGATGGGTTGTGCTTGAACACTTAGTAATTTAGCATAAACATCATTAACTCCAATCCAAAGAAAAGTAAGCTCGTAATCGGTCTCTAACTTTGATTTAGTTAGTCGTGAATGTAAACTTTTTATTGATTCCCCTGGTTTACCAAGATTAACGAATTTATCAGCTACAAACTGTTCTTGTAGAATTTTGACGAAAGAAACTCCTGGTCGCCCTTCAGTTAAACTGTCTCCGATTAAACCTATTTTCACTTTAATTCCCCCTAATTTTCTTTACTAATACCTCCTAAGAAGATAGTAACTGCCTGTTTAAAAATAGACTCTAGGGAACTGAATTCTTGTGTATTAGTGAGTTGGCATAAACCACCCAGCCATGTTCCTAACAATACGGTCCATTCATCTATATTCCCATTTTTGAATTCTCCTTTGTCTACTCCTTCTTGAAAGATGGAGCGATAAGAACCCATCGGAATAATAGATAAATCATATAGCTGTTTCACCGATTCAGGACTTGAACTTGGATTGGAAGCCAATTCTTGCCCCGCTTTTAATAAAGGTGTCTGATAATTGTATAGGACGTGTATGGCCATACCGTACAATTTCTCTGTTGCTGAGGAATAGCTAGGTTCTACCATCAGCCATTTATCATGCCAATTTTGCATCGTTTTTTGCGCTAAAAGAACAAAAAGCTTTTCTTTATTCTGAAAATGATAATAGATATGACCTTTACTATAACCAGAAGCTTTTGAAATATCTGCTACTGAAGTTTGGTTATAGCCTTTTTGAGTAAATATTTGCACTGCCTTTTCCATTATGTCTTTTCTTGCTTGTTCACTGTCATAACGTCTTTTGTTCACTAAAATCAAACCTTCTCACTTGATTTGAACGATTGTTCTAATTTAATTATACATATATTTCCTTAGCAAACAATATGTGTATGATAATATACAATATGTTTTATTTTCCTCTCCAAAATTTTAATTATAAAATTCTTGTTACATGCTTGTTTCACTCCAGAAAAGTCACGCAAAAAAAGACTCTATTTACACAAAGCCTAAAACGAATAATTAATTTTGTGAAAAGAGTTTTTATTAAAATTAATTATTAGACAAGCTAGTGAATATACAATTTATATACAGGAAATAAAGGGAATTCAGAGGAATCATACTTGATACGGCAACAATGTATACATTTCTGTATAAAAATTTGCAAAGGCAAATAGGCTTAATTACTTTATTAAGTTAGAGGTATTTCATTTTTTGACTTTAGATAATGTTGAGTTATATCAACAGGAAATGAATTACACTATTCCTTCTTCAACTAAGGGATGGGCTCTAAGGCATCATAGTTGATCGACCTTCCTCCCCCAGCCATAAAACAGTATGAATGGATAACGGGCAGTTATCTGCAAAAAACAATGTAATTTTTGTATTGATTTAATGGTTCTACACGAGGTAAAATTTGTAAAACCAAGATCATTAGGAGGAAGGTAGAGTGTCAAATGAAATAAAGAGTTACCTTGACTATCCAATGGTAAAAGTTCCAGGGGGAGAAATAGAATTAAGAGACGATAGAATAAAAAGTAAATGGAAAGCTGAAATAAGACCGTTTCTTCTTGCCCGGTATCCTGTAACTATGGATCTATACTATGCTATTACAAATAAATCACCTAATTCTTTTGACGGAGATCTAAAACCGGTTGTGAATATTTCTTGGAATGATGCAATTTCATTTTGTAATCTACTTTCACAGAAAGCTGGACTGAAAGAGTGTTATTTTATAAGTAATGATGGTGCAAACATTATTTGTGATTGGGAATCAAACGGTTATCGACTTCCTTCAGAAGCAGAATGGCAATATGCATGTAAAGCGGGGACCATTGGTTATAGATACGGAGAGCTTGATAAGATTGCCTGGTATAATGAAAATTCAGGTGGCAAAATCCATGAAGTAGGAAGAAAGGAACCGAATGCATGGGGTCTGTATGATATGTTAGGTAATGTTTGGGAGTGGTGTTGGGATTTATATGATGAACAAGTGTACGGCTCCTACCGAATTTTCCGAGGAGGTAGCTGGGCTGAAGAGTCCAGGGGTTGTGGCGCTTCGTGTCGTCGTCGTAGTCATCCGTCATTTAGCATAGACGATCTTGGATTCCGTCTTGCCCAGTCTTTTTAACTTCTACAAACAAGCCAACTTTCGAGATTTTACAACTCAACTAACGAAGTGCTAAAGTTAAATAAAACCCCCGATAAGGAATTATTCCACAAACAAAAAGCCGATTTCCCTTAACATGAGAAAATCGGCTTTCTATTTTTCACTTTCAGACTGGGCGTAGTGATTCTAAGATGGTTGATTACCTAAACTTAAATTGGCATAGGAAATTATATATTGCTTGATGGATTACCGCCTATTCCTCATACATCATTTCCCTCGTCATTCCACCGTCTACGACAAGATTAATACCTATAACAAAATCATTTTCTTTAGCTGTTAAATAAAGACAAGCTCGTGCAATATCATCTGGTTTTCCTACACGTTTTGATAGATGTTGTTCATGATTAATTTTACTTAATTTTGCATAATCTCCTGTTTCAATCCAACTTGGGGAAATGGCATTAACCGTAATCACATCTTCGCTAAATAAGGCTGCAAGCGCATGGATAATTGCAACAATCCCACCTTTTGTGGCAGCATAAGATTCTGAATTTGGCTCAGACATGATAGCCCTTATGGAGGCAATATTCACAATGGCTCCACCTTCCTTGTTATGATGCATATATTTTGCAGCTTCACGTGATCCGAAGAGTACTAAAGTTTACCACAATGCTTACATCGACCGCGTCTTCTTAAATAATAGGCCAGGGTTGCTATCCCTAGTGATATTCCCCAGGGCAGCCAAGATAAAAAAGGAACAAATCCCCCCCAATTTTCGATGGTGATTGTACCATTAACCATCATATATATGAATTGTGGACTAAGCTTTAGACCTGTTAACGTGATAATAGCTGAAATCAACGTGGCAGGAACCACAACAATCCAGATTGGAATTTGTTTACCTGCTAGAAATAAACACCAACGTGGAAAAATCTCTCCCCATCTCTGAATAAGCCCTAGGGTTAGGATTCCACCGCCAATACATAATCCTCCTAAGATGGCTTCAGATATTACACTGTCTTCATTCCCAACTATTGTTGAGCTATTTGTCCCCAATGGAATGCTTAGGGCCCATGCCCAGCGGACGATGCCATATGGCATCGCCATAATGACCGCTAAGTAGGTAAACCACTTTCCCCACTGAGCAACAGATTTCGCTGATGATCCTTCAGAAACGCCCTTCCTGCCGCAGTTGCCACAAGCATCCCGCGTAAGACGAAAATATGCTAATCCAGAAGCACCCCATATGAAGCCACCAACTATACAAAAGACTTGATTAACAACTCTCCAATCAATCAAATCGAAGTGAAGCAAAAATAAATAAGCAAAGTTCTGCACAATTCGAGAATCGGGAACTATCAAAACAAGCGTAACACTCTTTATCCATGCAAAGGAGAGCAATATCACACTAGGAATTCGGCGACCCCATGTACTTACCATCGCAAAAGCTACCACTGTTCCCACTAATCCGGCAATAGCAATGACTTTTCCCCCGATATCTACATTAAGATTTGATAAAAACGAGCCCATCATTTGTCCTCGTAGATCGTTTTTACCAAAAGGAAATCCAGTTCCTCCTAATAACCAGTACAGCCCGAGTAACCCGTATAGTAGGGACCATATAGCTGCAGCATACCCGGTCCATTGCGGCCAGCGCGACAGCCAGGAAAAATGTGCTAAATTCTTGACATTTATTTTCGGCTCCATTTCATCCTCCCTATAGCTAATTTATTATTAAAATAGTAATACTCCAAGATGTAATAACCTCCTTAATTGGTTCACCTCCCATAAAGTTCTTTATCGATTTTACCATTTTTTACTAATTAAGTAACCTCCTGTTAAATTAGAAAATTGCTTTTTTCGTTACTCTATAATCTGGTCCGATTGCTGAATAACATGACTGGGGGTTTAAACAACTTTACAATTTACTCATTGTGGCAAGATTCCAAAGGGATGTTGTAAATACTTCACAATATGTATTGAGAGAACATAGGAAAAGTTTTTTACATCTAAAAAAGCCATTGGAATTAATAAGCATAATTCCAATGGCTTTTTCACTTTACTACGTTACACAGTAAATTCATGAAAAATTATGATTAACTACGTTTTTGTCTCTTATTTGATGAAGGTACTTTCATGGAACCTGTTTCTTGCGTAGTAGTTCCTTGCCCTTCAACTTGTGAAGAACCAAGGCCTGCTCTGGAAGGATCCTGTTTAGTTTTTCGACCCACTTTGCTCACCTCCAACGTTACTTTTTGCTTAGATGTTAGAAACTATGCAGGACAAGGTAAAAAACTCCCTTCCCTTTTGATAAACTTCCTTTTCATAGTTTCTAACAGGAAAATCATGAACACCGGTTGTATATTTAAAGTAAGCAATCCCTTTATAACGTGAAATCAAATGAAATCGGAGGAATTTTTAATGAAGCATCCAGCATTACAAGCGTATGAATATCATGTATGGGCAAATAAAAGAATCTTTGCACACTTAAAAACATTGCCAACAGACGTTTGGTCAACAGAAGTACAAAGTGTATTTCCCTCTATTTCACAAACATTTGTGCATATATATATCACTGATACAATTTGGTTAAGTACTTTATTAGGCAAACCTTTTGATGAAGTGAAGACATCAGCAATACATCTTTCAGAAAAAATAAAAGAAACAAGCATGGAAGAAATGGAACAGTTATTCTTGAATTCTTCCGAAGACTATCATACATTTTTCGCTCGTCAAGAAAACTTAGATGCAGCCGTTTCTCCTGAACACCCTCACTTTGGACGGTTAGAAACGACTGTTTTTGAATTGATACAGCATGTTGTAAATCATGGAACATATCATCGCGGAAATATAACAGCTATGTTAAGACAGTTAGGTTTTTCAGGGACTTCAACTGATTATATTTTTTATTTGTATGCAATGAGTGGATCAAAGAAATAATGTTTATTTTGACCTTTTCATAAGTAAAAATATTATAAGAGGAAATTTTTAACGAATATATCTAAAATATCAAAAGAGATACTCCCTTAAAAATTTACATCATGTAAAATAAAAATGAACTCTAAACAGAAAGACTATAATGTTGAATATCAATGTCCTAAAGGAGTTGTGTATTACAGAAAAATACAAGCGAGTGATATAGAAGAAGCAAAACAACAAATATTAGCTCCACAACCCGACATGAAAATTAGAGCTGTTAACCTTATTGATTCTGATTGAACTCCCCCCCCTACCGCTTCACACTTGAGGTAGAGGGTCTTCTTGCCAGATATGATAAACAAAAATAGCTAGAGTTGAGGTAGATAACGACTACGAGCTCTAGCTATTTTTGTTTCATTCACATAATTGATGGTAGCGGAAGTTAATAATATTATTTTTCAACTTGCTTTATAAACGCAGATACGTTTCCTAAACAACAAGAACCTTGAGGATTATTTACCTCGCATCCACAACGGTTGGCTTTCATATGCATTGATATCTCTTGTACCGCTTGGCTCTTTCCGGTTTGTTTTATTTCTTTATGAATACGTGCTCGTGTCCAATTAAAACAATAACAAGCAGGAACATCTTCCTCTATATCTTTTTGAAAAACAGGAACCTTAAGATCGTTTTTAATAAATACTTGCTGTTCTTCATTAAAGTACACTATGTCACATTCTTGCTCTGAACAAAAATAGTATGTTTTATCTGACTCCAATCGAGCCAAGGCATTAGCATCCAGCAAACTTTTTAAGGTAATCAATTTAACTTGTTTTCCTTTCGTTTTGGATAAAGGACAAACAACATCGTTAGTTGCATTTTTCGAAGCACCGCAGCAGTCTCCCATTTTACATAGAACCCCCTTTTACAAAATTTCACCACCAAACCAAAATGTATATTCGTAACTATCAGGTATGATACTTTAGAAAACCTTTGGACAAGTAAGTGATTTTCCATTGTCTTTGGATGTAATACTAAGTATATATGGTACAGCGACATGTGACCAAGCTTCAGGTGTTGGAGAATTTGATATATATTCCGGTGCACACGAATGCAGCATCGGAGTATTGATGCTACCACCTGGATCCATTGAAACTACTGCCATTTCTTTTGGTAATTCTAATGCCATTGATTGAGTCAAACCCTCTATAGCAAACTTGGAAGCACAGTACGGTGCAAGTTTAGCTTCGCCGGACCTTCCCCAACTAGAGCTAATGTTGATTATGACACCTCGTTTATTATGAATCATAACTGGAACAAATGACCGTATCACATTGACTACTCCATTCACATTGATATTCATAACATTTGCAAATTCTTCTGAAGAAATAGTCCAAAGCGTTGCATTTTTATTAACAATAGAGGCATTATTAATAAGTAAATCTGGTGCACCGTATCGCTGAAGAATGTATTCTCCCCAAACTCTAACAGCCTTATCGTCCGAAACATCAACAGATTGAAAGTCATGTTTGCTATCAAATTGACTCCTAATTTGTTCTATTTTGCTTTTGGAACGGCCACATCCAACAATCAACCAACCTAGTTCAGAAAAACGGTCAATTAATGACCGACCTAAACCTTGCGTTACTCCAGTAATTACTACAAGTTTTTTATTTTTTTCTCTAATCAATTAACTCCCTCCTCATTTCCGAAAATTTAGTCATTTAAATCAATTTTACACTTTTTTAATAACAGACACTTGCTACATATTGACTAAATTTTTTACAACTTTAGTAGTGGATTAAGTATCTATATAAACTAACTTAAATTACTCTGTTCAAGTTTTTCAATATAGAATATTGACCAATATTCCATAAACAAAATAAGTTTTATTTTAAGTCGATACCTTTTTTAAGGTAGAAAAAACAAAAGAGATGCTTTAAATATATAAGCATCTCTCTTAACCTATAACATATTTAAATCAATGACTTCGTTTCGCGTAATACTTCAATAAAATACTCCCAGTTATTCACAACAGAAGGAATACTTACATGCTCATCTGGTGTATGAACATGAAACATATCTGGCCCAAGTGAAATCGCATCTAGTCCTGGAATTTTCTCCATAAATACCCCGCACTCAATTCCCGCATGTACTGCAAAAACCTCTGCGTCTGTGCCATACTTTTCTTTATGCACTTTTTCAAATAAGCTGCGAATTGAGGAATTTGGATTATATGGCCACTCTGGGTACTCAGACTCTTTTTCAAACTGAGCTCCTACCAATTCTGCAATATGCTTAATTTCATTTACAATATGTTGTTTTAAACTTTTCACAGAACTTCTTACTTCGTTTCTTAATTTAATTTCATTATGTAACGTTTCAACAACGCCTAAGTTTGTAGAACTTTCCACTAGTCCTTTTATATCCATGCTCATGCTTTGAATGCCATTAGGGATTAAGAATAATGAAGAAATAAGCTGCTTTTGCGTTTTTTGTGCGAATACATTTTCAACTGTTTCTTCTAATTTCGTAAGTGAAACATATATATCTGGGTCCACAGCACGTAGTTCTTCTTGCAAAATGCCTGTCCACTCTTCTATTTTCTCTTCTACCTTTTGCACATCGCTTGCAGAAAGTAAAATCGTTGCTGCACTTTCACGCGGGATTGCATTTGTTTTTAATCCACCATGAACATCACTCATAGAAAATGCAATTTCATTGGATAAACCATAAAGGACCCTGCCTAAAATTTTATTGGCATTTCCTCTTTCTTTATCAATTTCCATACCAGAATGTCCACCTTTTAATCCGCCAACAAATAGACGATACGGTATTACGTTAGCTGGCGTTTCTTCCCAAGCAATAGGAATTGTTTCAACTGCTTTCGCGCCGCCCGCACTACTTACTAACAATTTATGATCTTCTTCTGAGTCAAGATTAACAAAAATTTTACCGCTAAAATGATTTGGATCAACCGCAAAAGCGCCGCCCATCGTTGTCTCTTCTTCTGTCGTAATAACAACTTCAAGAGCAGGATGTGGAATATCAGTTGCATCTAATAAGGATAATGCATATGCAACTGCAATCCCATTATCCGCACCTAACGTTGTATGATTCGCATACAGCATATCCTCGACAATTCGTAATTGAATTGGATCTTTCTCAAAATCATGAACAGTCGATTGATTCTTCTCACATACCATATCCATATGACCTTGAATAATAATTGTTGGCACCTGCTCATATCCAGCTGTTGCCGGCTTTTTCATAATGACATTTAACGCATGATCCTGCACAACTTCTAAATTTCTATCTTGTGCAAACTTTACTAAATAATCACTAATCTCTTTCTCATTACCAGATCCTCTTGGAATCTTTGAAATTTCTGCAAAATGATAAAATACAGGATGCTTAATTAATTCCTCTAAATTGCTATACATATGCTTCTCCTCTTTTCCATTGAAATAAAATTAAGTTTTGATTTTACCTACACCTTGTTACTATGTAACAAGGTGTAGGTTTATATAAGTATTGTATCATTTTCAAATGATATATGACCTGTTTGTACCTCTTACATATTTCATAACTTCGTCAATTAAGGCTTATAATTCACACACTTTTAATATTTATACACTTCCTAACTGAATTCACATTGCATATAAAATGAAAAAGCTTTTAAAGCAGCGTTATCCTTTATCACATGGAGCTACTAAACTACCGAAAATTCAATATACGTCATGATGAACATAAAATATTATTTGTTTTCATTTTTAAATTTCACAAACGGATATTTTTCTTTATGAAGAGCTGTAAGAAACTTTTTATCTATATCAAACGTTTCAAGAACTAACTGCTGAGGTGTAAGTGCCAACCACTGATTTAATGAAATATCAGCATAATGATCACTTTTAAATATCTCAAGAAAATACAACGGCTCATCACCAATATTTTCCGCATAATGTCCCATTGCGAACGGAACATAATCAACATCACCAGCTTGATAATTAAATGTTCGTGCATGACCTCCAGCAGCAAATACAGTCATTCTTGCCTTACCTGGATGTAATATTGCCATTCGTCAGTATTTGGGTGCCAATGTAACTTACGTATCTTTATAAATCAAAAACAAAAAGGACCAATTTAGGTCCTAGTATAGCTTCTTCAATTAAAGCACCCTTAAGTTGAAAAAAAGAGGACTTTCAGCTACTCCGTTTATTACTGATTTATTACGTACAACCTCTAATATCAGTGATTGGAATAAATAAAATATCCCACGTCACAATATTTCTGTCGTTAACATAAAGATGATATCTCCCATTGAATGATTTTATCAGACTAAAAGAAATCCGCCGATCCGAAGATTCTCCCTCGATTTCAACTCTATTTCCATCGCATCTGACAAAATTGGATCGAGCATCAATGGAGAAATTTAATATCCCTCTTGTTTCAGAAATATACCTAGCGGTTATTAAACCTGTGTTTCTGCATGATGTACAAATTTCAGCGGTCAGTTCTAACCTTCCTTTGTCAGCACTTGGATTAGGAGAATGTAGAGAAATAACTGCGATAACAGTCTGATTGAATCTTACAGTTGCTTGACATTGACAGCCTTCAGCACCACCTACTCCATTACAGTCACAACTACGACGATCTATTCGATTTTTTCGATTTCTTTGGTCTTCCCAACCACGTTCATTTCTTTCACACAATTTCTTCACCTCCCTTTATAGCTTGTACTATTAATATATTCAGGAGTTATTAGAGCTCTTGGACAAACCTTTTAAATTTAAAAAAGCGAAGCTAGCATATCAGGATTTTGACGATTAAGTTCAATGTTACGTGGGATTTTCACAGTTGCTCCTTTATCTCCTCTAATTGGTTGGGGAATCTTTTGTTTTTCATTCTTCACTTAAATTCCCCCTTCTGTTTCAAGAAAACCGCACCTATTTTCTTCTCCAGGTTCTGAAGTGGCGCTTTCTTCTGCTCTCTTTCAATAGATGCTTAGCACAAGTGAGTTGGACACAACTTCCTAACAAGACAATCCCTCTATTCCATCAACAAGAGCCTCAAGAACTACTTTTTTCAATATACTATTAAAAAACACTTACAATATAACTCATCTAAAAAATCCAAAATGGATGTACCTTATGACACATCCATTTTAATAACATGAAATTTTCTATTCATTTTTATGAAAGTGTTATATGCTTCGGAATTTCACCTTCTGGTACTTCTCCATCCATGCTCAAATAATAATGTCTAATCGGTTTTAAATTATCATCTAATTCATACACAAGCGGAATGCTCGTAGGGATATTTAATGTCACAACGCCATCATCAGATAGATTATCGAAATACTTTACAAGTGAGCGAATTGTATTGCCATGTGATGAAATGATTACTTTCTCGCCTTTTTTCAATACTGGTACAATTTCTTCGTGCCAATACGTAAGCACTCGTTTTCCTGTATCTTCTAGACACTCTGTAAGAGGAAATTCACCTTCTTTGAGATATTTATATCTGGGATCTGAAACTTCATAACGCGGATCGTCTTTCGTAAGTGCTGGCGGTCTGACATTTGTACTTCTGCGCCATATATGTACTTGTTCTTCCCCATATTTTTTAATCGTTTCATCCTTATTTAAGCCTTGCAGTGCACCATAATGCCTTTCATTTAAATGCCATGTTTTATAAACAGGTACCCAAGCGAGATCCATCTCATGAAGAATAATCCATAACGTTCGAATTGCTCGTTTTAACACAGAAGTGTATGCTACGTCAAACGTATAACCATTCGCCTTTAAAATTTGTCCTGCCTCTCTTGCTTCCTGTAATCCTTTATCAGACATATCAACATCCGTCCATCCAGTAAACCTATTTTCCAAATTCCATACACTTTGACCGTGACGAAGAAGTACAATTTTAATCATGACGAATTTCCCTCCTAAATAATAAAAATTTTTAACCTTACAATTGTAATCATGCTGTTTCTTTTCATTACTCCTATGATGTGCTATTACAAGATTTGTTCTATTTATGTTGTATAAATCATGTAAATGTTATCCCGGTTTCGATTTAGATAATTCTTCATTAAATCCCCACACTTATTAGTATATCCGTCATTTTTTTACGCACATAAAAAAACATGAGTCCCTATTCAAAGGATACTCATGTTTCATAATTCATATAGCTTCAACTTATCTTCCGCGATTTTTCTGTCCCGGCTTTGCGCTGCGTTTCTTTTTGCTTGGTTGACCAAAACGAGATTTCTCTGTTTTCGGTCCTTCTTTTCTATCACGACGCCCAAATTGACCAGATTGCTTCTTCTCTTTAAACTGTTTCTTTTCTTTTGGCTTTTGCGATCTTTGTTCCTTTTTCTCAGGCTCTTGTTTGTTAGGTAGTTCTACTGCTTGTCGTTGCAAAGATGCGTTAATTCCTTTTTCAATTTGCTGTAAATACATTTTATCTTTTGGCGCAACTAATGTAATCGCAAGTCCACTTCCGCCAGCACGTCCCGTCCGTCCGATGCGGTGAATGTAACTTTCTACATCTTCTGGGATGTCGTAATTAAATACATGTGTAACACCTTCTACATCAAGACCTCTTGCTGCTACATCTGTTGCGATTAAATATTGACTTTCAGCATCTCTGAAGCGTTTCATAACACGCTCGCGTTTTGCTTGTGATAAATCACCGTGAAGTTCATCACAGTTATAGCCGTATCCTTTCAGCGCTTCATACAATTTTGTAACTCTGCGTTTCGTACGGCAGAAAATAACTGCTAAAAACGGTTGGTCTCGTTCCATTAATTGACGCAGTGTATCTTGTTTTGCTCGGTCCGTCGTTTCAACAACGCGCTGCTTAATATTATTTACTGTAACCTCTGCACTTTGAATTTTTATAATTTCAGGTTTTCTCATATAACGCTTTGCAAGCGATTGAATTTGCTTAGCCATCGTTGCAGAAAACAACATCGTTTGTCTCTCTGCAGGTGTTTGTTCAATAATTTCTTCTACCTCTGGTAAAAAACCAAAATGTAGCATTTGATCCGCTTCATCTAAAACAAGCATAGATACATGCGATAATTCCATTGTCCCGCGGCGTAAATGGTCTAATAATCGGCCAGGTGTCGCCACAACAATATGTGTATTTCCTTGTAACTTCTTCATTTGCTGTGAAACGTCTTGCCCGCCATAAACAGCAAGCACATGAATATCCTTTACATGCACAGTCATTTTTTCAATTTCGTTTGTGATCTGCAGCGCTAATTCTCGCGTTGGCGCTACAATTAACGCCTGTACATGACTAGACTGTGGATTTATTTTTTCTAGGATTGGCAAAATAAATGCTAATGTTTTTCCAGTTCCTGTTTTCGCTTGTCCAATAATATCTTTTCCTGCTAGAACTACTGGGATTGCTTTTTCTTGAATCGGCGTCGATTCCGCAATTCCATTTTCTCTTAATGTATCATTTAACGTGGTGCTAATTCCTAATTCTAAAAAACTTTTCAAATCGATCACTTCTTTTCACTATTTTTCATATCAAATATTGATTGTACCATTTATTTAGCTAAATATGAAAAACAAAAATGCACTGTTATTGTATTTATTTAAAATAAGATTACATTTACTCTATTTTTAGTATGTAAAACAATCCCTCTCTTCAAAACGTGTTAACGTTTAAGTGAGGGATTGCTAGTAATTGAATTATATTTCCGTTTACTTTTTTCTCATTTCTTTTTGTATTTTCCTTAATGCTTTTTTAGAACCTCGATCTATATCATGTTGTAGCTTTCTCTCTTTATGACTTACAAACAACGTATTTAAATCATAGCCTTCTGGATACAACTCTGCTGCTTTCAATTCCAGAATAACGCGTTTACAATTCACTTCAATAAACTCTTCCTTGTATAGTACTTCAATATTATTGAAACTATCTTTTTTCTTGTATACAATACCAAAATCATTGTAATCTAATAACTTTACTTTGTCCCCAATCTTATACTCATAAGTTTCTTTCGTTTTCACCACATTCATTTCAGGCTTCTTTATTTTATTTTCTTTTACTAGCTCTAAGCTATAATCTTTATTTTCCATATAACACTGTGCTCGCTCCAAAACATGTTCCCGTAAATTCATCTTTCTAGAAATCCAAAGAGCGTTGCTATCTCCAGATTCCCCAATCATTAACTTATACATCGGCTCTAATGTTTCATTATTAAATTGCATAGCCGCATTCATGAAGTCACTGTGAATTTCTGAGAATCGTTTAATTTCACCATAATGAGTCGTAGCAACTGTTATACACCCCATATGATAAAACTCTTCTAAAATGGCAATTGCAAGTGCAGCACCTTCATTCGGTTCTGTACCACTACCAATTTCATCAAATAATAACAACGTATTATTGTTGGATATTCTCATAATTTCTGAAATATTTTTCATATGTGAAGAAAAAGTACTTAAAGCATTTTCAATACTTTGATTATCACCTATATCTACAAAAATAGAATCAAAAAGGGCAATTTCAGTCTCTTCATCACCATGAATATGAAACCCTGACATTGTTGCTAAAGTTAATAATCCAATTGTTTTCAAGACAATTGTTTTTCCTCCAGCATTTGGTCCTGTAATGACTAAACTGCGATATTCTTTTCCAATCTCAAAATTTAATGGAACAATCTCACCTTGTAAAAGAGGGTGTTTACATTCAACTAGTTTTATATATCCATGACTATTTAATTTCGGCGCTATACCGTCAATACTCTTACTAAATTTAGCTTTTGCAAAAATCATATCATATTGACTTATAAGCTCAATATTAATTTTTATATCACTAACATTCTCAAAAATCATTCCTGATAAAGTTGCTAATATTTGATACTCCTCTATCGCCTCTTCCGATTTTAGACTCGCTAACTCCCCGCTTAATTTTGAAATAACAGCAGGTTCCATAAATACTGTTGAACCTTTAGAAGAAACCTCTACAATTGTTCCTGCAACTTGATTTTTATAAGAAGCCTTAATAGGAACAGTATATCGATCATCTTTTTTACTAATAAAGAATTCTTGAATATACTCCTTGTTTGCACTACTTTTTAAAAATTTATTTAATCGATCTCCAATCTTTCCTTCTGTTGTTTCGATATGATTTCGAATTCGCTTTAACTCCTTACTCGCAGCAGAATCAACTCGATTCCCTTTAATAGAAAAATGAATCTCTTCCTCAATATTTGTAAACTCTGACATAGAGTATGCATAAGAACTTAAAACAGGTGCAAAAAATGCTTTACTTAACATGAATCCCTTAATTTTTCTACATCCTCTTAAAAAATCTGCTACACTAACTAATTCTGTTGGTTCCAAAATCATTCCTTTTTCAAGCTTACCAATTATGTTCTCTATATTGGAAATTCCTACTAATGGAACATGACTTTCTGTATTTAATATTGCTTTTGCTTCAGTCGTTTCATTTAATCGATTCTTCACTACTTTCATATTTGAACTTGGCTGCAATTTATCTAATAATTGTTTTCCTAATCCACTTACACAATATGATTTTACAATTTCCTTTAATTCGTTATACTGCAATTTTTCAAATGTCATGATATTCATTTCTGTTCTCCTCACTATGATTTAATAATTGAATCATGTATGAAGATACCTAATAATAAGATTTCAATAAGTCTATAAATAAAATTTCTCCCAGAGAGGATCGATTCCCATCCATACTAAAGAACTCTTCCTATCCAAAAGTCGTGAGATAAAAATAAAAAAAGCTGCGGAGATACCGCAGCTTTACAGACATTTACAAGACAAGTGTAGAAACAAATATCTATCATTAAACAAACCTTTTTAAAATAAAGGCTTATGTGTTGAATAATAAATACTGCTACATGCTTTATAAATTGTTGTAGGTATCTTCATAGGTAACTTAAATAAATCCATAAACAAATAAGGGGTATATATTTCTAAAAAATACCCTTCATCATTGGATTTACTTAATTAAATTTTTTGCCTATTTAGATACTACTCCACTCACAAAAAGCACCTCGTCTAATTTATTTTTTTATTCTTATTGAAATCTAAATTATGGAATTATTATACTATATGTACAAAATCAAGTAAAGGTACATAAAATTACCTATAAAGCAAATTCACTTCAATGAAGATTCTCATTTCGAAAAACAATTTTCTTATTTTGTTGTAAGTTGTACTTCAAACTCTATAATAGATTCCTCGTTTTCACCTATTCTTTCCACTGTAATTTTATCAATAGTGAATCGCATAGTATCTCGAAGTGGATGAAGATTTTTTATAACGTGAAAAGCTTCTTCTTTATCACCTTTTTTTCCTACTGTAACATGAGGAATATAGGGAATTTCTCTGCGAAGAAACGGTTGAAGAAAATCTGTATATAACTTATTATGTAGCTCAATTATATTTTCTTTTCCTTCTTCTATAAGTAAAAATAAGTACTCATCCGCATTAGTTACACCTGGATTTAACGTAATATGAAAAGTGTTCATGCTCCTTATGATTGTTTCTATATGTTTTTTTAGACACTCGTTTGGCACTTCGCTCACAAAAGGAAATACTAGCGTAATATGAGGTGAAATTAGGCCACATAAAGGATCATGTTTTCTTCTTATCGCTTCAATTTCTTCTAAATCATTATTACCCAAGAAAATTACAATGGTTCTCTCCATCGTAATTACACTTTCTTTCTGAAAAGAGCCGTCCAAAGAAATAATTCTCCAAACACTTCATTCGGTTGCTTAAATTCTTTCATTTTACGCAGTTCAATTACTTCAAATTCTTGAAAAACATCACGTAGTTTTTCTGCTGAATACGCAATTCCTCCCTGTAAACTCCAGCCTCGATATACATCCCAATCTGATATTTCCGAGCCATTTTTTTCATCTAATTCTCCTGCAGCAAAGCATGTTAAACCGAAATAACCGTTTGGTTTTAATGCTCGCTTGACTAACTCAACATAATGTATTCTTCGATGAGGCGGGATATGATGTAAACAGCCCGAATCATATACAAAATCATATTGATTCTCAACCTGCAAATCAAAGATAGACTTACAAATAAAATGAACTGATACGCCTTGCTCAGCCGCTCTTTCTTTTCCCCATTTAATCCCTTCTTCTGATAAATCAACTGCATCTACTTCACAACCTGCTTTTGCTAAATATAGAGCATTTCGACCAGGACCACATCCTAATTCTAACACTTTTCCTTTCTGAATCACGTTTCTATCAAAATAAGAAACTAAATTTTCATCCGGTACATTAGCAAAGAAAGGTACTTCTTTATCGCGATTAGAATAGAAATGATTCCAAAACGGCTCAGATGATCTTAATAGAGAGTCTAACATAGTAATTACATCGTCCATACTATGTAAAGTTTCATTTTTCATAAATGAATTTCACCTCTTATAAATTATAGTTACAATATAATTATACCAAATATTAACTGTGATTTATTTTCATTTTTAAAATAGTTTTAAAATTCGAAATGAGTGATTTTATAACAATGAGGATAGTCATTAACAAATTGTTGTGAAATATAAAGTGAAACTTCCATCAGTGAGGTTCTACTTCCTGTTAATGCGGGATAAATCATCCTAAAATTCTATCTCTAAAACCGCAAGAAGAATGCAAAGTTGTATGTAATGACATTTGCGATAACTTTTTACTTAATGATCATTTTACTTTTCTAGAAGCTTTGGAAAAGAAAGTTCATAAATCCATTACTGGTACTGTCACAGTTTATAACGATATACAGAGCTTACTTGTTGAAGTTAATATGGAACAAAATACAGGAAACCCTATTCTTTTCACAATTCCCACTGGAAATTCGGTTTCTAAAACGAGTCAAAATATCAAAGCAGTTACAATTCGTCTTATCGAACCTGGTAGTACGAGCGGCAAATTCTACTTAGATATATGTTTTGCTATAGGCTGATAAGAATGGTTGGATGAATAGATTTGTAGTAAATGTCAAGCAACTCTAAAAGCAATCTTTATTGTATATTTTTGAGTTACTTGACGTTTACTAAGATGATACATTCGCCATCAGCGTGGATTTCTCAGCCACTCCCTATTTCTCTTGCATGTATACAAAAGAGCCTCTCTCTAAAAGAGTGGCTCTTTTGTATTTAATGTCGTTCTTCGGAATGAAGTTTCGAAGTAAATGATCGGTTGGTAACGCTCCCCCGTCAATTCCAAGAAACGACAGTTGTTCAATTACAGTACCTAATGATGTTTGGACATTTGGCGCAGTTTGAAAGAATAAAGAAAATAATTCCTCTGTTTTTAAACCACGATACGGCAAAGCAAACATTTGACCTTGGATTGAACAAAAGAAACCGATGCACGAAGATAGGATTGCTAGTAGTAAATATATGTTTGTGTCCACCTCCTACCTTCCATGTATGCAAACCTCGTCCTTACAAAACACGTAGCTGTGAATTAAAGTAGGATGTTACAAGTTAACTATTTCATAACCATTTACAAAGTACTCTATTGTTTCTAACTCATCTTCGTTTAATTCTCTATCAAGTTTTTGTTTATACACTGTTTTTATTTTTCCTGCATCGCCTTTATATATTTCCGTGTAGGTACCTACTGTTTTTAGCAAACGAATCTCTTGCAAAAATTCATTTCTATCAATTGCTTTCCCATGTGAAAGAATATAGGTCTCAGCATCAAATTTCTCTAATTCTTGTATTAATTCAAACGTTCGTTTCGTTGTATAGTTCCACTTCGAAGAAAAAATATCTGCATAGATACAATCTCCTAAAAACAATATCTTTTCTTCTTTAATATAAATGACAACGGAGTCATGTGAATGGTCACCTCCCACATGCTTTAACACACATGTCACATCACCAAGGTCTAATTCAAGTTGTTTCTGAAACGTTAATGACGGTAAGACAATTTGAATATTTCTTGGTTGTTCACTGAATTCTTTTTTTATACAATTAGCACAAAATTCAATTTCTGTACCTTCTTTTACTCGTGTGTCCAAGGCCTCATCTGTCCATTCATAAGAAACGAGTGTATTCATCTCTTTTTTTGTTTCACTATGTGCGATAGACAAAGCATTTTTTAAAACAGGTAATCCAAAAATATGATCCCAATGCCAGTGTGTTAATGCAACGAAATCAGGATTTGAGATGTTCCGTTCGTTTAGCATTTCTAAAAACAAATGTGCATGTGCTTCTGAATTACCTGCATCTATCATCAAAGTCTTTTCTTTTCCAACTACCATTCCTAAGATAGGTCTATCTGTTTCAGAAACAGGTGTCATATACCAAAATGAATGTCCTATTTTTTTTATTTGCTGCATAACTATTGCCTCCATTTATGACTGTGTAAGAATTGCCAGCCAAGAAGTTTCTTAGCCTTGTATTTTGATTACTAGTAAACAAATACATCAAAAATATAATCATTCTTCATATTTTTTTATCTAATGCAATACAAATACTAATGATAATTTTGCCGCAGGACAAAATTCCCCCGTTTCAATAGAACTAATTGTTTGTCTAGATACCCCTATCATTTGAGCTAATTCAGACAGGGATATTTTTTCTCAGCTCTTGTTACTTTTAATCTATTTTGCGGTACGAACTCACCTTTCAATTATATTGATTATATTACAATTCATATAAATGAGATACCTTAAAGCATCTGCAATGTCGTCTAATCGTTTCATTTCTTCTTATGTAAGTTCATTCTTATATATTTCACGATAATCTTCTGTTATAAGTTCTAATGTGAGATACATCCAATACGCAACGTCATGTGAACCAATTTGATATCCGTCCAACACTAACACGATCAGCGATGCTATGTTGAATCATATTTTGGAATTCATATCCCAAACAAAAAATTCATTAAGATCAAGAGGAAGAGATTAAAAATTTCGGAAAGACAATTTCCTGATGAGCAACGTTTGTTATTCATTTGCAATCATACATAAAAGTGGTTTATTATAATTTTTTTAGATTATTAAAATTATATTTAATATCATTACAGTACATGAAATTTTCATCATTTTTATTCCTAAACTAAACAAACGAGCAGTGATATATCACCGCTCGTTTGTTTAATTCTTAAATTTCTCCTTCGCTGCACGCATCTTCACTTGTAAATCATAATCGACAGCGTTACGAATATTACGTTCTACTGCTTCCATTTCTTTTTGAAATCCTTTTAGATAGACAGCAAGTTCTTCTTCTTTCTCAGAACGCTGCGCTATTGGAATTTGTGCAATGAGTGACAACATATCTACTAAGTCTTTCATTAAAAAAGTCTCAAGTTTATGTTGCTGTTCAAACATACGATTTTCTTGATAATACGGAATCGCATGTAAAACAGAAATTGTCACATCATCAATACTTTTTTGCAACGACGGATTTACTGAACGTTTGTACATTTCTATACCTTTTAATGCATCAGGATAACGATCATAAAAGTATAGTTTGTAAAACGAGAAATCTTTCGGCTTTGATGGTTGCTGAGATTCCTGTTTCAAGAATTCTTTTACCTTCATCATTGTCATTTCCATATCTTCACTTGTAACTTGCTTTGTTGTTTTTACATTGTAATGTAGTTTTTTCTGTTTTTCCTTCGGCAACATTGAAAAAACCTGTTCCTTTGTGCGCTGATTAGCTGTGCAAAAAAGAACTGTAAATGCTTTTTGACTACTGCTTCCTTCCGTACGAATCCAGCGATAAAACAACGGATGTTGTGTGAATTCTTGTAAAAATGGTACTGTGCTGTGTGATAAACGCTCCATTGATTCTGTCGCTCGTTTATACGGTTTTGTCCATGATATATAAAGCTTTCGTCCAAAGTAAGCAAATAAAATTACTGCGGTAAGTCCTAGCAAAAGAACAATACCTATCAGTATCAAAACAAATTGAAAGAAATCCACGATTTCACCTCCTCTATTGCAACTTATTTAGTTGGACGCTGAATGAGCTTCTTTTTCATTTCATCGTTGAACGAGTCTAGTTCTTTTACAAACATTTTACTGGATTCGATAATTCGCTCTGTTGATTTTTCAGACGCTTCAATCGCTGCAAAGACGTTTTGGAATGATTCACGAAGTTTCTCCATGCCGATTGCTGGATTTTCTAACAACTTAGTTGTTTCTTCTGTATTTTGTTTTAACGCTTGTGAGTTACTTAATATCATAGATTCAATTGCTTCGTTTGTCGCATTCACTGCGTCAATTGTTTTCCTTTGGTTCGTTAATGCCAGTTGAATAGCCGCAGATACGGTTACAACATTTTGTGTCATTGTGATTGCATTTCGAATTGCTTCTGTTAATTTCTCATTATTTTTCTTAATAATATCAACAGAGGCAATGGATTGCAGTAAGACACTCTTTGCTTGCTGCATGTTACGTGTACGTACAAGAATTTTTTCTAACGCATCGTTAATTAACGGAACATCTTTTTGCCGCTCTGGATTTTGTTTCTCTATTTCCAACATGTCCGCAAGCTTCTTACCTAAATATACTTGTTTATCAAGCGCATGAATCTTTTGCTCGGATTGTTCTTTTAACATTTCTAAGCCGACGCTGTCTTCTCGTAAATTATCACGTCCAACTAATAGTGACTTAATAATCTCTTCGATTTGTTTATCAATGGATTGATATTTATGAACATACGTTTCCATCGGATTTTTCTTAAATACTTTGTACATAATTCGTTTCATACCAGTTGCATTTAATGAATTTGGATCTAATTCTGAAACAACTTTACGTAAATCAAGCAATGTTTTAGGAATATCTTCATTTTTCCCATTCATCATCGCCGTTACTGGACGTTTTAATGCCGTTAATGTTTGTCCTGCATCACGTTGTTCTTTATCTCCTAAATCAGCAAGTTGTGCCAATACTTTTGAAAGGTCTGTATTATGCTCACTATTTAACTTTTGTACATACAAATCTGCTTCTTTATTTAGTTCAACTAATTCATCATCTTTAATGACTGTATCAACGACTACTTCTATATTGTCTTCTACTGATAAGGTTTCCTTCTTTTGCAATTCCGTCAACAAAATCGCTCCTTTATATGCATACACTTATAATTATGGTTAGGGTACCATATCTTTAAACGGTCTATATTGCATTCATTCCCCGTTTTATATTATAAGTATACCTACTGTATTTTTGATTGTCCTCAGACTTAAGACTGAGAAACATCCATTCTTAAGTCGGATTCTTAAGTTTACAAGCTAATAATTCTTCTTGTATGCTCTTTTCAACTATTTTTCCTCATTACATAAGCACCCATCTTAAAAGGTAGTAACACTGTTTCAAAGTTTCCCTCCTCTTCAACTAAATCAAAAAAATTCTGTAATTCTTCCGCATGCGAAGTTGCATTGTCAATGACGATGGTTCCTTTAGGGATTAAAATACGTTTTAGATCTTCCCACCACCACATATATTGCGTTCGTTCTGCATCTAAAAAAATAAAATCATATGACTTGTCTAGCTGTTCTGATAAAAATGCACCAGCTTCTTGGTTATGGATATGAATATAGTTTGTGAGGTTTACTTTCTGGAAGTTTTCAATTGCTTGTGCAACTCGTTTCGATGAGAGTTCAACTGTTGTAACAGTTCCCTTTGTTTCCTCTGCAGCATTGGCAAGCCATAAAGTAGAAAATCCATTCGATGTTCCAATTTCTAATATGTGTTTTGCTTCGCACATTTTCACCAAAATAGATAAAAATTGCCCCATTTCTTTGGACACGTTGCGCAATCTTTCTTCTCTCGTTTCTTTTGTGAAATCATGTTCTAATCCGAATGCTTCAAGGTTTTGCAGTAACTTTTCTACTTCTATTCTCATGCATAATCCCCCTTATATACGCTGCATCTGGATGATACTGAAAATGATATGTAGGTCTAATTACAATTATATACCATTAGAAAGGCTTTTTCCTGTACAAAGGCGAACTATTATTCCGTTAAGTAAAAAATAGACAAATGAAGGTGAATTTGTGAAGGAGCAACGATTATCGATTTTGCATTTGCGGTAAACATAGAAATGGCAATATATATGTCTTCAGCAAAAATGAATGGCATTGAAACGTCAGTTATGACAACTGTTTCACATTTAGATATTGTCGAAATGCTTATTAATTCTCATAATATTCAGCTTGAAATAAAATGGTTGAATTTTGCTAATACTTCTAAAACACAGGTGGCAATTCACAGAGCATTACACGGAGAATAAACTTTTTACATATTTAAAACTTCGAAGCAACTGTTTCCTTACATAAAAACATGAGGTCCTTGTTTCCACATCCTCGCTAATAAGTTAAGGAAAAAATAAATTGCGCCAATAACATGTAAAAGGTGGTACAATTACAAAATTGTATCACCTTTTATGCAACGCTTATATCAAAACAAATAATTCCCATTAATCTCTCATATGTTTCCTAATATCCGATGCTATTTTAGTAGGATCATCAATTTCAAAAACAACATACTTATATTTTTCGTGACCCTCTAATTCAATCATTACGAGAGGTACTCTATTTTCATAAGAAAGAAAGTACCATTCATCAGCATATTTAAAACTTCCTTCAAAGATATTAAGAGAAGAAACAGATGTTCCAGGCATCCGAAGCATCCATCGCGGTGCATCAAAATAATCAACATATACACTTTTAATAGTATGAAATGGCATTTTTAAGGCTAGTTTCAACGCAAAAAAACCAGTTACTCCATTCAACTTTAAAACTACACCTTCATCATCAAAGTGTACTTCTCTTCCCATGTTCTCCCTCCTAGCTTTTTCATGCTGTATCCACCACCCAAATTATACCATGTCCATTCCAAGAATGTTCAAAGATACTATCAGAATCCAAATTTAAATCGATTTTCTAAACTACGTATATGAAACCATTTTCGTATATAGATTCGTACTTTTGAACGATATAAACAGCAAAGAAAAAGCATATTATACTATTAAAACCTACGATTTATAAGGAGTGAACTATTATGTCACTTAGCGAAATGATTAAAAAAGAGCTTCTTAGTTGGAACGGTGTAACAGAGAAGCCGCATCGATACGGTGGGGTTGAATTTAATTATAAAAATAAAGAATTAGGTCATGTTCACGGAGACACATTAGCTGATTTGCCATTTCCAAAATCAATAAGAGATGAGATTTTAAAGCAAGGATTAGCTCATCCTCATCATATTTTTCCTGATTCTGGATGGGTTAGTTATTACATGAAAAGCGAAGATGACCTTCCTTTACTCATTCACCTCTTCCGTTTACAGTACGACAGAATCGTAAAAAAATTAGATAACAACCAAATGTAATTTTGTTTATAGGCCTAAAAAGTATTTTTTATTTCCAGTTACTAAAAATTGTAAAACACACCAAAAAAGACTTAACATTACAGAAGCAAAAGCATTAGATAAAGTGAAACTTCCGCCAGTGGGGGTTTTCTTCATCCCACACTGACGGTTAGTTGAACCAATCAGGCTTTTATGGGCAGTTATCCCCCACCTATCTTCCTCGCTTTTCTCTGAATCTTGAGGTGGGGGTCTTACTGCCCGTTAATGCGGGGTAAAGTGAAACTTCCCTCAGTAATTTTTTCTTCATCTTCCACTGAGGGTTAGTTCAACCAATCACGCTCTTACTACCCTTTAGTGCGGGAGAAAAAATCAACAATGCAGCCTTATTCGAAATACATAGCAACCGGTGAAATGATATAATTATTTGCTGTTACCAATCCAAATCCCCCTAGCAAATTTGTAGGAAATCCTAAAAATTTATTTAAAATTTCGTTTGGCTGCTTATCTACCAAATTCGAATAGTCAAGGGCATTTATTTCTTTCTTATTAATTTTTTTTGTTATTTTTCCAATAAGGGTAATTTCGACTGATGTGTCTCCTGATCCGTATTTAAAAGCCAGTTCTTCTATGCTTTCTCTTAAATAACTGTCCTTAACTGGTATTAAACAATTATTCATCTTTATAAACGAGCTAAATGGTATGGCCTCTTTAATGTATACCAACATATCTTTAATTGAATGAATCTTATTCTTTTGAACACCCACCATATTGTCGTAAGTTTTTTCTAGTTCATTCAAAAAAACAGTCCTTTGCTCGAGTGTTAATGTTTGTTCAAGGATATTTTGTACTTCTACATTTTTTGCTTCTTCTAGTTTATTAAAAAGAAACTTAATAAATTTATCATTTATCATTTTTTGAACAACATCAAAATTTATTGGTTGAAAACTTGAAGTGAACTTAATATAAGAACCTAGAGTCACTTCTTCGCTGTCCTTCTTTTCATTAAAATTAACTAAAGAAGAATTTTTAAGAAGGTAATGTTCAAATTGATTCAGAGCACTATATTGCTGCCGTAGCGTATTTTCTTTTGCCTCCATTCTTTGCTCTTGAACCTCTGTACTTTTAGTACCTGTTAATTCATTATTTATTTGTGTAATAAAAGAATATATAAAGTCCTTATCTAAATATATCAATTCTTTCAAAAATAGTTCCTCCCAAAAACATTTATTTATTCAGTTATTATAGTATTTTTTCCGTACGCATAGGTATAAAATTATGAATTAAAATTACTGTGTTTTAACAAAAACCCTTACGGATGCTATCATTTACAGGTATCAATATATTCGTCAACAAAAGTACTTTTTTAAAATTTACATACTAATGTAAATCGAAAAATCTCGTAAAATCATAAAGGGTATATTAGCTCTAACTAATATACCCTGATATCTACCTATCGTCTATTCTTCCTTGCTAATTATAAAGCGCAATAAATCTTCTTCTTGATCAAATTCCCCTGCTTCAACAAAACCAAAACTTTTATATAATTGACGAGCAGCATAGTTTTCTTTATGAACGGTTAAGCGAATTTCTTTACACTGCGTATATTGCTTTATAATCCAATTTACCATCTCTCGTAGCGCAGCTCGACCGTATCCTTTACCTTGATGCTTTTCATCAATGATAAAACCATTGATCCAATACATATCATTAGTATTCTCTACATAAGCATGCATCACAAAACCAATCATTCCCCGCTCTTCTTCATAAATTGCAAAGGGCAGATAATTCACATTATCACCATCTGGTTTAATATACACCTTAGCCAGTGATACTGCTACAGTAGGAACAAAATGATTTTGAACATCTTTTACTTTTAATTTTAGAGCCTCTTGCCAATTATCTCTCGTCACTGCTCCCAATTGCACTTTCATCTTATTCCTCCATCTTTAATTTAATACTATATTTCTCTACTTCTTAAAGTTCTCCTTCTAATATAAATGTGCATCTCATCACTCAGTAAGCTACAGTAAATTATTTACCCTGCATCTTACATGTATTACCAAATAAACCGCATACTAAGTATAAATTTATTTAGTATAAAGTGAGGCCCATTACATGATGAAAACTCCTAAAGCTATTATTGTTATTTTTGGCGCAACAGGTGATTTAGCAAAGCGTAAATTGTTTCCTTCTATTTATAGATTGTATCGTAACGGGGATATTTCTGAAGATTTCGCTGTTGTTGGTGTTGCAAGAAGACCTTGGTCTAATGAAACATTTCGTGAAAATGTCAGACAATCTGTTAACCACTTTCCAGATGATGATGGAAGTCAGGATACATTTGCTTCCCATTTCTATTACCATCCTTTTGATGTAACAAACATATCTTCTTATCAAGAGCTTAAAAGTTTGTTAAGCACTCTTGATGAAAATTATAATACGAGTGGAAACCGCATTTTTTATTTAGCAATGGCACCTGATTTTTTCGGTACAATTGCTACAAATTTAAAATCAGAAGGATTAACTTCTACGGAAGGATGGATTCGTTTAGTTATTGAAAAGCCGTTTGGCCATGACTACGAATCAGCCGAAGAACTAAACAATCAGCTTCGCCAAGCGTTTACAGAAGAACAAATTTATCGAATTGACCATTATTTAGGAAAAGAAATGGTTCAAAATATTAAAGTCATTCGCTTTGCTAATGCTATTTTCGAACCACTTTGGAACAATCAATACATTGCTAACGTTCAAATTACTTCAAGTGAAACATTAGGAGTTGAGGATCGCGGACGTTATTACGAGTCCTCGGGTGCTCTCCGTGATATGGTACAAAATCATATGCTGCAAATGGTTGCACTTCTTGCAATGGAGCCGCCCATTAAATTAACAGCAGATGAGATTCGAAGCGAGAAAATAAAAATTTTTCGTGCTTTAAAACCTCTTTCTGAAGACGAGGTCGAACAATATTTTGTTCGCGGACAGTACGGACCAGGCATCGTAAATGAAGAAAATGTGATTAGTTACAGAGAAGAAAATGCAGTAGATCCAGCATCAAATACAGAAACATTTGTCTCTGCTAAGCTAATGATTGAAAACTTTAGATGGTCAGGAATTCCTATTTATATTCGAACAGGTAAACGTATGCAAGAGAAGTCGACTGAAATTGTCATACAATTTAAGAACTTACCAATGAACCTATATTTTAATAAAGAAAAAAAGACTCACCCTAACTTATTAATTATTCATATCCAACCCGATGAAGGAATTACACTGCATTTAAATGCCCAACAAACAAATAGCAGTGTTATATCAACACCAATTAGATTAAGCTATTGCAATAACTGTGCAGATAAAATGAACACACCTGAGGCATATGAAGTTCTCCTATATGATTGTATGCGCGGTGACTCAACCAATTTTGCGCATTGGGAGGAAGTGGCTCTTTCTTGGAAATTTGTTGATGTTATCTCAAATGTTTGGGAAAATAAAAAAGCTGAAGACTTCCCTAACTATGAATCTGGATCCATGGGTCCTAAGGAATCTGATGCTTTATTAGAAAAAGATGGTTTTCATTGGTGGCCAACTATAACAACTCGTTTCAAAGAAGAGGACGATCATGAAAACGTATAATATAAAGCACCTATTTTTGAAGGGATGATAGTTTACAAAAACAAACCTGAAAAACAACTGAAATTTTGAGATTAACCTAAAGTTTCGATTTAACAGCAGTTGAATATAGAATTACAAAAGCCGAGTTAGAAACCTTGTAAATTGGATAGAAGAAAAATTCGTTACAACAAAAAACACTCATCAATTATAATTCGATGAGTGTTTTTTACTTATTTCCATAAAGTACTGTTCTATCGATATAGTACTTTACGCTTTATTTTCCTGTAACCAATATATCATTTCGTTCAAAAGCTTTACATTATATCGATCATACAAATTAAAATTAGCAGAGAATACTGTATCCATGATTTCTTCTACCGTTTCTTGTACAAGGTTCGCTTCTATCATTGTACAATAATTTGCTTTTATCTTATTAAGAGCAGTGTAGTATTTTTTATGCGGTTCTGTAATATGTATATGTTTCTCAAAATTCCCACGTCTACGTGTTACATCATGCTCTTTTCTCTGACGTAAAGTATCATTATTTATATATAAATAAAAATAACAATCTGGTAACCCAATCTCCTTATGAAACATCTTTTCACAATAAAATGTTTCTAATGAAGATAGTGTTTGTCCAAAGACTTGAAAGTGAAAACACCAGTTATAGCTAAATGGCTGATATATATCTCCATCTAACACAACAAGTTCATTATTCCTTGACTGCTCTAATGCAATTTTCCAGCGCTCAACTTGCCGATCCAAATACCAATTCTTCTGTTCATCAGCAGGACGTTTAAAAAGTAAGTTTACTTCAGGAACAATGTATGCACCGTATCGTTTTTCCAACTCCTTACCAATCGTTGTTTTTCCGACGGCACTAGCACCTTCTAAACATAGAATCGGCATCATTTCCACCTACTATACTTTGAATCATTATATATGTATTATCATTGTAAACGCAGTAGCAAAGTCGTTATATTCCAACTATTCCAAATAAAAAAATTAAAATTCTGCTAAGATTGGAAACTTACACTCGTTAATTTCAATAGGAAGTTCGCCTCTTACCATAAAATACTTATTTGATTCATATAATTTTAACTTGAAATCTTCGACTCCTAATTGATCAGGAGAAAAATAAAAATCTATCGTATGAAATGCTTCCGGAATTACCGCACATAATTCATCTAAAACAGGCATAAATTCACTTATTACTCCGTATAACTTCAACACACCATCTACAACTTCGTATATAAGTATAGCTTTGATTTCTTCCGAAAAGTAAAGTTTATCGTTCCACTTTTCATCATACATATGTAAATAAAAAGAAGATTGATAGTGCAGCGGTGCAAAAGCTCGCGAAAGATATTCTTTGTTTTCAAATACATCTTTTATAAGCTGCAAATCTTCTCCATCAAAAAAATCTAATTTTCGAATTGCCGATAACTGTAGTTCATTCTTTTCATACTGCATAGTTGATATATATTCTTTCACTATTCGAAAACCAAATAATGTATACAGTTCTGGTGTTTCTGTAAATAAGAATGAATATGTATACTCTTCATCGATGCTTTTCAATGCTTCACAAAACAATTGCTTCATCAATCCTTTATTACGATAATCAGGATGTGTCATGACAGACTGAATACCAGCTGCTTTTATACGCTCTCCCCCAACCATCATTGGCATTGAAAACATAGATACATTTGCAATTGCTTTATCTTCTTCAAATAAAGTAAACGGAGAGTATGTTTCATCCCAAAACCCCTTTTTATAAAAATCTTGTAATGTATGTACTGGAATGTGAAATACTCGTTCGAACAACCCATATAATTGCTCTCTTCGTTCATTTTCAAATGCATAATTAACACAAATTGTAAGATTATCCATGTTGTTCCTCCACTTACAAATCACTACTTATATTCCCCTTATTTAACATAAAACGTAAGAAGTGACATAAAGATTAAATTTTATCTTACATTATATTATCATAAATTTTTTAAAAAAGTTTATGTTCACAAAAATATAATTATCATATAAAAAGTGGAATAAAAGGATATTACTATATATTTATATTTAATTTATAGGTTTTTATTTTCTCATAATTTTAAAAAGTGTTTTAGGTTGAATGTTGTTTTCTAATTAAATTTTTCTAATCCTCAAGTATCATTTCCAACAAATTCTTACTTCTATATTTAATACAGTCCCTTCATACTATTCTTCTTAATTAATAAAAAAAACAAAAAAACAAATTTTTCTGATTTTCATATTCACTAATCTCTGTTAAAATTTTACAATAACCCTTAAGATATTTCATTGATATTCTATTAGAAAGGAAATGTACATATATGTATCACTATGTAACAGACATTTAGTAACTTCATTTCATGTCGTGGACCTCCTCTTATATATTACAGCTATTAATATATAACTTAGGAGGAATTACAATGAAGGACACTTTTTACAATTTCATTAAACAGGCCGATAAACCTTTTCATGGATGGAACTTCTCGTTTTTAGCAGATACTGGAAGACTAAGTGCAGAGCCTCTGCCGTGGAGTTATGCAGCAAATGTATTACACTATATACCAAAAGTAGATAACATGCTAGATATGGGGACTGGTGGCGGTGAGTTTTTATCTTTGTTAACCCCTCTTCCGGCTAGAACTGCAGCAACAGAAGGCTACCCACCAAATATAACTTTAGCAAAAGCAAAATTAGAGCCTTTAGATGTCTCTGTTTATCCTGTCGAAGATGATACATGTTTACCTTTCGCAGATAACCAATTTGATTTAATTATTAATAAACATGAATCATATTCTGAGACAGAAATAAAAAGAATTTTAAAGCCAAACGGCGTTTTTATCACACAACAGGTGGGCGGATTAGATAATTTAGAACTAAATCACCTGCTTCATGCAAATACCGAAAGTGAATATAGTTATTGGAACATGCAGTACGCCTCTTCACAACTAAAACAAGCTGATTTTCAAATTCTTAAGCAATAAGAAGCATTCCCGTATCAACGCTTTTACGACATCGGAAGCATTGTGTATTATTTAAAAGCAGTTCCATGGCAGATCCCTGATTTTTCAGTGTCCAAATATGAAGATCGCTTACTTTGGATCCATAACTCCATTCAACAAAATGGGTATATTGAAGTAAAAGCACATCGATTCTATATCGTAGCTTCCTTATAATGCATCCACCTCCCCTAGCAAGTTAATCCTGCATGGGGAGGCCATTTGTTAAGACAGCTAAAAATGTTACCATCACTTGCAATATTTCTCATTTCGTTGTAAAATGAAACCGTAGAATACAATATGCAAGCAAATCCACTTCACATATTATCAAGCATCAATAGGGATGATATGCGTTCCTTATGGGTTTTTGATAATATGTGAATTTTTATTTTCTTAGAAATAAGACGGATCATATTACATTTATTTTTTTATTTTTAGGAGGCATTTACCATGACATTAACAGGTAAAGTAAAATGGTTTAACAGCGAAAAAGGTTTCGGATTCATCGAAGTTGCAGACGGAAACGACGTATTCGTTCACTTCTCAGCTATCACTGGCGATGGCTTCAAAACTCTTGACGAAGGTCAAGAAGTTAGCTTCGAAGTTGAAGAAGGTAACCGCGGACCTCAAGCTAAAAACGTTGTAAAGCTATAATTTAGACAATAAAAAGGTTGTTAACACGAACGGTTAACAACCTTTTTACTTATATAAACAAATATTTCACATAAAAGGAGTGATCTCATGTATCGTAACAAAAAGAATGACGTTGCAGAAGTAGCACCAGAAGAAATCCCAGTTTGGGAATGTGAGTCAGAAGAGTGCTTAGGATGGATGCGAAAGAATTTCGCATTTGAAGAACATCCGAAATGTCCTTTATGTGGAAGTGAAATGAAAAGCGGAGAACGTTTATTGCCTCGATTGGGATAAACCATTGGTTGCCCTTGCAGGATGTTCTCTGCAAGGCTTTTTCTTCCATCTCCCCTAATGATGATTCAAATGATTTCCAAGCATACATAATTGCTAACAACTATTGAGCTCTCTTCCTCCCTTATTATCACCAGCATAAATACATAACATTTCTAACTATATGAATCATCGAGTATTTTCTATTTCCCCTTATACTTCATTACAACAAAAAGCAAAGCAGTAAATAAACTACTTTGCTTTTTTGTTGCCCTTACCTTTATGTGAGTCTTTTTCCTACACAGTACTTCTATTCCCCTTCTATATCGTATCAATGCGGATTATTGTACTTGAATAAGCTTGCTTCTCCATACCTTCTATTCATTTGTATATTTTACCTATTTTATCAAAAAATAAAGTGAAACTTCCATCAGTAGGGGTTCTTCATCCCACTGATGGTTAGTTGAACCAATCGGGCGCATGCCAGCAGTTATCCTCCACCTATCTTCTTCGCTTTCTCTGAATCTTCAGGTAGGGGTCTTACTGCCCGTTAATGCGGGATAAATTTAACTTAAGAATAAAGGAGTGAGCATATTGTTTCGAAAAACAGCCGGTGAAGAACTAGTCGATTTACTAATCGAATGGGGTGTTGATCACGTATATGGCATGCCGGGTGATTCTATTAATTCTATTATCGAACCCCTTCGTAAAGCACAAGATAAAATTAAATTCATTCAAGTCCGTCACGAAGAAGCCGGTGCTTTAGCAGCTGCTTCTTATGCAAAATTAACTGGAAAACTCGGCGTATGTATGGCAATCGCAGGACCAGGTGCAATTCATTTACTAAATGGATTGTATGATGCCAAATTAGATCAAGCACCTGTCCTCGCTATTACCGGTCAAATTGAGTCTGATTTAATTGGAACTGGTTTTTTCCAAGAAGTAAATTTAGAAAGAATGTTTGATGATGTCGCAGTTTATAACCAGCGAATTATGTCAGCTGAACAATTGCCTGCTGTTGTAAATCAAGCAATTCGCATGGCTTATACAAAAAAAGGCGTGTCAGTTCTTACAATTCCGGATGACATTCAAAAATTTGAGGTAGATGCAAAAGCACGGATTACTACCTCTTCTTTTACGATGCCAGAATTATTTCCGCAAAAACATGATTTAGAAAAAGCAACGTCTGCATTGAATAAAGCAGAAAAGCCCGTTATTCTAGCAGGAAAAGGCGCAAAAGATGCAAGGGAATCTTTGCTTGCTTTTGCGGAACATATTGGAGCTCCTATTGTGTTAACACTTCCAGCTAAGGGAATTATTCCAGATGAGCATCCGCTTTGTATTGGTGGTTTAGGTTTAATTGGAACGAAACCTTCATATGAAGCGATGAAAAATGCTGATACACTCATTATGGTCGGCACTTCTTACCCATTCACAGGATTTTTACCAGACAAAGCAAAAACAATTCATATCGACACAGATCCAGCACAAATTGGAAAGCGTTATCCAACTGATATTGGTCTTGCTGGTAATGCTGATAAAACCTTAAAATGGCTCACACAAAATATTGAAAAACATACTGATCGCTCTTTCTTAGAACATCATCAAGAACTGATGAAGAAATGGGAAGAAAAACTGCACAATCAAGAAAACGACACTTCTATTCCAATTAAACCACAAAGAGTAATGTATGCTGTGCAACAAGTTGCACACGATGATGCTATTTTATCAGTAGATGTAGGCAATGTAACAGTTTGGACAGCGCGCCATTTCCGTATGACAAATCAGCGCTTTATTTTGTCGAGCTGGTTAGCAACACTTGGCTGTGGTCTTCCCGGCGCAATTGCTGGGCAGATTGCGTATCCAAATAAACAAGTTTTCGCAATTTGCGGAGATGGTGGATTTGGTATGACGATGAACGATTTTGTAACAGCTGTGAAATACAACCTTCCAATCATTGTAGTCGTATTAAACAACCATAAAATCGCTATGATTAAATTTGAACAAGAAGTAATGGGAAATATTGAGTTTGGTACAGAACTTACAAATCCAAACTTCGCGAAATATGCTGAAGCATGTGGTGGAATCGGTTACCGGGTGGAAAAACTTGAGGAATTAATGCCCGCTTTTGAAAAAGCTGTAAAGCAAAATAAACCATGTATTATTGACGTTATCGTTGATGTCAATGAAGCCCCTATGCCGGCAAAAATTACATTCGCACAGGCAGCTGGCTATACAAAGCACATGCTGAAAGAATTATTTGAAGAAGGAAAAATTGATTTACCTCCTCTGTAAAAATACAAATATAAAACAGCGGTTTATTTTTCAATAACCGCTGTTTTATATAAAAATATCGATATCTATCCTGTTATCTCATTAAAAAGTCACCAAAAATGGTTGTTTCTTTTCATCTAAACAATGTAAAATACGCTCTTTGAAATTTGTCCATGTTACCATTTGTAATGCTTCTTCAATAGGAAAATACCCTACATCTAAGCTTTCACTACTTGTTGAAAATTGTCCCCCGACTGGCTTTCCTAAGAACAAATGGTTACAAATACATTGTGAAACATTTTGATATACTCCGCAATATTTTATAATCTCAATGTCGATTCCAGTCTCTTCTTTCGCTTCTCTAATAGCACCTATTGGAATTGCTTCTCCTTCTTCCACTTGACCACCAGGGATTTCCCAGCCTCGCTTTGGACTTTTTAAAAGTAAAATTTCTTTTTTATCATTTAACACGACCGTTGCAGCCGTTACAATATGTTTCGGATATGGCATACATACCCCTCCTTTGTATAAAGTTCAACTTCCATCACTGGCCAGTGATGGAAGTTGAACCAATCAGTAATCCCCCACGAATAGCGGGATAAATTAATGAATTTTATACACAGTGAATAGGTAATACAGACCAAGAATTGACAAGTGTAATTTGTTTCCCCTCTATATGTAACAATTGTTCAGATGGGTTTGCTATATGGTGTAATTGAGGGAATATTTCTTTCACATAATGTTGGTGAGCTGCTGCATCTTTCCATAAAGACAGAGCAATATAACGGTTCGAAGAAAGGGATCTTCCAACAACTCCTCCCATCATTCCTTCTGCTCTTACTATACCTGGATTCCAAACAGTTTCTTGCATATGTAAAAATTGCTTTTCATGACCTTGCTTCACATCACATATTGCTACTCGTAAGAAGGAACTATGCGCTAGTGCTTCTACAAATGAAGTATCCGTTATATCAAATAAAGATTGATACAGTTCTGTTTCACATAATGTATATGTATCTTTTTGATTGCTATCATAAAAAATATTATCATGTGTTTCATTCATAAACCTTTGATACGCTCGCATATTTTCCCAGCATCCTACAATATACGCTTCCGATTCATTCCATCCCCCGATTTGTCCATGAAAGCCCTCTAATTCTTTCAACTCGCCCCACTGCTCTTGAGCAGTTGAAAATCGTTCCTTTTTTTCTTCATCAACTTTACAATTAATAGACTTAATTAACATACTCGTATCCCCCTTATTTTCTCCAAAACTTTCATACAGCTCTCTCTTCATTTACATCACTAAAATCTTATATTTTTATTTTAAATAAATTAGATGAAAAAATCAAAATTATAAGAAAAATAAAACCACAATAACAATACATTATATAAAAAAACAAGGGTCAAAATCCCCTTGTTTATTCCGCTTAATCAAATGTAAGTTCTATTTGAATAATCTCTGATCGACTCCCAAGTCTTAAAGCCGGTCCCCAAAATCCAAATCCCGAGGAAACAATCGCATGAAATAAATCTTTCTGTACATATCCCCAATCTAATTCGTACATTCTTCTTGTAATGATATGATTCGGTGCCATTTGTCCTCTATGAGTATGTCCAGACAATAATAAATCAACACCTGATGCTTCAGCTTGCTTTAATTCAAATGGCTGATGATCCATTGCAACGATTGGAAAACTCTTATCTACAGCACTCATTAACTCCTCAAAACTTTTACGATTTCGATCCGTCTTATCTCTTCTTCCTACAATATAAAAACAATCTTCAATTTTTACAACTTCATCTAATAATATCTTTACATCAATCTTATCCATTTCCTGCAAAAACTCCGGAATAGCCCCACCGTAATATTCATGATTTCCTAGCACCCCATAGATACCAAGCGGAGCATGCATTTGTTTCATCACTTGTCCCATATTCTTTTTTATAAAATATTCTGGATGATCGTCAATAATATCTCCCGGCAAAAGTATGATATCCGGTTTCATATCATTTACATGATGAACCAATCTTTGAAGGTGCGACAAGCCAGACAGCTTACCGAAGTGCATATCTGAAGCCATCGCAATTCGAAGTGTCTTACGATTATTAGCTTTTTTAGGTACGTGAATCTCGTATTTTCGAACGATTGGACTATACGCATTAAATGTTCCATAGGCAAAAATAAGAACAAAAATAAGAAGAACGATTATTCCAGTCCAAAAAATAGATTGTTCTTTCGGAATAGAGAACCACTCTAAAATGAACACTGTTACATCCGCCATTGGTAATAGTATGACTGCATATTGTATGACTGCAAACCAATAAGAACCAATTGTTCTAAGAGGTGAATCAAATTTAATCAATCGATCTAAAATATACGCGTATGAAAATAATCCAACTATAATCGCATAATATCCCCAAGATTGAACACCAAAAGTTGTATGAATCCAAACCCAGCCATTCCATCCAATGTAAATCATTAACAACGTATATAGAGTAAATAAAATAAAAATATTAAATAAATTTCTCGTTTTCAAAGTATCCCCCTCTTCTATATGTTTCATTATAACCGTTCATTTACGAATATTTACATACTATAATGAATTAACAATTAGTATGTAATGAGAATTTTATTTTGACATAAAAACTTTTATAATTCCACTGATACGCAGTAAAACAAAAAAGAGACTAATTCAGAATTGTTTACGAATCAATCTCTTTTTTTATTTTCATTTTCATTTACAATTTCATATTTCAGCTGGATGGATAAGCATCCGAACTCAAATAACGTTCTTTTATAATTTGACGATGATGAAGCTCATGACCAGCAATTATGTTTGCTAATGCACGAACCGTGACTTCAGAATTGTTCGCAATTCCCCTTTGTAACCAAGCTTCTTTATCTAAACTTTTAAGCAAATGCACAGTAGATTGACGAACAACTGTTAAATTCTCAAGAAGATCTTGCATAGATTGCTTATCAAATGCAGCTCTAAGAACATACATATCATCGTTATATCCAGGAAGTTCCGCTGTCTCGCCTCTCGCTATAGAAAGCAGTCGATAACCCATAATACGTTCAGTATCCGCAATATGACCGATTACTTCTTTTATACTCCATTTATTAGGAGCGTATCGAAAATATCCTTCATCATCAGAAATACCTGTCAGTAAAAGAATTGTTTCCTTCATTTGCTGCTCTAGAATATGTATGATATCTCCATCTGGCAATAAGTTTATGTATGTTGCATAATATGGGTTATATTCATTTGCTTCTGGTCTTTTTTGCATTTTTACCATCCTTTTTATTTTATCTTTATACATACACCTTATCATAAAATATTATCATATTAATCCGAAAAATTTAAATTCTAAAACAAAAGGTCCCCATCCTTCTAATCTTGAAATAAATCTCAGCCATCCTACAAAATAAACTTTCTCAGCCTATGACCTATAGACTGCACTATTATCAACTGCTAACATAATAGGTAAACTCCTAACGAGTTTCATTATCTAACGAAGGGACCTGCTTCGGACGCAGGTCCCTTTTCTTTTTATTTGAACTACTTGATGATACTTTCAACAAAGTAAAGCAATTAGAGGTTAGTTACGTTTATGAAAGTTATCTTTCTTACATCTATCATTACCTAATCCTATCCTTCTTTTCTTAATATTCTCCTTGTTACAATCGCTATTACTATCATTATGAAACTTACAAACAATATAGGTAAGTAAACTTTTATACTGAAGGTTTCAAAAATAAATCCATATATGACCTGCCCTATAGGTGCCATACATTGCGCAATCGCTGTAATAATTGCCATAACTTTTCCTAAATTTTCATCAGGTGTTTTCTTTTGCACAACTGTAATGACAAAGATAGAAATAATGGTCATTACTATTGCAATAAGAATTGCACACAAGATAAAGAGAATAAATGACGAGTAGTATCCAAATCTAAGAACAAGGGGCATAACGGAGACAGCCATCGGTATAATCAATAAAGCAATAATAAGTAACCACTGGTATATTGTGTTCATTTTCATCTTTTTTGCAAAGAAACCAATAGATAAAGCCCCTAAAATTGTAGCAAACTCTATAAGTCCCATCCCGATACCATACAATGTATCGCTGCTTTGCATCGTTACCCGCAAAATGATGGGACCACCTACAACAAAAAGTGGTGTAAGAATTAAGTTAAGAATTGCTGCCAGAATCATAGATTTCAATATATAAGGCGCTCTAATAGCAAAAGTAAATCCAACTTTCATGTCTTTTATAATTGTTGGTACAATATGTGTGTCTTTATTTCTTTTCGTAAATGGGATTTTAATAAACATTTCTAATATTGCTGATAAAAAGAAAGCGATACAGCTCATGAAAACAAGAGTTTTTAACCCTACCATACTATATAGTACCCCTCCTAAAACAGGAGCTGCCACACTTGACAATGCTTGAACACCATTTACAATTCCATTGGCCTGTTCTAATCTTTTTTCCGCAACGAGTAGCGGAATACTCGCCATAACAACAGGAGAATACATTGCACTAATAATTGCTAACAAAATCATGACAATACCAATCAATATCACAGAAGTATTGTCGATGGACAGTAACAAAAGAAAACCGAAAATAATAATACTACTTAACATATCATAGATGACCATTAAATTGCGTCGATTAAACCGATCAGCGATAGCACCACCAAGAGGAGATAGCAAAAGAGGCACACTGGATATAGCATATAAAGTAGCATAAATATCTGCACGACCTGTTATATCCAAGACATAAAGTGATAAAGCAAAGCGTAAAAGGGTGGAACCTAAGAGCGATACAATTTGCCCGATTACCATAAGATTAAAATCTTTAGCAGAAGACTTTATGCTCGCACTGCTTTCCATCGTATACACACCTTTCAGTAGAACGCTAGACCAACTGTCGGTCTAACGAATTTATAAAACAATTTTGCTATGACTGTCCCAGCAAAATAGCTAGCATGTAATCAAAGGTACCTTTTTCAGCTCCGAGAGTGGTCTCCATCATGTTGATGAACGCCTTGGCCCTTTGCATCGCTTCATGAGGCTGCCATTGAAACAATCCTTCATCAAATATGACTTGTGCAGACGCAATTAAAAATTCTATTGTTTCTCTGGGATACACAGTCACAAAAACCCTTTCCTTGATCCCCTGTTCAATTACCTCTGTTAAAACAGGTGTTAAATGCACAATAGCTTGCACTAAACTTTTTTGATGCATCTCTGCATTATTTGGTTGATGGAATTGTTCAATCATTTTTTCTTTATTCTCACCCGCTTTCGGCATTTGAGCCATTAAAATTTGAAACAACTTATCAATTACAGGGATATTTGGATTTGAAGCAATCTTTTTCGCTGCTGCGACATCCGTATTTACAATTCTTAAAATAATAGCATCCATCACTTCCTCCTTTGATTTGAAGTAATGATAAAATGTCCCTTTTGCAATACCAATTTCTCGTAGAATGTCATTCACGGTGGTTTTCATATATCCTTTAGAAACGAACAGCCTTTCTGCGGTATCTAGAATTTCATTTCTACGTTCTTCATATTCCTTTACAATCCTCATAAAGAAACTCCTTTCATCTAGACCGACTGTCGGTCTAATGTAAATATATGTTCCTTCTGTAAAAAAGTGTCATACTTATCTATAAAATTTATTGCACATCACAAACGGTCACTCACACTTCCTTTTTCAATTCTTTGACTAGTCATTCCATAACCCTATAGTTGATTTGAATGTGAAAGTGCTGCTTTCATAGATAAATAAATTCGGAAAAATCATCCAAATTCCTTTTTCATATCTGATTTTTATAGAACGGTTCTCGTATGTACAGCTTGATTCCCTTGTTCTTGGTGAATAGCAAATCCATCAAGAACATAAAAAAGACCCTGCAATTTTACAGAGTCCAAAGTTGAAAAATATAAACCTATTTAATATGATTAAAAACCAAAGACGGAACGAGTATTCCTAAAAAAATGAAACACGTACCGTCTCCGAGAAATTAGATGCCGTATTCGAAATGCATGACCAAAATTGTGACCGCTGATTAAAATCAAGTACTCTATCTATTTCACAACAAACCTTGTCTTACTACATCCATCTTTCTGTTTCATTACTTCCAGCACTGCCGGCATAGCGTTTTTCAATTCTTGTACGTGCGAAATTACACCGATAAATCGGCCTGATTTTTGTAAGTCTATCAATGCATCGACTGCTTTTGTTAACGATTCTTCATCTAATGAACCGAAGCCTTCGTCAATGAACATCGTTTCGATTGAAATACCACCTTCGTATGATTGAATGATATCAGCCATACCGAGCGCTAAGCAAAGAGATGCGTTAAATTTCTCACCGCCGGACAATGTTTTTACATCACGCGTTTGTCCTGTGTAAGCGTCATACACATCTAACCCTAAACCGCTTTGACGATTTCGCTTTTCCACACGTTCACTTCGTTTTAAGTAAAATTGTCCATTCGATAGTTTACGAAGTCGTTCATTGGCTACTTGAACAATTTGCTCTAGATATTCTATTAAAATGTAACGTTCAAACGAAATGCGACTTTCATTATCACCTTTCATAACCTCATATAAATCAACAAGTTCTTGGAATGCTGCTTCTTCTTCGTGAATTTGTTCATCAATGCGGCGAATATTCTCATGCAAATCAGAAATATATTCATTGGCACTTTTTGTACGCTGACGTTGTTCTTTTATAATATCAAGCTGAATTTCTAGTTCCTTCAACTGTTCTTCTAGTTGCGTTAACTCTGTCCATTCTTTTCCTTGTAATTGCTCTGTTAATTCTTCAATTTGTTTTGTTAATACTTCGAGCGCCCCGTAATACGATTGAATACGCTGTTGTAAGTCTGTTCGCTCTGCTTCTGACAATTTAGCCTCTGTGTATGCTTGCTGACTCGCAAAACCACTTGCTTCAAGTTCTGTCATAAAACGTGCATACTTTTCTTCTTTGTTCTCATTTCCTTTTGTATATTGTTGCTGCGCTGCTTTATACGCTTCTTCAACACGAATTTTTTCACTCATGCAACGCTGAAATTCCTCTTGTGCTCTTTGCCATGTTTCGTGCAAACGACGAAGTAAAGAAGCTTTTTCTTCATACGTTTGTTGCCACGCTTCTAATGTTTGCATCTCTGCTGGAATCTTTTCTTTGTCATTTTCATACGATGTTCGAAGTTGAATCGATTCCATTTCAGAGCGATGCAATTTTTCTTCTACATCACGTTTAGTTGCTTGCATCATATCTAATTGTTCTTCTAGCTTCTGAAGCTGCGGTAATAATTGTTTACGCTCTTCTTCACTTGCTTTTAATTCATTTACTTCTGCAGCTAGCTGTTTTCCTTGTTGAATTAACGTTTGATATGCATCTGCTAACTCTGATACAGCGTACCCACGAGCCTGTACTTCTTTACATAATTCTTCATATTGAGCTTTATAAAAATTACATTTTTCTTCTATTTGAACGTGCTGCTTTTCAGCTTGTACCTTTTGTTCACGAAGAATATTTAACTGTTCTTCATCAATAGACAATTCTTGTTCAGTCGCTTTGTTTGGGTGAGAAGTACTACCACAAACAGGACATGGCTTGCCATCATGTAAATGAATTGCTAACTGACCAGCTTGTTCGCTTAACCATGATTTCTCCAGTGTTTCATATGCTTGCTGAGCCGCATTCATATGTTCTAAAGTACCTTTTCTTTCCCTCTCATACTTTTGTACTTCTTGCCATACTTGATATGCATCTTTTAATACTTTTACATCTTCACGCATGCGACTTAACTGCTCTACTTTTGCTATATATTGCTCAAGCGCTTGTTCGATCTGTTTTAACTTACTTGAAAGCTGCTGCTTTTGTGCGCTGCTGAATTCTTGCTGCTTCTCTAACTTACTTTTCTCAACCTTAAACTGCTCCATTTGTTTTTCTGACGCAGCTAATTTTATTTTTTTATCCGCAAATGTGGCAATAACCTCTTTTAATTCTTCTAACCTTTGTACAGTTCGCTTCGCTTCTTCGCGAACTTCTTCATTGTTTTTTTCTTGTTCGTACTGCTGCTCCGCACGCTCATAGGCTAATACAAGTTGTTCTTGTTTTGCAGCGATTTGTTTCATATATTGCTCGGCTTGCTTAACACTTTGAACCGCTTCGTCATACCACTGCTCAAACGGCAATAACCGGCTTGCTTGCTCGGCTTGTTTAAATTGCCGTTCTTTTCCTTCAATAGAAGAACGTTCCTGTTGCAATGAGTCGTAACGATTTTGTTTTGTTTGCAAATCTTGCAACCTATCATTTAAAGCCTTCGCTTCATGATATCCTGTTTCCGCTTCTTTTAATTGCTTTAGCTGTATTGATTCTTGTTTTTCTAATTGATTTTCTTGTTTTTCATAAAAAGTGATTTCTTGTTGAAGCGCTTCTACTACTTGATGTGTATTCACATGTTCTTGATTTGCTAATATTTCAAGCAGCGCACCGTCCCGCACCGGAAGTTTAAAAACGTTGCGAAAATACAATTCTCGTTCTTTTTGCTTTTCTTGCAGCACATCTTTCCATTCTTTACGCTTTTGATCTAATAACTCTCGCATTAATTTATATCGATCCGTTTTAAAAATACGGCGTAAAATTTCTTCTTTATTTTCTGTTTCAGACGTTAATAGTTTACGAAATTCACCTTGTGGAAGCATCACAATTTGACTAAATTGATGCTTACTCAGACCAATTAAATCTTCCACTTTTTTGTTTACATCTGTCACATGGAAACGATCTACACAAGGGATTTGCTCGTCATTAACGACTTCATAAAATTCGATCGCATGACCTGTAATCGTTTTGTTACCTTGCTTTTTATGACCAAGTTGCCTTTTTATGCAATATGTTTTTGCCTTTAATTGAAATAGTAATTCAACGCTTGTATATACGTTATCATCAGCAAATTGACTACGAAGCATACTCGTATCATTTCGTTCTTCCCCGCTCGCTTCTCCGTACAACGCATAACAAATTGCATCAAAAATCGTTGTTTTTCCTGCACCTGTATTTCCAGAAATCGCAAAGATTCGATGTTCACCTAATTCTTCAAAATCAATCGTTTCCTGCTGCTTATATGGACCAAATGCTGTCATAATAAGTTTGATAGGTCTCATGCTCTCTCCCCCTCTCGCTCATGAACTGTCTTTAATACTTCTAAGAAGAGACGTTCTTTTTCTACCGATAACTCAGTCCCTTTCATTTCTTTATAAAAAGCTTTCACAAGAGAAAGGTCATCCATTTTATGACGTGAAACGACTGTAGCATTTTCATTGGCTAACTCTTTTCTTTGAATAACCCGCTCTACATGCATCGCATTTGGATAAACCGAACGAATCTTTTCCATCGGCTGTAGTACAGGGTTTTCATCTAATAATTTCACAAATACGTAGTCTTCACAAACAGGATGCTGCATCAATTCATCAATTTTCGCTTCAACTGTTCTCATTCTACGCTTTGGTGTTAATAACCGTTTCTCAATTGTTATTTCTCCTGCTTCATTTAATTCAACAATGTAATATCCTTTTTTGTGATGCTCTTCCGAGATTGAATACGCGAGCGGTGAACCTGCATAACGAATTGTTTCATTACGTACGTAATGCGCTTGGTGTAAATGACCAAGCGCTGTATAATGAAAAGCATCAAAATAATGACTATTTACATATTCTGCTCCGCCAATTGATAATGGTCTCTCAGCATCACTTGTATTTTCTTCCGCTTCCCCGGACGATGTTACGAAAGCATGTCCGATAAAAACATGACGCGCCTCTTTATCGATACTTTCCGATAACTCATTCATAAAAATACGCATTGCATCATCATGACTACGAATATCATCATTTTTCATCACATGACGGACAATGCTCGGATCCACATATGGAACTAAATGAAAATGCACTTCTCCATATTCATCATTCATTACAACAGGTTCATATGGATATTGAAATTGTCCAATAATATGCAGCCCTTGCTTCTTCATTAAGCCGCTCCCAAAATGAATACGATCTGGACTATCATGATTCCCGGCTATCGCAAGTACTGGTGTCTGTAATTCAATCACAATTTTTTGTAATACTTCATTTAATAAATCTACCGCTTCTGTTGGCGGAATTGCACGGTCGTATAAATCTCCCGCAATAATCACGGCATCTGGTTTTTCTTCTTCAACAGCTTGTACAAATTGTTCTAATACATAACGCTGATCTTCTGTCATATAAACACCGTGAACAAGCTTTCCTAAATGCCAATCGGCTGTATGAAAAAATTTCATTTTTTCCTTCCTTTCCTTTTATTAATTCACCGAATGAAGTGAAATAAGCTGATATAAAATGGTTGTCTTTCCTTCTTCCCATTCCACTTTCTTCACAACTGCACTTCCAATAAGTTCTTGTCCTGCTTTATACACTGGCAATATTTCATCAACTACAAATAAATGATATCCATCTAACATTAACTGAAAGATATTATCTTCCATATGTAATCGCTTCTCTGTTTCGTTTACAATAATTTTTGTATGCATCTCAAGTTTCATGCGAAAACACCCCTTTTTTATGTCTCTATTTTAATAGTATAGCGGGCATTACTGATTGACAAGAGAATCAATAAGAAAGGTATGACTTCCCTAATGAAAATCTCCTCCACTTACAACATAATAACTGCAATATATCTCCAACTTTTCATTTGTAGTATGAGAAAAGTAAGAAAAGAATATGAAAACTCCCGCCACTTATCTCATTCGAATCTTGTAGTGAGAGTTTTCTATATACCATCTTTGGCAGACACCTTTGAAACTGCTTTTTTCAATACGTTATAGGAACCCATTCACATCTACGAATAACATAATAGACGCAAATAATATTGTTGATGTTTTTGTTAAAATTTTTATCCTCAATACGGTATGTGAAATTAATTATTTATTAAAAATAAAAATGCCGTTCACGGCACTTTTATTTTTGTAAATAATCCTTCATTACAAAGTATAAAACAACAAATAATAATACTGTTGTCAAAAGCCACGAAAGAATCGCGATGTAATCATTTTGATTTACTGCAAAACTAATCACAATTGTTAAGATAAAGACCGGGAATACAAACCGTACTTTATCTTGTATAGTATCATGCTGTGCATCTTCTTGATGAAAATAGAAAGTTAAACCAATCATAAGAGAAGATAAAATAATGACCGATAATAACAAAGGCCCTGACATTCCGATCTCCCCTTTCTTTCCTTTCTTTGGGCACATTAGACATTCTATACTTTTGATAAATAAAACTTATAAGTGAACCTAGTACATAGGACATAATAACAACAAAATAAAAAACCTAAATATAGAAAATATACTATACATATTTATTAAAACCTTTATTCTAAAAAATTACAAATTATATATTTAATAACAATTTTTCAAAACAATATTAATTTATCGTTAGAAGTTGTATATTCCTTTTTCTTTAATGAAAATCCTTCAAAAATAACTCGTCAAAATATGCCAGGTTTTCGTTTCATAAAGTGAAACTTCCATCAGTGTAGGGTTCTCCATCCCCACTGATGGAAAGCTCTCACCAATCGGGCGCATGCCAGTAGTTATCCCCCACCTATCTTCTTAAATTCTCTCTCAATCTTGAGGTGGGGGTCTTACTGCTCGCAAATAGCAGGATAAATTCTCAAACTTTCCTTCCTTGCATATTTTTGATTGTTTGTCACTTTTTTATTTTAAAAGACGTATTCTTTCAGTCTAAAAACTTTAGCAGGTTGATATACAAAACACGAAAGAAAGAACGTACTACTATTGAACATCTCTTTTACTTTCTACAGTATACTCATTTGCTCTTCATTTTAAAACAAAAAAAGACATATAAATTTGCAGGATTCAAGAAATAAAACGAGAAATTTATATACAAAAGCCGAGTTCTTTTTACACCCTTAGACATCGATTTTCATTGTATAATCATTACATAATATGCTCACTCTGTTTCCTTACAAAATGTCTATTTGTTTAGACATTTAAACACTTTGTGTTCAATTCCTCCTTGTTAACGTATAACATTTGAATTGGCACAATTCTTGCAAAAAAATAGATGATCAAAAAGGAGGATATATATAATGGAAACTAAATTTGCAAATGTAAAAAAACAAAACTTTATTACAATAGTAGAGGTAAATAATGCCCCGGCAAATGCCTTATCATCTGCGTGCATAGCTGAATTACGCTCTATCTTTTCAATGCTTGCTGAAGATGACGAAACAAGAGCTATTATTCTAACTGGTGCTGGACGTTTTTTCGTAGCAGGTGCCGATATTAAAGAGTTTGTTTCGGCACTGGGAGACCAAGAGAAAGGATTAGCAATGGCAACAGCAGGACAGGCACTTTGTGACGAAATAGAAGCCATGAAGAAGCCGGTTATTGCTGCCATAAACGGTCCTGCTCTTGGCGGTGGATTAGAGCTAGCTATGGGATGTCATTTTAGAATTACATCAGATAATACTATCCTTGGTTTACCGGAATTAAAACTTGGATTAATTCCAACCTTTGGCGGTACACAACGCCTTAGCAGAATAACAAATATGGCAACGGCTTTAGACTTAATTTTAACGAGCAAACAAATAAGCGGAAAAGAAGCGGCCGAGCTTGGTCTCGTTCAATTAGTCGTTTCCCAAGAGGAACTGTTACCAACCGCTCTCCTAATTGCTCAATCATACTTAGATGGAAAAAGCATGACTAGCATCACCCGTGCGATAGAATGTATTACACAAGGATATAACGAAAATATGGTTGAAGGCTTGAAAAGAGAGCGCGAAAAATTCTCTGAGTTATTTGTAACTGATGATGCTAAAGAGGGCATTCAAGCTTTCGTAGAGAAGCGAAAACCTAATTTTAGACATTCATAAAAGGAGGACATATTATGACTGATCAAGTTCTATTTTCGATTCACGCAAATGGCGTAGCTACTATTACGTTAAATCGCCCAAAAGCATTAAATTCAATCTCATATGAGATGATAGGACCTATTACACAAAAACTAAAAGAATGGGAATCTGACGATCAAATTCATCTTGTCATTATAAAAGGCGCAGGTACGAAAGGACTTTGTGCTGGCGGTGACATTAAAACTCTTTACGAAGCTCGTTTACATGAATCTGCTATGCAAAAAGCTGAGCAATTTTTTGAAGATGAATTCCAATTAGATATGCTTGTTCATAAGTTTTCTAAACCGATTGTCGCATGTTTAGATGGTTTTGTTATGGGCGGAGGCGTTGGGCTCACTTACGGAGCTAGTCATAGAATTGTAACTGAGCGAACAAAATGGTCTATGCCAGAAATGAATATTGGTTTTTTCCCTGATGTCGGAGCTGATTATTTCTTGAATAAAGCTCCTGGATATACAGGACGTTATCTAGCATTAACAGCTTCTGTCATTAAAGCTCCTGATGTATTATATATAAATGCTGCAGACTTTTACATGACAAGTGAAAATTTGAATGCTTTTCTTAATCACATCGAACAAATAGATTGGCATGCAAAAGACATACATACAGCATTAACACAGCTTATAGATAACTATTCTGAGCTTCCTGCCAATGAAGGTGAACTATTGTCAATCCAAACAGAAATTAATAAGCACTTTTCTTTTCACACTGTTGAAGAAATTATCCATTCTTTAGAAAAAGATGGGACCCATTTTGCAACTCAAACAAAAGAAATAATGTTATCAAAATCTCCATTCTCCTTAAAAATAACTTTAAAACAATTTATTGATGGAGAAGAAAAGACATTAGAGGAGTGTTTTGCTACTGATCTTGTGCTCGCTAAAAACTTCTTGAAGCATGAAGACTTTTTCGAAGGAATACGCTCCATTGTCATAGATAAGGACCAAAATCCGCAATATAAATATAAACATTTAGAAGATGTTTCAGAAGAGATTGTAAATAATTTTTTTAACCTTCTAAGAAGCTAATTATCCAAAATAAAACTTATGTTATTTCAAAAAAAAGTGTCCAATATCATGGACACTTTTTTTACATTCTTCTTAGAACCAGCGCTCTGTTACTACTTTTTTACGTGTATAAAATTGTACACCATCTTTTCCATTTGTGCCTAAGTCACCGTAGAAAGAAGCTTTATTTCCTGCAAATGCGAAAAATGCCATTGGAGCTGGAACGTTTACGTTTACGCCAATCATCCCTGCATCGATATTATCACGGAATGTTTGTGCGTGTTTACCACTTGACGTATAAATGACTGCACCATTTGCAAATTTTGATTGGTTTGTAACCTTAATTCCTTCTTCTAAATCCTTTACTCTCACAATGCTTAATACTGGAGCAAAAATTTCATCTTGCCAAATTTTCATATCTTGATTTACACTATCAAAGATTGTTGCTCCAACGAAATACCCTTCCCCAACTTCTTCATTAATTTTACGGCCATCTACTAATAAAGTAGCTCCATCTGCTACGCCGCTATTAATATAGCCTAGTACACGCTCTTTATGAGATTCACGAATTAATGGACCTACATAATTCTCTTCATGGAAACCATCACCGACTTTTAATTTACGCGTTTCTGATACAAGAACATCAATGAATTCATCAGCAATTTCATCCACTACCGCTACAACAGAGCATGCCATGCAACGCTCTCCACTACTCGCAAATGCAGAACCAATGACACCTTGTACTGTCTTTTCAATATCGCAGTCCGGCATAACAATTGCATGGTTTTTCGCTCCTGCAAGTGCTTGTACTCGTTTTCCATATTTTGTTCCTGTTTCGTATACATAGCGTGCAACTGGCTCAGATCCAACAAATGAAACAGCTTGAATATCTTTATTTTCTAAAATGCTATTTACAACATCTTTTCCACCTTGTACTAAGTTTAAAACTCCTTTCGGGAAGCCCGCTTCATAGAATAATTCTACTAGTCTTTCTGCTAAAAGCGGCGTTCTTTCAGATGTTTTTAATACAAATGTATTACCGCAAGCGATTGCTAATGGGAACATCCATAGTGGAATCATCATCGGGAAGTTGAACGGTGTAATACCAGCAACAACTCCAATTGGGTATCTCCAAATTGAACCATCAATTCCACCTGCAATATTTGGAAGCGCTTGCCCCATCATTAAATTTGGTGTTGATGTTGCCAGCTCTACAGCTTCAATCCCTCGCTGCACTTCCCCAGTTGCATCTTTTAATGTTTTACCATTTTCTAATGTAATGATTTTTGCAAGCTCATCTTTGTTTTCTTGTAAAAGTTGTAAATATTTATATAGCTGTCTTGAGCGATTTGGAACTGGTACTTTAGACCATGTTTCATATGCTGCCTTTGCAGCTTCAACAGCACGATCCACATCTTCTTTTGGAGAAAGTGGAACATAAGCAATTATTTTCCCAGTCGCAGGATTCGGAACAGCTTCCACTTCTGTTCCAGTAGATTCTACCCATTCACCATTAATATGATTTTTCACGCGTTTAATTTCTGTTGTAATCATTGTATTCGCTCCTTTTTATTTTTTATATTTGCTAGTATTCATTGTTATTTATGACTAGAGATTAATTGTTCACTTACCTTTTGATATAAAGCAGCCATGTCTTTTTCACCATATCCCGCTTTATCAGCTTCATCATACAAATCCAAAAGCATTTCACTCACTGGTAAGTGAAGCTCACCCTCTTTTGCTAAATCAACTGCAAATCCTAAGTCTTTCTTTAGTAGATTTACAGTAAATCCTGGTTCATAGTTTTCTGACGCAATAAAGCTTTTATAATTGCGCTCATAAATTCTACTTTGTCCATAACTCACATTTAAAATATCAAACATTTTATCTAAATCCATATTGTTTTTCTTTGCTAATGTCAGAGCTTCACTAACACCTGCTGTATAAAAACCAATTAATAAGTTATTAATCAATTTTACAGTTGTACCACTATCAATTTGCTCACTCACATGAAATATATTTGCTCCCAATACTTCCATCACTGGTAAACCTTTTTCATATACTTCTTTTGGTCCACCAACCATAAAAGTTAATGTGCGGTTTTCCGCTCCAATCACTCCACCGCTAACCGGTGCAGCCAAGAAATCGACTTTTTTATCCTTCGCAGCATCTGCAAGCTTTTTATTTAGTTGCGGAGCTACTGTGCTTGTATCAATTAAAACAACATTCGAATGACTATTCTCAATTAAACCTTCTTCTCCAAAATAAACAGCTTCAACAGCTCGCGGTGACGGTAAACTTGTAAAAATCAAATCACATGTTTCTGCTAATTTTCTAATTGATAAACCGATGATTCCCCCTTCTTTCTCGAAGGAAGCTTCAGCATCTTTATTTAAATCGACTCCATATACCGTATAATCTGATTTAACCAAATTTTTAGACATCGGAAGACCCATATTACCTAAACCGATAAAACCAATCTTTTTCATACTGCTCTCCTCCTATTTAAACAATATATTTCCCGCGATTTATAATCGTTTTTGCGATTTCTCTCTTTTTCGTAAACAAGTTCGTGTATAGAGGTACTGACAGTTGACGAATTTCATCTAGAATGGCGTTTCTAGTTTGCTCTTCTTGCACCGCTGCAGAAAGAAGAACAATTGCTGCTGATTCTACTTTTCGATATCCTTCTTCACAAAGCACATCCGTTATAAACTGTTTTGTACGTTCTTTTTCTTCACCATTTTTACTTATCGCTTTCTTTGTACGTAAAAATGCCGATTCCATTACATATACATCTTTCAACATGTCTGCTAACACGCGTGAATATTCTTGTTCTTGTTCGATTTTTAATTCAGGAGTTCGAGATAGCGTTTTCAAAGATTGCTTTAATAATTGTTTCGATAATAAAATATAACGATGATTTCGTTCTACATTTTCAAATGTGTCTTCATCTACTTGGTCCCCTAATTGTTTCGTTTGTTTCATTAACATTTTTGCAACTGTTAAGCGGTTAATTTCATTCGTTCCTTCAAATATACGGCTAATTCTAGCATCACGATATAATCGTTCTACTTCATATTCTTGCATATAACCATAACCACCATGAATTTGTACCGCTTCATCCACAATATTTCCAAGTGTTTCTGAAGCATTCACTTTGTTGATCGCACACTCCATTGCAAATTGAGACATTTTCTGCATAATACCTTCATCACTCTCATGAATTGCTTCATCAATTACGCCTGCTGTTCGATAAGCTGCGCTCTCTGCACCGTATGTAGCGATTATCATATTTGCAATTTTCTCTTGAATCATCGTGAAATCAACTAATTCTGTTTGAAACTGTTTTCGTTCTTTTCCGTATTGAACAGATAGGCCAATTGCTTGCTTTGCTGTTCCAATATTTCCGAAAGCAAGTTTCAATCTAGCAAAATTGAGAATATTAAGAGCTACGTGATGTCCCTTTCCTACTTCGCCTAGTACATTTTCAGCAGGAATGACGACATCCTCTAAAATCAGTGTCGCAGTTGAAGAACCTTTAATACCCATTTTCTTTTCTTCTAGACCAATCGAAACGCCTTCACATGTTCTTTCGACAATAAATGCTGTCATTCCTTTATTTGTCTTTGCAAAAACAACATATACGTCAGCCATATGAGCATTTGTAATCCACTGTTTTTCACCATTTAATGTCCAAGCTGTTCCTTCTTCATTTAAGACAGCACTTGTTTTTGCACTTAATGCATCAGATCCAGCATTAGGTTCTGTTAAAGCATAAGCTCCAATCCATTCGCCTGATGCAATTTTAGGTAAATATTTTTCCTTCTGCTCTTTTGTTCCGTAATATATATATGGCAGCGTTCCTACTCCAGCATGAATATTAAAGGAAACACTAAAGGCTCCTGCATATCCCATCTTTTCTGCCACAAGTCCAGAAACTGCTTTCCCTAATTCAAATCCGCCATACTCTTCTGGAACCTCTATACTCAACAATCCAAGTTCTCCAGCCTTTTCAAACAACCTGCGGGAAACTTGATAATTGTGCTGCTCGATATTTTCAATTTGAGGAACAATTTCCTGTTTCACAAATTGTTCAGTTGTTTTTGCGATTAAATCTTCATCCCCTGAAAAATCCTCAGGTGTAAAAAAGGTTGTATTAAGCTCCTGATTCAGCGAAAAAAATTCGTCCCATTGCAACTTTGTTTTCTCCATCTGTATCCCCCTATCATTTCGGTCTTCATTTTATTTATAAGCAAAATCTATGCCAATCTAAAAACTTGATAGAACAAGGGCAAAATGAAAAGAAAACGTAAAACTGTCTAGACAGTTTTACACTTGATATAACAATTGTTTAGATTTTGAATCTTGACAATTTATTATAAAGGGTCGCCCTAGAAATCCCTAACAATGCCGCTGCTTTTGACTTATTTCCTTTTGCTTCTTTTAAAACGCGTTCAATTAATCCTCTTTCTTCCTCTTCACGCACCACTTTCATCGCTTCTTGTTTTGCTGGTAAAGACTGAATCATAGGTACTAATTTCTTTTGCTCCATATCCTGATAATAAAATTCTTCTGGTAAATCCTTAGCCCGTATATGTGCATCATCTGATAGTGCAAATAGCCTTTCTAACACATTGATTAATTCCCTAACATTACCCGGCCAATTATAATGGAACATAAGGCGTAATACCTCTTTATCAAGTGTCTTTTCTTCGGCACCATACATTTGACATAACTTTTGTAAATGTTCTTCGACAATGAGTGGTATATCTTGTTTTCGAAAGCGAAGCGGTGGAATATGAATCGGAATAACATGAAGACGATGATATAAATCCTCCCTAAAGGTTCCTTCTCTAACCATTTGTTTTAAATCTTTATTTGTCGCTGCGATTAGTCTGAAATCAACAGGAATTGGATGTGTACCACCTATTCTTTCTATTTCCCTTTCTTGTAAAACACGTAAAATTTTCACTTGCGTTAATAGAGACATATCGCCAATCTCGTCTAAAAATAATGTTCCATGATTTGCAAGTTCAAACTTCCCTGCCTTCCCATTCTTTTTCGCACCTGTAAAAGCACCTTCTGCATAACCAAACAATTCAGATTCTAGTAAATTATCAGGAATAGCAGCACAGTTCACACTAATAAACGGACCGTTTTTTGTTATACCGGTATCATGTATAGCACGTGCAAATTGCTCTTTACCAACACCGCTTTCCCCAGTAATTAATACGGATGCTTTTGATCCAGCTGCTTTTCGAGCCATTTTTTTCGTTTCAGAAATTGTTTGGCTTTCTCCAAGAATATCTTCAAATCGAATCTGCTTCTTTTTCGGTTTAGAAAACGTTGGTTTGATTGTCCTATCCTTTTGATCAAATCGTTCTAGTATTTTATAAATATCTGAAATCCCTTCATGAATAAGCATCCCTACAGCACCTATCACTCTTCCCTGCTTCCAAATTGGCATCCGGTGCACAACTAGATTCTGTCCTTGCAGACGGTGTACTTGATTTCTTTCTGGTACTCCTGTTTTTAATACAACTGGAAGCCGCGTATTCTCAATTACATTTTCAGCGTGCTGTCCAATTGCTTCTTCTTTTGTTACACCAACAAAGCGACTGTACGTTTCATTAAACATTTGGATAACTCCATTTTCATCTACAATCGCGATTCCTTCATATGCAGTATCAAAGCAAAGTTTAAACCACTCTATCGTTTGATGTGCACATTCGATTTCTTGAACCAAACCTTTGTGAAACGCTAATAATTCCTTGTTACTGACCACTCCTTTGAGCTCTCTGTTTTCCTCACAAGTAACATAAAGTGGGATATTCTCCAACTCGCTTAAAGAAAACTCTTCCCGTACCTTATAGAAAGAATGCCTGAGTATAGTAACAATTGGTTCATCCCACTCTGAGTGATTCTCTAACCACTTTACACAATCAATGAGTTTCACAACTCCAATCACATGATTATTTTCTAAAACAGGGAGTTCTGTACTCTCTGATTCAGCTAGTAGTCGTAATGCTTCTCGAATCGTATTATCTTTCCTCAAAATATACGGATCCTGCTTCATCCAGTTTCGAACAGAGTCATATTTTGCAGCCATCATAACTTGATTTCCCCTCCTTTAGAATGTCTATTCCTCTCTTTTACTATCTGTACACACGCTAGTTTCTTTTTAGAAAGGAACTAATATTATGATAAAGTGGAACTACATAAATAAAGATTTTGTTTCTTCTTCGTTCAAAAACTTTTATCAATCTCATTTTTACTATCCGTTAATATGACAAAAAAGCGATGATTTATTTCACATCAAGCAGGTATTTTTGCTAAAAATGTGTATCATCGCTTTCTTATTTTATCCCGCTATTTTGGGGCAGTAAGACTCCCATCCTCCACGATTCAAAGAAGAGCGAGGAAGATAGATGGGCGACAACTGCTGGCATGCGCCCGATTGCTTTAACATATCCAGCAATGAGGGAGATGCCCCTCTACTGCTAGAAGTTTCACTTTATCTATTGCCCCTCAGATAAGATTGTTTTTGCAATTCCTTTATCTAATTCTTCAAAATCATGATACGAAATCGTTTCATATAATTCACTTCTTGTTTGCATATCAGAAAGCCCTTCTTTTTGCGATCCTTCTTCTTTTATAAGATGAAAAATACGCTCATAAGCTTTTGCTGCTACGCGAAGAGACGTCACTGGATATATGACCATTTGATAACCGATATTAGCAAACTCTTCAGCAGTATAATACGGTGTTTTTCCAAATTCGGTCATATTAGCGAGTAAAGGTACTGTTACTTTCTTCGTAAATAAACGAAACTCTTCTTCTGACTGCAAAGCTTCTGGGAAAATAGCATCTGCACCTGCTTCAATGTATGCAATTGCTCTCTCAATCGATGCATCTAAACCTTCAACTGCACGAGCATCCGTACGAGCTACAACAACCATTGATGGTGCTACTTCTTTTATTACTTTAATTTTTTGTTGCATTTCTTCAATGGAAACAAGTTTTTTCCCATTGAGATGTCCACACTTTTTAGGAAGTTGCTGATCTTCAATTTGAACAGCGGCTACATTTGCTTCCACCATCTCTACAGCAGTTCTCGCTACATTTAACACTCCACCAAATCCTGTATCAATATCGACAAGAAGAGGTAAATCCGTTGCTCTAACAAGATCTCTTGCTCTTTCAGCTACTTCAGTAGATGTTACAATACCTAAATCTGGTAAACCCTTACTTGCTGTATAAGCAGCTCCTGATAAATAAAGAGCTGAAAATCCAGCATTTTTCGCAACAAGAGCAGCCATCGCATCATGTGCACCAGGAATTTGCAAGATTTCAGGCGCCTCTACTAAAGCCCGGAATCGATTGGCAAGTTCTTCTTGTGTTGACTGTTTATTTACAACCCAAGCCATTCTTATTCCCCCTATACTTAAATTAAGAAAAGATCTACAAATTCATTCACATTCATATTTTCTAATTTTTCTTCATTCAAACAAGCTTCATGAATTTTTTCTTGTTGTTTATTAGAATAATGAACAGCCATATTTGCAGAGAACTTTTGAACTACCTTTGGAATCGCTTCGTCTCTACGGAAACGGTGACCTAATGGATATTCACATTCTACGTTTTCTGTTACTGTACCATCTTTAAAATGAATTTGAACAGCGTTGGCGATTGAGCGCTTGTTCGGATCAAGGTAATCTAAACTGTATTGTTTATTTTCAACAACAACCATCTTATTTCGTAATTCATCTACGCGAGGGTCAAAAGCTACTTCATCCTCATAATCATCTGCAACAATGTCGCCTTTTAATAAACCGATTGCAGTAATGTATTGCAAGCAATGATCGCGGTCAGCTGGGTTATTTAATGGACCCTCTTTATCAATAATACGAACTGCTGATTCATGTGTCGTAATTGTAATACGGTCAATTTCATCTAATCGTTCTTTCACTTCGGGATGTAATTTCACTGCACATTCTGCAGCTGTTTGAGCATGGAATTCTGCTGGATATGATACTTTAAACAATACATTTTCCATTACATAAGAATCTAAAGGTCTTGCTAATTTTAGTTCTTGCTTGTTAAACAATACATCTTGGAATCCCCATCCTGGAGCAGATAATGCTGTTGGGTAACCCATTTCACCTTTTAATGCAGTAAGTGCAAGATGAACACCACGGCTTGTTGCATCCCCAGCTGCCCATGACTTACGTGAACCTGTATTTGGAGCATGACGATATGTACGAAGACTAGAGTTATCAATCCACGCATGAGACAATGCATTAAAGATTTCTTCACGCGTGCCACCAAGCATTTTAGTAACAACTGCTGTTGTCGCTACTTTTACGTATAACACATGGTCAAGACCAACACGGTTTAAACTATTTTCTAACGCAAGTACACCTTGAATTTCATGTGCTTTAATCATCATTTCAAGTACATCTCGTACTTTTAATGGTTCTTTTCCTTCTGAAATACGAACGCGGCTCACATAATCTGCAACAGCTAAAATACCACCTAAATTATCAGACGGATGTCCCCATTCTGCTGCAAGCCATGTATCGTTATAATCTAACCAACGAATCATACATCCGATATTAAAGGCACCGCGTACTGGATCAAGTACAAATGATGTTCCCGGTACACGTGTACCATTTGGCACAATTGTTCCTGGTACAACTGGTCCTAGTAATTTCGTACACTCTGGATATTGCAGTGCTAGAATTCCACATCCAAGCGTATCAAGTAACACATAGCGTGCTGTACTGAATGCTTCTGAGCTTGTCACCTCTTTATTTAGTACATAATCCGTAATTTCTTCTAAAATTGCATCTTTTTGTTTAATTTCATTTGTTTTAATCACGCTATCCTTCCCTTTCTGTCGACAATTCGTTATTATTAAGAATGGGTGTCGGTCAAACACCCACCTGGCGGGCGGCCTTAACAACTCCCCAGTTGTTTTTATTTGCTAAGCACATGTCGCTCGCCAATATAATTTACACGTGGGCGGAACAATCGATTATTTGTATGTTGCTCAATCACATGCGCACATAAGCCTACCGTTCTTGAACTGAAAAAGATTGGTGTGTACAGTTGAATTGGAATACCTAACATCCAATAGACTGGAGCAGCATAATAATCTAAGTTTGGATAGATTCCTTTTTCCTTCTCCATAATCTTTTCTCCAGCTTCACACATTTCATATAATGTATAATCGCCTTTCACATCACATAACTGTTTTAATGCTTCCTTCATCATGAGTGCTCTTGGATCTATCTTCTTCATGTAGACGCGATGTCCAAATCCCATAATTTTTTCTTTGTTATACAGTTTCTTTTGCAGTAATTCTTCAAATTTCTCAACAGTACCCGCTTCAAGCAGCATGTACATTACTGCCTCATTAGCGCCCCCATGTAAATTACCTTTTAAAGAAGCAACTGCTCCGGTTAAAGCACCGTATAAATCTGATTGTGTAGACGCAATTACTCTAGCTGTAAAAGTAGAATTAGGCATCTCGTGTTCACTATACAAAACAAGTGATTTATCAAATATTTTTTCTTCTAATTCAGAAGGCTTCTTACCCGTAAGCATATGGAAGAAGTTCGCACTATAAGATAACTCTTGGATTGGTTCAATCGGTTCTTCATTATTCAAAATTCGATAACTGTTAGCTACTATATTCGGTACTTTACTTAACAATTTATAAGCACGTTTTTTATTTACATCCAATGAGCGATCATCAATTTCATTGTCATAACCTGAGAGTGCTGAAATTCCCGTGCGTAACCCGTCCATCGGGTGCGTTTGTTTTGGCAATGCTTTTAAAACATCAAAAACACCAGTAGGAACTTCATATTCATGCTTTAGCGTTTCTTCCAATGCCGCTTTTTCATCTGAATTAGGAAGTTTCTCCTCTAATAAAAGGTGAACAATATCTAAATAACTTTTCGTCTTAGATAGCTCAATCAGATCATACCCTTGAATAACGATTTCTCCTTTTTTTGTATCAAGAAAAGAAATCTTTGTCTCTGCTGCAACTACCCCATCAAGTCCTGGAAAATAATTATTTTCAGTTCCCATTTTACCTTCCTCCCATCCAAATAGATCTTCGTTTACATTTCTGTAAGCCTTTCCAATATTGCACAAATATATTTTCCACAGTATTCTCTTCTAGCTATTTCATCCACTAATAAAGAATACGTGGTAAGCAGCGTACAAGGTTTTTCTATGTTTTGATTGTTCATATAGTAGTTTTGAAAGAGTTGAAAAACCTAGCACATGTTCTAAACAAAGAACTACCTATAGCTTCATACTTATTAATCAATTTCGAAAATAAAAAAGCAACTTCCCAAGAAGCTGTTACTATACGAAGAGATACTAAAAAATACAGTTTCTACCTTCGCACTTAACACCTCCTATCCACGTAGGCTATGATGTGTACTAAAACGGGCAAGGACCTAAGACTCGATTTCAAATACAGTTTACTAGGCAGCGTAACTTCCCTTTTAAAAAGCTAAAACAACCATTGTATCTCTACCCGTTTTACATCTCTTTCATTTTCCACTCAAATATATCAGACTTTTTAAACAATTACAATTTATTTTATTTTCTAAATTTTTAGATATATCAACAGTTTATTTTATTAAAATATTTTTTATTCTTATTTAGCTTCTGACTTCCTAATGATGAATTGTAACTTTCATCAATGAAGAGCATCTACTTCTTACATCATGATTTTCAATAAAAAAAGGATAGCTATACGCTATCCTTTTCACATTAATAATCAATAAGGCACCCGCCTCAAGATTGGAGAAATTCAAAGAAGGTAGGTGGAAGATAAACTACCAACAAAGCCCAATTGGACAAGATTTCCATCAGTGACGGATGTCCTCCATTGATAGAAGTTTCACTTTATACTTGTAAATTCTACTTCAACCATGACCCAACAATCGGATATTGAAAAGGTCGATCTTTTAGCGCACGAATGATACCGATGATTGGAGTAATTAAAGCCATTAATCCAAAAATAATTAAGAACGGAATTCCAATTAATATCCAAGAAAAAAATACTGAAATAGCAATTAATACACCTATCACAAAGTGAAATATAACTGCCTGTAATGATAAACTTTTAATTTCTCGATTGGAACTAACAAGAAATATAATAAACGGAACTAATACAGGTGCAAACCAAGTACTAGCATGAATGAATATTTTCAGTCCTTTATGCTCCATTTAAAAATTACTCCTTTTCATTTATTTTTCCTTATTATGTAATATTTTATATTATATTCTATTATATGTGAATGAATCTTAAGACTGATTTATATTCATTCAAAAGTTGGATGATTTTATTAGCTTTTATTAGCACTATTTTGATTGCCACGAGACCAGACAATGACTGGGATAAGCAGTAGTGAAAGGATAGCTCCGGCAAATGAAAGGGTTGTGTAACTAGAATGAGCGACGACCATGCCAGATAGCGCCCCTCCAGATGCCCCCGCCAAAGCGATCAATACATCAACAGATCCTTGCGTCTTTGCACGAATGGATGGAGTAGTTGCATCCACAATGAGCGCAGTACCGCTAATCAAACCAAAGTTCCAACCAAGCCCAAGCAAGGCGAGAGCGATGATGAGTACTAACATAGAATCAGTAGGTGCAACAGCGGCAAGAACACCAGCAGTAAGTAAAGTGGCACCAGAAGCGATTGCCATCGCAGTACGTCCAATCTTATCTACGAGGATACCAGTCAAAAGAGATGGTAGGTACATTGCGCCGATATGAAAACCAATTACCAGTCCTATCTCTTTCAAGCCATGTCCATGATGTCCCATATGTACAGGTGTCATTGTCATAATTGAAACCATGACAATCTGAGTTAAGACCATGATTGTGGCACCAACAACAATTCCTCGTTTTTTTATCGCTAGTTTACTAGAACTCACATCTAAATCATTACTCTCGTTCGTTCTCTGCACATCTGCAATTGCTTTCGCAACAACAAGAGGGTCTGGACGAAGTAGAGCTAGAAGTACCAAACCGGCAAGGATATAAGCTGCAGCTGCCAAAATGAACGGACCGGCTAGTGCAGGAACTTTAATCATTATTGCAAATCGCCCCATTGCATCAACTAAATTTGGCCCTGCGACAGCACCTAAGGTGGTTGATACCATTGCAATGCTGATTGCTGTTGCTCGCTGTGTAGAATTTGCTAGATCTGTACCTGCATAGCGCGCTTGTAAATTTGTAGCAGTCCCAGCACCATAGATGAGTAATGAAGAAAAAAGAAGTACAAGATTATTAGTTAATGCTGAAATCACTACTCCAATTGCGCCGATACCGCCAGCCAAAAATCCTGTCGCGAGTCCTAAACGTCGTCCAAAACGCTGAGAGAGTCGTCCTACAAGTAGTGCTGCCCCAGCAGAACCTAAAGTGAACAACGCAGACGGAACCCCTGCAAAACTATCTGTACCTAGCATGTCTTGTGCAAGAAGTGCTCCGACGGTTACACCTGCTGCAAGTCCCGCGCCACCGAAAATTTGTGAAATAACAACGATGATCAACGTCCGTCGATATAACTGTCGCTGCTTTTCTGGAGAATCAATGTAACTTTGTAACCGAGCCAGTTGGTTTTCTAAAGATTTTGAATCATCAACTTTTTGTAACATCACTCAGTCCACCTTTCATAGGAACTGACTTTGCATATTGTATAAACCAATTGTTAAAGTCTTCTTTCCGATAAGATCTCAATACGAATCTCTCATTTTCAGAACACAAGCTAAATTCTCTCAAATTAATTCTCCTAACCTCACATTATTTACACTTATTCACTAAACAGAAAGTTCCGATAATAACAATTTATCATATTACTTCAATACCCACTAATATTCATTTCACTTTAATCAATTTTTCAGCTATTTTGTGTCTCCTTTATATTTACCATTCTAAAAAAACGCTCCAATTTTGTTCCTTGTTTTATTAGCTATTTTTAATGCTCCTACTCCAGAAGTTATTTTTGGATTGGATATTTTAACGTAATGGCCCATACTTATTGTCTTGATGAACAACAATGGAAACAAGCAGTAGCTCCTATTCAATCTACTACTGTAATCAAAGGCAAAATCGAAATACAATACATGATCTACCATATCAAAATCAAACACATGCCCAACATCCATCATATTATTATCAATCCCAAATTCCATATCAATATTGGGGATATTGATATGACAAACTACCTTTAAAGCTCATTTATGATGTATGCTTTTACAAACACACCATACTTAACTGTTAGCTGTCCAATTTCTTTATACTTTTTATAAGCACAATAATAATGTAAGTAAAAAAGCTGACTCTCATGAGCCAGCTTTTCTTATTATATTTATGAAATCCACATTCCATCCCCCGGATACACTGCTTTCAACTTCAAAAATGTCTCATCGCACCATGTTTTTGAATTAAAATCACCAACTACAATGCGGTGATTTCCATCATTTAGACACTGTACCCAAACACCATATCCTGGTAATATTTCTTTAATTTTTCTCAATACATCTGCAGTCCACTCAACAGAATTGAAATTCCCTACATAAATACGATAGGACTCTGTGCCTATAAACCATTCTAACGGCTTGTCCCCTGTTAATAGGTTCACATCAACTTTCCCAATCCCTTCAACATAACCATTATCACTGTATTGCCACAAGTCACTCGCATAATCAGGTTTTACTTGTGGTGTTCCGTCATTTGTTCCATAACGAGGTAACCATATGAAATCTGCATTCACATTTTGCAATCCGTAAGATCCGTACATATAGTGCGATACATATAACCCTACTTTCCATCCAGCCTCCTTACATGTATCAATAAATGTCTGCGACGCTTCAGCTAGATTAGCAGCTCCGCAGCTTGTTAAAGTATCATTCTCAACATCTAGAACAAGAAATTTAGCATTAGGGCTTACTCGGTTCATAAAATCTTTCGCCTCTACAATAGCATCTGCCACAGATACATAGCATCCGTAAGCATAAGCTGCATGGGGAATACCTCGTGCTTCTAAATGTTCCACATGGTCTGTATATATCTCGTCTACTTTTCTGGAACCATATTGTACACGACAGATTGCTAAATCAATGTGGTGAGCAGCTATATTCCAATTTATATTTTCATTCCATTTTGAAAGATCTATGATATATCCCATGATTTATTTTCTCCTTGTGGATTATTGTATTCGATAGCTTGTCTCATGATCTGTATAAACACTTAAAACAACAACAAATCCTTCTTGTTTTATCACTATCTCAGTACATCCCGCTTAATTTTGTTCTTCTTTTTTCATCAGGACATATCATACTTTATAAGCTGTTCCATTCAATATATATCTCCTCCTCTCACACTACTTTTCTACTTCAATTGCAGTTCTTTATATATATAAAACACTATGCTATAATTTGGTAAAACAATATTGCATTTGCTTTTAAATTCTTCACCTAGTAAACGTAATTCTTCTTGTGTAACATTAGTAAGCTTAGACATAAAATGGGTCATCCTTCCATGCATACTGCGTGGAAGGATGACCCATTTAGTTAAATTTTATCCATTTCCTTAACTTGATGGCTATAACCCGTTATGGATACCTTTTTAATTCCATCACTTATATACATTAAGTATTACTGTAAAACGCTGATTGCCATGAGGTACAACTTGATGAATCTCAACGTATTGTGCTTCAGCCTCTCGACGAGTATTCTCATTCAATTTTAACAAAGCTTGAGTCAACGTTTCTCCTTCATGAAGTTCTAACTCATCATAACCTTGTTGTTTAATCATCCATCCCACTCCTTTCACCAATTTAATTTACATTTTGCAAATGTTGAGTTCATCAGAACAAATGGAAATGTTGCAAGTCATTTCCAAGATGTTGGTTTTACATTTTTTAAACATAGCATTAGTGTAACTATGCTCAGTGAGATGCAAAACAGTATGACGAATACGATTATTATCACACTCGCCGCACTGGAATATGTCTTAATTTGTTTTAATCAACTTCAATAATTCAAGTAAGGGAATCTTACCACCCTAATCGCGGGTTCCTGCCGCCCTCCGCAATCCCATGAATAAATTGCAGTCGAACCCTTTTGGAGAATGAATCATATAGTAATTTAAGCAATCCCTGATAAAGTAGGTGAAAATATGCCGTCTGTTGTTGGGAACTTAGTCGTTCAAAATAGTAACGGTTCTTTTAACTTAGGAGACTTCTATAATGTATCTCCGAAAGAAAATACGAAAGCTTATAACGGATCCGGTTCATCTAACGTTGCTTTTGTTCTTAATACCTTTAACGGTGTAAGCGGTACGAATACATTTGATTCAGATGTAGCTGATCAAAATCAAATTGGAACAGTCTAAAATTATTTATCCTTTTCTCTCCACTGCATAATATTTCAAATCCCGTTTATACTACAGCTAATTTTAGCGAAGCGACACCATATTTCTTTTGTAGAGCAGTTAGCTTTTGTTAGCTGCCCTTTTTATTGAACTTGTACCACTTTCGTTTTCCTTCATTACGATAATCCTCAAACGGATCAAATTTTACTGACATGAATAAGTTTCCATTAAACAGCTATTATTTTTTATTATTAATTACTATGAAAACTCCCGCCACTTATCTCCTTCGGATCTTGAAGTGGGGGTTTCTCGTGTATCACCTTCAAAAGATGCTTAACACGAGTGGAGTTGACACAGCTGCCTGATGGCACAACCCCTCTATTCCATCGGCAAACGCCTTTGGAACTGCTTTTTTTAAGATGTTATAGGAACCATTCACATCTGCGTTTAATAATTTGTTTTCTTTCGTTCGATACAAGCCACGCGTGATTCGTTTACCACTAAATACAGGAATGTCTTCTTCACCAAAGGCTGGGATATCATCATTGTCTAAAAAGGATGCTTTACTTGTATACGATTCTTCCACAACTTGTACCGTAATTCCATGCCGATTCGCCTTGTACTTGATCATTTCAATGAGTAGATTATGTGGGATATGGCAGAAGGATTGATTCTGTCGTTTTCCCATATTACTGTTTTGTTTCCATGATGTATTTTTCCCAATCACAATCATAGAAATCTCATGTTGAACAGCGAAATGAACAATGTTGTAACTGATTTTGTGAAAGAAATCTTTTATTTTGAGAAACCGTTTCTCATGAAGCCTCTCTAAACGCTTTGATGTATGTGGTCCTTCTTTTGGTTCTTTTCCATGACGAAGAATACTCAGTAAATGAGCCTTTTGTTTGTTGTAGTATTGATTGATGCTTTTGATCACATTGCCCTTTACCAACACAGGAATGGCCCCTGTATTCGTTGTGATAGTTGCAACGTTATTGATTCCTAAGTCAATACTCATATAACGCTTGTTGTCGACATGCTCAGGTGCTGGTTCAGATTTTTCTGTTATAATTTCTACTTTAAACTTCCCATAAGCAGGAGAAACGTGTATCTCTTTGAGATTTTCGATATGCCCGAACAATTTACCGATATTTAATTTCATGCTTGTTTTTGGAAAACGAATGTACTTATCTTGGAGTTTACATACTTGATTGGTGAATACAATTTCTTTCATAGATGATTTGATATATTTGGGAATGCGAAGTCTGCCCGTAAAAGTGGAAGGATGTTTTTGATATGTTTTCATGGAAGCAAAGAATGATTTCCAGTTTTGATATAGCTTCTTCATGACTGCTTGATTTGTTTGTGCTGGCAAATTCATATAATCTTGTTGTTTCATTGTTTTAAACAAACAATCTAGAAAGTTATAGGATAGAAAAGATTTCTCTTTTGTCGGGAATGTAAACAAGTTACATTTTATGTCTTTCTGTTCTTTAACAGGTTTTTCTTTTTGTTTTTGCACGCGTTTTCGATACGCATGAAGTTGATTTTCATTCATGGCTTCAATATGTGTTTGTAATGTATGGAGAACTTCTTGTTGAAGTGGCTGTAAAGTTTTCTCTGTACGTAAAGCCGTATACACTTGGCGAATATAGAAATTTGTCGTATTGTATAGATTTTTTGCATTTTGACACATTTCCATGAAGTAGATGTGCAATTTATGACCTTTCTTGATCCAAATTTGATAGGTTGCATATTCTTTTTCTTTTGTCATCATGTTCACCTTCTTCTTTCCTTCATAATACTACAAAACAGCCAAAAAGAACATACATTCGCCATGCTACGAAAATATTTTTACAAATGCGATGACAATTCATCTCCACCTTAAACTGGGCTATGCCCTACACGTTTTGAAGATGGAGTTTTCTTGCCAATTTTCCGATAAAAGTTTCACAAAAGTTTTATCTACACTTTCATTTAACACCAAGGGCTTAATCTTTCCCATTGATCCCTCACCTTCTCATTAAAAAGTTTATTTCACCATCTTCAAAAATGTATCCAACGGCATAACCACCAACCACGGTTTTCTATCCGTCTTGATCGCTAATGCATCAGGCCGTTCTCGGTCATCTTCCAACCAATTGTACAGAGTCTTGAATCCATCTTTTCTAGCCTTTACTTCCCAATCAAGACAAATCCCTTCACATCATTAGAGTACCCGTCAACCGCCCCAGAAAGCGGCACACGAGAACCTCCAATCAAACTAGCAAATTCACGTTCACGTCTTGCTCTTTTATCTCGTTGACTCTTTTCTATTAGTAAATCTCCGTTTCTTTAAACAAGTTATTTTATATATTCCAAAGGTCACTATTTATATCACTGTTATATTTATATTCAATCTTTTCTTTTCCACACTTTTCACACTTATAAAAACTAGCTGTCCCTATCTGCCCTGTTTTAAAATTTTCACTATCCTGAGTTTTAATGAATTTATATTTGTGTATACATTTAGGTTCTCTTACTTTATTCATCCATTTTCCTAACATAAAGTAATCCTCTCCTTTAAAAAGTATTCCACCTGCATTTATATATTTAGAATATCCTACAAAAGATTTCCAATCAACGAATGCGTTATCTTACTCTCTTTGCATCATATTTGACTCATGGTGTACAAAAGTATTATTTTGTTAAGTTTTAAATATACCCGAAACAAAATTCGTTTGATGATATAACGTTTTAAATTGGAATAAAATTACTATTAAATTAAAAGGAAAGGAGCTAACGAAAATGAATAAATGGATAATCGCTCTTATATACTCTTTCCTCTTCACAATCCAATGTTATTTTTCAATTAAAATATTACTTCTATCAGCTATTAATGCCACTACATTTCCTAATCCCCATCTTTTCTATAGTACATTTGTATTAATATGTGGAATTTGGATATTAGCATTTGGAATTAGAAAATATATCTCTACTTCTACAAAAGATGAAAAAGAGCGCCAGAAGCTTAAAATCATATTTTCTATCTTTTCAGTTTTATCTGGACTGACTACAATAATGATATTTTTTATTTGAGCCTAATTTTTAATTACTTGTACAATCTTCACCTTCCTCCTGAATGAATTTCAATATTCCATTGGTAAACAATTAATTTCTACTCATGAAATAACATTACAAGCACTGGAAAAACATTATGAAAAAATACAAGAGGAAAAGAAACGCTATACTTTGAATTAGTGCGTCTTATCTTTAACAGGAATCTCTGCAATTTCAAAAGTTTGACACATTTGTAGAAAAGGCTTATAAAGAAAAGTGAAGTACCTATTATTCGTTTCCCTAATCTTCGGCATAACCATGCAACTTTAATGCTAAAACAAGGTATTCATCCGAAGATTATGAGTGTGTAATTAGGACATAAAAGAATAGGCATCACATTAGATACCTACTCTCACGTTGTGCCAGGTCTTCAAGAAAAAGCTGTAGAAGATTTTGCAAACAATCTATTGTTTGCAAATACGAGTTTTGCATAAAAATACTAGCAAATTCGTGTGACATTGAAAGGAGTCAAAACCATGAAAGAAATCAAATCTGAACAAGAGTTTCGTGATCTTATCGCAAAGGAAAATCCAGTAGTAGTTAAATTCTTCACAACATGGTGCCCAGATTGTGTACGTATGGATAACTTTATCGATGACGTAATGGAAGAGTTCAATAAATTTGAATGGTATTCTATTAATAAAGATGAGTTCCCAAGCATTGCTGAAGAATATCAAGTAATGGGAATCCCAAGTTTATTAGTGTATCAAAACGGTGAAAAACTTGGCCATTTACATAGCGCAAATGCAAAGACAGAAGAACAAGTTACTGAGTTTTTAGAAGTATATTAAAATAATATGAATAGCATATAAGCAAAAACCTCTTCTTTTTGATATCGAAGAGGTTTTTACTTATACGAATTATATCACTTGAAGCTATTGTTTATTTCTCAAAAATCTTTTTAGTCAAAACATACCAGACATTATTTACACCTTGTCCATTTATATCACCGACCTGCTTATCTTTATTAAAGTAATAAAGAGGATGGCCTTTATACGTTGTTTGCTTCTGTCCATCTTCTCTTGTGATAGTTCCAAAATCGCTTTTGTTAAATCCACTAGGAGCTACTATATTTTCTGCATGGAATGAAGGCCAAATTTCAGAACATTTACCTTTACAATTACTTACTCCTGGTTCATCCTTTGTGAAGTAATAAAGTGTCATTCCTTTATCGTCTGCTAAATATTTTCCGATTCCGTCCGATTCTAACACTTGAAGCTTGTATTTGTTTGACTTTTCACTGATCGTATCGGTTATGGAAAGGGTTTTTACATTCACACGGGTAATGGAAAGATCTCGATTAAGGACATAAGCGCGTTCTCCATCCTGGTTAAAGACAATGGCTTGCCGGGGCTCTGTGAAACCGCTGATTGTCTTAATGACATGGTTGTCAGAGACATCGATCACATCGATCGTATTGTCTGCCTTGCTGCTTGCAAAAAGCAGTTTACCATCAGGCGACAAACCTGCACCGTATGGCTCACGTCCAACTTTTACCTCGTTGATGATTTGTCCTTGAGAGATGTTCACCACAGAAATGCTGTCACGACCGCTGTTTGCGGCATACATTGTTTGACCATCAGCACTCACGGAGATTCCACGAATCATAGAGAAACCAGTAATCTCACGTACGATGTTCTTAGTGGCTGCATCAACTACGGACACCTTATCTCCTTTAAAGTTTGTTACAAACACATATTTTCCGTCCGGAGAGACTTTAATACCTTGGCGCGGTTGAGCGAAACCAGTGATGACCGCAGTCGGTTTACGTTTCTCAAGGTCCACGATGGTTACAGAGCTGTGCGCCTGATTGTTCACGTACAATGTCTTTCCATCAGGGCTGACGGCGGTGCCGAATGCACCGGGACCGACCACGACCTCATCTTTTAAAGTTAAGCTTTTTGTGTTGTAGAAGCGCAAAGTGCCGAGCGTGCTGTCCGAGACAACGAACTCTGAGCCATTGTCAACAAACACGATGTTTCTCGGTGTGACAAAGCCATTGATTTCCTTGCGTAAAGTACCTTTAGCAAGGTCATAGATACGGATGGATCGTTCGCGACTATCTGAAACAATCGCTATCTGCTCATCGGGACTTATAGCGAGAGAGTTATTCGTGATGCTGCCATCGAAGCTCTCCTCTGCCATAGGGCTTTTGTTTTCAGTAAATGAGGCAAAAATGGCAGTCGGAAGAAGAACAACAAATATCAAAGCTACAACCAATACAACTTTAAATTTCATTTTTCTTAACATTTCTTCACCTCGTTAAAAAATTTTTTGTATGATAAATTTTCAAGATACGCGAATAAACCCCATAGGACCACGCAAGCTCGGCAGGTAAACAGGACATTTGAATCTCTGTATATACCCTATACGTTTTTTGATTCCCTCCTTTTGTAATCGTATCTGAATTTTTATCCCTTCATTTTATGTAAACGTATAAATGGACAAATTGGTTCGAATATTATATGATTTTTTTCAAAAAATTTTGTATTACACTTTCCCTTTACAAAGGATTCATGTTCTACTAATTTTGATAAAGCAGAATAGTTGTTTTAATTCCGCTAATGACAAATTCATTAAGCGACCTTTTCTACATTTAAAAACATTCTTAACGTGTAATTATTTCATTTTTTCTGCAAGAATTTATTGTACTCTAATAGATCTTTAACAAAATTTTTAAAAACCTAATCATATTCGGCACCAAAACTCATACCTAAAAACAAAGTTCCTTATTTTAGTTCGATGAGATTTTTGGTACTTAACCACAAAAAGTCGATTACCTCAATTTACAGGAAATCGACTTTTTCTATGTTTATTTTGCTTAAATATATCTAAGCGTTTTTTTTCTGTTTTTTACGAGCGACCTTTTTTTGCCCTTACGAAACAATGTTCTCTCTTCCTTAAAAAGCTAAAAGTACACAACAATGTTTGTATAGACCCACACGACTTTCATTTGATACGCTTATACGTAGAGATTCCTTGAAAGAAAGGTGAGTGAAAGGTATGGAGTCACTTTCTAACAAAGCTGCTGATAGAGGAGCAATGCTCAGCATTGTTGCATATATTTTTTTGTCAACTATTAAGATTGTAATAAGCTACATAGCTGTTTCTAGCGCATTACGTGCAGATGGTCTAAATAATTTAACCGATATTGGAGCATCACTAGCTGTTTTAATTGGATTAAAAATTTCCCGAAAGCCTCGCGATCTCGATCACCCCTATGGTCATTCACGGGCTGAACAAATTGCATCACTCGTCGCGTCATTTATCATGATGACTGTCGGATTAGAAGTTATTGTGAATGCTGTTCAATCTTTTTTCAAAGAAGAACAAACAACACCTAGTTTACTTGCAGCTTGGGTTGATTTATTTTGCGCTGCTGTCATGTATAGCGTATACATATATAATCGTAAAATTGCAAAACAAACAAAAAGTAAAGCTCTGGAAGCTGCAGCGAAAGATAATTTATCTGATGTACTCGTAAGTCTTGGGGCAGTTGTTGGTATTTTTGGTTCACAGTTTCAGATGCCACTTCTTGATCCAATTGCGGCACTTATCGTTGGTATCATTATTTGTAAAACTGCATGGGATATTTTTAAAGAAGCATCACATATGCTAACAGACGGTATTGACCCAGACAAAATGGAGAAATACGTTGAAACAGTAAAAACAGTTGCAGGCGTTGAACACATTGTGGATATTCGAGCACGAATGTATGGAAATCAAACTTATGTTGACATCACAATTGAAGTAAATGCACACATGGATGTAAGTGAAAGTCATCGTATTACCGATGAAATTGAAGAAAAGTTGCAACATAATCATAATATTTGGTACACACATATTCATGTGGAACCTATGCAAAAAGAACCTATGCTCACTTAAACATACTATAATTAAAAGAGGATATTATGTTCAATATAGAGCATAAATCTTCTTTTTTTATACATAATAGAATGAAAACAATTAATTGACTATTTTTATTATGAAAAGGTCGGAGCAGGAAATTCATCAATTTTGATACGAAGTAAACTATAAGGTTTCTGTCGTAAGTCTTTTCCATAATGAAATCTAGGCTGTCGATGTAATTGGTTCACAATGACATACAAATATTGATCCGGACCAATTGAAAAAGTATCCGGCCACAAAATTCTCGGATCATGTGCGATAGTTTCCATTATGCCATTTGGCAATATCTTACGGATACTGTTGTTTTCATAATCTCCAGCATAAACAGTTCCCTTTGCATCGGTGATCATTCCATCAGACGCACCTTTTTCTCCCCAATACTCCACATGATAAGGTAAATTCATGTCCGGTATCGTTCTGTCTCTCAGGGCTTCTGTTGAGATCGAGAACAAATGCCGACTGGTTAGTGGAGCAAAAAATAATATCTTTCCATCGGGAGAAATCGCAAGACTATCAGACGCCAATCTAAATGGAGAAGTTGAACCGTCTTTGTTTCGATTCATTAAAATTTGACCTTCTACTTTCGGTAAAAAATAGGGATCGGGTGAAGTTGAATTTGCTCCATTTAACCGTCTAAACGCGTTTCCATTTGATAAATCTACGACGATAATAGCTCCTGATCCTCTTGAAGAAGAATCCGTTATATAGGCATAACCTGCTTTTCCAACACGAAAATCAAAACGGACATCATTCAGATAAGTTGTAGGCAGGACAACATCTTCTGTAAAGGTATATACTTTTCTTATTGTATTGGTTTCTAAATCAACAGCGACTAATTTTGCCCCCCCTTTAATAGGTTCAGAAAAATTGGGTGCCGCTGTATCTAATATCCAAAGCGTTCCCCCTCCATCAGCAACTACACTTTGGACACTGATGAAAGTCATTGGGATATTCTCGGGGTTAACCAAATTGGTTTGTAAATTAGGATAAGGCTGCAATTTATCCTCAAAAATTTCCGCCACCGTAAATTTAACATCGTCTCCCCATTTCGGAAAGCAAATGAAAATACGACCGGTTTCTGAAACAGTAACACCTGTAGGCATAGCCCCATAAAATGCATAAACTAGTTCTAAATTACCGAAATATTTTTCACTAGGTAACATAGGTTTCATAATATCCTCCTCAAGCATTCAAACGGGATATCTCCTATATATGATTTATATTTTTTCTAGTGCATGTTTCTTAATAAGTTTTTCTATACGAAAAGATGATTGAATTGATTGTTTTCGAAATTTAATAAGTCTGTCAGAAGAAAGGAAACATTTTAATTTAAAGGTCTCCAGATGAAGTAGAATTCAATTAGCAGGTAGCGAAGTTCAATATTCCCGAATCAACGTTAAGCTGGTATAAAAAATGGGGAAATTTTCCCCTTTAAATTTGTGAAAAAATGTACTTAAGCTAAACTGCCCGTTAGTTTAAGTGTAACACTTCACAAACAATCTTTTGAGTATTCTTATTATTCCTGTTTCCTCAACAATCTGGCCCTTTAATTGAACAATACAACTGAAATTTAAGGGGCAAAAGAAAAACCTTATATTAATACAGGGTTTTATCAATCTCTTTTATAAATTATCAAACTTTATTTTAAATCAATACCACACTTTATTCCATGTTCCATGAGTGACTAACGGGTGCTTTGAACAAGAAAATAAAGGTGAGTACATATTATACATGACTAATATGCGCTCACCTTTATTTTTTTAGGATTTTTAGCTTTTAGGTCTTGATAATAATTTATAGGTTCTTTTTGCATAAAGTAAATCTTCCATCATTACCTTCAGCGATTACTTACTATCTTGATACAGAAGATTTACTATCCACTGAGTGCGGGATAAATGTTTGATGAAACATGATACACAAAATAAGCCAACTTCCTCCAGCAGCCCAACCTGCTAAAATATCAGACGGATAATGTACACCTAGATATATACGACTGATAGAAATTGAAAAAATAAGAAAACAAGCAATGAAAATAATTAATATTTTTTGATGCAATTGTATACGATGTTCGGTAATCGTAATGTATGCAATAAACCCAAGAAATGCAACAGCATTCATCGAATGTCCGCTCGGAAAACTGTAACCTGTCGCAGTAACAAGTTGTGATATATCAGGTCTTGGTCGTTCATACCATAGTTTTAACATATAGTTCATATGGCGTGAACCGTAAAAATTTATCATTAACAAGATCGCTGTCATGTAGCGTCTTCGAATCAAAAAATACATAAGCAGAATAAACAATACAGGAAAATATACCTTTTTTGATCCAATATAAGACATCCATATAAAGTAAGAAGTAAGATTTTCATTACGAAAACTTTGTATATAATTACTCACTGCATGATCAAGCTGATCAATGAAAGATGTTTGATAAGAAAAAGACAACACGATAAAGCAAATGAGCAAAACAAATAGTAACGTATATAAATGTCGATATCTCTTCATCTGCATAACCTCACTATATAGAAATGGAGGGGATGTTTTATTTTCCCTCTCCATTTCTTTTTTATGCATGCATTATCGAGAAATATAATTGTTAATTTTTTGCTGCATTACCGGAATATCTTCACGTTTCACTGTGAAACGTAAAACTTTTTCGTCCATATCTAGAGCTTCAGCCAATAATCCAGCAAGGCCTCGTGCTTTACGGTCTACTTCCATCATAATTTCTAGACTATCGTACGAGCGCGGTATGATAAGGAGCTCTAATTCATCAAGCTTTCCGTAATATTGTCCGGATACAGGAACAAATTCAAACTCTTGTGCAAATGGTACATGATCACGCAAACGATATGGAAGTTCTTCACATTCCGCTTGGCGAAGACGAAATCCAAGATTTTGGACTGCATCTAATACACTTTTCAACAATATATTAGGGAGTACTTGAATATAATCACGGTCACTCGGATCAATGCTGCGTTTAATATCCAAACCAGTATGCACCCAAACGGTTTTCATACCAAATGTTAATGGTACTTCAATCGGCATTGGAAAAGAAAATGGGATTTCTCGTTTTTCATTTATTCCAATTGTAATTGGAGTTGTTAAACGAACTTTCTTTAAATCATATGTTGAACTCATTTTTTTATCATCCACTTCACGAATATATGTTGTAGATAATGTTAAATAAATACTATCAATTTCTTGTTCTACCGATCCACCAGTAATATGTACAACCCCTGTAATTTCTTCCCCAATTAGCCATTCCTCTTGTGTTAATACAGTATCAACTTTTGCACTACCAATGCCAACGCTTGCTAAAAACTTTTGAAACATGTATTCCCCATCCTTTCTATTATACAACGCACATCTTCTATTAGCTCTTGTACATTTTCATAATAAGGCTCTTTCATTTGCAGCATCCGCATAATTACATCACAACTATTTACTGATAATGTTAATTCTTTATACCAAGGCTGTTCTTCTTTTGAAGATTCATAACTAGAATACAACAAAAACAAAACAAAATGACCTAAGGCATAAAAATCACTACGATACTGAATTTCACGCATATATGCTTGTTCACCTTTATAATACTGAGCGCGCTCATCACTTTCACCAATAAATCGAGCTAATCCAAAATCAATGATAGATATATCATCATCTCTCATTAAAATGTTAGGAATTCGTAAATCACGATGAACGATACCTTGACTATGAAAATATGAAACCACATGAAGCACCTTATATAAAATAAGAAAAGTTTCTTTCTCCGTATATACTTCTCCATCTCGAAAAATAAAATCCTCAAATGTTTTCCCACACATTTCCTCCATCACAAAAAATGGTTCTTTTCTCCATATAAAACTATGAAAGAAACGAGGAATTGCATGGTGCTCTAACTGCTGTAAAATGGTTTGCTCATATGCGAACGATTTCCTTCCTGATGCATACCTTTGCTTACTTTTTCGAAGCTGTTTTAATACTTTTTTCTCACTAGACAGCATGTCAGTAACAAGATATGTAAAACCATAACTTCCCATACCGAGAATACTCTTAATTTGATACCGCTGTGCAACGACGGTATCCATGGGCAGTGGTCGATCAAACCATGTCAATATTTTACGAAAAATCATCAGCTACTAGAGAAAAAACTGTGGCTTTTATGTTTTCTTTTGTAATGGTGATGCCCATACTCATGAGATGGACGACGCTTATGATAATCGCTGCTAGAATAAGAACGATGTCTATGACGATAATCACTACTGGAGTATGAGCGATACTTATGCTTATTTCCTAGCAAAGAATCAATAATTTTTTTAAACATTTCTTCACCTCTTTAGAAAGTTTTCACTTTTATTATACCAAATACAACACGATATAGTTATTGCTGTCTTAAAAGTGAAGCTTCCATCAGTTGAGGATTTTCTTCATCCCCTACTAATGGTTAGTTGAACTAATCAGGCTTTTACGGGCAGTTATCCCCCACCTATCTTCTTCACTTCTCTCAGAACATTAAGGTGGGGATTTTACTGCTCACGAATAGCGGGATAAACATGGACAAGCCATGTACGATATAAAAAACGACGAGTCTATCCCGTCGTTACTTTCATTCATCATCTTCGTCAAATATTTCATCAATCATACATTTCTCTAACAAATAATCGAATGCAATATCCGCAAGATCTTCAATTTCTTCGCGCTTTGGTACATACCCTCTCACAATTAATTGCTCATAAAAAAATTCCGCAATTTCTTCCGTATCAATCACGACCTCTATTTCCTTCATGAGCATCACTCCTTTAATTCTGTTTTATGAAGAAAAATAGAAATTATGTATAAGAATAGAAAAACATTTTTCTTTTTATACTAGATATGTAGGTTATATGCAGAGAAACTTTTGCATAGGATGTAGTACAAGCTATATAAAGGAGGAAAACACAATGAAATATGAAGAAGAAATGATGCATGCAAAAGGAGAGTTCATACATGAGGACGAATGGGTGGACAAGCTTATTTCTATATTTATTATCTTTTTAACAATTGTAGGCATACCATATACAGCTTATATTTTCTTTCAATTCCTTCTCTCTTTCTAGATTATTTTTTCTCAGATAATTTGATTAAATAGTTACGTACAACTTCCATCACAATCTTATATTCTTCATCTTGAAATGTTTCATATAATGTTCTGTAATCATTAAAAATATCTAATAAACCGTCGATAATTTCTTTTCGATTCGTTTTTATACTTACTTTTTTCGAGTTATTAATAGACTTTAATTTACCTAGATCAAGCTTATTCATTCCCGCCTTATCTTGTTTTATCTTCTTTAAAATTACGTTTGCTGTTTGTGCATTCGCAATAAGTGTCAAATCTGATTCATCTGCTTCTAGCCACTCGCCATCAGTAATACGTGATAATTCATAAATCGTGTCTTCCCAAGCATCATTTTTATAACGCCATACTTCCGTCCGGTATCCGACAACGCGAAATACATCTTTTTCATAGCCTGTTACTTGAACAAGATCGCCAAATGTAAATTTATAGCGCAGTTCAATCCATTCTGATTCGCCATCTTTCATCTCTTGTTCTGTCACAAGCTGCAATGTATGTTCTACATAAAAACCATCGTGATTGTTCACTTCATATACATAAACACCGTCTAGCATTTTTATATTTGTAACTTTACCGACCGTACCATATAACGTAATCACGACTATATCTCCTATATTATATTTTGGCTGCTTTTTTCTCATCATTTCTCTCTCTCCTTTTTAAGTCGTGATTTTAAGTATGTGACGCTAACAGTATATGCGGCTCACTACGAAAACGCTTATCACATGAGTTTGTATAATTGAATATTTTTTTATAAAGTGAAACTTCCATCAGTGGGGGTCTTACTACCCGTTAATACAGGATAAAAAAATACACTCCGCTATTGGAGTGTACATAACACAAATTGAAAATGATTAGTGATAAAATGACCTACGAATAGACACTTCACTCTATCGTTCTTGCATATATAATTCCCATGCACGATCAAAAATGGTCATACTTTCCAATGAACCGCTCAGCTCTAAATATGAACTAATCTCATCATAATCCTCCGACTGTTTTGGAAAACTATGATCTTCATACATTGTTTCTGCCAAGTCTGATAGTTCATCTTTCAGTAAAGAAGCACGATGCTTCATCATATAGTGATAAAATGACTTTTTCAACAATATTCCCTGCCTTTCTAACTTGGCTACATTATACAAGGCCAACAAGAAAAAAACCAGCATAAAAATGCCGGTTAAAAATCAAAATAATTTCGCTTTAGTAAACGCGGACGCTCCATAAGCTCTGTATAAGTAACTTGTTTTGGCAAATCTTTCGTATAAATCAAAAAGAGCTGATCTTCAATTTCTTTCACAATATTCTCTGATTGATACTGCATTCCACAATTTGGACATGCGATACAAGGTGTTTCTTGAATTATAACTGTTTGTGTTCCATCTGGTAATTCCCAGTACACAGTGTTTACACTCTCAGTTGCTTCCTCACCTTCACACCACATACACCTCATACTGCATCTCCCTCAGTTTTTGTGCTCTCATTTAGTTTTGCCATTTGCGATTGATATTTTTTATCCTTCAACTGGTCACGCTTGTCACGTTTATCTTTTAATGAAGCATGTTCTGTATTTGTTTCGTAATCTTTTCGGCGATTCATACGCTGCAAGCCTTCTGGTACAAGGTTAAACTTCTTATCGCTCATCAGCCCTGCGATTCCAACATCAGAACGTTTTTCTTCGTAAGTTGGATAAATTTCTTTAAAGTATCCTTCCGCTCTGCCTGCCACATAATTCTCTGGCTCTGGATACGTTGTAATTACACCTTCAAAGTTACGAAGAACAACTTTATCAGCACTTTGTGAAATAATGTAGTTTGGCTGAACGGCAATTTTACCACCGCCGCCCGGTGCATCTACAACAAATGTTGGAACTGCATAACCAGACGTATGTCCACGTAACCCTTCAATAATTTCAAGACCTTTGGAAACTGGTGCGCGGAAATGACCAATTCCTTCTGATAAGTCACATTGATAAATATAGTAAGGACGCACGCGAATTTTTACTAAATCATGCATCAATTTTTTCATAATCGGTACGCTATCATTAATACCTGCTAAAATAACAGCTTGGTTACCAAGTGGCACACCTGCATTTGCAAGCATTTCACAAGCAAGTTTTGATTCTTCCGTGATCTCAATAGAAGTATTAAAGTGTGTATTTAACCAAACTGGATGATATTTCTTAAGAATATTGCAAAGATTTTCTGTAATACGCTGTGGAAACACAACAGGAGCTCTCGTTCCAATACGGATAATTTCCACATGCGGAATTGCACGTAAATTCTTTAAAATGTACTCTACAATATTATCGTTAATAAGAAGACCATCACCGCCAGAGATTAAGACGTCGCGTACTTGCGGCGTTTCGCGAATATACGCAATTGCATCGTCTAATTGCTTCTTCGGAACACCCATTCCAATTTGTCCACTAAAACGACGGCGTGTACAATAGCGACAATACATAGAACATTGGTTTGTTACTAAGAAAAGAACACGGTCTGGATAACGATGTGTTAATCCTGGAACTGGTGAATCTTCATCTTCATGAAGCGGATCTTCTAAATCATACTTCGTTTTATATAACTCCTCTGAAATCGGTACAGATTGCATACGAATCGGACAACGTGGATCATCTGGATTCATAAGAGATGCATAGTATGGTGTAATGTTTAATGGGATTGTTTTTGTTGAAATTTTAACACCTTCTTCTTCTTCCGGTGTTAAATTGATGACTTTCTTTAAATCATCTAATGTTTTAATTGTATTTGTTAATTGCCAAATCCAATCATTCCATTGTTCATCTGTAACATCTTTCCATAATTCAATCTCTTTCCAATGACGTTCTGGTTTATATACGTCGTGTAACATTGCAATTCCCCCTTTTTTTCAAACGCTCGCTATTTATTAAAGCAATAATCATGCCAATTATAACTATTAAATCTAAATTTCTATTTATCTCTACTAGTACAACCTTGCTATTACACGTTTCTTTACTATAAAAATATTGTTTTATACGAAAATTAAATAAAAAATAATTCTCAAAAAACTGAATTTTCTTTTATTTTCTATATATGAGAGCACTTATTTATTGGTGCAAATGCACAAAAGCTGCCAATTATTCGGCAGCTTTCGCATTTTTATTTAATTTATACTGCAACGTTTGTCTTGGAATGCCTAACAACTTTGCAGCTTGTAGAACATTGCCTTTCGTTTCTAACATTGCTTGTTCAATCAATTCTTTTTCCGTTTCATGAAGCGCCTCTCGCAGCGGTAATATCGGCTTTATCTGCGGGTGCGGCACTTGTCGAAACGAACGCGGTAAACAAGATAACGTTAATGTTTTCCCTTCTGCAACAATGACTGCATGTTCTATCATATGCTTTAATTCACGCACATTACCCGGCCAATGATACTGAAGCAATTGCTTTTTCGCATCTTCATTCATATCAATCACATGCTTTTTATATTCCTCGTTATAAGCCTTCAAAAAGTGCGGGACTAACAATAAAATATCTTCTTTTCGCTCGCGAAGCGGTGGAATAAATAAAGAAAACACATTTAATCGATAATATAAATCCGTACGAATTTTATTTTCACGAAGGCACTCATCTGGTGGTTGATTCATTGCTGTAATAACGCGTACATCAACCTTTCTTGTTTTGTTATCACCGATGCGGCGAATGACACCATCTTCCAATATTCGTAGCATTTTTGCTTGTAAATCTAAAGGCATCGAGTTTAATTCATCTAAAAATAACGTACCACCATCCGCTAGCTCAAATAAACCTGCACGTTCTATAGCACCAGTATAACTACCTTTTGTGGTTCCAAACAGTAAACTTTCAAGTAATGATTCTGGCAAAGCAGCGCAGTTTTGAGCGATAAATGGATTATTCCTTCTATTCGAGGCTTCATGTATCGCTTGTACAAATAACTCTTTTCCCGTTCCCGTTTCACCGTAAATGAGTACGTTCGCATTAGTAGTAGCAACCTTGTGTGCAAGCTGTTTCGTCTGCAAAAAGCGCTTATCATTCGTTATAATCGTATCAAATGCTACATGCTTGTACGGTGTTTTTTTCGCTGGTGATCGCCTCATTTTTGACTGCAAATCAGCAATACTTTCCGTCAGCTTTTGAATAGTAGAGTAATCTTTTGCAATCTCAACAGCACCAGCAATGCGCCCTTCTATAAAAATCGGAAGCGTTGTATTTACCGTATAAACATCTTTCCCACTTTGATTTTGATATCGCTGCACTTGATGCTGGATTGGCTTTTTCATTTGCAGTACCTTTAGCAATGTACTCGTTTCTGACGTTAGCGAAGGAAACGCTTCTAATAAATGCTTACCAAGTACATCTTCTACATTTGATCCGTCATGTTTTGCTGCTACTGTGTTATAAAAAATCGTAACCCCATTTTCATCCACTGCATGAATAGCTTCATCAATGCTACTTAAAATTGCTTCAATCACTTCTTGTGTTGAAATCGCCAGCAACGCATTTCCCTCCTTTGCTAAAAAATCAGCATTTATCGTGCCGAATTTTAAGCACCTAACGGTAAAATGAAACTCCCATCAGCAAGGGCTTTTCATCCCAAACTTATGGAAGTTGAATAAATTGATTCTTTACGAACCTTTATTTCTATTCTGTCATGTCGATTAAATACGAGATAAAGTAAAACTTCCCTCAGTGGGAGTTTTTTTCATCCCACTGATGGTTAGTTGAACCAATCGGGCTTTTACGGGCAGTTATCCCCCACCTTTCTTCCTCGTTTCTCTTTGAATCTTGAGGTGGGGGTCTTACTGCCCGTTAATGCGGGATAAAGTAAAACTTCCCTCAGTAAGGGGCTTATTGCCCGTTACTGTGGGATAGATCTTTTACCCAAACGTTCATATCCTCTAATTTATCGAAAATATAACAGTTATTTGCTAATCTACCTGTGTACGTATATCCAAGCTGATAAAACGCTGCATTCATACCAAAAGAAAGCGACCGTGCAATTGTATACGAACAAAAAATAGATCTATCTCGCAGCTCTTCTTCTAACTTCATAAGTAAGCTTTTCATGAATCCATGCTTTCGATACTCTGGTAATGTTGCGCAATTTGTCAACTCCGCGTTTCCTTCTTTTACATTCATTTCTGCTGAAGCTGTGCTAATAATCTTTCCTTCCATTTCATACACATAATAAATCGTATCTTCCTTCATCGTTTTCACGATGTAGTCTGCCTCATTCAAAGGTGTTGGGTAAATCTCAAATACCTTTCCAAATACGTCCGCAAGCTGCTGTGCATCTTGTTCTGTCGCTTTTCGCAAAACAAACTGTGCTGGTATTTCCTTTTCTATTACTTTCTTCGCAATTACACCACTTATAATTTCATCTTCCTTCACCCACTGCACACTATTACGGCGTTCATCATCCCGATATTTCACCATAAAAAATGCATCATGCCCTTGGAAGTATTGCGGAATACTAGCTTCAAGCATAAAGCCAAGAGAGAGCCACGCAGAAACGTGCTCTCTTTTTCCTTTTATAATTAATTTAGTGAAAGAATGAGAATTTGCGAGTTCTTCCACTTTACGCATTACTTGCTCGACATTTCCTTTATAATGATCAACACGAATACGTTTATTAAAATAATCTAACGAGCATTCTAATGTATAGTACTTCGTCTGTTCTACAAATTCTTCATAATATTTCATTCGTCCACCTCGCACCAGTCTAGTAATGTACATGCGATAATCTTTGCCGCCGCAATCATTTTGTCAATTTCAATATATTCATTTGGATAATGGGCAACTTTCGTTTCACCTGGACCAAACACGATAGTTGGAATATTCGCGATTTGTGTAAATAAACCACCATCTGTTCCCCATGGCGATGCCTCAACAACCGGTTCTGTGTCTTCAATATGCATAAAATTGTCCTTCAGCGTTGTAATAAGTGGATGCTTTTCCTCTAATTCGCCCGGAACCCAACGTGCGCCAAACCATTCTATTTCTACCGGGTGTTCTATAAACCATGGATCTACCTTACTTAATTGTCCTACCCAATTTTCAAACTCTATTTTTGCTTCCTCCATACTTTCATTCGGCGCAACACCATATCTGCCTTCTAAAGTAATAAAATCTGGCACAGAACTCGGCCAACTGCCACCTTCAATTTTCCCAATATTAATCGGAATTGGAATTGGAATTCCTTTATATAACGGATCTGTAATTCTTTCATTTCGTTTTTCTTCTAGCTTTCTCATATACTCTACAACAAGCATACTTTTCTCAATGGCACTCACACCTTCATAACGCGTACCACCATGAGCAGCTTTCCCTTTTACGAATAAACGAAACCACATTGAACCTTGTTGTTTCGGAAAAAATTTCATGTTTGTCGGCTCTGGGATAATTACACCATCCGCCTCGTAACCTCGTAAAATTGCCGCAAGCGTACCTGCGCCGCCGCTTTCTTCTTCTATTACACTTTGAAAATATACATCTCCTTTTAAACGGATTCCCGTTTCTATAATGGCTTCCATCGCCAGCATGAGCGCAACATTACCGCCTTTCATATCTGTTGTGCCACGCCCATATATACGATTCCCAACTTTTTCTCCTGCATATGGATGATGATCCCACTGGTTTAAATCTCCTTCAGGCACAACATCGATATGCCCATTTAAAATCATCGACTTTCCGCCGCCGCTTCCCTTTAATGTCGCCACAATATTCGGACTATCAGTAAAGTTTGTACGCGGTGAAACGAAATATGGATGATCTTTCATTTTCGTAAATGAAGGCTCCCAAATATCCAAATCTAAACCAAGTTCACGCAATTTTTCAATCACAACCGCCTGCGCACCGCTTTCATCCCCACTCGTACTTTTCTCTTGGATTAAACGTTTTAATAATTTCACACTCATATTTTCATTAATTTCAATATATTCACACACTTGTTTTTTATATTGCTCCAATTGTTACATCCCCTTTCATTCAATTACTAGTAAAGATGGACTCACATGAAAAGCAGCTTCTGTGCATTTTTTTACATCTTCTACTGTGTACGGACTCATCAATTCTTGCAGCACTAAGCCTTCCGGTGTCACTTCCATTACTGCCATGTCTGTAATAATTACATCAACACATCGTTTTGACGTGAGCGGAAGTGTACACTCTGAAACAATTTTCGCATTCCCATATTTATCAATGTGATTCATCACAACGACAACACGCTTTGCCTTTTGTGCTAAATCCATCGCCCCGCCAATACCTGGTACACGCTTACCTGGTACAATCCAGTTTGCTAAATCTCCGTTTTCACTTACTTGCAATGACCCAAGAATTGTAATATCAAGCAACCCTTTTCGAATCATCCCAAATGCCATGCTGCTATCAAAATAACTAGCCCCGGCAATAATCGATGTTGGCAATCCAGCCGCATTACATAGATTCTCATCTTCTTCACCCTTTGCTGGTGTCGGCCCCATACCAACAATGCCATTTTCCGCATGAAACATAACATGCATATCATCTGGCAAATGATTCGGAACAAGAGATGGAATACCAATCCCTAAATTAACAATCATTCCGTTTTGAATTTCCTTTGCAGCACGCTTTGCAATTTTATTACGAACCTCTACTCCCATGCCCATTTCCAATTCACTCCTCCCGATGGAACGATATAATCAACAAATACACCAGGTGTTATAATTTCTTCTGGATCCAGTGCCCCAAGTGGAACAATTTCTTCCGCTTCCACAATCGTAATATCCCCAGCCATTGCAACGTGTGGATTCATATTGCGTGCACTTTTATCAAACACCAGATTACCAAAAGGATCCGCTTGTTTCGCAAACACAATGGACACTTCCGCTGTTAATGCTGTCTCAATTAAATATGTCTTCCCATTTATTTCAACAGTTCGTTTCCCTTCTTCTACAATCGTATCCATCCCAACATCAACAAGAACACCACCAAGCCCAACACCGCCAGCTCGAATTCGTTCTGCTAATGTACCTTGAGGAGAAAATTCAATATGTAATCTTCCTTCATTTAATTGCCGTCCTGCATTTGGATTTGAACCGATATGCGATGTAATTAACGACTTTACACGCTCATTTGTCACAAGGCGGCCAATTCCCACATCAGGAAAACCAGTATCATTACCGATTAAATGCAAATCGGTAATTCCTTTATCTAAAATCGATTGAATTAAAGAGGGGGGAGAGCCGATGCCTCCAAACCCTCCAAACATAAGTGTCATCTCATCATGAAAATATGGCATAACATCTTGCACTGTTTTTAATTTCCCAAATGTGTTTGTAATAGTTGTCATACGATACTATGCCCTCCTTTTTGAGTTATTTCCTCTACACTTTTCGCAAAAATATGAAGTAACTCATCAAGCTCTTCATATGTAGTAGTAAGCGGCGGTGCAACTAACAATGCACTATCTTCTTTGCCTGCTTGTCCTGATACAGCTTGGTATAAAAGAAGACCATTTTTTGCCGCAACCGAAATAAGTTCAGACGCCTTTGTAAACGGTTGCAATTCTACTCCAATCATCAAACCTTTCCCGCGTACATCAGCAATAATTGTCGATTCTTGCTGCACTTTTTGCAGTCCTGCGATTAAATAATCTCCTTTTTCAGCAGCCGCTTCTGGTAAACGATGCTTCTCCGTATATTCAATCACCGCTAAAGCTGTCGCAGCGGAAAGAGGATTTGCACTTAATGTATGTCCACTCATTACAGAACGAGAACCACGCATAATCGGTTCCATCACGCGATCACTTACCATAGTTGCTGCCATCGGTGTATAGCCAGCTCCTAATCCTTTTCCTAGCGTCATAATATCCGGCTGAACACCCCAATGTTCCATCGCAAACCATGCACCGGTACGGCCAAGTCCTGTCATGACTTCATCAGCAATAAATAAAATATCATAATGCTCACAAATATCCTTAATCACCTTATAATAATCCTTCGGCGGTACAATTGCTCCCCCAGCTGCGCCGATAATTGGCTCAGCAATAAATGCCGCAATATGCTCCGCTCCAATACGTTCAATTGCTCTCTCTAACTCTGTTGCACATGCAAGTTGACATGTCGGATACACCTTTTGTACTGGACAGCGGAAACAATACGGTGCTGGTAATGTCGGATAATCTTCCAACATGGAAACAAAGCGTTGCCTACGCAGTGGATGCCCAGACAATGATAATGCTCCCATTGTAATTCCGTGATAACTCATCCAGCGAGACAAAATTTTATTTTTCCCTTGAATACCGCGCTCTTGAAAATGTTGAATCGCAATCTTCATTGCCGTTTCATTTGCCTCTGTACCACTATTAACGAAAAAACTCCAATTTAAATCCCCCATATTTAAATCGCTCAGCTTCTTCGCAAGCTTCTCTGCCGGCTCACTCGTAAACTGCGAGCGATATACAAATGCAATCTCCTCTGCTTGCTGCTTAATAACTTCTGCAATCTCTTTTACGCCATGTCCGATACTTGCTGTAATTGCTCCTGACGAACCATCAAAATATTTATTACCGTTTTGATCATATAAATATACACCCTCCCCATGCGAAATCATCGGATAAGGTTGACCAACAAGTGGTTTAATTAAGTAATCGCGCATGACGCTTCCCCCGTTTCTTCGACTCATATGTAAATATGAAGAAAATCGACTTTTCCCTCATAAAAAAAGAACTCTCTGCTTATGCAGTGAATCTATTAAAAAGCCATTATTATAGAATATAAAAATAAATGCATAAAAATGAAATAGAAAGAAATTTCAGAAATAACTAAGTGGAAGTCAACAATATTCTCTCTACATCCCCCTCCTTACACAAACACAACCAGTAACTAAAAAATCCCCCTTACTCCTCTCTTCTAAAATAACCTTCGAAGTAAAAACATGTTGTTAATGTGTAAACTTCGACAACCCTCTAGTAAATCTCCTTCCTTTTTCTTCACTTTATCCCGTATACTTTCAAATAAATTTAGACAAAATTCAACAAGGGAAAAATTTCTATTAACCAATCATCTCCTCTCACTTCTTTAATTCTTAAAATAGAAACCGCATTGCTTCTTAGCGCAAAACGAAAGAGAGCCCTATGACAAAGAACAACAGGTTAGTATAACAATCAAATTTAATTCCCTAACTTGAGATTTTTAATAAAGTGAAACTTCGATGGTAAGGGATTTCTTCACTTTTCTCTCAATCTTGAGGTGGGGGTCTTACTGCCCACGAATAACGGGATAAATTTATTTCTTCTACCTTTCCAACACCTATAAGTGCTAAATTACATACTATGTTCTAATTCTTATAAATAGCTAACTATCAGTGATTTCCATTGTATATTATATTTTTAATAGACATGTCATTTCATTCAGTTGATGAATTAATCCTAAAAAAAACGATCTTATTTTATACAATAAGATCGTTTTTCTTCTATTATATATTACCCCACTACAACTTCTTCTCTTTTTTCTGTTTTACTCGTTAAATGTTCTACAATGTGACGAGCGATGTGAACGCCGCATGCACTTGCTTGCGCTAGTCCGCGTGTTACGCCAGCACCGTCTCCGCCTAAGTATAAGCCGGAAATTTCAGATTCAAAATGTTCGGTTAGTTTCGGTCTTGCGGAGTAAAATTTCGCTTCTACACCGTAAAATAATGTATGTTCAGATGCAATACCTGGTGTGACATGATTCAATGCTTCTGTCATTTCAATTAAACTTTTCATTGTATTGTATGGTAACACAAGACCTAAGTCACCTGGTACTGCTTCTTTTAATGTCGGCTCAAGGAAACCTTCTTGAATACGCTTCGGTGTAGAACGACGACCTTTTAAAATGTCTCCGTACTTTTGTACCGTAACTCCGCCCATTGAAATACGGTTTGCTAGACGTGATACTTCATGCGCGTATTCGTTCGGCTGATCGAATGGCTCTGAAAATTGATGTGATACTAAAAGCGCAAAGTTCGTGTTATCACTGCCAAGCGCAGGATCTTTGTACGCATGACCATTCGCTGTCATAATACCGGAGTGGTTTTCAACAACAACGTGACCAGACGGGTTACTACAAAATGTACGTACTCGCGTTCCGACAGATGTATTGAATACGAATTTCCCTTCATAGAGATGCTTGTTGATTTCCTCCATCACAATGTTTGAAGTTTCAACACGAACACCAATATCAACTTGGTTCGTGATCATTTTTAAACGGCGCTTTTTCATAATTTTTGTTAACCAAGCAGATCCATCACGCCCTGGTACAATTACTATTTTTTTCGCAGATAGCATTGTTCCGTCTTTTAAAACAATGCCGCGTACGACATGTTCATTCTCTACTTTTTCAGTTACGATGTCGTCTACTTCTATTTTAAATTTCATATCGATTTTCTCTTTTAAATATTCGAAAATGCTTTTTAAAATTTCTAAGTTTTGTTCAGTACCTAAGTGGCGAACTTGTGCACGCAATAGTTTTAATCCAGCTGCGTAAGCGCGTTTTTCGATATCACGAACTTCATCTGTTAATGGATCTGTAATTGAAGTAGTTGCACCGTGTGCTAAGTTAATTTCATCCACATATTTGATTAAATCCATTACAGTCGATGCAGATAAATAGTCTGTCATCCAACCACCGAATTCACTTGTAATGTTAAATTTCCCGTCTGAATATGCCCCTGCACCGCCAAAACCATTTGTGATTGAACATGCTGGTAAACATCCTGCATGATCTTTCTTTCCAGCAGCAGGTGGACACTTCGTTATTTTCTTCTGAAGAATCGGACAATTACGACGATAAATATCATGTCCTTTATCAATTAACAGCACTTTTGCATCTGGCATTTTAACAATTGTTTCATAGCAAGTAAAAATCCCAGCAGGACCTGCACCTACAACAATTACATCATAGTTCGTATTCATCTATTCATTCCCCCATTGCATTCCTTAGAAAACCCTTACTAAAAGTACCATGTTCTATTTGGAATGTCAACGGATTTAACGAATTATACGTAAAATAACAACGTTAATGTTCGTGAAAAAACTATTTTATCTCTATTTTTTGGTTAAATAAGGATTTTACAAAAGAAAGAACCGATTAATGTATAATTAATCGGTTCACCATGACGCTCTTTCTAAATAACCTAGAAGCGCACGCAAGTAGCTCCAATGATAATTAGTAAAATGAATAGCACAACAATGATCGCAAAGCCAAATCCAAGTCCACAGCCTCCAGCGCCATAACCTCCGTAGCCACAGCCACCGCCGTAGCCACAGCCATAACCTCCACCATAACCCCACATAGTTTTTCACTCCTTACATCCATTTAAAATAGTTTACATTGACAAAATATGTAGGACGAACGTCATTTTGTATGTGTGTTTGCCTAGTAATAAAAAAAATCTCCAGCTTAGCTAGAGATTTCATCTACTGTGTAGTCAATATTTACCGGAATGTGTTCAAATTTCGTAACGTCGAATAATCCATCTACTGTCATTTTTAAATTCGGGATTACTGGTAAAGATAAAAAAGATAGTGTTAAAAATGGGTTAAATTCAGTTTGTGCACCAAGCTGTTGTAAGCTTGTATTGATTGCTGTTATTTTTTTATAGACAAATTCCGAACATTCTTCTGACATAAGTCCAGCAATGTTCAACGATAATTGTTCAAGTACTACACCATTATTTACAACAACCATACCGCCTTGTATGTTATGAATAGTTGTAATTGCCTGTAATAGGTCTTCATCATTTGTTCCAACCGCGATAATGTTGTGAGAATCATGAGCAACTGTTGTCGCAATAGCCCCTGATTGAAGACCAAATCCTTTCACGATTCCAATTCCAATTTGTCCTGTTCCTTTATGACGCTCTACAACCGCTATCTTTAATTGATCGTCTCTCACGGACGGAATAAAATATCCTTTTTCTATCGTTACTGTCTCGATAATATGTTTCGTAATGAGCTGATTTGAAACAATTCCAATGATATTTGCAAGCATACCTTTTCCCATATGCAATTGTAAATCTTTTTCACTGATTGCAGGAAGATGTACAGAGTTTGTAACCGCTTCGCATTGCTTTTCTTTCATTTCTTCTCCAACATATTGTCCATTTGCTGCAACGCGTACCCCTTTTGTGTATACTTCATAAATCGAAAACGTTTCTAAATCATCAAGTAAAAGAAAGTCCGCGTCATATCCTGGTGCAATTGCCCCTTTTGTCTTTAAACCGTAACACTGTGCTGCATAGAAGCTTGCCATTGAAATAGCAGTAATCGGTGCAATGCCTTTCTTAATTGCAAAGCGCACATTATAATCAATACTTCCTTCTTCAATTAAGTCGTCTAAATGTTTATCATCTGTGCAAAATATACAACGTTGTGCATTTTTTTCTGTGACAGCTTCTAATAACGCCTCTACATTTTTCGCAACAGATCCTTCCCGGAGCATGACATACATGCCACGCTCTAAGCGATCTAACAGTTCTTCTTTTGTCGTACATTCATGATCCGTTGTAATCCCAGAAGCCCTGTATACATTGATATGCTGTGCACTTAGTCCAGCTCCGTGACCATCAATACAATTGGTTAATAGTAATTTGTTTAACATATCATCTTTCGCTTCAAAAACAGCTGGAAAATCCATTACTTCTGCAAGTCCTAACACTCGTGGATGTTTCAAGAATGGAGATAAATCTTCCGCATGCAATACTGCACCAGCTTGTTCAAACGATGTTGCAGGTACACATGATGGAAGCATCATATATACATCAAGAGGAAGATTTTCAGATGTATCTAACATAAATTGTATACCATTTGTGCCATGTACATTGGCAATTTCATGTGGATCGGCAATGACAGTCGTCACACCATGTGGAAGAACAACTTTTGCAAATTGTCCTGGCGTTACCATAGAAGATTCAATATGAACATGAGCATCAATTAACCCTGGACATACATAACGGCCTTTCGCATCGATTTCTACTTTTCCTTTATATGTTCCAATGCCAGCAATTACACCTTCTGTAATTGCAATATCTCCGCTCATGATTTCTTTTGTAAATACATTTACAATTTTCGCATTTCGAATAACAAGGTCTGCTTCTTTCTTTCCATTTGCAATAAAAATAAGGTTCTGTAACTGTTGTTTGTTCATCATGATGTTCACGCTCCCTATAAAAATATACGAGAATAAACAGATGCCGCGCACATCTTGATTTACTCTCGTAGTCAAACTATTTATTCGGTAGTTTGGTAGAAACTTGTGGACCATATCTCCACGATTATACGAGAAATTTCTAGATTAATTTTCACATAGTCTAACTGGTCTCTTTAAAAAAAGCAAGATTTTTTACATATCTATGTTTTTTATATTCTCCTACAACTATCTTAAAGATATAAAAAACGACTCTGTCTTTTTTACATAACTGTATGAATAACATTCCTACGCTAAGGAGTTGTCTATTTGTACAGCTCACTCAAACTGTCGTCTCATTATCTCAACCATTCTAATTATTTATAAAGAAAAACGCAGCACATCGCTGCGTTTTTCTTTATAAATATGGGAATGCAAAAAATTTACACCGCTTGACTTTTAGAAGAAAATTCACTCTTACCATCTTGACCTGATAAAGATTCATTAATTTTCTCAGCTTCTATCATGTATTCTGTATAACTTCCACTTCTTACTCCCCAAAAATAAAAGACAAGGGCTATTACTGTAATAAGAAGCATGTCCCAACCATATGGGATTATATTCATTCCGCCAAATTTGTAACTACCAAGATATGAAATCGTTACCATACACAGTAAATATACAATTAACCAAATGCTTGAACGGAGTTGATTTTTGAATCCGCGCCATTTATTTTTATATTGATAATAAAAATAAATCGGTAATCCAATTGCCATGATGAACAATACCTCACCTGTTAGCGGCCAACGTGCCCAATACAAAGTAAGAGATGCAAAAACAAATCCACACGGAGCAATAAAATTAGCTCCCTTTAAACGAAATGGTCGATATAAATGTCCTGCTGTATTTCGTAATGTCATCAGTGCAATTGGCCCCATAATGTAAGAAATTAACGTGGCAACTGAAATAATTTCAGCTAAAACACCCCATCCACGAAATAATATTAAAAAAAGAAAACATATACATAAGTTCAAAATTAATGCTGGACGAGGAACACCATACACAGGGTGTAAAACACCTAATTTTTTTGGGAGATAACCATTTTTCTCCATTCCATAAACCATACGAGCTGTTGTTGCAGTATAAGTAGTTCCAGACCCAGATGGAGAGATAAACGCATCGGCATACAGTAAAATAACTAGCCAATTCATTCCGAGTGCAATTGCCAAATCAGCAAACGGAGAATTGAAATGTAAATGATTCCATCCTTTTGCAATTACCACCGGATTTACTGCTCCGATAAAGGCAATCTGCAGTACAACATATACAACCGTAGCAATCAAAATTGATCCAATGACTGCAATTGGAATAGAGCGGTTCGGCTTATTCGCTTCGCCGGCCATATTGATTGGACTTTGAAATCCATTAAAAGCAAATACAATTCCAGAAGTAGCAACTGCCGTGAGCACACTTGCCCATCCATATGGTGCCATCCCCTGTGAAGTTGTAAAGTTACTTTCTTGAAATCCGACAAATAACAAGGCACCAGCAGTAATTCCAGGCACAATAATTTTAAATATTGTAATCCAAGTATTCGCCTTTGCGAAAAGATTAACTGTCCAATAGTTTAGGAAAAAATATACAAAAAGTAATATAGATGCAACGAGTAATCCTTTAGATGTTAGTACATTATCTTGCACAAGTGAATGTGTCCAACTAGCCCATTTCCACGGCCATGTACTCATATATTGAACTGAAGCAATGGCTTCTACAGGAATCGTGGAAGTAATTGCAATCCAATTGGCCCACCCTGCCAAAAATCCAACCAATGAACCGTGGGAATATTGTGGATACTTTACCATTCCTCCTGTTTCAGGAAACATAGCTCCAAGTTCTGCGTAAGACAGTGCAATAAATAAAATAACGACCATACCAATCATCCAAGAAAATATAGCAGCTGGCCCCGCAATTTCTGCAGCTCTCCAAGCTCCAAATAACCATCCTGAACCAATCATGGAACCGAGCCCCGTCATAGTAAGGGAAAACGTTCCCATCTTCCTGTGCATAGAATTCATCCCAATCTACTCCTTTTCTATAATAGAAAAATAAAAAGCACTTGATAGAAATATCAAGTGCTTGCCCAGGCGCGCGGCTCATAAATCCATATGCTCCCTCATGGTAATCCATGTTGCGCCAGTTACATATGGGAATTAAATTCTTTTTTTAATATACAATACTATTAGAAAATTAACAATAGATTTAATACATTTTATATAATTCAAAAACAAACATATAATTATTTTTTGATAATAACAATTTATTATCTTATCTTTTCTTTTCAAAATATAAAAAACGCAGTTAAAGCTTTCATAAATCATTTATTTCCAAAACTTAATGTTACAAATGCTAATTTTGTACGAAAATATTCTTTAACTTTTACCATAAAAAATCAATTGTAACAGAACTTTTTCCTCATCAACAGTTATCAAGTACTTATGACATTTGTACATGCATATAGTTGTAATAATGATACTAGAGGAGGGAAAATAAATGAATCCATCTGAAGTAGAAAAGTATGCGCAGCAAGCTGCAATGTATGAGCAACTTGCCTGTTATTACAAATATATAAATCCACAAAAATATATGGAATTATATTTGAAACACTATAAAGCTATGAAACAATTTGTACAGGCTTACGAACAAAGCCGGATATCACTACCACATTCAAGCGAACAATCATTACCATCTCACGTTCGAATCTTACACGCTTCTCCTGATGCATCCACTGTTGATATTGTCATAAATGGACAAAAAGTGGTGAAAAACATTTCGTTTAAGCAACATAGTCCATACCTTTCACTTACACAAGGACAATACCGCATTGATATCGTACCTGCCGGTGATGAAACTCCAATCTTTTCAGCTCTGGTTCCTATAATGGGGAACCATGCATATACCCTTGCGGCAGCTGGTAATGTTGATAAACTTCAACTGTTACCTCTCATTGATAATACACCTCTACCATACGGTCAAGCAAAAATACGATTCATCCATTTATCTCCTGATACCCCCGAAATAGATGTAGCTTTAAAAGATGGAGAAAAACTGTTCGAAAAGGTTGCATTTAAACAGGCAACAGATTACTTGCAAGTAAGTCCTGGCGTAGCAGATATAGAAGTATCAGTTGCGGGAACAAAAAACGTTGTATTAACAATTCCCGAAGTGAAAATTGAGGCAAATAAAATTTATACAATTGTTGCACTTGGTTATGCAAATAAATCACCAAAATTGGAAAGTTTGTTTTTGACAAATTAAATTTTTCACAAACATATCATCATTTCTAATTTTATAAAGCAGCCTCTAGTATGTACAATCTAGTTACTTTATTATTTCATAAATAACGAAAACAGAATAGAAAAAATATTCAATTTAATTTATAATTTTATAGGAATCTATATATTTCCAGGAGGTTGCTCATGACTCATTTTGAAGAAAATTTAAAAAAGTACGCACAATTAGTTATACAAATGGGGATCAATATTCAAGAAGGACAAACTCTCGTCATCCATGCACCTATCACATCTGCTCACTTAGTTCGTGAATTATCAAAGCAAGCCTATAAATCAGGAGCAAAAAATGTCCATGTCGAATACTCAGATGAAGACTTAACGTTAATTAAGTACTTATATTCGCCACTAGAAGGTTTGAAGGAATTTCCTCATTGGAAAGCAAAGGGGCTCGTTGAATTAGCTAAAAATAATGCTGCTTTTTTATATATCGATGCATCTAATCCTACTCTTCTACAAGATATTAATGCAGAAAGACTTGCAATCGCTATGAAAACAAATGCTTCTGGTATGAAGGAACTTAACGAATACCGAATTAGTAGTCAATGTAGTTGGTCAATTATTTCTGTACCAACCATCGAATGGGCCTCTCAAATTTTCCCTGAACTCAATGCAGAAGAAGGCGTCAATAAATTATGGGATTTGATTTTTAAAATTACAAGAGTAACTGATGATAATCCAATACAGGCATGGCAAGAACATATTCAATTATTAAATAGTAAAGCACATCATTTAAATGAGAGAAAGTATAAAAAACTTCATTACAAATCTGATATAACAGATTTAACTATCGAACTCCCTGATAACCACAAATGGCTAAGTGCACAATTTCAAAATAAATTACATACTCCATTTATACCAAATATGCCAACAGAAGAGGTATTTACTGTTCCATTAAAAACAGGAGTAAACGGTGTAGTAGGAAGTACAAAACCCTTAAATTACGGTAGTACATTAATCAAGGATTTCTCTCTTACTTTCCGTGAAGGAAAAGTTGTTGCTTGTTCAGCTGAAACTGGTTATGAAACATTGAAAAAGTTACTGGAAACAGATGAAGGAGCTTTGCATTTAGGAGAAGTGGCACTTGTTCCGCACGATTCACCCATATCTAATACAAACGTTGTCTTTTTCAACACATTATTTGATGAAAATGCATCCTGTCATCTCGCATTAGGTAATGCACTTCCTATGTGTATTCAAGACGGTATTAATATGAGTAAAGAAGAACTTCAAGGAAATGGATTAAACGATAGTATTACTCATGTCGATTTTATGATTGGATCTCCAGATCTTGATATTGACGGTGAAACGTCAGACGGAAAACTAGAGCCTATCTTTAGAAAAGGTAATTGGGCATTTTAATTTTTGTGTCAAATCATAAAAATTTAGATTTTAAATAAAGTGAAACTTCCATCAGTGGAGAGCTTTTTCATCTCCCTCGCTTCTCCCTGAATCTTGAGGTGGGGGTCTTACTGCTCGTTAATGCGGGATAAAATTGCCATAAAAAATATCAACTCATTTTGTACACTCCACATTTTGATATGACAACATTCCTTTTAACAAAAACACACCGTTCTTATTTTGAACGGTGTGTTTTTAAATTTAACAAACTAACGCACTATTGCATTTCTTGACACAAATAATAGGTACAATTATCCACAGCACTACTATAATACATTTCACTTTATTTTATATCGATTTTTCAAAAGAAATATGAAATTCTGTCCATTCTTCTGTTGACTTACATGTAATAGACCCTTTATGTTTTTCCACAATTTGCTTACAAACAAATAAGCCAATTCCAGTTCCTAACTTTTTTGTCGTTACAAATGGTTCAAATATTGTTTCAATATTTTTTGGCGGAATCATCGGGCCATTATTTTTAATAAAAATATGTATTAGTTCTTCATCTTCACACACATCAATAACAATTCTCTTACTTTCTGCCACTCCTTCAAGAGCGTCAATAGAGTTCATTAAAATATTTAAAAACACTTGCCTAACTTCACTTCGATACCCGATAAATGGTATTGGATACGGCAGATTTTTCTCAATAGAAACATTTGCATTCACTAAGCTTGGATATAAGAACTGGATAATATCATGAAATAAATCATTCAGCCAAAACCGCTCTGCTTCATTCCAAATTTCTTTTTTAGAAACAAGTAAAAATTGAGAAATTCTAAAATTTAATTGGTCAAGCTCATGCGAAATAATATCTAAGTACGGAAGATGGGGTTGATCTGATTGTAACAGTTTTACAAATCCCATAATAGAAGTTAGCGGATTGCGAAACTCATGAACGAAACTTGCTGACATTTGTCCCAAAATTGTCAATCTCTCTTTATGTGTTTCGTTAATAAATTGTTGCTTTTCTTCTAAATTTTTCGAGATAATTTCTGAGTATTTCAAAACTGTATAATAGATTAGGCGGTCAAAACAAGTATGTATTTTTGCCATGATTGGTTTCAATTCACGAGCACTCACATCTAATTCACACATTGCCTCAAACAATTCATTTCGCCCTATATTCGCATTATAGACAAAGTCTCCAATATTTGCATCTGCCCCCGCGCGCTCAATGGCGATTTTCTCACATAACGTCCTAATATGTTCAACTTCTTTCTCTTTCATAATGAGTTCCATCATTAATGTTAGTAAATTTTCCCCGTTTTCAATAATTTCGTCTTTAAACGGATCGTTTTCTGAAATAATAATTTTGTTTTTCCAGTTCTCTACGAATTGTTGACTATTCTTTTTTAAGTAGGTACAAAACATTTTACTAATATCCTTATCGATTGGAAAAACCCCCATTCCCTCCATCTCCATACGAAAAATACCCTATATATTTTGAATATTAACACAAAAAACGAATTTCGTTAAGAGAGTAATGTCACATTTTGTTATTTCATGTTGATAAAATTTTAAAATATAGTACGTGAAATTATATTTTTGCATCCTTTTCATTTCTTTCGTACAATAGAAATAGGAAAGGTGTGAAAAAAATGGGAAATAAAAATGTGGAAGATTATCTTCAAGAAGGCATTCATGGACAAAAACAAAACAAACCTGAAGAACGAAATATGTTTTTAAGCACATTGCGTGAGCGTGTAGAAATCGCATTAACGATTGGGCAAGTGATGCAAACAAACGTATATACAGCAGTAAAAGAAAGTATGGGTTCTTCTCAAGGGTTAACATTGTATGTGAACGGTAGCATCGCTTACCCACATTTATCTAAATACATTAAATTAGCAAACGAAAAACAAGTACCGTTTACAATTGTACAAAATAAAGATACAAACACACCAATCGGCCTTGTACTCGCGCATGATACAGCGGTTGAGAAAGAGCATATTTATGTAGAAGATGAGATTTATAAGCAAGAAATGAACTAACAAAAATGCACCTGACTAAAAGTCGGGTGTATTTTTCGTATTAATGTGAAAATATTTTTACGAATGCGACGGCAATTCATCCCCACCTTAAACTGGGCTATGCCCCGCGCATTTTGAAGATGGGGTTTTCTTGCCATTTTTCGATAAATAAAAAAACCTTACCATATGGGCAAGGCTATGAACTTACTTGTTCTTGAAGCGACACATGTTGTTCTGTTACTTCTACAGGCTGCGGTGCAATCTGCTTCGTCACTTCAATTTGTTTAATGTAATGACCATCTAATTCAACAATACGAAACTTATAATTTTCAATGTCCACAATACCACCTTGTTCAATTTCAAGGTGTTCTGTTAAAATCCAACCGCCAATTGTATCAACGTCTTCATCGTTAATTGAAAGCCCTAATAATGCATTAACTTCACTAACAAGTACTTTTCCTTCTAAAATTATTTTCGTTTCGCTAATGCGTTGAATCTCCGGCTTTTCATCCGTATCAAATTCATCTTGTATGTCACCAACGATTTCTTCTAATATATCTTCAACTGTTACAAGTCCAGATGTTCCGCCGTATTCATCCACTAAAATTGCCATATGTGTGCGTTCACGCTGCATTTTCACAAACAAATCATGAATAGCAATTGATTCAATAATTTGGATAATCGGACGAGCATACTGTGCAACGGTTTCTTTATTTGCACCATTATGTTTCACAAAATCTGTAAAAATATCCTTAAAATTCACAAAACCAATAACATGATCTTTATCGCCGTCAATGATAGGATATCTTGTATACTTCTCATTTGACATCAATTGCATTGCTTCCGTAACAGATTGCTCTTTTTCTAAAATTACCATCTCTGTGCGTGGAACCATAATTTCTTTCGCAAGTCGATCATCAAATTCGAAAATCTTGTTTACATATTTATATTCCGATTGATTAATTTCACCATTTTTATAACTCTCTGATACGAGCATACGTAACTCTTCTTCTGAGTGTGCTACCTCATGCTTATGCATTGGCTTTAACCCAAACATTCTCGTAACAATACGTGCCGAACCATTTAATGTCCAAATAAATGGATACGCTAGTCGATAAAAAAGGATAAGCGGCTTTGCAACTGCTAAACTAATTCCTTCTGCCTTTTGAATTGCCAATGTTTTTGGAGCTAACTCACCTACTACGACGTGAAAAAAAGTAATAAATATTAAAGCTAGAGAAACAGATAAGACGGATCCCAACGAGGGAGGCACTTCCAATCTTGCAAAAATCGGATCAAGCACACGTGTAACCGTCGGCTCTCCTAGCCATCCAAGGCTGAGTGCTGTCACTGTAATTCCTAACTGACACGCTGATAAATACTCGTCTAAGTTTGTAATGACTGTTTTCGTAGCCGTTGCACGTTTATTTCCTTCTGCAATTAAATAATCGATGCGTGAACTCCTAACTTTGACAATTGCATATTCAGACGCAACGAAGAAAGCAGTTAAGGCAATTAAAACAATGACCATACTTATACTAAATATGTCCAAATACATTTCCTTACTCACTTTGTAAGTAAGGAAGCCACCTCCTAATGGTTTTATTCTAAAGAAAGGACTTCTCTAACAATCTTACAAGTTTCTACACTAGCAATCACCTTTTATACATTATATGCATACATAAAAAAGATATTTACGTTTATGATAACGAAACTTATACTCTCCGTCAAATAAGAGAAACAGCTGAAATTAGACAACTTTTGTTCATTTTCGAGATGTTTCCTTTCTTACAAATTTATTTTTGTGAATAAGCACTTTCTTTGCCGATTTCCCACTTCTTTTGTCAAGCATGCAGGGAACGAACAAGCTATCACGAAACCTTCTAACAACAAGGTATGGGAGGGGTTATTGTGGAATATAAAACGCCGATGATCGCCAAAAAATTAGGTACAAGTCCAAAAGCTGTCATCCGTCTTGCACAGCAAATTGGGTTAGAATTAAAAAAGAATAAATTTGGACACTATGTTTTTTACGAACAAGATTTACAACAAATGCTTGAATTTCAACGCTCTGTATCGAACCAAGAACATGAATCATCTTCTTATCATGCTGCTCAAGCAGCACCATCCAATGAAATGCAGCAATTTATAACACAATTAAAAGACATTTCCTTACGCTTGGATCGACTAGAAGAAAAATTACAAGAAAAAGCAGATGATGTTGTGAATTATCAATTGTTACAACACCGTAATGAAATGGAAGAAATGAACGCAAAAATTGAGCAATTGGAAATGGCACTTAAACGAAAAGAACCAATTTATATTACGCAAGAAGTAGCAGCAGCAAAACAGGAAGAAAAACCGAAGCGCCGTAAAATGCTTTTAAGTATTTTTGGATTTTAATATATCATAATAAAAAAAGACGATGTTCTTCATAAACATCGTCTTTTTTTATTATGATAGCATAGCTTTCATATCTTCTTCTGCTGTTGTAATTAGTTTTAAGCGAAATGCATCTTGTAACACTTGCAGTACGCCTGGTGATATAAATTCCGGCGCTTTTGGACCGATGCGAATATCTTGAATACCGAGGCTAAATAACCCAAGTAATATCGCTACAGCCTTTTGCTCAAACCAAGACAGTACAATACTGACTGGCAGCTCATTCACTTCACATTGAAACGCTTCTGCTAAAGCTACTGCAATTTCCACTGTTGAAATCGAATTATTACATTGCCCCAGATCAATATAACGTGGTATATTCGTTTCTGGTACAACGCCATAATCTACATCATTAAAACGAAATTTCCCGCAAGATGTCGTTAAAATAACTGTTTCTGCTGGTAAAGATGTTGCTAATTCACGGTAATATTCTCCACCTTTTCCCGGCGCATCACAGCCAGCAATTACAAAGAAACGTTGAATTTTACCAGCTTTCACAGCATCAATAATTTCTGATGCCAACGATAATACCGTCTCATGATGAAATCCTGTTATTAATTGTTCTTCTGATTCCATTTGTACATCCGGAAGTTTCAATGCCATTTCAATAAGCGGTGTAAAATCATCATTTTCAATTTTACGTACTCTCTCTAACCCTGCAACGTCATAAGAAAAGAAGCGATCTGCATATGTTCCTTTAATTGGCATAACACAATTTGTCGTTGCTAATATAGCTCCTGAAAATTTTTCGAATAAGCGACGCTGATCGTACCAAGCCTTACCGATGTTCCCTTTTAAATGTGCATATTTTTTCAACTGCGGATAGCCGTGTGCTGGCAGCATTTCAGAATGTGTATAAATATTGATATTTTTTCCTTCTGTTTGCTTTAATAACTCTTCTAGAGCATATAAATTATGCCCTGTCACAATAATCGCTTTTCCATAGGCACGATTTTGTGTAATTTGTACTGGTTCCGGCACTCCAAAATGTTCAGTATGTGCCTTATCAAGTAGTTCCATCACGCGAATAGCAGCTTTTCCGACTTTCATTGCCATATCTAAATGTTCTTGTTCATTAAAGTTTGAATTTGTTAACGTCATATATAGAGCTTCATGTGTTACTGCATCTACAAACGGATCTGTGTACCCTAGTTGCGCTGCATGGGTGCGATATGCAGCAATTCCTTTTAAAGCAAAAACGATAATATCTTGTAAGCTTGCAATTGTTTCGTCTTTACCACAAACTCCAATCACTTTACATCCGCCGGTAGGCGTTTGTTCACATTGATGACAAAACATCATTCCCATCCCCTCTCTAGCAATCTTTACAATGTAAGCGTAATACAAATTGCTATTGGAAGGTGTGATGATAATCACATGGAATGATGCAATTTTGTGACACTATTCATCTTGTTAACATAATTTTTTTACTGTTCTCTTTAATCAACGCTTGCGCATGTGCATTTCCTTGAATCACATCACGAAACTCTTTTAAAGAATACATATGAGTTAATCCTTTCATAACATGAATGCGAACCGGTACACCTTGCAGTTTATCATTAATAGCGAACGAATCATCAATTGGTTCAATTGGAAACCCTAATGAACGTAGGTACATATACATACGCTTTGTTACAACCGCAATATACCACTCTGCTTTTACTTCTAAAGCATATATAAATAAAATCGTCGCAAGTTGTTTAAATTGTCCACGACCGCGAGATGTTTTTGCAATGCTTAATTTTCCAATTTCGTACACGTTTTTTAAACCTTGTATATATTCATTTTCAGAAAACGGGTAAAAAAACTCGGAATTTGATTGCTCAGGTGTTTTATAACTTATACATTCGACAGTTCCGATATAATGATTTTCTTCTACCAATAAAAATCTTGAAGGTGTTAAATTCCGTTCTACAAACATTAAGTTTCGTTCTTCACAAAAATCTCCCCATAATTGTTCGAACCAGAAATGGTCTTCCTTTGTTTGAACACGTTGGAACATACTCCACCGCCTTTCTCATCACCCTTTACTTTTTTGTTAGCGCTTTCAACATCTATCATATAAAAAGGAAACATGCTATGCAAGAAAAACTATTTCTTTATTTATAGTTTCCATATATGAATCATGATTCCTGTATTACTTTTATATTTATATAAAAAATTTACAAAAAACATGACAACATCTACAAAAAGGAAACATGTTACATATAGGAAATAATATACTCACCTTAAGGTTCAGAGGAAGCAAAAAATAAGTGGGGATAAAGTCCCCCACTAATAAAGTGAAACTTCCATCAGTGGGGGTTTTTTTCATCCTCCACTGATGGAAAGCTCTCACCAATCGGGCGTATGCCAGCAGTTATCCCTCACCTATCTTCTGTAGAAAAGCGGGATAAAAATTTCACTTTATTTCCTCATCTCCGCTAACCAATGCTGAAAAATATTTACTAGTTCTTTTTTCCCTGCCAGCCTCTCTTCTCCCTTTTTCGTTTTATACGGATACAATTGTAAAAATACACCACAACCTGCTTCAATTTTTTTCGCATGCATATTGCTTCCTGGATATACACATATAACTTCATAAATCGCACGGCGATGAAATAATCGTTTTCCATTCTGCTCTTTTACATATTTAATTGACCAATATTTGTACATCTGTTCGGTTGCTCTCGTATTTCCAACTGGTTGAAAAATGTTATACATCGGACTATATTTCACTTCAATAATTATAGATGATTGATATTCGTATGCAGTTTCTCCTCTTTTATAACAATCAATACGGATATCTGGCTTTTTTGTGTCTTCTCCATTATAAAAATGACTATTTTTACTGAGCGCAATAAGCGGATGTGTTTCAATTAAATCATTAAATGCCACATGCAACTGCAAATCTTTATTGTCTAACACAATTGTGGTTCCATCTTGTAAACCGTCTAAATAAAAATAAGATTGAATTTGCTCTGCAATTGACAAGTAATCAATAAAACCAATCTCTTGAAGAATTGCAATAACAGTAAAATACGCATAGTACTCATAGATTAAAAATGTCGGCTTATAAACAAATAAAAACGATGGTTCTAATTCATTGCGATGCGGTGAAAATTCAAGCTGATGTAATAATTGATGATATACAGGAGGCAGCGAATGCGTTGTAAGCGTGGCTTCTTCCCGAACCCCTCTCCAAAACGGTGTGTATAGAAGATATGAAAAATATGTGAGTGTACTTTGTAAAATTGTATAGAGCACTTTATACTCTTGAATTTTCATTGCCATTTTACGTAGGTCAGTGTCTTTTAACAAATGAATGTTGCGATATTTTTGTTTGTCTCGTTCGGTCACAGATCCATTTCGTTCAATTGTTTGTAAAATGGTATGTACTGCTTTTTTCTCTTCTCTCCGCGTTTGTTGTTCACTCTCTAGTTTCTGAATAGTTTCACGTAAAAATGAATCAATTTCTAATAGCTTGTTATAAAATTGCTTCGTTTTATATTTTACATAGCCATTTTCTTTACAATGCTTTTGCTCTCTAAAGCAGCGATTATACCATTTTGCATACGGTTTTTTCTCACGTGTAATGATGCTTTTTCTTGTTGGTTTTCTCTCTCTCATCTCCCATATATATTCTTGTTCGAAATTTGTTTTTTGCTGAACTTCATAATATAACTGCTTTACTTTTTTCATTTTTTGCGGCAGCGTACGGAGCATGCGCATATATGAATAATCTTCAATATCTGTAAACGTAACAAACGTCTTTTTATAATACCCACGATCTAAAATAATTCCACCTAGCACAGACTTTACATATTGCTGAATTAACTCTAGCTGATCATCAAAAAAGTTTTTCGGAACAATTTGAAATGCTCCGTAAAATAGTTCTTCTCCAACCTGCACTTCAAAATGATATACACCACAGCGCCATGGATATAAATAGTCTGTTTTGCCATGCTCATACAGTAAAGCAGTACGTTGTCGTTCATGGAGTTCATATTTCCATTCCATATGTTGCTTTTGCCCTTCATATACTTTATTCCAAATAAACGTAACCTTTATTGACTTTTGTGATTGTATATGTAACCGTAGCGGTTTTAATTCTTGAATTTTGTACACACACGAAGAAATTGAAATTGGCGAAGCACAAAGTTTATTCAATACAACATGCTCCCCCTTCTCTTCTGCACCTACTATTATTTTCAGTACAAAAGGAAGCCTCTCTCCTGTCTCCATAATTTCGGTTTCATACGCACTCTCATTTAACATATCCGTACAGCTCCAATTCCCGCCGTTTTTGCTTCATGTACATTAGAGAATGTTCAAAAGTTGATACACGATTTGCAAGTGCTGATTGCAGCAATTGTACAAGAGACATCTCTTTTTTTCCCTCTTCACGAAGCAATGCACCAATTGTTGCTTCTGTACCACGTAACTTCGTTAAAATACGTTGTTTTATTTGAAGGTCAAATGCTTCTTCACGACTTATTAACAAAGATCGGCCTTCATCACATGGAATATTTTTTAAATAAGATGCAATTGCTGACGCAACGCGAAATGAAATTCCCTTTGAAGTATCGTGAAGAAATAACAGTTGATGCATTTTATCTAATAACTCTAGCTCTTCATCTGTAAATACATCAAGCATTGCCTTACGATGAACCCAGTTCATTCGAAATTCTGATGCGGAAACAGAAAATGCAAACGGGAAATGTAACGTTTTTCGCTCCACCATGTTCATTTCACAAAATGGAATTTTTTGAAGTAATACAACGTTTACACGATCTAATAAACGGTCAGATAGCTCCTTTGTTGTTTCATCAAAATTAACTGTACCAATAAAAATGATATTATCACTAATTTCAATTTGTGATGGTATATCCTGTTCTTTTTCATTACAAGCTGCATACAAAGATAAAATACGATTTTTCCGATCTAACTGCAGGAGAGATAAAAAAGGAGTAAACCAATGCTCAATATACGACATATTCATTTCATCAAATACAATCATATATAATTGATTTGGATTTTCAGCGGCTTCTAAAAGTGTCCGTACAAGTTTTGTTTCACTTTCCATATACGTTCCATTTGAATGTAGATAACCTAGTACATCATGAGGTTCTTGATAGGATGGTGACACTGGAACCCAAATAAGATTTTTTCCAAATGTTAATCCGAGTGCTTCCGCATAGGTTTGCACAAATTGTGATTTTCCAATACCAGGCATACCCCCTACTATTGTTAATAGATTTGTCTTTACACAAATATGAAAATTGTAAATATCGCTCTCATCCATATATAATTCTTTTTCTGCGATAATTTGCTTTACATATTGTAAAAATGAATGTTCACGTTCATTCCATTCATTTCCTTTCTCTTGTTTACCTGTATCGATAATTTCAATTTGTTTTCCACTCTCTTTTACTTGTTTTTCTAACTGTTCATACACTTCTGTTCGAACAAAAAACAAACTATTCTCGACATTCATCTCGGCATATTGCATCCAATCATCTATATCAAGGTAACGAACATCCCCCCTCTGCTCTCGATACATAATGGCACTATACGAAGGCTTCAAAAATATATTCCCATATATCCGTCCTTCATACCATAACAACTCTGGCGTACCGAAATCATGAGGGAATTTTGGTATCAAAAATGAAACATATCCTTTTCCAAGTTTTCTTTCCAATGCTTCTCTCGCCTTTGGAGCTGATAGTTTAGGAGAAGGAATCATTTTATAGGAATTTGCTATTTCACGTTCTTCAGCACGTATTAATTCCACATATAAAGCACCTCCTGTATAAGAAAGACGAAATAACAACAATTGTTTTTCTTGTTTTCCTTCTTTTATAGTTGCAAAAAACTTTTCATTTTGTTTATTTTTATATAAACCCTCAAATATATAAGAACTTTCTCCAAAAGCAGCTTCAATAATGTTTGGAATCGGTGAAAGACAAATGACAAAAAATGAGCCTTTCTTCTCCTTCTGCTCTTCTACAAATTTCCCAACAAAACGCATATGCTGTAATCTTTTTACAAAGCTTGGATGAAGAGCTTTCTCTAGTTTCATCTCGCTCACCTTCTTTTTTCGATGCTTTTATCATTGTATGAACAATAAAAGCAAACTAGAAACAAAAAACCTGACGCTTATCGTCAGGTTAAATGAGAACCTTGTTTTTCTTGAAAAATTGCATTGTGGGCAATCTTCATTTTTGCTAATACATAACGTAATGTATCTTCTGCATTCTCGTCTCCGTGTAAATTCATATTGGCTAAAACTTCTACAGAACACGCTAAATTCTCTACCGCTCCGCGCAGTTCGGGATGTCGATTAAAGAACGATTCTTGCACTAATAATTTCCGAACATCTTTTGCTAACTCTACAATTCGCACCAATTTTTCCGTCTCTTCCATAACAATCCCCTCCTACACACCTTATAAACTAAATATTCTGTTAATTAATAAAAATCCCTGCTATTTCTTTTAAAATTGATACATAAGAAACCACGCAGAAGCACTGATTCCCTTTTAGATAAACCATATCCACCAATAAAAAAGGATTTATGCTCTCACTTTAGCATAAATCCTTTTTGAATTGATATGTTTACATTCCAATCTTTCCAGTAGCTAACATATAAATAGACGCACATGCTGCGAGTAAAATGACAATCATCACATATTGTTCAGCACGGGTAAAACAACGATTTCCTTGTTCTTTTCTTGCAGCGACATACACGATAAGTCCAATACCATATACTAAAGAAACAAGTAATAGGTTTTTCAATCCAGCTGCATACACAAGCCAGAAACCATATACTGATGCCATAATAGCAAGTATCCCATCTTTCAATCTGTTTCCTTCATATGCCTTTGTAATTACTAATTTCAACTGATATAGTGCTGAAAATACATATGGAAGTAAAATTGATGTTGATGCAATAAAATACATGATTTGATATGTGGATGCTGAAAATAACACAATAATAAATATTGTTTGGGCAACACAGTTTGAAATCCATAATGCCATATGCGGTGTATGATTTTTATTCGTTTTTGTAAATACCTTTGGAAATACACCGTCTTTTCCGGCCACGTGAGAAATTTCCGAAACAAGTAAAAACCAGCCGATTAATGTACCGATAAGAGAAACGATTAATCCTAAGTTAATAACCAATGCTCCCCATGGACCAACGACATGTTCAAGTACATGTCCCATTGACGGCGTTTCAAGTGCTGCTAGTTCCTCTCGTGACATCGCCCCTAGCGATAAAACAGAAATAAGAATATAAATACTCATTACTAGCAGTAAACCAAATACAGTTGCTTTTCCAACATCACGACTACGTTTTGCTCGTCCTGATAAAACGACCGCTCCTTCTACACCAATAAATACCCAAAGCGTAACGAGCATCGTGTTCTTCACTTGTCCAAATACAGAAGATAATGAGACAGTGCCTTTTCCCCAAAAGTCATGCGTAAATGTATCCCAACGAAACGCCGTAATCATAATTACAATAAATAGCACAATTGGAACAAGTTTACCAATTGTCGCAATAAAATTCAAAATAGAGGCTTCACGAATTCCAAGTAAAATAAGAAAATGAAGCGTCCACAATACGAGTGATGCACCGATGATAGCCGGGACATTATTACCGCCTTTAAAAATTGGGAAAAAATATGCTAATGTGTTAAATAACATCATAATTGTTGCAACGTTGCCTAAAATTCCAGCAATCCAATATCCCCATGCGCTGTTAAATCCAATATATTCCCCAAATCCAGCGCGTGCGTAGCTATAAATACCACCCTCAAGTTCAGGCTTTCGATATGCCAACGATTGATATACGAGGGTAAGCGGAATCATTCCTAGCCCTGTAATACACCAACCAATTAAAATAGAACCGCTGTTGGCCCCTGTTGCTAAATCGTGCGGTAAACTAAATGCCCCGCCTCCAACCATTGTTCCTACTACAAGTGCGATTAATGGAAAAAATCCTAATTTCTTTTCTATTGGTATCACCCCATCTGCAATTTCTTGATGTCTTCTTTCCGTTCTAACAGGCATTCATATTATGAGTCATTTATATATCCAATACGTACCCTGAAAATGACGAACTGTTTCATGTTATATTCTTTCAGAAAAACATTACTTATTCTAAAAGAAAACGAACAAAAATGGAATACTTTTTCGAAAAAAAGTATAAGTATGCATAAAAAAAGTCGTTTATTTTTGTATAAACGACTTTTCAAAGGTTATATTTGTAATTTATGTCTATTTCAACAGTCCTTCTTTTTGTAAAAATTCATGTGCTACGTTCTCTGCTGCTTTCCCTTCTACATTCACTTCATAATTCATTTTGCGCATTTCTTCATCGGTAATTTTTCCAGCAAGTTTGTTTAGTGATTTTTCAATCTCTGGATATTTCTTTAACGTTTCTTCGCGTAATAATGGTGCTCCTTGATAGGGCGGAAATAATCCTCTATCATCTTCTAGTACTTGTAGACCATATTGCTGTAATTCACTGTCTGTTGAATAGGCATCAATGACATTTACATCACCAGATTGAACCGCATTATAACGCAATTTTGGTTCCATTGTTTTTAAATTCGAAAACTGTATATTATATAGCTTTTGTATTCCTTTATATCCGTCTTCTCGATCTGCAAATTCAAGTGTAAATCCAGCTTTCATATGAGAAGAGACGTTTTTCAAATCAGAAATAGTTTTTATGTTATACTGCTCCGCGATTTGTTTTGGCACTGCTAATGCGTATGTATTGTTATATTTCATTGGTTTTAACAGCTTCATATTATATTTCTGCTCCATGCCATTTCGCGCCTGCTCATATACTCCTTGACGATCTGTACTTTTTGGTTCTTCTTTTACGAAAGTTGATAATGCTGTTCCTGAAAATTCCGGATAAATATCAATTTCTCCAGATTTTAATGCTTCAAATACAAAAGACGTTTTTCCAAAACCTGGTTTTGTTTCTACTTTTAAATCGGTATCCTGTTCAATTAATTGTTTATACATCTGAATTAAAATTTCCGGTTCTGAACCAAGCTTACCAGCAATTATGATATCTTTCTTCTGTGTACTCCAAAGAAAAGGTGCGATTATAATTACAACTACAGCAACTGTTGTAACAACTATTCGCCTTGATGAATATCCTGCACGCTCAATCATGCGTAGCACTCCATCAAAGAACAATGCTAATAGTGCAGCTGGAATAGCACCTAACAAAATAAGAGCGTGATCATTTCGATCAATTCCAAGCAAGATAAGCCTTCCTAATCCCCCGCCTCCAATTAAAGCGGCTAATGTCGCTGTACCAACAATTAGTACCATTGCTGTCCGAATCCCTGCCATAATAAAGGGCCAGGCAAGTGGTATTTCTACTTTCCATAATCGTCTCCAGCCGTTCATACCCATCGCTCTTGCCGCCTCAATAAGCGATGGATCTAGTTTGCGAATACCTGTATATGTATTTCTTAAAATAGGAAGCAATGCATAAGTAACAAGAGCGATTATAGCTGGAACCTTTCCGATACCAACTAATGGAATTAATAACCCAAGAAGCGCTAAGGAAGGAATGGTTTGCATGACAGCAGAAGTACCAATAACCCATTCGGCAATGCGTTCTCGTCTTGTTAACAAAATTCCAAGTGGAACCGCGATAAGAACTGCGAAGAATAAAGCAATCAACGAAATTTGTAAATGTTCCAAAAGAGCACTTAACAGTTCCTGTTTACGCTCTTGCATCGTTTGTAATAATGCTGACACTGTCTATCCCCTTTCTTTCATTTGATTGACTATGAACGATATGTTGACTTGTTAATGTACCAATATATGTACCATTTTGTTCGATTGGTATTTCTTTTTCATGTTTTAAACGAAGTAAAGCATCTTGCAAGGTAACTTCAGTCGATAGTGGGGTACCATCAACTCGTTTCCCTTCTTGTACCAATACGGATACTTTATCCTCTACTTTTCTATTATCATACCAAGTTGATAATCTTGGCTTCCCAATAAATTCTTCTACAAATGCATTTGCGGGATTTTGTAAAATGACTTCTGGCGTATCAAGTTGGACAACTTTTCCATCTTTCATTATACAAATGCGATCACCAAGCGATAACGCTTCTTGCATATCATGTGTTACGAAGACAATTGTTTTTTGAATCTTTCTTTGTAAGGCTACTAAATCACGTTGCAACTGCCCACGACTTAAAGGGTCCAGTGCACTAAATGGCTCATCCATTAAAACAATTTTCGGATTAGCAGCAAGTGCCCGCACAACACCAACACGCTGCTTTTGACCGCCAGATAATTCATCTGGCATACGTCCCCTATATATATTGGGATCCAAATCAACCATTTCTAATAATTCATCAACACGCTTTTGAATTTTCGTTTTACTCCATTTGCGCATTTCTGGTACAACCGCAATATTTTCTGAAATTGTCATATGCGGAAATAACGCAATTTGTTGCAATACATAGCCAATATCCCATCGTAATTCATGAATGTTATAATCCCGAATGTTCTTTCCATCAATAAAAATGTCGCCTTCTGTTGTTTCAATTAATCGATTAATCATCTTCATTGTCGTTGTTTTCCCACACCCACTCGGGCCAATCAAAACAAAAAATTCCCCTTTACGAATCTCTAACTGTAGAGAGTCTACTGCCTTCGTTCCATCATCAAATGTTTTTGAAACGTGTTCAAATTGAATCACATACACAACTCCTTTTTCATTCTCTCTTCCATTCTCACGGAAATTCGAGCTATTTTCAAATGATTTGTTTTTTTAAAAATAAAAAAGAGCTCTATATTGAGCTCTAATGATCCACTAAAATTGTTTTCATAATAGCTGCATATTCACGTATATATGCCTTTTTCTTTGAACGCTTTGGCGTTGGTGCAGCAAGCGATTCCATCCTCATCCCTAAACGATTTGCAATAATTTTTGTTCGGTATAAATGATAAGTGTTGCTTACTACAACAGCATGCTTCACATCATATAAATCAATAGAAAACTTTATATTTTCATATGTACTTGTAGAACGATCTTCGAGTAAAATTCGTTCTTCTTCAATACCGTTTTCCATTAAATAACGGCACATACTAAGTGCTTCTGGAATATCCTCGTCGTCTCCTTGCCCACCAGATACAACTACTTTTACTTTTGGATGTATCTGTAAATAACCTAGTGCTGCATCTAAGCGATATTGTAGTGATAATGATGGTTTATCTCCAAATAATTTTGCACCTAAAATTAAAACGTACGGTGCCGTATGGCTTACTTTTTCATTGGCAATTTTCTTAATGCGATATGTTATATAAACAACATATAATGGCGGCAATAACAACAGTAATAATAAAAACCATTTATTCATATAGCAGTTCTCTCCCTTTCCTTATATTATATAAAAGAAAGGGATTATGCAGAAGTACTTTATCTTGTGGTTCGCACTTGATTTCAAAAAATAGCGAGGTATCCATATTAAATATATATAAAGACTTGTAAAGATTGAATTTAAAAGCCTGTATTTCTTGTTGAAGAATCACACCCGTTTGTTTAAGTGTAATAATTCACAACCAAGATTCCAAGTTCTTCCTATTAACTCTTACCCACATGGACCACCATTTTTTTAGATAATCCATAATGTTCACATGAGTTAAAAAACAACATCAAAATGATGGTATTTTTTGTCCATCTGGGAGTAACAGAAAGAATTGCTTAGCAAAGTTTAGGTAGCTAATAGAAGGAAGCGGCTTAAAAATGCTAATTTTTCTCCATAACCATTTTTCAAGGGTACCCCTTAAAGATTAGATCCATCTGTCAGGAACACTCGTGTTATTCGGGACTATTTCTGGCTGCGCTGCGTCTCCTGCCTCTCCATATAACTGCGCATCTGTCGCATATATTCGGGTGCGTCCATCGGATTCCCGGCGATCATTTCAATGATACAGAGTCTTTCGGCACGTTCCTTTTCAGCTTGGGTTATAGCTTGATCAAGCTCTCCATAGGTCCGGACCGTAACAGTAAACGCGTTGCCTCCAAAGACTTCGGCCAGCTTAGTGTAAGACCATCGAGGGATTTGGTTGTACTTTTGATCTTCTGTTTTGACATTCAAATATTTCTCGATCGTATAACCATCGTTGTTCAAGACGAAGATTATGGGCTTGCAGCCGTAATAGAGCATGGAACTGATCTCCTGGGCTGTTAGTTGCAAGGAGCCGTCACCTGTAAACAGCAACACTCGGCGTTCCGGAGCGGCGATAACAGCACCGAACGCCGAGGGGGTTGCGTAACCGATGGATCCCCAGCCTCCTTGCCCAATATATGTTACATTGCTCGGCAGTCTCACCTCAGCCATTCCATTGTAGAACGTCCCTGTCTCGGCGATCACAATATCGCCTTCTTTCAGCATGCGCTGAAAAAGAGGATAATAGCCGGACGCCATTAGAGGCTCTTCGGCACTAGCTATGACTTGATCGTAAGGGAATAACAAATTTCCTGCCAAACCTTGACCTATGTAACCCACCTTCTGCACTGCAAGCAGCATGTCGGCTGCAAAAACATTCGGATATTCCGCCTCAGCGACCTTGACCATGTCCGGTTGAATATTGACAGTCACCAGCGGGTTCAGCTTTGCGGTAAAATTCGCAGTGTTGGTGTCCGCCCATAACATGCCGACCGCAATGATACAGTCTGCATTTTCCACCGTACTTTGGACTTGAGAACTTCCGAAAGAACCTAGGTACATTCCGATATAATTTGGATGGGTTTCGTCGAATGCCCCCTTTCCAAACATCATCGTCACAACAGGCACATTCATAGCGTCGGCCAGCCGTCGAACTGCTGTCTGAAGGCCAAAGCGCATTGTTTTGGCATCCACCAGAATAACCGGCCTGTGAGCACGCTCTAGCATCCGACGGACGTGATTCGCCGCAGCCTGAAGGGCTTTTAGGTTGGACGTTGGACGCGGCGGCATCGGCTCTTTCCGGGCATTGATCGGCTTGGTCACTATATCATCAGCCACAACCAGGTATACCGGCTTTTTCTTTTCCTTAGCAATGCGAATCGCAGCCGGAATTTCAATCTTGGCGTTTTCCGGCGTAAGCACCGCGGTATAAACCGTAATCTGCTCATACACCTTGCGGAAAACATCAAAATTCCCATCCATTAGGGTGTGGTGCATCAGCTTGTGTTCCTTTTGATCCTTCTCAGGAGGCGCACCCACAATGTGAATGATTGGCACATGCTCGCTGTTGGCTCCCGCTATCGCATTGCAGGCGCTGAGCTCCCCGACCCCGAAGGTCGTAATAAGAGCAGACATCCCTTTGATTCTTGCGTAGCCATCCGCAGCATAACCTGAGTTTAGTTCGTTCCTTCCATTTATAAACCGGATGCCGTTATACCGCTCCAGGGTATCAAGCAGTGTAAAATTATAGTCCCCTGCGACGCCGAAAATTTCGGTAATGCCCTCCAGCTTCAAGCAATCGAACAAATATTGGCCAACTGTTTTTTGAGCCGTTCCGGTTGGCGAGCCAGAGCCGCCCTCCGCCATCATTTTATCCATCGCTCACTCACTCCTTATCCATTTCTTGGGCTTGTTCTATGTAATAGTACCCTTTTAATAGTTCCCTTTCATTGAACAGGTTATCCGGCATGCGGAGCGATGAGCGATCTTCTGTGCGTTATATCCTTTAATTATTTTGTTCAAGTAATGGTAACATTGACGAAATGATATTATAAGAAAAGATAGTAGGGACATTCAATCCTTACTATCTTTTCTGTTAATATTTACATGTCTTTAAATTAAATCCCCGCTATGTTTCTAGCCTTGACGCTGCCCTGCATTTTGGGCATTGCGTGCTTTCTTTGAAGAAGTATGATCTTGCGTTTGATTTCCTTTATGCTTAGCAGAACCTAATGCTTTTGTTTTTCCCATATCATTTCACACCTTTTTTAGAATGTTACATCTATATGATGTGTATTAGATTCGCTACTATACAACCGTTTTATTGGTAATATCAACTCGTTCTTGTCGCTGCACTTTCACATACAAAAATCCCATACTCGCCGCGCCAATTAATAATATGCTCAGTGCATAAAACGGAACCATAACACCAATTTGGGACACAAATGTTGTAAAGGCAAGAAGAAGAATGACGCGTACACCTGTACCAACAAACCGAAATAGACTATCAACACGTCCAATTACTTCGTTTGGAACTTGTTCCATCATGAGCACATTGCGTGCAACACGTGTGCCAGCATTTCCAATCGCCATAAAAATAGCAAGGCCATACAGTAAAAAGACTGATGGCTTTATAATCATTACGGTAATTGAAATTGTATAAATGAACATCGTTAATACAATTGACACTTCTGTTTTTACATATTTCATAAGAATTGGAATACCAATTCCTGCAAACATTGCACCGATACCGTACATCATTCCTTCCGTACCATATACGGATCCACTTTCCTTTAACACATCCGAAATGTACACAGGCATTAAATAGTTTGTCATCATGACACCGATAAACGGCATATATGTCGCAAATAGAAACCAAAATAATTTCTTTCTTTTCTTCATAAAATGAACGCCTTCAAAAATTTGCTTTGTGAATGGTTGTTTTCCGCTTTCTGTACTCTGTCTTGTATAAGGAATAAATGACAACAATATAAATGCGCCTACATATGCTAACATATTGATGAATAAAATCCATTTCACAGCAACAATTGTAATCATAAAGCTGGCGACCGCACCAGCGATAACTTGTGTCAATTGTCCCTGTATTTCCATCGTTCCACTTAATGATTTATAATGTTCCGGTGCAAACGCTTCTTGATTAAAGGCGAAAATGTTCGGATAGAATACTAAATAATAAAATGAACCTGTTATATACAGTACAATGTAATGTATTGTTTCATAGGAATGACCTGTGAATCCCCAACATACCATAATACCAACAGCAATTGCTCCAATGGCTTCATTCACTAAGAGTAGCGTTTTACGAGAAAAACGATCAATACAATGTCCAATAAACGGTGTACACAAAAACATAACAAGTGTAGATATAATTGAAATATAGCCAAACATTGTATTTCCACCTGGTGATGTTACAAGTAACCACGAAATCGTAATCATCGTAATGCCGGAGCCAATGGCCGATAAGCTATTGGCTCCAAGAATATAGTACAACCGAGAATCACGGTAAAGAGATGACATATTAATCAGCTCCTAACTGTTTTTTCAGTTCTGGAAAAATGCTCATGTATCCTCTCAATTCTTTTAATAAATCCGCAATAAGTGGTTTTGCATCTTCACCTAGTTCTTCGTTCTGTACATGAAGACTATCAATGACAACCTGTTTCGGAATGACATTTGCATATACACCTCTTGCAACAATGCGCATACTATTTAATGCATTTATACCGCCTTTACCGCCGCCTGCAACTGCAAGAAGTCCAACCGGTTTATGCATAAACTCGCTGCTTCCAAGAAAATCAAATGCGTTTTTCAGTGCACCGCTCATTGCATTATGATACTCCGGTGTGCAAAGTACAACACCATCCGCTTCTTTTACAAGCTGCTTTAACTTTGTTACTGCTTGTAATTCATATTGAGAATTTTCTCCGTTATATAACGGAAGCGCTTCAATAGCTAAATCATATAATTCTCCATCATAAGTCTGTGCAATATGTTTTGCAATGACGCGAGTTTTACCAGATTTACGTGGTGTACCGTTAATTACAACTAGTTTCATGATTATTTCTCTCCCTTATTTGAATTTCTATGTTTATCTTATCAGAAAATTCCCTCTTATAAACCGTAAAAAAGACGGAAAACGATTGAGAAAATAGTATGAAAAAATAAAACAGAAACTCATACGAAAGTATGAGTTTCTGTTTTATTTCAATTACCCCTTCTTATACAACACCATGTTTTACCGCATACAGGGCTGCTTGCGTTCGATCATCTACATTTAATTTAGCAAGGACATTTGAAACATGTGTTTTTACAGTTTGTTCTGTAATATGTAGCTCCACTGCAATTTCCTTATTACTTCTTCCTTTAGCGATTTCACGCAGCACTTCTTTTTCCCGCTTCGTTAGCATAGATAAACTATCTTGTTTTATCTCAACTGTTGCTTGGCGTCCTAATAAAGCAGGCGTTACTTTCGGATGGAAATTAGCATTCCCTTGATAAACTGCAATAATAGAAGCTACAAGTTGATCCGGTTGTACTTCTTTTAATTGATATCCATCTGCACCTGCTTCGAGTGCTGGAAGAACATAATCTTGTTCTGAAAAACTGCTTAACATAAGTATTTTAATAGATGGATCATATTGTTTCATACGCTTCGTTGCTTCGATTCCATCCATTTTCGGCATCGACACATCCATTAATACGACATCAGGTCGTTTTTGTTGAATAAATTGCAATGCCTCTTCTCCATCTCCCACTTCACCAATAATGTCAAACTCTTCTTTTGTCTTTAAAAAGAAAACAAGACCTCTTCGTACAATGTGATGATCCTCTACAAGTAACAGTCTAATTTTCAATGAAATTCCCCTTTCAAATGGGTAATTGAATCCCAATTTTCGTTCCTTCTCCCGGTTTCGTTTGAATATGAAACTTCCCTTTCATTAACTCAATACGTTCTTGCATATTTTTCAAACCAAGCGCAGAATCTCTTACTTTTTCTTTCATAAACCCTACTCCGTTATCTTCGATTTGAAACTTCAACATATTGTTTTCTATTTTTATATGTACAAATACTTTTTCACAAGATGCGTGTTTTTTACAATTATGGAGCGCTTCTTGGCTAATACGCCATAGCATTTCTTCCATTTCATCGCTTATCGAAATAACTCCATCAATTCGCATGGTTACATGGATACCAAGTAAATTCCCATAATTCTGAATTGCTTCAGCAAGACCTTTTTCTAACCCCTCAGGTCGTAATTGCCAAATTAATAATGTCATCTCTTGCAGTGCCTCTTGTGATAACTCTCCTATATACATCAACATCTCTTGTAGTTCTTTATCCTTCGTCATATCAATCGTTCCTCTAGCCGTTAACATAATTGAAAAGAGAAGTTGTTTGACAGAATCATGTAAATCACGTGCTAGTCGATTTCTTTCTGCCACTACTACGTATTTTCGTTCTTTCTCAACCAACCTAATACGTTGAATCGTTGTCCCAATTTGAAGAGCAATCGCTTCTAATAAAGCTAATTCTCCTTCTGTAAAGTGCGTTTTATGGGGAGAAGCGACATTTAATAATCCAAACTTTTCCTCTCCTGCTTGAAGGGGAATCGTCGCATGATGAGTAATACTCTCTGTTTCTCCCCATTCAAATTCAATCGCATCTTCAATTCGCTTACATTCAATAATATTTGTTGCTTTTTGCAAACGTCCAGCAACAAATCGATCAATACACCAACAATCCCCTTCACACATTGGTTTCTTTTCTTCCCATGTAAGTGCTGGTGGCAAATTTGTATCGACAAGCATTCGATGCGTTCCTTTTTCATCAATAAAAAAAATCCATCCTGTTTGCAAATTCATAACTTGCAATAGCGTATGTAGTACTTTTTCTAACATTTTCTGCAAATCAGTCGCTTCATTTAATAACTCGGCAATTTCTTTTAACGCTTGTAATCGATGCATTTGTTTTTCATTTTCATTCATGTTCCATCACCATTTCTTATTATAACATCAAGAAAATTTCAAATACTACAAATAAATAAAAACTTCTATAATGTAGTGTAGTGCTTTCCGAGAAGAAAATAAAAAATCCCTCTTGGAAATAGCACTATTTTTATACCGTAAACAGTTGTTTTTTATCTTTTAAAACACTTACAGGAAGTTAGTATTTTCAGTCCTAATCTACCTCTGTTTCGATTAATTCAACATCGTCAGATGTTGAATCTCCCGCAAGCTTTAATGCTTCTTGATAAAACTTCTCCGAGCTGACATTTTTTGTTCTTTTGTCGTAAACAGAATCCCAAGGAATACCTGTTGCTTGTGCGTGTTTTACAGGGTCATATTTTTGCCCCGTTTTAAGCATCATATATAGGATTTTGGCAATCTTTCCACACATATGTCCAATTGCTGTTTTCCCATTCATTTTACGCTCTACAAGACGATGATAATAGGAGCTGAATACGGACGGTTGCTTTTTCATCGCAATGATAATCATCGCCATTTGAAAGAGAACACGACGTGCATCTCGAACACCACTAAAGGTCATTAAAGCGATTATGCTGCGAAATTTTCTTTACTATGAGGGTTTAGAGGCTCGTGGTAAAGAAAACGTGGAATAAATAACGTTCATCGGAGAATAGCTATCCCATGTTTTTTTATTTTTTGAAAGGGGGCTGGGGAAGAGTTCCCCAGTAGGGGTAGTGACAGGGTTGCTGTCATAGACTGCAAAGTATGAAACAATAAAACTATAAAAAGTGCGCCGTACAAGTGAATAACGTTAATTCATTGACTTTGCGATTTCTAACATTTTTTCTTTCGGTAATCTTGAACTTTGCATTTCTACATATGTTCCAGCTTGTGTCCAACGAAGTAAACCACCCATAATGAGTTCTCCGTTCTTATCCAATTTCCCACTATCTCCCCATTTTGAAAAATAACCTTTGTTTCCATTGATATCGATTTGTTCAGCACGAGGGAACTCTTCATCGAATAATGGAATTCTTTTGCTCAGATGAATAGCAACCATCAGCTTTGTATCCTTGCTATCCATATAATGTAGCCTTATCCAAGGGGATGTTTTTGTATCTAATGTCCAATCATCTGGAATCTTTTTTGGAAATAAAATAGTGAAATCAACTTTTCTCTGTATTTCTGGAATAGTGGTGCTGTTGTGATTATACTTAATTTCTTTAGCCATGATTGTCATTGGATAACTAATTAAAAGTATAAAGGTAATGAATAAACGAAATGGAACTATCAATTTATTACCTCGATTCTAATTAATTTTTCTGACAGGTAGTATTTCCAAACTATCATTTTTTATTAAATAACCTGTCTCTTTTGTTTAACGAAGGATCATGTATGTTCCATACACATTCAGTTAACCTTTCTGTGTCTCACAATCATGTAGCATAATCCAAAAAATTGAAACCCGATAGGGTTTATTTGGTATGCAAATCTTTAAAGAACTTACACTGGATCTTTAGAAAAAAGAAAAAATCTCACGTGAAATTAAACTTATACAATCTTAGCTTGATGGGCATGGGGTAGCACGCACATTTTAACATTTTTATACGCTAAGGGATTCTCAAAACTCATTTCTGCTAATTCCATTTGAGATTTTGATTTAGAGATAAGTTTTGAGACAGATTTAAAGCTATCTTTACGACATTTTAAGGTGAATTTTGTTTGTCTCAAATACCTACGTTTTTGAGACTTCTTTATGCTTTTTATTTGTATTTGATAATTTAAAAAACCTAAAATATACATAAACTTGCACATTTTAGGCTCATTATTTTTATTGGGGTAAAGATACCCTTAGCGACAGAAAAATGGTCAAGAGATTTCATCCGAAAAAAAATCGTGTATAATAGTTGAAGAATCCATTTCGATGTATAGAACACTATACTATTCGAAATAACATCAGAATCTAGGAGGGATATAATGAACGATACGCTTGAGCTATTTCGTTACCATGTTTGGGCTAATAAAAGAGTTTTTGATCATTTAAAGAAACTTCCTGATGATCTGTATCGTAGACCGCTAAAAAGTGTATTTCCTACCATCAGCGATGCATTAGCACATATCTATTCTGTGGATAACACTTGGATAAGCATAATGTCCCATGAAAGTCCTGAGGACATTTATGCTGCAATGACTAGCTCGCGTGAAGAGGTAAACGATGCCACGCTCGATGCATTTGAGGCTTACTTTGATAAAATAACGGCTCGATATGAAGAGTTTATTTTGAACCATCAATCTAATTTAGAGACAATATCTGAGTATCCGCTTAAATTCGGTGTGTTGCGGGCTAATTACAACGATCTCATTAGACACGTGGTTAATCACGGCACATATCACCGTGGTAATATTACTGCAATGCTTAGACAAATGGGTTATGAAGGTATTTCTACAGACTATGGATTTTACCTTTTTGAACTGAAACGATGAACACTCCCTCGGGGGTGTTTCTTTATAAAGGTCGTCCTCGATTTGTCTCCGAAGTATTTTCTCCTGTATTTTCTTCACGTTTCCAATCGTTACATGTAAATCTAGGGCGAATTGATGTCCATCTACGATATTCGTAAATTTAGTCCCTTAGCGTATATTTTCGTTAAAATGTTGGCGGTACGCCAAATTCGTAAGATGAGCTTTATTTAAGTTTTAAAGGTTTCTTTTGTTATTTTGTTATACTACTCATTCATTGAATAAAAAAACATGTATTCCGTATACATGTCAGGTTAACATAACGTAACATTATCGGGATTCAATGTATTTAGAAGACTATTAAAAGTCCTCCAGATTGTTTAACTGGAGGACTTTCGTATTCACATAATTATCGAAAGCGGAAGTTATTTTGGAGATAGGTTTGCTTACTCCTGGAAGGAGACTCAATTCTTATGGTTCTATAACGCTGTGTTAAACTTCTTGTTATTCTTTTCCGCTAAACTCTAAAATATTTAAACCCTCAGATTCTTTTGGTGATTCAAAAAAACTAGTAACATGAATAAACACCGCTTCCGTGTCAAAAGCTTCCCTTTCGGGTTGTTCGTTACGCCTTTGTGCAATTTGACGTAGGCATTGCTCGTTATTTAGATTAAGGAAAATGAGTTGATGGCTTGCATTGACTTCTGATGCCATATCCAAAAACCATTTTCGCAGTTTTTGAGTGTTAGCTGGAAAATCCATCACTACATCTGTACCGACACTTAATATGTTTTGGACATGTTTTTTCACCAACGGTTTGAGCTGTGCTGAGAATTTTAGATAGTCCTCAAATGATGCCAACTGATTGGGATAAAGAGATGACAGCCATTCATCCTCAGACAACAGTACCGCATTTTTATCTATCGCCCATTGTTTTGATTTAGTTGATTTTCCTGCACCCATTTTTCCACAGAAAAAGTATAGCGTGCCCAATTGTTTCATATTTTTTAACTCCTCGTGTTTATTTTATTTTTCTACCTCTAAACCGAACTACCTAAGTTTAACCGCTTCTCCTTTTTTTTAATTGTACCATTTCAAAATAACGGTTTGTCAGGATTTTCAGATGTATATTGTATACATGATTGGTTAACATAACGCAACATTATCGGGATTCAATGTATTTAGAAGACTATTAAAAATCCTCCAGATTGTTTAACTGGGGGACTTTCGTGTTCACATAATTATTGTTGTAGGAAACTAATAAAGTAATCAGGTTTACTTCAGTAAAATAAGGTATATTATATTTGTTGAATAGATTTTCTTTAAAGACAAGAAAAGTAGGTGAACAAAGTGGGAAAATATCAATTGGATTACAAAAGTCAGGTAGCTGTGACAAAGTTTCATGAAAAACAGACGCCTGCCAAATTTGATAAAAAGCAGCAAATTGAAAAATTGCGTGCGGAGTATTTGAAAAAGAAGCAAAAACAAACAGATAAATAAATTGTGAAAAATGCTATAAATATTTATTCATAGAGAGTTAACATAACGTCCTATTATGGGAATTCAATGTATTTAGAAGCCTATTAAAAGTCCTCCAGATTGTTTAACTGGAGGACTTTTGTGTTCACATAATTATCGTTCTCGGAAGTGTATTTAAAACCACCATTAACTTAATAAGAGTCTAATATCTCAAGTTTCTTAGCTAATACCCAACCACTTAGACCATAAGATGCACAAATGTTGTAATAAAAATAATTCCCTTTTATTAATGTTTCCTCTAATTCTTTAATATCTTCATAGCATATAGGCCAGCAATAAGATTTTTGTTGCTCTAATAATTTCTTATTCTCTTTAAAAAAATCTGGAAGTGGAACTTTGTCTATATTAAAAATAATGCTGTTACTTATTTGGGTTTCAAAAAAATGTGCTAAGACACCTGAAAAAACTATATATACATTGTCTCCTGATTCAGTAAGAGTGTGAATACGAATTTCTTCTTTCTCAAGATTAACTTGGTATGAAACAATTGTATTATCGTGAACACTTATCATAATTTCACTCCTTAAATTATAGATATTTGATTTTTGTTTCTTCAATATTATTTTTCTAATTGTAACATTTGAGAGAACTGACTCATTAAGGTTTTTAGATGTATAGGATATTCATATAAGGTTAACATAACGTAACATTATCAGCAGTAACCAAACCCCAGAAAGCCATTCATGCCAAGAATTTGCCAGCCTTCCGTTCCCTCTACTGTATGCAGGATTTCATGTATCCCTGTCACAATAGCATTTGGCAGTTCAAATCGGTCTCGTTGCCTACATGAAATTCTGCATATCCTTAGCGTATAAAATCCGCGTTTTGTCGTCAGTACCCCATGCCCATCAAGCTAATATTTTGAAGTACCCCCAAAACGAAATTTTTATCTCTTGATATTTATTTATGAAAATTAAATTCATTTTTTCGTTTTGGGTAACAGCCAATTTCTTAAGTTGATGGATGTGTTGCTACCCTAATAAGTGCTAATCGTTGATTGTATTGAATTTTAAGTAAATCTATTATGTTGCTTGACATGGTTAAATGCTATAATAGTAAATTGTGGATAAAGGATATGCCTTATATGTTTAGAGAGGTGATGAATTATGCTTAATAAGCCGAGTGATTATATTGAAGCTGGTTTGAAGCTGGAGTTGGAAGAAGATTTAAAATACTTATTTAATTCAACAGCTGATATAAAGATGGTACCAAAGGGTACAATTGTTTTAAGGCAGGGGCAAAGAGTTTCTTCACTGTATTATATTCATAAAGGAATTATGAGAGGCTATTATATAGATGCTGCAGGGAATGATGTGACAAAATGTTTTGCAGCTGAAACGGAATTTGCCTGTGCAGAGGGTTTATTAAGAGTTGAAGAAGCTAGATTTAGTGTAGAAAGCCTGCAAGACAGCATTTGTGTAGTTATTCCGTATAATGCCATAGACCAAGGTATGAAGAAAACTAATCAAATGAAGGTTATATTCGCTAATTATATTCAGAAGATTCTTGTTGGTATGCTAAATCGAGAACAGGCGTTACTTATGAAAGATGCACTGGAAAGGTACATGGAGTTTAAAAGAGAGTATTCTTCTTTAGAAAGTAGAATAAATCAATCATATATTGCTTCTTATATTGGAATTAGAGCAAGCTCACTTAGTAGAATTAAGAGAAGTATGAAAATAGAATAAACGTTTTTAGGAAACATCAAATAAAAGTATTTGGTGTTTTTTTATTGCAATTTACATATGTCAATTACAACAGGCTATTATCGCATTATGATAGCTGGTGTAATCACTGATTTAGGAGGATTTATTTATGAAGAAAATTTCCTTGGTAACAGGTGCAAATGGTCATTTGGGTAACAACTTGGTAAGGGAATTATTAAAAAGAGGAGAAACTGTTAGAGCAAGTGTACGAGATTTAAATGACAAAGAACCATTTATAGGCCTTGATTGTGAGATCGTCTACGCCGATTTGAGGGATAAAGACTCACTTCATAAAGCACTTGATGGAGTAAATACCTTATATCAAGTAGCTGCTGTATTTAAACATTGGGCACAAGATCCTGAAAAAGAGATAATTATTCCTAATGTTGAGGCAACTCAAAATATAATGGAGGCTGCTAAAGAAGCAAATGTAAGAAAAATAGTATATGTAAGCTCCGTAGCAGCATTGTCATTGGACAAGACAAACTTAAAGGGTAAAATTGATGAAACTACATGGCTTGAAAACAGTCATGGAAATGCATACTTTGATTCAAAAGCACGAGCTGAAAGAACAGCTTGGGAGCTGGCAGAAAAATATGATTTGGATATGGTTAGCGTCCTTCCTGGTGCAATGATTGGTGGAGAGTTTTTAAAGAAAACTCCAACCATACTGGCCTTCGATAGTATTCTTTTAGGAAAGATGAAAGTTAACTATATAAGTGAAATGACGCCAATAGATGTAACTGATGTTGTGAAAGGTATGATTACTGCAGCGGAAAAAGGTGTAAGAGGTACAAGATATATCTTAGCTAATGAAGAGCCTGTAACTTCAGATGATATCATTAAAATTGCAAAAAAATTTATTCCTAGTCTTGAGATACCACAAAAATATACTAAAGAACAGTTGTTAAATTTAGCTGATAAACTTGAGTCTGAAGCAAAGGAAAAGAATACTCAGCCATCACTACTTAGAAGTCAGGTAGAATTATATTATGGTGGAATAAATAGACACTATGACCTTACTACATCAAGACAGGATTTGAATTTTAATCCTAAGTTGGGTGAAGTGGCATTAGAAGAGTATTTTAAACGGGTTTTTGCTAGCCTAAGAAAAAAATCCTTATAATGAATCGGCTACACTTAACTGGACAATAAAATAAAGGTCAAGTAGACTTACCGCCAATTCTGGGCATACTTCTAACTCACATAAGTGAACAGTCCCAGAAACTTTATATGGGGTCCCACCACATCGCCATCAAGTTAAGAGGAATTTGTATCTATATAACGAAAAAAACGCTATTCTTTTTGTAGAAATATACAAAAAGGATGGCGTTTTTGATGAATCCTATCATTTCAAATGAACTGAATCTTTTCGCACAAGAGCTACAATACTTTTTATCTCCAGTAGTCCTACAAGATATCGCCAAACAAGTTGGCTTTGTACAGCGATCTAGTAAGTATCAAGCAAACGAACTCATTGCCCTTTGCGTATGGCTAAGTCAAGAAATCGCTAGCGCATCACTTACACAATTGTGCAGTCAGTTAGAAGCTTCAACAGGGGTACTGATGAGCTCAGAAGGATTGAATCAACGCTTTAATCCAGCCGCTGTCGCATTTCTTCGAGAAGTCTTTACTTCTCTTCTCACACAAAAACTCTGTTCAAATCACTCACTTTCTGCACACATGATCTCTACTTTCAATCGTATCCGTATTTTAGATGCGACAATGTTTCAACTGCCTGAACATTTCGCCACTAACTATCAAGGGTCAGGTGGGAGTAGTAATACGGCAGGCGTAAAAATTCAATTGGAATATGATTTACTTAGTGGTCAATTTCTTAACGTGCAGCTTGGACCAGGAAAGAATAATGATAAAACATACGGTACCATCTGCATTGAAACCATAGAGGCGGGCGATTTGTGTTTACGTGATCTTGGTTACTTCGATTTAGGAGACTTACAAACTATTCATGATAAAGAGGCTTACTATATCTCGCGGTTGAAGCTGAATACACGCATTTATATCAAGAACCCTGAGCCAGGATACTTCAACAACGGCACGTTAAAAAAGCAAACAGAATACATACAGCTTGATATGACACAAATGATGTCGAGCCTAATCCCCGGTGAAACGATAGAAATCTCCGAGGCATACATTGGGCAAAATCAGAAGCTTCCAGCACGTGTCATTATCCATCGTTTAACCGATGATCAAACGCAAACACGCCTGAAAAACCAAGCGATACGTGAAAAGAAGAAAGGCATTGTCATGAAGGATAAAAGTAAACGTTTAATGGGCATGAATGTATATATCACGAACACGTCGCTAGAAGAAGTACCAACGAACTACGTGTACTCATTGTATTCACTTCGTTGGCAGATTGAAATTTTGTTTAAAACCTGGAAGTCATTTTTTGAAATTGATGAATGTAAAAATATTAAAAGAGAACGCCTAGAATGTCATTTATATGGACAACTCATCGGCATTCTCCTCTGTTCTTCTACGATGTTTCAAATGCGACAGTTTCTGCTTGAAAAGACAAAGCAGGAACTGAGTGAATACAAAGCGATTTATATGATTAAAGACTATTTTCCATTACTGTTTCAAGCGATAGCCGTTGGAACAGAGGAACTTTTGAAAATTCTGCATCGCCTTTATCAGCTGCTTAAAAAGAACGGTCGTAAATGTCATAGATATAAGAAGATGACCGTCTTTGATATTCTAGGGATTGTGTATAAAACGACGGTGAAGCATAGACAAGCTGCCTAGCGAAAAAATCGCGTTTTAATAGGCTTCTTTAGCATGCCTATTTTTCTATCACTTGCTAGTTTTGAAACAAGGATCATTTTGTATCTATTAATTTACTTTGTTAGCTTGATGGGCATGCGTCAGTACCCCTTAAAGAAAATTGGATTTTTAGGTTAAAATTTAGAAGAGGTTGTGAAATTCTGTACTTAAAGTAACTGGCAGGATAATTGAACAAAGTTAGGAAAGAATATACCATAAAAAGGTTCGAGAAAATGAAAAAAATCGTTTTTGTAGTCTTGGTTTTGTTAATTTCTATTGGTACAGTTGAGAAAGTATCTGCTCGTTCTTTACAATCAACTGATGATACATTAGAAGCTGTTAAAAACCAAGAATTATCAATAATACAAGCAATTGAATTAGCATATCCATCTGCATTGAAATGGAATAAAAACGCTCAATTATTACAGGGAGTTAATATAGACAGAGATAAGCCCGGGAAGTCAATTGGGAGCAATGGTAAAAGAAAATACTGGAATATTGATTTTGGGGTGCCAGATACTAATAAAATATTTTTAGTCACTATCTATGAGGGAAAAATTGTTGAAGCAAAGGACGTAACTGGGAAAGGTGATTCTCCTTATCCTAAAGAAAGGTTTATAAGATTGGAAGATATTAACTACGACTCTCCTCAGTTACTTAAAAAAGCATTAGAATTAGGTGATATTCATCCAGGTAAAGATTGGGCTAAAGGCTATAATTTTATAATTAGAAAAGACACAGAGAGAAACATTAACCTAATATTAGTGATAGGTTGGAATGGTGACCAGACAAAAATGAAAGCAGTGGGCTTTAATGCTTCAACAGGAGAATATATTAAACCATAGTATGTAATTTGTTGTTTCTTCTTCAACAATTAAAAGAGCGATACATATTAGTCATGTATAATATGTATCGCTCTTTATTTTTTATGACTTTTTACGATTTAGATCTTGATAATATCTAATCCTTACTATCTTTACTCATAATATTTATATGTCTTTAATAAAAAAAGACCCTCTTGCTGCGGAGTCTTTTTTCTATGTACGCCAATGCTCCAAAATAAAGGAAAGAGTTACTGCTCAAGAGCGTACCCACATTATAGAAAGAGATGCACTGGTATTATCATTATATTTCATATTGTATTGTATCATCTAATAGTTTTCTAGATAGTTGATTATTCTTATTTTTAAGTTCCTCGATGCTTCACATCTGCGGATACGCCTCCCGCTATGGGCTATTTCCTCCTCCAAAACCAATTAACCCCTTATATAATTCCTCTGTTTTAAACTCTTTCGCGTATAGTATGTAGTCTTTTACTTTTAACTAATTTATTCTGAAAAGACTACGGAAATAAAGGAATTCAAAAAATTATAGAGAAAAATAGAAAAGGGAATTTATACCTCCTGAATTTTTTCAACATTAAAACAAGAGAAGAAAGGTATGAGTAATTTGAGTGTATTGAACAAATTAATTGAACAAGCTAAAAATCCAAAAGGTTTTGTCGGATCATCTATGCTATGCATCATGAATGTGGCTCATACCAGTATGACCAAATGGGCTTTAAGCAACATTGAAATTATTGAACATGCGAACGTGCTCGATATTGGTTGCGGCGGGGGGAAAACAGTACATACTCTCTCGAAAATGAATCCTCACGGAAAAATATACGGTATAGATTATTCCGAACAGGCAGTAGAAAACTCTATCAAAACAAATAAAAAAGATGTGGATTCAGGAAAAGTTCTTATAAAACAAGCAAGTGTATCTTCTATTCCTTTTTCAAATCACTTTTTTGATATGATTACTGCATTTCAAACACATTATTTTTGGCCAGATTTAGAGAATGATATTAAAGAAATATTTCGTGTGTTAAAACCAAATGGCTATTTTATCATTGTGGCTGAGCTCTATAAAATAAAGTATCATATGACAAAATTTAAAACAAAAGAAGATGTAGAAAAATTACTAAAAGAAACTGGATATAACAACGTGATATTTCATGAACATAGGGGATCGATTTGTATAGTTGCAAGAAAATAGCAAAAACGCCAGAATCCTTATTTTTCTGGCGTTTTTTCCTTTTACTTTACTTCAGCTTGTAAACAAGACTTTAAGTGCTGTAATGCAAATTTATGCCCTTGGTCATTAAATGACGCAACTGCCTTTTCGTATACGGCAATACGAAATCCCTTGTTATAAGCATCTACTGCTGTATGTAACACACAAATATCTGTGCAAACACCAACAAGATGCACTTCTTGTATCCCTCTTTCTCGAAGCTTAATTTCTAAGTCCGTTCCAGCAAAAGCGCTGTACCGTGTTTTATCCATGTAGTATACATTTTCATTATTTTTGTATTTTTCGTATACATTTTGCAATTCACCGTATAAATCTCTTCCTCTTGTTTCTGCTATATTATGCGGTGGAAATAATCTAGTCTCTGGATGATAAGAATCATTTTCTACATGTTTATCAACGGCAAACACAACATAATCTCCAGTTTCAATATGCTGCTTCGTTATTTCTACAATATACTCTTCTATAACTTGCGCTGGTTTTCCACATGTTAGCGCCCCATCTTCTGCTACAAAATCATATGTATAATCAATATTAATAAGTGCTCGTTTCATCTTTCCTCTTCCTTTCGTTTCACATTAAACAATAGAAAACGTGTTATAACGACGACTTATTACAGATTCGACATATGTTATAACAATCCCTATGAAAACAAAAGAAACCTGCTCCTAGAGCAGATTTCTTCTTACTGTGCTGGTTTATTTTCAAACTTCGCCTGGGCAAAGTTAATTACTTTTCCATTTGGATCATTATTTTCATATTGGATTGCTGTTACGGTATGAATACCTGGTTGTAATGTCTTTTCTTTTAATGCAACTATCGTTTGTGTTAGTTCGATTACTTGATGCGTTTCTTCAAATTGTTTATCAACATATACAAACACTTCTTTATCCTGTTGGAAATTTGCAAGTTCGATTTCTACTTGTTGAATAATCGTATCTTTTTTGATAAATACTACAGGCACACTCCCATTTTCTGATGTACCATCTGGCGTAGTAACTTTCACTGTTCCTTCACCAACTGAAGTTATTCCTTCTGGGAATGGATATTTGCTTTTTTGCTGTGCATTAACAGTTTGTTCTTGCCGCGTTTCTTCCTTTACTTTCTTTTCTTTTGTTACTCCGCAACCTACTAACAACATAACAGATAATCCAGTGATTATGAATTTTTTCAAAATCCATTCCCCCTGTATCTTAATGTTAATTTATTATATAAAAATAATTTTAGAATATATGCATCTATTTGAAACACTTTCATAAACAAAGCACGTTACTTTACACAACTTACTGTACCATACTTATCCCTCTATTATCATCATTATTTGCCCAAGAAATTTTTAGTAAATCTTTTTCAGTATTCTTTACAGCCTCTTAATTATATATTTCCTTCATTTCTACATGAAAAATAATCTTAGTCCTTACAACTAAGATTATTTCAACGTTTATCTCTATTAATAGAAGCCTTACTTTATTTAATAAATTTTGTAATTTCTGCTACTTCTTTTCGAGCTAACTTTTTCGGCTGATCCTTTGGATGCCCTAACGAAATAACCATATTAATTTGTTTATCAGATTCAATTTGTAAATAGCTTCTTAGCTCATCCTGTGCTAATAACACCGGTCCTGTCATTGGACATGTACCAAGACCGCGAGCATGGGCCGCGAGCATCAAATTTTGTGCAGCTAAACAACTGCTTTTAATCCCTTCTTCTTCCCAAATAGACTCTGGAACAAAATCAATCGGATCAAAAATCTTTTCACGAAACTTAGACTGATATGGCGTTGCTAAACAAATGATTAAAACAGGCGCATCTGAAAAAGCTGTTGCGTATGGTCCAAAAGAACGAGTCAATAACTTCGCTGCTTTTTCTTCTCCTTTTTCTGTAGCCTCTTCTGCTCGTTTATGTAATGCATTCCATGTCATTTCTTCTATGTCTTTGATTTTGTCACGATTCATAATAACGACAAATTCCCACGTTTGTGAATTTGTATCACTCGGTGCATATCTCGCACAATCAATAATTTCTTCGATATCTTCCACAGAAACGTCTTGCTCTGTAAATTTACGAACGCTACGGCGCCCATGAATAATCTCTTTGAATGCTTGATAATCCATATAATTCAAAATCCCCTTTTATAACGTTTTCAAAATCCCTACCTGTCTGATTATATCATATAACCAAAAAAAGCTGGACTTGTTCCAGCTTTTTAAGTTTTTATTTTATCCCGCTATTCGCAGGCAGTAAAAGCCCGATTAGGCGGACTTTCTATCAGTGGAGGATGAAACCTCCCACTGATGGAAGTTTCACTTTATGTTAGCAGTATAAACACTTTCTTTATACGCAGCCTGCAACTTTTTTATAACTCGTTGTTCTTCCGTTTGGTACCAATCTTTCCCAATTTGCGTTACTGGTACAATTTCAATAGGCGTAGCTGTAAAAAAACACTCCTCCGCTTCATATACTTCTTGAAGGGAAAATTGGCGTTCTTCTACAGGAATATTCAACTGCTTTGCTAAGGAAATTACGTGATGACGTGTAATTCCATACAAAATAAATTGATTCGCAGGGTGTGTAATAAGGGTTCCATTTTTTACGATAAAGAAATTAGAATGACACCCTTCTGTTACAATGCCATTACGAACTAAAATTGCTTCATAATAGCCTTCTTTTGCAATTTTATTTTTAATCATGATATTAGGAAGTAGATTAAGAGATTTAATATGACAACGATGCCAGCGTATATCTTCAGCTGCTGTCGCTTTAATTCCATTTTCTATAAGAGAAGTTGGCCTCGGAAATGGTACGATATTTGCATAATATGTAGGTTGGAGATTTAATTCGAACAAGTGATTTCTAGGTTGTACACCTCTCGAAATTTGAATATATACATTCCCATCTTCTTTAAATTGATTCTTTTCAATCAATTGTTGCAATTGAGAAATAAGTTCTTCTTTTGAAAATGGTGGTTCTAATTCAATTTCCTCCATAGATCGGAAGAAACGATCTAAATGGAGATCTAATAAATGAGGCTTCCCATCATATAAACGAAATACTTCATATACTCCATCCCCAAACTGTAGCCCTCTCTCTTCTAATGAAATCATTGGTTCTTTCTCTTTCGTATTCACAATGCTTCCATTAAATAAAATCCAATCTTTATGAACACTTTTCATAATCTCTCGCCTCCTCTTCATATATACTTCCATTGTACAACTTGAATTATTTAAAAAGAAAGAATTTTCACTCTTTTATACAACAAAAAACTTCTCTACATTTATTGTTATTCTTAAGAAAATCATAAAATTAATTTGTAAAAGATAAAATTACAGTAACGTAAATTACTCCTCCCTTAAATGCTAACACAATCTACAAAAGGACTTGCTCATAACATATATATATACATAAAATATTAGACGCGAACCGTTTAAGGTATCTAATTCTCACAGTTTTTTATCTCCTAAAAAGGGGGGATTAGTTTGGGGTTTCTCGAAGGATATAATAGTTTCAGCGGGGCATTTTCGCCTTTAATTGTACGTTCTATTCATTCTTATAGTCAGAATTGGAAGCAGCGATTTCACAGGAAACAGCGCCAAAAGCTACGAATGAATAAAAGAAGACGTTATTATCTCAAGCAATTATCATAACGGAAAGCCTCTTTGTACATTGAAAAAGTATAGTTTTCTACTCACAAAAATTAGGGATCCCTGTAAAATACATGGAACCCTAGTTTTTTAGTATACATCCCATTTTAAAGATTTGTTGGAGGATTCGGATTCTCTTTTGCGGGCAATCCCATAATATTCACAATTCCGCGTGTATAGGCTTGACATATATCTTCAATAAATTGTTGATTCTTTAGTAAATTTGCATCAAGCGTTGTGTCAATAAATGCTGTTTCTGTTAAGAGAGCGTCCATCGTTGTTTCTCTTAATACTGCATAATTTGCCGTTTTAGCACCGCGGTCACGCAAACCATACTGAGTTAAAACAGAACTTACTGCTTCATGCATTTTTGCTTGTTTTTCTGCCGCAGAACTACCGCTTGGGAGACCATTATAAATATAGTCTTCATAGCCTGTCCCACCACCGTCATTAATATGAAATGAAATGAAGAAATCAGCATTATATGAATTAGCGATATTTGCCCGTTGTGATAATGCTAGGTATACATCGCTATCACGTGTCATTTCAATGTCCACATAATAGTTCGCTAGTAAAATATCACGAACACGCTGTGCAACTTGTAACGTAAGATTTTTTTCTACTAAGCCATTTCCAACAGCACCGGAATCATATCCATCATGTCCTGCATCAATGACAAGTTTCATCAGTCATTCCCTTTCTTTCCCTTGATTAAAACGCATATTATTGTGCTTGTCTTATTTTATTCATAAAATTGATAGAATGTGACAATGATAAAGTGAAACTTCCATCAGTGGGGCTTTTCTTCATCCCCCACCTATCTTCTCAACCTTGAGGTGAAGATTTTACTGCCCGCAAATAACGTGATAAATAAAAACCGCCTTATGAAAGACGGTTTCCATCATCTCGTTTCAACCAATTTAAAATAAAAATATAAGTTTGATAGTGGATATATCTCATACAAAATAGACAGAATAGAATTCCCATACCAATACCGCTATACAGTAAACCTAATTTTAAAAAAATTGCAATTGGTGGTGGGAAAAAAGTGATTTTTTGCAAAGTATATAACGCAAGAAACAATATTGAAAACAAAGGGAAATATCGCCACTCATATGGTGTACGCTTCTTATTCAATATATTTTTCACAAGTAATTGAAATAACTCTGCAAATAAAAAACAGCTTAAAACTATAATAAGCGCTAGTGTCATTCCCATACACTTCCCACCTTATTTTATAATGTACTGATAAAATAACACATCTTGCCACTCATTAAACTTATAGCCAACCTCTCGAAAACATCCTACATATGTAAATCCCATCTGTTCATGCAACTTCACACTTATGTCATTCCCCTTTGTAATCCCCGCAATAATAGTGTGATGCCCTGCTTCTTCAGCCAATTGAAGTATGCGACCTAGCAATTTCTTCGCAATACCTTTCCCACGCGCTTGCTTTCCCACATAAACTGAAATTTCTACCGTCTGCTTATATGCCTCTTTTTCCCGAAATGGTGATAAAGAGCAATACCCAAGTACGATACCATCTTCTTCAGCAACGATGACTGGGTACATTTCATTATGTGCATCAAACCACACATTCATTTCTGTTAATGATTTCTCTTGCAAATCAAATGTAGCGGTTGTATGTACAATTGCGTCATTATATATATGTAAAATAGCTCTTACATCTTCTCTATATGCGCTGCGAATTTCCATTTCTTCTTCTCCCCCATTACAATTGCTTTATATAAACATGATTATTTTGTTGAAAGCCAAATTGTTCAAAAAACGCTATCACTCTTTCATTCTTATCTATAAGTGTGATTTCAATCTCTTTCACGTGATCTCTTTTGACAATTTCTTCAAACGTGTAATAAGCATTTGTTCCATACCCGTATCCTTCATAATCATGATGAATGAGAAGATACGATAAAATGGCTTTACTTTGTTGCACAGTATAATCAATAATCCCTACGTATGTATCGTCTGCTTTTATACAATACGCTACATCTTGAGCTGGTAGATCATGAGAAGAAAACATTTCTTCTATTACTAAACCTGTTTCATTGATAACTTTTTCAAACGTTAACATAACTATTTCACCTTCATTCTTATTATTATTGTATCAAGTAGGACAAGTATTTATGAAAAAAACCTTAAGATAACAATGTTATCTTAAGGTTTTCTATTTATACTAAGCTATAAGCACGCTTTGTTTCTTCATGGAACACATTTGTATCATATTTATGCTCAACAAAAATTTGATGCCATACCATAAATGCAAGTACTGTCCAAATTTTACGGCTGTAATCGCCTTTATCTGCACAATGCGCTTCTAATAAGTTTAATACGTACTGCTTGTCGATTAAATGCTCTGTTTTGCTTTCTTTAATAATGTTTACAGCCCAATCATGCATTTCATCTTTTAACCAGTGACGAATTGGTACTGGGAAGCCTAGTTTCTTACGATCTAATACGTGATCTGGTACAATACCGCGTACAGCTTCACGTAAAATTGCTTTTGTTGTACCGTTTGCAATCTTTAATTCTGTTGGAATTTTAGATGCAACATCAAATACTTCTTTATCTAAAAATGGTACACGAAGTTCTAATGAATGCGCCATTGTCATTTTATCAGCTTTTAATAAAATGTCACCGCGCAGCCATGTGAACATGTCAATGTATTGCATTTTGCTTACATCATCGTAATTCTTAATGTCATCATACAATGGCTTCGTAATATCCATGTAATTCACACTCTCATTGTAGTGCTTCATAAGCGCTGCTTTCTCTTCTTCACGGAAAATTTTCGCATTTCCATAGTAACGCTCTTCAATTGGTGTACATCCGCGCTCTAAGAAGCTCTTTCCTTTGAATCCTTCTTTTAACGCACCACTTAACGCTTTTAGCACACGCTTTCCTGGACTAGGAATGTAAGAGAACATTTTTAAAGAGTTTGGCTCACGATAAATGTTATATCCACCAAACAGCTCGTCTGATCCTTCACCAGAAAGAACAACCGTCACATGCTTACGCGCTTCTTTCGCAACGAAATACAACGGTACAGCTGCTGGGTCCGCTAACGGATCATCCATATGCCACATAATTTTCGGGAATTCATCCATGAATTCTTGCGGTGTTACGAATACGCTATAATTTTTCACACCTAATTTTTCTGCTGTCTCTTTCGCTACGTCAACCTCACTAAAACCGCGACGATCAAAGCCTACAGAGAAAGTTAACAGATTTGGATTCATTTCTTTCGCAATAGACGCGATAATCGATGAATCAATACCACCAGATAAAAATGAACCTACTGGTACATCACTACGCATATGCATTTTTACAGAATCGTATAATACGTCGCGAATTGCTTGAATATGCTCTTCTTTCGTTGCATCAGATGCATTGAAATATGGTTGCCAATAACGGCGAATTTCCATCTCTTTACCAAGCTCTTTTACAAAGTAATGACCCGGCTCAATTTTGTTAATATCCACTGTTAATGTTTCAGGCTCCGGAGCATATTGATACGTAAAGTAATGTTGTAGAGAAGCTGGATTTACTCCTTTATCTTCCATCACATGTAAGATACTTTTCTTTTCAGATGCAAAGAACGTTGTATCTCCGTGCTGTGCAACGTAAAGTGGCTTAATACCGAAATGATCACGCGCACCGAAAAGTTTTTTCTCTTCGCGATCCCAAATCATAAATGCAAACATACCACGAAGGTAATCTACACATTTTTCTTTCATATGAGCATACAATGCAATGATTACTTCTGTATCAGATTGCGTCGCAAATGTTGCACCTTTTTCAAGAAGCATTTCACGAAGCTCTACATAGTTATAAATTTCACCATTAAAAATAATTACATAACGATCATTTTCATAGGTTAACGGCTGATGTCCTGCCTCTAAGTCAATAATACTTAAACGGCGGAAGCCAAATTGTACATGTTCATCACGGAAGTATCCTTCATCGTCTGGACCACGGTGAAAGATAATCGTATTCATATTTTCAAATTGATGTTTTTCTTCTGCTGAAAACTCTCTAGGGTTTTCACATAAACATCCTACAAAACCACACATACTTTCTTACCCTCTTTCGGTTTTCATTCTTTTTCTATACTACTAACCCTATTTATACTAGCATAATCATAACAATATGGCGACAAAAAGTACAAAAAAACCGCTCCTATTCTTATCTTATCCTTCATCAACTTTCAATTTCTTACACAACTGAAAAAAAACACACTCACATTTAGGCATTTTGGTCATATGATATTTCAGATTTATCTTTAGGAGGAGAAATTATGAGTGATGAACAAAAACCTTCACGTCCGCCATTTCGAAGTTATTTAAAGCAAATTGATGACTTTTTCGAACAAACTCCGCTTCGTGATGTTATTGCAGATATGAATCACTTTTTCCAAAAAGGAAATCGTTTATTAACATTCCCTGTTGATTTATTTGAAGTAGGAGAAGACCTTGTTATAAAAGCTGAACTTCCTGGTGTTCAAAAACAACAAATTCAAATTGAAATACAGGGTGAATACTTAAAAATTTCCGTAAAAGAAGATGTTTTAGGAGAAGAAATAAAAGAATCACATAATTATTATCGCCGCGAACGCGCAGTGTCAGAAGCTTCCCGCATGATTAAACTACCGTATACGATTAATAAAAAACAAGCGAAAGCTTCTTATCAAGATGGCATTTTAGAAATTCGTGCTCCAAAACTTCCGCAGCAACATGATATTTTATCGATTGAATAAAAAAGGATGCCCATTCGCATCCTTTTTTACTGTGTTAAACGCTTAATATCACGTAGTATATCATCATACGGTGTATTCGTAATACCACTATATTTCTTCAGGACTTTCCCGTTTTGATCTACTAAATAAAATGATGTCCCATGAACAACTTGATCTGTATTTTCAGGTTTGTCAACAAGCATTTGGAAATTTTTCTTTGCAAACTTTTCAATGTCATCTTGCGTATACCCAGTTAACAAATTCCAGTTCTTCGTATCATCTGTGAACTTTTGTGCGAACGCTTTTAAATTTTCGGGCTTATCTACCTCCGGATCAACACTGAACGATACAAACTGAACATCTAGTTTTTGTTCTTTTGCTAACTTTTGTAATTTCGCCATATTAGCCGTCAGTGGCGGGCATACCGTTTGACAGTGTGTAAATACGAAATCCGCTACCCACACTTTTCCTTTTAAATCTTTCGTGCCAAACTTTTCACCATTTTGATTTATGTATTGAAAACTTTCAACATCCCAATTTAATGGATTTCGAAGTTTTGATCCTGAACTGCATCCAGCTAAGACTAGTAAGCAAAGAGCAGTAAGAATACCAATCCATTTTTGATATTTCTTCATTCTAGAACACCCTTCTCTCTTTCAAAATATAACATTTCTTCTATCCTATGCTAACGAACAGTAAGAGTCTGATTTGTAAGATATTCCTATCAACACAAGGACAATCCTACTAATGAAAATTTCACTTTATTGTAACAAAGATAAACACTACAAGAGAAGTGTTTACTTCACTTGTTCACTAAATCGTACTAATTTTTCAATAGCTTCTTCTTTATTGAATGTGCTAAACCATCTATAATCTTCGTCATCTAAAATACGATAATGTTGACTGACAATATTTTGCTGTAAGCAAAAAGGACCCTTTTTCTCAATTTCCTTCCACCATACATGTCCACCCATCGTTTTTTCTTTTTTATATTCAATATGATGATGAGAAATTGTTTGGACAACTTCAAGAGCAGATCCCCCAAACGCAGTTTGTAACACTTCGCTATCTTGAAACAACGCACATACCGCAACAACAGTCGTCCACGAAGGTGAATTGCGTTCTTTTTCAATTTGAACTAGCGTCTTTTTGGAAAGACCTAAAATCTCTGCCATTTCTTCTTGTGTATAATTATGTTCTGTTCGAATCAGCTTCATTCTTTTCGCGATTTTCAATACCACTTGATCTTTATTCATATGAACACCTCTTCTTGCTTTGTAAAGATTACCTCGTTGTAATTTTACACTTTTTTAATAATTAGTCAATTTCATTGACTTCTTTCCTTAACAACACTTCAATACAATAGTACTAATAGATTTCATGTGAGGTGATGTTCATGTGTGAAAAGCGTTATGAGAACATGGATAATATTAGTACAAAAAAACCAATAAGAGAATTTTTACGGTGGAGAAAAGAACGCAACCAAAAGAAGAAAGACTTTTCTTTCGTTATAGAACAATCGCCTGTAAAACAAGCTGCATTTTTACGTGCAAATAAATATAAAACAACCGTTACATGGATTGGCCACTCGACATTCCTTATTCAAACAAATGGACTCAATATTTTAACTGATCCTGTATGGTCTAAAAAAGTTAAAATTGTACCACGACTTACAGATCCTGGACTGATTCTTGAAGAACTACCGCCCATTGATGTGGTACTTATTTCTCACGGTCACTACGATCACCTTGATTTTCCAACGCTTCGTCAACTAAAATCGGATGTACTATATTTAGTGCCAAGCGGTTTAAAAAAGTTATTTTTACGAAAGAAATTTTTCCATGTTGAAGAATATAACTGGTGGGAACATACAGTAATTGATAATGTACATTTGCACTTTGTTCCAGCTCAACATTGGACGAGAAGATCATTATTTGATATGAACTCCTCTCATTGGGGAGGATGGATCATTGACAATAAAACAACCGAAGAAACGATTTATTTTTGCGGTGATAGCGGATATTTTCGGGGGTTTAAAGAAATCGGAGAACGTTTTACTATTGATATTGCCCTCATGCCAATTGGAGCCTATGAACCCGAATGGTTTATGAAAATATCACATATTTCTCCAGAAGAAGCAGTGCAAGCGTTTTTAGATATAAAAGCAAAACATTTTATCCCCATGCATTACGGTACATTTTCGCTCGCAGATGAAACGCCAAAGGAGGCAATTACAAGACTTCGTAACAATTGGAATTTACGAATGCTCCCTTGGGAACAATTGCACGTTTTATTTCTTGGGCAAACATATATTGCTACTTCGCCTTCCGTACAAGAAGAAAAAGTAAACAAAGAAAATACGCATGTATAGTACATTTACAAAATCAGTACATGATTATGCGTGTTTGTATCGTGCACATTATTTTTTGTACTACACAAAAAAGCTACTTGAATATAATCAAGTAGCTCTTTTCTATTCTGCGAAATAAGAGAATCCAATCGCCCCAACACCTGTATGTGTACTAATAACAGGTGTTGTAAAGAAAATTTCTGATTGTGTAAATCCACTAATCTTTTCAACTGCCTCTTTCATCTTCTGCGCTAACGGTAATGCTTTTGCATGTGGAATTGCAACTGCTTTTACTGTTTTACCAGCTATATCTTCTTCAAATATTTTCGCTAATGTTTTTACGACTTGTCCTTGACTACGTACCTTAGTAATCGGATTGAGGACCCCGTCTTCAACACTAGCAATCGGCTTAATATTTAATAAAGATCCAATCATTGCTTTTCCTTTACCAATACGACCGCCTTTTACAAGATTTTCTAACGTATCAACGACAACGAATAGACGCGTGTTTTTTCTAACTTCTTCAACACGTTTTAAAATATCTTCTAAAGAACGTCCTTCTTGCGCCATTTTCGCTGCCTCAATTACTTGATATCCTAAAGCATGAGTAATCAATAAAGAATCTACTACCGTTACTTTTGTATCTGTCATTGTTGCCGCACTGCTTGCTGTCGCAACTGATCCACTTAGGCCATGTGTTAAGTGAATCGAAAGAACTTGGCTGCCGTCCTCGCCTAAACGATCATACAATTCTACAAATGAGCCAACTGCTGGCTGAGATGTTTTTGGCAATTCTTCCGATTTTTCCATTTCATCAATAAACTCATCAGGTTGTAAATCTACACGATCTAAATAAGTTTCTCCGTTCACAGAAATTGATAATGGGATAACATGAATATCATATTTCTCAATCACATCTTGTGATAAATCTGCCGTTGAGTCTGTAACAATTTTAATTTTTTGCATATTTTACTTCTTCCCTTTCCACTACGCTCTCCCTGTTATTATACTAGTATTCCCACTGCTTTCAACAGTTTGAGGTGATTTTCCGACAAAATCCTCGCTTTTCGAAGCAAAAAATGTAAGGCAGAGCACTTTTGCTCTGCCTTACATTTTTTCTATGCATTTTTTTCTAACGTATTTGTTTCATATACATTTGAATAATCATTCCATTTTAAACAACTTCGCAAATATTCTCGAAATGAGTACGAAAATCTTGGTTGTTTTTGTTTTTGAATTTTGGAGATAAAGAGCTGAAGACGCGACTGAATTTGAAACGCTAATGGGTGCTGTGTTTGTAGCACAGGAATTTCGACCACCTTTACGCATTTTCCTGTTGGATGAGTAAAATAAAAACTCTTCATAATCACGATATCAATCCTCTTTTTTTTTGGATTTATAATGTTAGTATAAACCGACAAAGACAAAAAGTTTGTCTAAATTTTGGAGAAGCAATAATTTTTTTCTTCTTTATATTGTATACGCTTACATGAATAGTATAACAAATAAATAAAAAAAGTGCCTGTTATAAAGGGGCACTTTTCGATCCAAAATCATTTTCACGACTTTGTTTACGCTTATACACAATTTTCGACAGAATGATACTAATTTCATATATACATATAAGAGGTACCGCTACTAAACTATGAGATAAAAAATCAGGTGGCGATATACATGATGCTATAATAATTAACATAACATATGCATATCTCCTTATACGTTGCAGCAAGGATGGCGTTAACAAGCCTATACTTGTTAAGAACATAACAACAATAGGTAATTCAAATATAACTGCAAATGGTACCGTTAAATTTAATACAAAATAAAAATATTTCTCAGTTGTAAACATCGTATTAAACATCTCATTTCCAAGCTGCGTTAAAAAGTGAAATAAAAACGGCATCACAATAAAATATCCGAAACATAGGCCTGCAATAAATAATATAAATAACACAGGAATGTACATTAAAGTCATTTTTTGTTCCTTCGGATGCAAACCCGGCTTTACAAATAACCATAATTGAACTGCAGCTATTGGTATTGTACAAACAATTGCACAGAGCGAAGCAATGGAAAAGAAAATCCATAACACATCACTTGGACCTAAAACTGTCAATTTCATTGTTAAATCTTTCACCAGAAAAAAATAAATATCTTTTGCGTATACAAATCCTATAATTAAGAAAAAAACAAATGATAGGACGGTAATAATTAAACGCTTTCGCAATTCACTAATATGCTCTATAACACTCATTTCTCGATCATCCATTTTTTTCACCACTCTTTTTCATCAGATAAAAAAGATGCAAGAGAGATTCCCGCCTTACATCTTTTCTAAATTATACAATATATTATTTACGTTCTTTATCTTGAAAAGCATCATCTGTTAATTCTTTTGTTGATTTCTTAAATTCTTTTAAAGTTTCTCCTAAAGCTCGTCCAATTTCAGGTAATTTTTTGGGACCAAATAAAATAAGTACGGCTACTAAAATTAAAATTAAGCCTGGAAAACCAATATTTGAAAACATATTTCCATCCCCCTTATAAGTAGATTGAATGGTTCTACTATCCCTTAATTTCATTTTGTCAAAAAAGTTTGTAAACGTCAATGTATCCGCTGTCTTTTGTCAAAAAAATTTGAAAATATAATTTTTATACAATTTTCATTTCCTATTCCTTTTGTATATGATATGGTGAAAGAAACTATACTCCTCATTTTACTATGTGAGAAAGGAGTCGAAACATGGCTCAAAAGATGACTCGAATGACTCAGTTTGTTAAAGAAGAAATCGCAAATGCAATTACACATGGCATCGGTGCCATTTTAAGTATTCCTGCGTTAATTATTTTAATTATTCACGCATCAAAGCACGGAACTGCATCAGCAATTGTTGGATTTACTGTATATGGTGTGAGCATGTTTTTACTATATTTATGTTCAACGCTATTACATAGCATTCATCATCCAAAGGTAGAGAAGTTATTGACTATCTTAGATCATTCTGCCATTTATTTATTAATTGCCGGCACATATACACCATTTTTACTCGTTACACTGCGCGGGCCACTGGGCTGGACATTACTCGCAATCATTTGGACATTAGCAATTGCCGGAATCGTCTTTAAAATCTTTTTTGTACGTCGTTTTATTAAACTATCGACTTTGTTTTACGTCATTATGGGCTGGCTCATCATTGTTGCTATTCAGCCGTTATATGAAAACTTAACAGGGCATGGCTTTTCCTTATTATTAATCGGTGGAATTTTATACTCTGTCGGCGCCATCTTCTTTTTATGGGAAAAGCTCCCATTCAATCATGCAATTTGGCACGTATTTGTATTAGGTGGAAGTGCGATGATGTTCTTCTGTGTTTTATTTTATGTATTACCTGTAGCGTAAAAAAGTCTCAGCTTTATAGCTGAGACTTTTTTACTTATTTAGCTGACCCGCAATAATATCTTGCGTATATTTCGTTAATTCTTTAATATCCATATTTTGATATTGTTCTGCTGTAATTGGTTTCGAAATTGTGACTGTTGCATGCGCCGGTTTCATTCGATTACCGTTTGCTTCAAACATTTTATAAGTCCCGTCCACTGTTACTGGTAAAATCGCTACACCTGATTTGACAGCAAGATGGAAACTACCAGCTTTAAATTCTCCCATTCCAGCACCCTTACTACGAGTTCCTTCTGGAAAAATAATGATAGAATGTCCTTGCTTCAACAGCTCAATTCCATCTTTAATAGCTTGTAAAGATTGACGGCGATCCTTGCGATCCATAAATACACAGTTCATCAATTCCATCCATGTAGATACAAGTGGAAACTTTTTAATTTCTACTTTCGAAACAAATCCAATTGGCTTATTTAAATAGCCCATTAAAACAGGAATATCCATATCACTTTGATGATTACTTACTACTAGCACTGGCTTATCCTGTGGTACATTTTCAAGTCCATTCACTTGTACTGTTGATCCAGCTACATGAATCATCTTCTTACCAAACCAATTTGTTGTTTTAAACACCAGACGATCTTTTTCTTGCGGCGATAGTGTATGTAACTTTCGTTTTATACGCCACATTCTTGGCGTAATACCAATTACTATTAAAATTAAGTAAAAAATCTTAAAAACCGTTTGAATCATATAGAACCCCCACATATTGTAATTCCGTACTTCATTATACTAGACAAACGAAGGAAAAAGAAGAAAAAATGTCCAAACGACAAGCGTTTGGACATTTTTTATAATATGATAGATTAGAATTGTTTTGCTAATTCACGTGCTTTTTCAATTGCTTGTTCCTTAATTTCAGGTGCCTGTGCAGGATTTGCACTCATACCTTCTACTGCAATATATTCTACTTCCGTTACACCCATGAAATTTAACATCGCTTTTAAGTGGTTACCGCCAAAATCCATTGCTGCATATGGTCCTTCAGAGTAAACGCCGCCTGTTGCTTGGATATGAAGCGCTTTTTTGCCTTCTAATAAACCAACTGGACCATTTTCAGTATATTTAAATGTTTTACCTGCAATTGATAAATTATCTAAGTATGCTTTTACAACTGGTGGATAGCTCAAGTTCCACATTGGTGTTACAAATACGTATTTATCTGCATGCATAAATGTTTCTAAGTTCCCACTCATTGCTGCAACTTTTTGTTGTTGGCTTTCACTTAATGTTTCAAAGCCTTCTCCTGCCCCAAGTTTCCCCCAAGCAGCAAGCACTTCACCATCAATTGCGGGTACGTTTGTATGGAATAAATCAATTGTTACAACGTCATCTTGTGGATTCGCTTGTTTGTAAGCATCAATAAATGCTTCTCCTACTGCCATGCCAAATGATACTTCTGCTGGATTTGGATTTGCTGTAATAAATAGTACTTTTGTCATATTGATTTCTCTCCCTTTTTTCTCTTCGTTAATATCTTCAATTCGAGATTTTATTATTGAAAAGTAAACAACTTACCTTACATAAGTAATAATATATAATTAACGTTTATCTGTCAATAAAAATAGTAACTTTTTTTTCGTAAGTAAATAACTACATTGCGCAAAACTTTCATCGGTGAAAGAAATCCATAACCAAGTTACGGAAAGTTATCAACAATTAGAGGCATATCGGCAGTTATTTCCCTCTCTTCTTTGGTTTCTCATCATCTTCAAGTAGAAATATCAAAAAAAATAAGCTATCTCACTTTTGAATGAGATAGCTTATTGTCCATCACTTTTGAAACACACGTTTGACTTTCTCAGCTGGAATACTACTTCCACCTCTACCTTTTACATCTTCAATCATCATTGCCACAACCATATTTGGAGAATTTGCATCAAATGCAACAAACCACCCTAACTCTTTACCATCCGCTTCTTTTGATTCTTTTAATTCCGCTGTTCCTGTTTTTCCAGCAAGCGTAATACCATCTAATTTTGCAATCTTACCTGTTCCTTCTGGATCATTCACAACTTTTATTAAAGCGTCTTTCAAAATAGCACCGTTCTCTTTTGATACCACATTTTCTTTCCATGCCTTTACCTGCTTTTCATCTTTTAAAAGGTGTGGAGATGGAATATTTCCCTCATTTACAATTGGCGCATAAGATAATGCAACGTGAAGAGATGACATTAAAACTTCCCCTTGACCATACCCTGTATCAGCAAGTTGAATATCATTTTTTATACCATCTTTTGCAATTTGCGAAGTTGCAAATCCATATTCAATCGGTAACTTTTCACCAAATCCAAATTTCTTCGCTTCTTCTATAAACTTATCTTTACCAATTTTTAATGCTTCCTGCGCAAAATAAATGTTATCAGAATACATCATTGCTTTTTCAAAATCAACTGGATTGACATCTTTGACACGCGTTACATAATAGTTACCCCAAGAAGAATCTTTTGCCCATTTTACACCATCAATTTTAATAGATTCTTTTGGATTTAGTACTTTTGTTTCTAAACCAATTGCGCCTGTAATTGACTTAAAGACGGAGCCAGGTGCGTATACTTGGGTAAACCGATTTGTCATCGGCTTTTTCGGATCATTATTCCAAGCATCTCGCTCTGCTTTTGCTGACTCTCTTATCATAGCGTTTGGATTGTATGATGGACTACTTACAAGCGCTAATGTTTCTCCTGTTTGTGGATGCACTGCTGCACTTGAACCCGCTTCGCCCTTCATTTCTGCATAAATTTTTTGTTGCAAGTTCCCATCAATCGTAAGTGTAATATTTTCGCCATCTTTCGCTTCTTTTTTAGAAAGTTCTTTCAATTCTTTTCCTTTTGCATCGGCAATATAAACACGTCCGCCTTTTTCACCGCGGAGTTTATCTTCAAAAACACTTTCTAGACCTGTTCTTCCAATAGGATCATCGGCTTTATATCCTTTCCCTTCCATTTTCTTTAAATCCTCTGCATTCACTTTCCCCATATAACCAGTTAAATGTGCCGCAGCTTCTCCTAAAGGATATGTCCGAACATTCACTGTACGCGTCGCTACACCGGGCATAGATATGTAATCATTTTCATTTGCACCCTCAGGCAAAATAGAAAGCGGAACATAGTAGCCTGGTTGTACCCATTTCGCTGTTAATCTCTTTTCGATATCTTCAACCGACATATTTAATAATTTTGCTAATGTTTCTTTAGTTTGCTGAGCTGATTCACCTAATTTCCCAGGCACAACTCCAACTTCTGAAGCTTTCCCATTCGTTGCTAATCCACTTCCGTTCCTGTCATAAATTTCACCGCGCTTTGGCGAAAATGATTGAACAAGTACTTTATCATCTTGTTTCATAGTTGGAAAAATAAATGATGGATTCCAATCAACCTTCCAGACGTCCTTATCTCCATCCTTTTCTTTCACAAATTTTGCATCATTTTCAAACGTAATCTTCCCGCCGATTGTATCCATGCTTACTTTAAAAGGTACATTCGCATTATTTTTCTCATCTTTTTTGTCTTCTTTTTTCGTTACTGCTTCTACTTTTAAATTTTCAACCGCAATTCCTGTATAAACATTTTCATATTTCTTTACAAAATCTTCTTTTGTAATCGACTGCTTTGCCTCTTTCGATAACTGTTCATACATTTTATCAAACTTTTGTTCATTCCATGCTTTTGCATATGTATCCATCGCTTGCTCTGGCTTCTCTTCTTTCCCGCAGCCTACTATGAATAGCATTGAAAAAATAAAAAGTATTCCCCATAGTTTTTTCACTTCTTCTCCTCCTTTACGCCTCGATGTTATTATAATATAAAACTCCAATTTTACAAAAATATCCCAATATAAAGAGCGATGCAATATGCACCGCTCTTTATATTATTCCTTCTATAAATCTTATTTTCTTCTTTTAATAAGATTGTGAACAAACAGAAGAAGTTATATCATTATTTCGTTTAGAAAAGATACGATTCACTATTTACCTAAAGATAAAAAAGCTTAGTATATGTCACATACCAAGCTTTTTTATCTTTATTTTCGTTTACCATACACATGATAAGCATATGTATATGGATTTTTCTCATCTGTCACGCCTTGTTCTACAGATATTTCTTCCCACTCATCATAATTGATTTCCGGGAAGAATGTGTCGCCTTCAAATACTTCTTCAATTTTCGTAATGTACAAGCGATCCGCAAACGGAAGAACTTCTTTAAAAATCTCTGCACCGCCAATCACAAAAATTTCTTCATTCAGTTGCTCGTCCATTTTCTGCACATCATCAATAGAATGGATGACTTCACAGCCTTCCATTTCATAATTTTTGTTACGAGTTAAAATAATATTTGTTCTCCCAGGTAAAGGTCTTCCAATAGATTCAAATGTTTTTCTTCCCATAATCATTGGATGTCCCATTGTTACTTTTTTAAAATATGCCAAATCTGCCGGAAGATGCCAAGGCAATTGGTTGTCTTTACCGATTAGACGATTTTTATCCATTGCTACAAGTAATGAAATCATATATATCCCCCTATCTTCGTTTACACAGCTACCGGTGCTTTAATTGCTGGATGCGGATCGTATCCTTCTAACACAAGATCATTCATTTCAAAATCAAAGATAGATTTCACATCTGGATTTAGCTTTAACGTTGGGAACGGACGCGGTTCACGTGCTAATTGTTTTTCCACTTGTTCAAAATGGTTTGTGTAAATATGTGCATCACCAATTGTATGAACAAACTCACCCACTTCTAAACCACACTCATGCGCAATTAAATGTGTTAATAACGAATAACTAGCTATATTAAACGGAATACCGAGGAAAATATCACCGCTGCGTTGATATAGCTGACAAGATAATTTCCCATCTGCCACATAAAATTGGAATAATGTATGACAAGGTGGCAGTGCCATACTTGGTACATCTTCCGGATTCCATGCGGATACAATTAAACGGCGGGAATCTGGGTTTTTCTTAATCATATCAATTACGTCTTGCAATTGATCAAGCGTTTCTCCAGCAGTCGTTTTCCAAGCACGCCACTGTTTCCCATACACATCTCCTAAATTACCGTAACGCTTCGCAAATTCGTCATCTTCTAACACTTTTGTTTTAAACAATTCCATTTGTTCTTCATATTGCTTATTAAATTCTTCATCTTGCTGAGAACGCAGTCCAAAGTCTGTCATATCTGGCCCTGTATACGTATCGCTCTCTATCCAATTTTTAAACGCCCATTCGTTCCAAATATTATTATTATGCTGCAACAAATAACGAATGTTTGTGTCACCTTTCATAAACCAAAGAAGTTCGCTCGCTACTAAACGAAACGGCACACGTTTTGTCGTAAGTAACGGAAAACCTTGACTTAAATCAAAGCGCATTTGATACCCAAATACAGATACTGTTCCTGTACCAGTGCGATCTTCTTTTCTCGTACCGTTTTCCATAACGTGACGGCACATATTTAAATATTCATACTCTGCGTGTTTCATCAAGTAACCTTCTTTCACAATTGCTTTATGTAACATTATTTTTTCCTATATGGAGTTTATCATATATGCATTTGAATTTCACACAGCCTTTTTAGTAAAAAACTCTCTCGTATAGAATACACGCGCAGAAACCTAGTATTAAAAAAATTTTTCACCTTCAAAATCTGACATAATTTTGTAAATCTTTCCCACAAAAAGAAAAAGGGTTTTCCTATCCTTTTCAAGAAACTATAGTGCGGAAGTAAATAATATATGAGTGGAGGTTTTACTATGCAAAAAATTGAAATGCCTCTTACAAGTAAATTACATACAAAAATCCAAAACATGATGAAAGATTTAAACGTCCCTGGAGCTGCAGTTGCTATCGTAAAAAACGGAGAAGTAGTATTCTCAGAAGGTTATGGGTTCCGTGATACAAAAAATAAAAAATCAGTTACCCCAAAAACGTTATTTGCAATTGGTTCATCGACAAAAGCATTTGGTACACTTTCTTTAAGCTTACTCGCACAGCAGCAAAAATTTAATTGGGATACACCTGTGCAAACGTACATTCCAACTTTTTCACTTCATGATCCGCTAGCAAGCACACAAACAACAGCTCGTGACCTAGCATCTCACAGGACCGGCGTTAGTCGTCATGATACATTATGGTATGTCTCTTCTTTAACTCGACAAGAAATCGCTGAAAAAATTCGCCACTTAGAACTAGATGCACCATTTCGCTCGGCATTTTTATATAACAACTTAATGTATGCCACGATTAGTTATATTGCTGAAAACATTACAAATCAAACATGGGAACAATATGTAACAGAACATATTTTAGAACCTCTCCATATGGAACGCACAAATTTTTCAGTTAGTACTTCACAAAAATCAGATGACCATGCACTTCCTTATATCGAGAAAGATGAAAATATAACAGAAGTACCTTTCTGCAACCTTGATACCATTGGCGCTGCTGGATGTATGAACTCAAATATAGAAGATATGGCAAAATGGGTGTTACTTCATTTAAATAAAGGAAAAGTTGGTGAACATGAACTACTTGCACAAGATTTGCTCCAACAAATGTATACACCACATATTCCAATTCCAGATGATCCAATGTTCGCTCTGCCGGAATGCCCATTAAACAGCTACGGTCTCGGCTGGTTTATTAGTGCCTATCGTGGACATAAAGAAATCCATCACGGCGGAAATATCGATGGATTCACATCTCTCGTTTCTTTTATGCCAGAACATAATATTGGTCTTGTCGTGTTAACGAATTCCGGTAAAACGTTACTTCCTTCTTACCTTGCGCATCAAATTTATGATGAATTGCTTGGATTAGAACCAATTGATTGGCATAAACGTGCTGTAGAAGATACAGCACAGCTTAAAGAAATAATGAAAGAAATGAACAAGCCACTACCACAAGTAAAGGAAACCGTTCTTTCACATCCGTTAAAGGATTATACCGGAACGTTCGAACATCCTGCTTACGGAACAATAGAAATACACAAACGAAATGAAACTTTATACTTAAAATTTGCCTCATTTGATATTGAAATGAACCATCATCACTATGATATGTTCAGTACAAAATGGGATGTTTTCCAAATGGAAATGAACATATTAGTTTCTTATGAGATGAATACAGCAGGTGTACTAAACGAGCTTAAACTGCACCTACCAGCAACGTTAAGCACAAAGCCACTTCTGTTTACGAAAACTGAAAAATAGAATTTTCACTAGTAAAGTTTATTCCCAAAATAAAGAGCGCTGACTTTTGTGCAGCGCTCTTTTCCTTTAAACAATCCTACTTGTAATTCGGCTCATTACATAGTAAGAGATGCAAATATTTCTCCAATAATGCCCTTCATTTGATGAACTCCTAAATCTGTATTTGTCATAATGACAACACCTATTTCTAAATACGGATAAGCAACCAGCATACATTGAAATCCTATCCCCCAACCAAGTGAGAAAATTTCAATTTTTTCTCCTGAACCATCGAGAAAAACGCCTAGACCAGTCCATTCTTTACAACCTTGTGAAGTAATGAGTTCTTTTGCCTTATTTTCAGAAAGACCAATTTTACTTTTACCTTTTAAAGAATTCATTAATTCAATTACTAAAATTGCTAAGTCTGTTGGTGTTGTCCAAAGTCCAGAAGCCACTGGATATGGATAGATTGGATATTCACCATGAACTATTTCTCCTTTTTTATTGTGACCACAAGAAAATTGTCCATTTCTTACTTTTAACAGCGTTTATTCTAATGTGCTGTTTTTCATATGTAACGTTTCAAAAATATGTTCATTCATTAACACCGTAAAAGGTTTACCACAAACATCTTCTATTAATTGCTGTATGATACAAAAGCCTGCATCTGAATATTGAAAGTCACTGTCTGGTTCATACATTTTCTCCGACATATTCCCCTTGCTACCTTTCCCACTTTATACTATTTTGAATTCACAACACTTACAATTTCTTTTGGCATATTCACAATATAATTCGGAGATTCATCCCGTACCGTTTCTATCACATCATAGCCCCAGCTTACCCAAATTACTTCTACACCAATTTTTTTACAAGATACAATGTCTCGAAGTTCATCTCCAACATAAATCACATCGGAATTTTGTAGTTTATTTGCTTTTAAAAATTTCTTTATCACTTTGTCTTTTCCAAAAATGTTATTAGAACAAAAAACATCATGAATAAAATCAATTTCATTATGACGTAAAAATTCCCGAATATGCTCCTCAGCATTCGATGATACAATAACAATTTCATAGCCGCTCTCTTTCAACGTCTGCAAAACATCTCTTATTCCATCGAACAAAGTAAGATTTGAGATCGATGGTTGATATAATTTATAAAACTCTAATGCTATCATAGGGATTTTGTACAGAGGCACGTGAAGCAATTTACACCTCTCAGGAATTGATAACTTCCGCAATGCTTCAACATCCTCTTCTCTTACCTGTTTAAAACGGTGTTTCTCTGCTATTTCATTGAAAATAGGAATAAAGATATCTTTAGAATCTACTAACGTACCATCAAAATCAAAAATAACATATTTATTCATTACGAATGCTCCTTGTTATCATGACTTTTATATTCTTTATACTTATGAATTCTCTTTCAAATTGATATTACCTTTTATTTACTTTTTCTTCATCTCCAAAAAAAGAACAAGGCATATAACCTTGTTCTCCTTTTCCTATGAAAGCCATTGCGGCGGTGTATTTGTATTCCAATAAATATCCCCAAGCTCATGGTGTGCTGTAAAATCATCTTCATAACGATGATAATGAAAATTAAAATAATAGCCGTCTTGCGGCGGATGATCTCGTCTCACGTGAAAACGCAGTAAGTCATTTCCGGTTTTTGTATCATAAACATGAAAAATTTTTTCATGTTTTCCACCTGCGGGCTTTTGCGAAATCGCTAAAGACTGTAATGAATCTTCTGGTGTAGTCTTTGCAAGTTCTGCAATTGCTTCTTCTATTTTCGGCAATACAATACCCTTAAACTCATCTTCAATTACTGGTCCAATTTTCGATCCAAATTTCTCCATTGATTGCCGCTCTGCTTCTTGCATCGCATAAGAGAGAAATACTTCTGGGCTTATCTCATTTTGTTTTTCATCCAATGTATACGGCGTTCGCTCTAGATTTTGCTGTTTTGTAGGCTTGTCCGCTTTTGCATTGTCAAGTAGCACAGAAGGAGGTGTTACTAATCCAAATGTAAATATAGTAATTAATGTGACGAGCGTCTTTTTCATCCAATTTGGCATTTTACATACCTCCCTTTCTTTGCTTATGTTTTTATAACTGTTTCTTCCATTATACAAAATGATGCCAATTTTTGCACTTTACAAATTTATTAACGTTAACATTATTTATAAAAATTTGAATATGGAATAGTAAGATTTCATACAATAAGTATTATTCTTTGGTTTTACTAGGAGGTTTTTCTTTTGAATCTCGATCTTCTCTTTTCAGGTGTAAGCATTGTTGTTCTCATCTATTTTATGTATGTGTCCATTACAGATTAACAAAAAGAGCTATACAGCTCTTTTTTTGTTAAGTATAAAGTTCAACTAACTATTAGCAGAGATTTTTCTTCATTCTCCACTGATGGAAAACCCAACCAATCGGGTTCTTACATACATTTATATTCCGCTTACTTTTTTTGCTTTTTCAGTATCTTGATGAGAGAGTCTTACCGCCCGTTTGTTCGGGACAAATAAAATCCACACTGTTATTAAGATTGCAACTCCCGCACAAATTCCAGCAGCCATGACATAAAATTGCGCTAGTACAACAATACCGTATACAAATAAAGCTGGTATAAACAAATATCCCTTCGCCTTCTGTGAAAGCCATAGTTTCTTTCCGTCTGAACAATATAACTGTAAAAATAGTTTTCCAGAAAAAACTTTCCATATGTCACTTGAATAACGAAATATTGCAAATGAAGCAAACAAAATAACGATTGTAGCAATCCACCATGGTGCAATCCAAATCGCATTTGCACTAACAAAGACAATGCGAATGTAAAAACCACCTGCATCACCCGAACGAAAATATTCCTTTAAAAATGCTTCAATGATTCTAGAATCATTGCTATTTCCTATTAATATACGTTTAGAACGCGGAAATAGCCACGGCTTCGCTGCATTTGTAGGTTTTTGTACCTGACCTCCAAATGCCATAATTTGTGTTGTCCATCTCATTTCTTCTCTTTTTTCTTTTTCAATTTCTTTAAAGAAGAAGCGATGATAGTGCATTTTTTCTTTTACTAAGAAAAAACTTATGATAAAGAGAAGTAAAAAGAAAAAAAACGTATAAAAAGACTGTTGTAGTATATATCTAAATGTTATACCTACATATACAATCCCTACAAAAAAGAGAATACTTTTTATAATTATTACTTGCCACTGCTTATGGAATCGAACATCAATATAGCGTTGCAACAGGGCAAATGTGAAACGAAAACAAGTCAAAAACACAAAACAGAAAAAAGCTTGCACACCAGTTCCATTCAAACTTTTCAAAAAAATTGGTAGACATAGAATGATTATAAGTGCACTTGTGAAACAAATGCGACAAAAAGAATAGACCATTCCATATTTCATCATTTGTTTTATATAACTTGGAAATTGAATTAAAAACAAACTATCCGCTTGTTCTAAAAACGAGCGTACACTTCTTGAAAATGTCGCTACATAAAATATAAGAAATCCGGCAGAGCAATATAATACATCTTCAGATGTCAGTCCATGCTTCCAAAGTGAAGCATAATAGATCCAGCTAAAGACAAGCGCTGGAACAATTAAGTATAATGCAATCGTCCAATCGACAACGGATCGTATCGCCCTCCACTTTCGTTTTACCTCATGAAACAACCTTCTATAAAATAGTTTTCTAATCATGTTGTTCCCGCCTTACAATTACATCAAAGCAATCTAACAATGTGCCTTCTGGCATATTAGCAAGCGTTTGAATGCTATGTAGATTTCCATTTGCAAATAATGTTCCTTCTGAAATTAATAAGAAACGCTCACATATTCTTTCTGCTGTATCTAGCACATGCGTGCACAGTAAAATACCTGCACCGCGTTCCTTTTCTTTATACAAAAAATGAAGAAAATCACGAGTCGCTGTCGGATCTAATCCAATAAACGGTTCGTCAATAATATAAAAGTCTGGTTCTGTTAAAAAAGCTAAAATAAGCATCGATTTTTGTTTCATTCCTTTTGAAAACTTCGATAAATATTCATGCTTATGCTTGTCCATCCGAAACGTACGTAACAACTCATCCGCTTGGATTTCCCAGCTTCCTGATTCAACATCCCTGGCGGCCATTAATAGTTCAATATGTTCCCACAATGTTAAGTAATCATAATATGTCGGATGTTCAGGTACATATGCATACGGATTCTTTTTATCTCCAAACGAAACTTCCCCTTCCATATGCGCCAATAATCCAAGAATCGATTTTATTGTTGTACTCTTTCCTGCTCCGTTTGCGCCAATTAAAGCAACTAGTTCACCTTGTTCAATTGAAAAAGCAATATTATGAATCGTTTGTTCTCCAGCTTCGTATCCAGCCGATTTTATGTTAACTTGCAGCACATGTACCCCTCTCTCTCTACAGAAAATTACAATAAATACCTATGAAAATAATAACATATTTTTCTATAAAAATACTTTTCAAACTAAAACGCAGCAAAGATGCAATTCATATGCAGGAAAACAATGTTAATAGTAGAATCCTTTATATTCTGAGGTCAAAATATTTTTTGTTATTCCATGCACACCTTTTTATAAAACATTTCTAGCAAACGACGAGAAAGGACATATACTATGACAAATAAACGAAGCATCGAAGCTATTTTTATCGATCGTGACGGTACAATCGGCGGCGATACAACGATTCATTATCCTGGAAAATTTCAGTTATTTTCATTTACTAAGATAACTCTAGATAAGCTAAAAGAACAAAATATACAACTATTTTCTTTTACAAACCAACCTGGTATTGCTGATGGTAAAGCAACAAAAGAAGACTTTATTGAGGAATTAGAAGCATTCGGTTTTGACGACATATATCTTTGTCCGCACCGGCACAGTGATGGCTGTACATGTCGTAAACCTGAAATAGGAATGCTTCTTCAAGCAGCGAAAAAACATGATCTCGATTTAACAAAATGTGTTGTAATCGGTGATCGCTGGAGTGATATTGTTGCAGGTATAAAGGTCGGTGCAACAACGATTTTAGTACAAACAGGGGCTGGATATGATGCATTACATACATATCGTCATAAATGGGCTAATATGGAGGCTAATTATATTGCAGAAAATTTAGAATATGCTGTTTCATGGCTCTTTACACAACATATCTTACAATAAAAACAGCAATGCCATGTAAAATGGCATTGCTGTTTAATCAGCTCACTCGTCCTTGCATACCTCAACTGTGAAAATACTAAAATTATTTCTCTATAAAAAGCTTGTCCCTACATATTCATATATTATGAGACTGAATCGCCATATGCTTGGTTATGTATCACTAGTTATATATGGATTTTTATAAATTCAATTCATAATGAAAATAGCGATCATCTCTTATATAACCGTTCCCTACATATAAATGCTGTGCTGTTGCATTATCTACTTCCGTTTGGAGCTTTAATCCTTTTGCACCTGTCTCCACTGCAAATTGCTTCGCCTTTGCTAACAATTCTTTCCCTACCCCAGTTCCTCTTGCTTCCTTTCGCACAAATAAATCATTTAAAATCCATAACTCTTTCATCGAAATAGACGAAAAAGAAGGATATAGCTGCGTAAATCCAACGTATTTTCCATCTTCTACTGCCACAAAGATAACGGATTCTTTTCGTTCTATACGTTCACGTAAAAATTGTTCTGCTTCTTCAATATTAGAATCTTGTCTATAAAACATACGATATTCATTAAATAGTGTTGCTACTCCTTGTAATTCTTCTATAGATGCTTGATATATTTTCACTTCTCTTCGCTTCCTTTCCAATAGTTCTTCATTAAATCCGTTGCCCAATCTGGCTGCCGGATTTCTTCTCTTGGCAAAAACTCTTTCATAACTGGCTTCATATCTAAAATAGGGGTACCATCAATCGCATCTAACCCTTGCACTACTAATTTCTTTCCTTCTCTACGTACTACTTTTACAATTGTAGCACCTAATTTATTCGGACGATTTTTCCCTCGCTGTGCAAAAATACCAACTTTCGGATACTCTTCATTATTTCGAGGATGTCTTGCCGTGTACTGAATGTTGTCATCTGTTACTCTATCAAAATAAAAAATAACTTCGATATGTGAAAATTGTTCAATCCCTTGTAAACTCTCTTCTGTATATGAATCCGTCAATTCAATAACAGACTCGATTTCTCCCCACAAATCATCTTCCACAGCAATTCGTTCATTATGTACAAAAGCGATCGGTTGTAACGAAAACATCGTATCCCCCCTTTTTTGTAACCCCTTACATTATAATATATTTTCTGAATACTTTCCAGGAATAATATATCAGTTTACATAATGATATTATGTGAAAAAGAAGAGAAAGCATTTAACTCTCTCTTCTTTCTGAATATTATACAAGACCTGTTAAGCTATACGTGCCAATTACAACAAATACCGCTACGGTTTTAATAATTGTAATCGCAAAAATGTCACGATACGATTGTTTATGGGTTAATCCCGTTACTGCAAGTAGTGTAATAACGGCCCCATTATGCGGTAATGTGTCCATACCACCTGATGCCATTGCAATAATACGATGCATAACTTCTAATGGAATATTAAATTGCTCCGCAGCTGCAATATATTTATCAGACATTGCACTTAATGCAATTCCCATTCCCCCAGAAGCCGATCCTGTTATACCTGCAAGTACATTTGTCGTAACCGCCCCATTAACAAGCGGATTCGTAAAAGTTGTTGAAATACTATCACGAATTACCCCAAATCCTGGAAGCGCTGCAATTACGCCGCCAAATCCATATTCTGCACCTGTATTCATTGCCGCTAGTAATGCTCCGCCAATACTTGCATTTAACCCGGTTTGAAAATCTACAAATACACGCTTCCAATTTAAAAGAATTGTTGTTACGATGCCAATTACAAGTGCTAATTCTACTGACCACACCCCAAGTACTCCAGCCAGTTCTACTTTCCCAAAACTTTTTAAACCAATGGATGCAAAATCAAAACCATTTGGATACCATTTTGGAATAGCAATTGTAAAAAGTTTATTCATCACACCTACTAAAATAAGTGGAACAAAGGCGAGCACTTGACGAAGCGGTGTAATATCAACCGTTTGAATTGACGGTTTTACACTTTGTTCTGCTTCGATGGCTGCTGCCATTTCAGCACTTCCATCTTTAAATCCATAATACCCCTCGCCTTGCGCTTCTGCTTTGCGACGGCGCCTTTCCAAATACACCATACCAACTATGAAAACAAAAATAGCTCCTGTAATTCCTAAGAAAGGACCCGCATAAATATCTGTCTTGAAAAAGGTTGTCGGAATAACATTTTGAATTTGCGGTGTTCCTGGAAGTGCATCCATTGTAAAAGTAAGAACCCCAAGCGCAATTGTACCAGGAATGAGACGTTTCGGAATATTTGCCTCGCGAAACAAATTAGCTGCAAACGGAAATATAGCAAATGCCACAACAAATACACTGACACCACTGTATGTTAAAATAGCCCCCATTAATACAATTGCAAGTATAGTCCGTTTCACACCAACAATTTGGATAATTGTCTTTGCGATAGATTCTGCGATTCCTGACATCTCAACTACTTTTCCGAAAATCGCTCCTAGTAAAAATACAGGGAAATATAATTTAATAAAGCCAACCATTTTCTCCATAAAAATATTTGAAAAAAAAGGCAAAACGTAAGTCGGTTCTGTTAACAAAACAGCAAACAGAGCACAAATCGGTGCGAATAAAATGACAGAAAATCCACGATATGCCACAAACATTAGCATACTAAGTGCTAATAAAATGATTACTAATTCCATATGTTCCTCCTTTGTAATTTCCAAGGAAATTTTTATAGAATTTTCAGTTTATTTAACTTGGATTGGTTTTATATTTTCACACAATTTCTTCGCAATCTATAAAGTTATAATCGTAACAAATTCGATATAATTCTATCACTTCCCCATACGAAGGAATGCGAGGATTGTTACTTGGACTCCCACTTGCAAGTGCATCTTTCGCCATCTTTGCTATAACCATTTCAAACTTATCTTTATCTATCCCATATTCTCTCATATTTGGAATACGTAAATCTGTGCAAAGATGCTTTATTTCATTAACAGTAAGATGTGCAAACCCTTCATCTGATAACGCTTTCAAATCTGGTCTAATTGTACGCCCAATATCCGAGAGACGTTTCACTGTATAATCTTTCGTAAACTCTAATACCGCTGGAAGTAGCATTGCATTTGATAAACCATGAGGAACATGAAACATTGCTCCAATAGGACGGGACATTCCATGAACTAATGTTACAGACGCATTTGTAAAAGCAATTCCAGCTTGCATTGACGCAAGCATCATTTGCTCCCGAGCTTCTATATTCTGTCCATCTTCATAAGCAATACGAAGGTATTTCATAATCTTTTCAATTGCTGAAAGTGCAAATATATCAGTAAGAGGTTGTGACAATCGAGAAATATATGCCTCTACCGCATGACATAACGCATCTATTCCAGTTGCAGCTGTTACATGAGGTGGAGTAGACACTGTTAATAATGGATCCACAATAGCTACTTGAGGTATAAAACTTGGATGCTTAATCATCATTTTTACATCTGTGCTTGTATTTGTAATAACAGTCGCACTCGTAACTTCAGATCCTGTTCCGGCAGTCGTTGGAATAACAATAAGAGATAGTGGTACCTTTGTTATCGGATATTGATTACCAACGTATTCTCCAATATCCCCTCCGTTTGTTGCGATAACAGCAACGGCCTTTGCAACATCAATACAACTTCCTCCGCCAAGTCCTATAACAAGATCACATTCATTCTCATAACAAGCAGCTAACGCTCGTAATACATGCTCATCTGTCGGCTCAGTATTCACATCAACAAAAGTCACAACTTCTATTTTTTTGGCTGTTAACATTTTCCTGCACCTGTCTACATAACCAAGCTCATTCATAATAGAATCGCTTATTATCAATGCTTTCTTGCCATACTGAATTGCCTTTTCTCCTAGTTTTTCTAACGCATTTGTTCCATATAAGACTGTCTCAGGTACTCTAAATTCTGAAATTCCTTGCAAATATACCCCTCCTTCTTTCTTCATCCGTATACTAGCTACGCTAGAAATAACAGTTTACATAACAAGCTACTTTTACAATTCCACTTCGCAACTAAAATTCCTCTTTCAAATGCCAAATATAGTCATTTTTTATAACATCTATATACAAAAAAAGACAAGGTGACCACCTTGTCTTTCCAAACAAATTTTATCAATCTATTTTTTCTAATACATAAACAAACTTCTTTATATTTTCTACTTCTTCAATAATATGAGTAGCTCCCGCTGCCACTAATTCTTCTTTACTGCCATATCCATACATTACTCCGATAGAATCAATTCCAACTTGCTGCGCTCCAATTATATCATGCTCTCGATCGCCTACCATAACCACATGACCTTTCTCTAAATCGTGATATGTATGTAAAATATGCTGGATAATGTCCGTTTTTGCAATACGTGTCCCATCTAAGTTACTTCCGACAATCTCTTCAAAATAATGTGCCATCTGAAAGTGTTCCAAAATTTGCTTTGCAAATATAGTCGGCTTAGATGTTGCCACAAATAAACGTTTTCCTGCATTCTTTAAATCTTCTAAAACACTAGGAATATGTTCGTATACGTGATTCTCAAGCATCCCCTTATCTTGAAAGTATTCACGATAATATGTTACTGCTTCGGTTACTTGTTTTTCATCCATGCTATATATGCTAGCAAAAGAATGTTGAATCGGCGGACCGATAAAAGAAAGTAATTTTTTATCATCTTGTTCATCAATCCCCATTTTTCTCAGGGCATATATGACCGAATTTACAATCCCTTCTTTCGGATCTGTTAATGTACCATCTAAATCGAATAAAAAAGTTGTATACATTTATTCTCCTCCGCTCACTTTACTTTATATAATATGAACCAAAAACATGTATTCATATGAATCTCTAAATCAGTTGCAAATGGTTCGAAAATAGCTGCAAGTTCTTCCTTCGAATAATAATTTTTTATAATTTCATATTGCTGGCCATCTGCTAATGAACGGATTTTATATGTATTTTCATCATTAATCTTAGAAATAAGTGTTCCGCCAATCCCTTCGTTATACATATTATCTGCCATACATACAATAGATCCTTTTTCTAAAACTGCATGAAATTGTTCTAAAAAAGAGAAAATATTTTCTTTCGGTATATGGGAAAGCCAAAAGTTTGCATAAGCCCCATCGAACGTTTTTGTTAATTGATTCAATTTATATGCATTCCCCTGTACAAAGGAAACTTTAGATGATAAAAGCTGTTTTTCTTTCGCTATAGTAAGTACTTCTTCCGAGTAATCAATCGCAGTAATGTGCTGAGCTGTTTCAGCAACATATTGTGTCCAATATCCTGTACCACAAGCTACTTCGAGTACAGTCTTTCCCGTAAACTTTTCTTTCAAAACATCTTGTATTTGTAATAGTTCTGCTTGTCTAATAGGGTCTTCTCGAAAATATACCTCTTCATAAATTTTCGCTCGATTACTGTAATATGTTTTCATCCCCATCCCCCTTATCATCCTAGACACAATCTTCACTATTTTACAAAACAATCACCCAAATGTAAATATTCTGTCAATACACAAGCCACAAGTCGCCATCAAGCAAAAAATCAATATGTACAAAAATCTTTTCATCATGTATGATTAGATTTATTTTCCAATTTGTAATAGATGGTGAATACATATGACGACAAAATTAATTTTCATAGTAGTTTTTACAATTATCATTCACGCAGTAGAAACAAGTTCTTATAGTATCCGACTTGCAGGCATTCGCTTGAAAAAGATTGCTGTTTCCTTATCTGTAGTTGGAATCGTGTTACTTGTTTCAAGAACTTCTAACTTACTACAAGCCTTTTTGCTTAGCGGCATCGTCGATCAAGCAAAGCTAGACGATACTATCGATTTAGAAGGAACAATTCGTCTTGTTTTATTAGCCGCTTCCATCGGTACATTACTAGCCATCTTTTTATATCCGACTCTCACAAAACTATTTGGCTATGTGATTCAAAACTTTGAAACGGACGGTTCTTTCATTCGCATGATGAAAACAAATAACATTCAAAAACTAAAATACACAAAAAAATATGTCCGTTTTCCAAAATTGGAAATGATTCATCGGATGCGAGTTGGTGGCATTCCAAATCGAATTATGCTCATTAATATGTTCGCTACTGCTATTTATACAGCAGGTGTACTTTCTGCTTTATATGCTTCTTTTTTAAACCCAGCGTATGCAACAAATGCAAGTACGGCTTCTGGTCTCGTTAATGGGTTTGCAACAATCTTACTAACTGTGCTATTAGATCCAAGAATTGCTCTATTAACGGAACGAGCTCTCCAAAAAGAAAACGGTGCGGAAACAATGGGAAAAATGTATGGATGGTTAATGATTTCTAGATTTTTAGGAACATTACTTGCCCAAGTGCTTTTTGTACCAGGAGCTCATTGGATACTGTGGATTATTTCAATTACGAATTGAAAATAGCGTGGTAAAAAAGTTCTTATTATTTATGAGAACCTTTTTTATCACGCTATTTTTAACCTTTTATTTTTAAGCATTTACATACATCCCACCACGAATTGTTTTGTTTCTTTACAGATAAGGAATTACTATTTATAAGTTTTCCCACAGTCTTTTTACATTCTTTTTCATACCATCTTTTAATCCCCTTTTTACTACCTCTAAATATATGGTAATTTATCGAAAGTGAAGAAAATGTAATGTTTCATAGAAGGATTCCAATAAAATAAAAAGAAATAATTAGAATATTTTGTAAAATAAGGAGATTTGTAGTATGACATTTATTAAAAATTTCATTTTACTTTTTATTCGATTTTGTCTTATTGTTTTTGGTATTATAGCTATCTGTTGTTTACCGAAATTATTTCTTACTGAATCTAAGCAGCTACCAGCTACAGGAGGGATGACGATCCCACCTACACTACATCTTAATTTTGAACAATACATAATACAGATACAATCAGTTTTTCACTCCCTTCTCAACCCTGCTAAAATGACATACAAAGTAGATGTTGTGATGAAAAATGTACCTGATCGTGATCTGTTTCCATTTATATTAGACACTTATGTATATACATTAACTATTATGATTGTAGCCTTTCTTGTCGCTGTTCTTCTTGCAACCTTTTTCGCCAACCTAACTTTCTATTTTTCAAAACGCATTCAATCTGCCATTTTGAAGGGATTACATGTATTAGAGACATTACCTGATTTATTTGTTGTCTTCTCCATTCAACTCATTGTAATTTGGATTTATAAACATACAAACTTACTCCCTACAATACCTTTTTCAACAATGCAAGAGAAAACATACTTTTTACCTATCGTTACACTGGCTATTTTGCCAACTATTTATTTATATAAAATTACTTTACTCAACTATCATACAGAAATTGAGAAAGAATATACTACTTTCGCATTAGCGAAAGGTATGAAACCATTCTATGTTTTGTATAAGCATGTTCTTATCAATGTATTACTATCTATCTTTTATAACGCAAAATCCATTTATTTCTTTATGCTTTCCAATATGATTGTACTTGAATTTTCATTTAATATTTACGGTTTATTGCAATTTCTCATTACACACCCAACACCAGAAATTATGGCCATTGGCATTCTCCTATTAACTATTCCGTTTTATATTATATTTGAAATTTTAAAATGGGTTCTTCCGGGAAGAAGGGACATACATGTTTAAAAAACTACTAACAAATAAACGATTTCTAGCTGGGTTAAGTATTTTAATACTTTTAGTTGTGAGTAGCTATATGCTAGACTCATATTCCAAAACACATAAAATTGAGCGTATCCCTGAATTTAGTTATAAAGATAACATGCCTATTCGTACTGCACCTGCCCCTCCCTCTCTTTCTCACCCTTTAGGTGTGGACGCAGGAGGTTATGATGTACTACGAACGGTACTTACACACGCAAAAGCACCAATTATATCTGCATTTTTAATTAGCTTAATGCGAATTACTATTTCACTGATTTTTGCTTTTTTCTATGCTTATTTCTACCGAGGAGTAAGATGGTTCAACTGGCTGTTCGAAAGTTTTCAATACGTTCCTCCTACACTTTTAGGTATCTTATTATTGTCACATGTACAATATCTTCTTATGGATCAAAAATCTGAATGGTTCATATATGTAATTACTGTACTTATTCTCATTGGAATACCAAATTTGACTCAGCTAATCGGAAACGAAATTCGCTTGTTGCTGCATAATGAATTTGTCACGGGCTCCAAAGTGCTTGGCGGAGGGATCTTTCACATTTTCAAAACGCATATCCGTCCATATTTACTGCCTAAAATATTCTTATGGTTAAACCAACAACTATTGCAAGTGCTCGTTCTCATCATGCATTTATCATTATTTCACATGATTTTAATTGAAATCGGTGGTTCCATATTTCTGATTAGTAGTAATTTCCAACTCCTTATACTTACTCCTTGGGTTACATACGGTCCAGTTCTCTTTTTCACCCTTCTTGTATTGGTAGCTTATATGATGAGCTCTGGTGTACAGTCCGTTTTACAGACGGAAAACAAGTTAGCTGAACACTCTTTATTATTTAGCATGATTAGAAAAGAGCAGCAAGAACAATGCACAAAGCGTAAAGGACTATTAAAAAGAAAACAGGTTCATATAGGAAAATAAAGTGAAACAAACCATCAATGGAGATTTTCCTCATCCCCCACTGACGGTTTGTTGAACGAATCGAGCGTATGCCAGTAGTTGTCCCCCAACTATCTTCTTTGCTTCTCTCTGAATCTTGAGATGGGGGGATCTTACTGCCCGTAAATGTAGGATAACCTCATAACAAATCCCCGGTACACGAACCGGGGATTGTTTCACTTTATATTACGGTACTAACCGCGTACAGTCCCTTGGAAATGCACTTGCTTCGCGAACATTCGATAAGTTTAAAAATTTATATACGAGTCGTTCTAGTCCAATAGCAAACCCTCCATGCGGCGGACACCCATAGCGAAATGTATCGATATACGATTGAAAATTTTCTACATTTAATCCCTTTTCTTCAAAAGAACGAACTAACATAGTATAGTTATGAATGCGCTGCGCACCTGATGTAATTTCTAATCCTTTATACAATAAATCAAAAGAGTCTGTGACAGAAGGATTTTCTTGATTTGGCATTGTGTACATCGGACGTGTTTCTTTCGGATAATGAGTAATAAAGACGAAATCACTATTGTATGTTTCTTTTACATACTTCCCAAGCAGTTTTTCTCCTTCTGAATCTAAATCGCCTATTGGAGATTCTTTTCGATACTCTTTTTGTAAAATGTCTTGCGCTTCCGTAACCGTTAATTTCGGAATCTTTGTAATAACTGGTATGTCAATTTGAAGCAACTGTAATTCCTTTACACAATATTGTTGCACTTTTTCAAACATATACCGAATTACATCCGTTTCAAGCTGCATCACTTCATAAAAGTCTTCAATAAACGCAAGCTCAACGTCTAAGGAAATGTATTCGTTTAAATGGCGAGATGAATTGTGATGTTCAGCGCGGTACACCGGTGCCACTTCAAAAACACGTTCTAATCCGCCAGCAACCATCATTTGCTTATAAAATTGTGGTGATTGTGCTAAATATGCTTCTTTCTCAAAATAATGAAGCTGAAATACATTAGCTCCGCCTTCCGCCCCTTGTGAAACAATTTTCGGTGTAAAAATTCTTGTAAAATCGTTTTGAAGTAAATATTCACTAAAGGCATGTGCAAGCATTGATTTAATTGTAAAAATCGCTTGCACTCGTTCATGCCGAAGTGATAACGTTCGAGAATTTAACATTTGATCTAAACCAACTTGCAGTTTCTTTTTATTCACTTCAAATGGAACCTGCTCTGCACTGTTTAGAAGCTGTACATCCTCAACTAATACTTCTACTCCAAGTTCCGTTTTATCTGTTGCAATCACTTTTCCTATAACTTGCACAACACTTTCTACTTCTACCTTATATCCAGCCCATTCTTTTTCAAGAACACATTGCATGACACCTGTTCGATCACGGAGTAATAAAAAACTTATATTTCCTAGATGACGAATTTTCTTTACCCATCCTTTTAATACAACTGTTTCATGCGGTGTACATTCGCTGATAAGCGACCGCTTCATTTGTTGACTCATATATTCCGCCTCCTATTGTTAATTGTATGATTGTATATTTATTATTATCGTTGTCATCATCATCCACGGCCGCTCACCTCCTTAAAAGAATACAAAAATCCGCCCCTATATAAGGGACGGATTTCACCGCGGTACCACCCAAATTGTCACATTGACCACTCTTCGCCTGATAACGGTAGGTTCCGTTTACTTTTACTAGTTGTTCACGTTCAAAATAACGCTCACAGGTGTCTTTCCATCACGCTGCACCGCAATCTTCTCAGCTCCCGATTGCTCTCTGTAGATCAGGTCACGATGTACTTTTCCCGCTCATCGCTTTTTGTATTTACGGAATATTCTATCCTTTCGGCATACGAAATGCAAGTCATTTTTTGAATATTTTTTTAACTCACTGAACTAAGCTTAATCAACACCTTCTTATTTCCTACTTGAATTTGTTCTGCATTTTGTAATGATTCATTGAATAGCAGTTGTTTCATGAGTAAATTTTCTTGCAGCAACGCTTTATACTCTGTTACTACACGTTGCAGTTCATCATCACCCTGAATTTCAATATTTACACGCAAGTTCACAGGTAAATTCAGTTGTTTTCGATATTCCTGCACAGCGCGAATAAATTCTCTTACCATTCCTTCCTGGAGCAATTCATCTGTTACATTTGTGTCCAGCATAACGGTATATAATCCGTACGTAGCAACTGCAAATCCTGCTTTCGGTACTCTTTCAACAAACACATCATCTAATGTTACAGTGACAGCTTCTCCAGACAGCAATTGACATGTTGCTTGTTCACTGTATATAAACGCAGTTACTTCTTCACTACATAAGTTTTGCAGCCAATTATTTACCGTATTGATTTGCTTTCCGAATTTCGGTCCTGCTTGTTTAAAGTTTAGTTTTAACTGATATGACATATAACCGGCTTCGCTATGTTCGACCGTAACTTCTTTCACATTTAGTTCATCCATTACAATCTCTTTATAAGAATCCCAATCCATTTCTTGCTTCTCATGCTCAAATACAACAAGTTTTGCTAATGGCTGTTTTACTTTTAATGTATGTTGATTGCGAATACTGCGTCCTAGCTCCACTACTTGCAAAATAGCTGCCATCTCTTTTTCAAGCTGCGTATTGATAAGCGTTTCTTCAAATGCTGGATAATCTGCTAAATGAACACTGCTTCCTTCCAAATTCAAATGAATATCCTCTGCTAAAAACGGCGTAAAAGGCGCAAGCAACTTACTAATTGTAACAAGTACTTCATGAAGCGTATCATATGCCGCTGCTTTTTCAGCATCCATACCAGATGCCCAAAAACGACTACGTGAACGTCTTACATACCAGTTACTTACCTCTTCAACTAATAATGCTATTTCACGAGCAGCCGTTGTAAATTGATATTCTTCTAAAGAACATCTTACTTTCTGAATCGTACTATGCAATCTTGATAATACCCATTCATCCAGCTTTGTTTTCTTTATGCTATACTTCTGTTTTGGATTGTATTCATCTAACTCTGCGTACAGTACATAAAAGCTATATACATTTAACAACGTATCAACTAGTTTCGACTTTGCTTCTTGTACAGTTCGTTCTGAAAAACGCTTTGGATTCCACGGCGCACTATCTACAAGAAGTGCCCAGCGCAAGGCATCCGCTCCAAATTTCTCTACTAAATCTACTGGGTCCAAAGCATTCCCTTTACTTTTTGACATCTTTTGTCCATTTTCATCTAACACATGGCCAAGTGATAATACACGCTTATAAGGTGCTCTGCCAGTGTACAGCGTAGACACTGCAAGTAAGCTATAAAACCAACCGCGCGTCTGATCAATTCCTTCAGCAATGACATCTGCTGGAAACTGTTCTTTAAATAACTCTTTATTTTCAAATGGATAATGGTACTGCGCAAATGGCATCGAACCGCTATCAAACCAAACGTCAATAACTTCTGGCGTACGCTTCATCGTTTCGCCGCATTTCGAACAATTTACTTTTACTTCATCCACATATGGCTTATGCAGTTCAATATTTTCATCTACAGCGCCAGTTGCACAACGTCTTAGCTCTTCGATGCTTTTCGGTGCAAATTGATAATTACAAGCGCTGCACTCCCACACATTAAGCGGCGTTCCCCAATACCGGTTTCGGCTAATATTCCAATCGACCATATTTTCTAAAAAGTTCCCGAATCGGCCATGCTGAATATGCTCTGGGTGCCATGCAACTTCATTATTATTTTGTAAAAACAGCTCTTTTAAAGCAGTTGTTCGAATAAACCAACTCTCATTTGCGTAATACAATAGCGGTGAATCACAGCGCCAACAATGCGGATAACTATGCTCATACTTCTCCTTATGATAAAGAAGACCATGTTCAGCTAAATAACGAACAATAGCAACGTCACACTCTTTTACAAATTTTCCTTGTAAAAAAGGAACATCAGATGTGTATTCTCCTTTCTCATTCACAACATTTACAAATGATAAACCATGTTCTTGGACAACTTTATAATCATCTTCCCCGTAAGCAGGCGCGATATGCACAATTCCTGTACCGCTATGTGCGGTGACAAAATCAGCACTTACAATACAATGACCATTTGTAACCTCTGTAAACTGAAATGGCGGTACATAAGAAAGACCTGTTAATTCGCTTCCCTTGTGAACAGATAACACTTTATATTCTTGCTGGAGTACATCTTTCGCTAACTCTTTCGCAACAATATAAATGTTTTCTCCTTGCTGCGCCCGAACATATTCCATCTCTGGATGAACCGCTAACGCTACATTAGCCGGAAGCGTCCACGGAGTTGTTGTCCATCCAAGAACATACTCGTTTTCTCGATTTACAAGCTGAAATTTAACAGTTGCACTTAAATCCTTCACTGTTTTATATCCTTGCGCTACCTCATGTGAGCTTAATGATGTTTGACAACTTGGGCAATAAGGAGAAACGCGGTGCCCTTTATATAACAACCCTTTTTCATGAATCGTTCCAAGAATATGCCAAACGCTTTCAATATAGGAATTATCTAATGTGATGTACGGCGCATCCATGTCAACCCAATAACCGATACTCCCTGTAAATTCACGCCACTGCTTTTCATACGTAAATACACTCTCTTTACATTTTGCAAGAAAGGCTTCTACACCGTACTTTTCAATATCATGTTTACCAGAAATACCAAGCTGTTTTTCAACTCCTAGTTCTACTGGTAATCCATGTGTATCCCAACCGGCCTTACGCAGCACTTTGTATCCCGTCATCGTTTTATACCTTGCGACCAAGTCCTTAATTGTCCGTCCTAGTGCATGACCGACATGCGGAAGACCATTCGCAGTCGGCGGTCCTTCATAAAAAACGAAAGATTGTGCACCTTCACGATTTCGAATCGATTGCATAAAGGTATCCTGTTCATTCCATTGCTTACGAATTCGCGCTTCTCTCCTTACAGCTAATTCTTTCACATCTACCTTCTTCATCTACAATCACTCCTTATGACATAATTAAAAGTACACAAAAAACCCGTCCCTATCATTAGGGACGGGTTTACCCGCGCTACCACCCTACTTCTATTGATCAACCGTTCAATCAATAGCACTCAGCAACGTACAATCATACGCGTTCCTTGTAACGGTAGACAACCGTTCGAACTTACTATGTTCAGTTCGACTCCTCGGAGATGATTTTCAAACATACACCGAACACCGGCTTTCAGCAATGTACCGGCTCTCTGGGGAACAGCGATATATTTTACTCTTTCTCGTCATCAGATTTGTATACTTTTATTAACAGTTATTTTATTCCAATACAACATTAATTGTCAACTAATTCAGAATATTTTTCTCAAGCTATATTTTATATTTAATTATTACCTTTACTACTCTTTTTCATTCCACATCTATTGGAACGTTACATGAATATGAGAATGCCCTATGGTTAAACTACTGAAAGAATCAAAACGTCTACTATCACGAAAACATTGTACAATTCATACTTACGGTACTATATTTTAAAACGAAATGGTGGTGTTTTTATGGCAGATTTTTTAGAACCAATCGATTATGAAACAGGTACAGCAATTCAAACTTTTAACATCATCGAAACAAATGCTACTGCTGATGGATATGAAGTTCTTTTAAATATTGATTTAGACAGTGGTTACGAATTAGAAAATGTCAAAATGAAAGTTACCCTTGAGGAATTAGCAGGATACGAAACAACTGATATTCATGAAGGAGTAAAATATGCTTTAGGATTTTTTCATGAATGATCACACCGACATAAAAACCTTCAGTATACTGAAGGTTTTTATGTAAAACTTAGCATTGTCGTTTTCAACAAACAGGCTTCCCATTTTGTAAGTTTTAAACCAGCTTTATCGAACGCTTGAAATAGTATATTGAAGTTTATTCTTTTAAAATTTTTGTTGTTAGTTATACACTCTAGTAATTTGTCTTTGCCAATGTACATGTAAAACATCCGATATTCCTCCTGCAAGGTATTATACAACCAAAGCTGCTTCATTGACTCGCTTACACTCATGGCCTGACGTTGTTTTTTATCAAGAAAACTTATATATCTTTTCTTTACTTTCATATGCATGGATGAAACTCGTATACATTGCCGTTTGATACGAAAATATATATCTATAACATCAAGATTGCCCGCTTCTTTTTGCTTAAGTACGTATGAAGCATTTTCACATTCTAATTGTTCTATCTCTTCAGCTGTAAAAAACAATGATGCTTCCCGTTTCACTGCGTTTGTACAATCTGCAGAGTGAAATAGATTAAATATCCCATTCCTTGCTCCAAGCGTACTTCGTATCGTTCCTTTCTTTGCTTTTTCAGGCTTGAAGTTTCCCTTCCACTTTTTTTCAATCAGCTCGGAAACCGATTTATACGGTGGTTGTGGTGTACCTTGAACCAACACGCATAAGCTTTCTCCTAAATTCATGAATTCAGATTCTAATTCCCACCACCATTCAGAATACTTCTTATTTTCATCCCAATATAAACGCCGGCATAAATTCGGTGTAATCGTCACATATTTGCAGGCAAGAATTTGAAATCCTCTTCGTCCTAGAAACGACAGAATTTCTCGTTCTAAATTTAAGTATACTGCGTCTGGTTTGCATATTACGAACCCTATGTTGTCCCAATTCAATATCTATATCCCCCTTCCACCCTATGCAATACTATATGGCAGAACAGGAAAATTGCTTATGCGAACATACTAATGATTATGTTTATACATCCAATTCGAACTTCCAACATTATTGAAACGAATGTAAATGCTGATGCATATGAAATTTTTTTGAATATTGATTTAGACAGCTATTCCAAACCAGAAAATATAAAAATGCAAATTACCTTTGAGGAATTAGTAGGATACGAAACAACTGATATTGAAAAAGGGATAAAATATGCTTTAAGGTTCTTTAATAAGTAATTGTATATTTAAAAAAGTACCACCTGTTAAAGGTGATACTCATTCTTTCATGATAAAGTTATGCGCTATCCGATTAAGGAAGTTGAATGCTGAAATACAATTTCACCGTCCAACATTGTCAGTTCAACCTGTATATCCTTAATCTGTTCGTGAGGAACGTTTAAAATCGGTTTGTCCAAAACAACTAAGTCTGCAAGTTTCCCTACTTCGATGCTGCCTTTCATCGTTTCTTCAAAACTTGCGTACGCGCCATTCCAAGTAAAGAGTTTAATTGCTTCCAAAATGCTAACACGCTGATTGGCTCCGACTTCCTGTCCCGATGAACTCAAGCGGTTAACAGCGACATGAATACCAAGAAGTGGATTTGGCATGATAACCGGGCTATCGGAAGCAGCTGCAGCAATGATACCAGCATCAATAAAATCACGAAGAGGATACATATGATTTACTCGCTCACCATAGTCCTTTATATACCCTTCCCCAAATTCATAGAAGAACCCAGGATTAGGAATAGGAACCACTCCAAGCTTTTTCATGCGGATAAGTAAATCCGGCATTGTCACCCCCGCATGTTCAATCCGATGCCGATGATTTGACCGCGGATATTTTTCCAGCGCACGTTCCATACAAGTAAGCAACATATCAATCGCTCGATCTCCCTGCGCATGTGCCGTAATTTGAAATCCTTTTTCGTGTGCTTCTCCCAATATCTCATCCAATTGCTCCTGACTATAGTAGAGAATTCCGCAATCATTTGGATTACTTGTGTAGGGTTCCCTCGTTGCAATTGTCGGACCGGTGCTGGCACCGTCCGTAAATACCTTTGCAGGACCAATTCGAAACCACTCGTTACCTAGCCCTGACAAAATACCGGCATCTATCATTTTCTTAATGTAAATTTCAGGATGATTCAGTTCACAAATCATGGCATAAATCCGTGTCTTCACAGCCCCGGAAGCAACTGCTTTCTGCATTGCTCTAAAGACGGAAGCACCGTATGAACCGGCATCATGAATACTCGTTATTCCTAATTTCACAAACTCATTACTAGCTAGAACAAGCCCCTTAATCAGTTCCTCTTCGGAAAATTGCGCGAGTGCATACATACTCATATGAGCGGTTTCATATAACAATCCGTTAAGATCACCGTTTTTATCCCGTCCGATGATTCCTCCCTCGGGATCAGGGGTATTTTTGGACAAACCAGCCAATTCAAGTGCTTTGCTGTTTACTACGGAAATGTGACCGCAAGTACGTCCAACGATAATTGGATGCTCCGTGGAAATCTCGTCAAGCTCCCATCTCGTGGGGAAACGCTTTTCTTCAATTGTATTCTCGTTAAATCCCCATGCCCGGATCCACTCTCCTTTAGGCGTCTGGCCCGCCGCTGCTTTTCCCTTCTCCAGAAGATCACGTAAGGATGTCAAATGCATCTCCTTGAAATCAATACCGAGCTTATTCGTTCCAATAATCGCCATGTGCAAATGGGAATCAATGAAACCAGGCAGTAAACTCTTTCCTTCCAAATTTATGACATGTGTGTTGTCATGAATGTAATTCTTTATTTCTTCGTTTGTACCAACTGCAATAATTCGGTTCCCTTTTACTGCAACTGCTTCCAAGATTCTGTTTTTCTCATCAACTGTAATTACTTCACCGTTTAAAAATACACGATCCGCCATTTTAAATCCTCCTTAAATTATTGTTTTTGTCTCCTCTTTCTGAACAAGCGGCCGATGACCGTCTTCAAGCGTTCGTGTCATCATACTGACTCCCACCATAATAATCGTGTTTACCAACAAGGCAATGAACCCAATATTGATATCCTTCACAACGGAAGGAAGTGTTGGAAATAGCGTACTAAACGACGTCTTAGAGATGGTTACGTAGGCCACTGTTGCTATTCCGCAAATAATTCCTAGAAAAGCTCCATATTTATTTACGAAATTACGTTTCGATAAACTAAACAGAAGGGGAGGAAACAATTGGGTGACTAGACTATAGCCCATCAAAAGCAATGTAGACAGAGAATTTCCTTTGTCCAAAGCAAAGTACACCGAAATCAGTGTAATGACTGGAACAGCCCACTTCGCCACATTCATCATTTGACCCTCAGTAGCAGATGGGACGAAGAACTTATAGATATTTTTTGAAAACAACGTTGATGCTGACATCAACATAATGGAACTTGGCACAAGTGCAGTCAATAATCCAGCCGCTCCGATGAACCCAACGACCCATGGTTCAAACGACATAATTGATATTCTCAATAAAGCCAAGTCCCCCTCGGCTCCCTTTAAGTCCGGAACCTTCAAGAGTGCCGTATAGCCTACAAAGACTATAAACAACAGCATAAGAGTATATACCGGCAAAATGACTGCATTCTTGCGGAATACCTTTACGTTCTTAGCAGCGAATACTGGTGCAAGCGCATGTGGCCACATATAAAAACCTAGTACGGACAATAGGACAGTGGAAATGAACCATGAGATACTTAATCCCTCTTTAGGAAATGTCAGAAACTCTGGCTTCGTCTGATGAACCGCTTCAAACATTGGTTGGATTCCACCGTAATAGTGGTATGGAATATAAAGTCCTAAAAAAACGACTACGATCAAAATGGTGATATCTTTTATGACGGCTGTCCAAGCTGATCCGTGAATTCCTGATATCATCACGTAAATAGTAACCGCGATGGCCCCGATCCAAATTGCAGCGGTAGGCGATATGGAGCCATAGGACGTTTCTGATACGATAATTCCTAATCCTTTTAATTGAAGAATAAAATAAGGGACTACTGCAATTATGCCGACAATAGATACAAGAATCCCTAGATAAGGACTGTTGAACTTCTTGACGAAAAAATCGGATTGGGACACGATTTGATGTTTCTGAGAAAATTTCCAGATGGGAGGAAGCAACCAGTAAGAAAGGATATACGCCAATGTGATATACGCCAGTACATATAATGCTGCCGTTCCACTGCGATAAACCCAACCGCTTGCCCCGAGAAAAGTAAACGTTGTATATACCTCTCCCGCAAGTAACAGGAATACGAACATGGTCCCAAAACCTCTCCCACCTACAGACCACTGCTCCAAATTCATTTTTTTTCCCCTTGTTGCGCGAATACCCAAATAAAGAGAGAGAAGTAAGAATCCAAATATAATAACTAATGCAATGCTCATTCTGTATCCCCCTCTCCGTTATCAGGATCGATTCGATAGATGATGGCCATTACAATAGAAGTTAAAACAACCCATAACACAAACCAAAAAAGGACAAACGGCATTCCAAGTACAAAGGGAGTTACCTTGTTTACGAACGGGATACCTCCCAACATACCGATAAACGGCAGCATTCCTAATATATGAGTTTTTTTCAACTTCTTACAGCCCCCTCTTCATGAATCAATTTGGTCTACTTCTGACATTTGTTAGTTACCTATACGATTCAAAGTCTTCTTCTCTTGTTTCTTCAAAAACGCAAGATGAATACCACACCCCCTCAAATCGACTAACTATTCAGAAAATTAAAGATAAAAAATGAGAGCCCTCTTTCTGATAGAGTGAAACTTCCATCAGTGGGTTTTTTCATCCCCCACCTATTTTCTTCGCTTTTCTCTGCATCTTGAGGTGGGGGTCTTACTGTCCGCAAATAGCGGGATAAATGTACTTGTTTACATTGTAACATTTCGAAGTTATTTTATATCGCCTTATTCATTTAGGTTAGTCCAACCTATTCAAGTTCCGCTACTGCCTTTTTTATTGTTTTGACGATAAATTCAAAGTCTTCTTCTGTAATGTTTAACGGTGGTGCAAGCATGAGTACATTGTTATATCCTGCAACCGTATCACCGTTTTTACCAATGATCAATCCTTGCTTTTTGCAAGCTTCAATCACAGTATTAACTTTCTTTATATCTGCAGGCTGTTTCGTTTCTTTATCTTCGACGAGCTCAATTCCTATTAAAAACCCCTTGCCCCGTACATCGCCGACATATGGATAGTTTCTTAGTTCTGATAATTCTTCAAGGAAACGGTCACCTAAAACCCTTGCATTTTCAATAAGTCCTTCCCTTTCCATAATCTCAAGATTCTTCAGCGCAACTGCACAGCTCGCTGGATGTCCGCCAAATGTATTGACATGGCGAAGGTGATCATATTCTTCTGTCCCTTTAAACGCTTCATAAATGTCTTTTCTTACAGCGGTTGCTGATAATGGAAGATAAGAACTTGTAAGTCCTTTTGCCATCGTAACAATGTCCGGTTTCACACCATAATGCATAAATCCAAATTTTTCTCCTGTTCTACCAAAGCCGCAAATTACTTCATCAACAATAAGAAGTACACCATGCTTTTCACAAATTTCTTTTACCTTCTTCATATAATCTTCAGGCGGCATAAGTACACCGCCGCCGCTAATGATCGGCTCCATAATGACTCCGGCAACGGTTTCTTTTAATTCCCACGTAATGACACGATCAATTTCTTCAGCAAACTTAAGATTTTCTTCTTTCGTATGACGATAAGAATCAGGTGGCGTGACATGTAAAAAGCCTTGTCCTAACGGTTCATATTTATACTTACGCTGTGCTTGCCCCGTTGCAGCAAGAGCTCCCATTGAATTGCCGTGGTAAGCGCGATAACGTGAAATAAATTTATAGCGATTGTGTTCACCGGACTGCTGATGATACTGGCGGGCAATTTTAAACGCTGTTTCATTTGCTTCAGAACCACTATTGGAGAAGAAAATGACGTATTCATCACCAAGCCATTCATTTAACTTCTCTGCTAATTGAATAGCTGGTAAGTGACTTTGGGATAATGGAAAATATGGAACATCTAAAAGCTGTTGGTAAGCTGCTTCCGCAAGCTCTTTGCGGCCATATCCAACATTTACACTCCATAAACCAGACATGCCATCTAAATAACAATTCCCTTCAATATCAGTTATTTTCGACCCTTTTGCATCTGTAACAATCATTGAAGAAGCAGCTGCATTATAACGACGCATTGCATGCCAAACGTATTGCTCATCTTTTTTTACAAAATCTTGTCGTTGATCAACTTTTTGCATAGTTATTCCCCTTCCTTTAATACTGAGCCGTTAACATTTTTTTCTTGTATAAAATTCAACACATTCAATCCCCCGTTGTACTTCACCGTAAGCTTCTCTATAACTTTTTCCGTTCTCTAGAGTAATAAGTCGGGCCAATGCCTCCCAGTTTTCAACTAATAACTGTTGGTAGCGAAATAGAATACGAGCCCGTCGAGGCACAGCAACTTTTCTCCATGCTTTAAAGGCTTCTTTAGCGGTTACAACAGCTCTATCTAAATCTTCTCTAGTCGAAAGCGGTACACGGGCAATGACCTCTCCCGTTGCTGGATTTTGTACTTCTTCAACCTGTTTACTTGTAGATTCTATCCACTGTCCGCCAATGTAGTTTTTTAATGTTTGTACGCTGTTAGTTACTACCATAGTGAAAACCTCCTGTTCTGAAATAACGATTCTGTGCATTTATTATACCTGAACCAGAAAGCGCTTTCAGTAGACAGTATGTAAACTTATTTATAAAATAATTACTACATTTTGGTGATATCCAATCTATTTATTTACAAATAGTCCAAAGGAAGAAAACATAGAGTAAAGTATTCAACATACTTGATTACGGTTTAGAAGCAGATACATACTCATAGGCAGTGATGGCAAATTCTATCGCTTGTCGTTTATGGAAATCCATAAAATCTTCACCTAAGAGCTCATTTAATTTTTGAAGTCGTTGGTAAAGAGTCTGCCGAACGATATATAAATTTGTTGCTGTTTCTTGCTTAGAGCCATTGCACTTAAGGTAAGTTTTTAATGTTTCCATTAGTTTTCCGTTATTTTGCTGGTCATAAATGAGTACAGGGCCTAAATAATCGGAGATAAAATCATCCAGATCTCCTTGTTCATTAACTATCGACACTAAACGAAAGATATGTAAATCGTCATAAAAACAGCTCATATGTCCTTTTGGCATGTTCTCCTGAATGATTAATGATTCTTGTGCCGTGTGATAGCTCTTTTTTACATGGCTTAATTTATCTATAAATTTTCCGACACCAAATTGGATTTGACCCACCTGGTATTTTTCCATTAATTCTGTTTTTTGCAAATGGTCGATTCCCGCTTCGATTCTACGTTTCCAATCACTCATTTTCCGCTTGTTCAGCAATATGAAAATCATTTGATTCTTCCTTACAGTAGCTAAAAGAAGGAAACCCTGCTGTTCAAATATAGAACGAAAGAGTATTTTTAAATAAGTGAAACCCGAGCTTTTTTGGTCATAGTCATCGATTTTACAGAGTAACACAATACAACCGTTTACTTTGAGATTAGGCTCAAGCTCAGTAATGTATCTATGAATTCGCTCTTCACTATGCGCCCCATCGAGCCATCTTTGAATCCATTCCGTTTCATCAGCCTTCCTTCGTTCTTCAACATATAACTCACGTAATAGGTTTTGCGCCAATGCTATGGCACTTCGGTCTATTATAAGTGATTCAAATCCATTTATTTCAGATTCTGAAACGACGAAGAGGTCTCCAAATTTTTGATCTAAAGCTTGTATGGATTGACAAAAAATAGTTACATCCTTTTGCACATTATCTTCTCTTAAAAATGTAATGATTTTCTCTTGTTCATCAGGCGTTTTTTCAGAAATAATTTGGATTTCACCTTCTTTTGAACGGTACAATACTGTCATTTTTAAATAATCATGTAACAGCTGCAAGATTTTTGATTGTGAGTTAGATGTAAGGAGCAGCCGATTTAACTGATGGGAATAGTCTTCTAAATCTGAAATCATTTGATAGTGTTTTTTCAATAAAAGAGTATGTACATCTTGTGTAATATCAACAAACCGTACTTCATGATAGAAAACGATTAATGGGAAATCGTGACAATCGGCTAATTCTATAATTTCTTGTGGCACGTCAGTCATATACATTCCTAATTCAATACAAAGTCCCGCAGCATTCGCATTAATAAATTCTTTAATTAATGAAAGAAAAACTTCTTTATCTCCGTTCCATCCAACTCCTGTAGAAAGGATAAGTTCATTTCCGTTTAAGAGATTTCCAATTCGAGGTATTTCCATAATATGTAGCCACTTTACCGTTCGGCAAAGGCCGGCTTTCCCTGCTATCACTTTCGCATTTTGAAAATGCCTATGCTTTAAGATTTCCTTTACTGATAAATTAACCCCTGTATTCATTTTATCGTACACCTCTTTAGAGTTTAGAAACATTAATTCTAATAATATTTTATTTGAAAATTCAAAATTACACAAAGTACAAAAAACTAAATACAGGTAATTTTCCCGTGCTCAAGTTTTCTCATAACCCCTGTTTAATATGACATATGTCATATACAACACTTTATAAATATTGTAATTTATAAAGTGTTGTATAGCATAATAAGTATTTTATATAAAACTAGATTGGTATTATACTTGTTATGACATTTTGTAACAAAATGCTATAGGACATCATATAAGTACGTTGACAAGACTTTTTTATAAAAAAGTTTGTATGTGATAACTAGAAAAACGAACTATATTTGGAGGATTAGTATGAAGTACGAGATTATAATATTTGATGCAGATGAGACTCTATTTGATTTTAAAAAATCTGAAAAAGATGCTCTTAAAAATACTATGCTTGCGTTTAATATAGAATATGATGAAAATCATCATTTAAAAGTATACAAGGATATAAATACAGCTATATGGAAAGAGCTTGAGGATGGACTTATTACTCAGAAAAAATTAAGTGTTGAAAGATTTAAACGGTTATCAAATAAATTAAATGCTGAATTTGATGAAGTTGAATTTGCACAATTATATATGAAACATTTATCTTATGCATCTTTCTTATACGATGAGAGTATAGACCTTGTAGAAAGTCTGCATAAAGATTATAGACTTATTATAATTACCAATGGTCTTAAAGATGTTCAAGATCATAGAATAAGAAAATCTATTATAGCAAAATACTTTGAAGATATCGTAGTTTCTGAGGATGTTGAGGCATCAAAGCCAGACCCTAAAATATTTGAACACGCTTTAAACAATATACAGCATACTGACAAGAGCAAGGTATTGATGGTAGGAGATAGCTTAACTTCTGATATACAAGGCGGGATCAATTTTGGTATAGATACGTGTTGGTTTAACCCTAATAAAATTGTAAATACATTAGAACTCAAACCTACTTATGAGATTTCAAATTTGATGGAGCTTAAAAATATACTAAAAAAATAGATTTATTAAGACAGCGGTTGTCTCAAAATGATTGAAAACTCGTTTTGAGTACAACCTTTTTCATTTTATAAAATTAATCTAGGTTTACTAATTAGCTGAAATGTTATAAATAAAAAAGAGAAAGAAATTGATAAACACTCAATTGTTTAATGACAACTAATTGTGTTACTACGAAACCCCAGCAAATCACAAATTTACACTTCTATTTTTTCACATTGTGACAACTATTAATGTTACTAGAATTTCAACATTCAATAGAATTGTTTTCTGATAGTTACAACTATCAATGTTACCAATAAAAATGCTTACGCTTGCTTTATATGTATTAATGTATATGGTATACAAATACACTTTGTATCTAGAGCACCCTTAATGTCTAGATAAGAGCATTGTATCTATTGGTTTGGAATAAAGTTTGATTAAAATAGAACCGTAAACGCTGGATTTATAATAGAAAAAAACTCACATTTTGAAAAAAGATTGTTCAAAATGCAAGTTCAATTTGTTATTAGATGATTATTTTTTATAAAGTGAAACTTCCATCAGTTCCTTAATATAAGGATTTATATAACTTCGGAGAACTCCATCCTTCTAATTATATAATGTATTAGTAATTTGAATAACACTCATTTTCTAAAAGCTTTCATCATCCCTTTCTGGCGTCTTTAACTGCTTGTTCTCATCCCCCCATTGACATGGACTATTTGACCAGTGACGTAACTCGAATCATCACTGGCTAAATACATAGGCTGTGGCAAGTTCATACGGCTGACCGGCTCCTTCATTGGTGTCCCATACCCAAAACTCATCATTTCTTCAGCAGGAAAACTTGAAGGTATGATTGGTGTCCAAATTGGCCCCGGCGAAACACCGTTTACACGAATTCCATCATACACTAAGTCGAGGGCAAGTGATCGGGTAAATGTAATAACGGCTCCCTTTGATGTAGCGTAATCAAGATTTCCCTGCTGTCCTTCATATGCGGATGCTGATCCCGGATTTATAATCGAACTACCTTGTTTTGAATAAGATAAAGCGGCCTTCGTTAAATAAAAAAAAGAAAAAACATTGGATTGAAAAACTCGTAGAAGTTGCTCACCGGTAATTTCCGTTATTCGTTCTTTCGGGAAAGATTCCGCACAGTTATTTGCAATAATATCCATTTTACCAAACGCATATAAGGTTTGCTGGACCACTTGATGGCTTGTTTTTTCTTGTCCTAAATCTTCAACAATGGCAAGGCAACGTTGCCCTAGTTACTCAACACACTGTTTCGTTTCTAATGCATCAATATGCTCATTTAAATATGCAATAACAACATTTGCCCCTTCCTTAGCAAATGCATACGCAACTGCTCTTCCAATCCAACTATCTCCCCCTGAAATAATTGCTACTTTCCCCTGTAATTTGCCTGTTGTTCGATAGGTACCGATTTCTGAAATAGGTCTTGGCGCCATTAAGCATTCAAACCCTTGAAAGGATTTATCTACCGTAGAAATCATGTACATATTAATTTTAAATTATCCAAATTAAGTGTTCATCAATATATCACTTATTAAGCAGATAGTATACATGATTTCATTTCTCTACATAATAGGTTGTTTTCTATTGAAATATGTACACTTTATCTCCATTATTTTGTACATATATCTCTTGGTCAGATTAAGAATATTTAAAGTAATTATCCATCGGTCTAACTTTAAATGATTAAAACATGTTTAGATGTTTTAATAGCATTCTCTGATATGCTTGTTCAACATTTCTGATAAATGTCTTTCTTGTTGATAGTAACAAAAACGCAGCAATCAAAGGAAAGCTGCGTTTTAATTTTACTGTTTTATTTCTGTAGAAAGTAATTTTCTAAAATCTCTTCTATATTATCGAATTCCCAATATGGTATAACAAGAAGAGGGATGCCTTTGGAAATACAATATTGCTTTTTAATTGTATCCCTTATAAGTAAATCCTCAAATGTTTCAACTCCCCCAAAGAAGTCTACAGGGGCATAGTGTTGTCCACCTTGATATTCAATTAAACAAATCAGGTTTTCGTTTATAAAGACCGCAAAATCAAATGGCATCTTCCGTTTATATCTACAATCTTCAAATTTATATTGTGGTTTAAACGAAATACTTTTATTGTTTAGCCAATCCAAAATTCTTTTCTCTCCCTTGGATTGGCTACATTTCGGACATCTACTTCCACGCAGAAAATTGCTAGGGGTCGCAGGATATTGGAACGATCCTCCATCTAAACATTTATGATGTTTTAATAAAATTGAAGAATTCGCGCCGGTATATTCGCCTTCGACGGTATACTCTTCCCCGACCAAATCATACACTTCCTGTTTAAATTGCTCAATTGTCTTTCTTGTTTGTTCAGCTGTACGAAGAGGGGCGCACTTTGGACATCTTTGCCCTTTTAAAAAATTACTAGGAAAAGGAGTATATTCGTGTGTTCTTCCATCCAAGCATGTATTGTGTCTCATAGAAACGGTTTCTTTTGAGCCTTTGTAAGTTTCTAACACTGTATATTCATCCCCTACAAGTTCCCGAACCTCTTGTACAAATTCTTCATGTGTTTTAAGAAAGTTCCCAAAACACTTTGGGCAACGCTGCCCATATATGAAGTTTGCCGGTTGCATTGGAAACTCATTAGTTCCTCCGTCCAGACATTTGTTATGCTTCATTAAGATAGGGACATGAGATGAAACATAATCCCCTACGACACTATATTCGTCGCCTACTAATTTAAATATTTCCACTTTGAATTCAGCAAGTGTTTTTCTTAGTTTGTTAGCAGCTTTTATTACACCACACTTAGGACAGCGAATTCCCCTTAAAAAACTATCTGGAGTAACAGGATACTCGTGCTCTCCTCCATCTAAACAATATTTATGTAACATTGTAATGTACTCGCGAGAGTTAATGTATTCACTTACTACCTGATACTCATCACCTACTAAATCAAATACCTCTTGTTTAAACTGTTCTATTGTTTTTAAAAAGCTTCCAAAACATTTTGGACAACGGGTTCCACCAAAAAGGAAGTTTCCAGGTCTTACAGGAAAATCATGAGTTCCTCCATCCCAGCAATATACATGCTTCATTTGAACTTCTTTTTTATTTCCTTGATACTCACTTAGTACAATGTACTCCTCTCCAACCAAGTCATACACATCTTTTTTAAATTCTTCATCTGTCTTCATAGGAGTTCCATAACATTTTGGGCACCTAGATCCTGATAAAAACGCATTTGGTTTTATTGGATATTCATGAGTTCCCCCGTCTAAACAAGTAATATGCCTAATGAGTATCGGGATATGAGCTGTGATATATTCTCCTAACACCTCATACTCTCCGTTACCCTTTTCTAAAACCTCCTGTTTAAATTGCTCTGTTATTTTTTTATGAGTACCAAAACATTTAGGACATCGAGTACCATTTAAAAAATTTGATGGTCTTACAGGGTATTCATACGAGCCTCCGTCTAAACAATTATTATGTTTCATCATAATGTCTGTCCGGTTATTTTTATATTCTCCTAACACGGTATATTCATCTTTTATTAATTCTTGGACTTCTCTTTTAAACATTTCTGTTGTTTTTTTTCGGACATGGACAGGTTTTGGTTGTTGCTTTTTACATTTAGGACAACGTTTTCCTTTTAAAAAACTTATAGGTTCCATCGGAAATGCATGAGAAGAGCCATCTATGCACTGATTGTGAATAAATTGAACAGGTTTCCAAGAATTAAAATACTCATCCAAAAGAGTATACTCTTCCCCTACCAATTCATAAATTTCATTTTTAAATGCATCAGCACTTTTTCGGAATTTATCCCCCACCTTTACCCTTGCGCATTTAGGGCAACGTCTTCCTTTTAAAAAATTACTCGGTGTCACAGGGTATTTATATGTTGTTCCGTCCAAACACTTGTTGTGTTTCATCTGTATAGATTCTCTGGCTGTAACATATTCACTTAAAACTGTATATTCTTCTCCTGTTAGTTCATAGACTTCCTTTTTAAATTGTTCTGTTGTTTTTTTAGGCACTGGACATCCTCTCCTCTTTTTGTGTTTTATCTATTTTTCGTTCGTTCATCAATCTTGAACGCCTCCACTATTAAACAAACAGATATAAATTATCCTTTTCCCAACTTTTTGTTCTCTTCAGTTTTTCAACTAACCTTTTTGCCATCTCCTTTTTTTGCTTTTGGTTTATTATAAATGAATCTTTCTTTTAAATAATCTTTCAGTTTTATAAAAAAGTTTAATCAAAACTCATTTCGACTTCTTTAATTTAAGAGATAAAGCATCTCATTTTTTTATACACGTCGTAACTTTATTCAAAACTTCGCGTCTTTTTTTCAAACATCGTGACTCAATTTCAAATTCATAATAATATTTCACATGAAGTTCCTCTAGATTTAATGCATTACATTTCTGAGCTAGTAACTTTAACATTATAAGTTTTTTATAAAATATGTTTAAATCTGAGTTTAAAAATATTTTAATATGGAAAAAAATATTTATAAGTTCTTTTTAGGAGGTTACCAAAATGTCTATCATATGTGCTAATGTAAAAATCTCAGGGATTAGACCACTTTTATTCAACAGATTTAATGAAGATGCAATACCTATCACACGCCAAGAAAAAAGTGGGGTTCCAGGAAATAATCCAGAAGAATGGAAAAAGACTTTTCAAATTACTACAGACAGACAGCTTTACCTAGATCCTATTTATATTTTCTCTTGTTTACGTGCCGGTGGAAAGTTTATATCTAAAGGAAGAGGTACATTAGAGCCAGATATAGCCTCAACTCTGCAAGTATTAGATACTAAGATACTGATTAACCGGTTTTTACCCCCTATCACAGAGGTTACAAGGAATGAAAAAGATAATGTCTATATTGATGTAAGACCTGTATCAAGAAGGGGTGTAAAGAACATACGTTATCGTCTAGCTGTTTCACCTGGTTGGGAAACAGAATTTCATATTGTTTGGGAAGGCACTATAATTAACCGTGAGCAAATGCGGGCAGTCTGTCAAGATGCTGGAGCTTTTGCAGGGCTGGGAGATGCAAGAAAAGTTGGATTCGGGAGATTTGAGGTAACTGAATTCAATATCATTCAAGGTAAAGTCTATGCCTAAGAAAAGACCTCCCATAGAAACTTGGAGAGTAACTATTAGACCTTTGGTATGGAACAGAGATGGAGAAAAATGTGTACGCTGCGAGAAGACAGTTTTGCTAACTGAATGTCATATAGACCATATCATAAGTGGATTAAGGGGTAACAATAAAATTAATAACTTACGTACATTATGTAGGAGATGCCACGTCTTGCGTGCAGACCATTTTCACAGAGGAATGATTGCAAAATCTTTAAAAGACGGAATCATCACAGCGGATTGGCGTCAACACGTATGGGAAGAAGAACAATAAAACCATTAAAGTACAGAGTTAGTGTGATTAAGATATGATTTGATAGGACTAAAATTAATCAACTTTCATCAGCTTAGATTTATAAGTAAGCTGATGAATTATAACTGTTGAAACAGAGATATCTGTACAATAGGAGATGACCTCCCTATTGCTGATGAAATAGGTCAATAATAAGGTTTGGTATGACATCTTCCGGCTAGGTTCGGATCGGTGCGGTTCGGTATGGTATGGTTTTATCTAATTTAATATAGTATTGTTATCATTCTTTAATAACTACCTTGTCCTCTTTATTTTTCCTTGTATATTTTCTTCTTAATATTTACTATAATTCTTATGTTGTCCTGTTGTTGAATTGAAATAAAGTTTATTAAAAACAACCTAAAAGTGCTGGTTTTAATACAAAGAAAACAAAATCCTTTTGAACAAAGATTAATCAAAATTAGTTCGTTAAGTCTATTAATAAACTATCTTTTTATAAAAAAGTTTATTAAAAACAAATTTCTAAATCTTTATAAATCAAAGGTTTAGCCCAAAATATTGTGTCGTTTTTATCAAACTTTATTTTAAATCTACAAATTTCGCGGATTTAAGAGGAAGCGCTCTTAATTGAGTGCTTTTAATTCATGACTCTTAGTAAGTTTATTGATTCATTCATTTGAGGACCATATTGTAGTCGTTCTTTTTGATAGCACTCATATTGATTTATTAGTGTATTAAATTTTATCTCTTCTAATGGTTGTTTGTTTAATCGAGCATCACAAATCATAGCTAGAATATCTTTTAGTGTAGTTACTTCCAACCTAAATGGTTCGATGTAATTCATAAATATCTCAGCTATGCGTTGTTCTTCTTCATTTCCCATTAAAACAGCTGCGCTGATTTCTATGTTTGTTTTGTTAATATCATTGATAATAGCTAAACACATGTCATGTAATAACTCATAATTAGGTAATTTAGGTTTTCTAAATATTTTAGAGAAAAAACCTTGTTTTGGAATGTGAAAAAATTGATTATGTACATCTATACTGTCTGTCAATAGTGAGTTAAGAACTTCAGCTGTCTTGTATAATCTCCTTGTTTGAGACATATTTCTCTCTCCCTCGAAAGTGTAATCACTTAACATCATAACAGAGTAAATGTTCTTTTCTTGTCATATCGTGTCGATGTTGGGAGATAAAAATGTCATTTTATTAAGGTGAAAGGTGGATTTTACCTTTTTGTATTATTGATGGATCAGCATTATATTTGAGTTACAGCTTCGTTATTCATTTTCACTCTTGCTCCGTTTTGTAACGGGGCCTTTTTATTATGGAGAACGAATATAAATAATCCAAAGCATAAGAATAGAGTTATAATATTCTATAAATGTATATATTTTCGAGGGGGAACAGCTAAATGAATAAAGTTTTTGAATTCAAAGGTGCAGGGAAAACTATTGTAACAATTGATGGCAATTTCATTCGTGTAAAAAGAAAAGGAGCACTTAACTTTTTTAATCATGGATTAGATGGCGAAAAAACTATAGATGTTAACAACTTAACTGGCGTACAAATGAAAGCAGCTGGATTTACAAGTGGGTACATACAATTTATATTCCCTGGAAGTAAGGAAAGTAAAGGTGGTGTATTTGCTGCAACACAAGATGAAAATACAGTTATGTTTGTAAAAAAAGAACAACATATGGCAGAAGAAATAAAAAAATACATAGAAAACTTTTTAGCTAATAAAAGTAACCCTCAAGTTGCAGCAACAACTAGTGGAGCCGACGAAATAATAAAATATAAGGAATTGATGGATCAAGGAATTATTACAGAAGAAGAGTTCCAAGCGAAGAAAAAACAATTGTTAGGAATATAAAGAGGTCCTTCTGACAAACGAGGATATTATACTCTAACCAAATTTCAACCAAAAAAAGTCGAATTCCTGTACGCTAAGGAATCGACTTTTTAATTTGAATAAGTACTCTATATCGAGTGCTTATTTCATTCCTGTTTGTCCTTTTCCAGATACACGTTTAACTCCATCTTTTGCTTTGATAAAACAAATGCACTTGCAAGTGCATTTTATTCTAAATTCTACATGGGTGTTTTTTACGTTTTATTTACCTAAATTATTAATAGCGTAATCGGCTTCTTCTTGTGTAAATTTTTCACCGTTTTCAGAAGTCAGTTGGTCCCTTATCGCTTCTGGTGACATACTCATTGTTTTCTGATAACTTTTTGCTTTTTTCAAGGCATTTTCATTAAAATTGGCTTTCATATTGGCAATTGCGTACTGTGCTTCATCTTCAGCAAATTTTTCACCGTTTTCAGAAACAAGCTGATCATGAATTCCCTGTTTTGACATGTTCATTGTTTTTGCATAAGATTCAGCTTTTTTCAAAGCATTTGCTTTCCAATCAAATTCAAGATTATTCATTGCATAATTAGCAGCTTCTGCGGAAAACTTTTCACCATGTTCAGAAACAAGCTGATCATGAATTCCTTGTTTTGACATGTTCATTGTTTTTGCATAAGATTCAGCTTTTTTCAAAGCGGACTTATATTCTACAGGAACGTTATCCTTTGCCTTTGTTTCTTCTTTCTTTGGTTCCTCTTTTTTCGGTTGCTCTTGCTTAGTTTCTTGTTTTGGCGTTGTAGAAGTAGTTTTAGCTTCTTCTTTTTTATCTCCACTATTTCCGCCAGCTGCTGCAACGACGATAATCACAACGATAACCCAGAACCACCATTTTTTGTAGAATGGTTTCTTCATAATTGGTTTCCTCCAATATGTAAAATGTAAGATTTTCGAGACAATCATATCAGATAGAAATGAAAATTAATGTCGTATAATGTCGAAAGTCAAAAAGAAAAAAGACAGTCTCATTGACTGCCACTTGGGTAGTATACGGGTGCTTGTTTTGCAAGATCCCTTATTTCATCTTTAAGTTCTTTTCTTTCCCAACTACTAGTTGTATTTCTTAATTGGTCTGCTTTTTGAGAAACTTCTTGGTTCCATTCACTTTCCCTATAATCAGTTTGGTCAATAACAGATGGTTCTTTTCCTATAAACGAACCGATGTAAAAAGTTAGTGCAGCCATAGATGAAAGTATAAGTAATTTTTTTCTAGTCTTCATAACGAGCCCTCCGTTTATGAATATTTTACCACAAAGAAAATGAGCTTTTCTGTCATACTTTTTCTTATCCTTTCTAATGATTTGAACGTTGAAACGGAGTTTTGGTAACTTAGAAAAATAAATTGGATAAATTTTCAAAAAATAGTGTGCGAGTAGAACCGACCTAGATATAATAATAAATAGAGAGATAAATAAACTCTCAGAACTCGGTAACTAATCGTAATTGAATAGAAGAAAAAGAAATAGCTTGGTTAAGTAAAATACAAGGTGTTGTTCCTAACGGTTCAACACCTTTTTTGGTTTTGGTACCGTTGGTGTGAATGCTCATGTCACCGTTATTACATGGTGTTTTTAGTTTTTTTCCAAAAAGGTAGGTGGTACTGCCAAGGTAGAGATGTATTCCGGAAGTTGAATATAGTTACTGCATCTTCATCATACTGTCAAGCTTCTAGCATCATCATCTACATGCTTCTACTGTTGCTTCATCTACTACATCTGTTGATACTTCGATCTAATCGAACGATTGACTGACAACATCTACTGACGATGCTTACTCATGTTGATGTACCTACTATCATACATACCTACATACGTACGTATATGATAACTATATCTTCACTATACGGGGTACTGACGGCAAAACACGGATTTTATACGCTAAGAATATGCAAGATTCCATGCAAGCTACAAGAACGGTTTGAACTGTCAAATGCTGTTGTGACAGGAATGTATAAAAGCCTGCATACAGTGGAGGGAACAGAAGGCTGGCAAACTCTTGGTATGAATGGATTTCTGGGATTTGATTACTGCTGATAATGATACGTTATGTTAACCGAGCATGTATAGAGGATTCAGTACTGTTTTAGTACTAACCATAAATTTAATATAGTAAAATGGAAATATAAGGAATCTACAAAAAATATGTAGGAGGATTCGATGAGACAAATAAAGTTCCTGTTTGTTTTAATAATGCTTATATTAGGAGGTTGTTCTAGTGATAAGTCCTTTATCCTTAAAGGTGAAAGCAAAAATTGGAAGGGGACATACAACGGTTATGTATATGATGAAAATAATGAGAAAAGTGAACTTACTCTAACTTATAAAGGGGACCCTTCAAAAGTTAAGGATAATGTTAAGTATAACTATGAAACTGGTAATGGTGGAGGAAACGGAAATGTTCCACTAACTCAAAAATCCATTAAAATTAAAAAGACATGTGGAGGTTGTGCTACGACTGATAAAAATGATGTAGTAACAATTACTGTAAGTTGGAACGATAAAACAGAAACCCTTAAACTACAATCTAAAAAATAAATTCCGCTAACGGAATTTATGTAAACGTAATTACCCCTATCTTCTAAATAGGAGTAATTATGTTCTTTAAATCAGAAAAGTCAGAAAATTCTTTACATTGAGAGCGCTTTCCTGTATGATAATAATGGGTTGGATGGCACGAGTGGCTATCAGGGTATCTGGCGTAGGTGGGGCCGATACTATGGACAGGGTAGAAATATTATTTTTTACTATTATGAAACTATATATATTATAAAAAAGAGTGAAAAAGGAACTGACTCATAAGATCATGAGTCAGTTCCTTTTTCGTTTTGCTACCGATAAGTGGGGTTATGTTAACTTGATGGGCATGTATGGTAACCCCCAATAGCAATTATCGTACATGCTGCCGTGTTCTGGGTGACATCTTGTTTGTTGTTAATGAAAATAAGTAAAGAAGATAGACTAGTAAACAAGCTGTTTTCTACTTTTAAACATAGAATATAATGAATTCTATTTTAATATGAGGGGGGAACTTATATTCATGAGAGATTTTGATGTTCGTCGTTGTAGATGTGATCGTGACTTCGATCGTGACTTCGATCGTGACTTCAATCGTGACTTCGATCGTGACTTCGATCGTGGCTTCAATCGTGACTTCGATCGTGACTTCGATCGTGACTTCGATCGTGACTTCAATCGTGACTTCGATCGTGACTTCGATCGTGACTTCAATCGTGACTTCGATCGTGACTTCGATCGTGACTTCAATCGTGACTTCGATCGTGACTTCGATCGTGACTTCAATCGTGACTTCAATCGTGACTTCAATCGTGACTTCAATCGTGACTTCAATCGTGACTTGAGATTCTTTATATAATAAAGAAATTATTAGCGAATGCCGTCGCAGACGTAACCGTGATCTTGACTTCGATCGCGATGACTGTTGGGATTGGTAAATCCCTTTGGAAGAGTGCTTTGAGAAAAAGCACTTTTTTTGTTCAAGAATTTTCTGGTCTTATTTGTTAAGGGAAGATAAGAATAAATAAAAAAGAGAGCCGAAGCCCTCTTTTGGAATCAGAATCGGTTAATTAAGAACAAATTGGAATTCCTAATGCTATTAAAGTCAATGCTACTTCAAGAGAAACCTCAAGTCTAGCAACTTCGATTCCAGCTACTGAGAGAACTAAAAAAGGTTGGCCATTTACGAATAGAATACAGCTTGTCATGTATACGCCTCTTTTCTAGTAATCTACTACAGTATATGAATTCATTTTAAATACACAATAGTTAAATATTCAGATTTAACATAGTTGATAAATTAAACCTATGCTAACAAAACAAACGAAAATAAGCGTCATTCCATAAGTTCAATAAAATTAACGATTTGAATGTATACTTTTGCCGGTGTTTTCTTCGAAATACGGAAAAACATCGGAAACTCAATATTTAAAGGGATTTGAATGTAAACTAATATTGAAAAGTTTACTTTCAATCAGAAAAGGTTAGCTTCTTTAATATAGCTTTACTTGAACCATAGATCTCACACCTAAAAACAAGGAATAAATCACCCTAACATCTTACTATAGGTTTTTGGTTTTTATCTTTTTTATATAAAAAAATTTTTCTTTAATTTTAAAAGAAGATCTTATCTTTCAAAAAAAGAAAAAACAAACATAGCTATTACTAAATAAGTAAAATATGAATTAATTTTGGAGGTGATTATTACATGGGTTCAAAAGAAACACCAAAAGAAAAAAGAGAACGCTTAAGACAAAATGAATTGAAAAATAATCCTACAGGTTCTTTGAATGAGGGATTAAAAAAAGCGGAAAATGGTAATTTAGTAGATTTATCTGGTGGTATGGGTTGGAAAGGTACAGGTTTATTAATTTTAGTGTTAGTTTTAGGATTTATTATATACAATTTTATTTTTCGTTAAGAGGGAACAGTTCGTTAGTACTTAAAAAATTTTTTTATTAAGTAGAATACTAAAAATTACCTATCATTAACTTTACTTACTTTATTTGTTAATATAGAACCAAACCAAAGGAGAGTGATTCATATTAAAAAAATATTGAAAATTATGATTTCTGCCTTTGCTTTGTTTCTTTTTGGATTTTTGTCAACGGGGACAAGTTATGCTAGTACTGATTTCTCCATACCAAAATGGCATTTTTGTATAATGGTAATAAAGTTGTTTAATTTCACTCTTAGAAATATAGTAACGATCTATCTATTGCGTTGATAGATGGTTATTAAAGATGTTTAAAAAGTGAATTTTTCTTTCATTCTATAATTTTTTAAGAATGATAAAGTTGTTTAATTTTCGCTGAGGAATCCTCGTTTTAGGATTCCTGTGATTGATCGATGTATATAATCGTTCATTCTAAGATTCATCTTCTATCAATTTTAAAAATCTGCGGTTCCATATATTTTCATAAAAATCAATCGTCTCTTTTGCAGACATAAATGGATTATTCAAAGTGGAGGTTGCTTTCTGTACCATGAAGTTTTCGTATCCTAATCCATGAGCAAATTTAATCGTAGCATCCATACAGTATTCTGTTTGGGCGCCGCAAAATTCAATACGATGTACAGCTAATTGGTCTAAAAGATTTTTCAAGTTCGTTTTGTAAAAAGAATTTGCATGTATTTTTCTTACAAAAAAATCTTGTTCTTGAACATCTAGATTGGCATTAATAGCCCAAAGTTCTTCTTCAGGTACTAATTCTTCATCACAGTGTTGAACAAAAATGATTGGTTTATGTAATTCTCTATATAAAGAGATTCTATTATTTACTTTAGTGAGTAAATTTTGTAAATCAAATAAATGATCTCCGCTGTAGCATACACCATTTTGTAAATCGATGACGATTAAAACATCTGCACAAGTCTCCATTATTTTTACCTCTTTCATTTTGCAATATGTTAATACTTATTGTTTACCAACTAGTTTAGAAGTACCATCTTTATAGTCAATCTCTACACCATCTTGCACGTTGTAACAGAATACATTAAAATCTAAGTGGTCATTATTAACCGTTTTCGCTTTCATTTGTACACCTCTCGCGACTAACTCGTCACCGATAAATACTGGTTTTACTTCGTTAAAGTACATAACTTCCTTTTTCAACCTCTTTATCTACCATGTTTTCATACTTTAACATACTATGTCGGTTGAAATCTTTTGTACCAGTCATTAAATTCTTGGGGTTGTCGTTTTGACCAGTTAGTTGATATCCAATTAAATGACTTCTATCAAACAATGTACTACCATCACTTAATTTCTTTTGATGCCAACCAGTAGGTTTTGTGTTCAATCTCTCGTCTCGTTTTTCTTTGGGTTGAATTTCTTTACCAATTAGTGCTGTTGCTACTCCAACTCTGTTCTTACTATCTAAGTTAGAGAACTCTTGCCATGTAGGATTTGTATTCTTCAACTGTACTTTATCTAATTGATCTTGTGTAAAATCAGCTTTATTTCCGTTTACTTCTACTACTTTTTGACCTTTGTAGTTCTTTGCAATGTCCTCTATGTTATAAGACTGTTGTTGGTGGCCGTTAGAAGTCTTATTTTGAGTCTGATTAGATTCTTGTTTTTTTTGACTCTGTTCTGCTACTTTTACCGTATTGGTTTCTTTACTAGCTTGTTGGTTTTCACAACCAGTACCTAAACCTAATAATGCTGTTGTTAACGCTAATGTAGATAATAGTCTTTTACTTAACATGCTATAACCTCTTTACTTATTAGTCTTCAAAAACTGTTCTTGGGGTCACCATACATATCCATCAACTTAAGAACTTTATAACACCCCCAAAACAAAAAAATGTACATTTTTTTGTTTTGGGGTATTTGCTTTTCTTAGCTTGATGGTGATGTGACTCTACCCTTAAAGGGGTAAAACGGTGCAACTTTATTTCAAATCTACAACAGTTCCAATACGGACTTCAGGCTTAATAATACTTTCTCTCTATTCTTTTTTCGTAAAATTCCGCCAATCTTTCTTGTAATTTAGCGATTGGACCAAGAATATTAAAGCCAAATAAACCAGACATCGGTAAAATTACAGTGGCAAATAGGAGGATTATACCCTTGAATATAGAAGGAATATTGAAATTCTGTATAAAAGGAGCAATGTATAATAAATAGGCAATAAATAAAAGTGGCAATGATACAATAAACATCACAGAATATTTCGCTCTTGCATTAGCTAGATTCAAAATATTCTTCTTTCTTTCTTCGAGAGTCATAGCCATTTCTTCCTTTTTTGCATTAAGTTCTTCCTGTAATAACATAATTTCTAAATCTTTTTCTTTTTTCACTTCTAATAATGCCTTTTCCTCGCCTTGTTTAATCTCTTTTAAAATCTCTTGAACGGTCCCAATAGTAACTGCGTCCTCTTCACCTAATGTCTTTTCAACCAACAGTTCCTTTGCACCTTGAGTGTATCTGAGAATGGCTAGATCTTGATAAGTTATATCTCCCGTTTTTTCATATATATTTAAAGTTTCAATATATCTTTCCCATAAATGCTCCTTAGGTGCTACAGCTGCATAACAATCAGCCATCAACCTCTTACTTGGGAGATTCGGAGCTTTACTTGGGTTTTTTAGCCAAACTAAATTAGTAATAACAGAGTCGTGTAATACTGGGGGAATTAATTTAGGAAGTTCTTCATTAAAGAAAAATTCATGTACACTTTGTGCAAAATTATAGTTAGTAGTTACAAAAAATGCTCGACTGTCCTCAATATGAAATGATTTTTTCCCTCTTCTTAATCGCATAATTGCAGATGTTGATTGCACATCTTTTGCAAGTGCATTTTCCCTTAAATACTTTACTCGTGAACTAAGAAAAGTTGTTAGTTCTTCTTCAGAAATAACAAACTCATGTTTATCAAAAGGAGGTTCTTCAATAATCTTGATTTTTAGATTTCCCTGAATTTCCTCATCAATATTATAGATAATTCTCTCTACATCACTTGAACTATAACCCTTTCCCAAAAAATTACTAATCGTACCATGGATATCAGCATGGGATGCAGTAAGATTATTTTTACACCACTCTAAAATCCCAATGATTTCATCTACATTATGTCTGAAACATTGCAATATAGCTTTTGACTCTTTTAACATTAATAACAATTCAGAACATGGTTCTTTCCTTGCCTCACCTGAAAATCCTAATGCATATATAATAAATGAAGTATCAAAATAGACCTCTGTACCCTTAAAGTACATCCCTAACACATCAGGCTCTGTATAATATATTGCATTAACAAGCATATTGCCTTTAACAACTTCTATTAAATAATCATATAAGATAGAATAATCAGACCTTATTTTTTTTATATAACTAGATACTATTATTAAATCTTTTTGCGTGGTATCTAGTTTCTCTTTTACACTTGTTTTTCTTATCGATTCTGCTAAAATTGATATTTGATTTGAATCAATAAAATTCCCCAAGGCCTTTTCTGCCCATAAATTATCAACATCTAGGTTATATTGTTGTTTAGTAAATAGAACTAAATCGTTGATTAACCTTTCATGTTTCTCCAATATTTTAATCCTATTTTCTTCAAAATGTGTTTCATTTAACTTTTCATAATTAGGCTTAAAAGAACGTTTTTCATATTTCAAATAACCATTGGGTCTTAATCTTTTTTTCAGTATTGTATTAATTACGTTTATAGGGAGGTCTAGTTGAAACATGGTCTTTAGCCTATCTTTCACATCATTCGCAGATATTGTTTCTACATTTGCTCTTCTTAATACTTCTTTCACAAATGGAACAAAATTATCATAATAATCTTTATTATGTCCATCATTTACAGTTAAAATAGCATATGTAAGTAATTGTTTTTGATTCATATTTCCTCCTTATACAATACTATTAATCCATGCAAAAAAATTAGTATAATTTAACAAAGATATTTTACCATATATCTACCACTCACTTAGACTTCAACTGGTAATTTTGAGAAAAAATAAATTATTTATGTAGTTATTTCTTCAAATTTCCTTTTCTCTACACTAACTTAACTAATAAGGTTCTTGCCCTATGTCGAACATTTTTATAGCTATTTCTTGCTTTTATAATTGTCACACCTTGATGCTCAAGATTTTGTAATGAACTGATTGTCCAAGTGCCACTATCATTCACAAGATACATGAGTAAATAGTTATAAATAAGATTCTAGTCATAAATAGGATATGCCGATAAAATTAACATCGATAATGATTTATTTTCACGACCAACTTCTAAAATATTAAACTGCCTCCCATTAGTCATATATACTTCGGCAATCACATAATGTCATCTCATAATACCATCACTTAATTTTGTAAACTTTCGTTCCTCTAACCCACCGGATAGCATATCGATAACCACTCGAATCACTTGTACTTGTGGATGCTATCTACACTTTATACATCCAAAATACTTAATACAGCTACTTTACTGTTATTTGTTTCCTCTCACTTAAAACAGTACTTATTTTGATGCTCTTGCATAACTTTTTCACAGGAACTTCATATAAGTGTAGTACCTAAACTCTTTGAAATTAAACATTCTATTATTTAGATAATCATATCTAATCTTTTAAAGCGGTGCAACTAAAAAAATGATCCAACTTTATTTAAAAAGACGTATCTTTTTTATAAACATTACGACTTAATTTCAAATCTACAGCTCTTTTTTGGTTAGCTTATCAACGCTTTTAATACTAGATTAATTAAATATTATTCTAAAACGACACAATGAGATTTACGGAAAGATTTTAAGACATAGACCACAAAAAAGAACTTATAAGTTCTTTTTAAGCTAATTTAATCATCTTAACTTTATATTTATCCTTCTCTAATCTGATAGAGAGGTGATACATATGTCTGACTTTCTGAAAAGTGTAGGCGGAAATGTGCGTTTATTACGCAAAAAACAAGGTCTTACACAAGAAGAATTGGCTGAACGGACCGGGTTACAAGAAAGCTACATTGGTAGTATAGAGCGCGGTGAGAGGAATATATCATTACTTAGCCTCGAAAAAGTTGCTATTGGTCTAGGTGTTTCACCAAAGACGCTACTTAACTTTCGTGGCGTTGATTCTCTAGACACTATTGAACAAAATGAGCTTGTTAAAGCAATTGATACATTATTGTCTGATAAAGAAAGCTCAGAACTAAAATTTATTCTTAATTTTCTTCACGACTTATCTATATTCGTTGATAGCAAAGAATTTAAATCTTAAACACATTATTACACCTAATACAAAGGCGATTAAACATCGCCTTTATCATTCATCATTTCCTTCATATTAAAGTTTATAGGATTTGTATACATATTCACTTGATAATGTATTTCTTTCCATATTTCTTCAGACATTCTTTTCAGATTAAGAAACCCTGCCTTTAACCTGATTTGATATGGTGACATCAACTTCCCCTCTCTGAAAATCTCACTAGCTGCCCATTGAATACGGCGTATTTGAAACTTTTCTACTGTTTCAACAACATTCTCTAAATATGCCCTTGAATACGGTAGTTTATCTATGTGATTTCGAAGAGAGTATCTATGGCCTGTACTCTTCTCTAGTCTAGTTTGGGTGATTCGAATAGGCTTCTTTTGAGAACGTAATTCCTTTACTTCTTTCTGTAAATCTTGCAGAATTTCTTTGTCCCTCTCATTCCATGAAGTCTTTCTTTTTGAAACCCTTTTAACCTTTTGCGGTGCTGGTCGATTAGCATACAACCATTCTTTATTATGGATTTTTAGCCAATCATATAGAGCCGGATTACGTTTTCTTAGTTGTGTCATACTATCATTAGGATATAATTCTCTAAGACTTACAAATGCCTCTGTTCGTTCCAGCATAAGTGCGTCCTGACGCTGCTTCTTCACCTCTTCAAGATTATACGATTTTAGATGCGCACTTATAGTTACACGATGCACACCTAATCTATCTCCAATTTCTTGTAATGTTTTTCCATTAGCCCTTTCTTCTAATACCTTTTCCTTCCATAAAACTCCATACTCTCTTACATTGTTATACTTATATAAATTATATTTATCATCCCTCTCGGATAAGCGGGTATATACAAAGCCACATTCACAGTAGAATACACCGATAGTACACTTTCTCCTGCTGCAATACTCTAATTCTACATGAGAGATTATATCCTCTCCATAATGTATAGCGGCCTTATTTAAACAGGGATACAGACCCTTTCCAAACGGATTTTCTAATTCTATCTCTCGTTTCATATCATAGATATCCTGACCAATAAATTGTAATAAAAGTAAGTGCCTTAGTGGATGAGATGTATAATTTTTTCGAGTAAGTATTAATTTTAGCCATGTGTCTGTCTGATTAGGTAAATGACTCTGTAATAGTAATAAACCGTGTTGACCATAGAATTCTATTATGTCTTCTCTGAGCAATTGTTGACGGTATATTCCTTCGGTAGTTACGTATCCTTTATCCCTCAAAAAAACCTTATACCGTTCCCGCAAACCATCTCGTTCATAAAATATGTTAGAATTTAACAACACTGCACTTTGTTTGGCTAAATTTATTAAGTTATCATATAACCTTTCACTACAACCTGCAATGACTGGACTACCCTTACAAACATCTAATGATGCTGTTATATATTTCACTCTTGATATTCCTTTATATTCTACCCTACTTTTATGTAGCGATATTTCATGTTTTGGACATATAAACACACTTGGAAGCTGGTGTAGCACTCTCCAATAAGATTCACCATGAATAACCATATCTTCCTTTAAGCACTCTGGACAAAAGCGTAGATGGCTAGGTGGCTGAATAAAAGAAGCGCTACTACCGATTAATGACATAACCGATGAGCCGCTTTTTGTACCTTGCAGCATCATTTTGTACGCATTATGCTGAATATCTTTATTAGTAAATGCTACGTAGTATGGGTAAGAGGTATGTTTATAAACCCAGTCTTCAATGGGCTTCATTTCAAAATGAAGTGCTCTTTTATAAACAGAAAGAAGTGAAGTCGGTAGGTCTATACTAATATTTTTATTTACGCCTTTAGAACCAAATAAAGCCTGCATAGTGTTCGTTGTACTCAGATGTCCAGTTCGTACATGATATCGAGCAAAGGCACTATATAGAGCTTCCCCTTCGTACATATTAGGAAAAAACGTAAACATAATCTCTCCTTATATATATTTACAAATTTATTTCTTAAATTATAATAAAAGCCGGGTTAAAATGTTCACCCTGGACTAATAAGAATGTCCATAGGGCTGAATCTCTTAAGGTACATAGCTCTTTTAAAACAGGTCACTATTCAGCTTTTTTTAGAATTTAGGACAAAGAATTGTTTACTTTATTTAAATATAAAATTTAACGTTAACTTAGTTTACATAGACCAGTCCTCAAAAGGTTTTTTTATCCAGCTAGCGAGATTTAAAGACTCGTAGGCAGCTTGCTTATTATCACGTCCCTTATTTACAATATCAAGTAGCATTACGTCTTTTATTTTTTTCTTCCCCCGTCTTAACTTGGGCTTCTCCGCTGGCTGTAGTTCCTTTATCGCTTTCTGTACTAGCTGTATAGAATCAAAGTGTGGGTTCTGTTTCATTATCTTGTCAACTTTGTGCATTGCTTTATCTTCATCAAAACCAAGATGTACCAAGGAAGAAACCGCTTTTTCTAAATCTCTAATTTCTTTTTCTTTTATGCGCTTCTGTTCCGACAAAGAATTAATTCTTTGTTTCATATCAAATTTTAGTCTGTATTTTTCTAGATACATATCAATGTCTATTGGAGTAATGTCTTCATATTTAGCCAAATCTATTTCTGATCCATCACGCAAAGCTTTTAACATAGGCTTAACTAGCTTTAAATCTTCATCAGCCGTTTGATAGATAAGGTCTGGAGTAATTAGCTCTGTACCGTCATAAATAGCCCTAGCTTGAGCTAAAACAAAAAGTTTCACTGCGATATCCACTATTCCTTGACTCGCATCATAGAGTACCTGACTCATTTCTTCTGAAAGAGATGTCTTGTTCTTTACCCATTGATATTTCCACATCTGCTCCATCAGCATTGTCCATTCTATGTCATATTCCATAGGTGTCCAAACCATATCTCCATGTCCACCAGCTCTTCGTGCTTGTCGAAAATCATTCTGAAAGATTTTTCTAGCTTTCATTGTTCCAATCATAATAACTGGTATACCAATTTCATTAGAGAGCGTAACAAAGAAGTTTAACATATCCTGCGCTCCCCCACGTTTTGCTAAAATATGTTGTATCTCGTCTATAATAAGCACTCCAATATGATGAGTACGCGCTATCATAGCTACTTGCAGCACCATCGTACTTATATTTCCACGCTTTCCAAACTTTACAGCATAATTCGTTCCTACTAGCTCATCAATTTTTATAAAAAAGTCTAAGCACAATGTTTTTAAGGATCCATCATTGGGACAGTCAACTTTCACCCAAACTATTTGTATGGCGTTTATAGGACTCTTGTGTAAAATTAAACGTGGGTATAAGTCTAACACTCGTTGAATACCACTTGATTTACCTACGCCAGGAAAACCTATAATTGCAAAACTTGACGATGTTGAACGTGAATCTTTTATATTAGTAAGCCCCTTATTGTTAACCAGATTGTTATAGCACTCATTTATTAAGCGCACATTTTGAGGGTTATTTGGATTTCTAGATATATAACCGTCGCGAATAAAACGCGAGAAACGACTTTGTAATTCTAGATGGCGTACAACGGGTTGAAAAAACTGGAAAACTGTTGTTATAGCATGAAATCTTTCAGCTTTAGTTAATTGCTGAACATTCTCATCCATAGGTGGCTCATGAATCATAAGATCAAAGGCTTCCTCATCCTCCAAGATTGGGGGAAGCGCCTCAATCAAAGGGTTGCCTTGATATTTCGTGAGATTCTGCTTATAATAATAAGCTTTTTGAGCCTCTTTACCGTTTTCCAATATTATACTTTCGTATTTTATACTTTTATCAGTCATGACTACTCCTTTTTCCTCCTTCTAAACATCTCCTCTAAACTTCCTTTTCGAGCCTCAGTATACCGAACCGGAGCAGTACTAGTTGGAGGAACTTGTTTGCCCTTTGAATTTTCAAAATTGCCTGCAGCCTTCTCTAAAGCGCGATTCATTCGAATATTTTTAGTTTTATCATTATCTTTAGATTGCTTTATTTCTGTTTTCTTTGCTTCTTGTGTTACAGATTCAATCTCTGCAATAAAATTAATTTTTTCTTGCAATTGCTCATGTTCCTTTTGCCTTACTCGCTTCCTTTCCTGCTCCCATAGGTTCTCTATTTCTTCTAACCATCTATCTCTATAAATGTTATCCTTTTCTAATAATTCGCATTTTTCGATTTTCTCTTCCCCCACCATGATAATATAGATGTGGTTTAAGTTTCTCGGATTATATGCAATTTGAACCTTCCAGTTACCTTTAATGGCAGCTTTAGAAAACCATTGCTCAGTAATAGCTGTATTGCAAGTATAATGCATTTTTTTAAATTTAATACCTAGTTGTGTTACTGTTGCCTGCGCACGCGGTAATAGACAAAAACGTACAAATTCCTGGGGAAAAGAACGCAGTTTACCTGACCGGTTTTTAATTCCCCATTGCCATAATTCTGTAGGAATTGGAGATACATCTTGTTCAATCATTTCCTTATTCCGTTTGTATTCTTTCATATACCTACTATTATGGTGTAGAATAAAATATATAATGATTTTTGTATACTGTTCAACTGTTAAAGCTGCTTGTTTTCGAGGATCCTTTGCTCCCCGCTCCTGAAAATCTGTTTCTATATAGCCTGGTAAAAATGGTTTTAACGCTGCATCTAAACTAGCGAATGAACGCTCTATTGTTCCCTTCATATCAGCCCTGTAACTAGCAGTGTGATCAACTGAAACATTTATTCCTTCAATAAACGATGTTGCACCTTTGTATAAAGCTTCTCCCCGATCAGCTAAAAAACGTTCTGGCACGTGAGCAGAAGGCCATTTCCCCTCTGTAATCTCAATACTATATTCCTTACAAAATTCAATTTTGTTTTGAGTAGTATTCATAATAGCCATCATAACACCGTTCCAAGAAGGATGGTCAAGTCCTACATGCATTCCTACTATTAACCGAGAATATACATCAATTACTAAGTAAATGATAGGACGCCCTACTCCCCAACCTTTATTAAACCTAGAAACTAAATAAACATTACCAACCGTCGCATCTATTTCAAATCTTGCTCCTGGTCCCATTACCTCATTTAAGACAGATCCTGTTTTTCTCTATATTCTCTTTCAAACTTCTTATTACCCTTTCGCTTTTTTATAGTAAATTCCGATGAAAATAATTTCTTTAAATGATATCTAAATTGGCGTATTGTCGGTATTTGGTTTGGATTTTGAATAGCTTTCTTTAAAATTCCATTATCATAGTATTCATACTCGCTAAAATGCTCCTTAATCATCATTTCGTATGCATATAACATCGTTGCCTTATTATTATTTAAGTAGTACTTTTTCCCTGCTTTCTTAATGATTTCTAATATATCCTTATTAACGCTAATACCGGTATTTCCGTCTTTTCTTGGTCTTCCTGTCTTACTTTTATATTCTATTTCTGTATGATCTCTTTTTCCTCTTTCATAATTCGGGAGAATAGCATTTGGATTCATTCCGTTTTGCCAATACTTTCTAAGTAATCTATAAATTCTAGGCTTAGTCATTTTTGACTCTTTAATAGCACCCTTTAGTAACTTCCCTCTTGTATCACTTTTATAAATTTCAGGTTCTGCAGTTATTAAAGGATACAGAATTCCCCACAATTCATCCCTAAGTCTCTGTTGTTCTTCATTTCTTGGTTTCTTATAAATAATGAACAAATCATTCTTCTCTTTTTCCCACAATCTTTTCTCTACATATTCATCCAATAGACTAATAGGATATTCGATTGGTAATGCATTTTTATCTTTAACATTAATAATATATGAAGAAGTGTACTCTTCATCTATCCACAGAATCCGATAATACCTATCGCTACCTACCTCATGTAATATTTCATTAACAGTAAAATAAATCATATTTGATCCTCATAGTTTATTTTAAACTCTTTCTTGTACATGTTAAATGTAAGAAGTAAAGACATATCCTTTAATAAAATCTTTTTTCTTGCCATTAAGTGCTTAAAAATAGCTAGAGCAGATCCTACTTGCAAATCATATAAAATATCAAAATCATTAGCTATGCCTATAATATTTTGTCCATCTTCTGCCTCTAAAAAATACCTCATGAATAAACAACTATACTGCTCTAATTCCGCATGTAACCAATAGTTAGAATGAAATTTACTAATGTTCACAATTTCATTTGATGAAAGTTCTTTTTCAGTGACAATACCCCAATCTATTTCCTTAGATATGTAGTATTCACGTTCAATTTCTAATTTCTCTAACACACGTGAATCTTCCAGCTTCTCACTAGGTTTCACAGTGCGAGCTAAATATTTAATCTTTCCATTCTGAAGAACTTTAATTAAAAAGTCTGTTGTAAATGGTATTAACACACCTGTTTTATTATCTATTGGATGTTTAATATTTTTTTGCTTGCTAATTTGTTCTGTTGCTTGAATGTCTAATGGATACTGTTCATATATGTCAACAACTTCATCTACCCATTCTAGTAAATAAAAAAATTTCATTTCTAAGTCAGACATAAGATGGTGTTCTCTCTGGGTTTTCCATCCCTTTTCCTTATGTTGCCTTCCTTCAGAAGGTACGTCATCCACCTTTAACCATGGTTTATAACGTTCTAATTCTCCTGTTCCTCTCCCCTCTTTTATATATCGATTAATACGCGTTTCTGTCCATCCGTAGTTCTTACCTCCCACTTCCTTCCCTCCATTCACTTGCTTAACTTTTAAAACCTAGCAAACTACAACAATACAATTATTATTTTAGAAAATACCTATAGATTATAACTGTTTACTATTTCTATGATTTTTTCATGTGCACCTTCACTTATATAATCTTGATTAATATTAGCGGCTCTGCGAACATTATAATATGTTATTTTCGTTCCCCTTTTAATTAGCTCCTTAAGTACATGGTTTATCTTCCTTATCTGAAACTGCTCAACTGACTCTAATATCGAATCTAAATAACATCTAGTCTTAGGTAAATATTGGAGATATCTACGATCAATTTTTCCACTCTCTAATATTTCCCTGTTTAATCTATTAATTGTTATACGCTGTGGTTTTTTCTGATTCAACACATTCTGAACTGCTATTTTTACTTCATTTAATATTTTTTTATCCCTTTCTCCCCAATTAATAGGGCGAATACCCCGATTATTTACGTTAGGACAGTTCTCCTTAAGCCATTCTGGGCAATGTCTGAACAAAAGACTAAATTCCTTACTATACGATTCATTGCGTAAACTACTTATAGAATGGTTAGGGTACTTTTTCATTGCGGCTAGCCATCTTGCTTTATAATAATCTAAATCTTTTCTAGCACCTTTTAATTTCTGTCCGCTTGTGTAATCCATATACCTTCTATACAAATTATAATATTGCGTATATTCTTTGATATTTAGGACAACTTTAACAATCTTATGTAAACGTTCAAAGTCATTTCTCCATGGTCCTACGTCTTTAATTTGAAATACACGTACTTGGGTATCCCCTACTTTTCTAGTAAACTTAAATCCACAACTACATTCAAAATAACCAAGTTCCTGTCCTTTATAAACACGTAGTCTTGTTTCTTGAATAACCGGTTGCAAATAATGTGAGGAAAATGGGTTTAAACATACATAAGGTGGATTTCCAAAAGGATTGATGGGTGTATTGCTATACTTATAGAAAGTATCAATATTTTCATCTAAGAATAAAATTAAAAGAACATGCTTTAACGGATGAAAAGTTTGCTGAATTTTTTTAGTTATAATATATAACCAATTACTTCTCTTAGTTTCATCAAAATCTGCTTTTAGAAAGTGTAAGGTATCTTCTCCATAAAATTCCTTAAAATCTCTATAAAGTAGTTCTGAACTCACTGCGTTACCACTTATATATCCTTTTCTACGCAACAAATATCGATATATTGTGGGAATTTCTTCAAAATCAATTGGGATACTACTCTTTGCAACTTTAGTACATTCTTCCGCAATTTTTATTAACCATTCTAAAGTATTATTATTAACCTTATATACCGATTCTCGTTCGAGAGGGCAGTTTTCCAAATTAGCTTGCTCGAGTTTATAGCTATCTCCTTTAAAAAATGGATTCCACAAAACATCACTATGTCTTAATAATTCCTGATGTTTTAGACAAATAAATACACCTATTAACTGCTGATCTCTTCTCCAATAAGTCTCTCCATACTTTTCATAATCTTCCACTATGCATTTCGGACAATATCTAAATTTTTCATTAGAATAAAGCTTCTGTACGTTAATCGAGTTCATCTTTAAGTTTCCTCTCATAACTTCCAATAAATTATCTCTTACTGTATTCTTAGCAAAATTAGAAATATAATTGTATAATGTATAATTTTCTATCCATTCCTCTAGCTTTCCTACTTCAAATAGTCCACTTACTTTTTCGTGTAAGTATATTAAATTTGCTGGAATACCGGCATGTATTCTTATACCCTTTTTATCAATTAATTCAAATACTGTCTGCCTATAAGCAGTATGGCCTGTTCTAACGTGATAACGTGCAAACACACTATACATCAATTCATTTTCATAAATATTAGGAAAAAAAGATAATATAGAAACTCCCCCTTAATAAATAGAATAGAATTTCTTGCTACGAATAACTAAATTTCAGTTCATCTCAACATTTATTAACTACTACAACTTATAGTAACAAAAATTCTGATAACTATCATTATTACAAATTTAACTTATAATGTATTATCTTCTAATCTCTTTACAGAAGGGCACATAGAAATTTGTCAAAAGTGATTTCATCTCTCTTTTCAAATTTATGAAGCTACTAAACAGTTACCAAAAGTAAGCGTCAAATATTCCCCACCTGCCATTTATAAATAACCCATGAGATAATCTCCTTACATACTACATGTGGAAGTTTTTTTATGGAAAAACACCTATTAAAAAAAGAATGGGAAGCCTATATTCAAGACTATAAATACAGTGGATTATCAAAAGTTGCTTGGTGTCAAAAACAGAACCTACTGGCTCATCGGCTTTACTATTGGTTGAAAAAATTATCACCTCAAAAGGAACACTTAAGGAAGTAGAAGATTGGTTATTGTCTCGCGTCATCGATATCGGGATAGTTATCCTTCCAAATGAAGAAATGAAAATTATCCCATTGACAAGGGGGAAAATGGTTGTGGTACTACGAGATGATCACACCCTATATAAGAAATCAGCTATTACAATACAGAATTTGAATAATGAACCAATCATTATTTTTAAAGGGGGATATGAACCTCCGATTATCGATATGTTTAAACAAGACGGAGTACCGCTCCGCATTGAATATGCAGTTTCTACTGTAACGACATCACTAAATATGATACAAGAAGGGCTAGGATTGGCCATCTTAGCTGAGTTATCCTTATCTAATCTACCCCCGAATGTCGAACTCGAGAGCTAGAACCACAAGTTTGGAGAGAAATAGGTCTAGCTGTCCCTTCATTAAAGGAATCATCGCATTTCCCCATGGAAAGGGAGCATCCTGGAGGGGAATTATCTATTTCTCAACATAACTTTTTATGTACATTAATATAATGTATATATAGCAAATAAAAGGAGGAAATTCATGTATACTAATTCTCAAATGCCGAATGATCCTCGTTTTAATCAGCAATACCCACAATATCCGAATGATACACAACACACTCAACAAGCTCAGCATCCTAATTTACGCCAGCAGCAATATATCCCTCAAGAACCCACTCCACAGCAAATTCAACATGCTGTGGGTACTCACTATCTTTATTTAAAAGATCCAGTTCTACAAATTGTTAGACCTTGGGTACAGTATGGAATTCAAGAAACTCAACACAATCCCATTCCCCACGCTATGACTGAATTAGCTGCAATCATGTTCTTAATTGGAAAAGGCTACGACCAACAACTGGCACATTACATCGTCGAATCTTGGGAAAAGAATGGGCAGTTTTAAAGGCTCATTTCTATAAGATTTTTGTAAAAAAAAATGATTTTTGCAGTCCAATTATTTATTGAAGAGATGCAAGAGCTGTTTTCTTTGTAAAATAAGCTTATCCCTTATATGCAGGGGGAGCTTTTTCTTTATAATTTTCTGTCCAAATTGTACGAGAAATGGAAGTTTAAAAGTAAACGTAAAGTAACTCCAAAATATACAATAAAAGTTGATTTTGGAGTTATTTTTTGTTTACTTCACTTTTTTCGGCACTCTACAGCTAGATGGTAAATCCGCTGACCACGGCAAGATTTTATCCATTTCCTCTTTATTGTTTAAATCGATGTTGGGAAGTGTTTCAAATAAATAACGAAGATAATGATAAGGACTTAAACCATTCTCTTTTGCAGTTTCCACCACACTATACATGATGGCACTTCCTCTGGCACCTCGCGGTGTATTTGAGAACATCCAATTTTTTCTCCCGATTACAAACGGTTTAATAGAACGTTCACTTCTGTTGTTATCGATTTCTAAACGACCGTCTAATAAAAAAGCTTCAAGATGATTCCATTGATTCAAACAATAAGTGATGGCTTTGCCTAGCGCACTTTTTGGTAAAACACGATCTTTCTGTTCATGAAGCCATGCTGAAAAAAGGTCCAGAATGGGCCTGCTTTTTTTCAGTCTCTGCTCATATCGCTCGGTAGGGTTGACATGTCTGAGCTTCCTTTCAATCGAATAGAGTTGATTACAGAAGTGTAAACCTTCGCTCGCCTTCACTTTTTTCCCCTTCTGTGAATCAGGTAAAGCCTTTAAGGCTTCATCAAACTTTCGTCTCGCATGCGCCCAACATCCGATAAGGGTGACATCCGGTACTTGATGATAACCACTATATCCATCTACCTGTAAATATCCTTCAAAACCAGTTAAAAAACGTTTCGGATGTTCGCCTGCTCTTGTAGGTTGATAGTCATAGAGGACAATAGGGATATCCTCTCGTCCTGTACGATATAACCACAGATAGGACTTGGTTGTTGCGGCTCGACCAGGTACGCGTAAGACTTGGAAGGTTGTTTCGTCCGCATGAAGAATGGTTCGAGTAAGTAAATGTTCATGCATCCTTTCATACAAAGCCACTAACCATCGATCCGCCCCATATAATAACCAATTTCCCATCGTTTGTCGTGATAAGAAAATTCCCATTCGTTCAAAATGCTTTTCCTGACGATAAAGAGGCAATCCTTCTACATATTTTTGTGTCATGATATACGCCATAATCGATGGGGAAGCGATACTTTTAGGAAAGGCAGGGGCTGGCATCTTAGCCGTCACAATCGGTGTAGATACCTCATCTAATTCACACTTACGACAAGCGTATACATACCTCTTATGTTCCGTCACCTTTACTTCCGCAGGGACAATCGTCAGTTCCTTACGGACTTCTACACTCATCTCATGCAAAGCACCACCACAGCACAAACAAACCTGTTCCATATCAAGTAAACGATATTCAATCGTTTCAACCGGAAGGTTTTGGACAGACTCATCCCTATGACCGCGTTTCTTCTTACGACTATAGATGATTGTTTCAACAGCTGATTCAGGGGTTTCAGAGTCACTTTCTTTCTCAGCCTCATTAAACAGTTCTAAAGCGAGTTGATTATTAGGTGTTTTTTCGCTAGACGTACCAAACCGTTTTTGTTGACTAAGACGAAATTGTTCTTCATACCATTTCACTTTTTCCGTGAGTTCCTCTACTTGAGCTTGAAGTGATTCAATTGTGGGTTGTTTTGAATGTGAGAGTGTTGTTTTCATAGATAAATCCATTCGATAAAATCATCCAAATTCCTTTTTCATATATGATTTTTATAGAATGGTTCTCGCATGTACGGCTTGATGACCTTGTTTTTGTTGAAAAGCAAATCCATCAAGAAGCCATCTCAATTGTCGTCTTGATATGGTAAGTGGCACACCCCGATGACCAGTTGACCAGTAAAACGTTCCCTTTTCCAATCTGCGATAGTGCAACCAGAAACCATTATGTTCCCAAACAAGAATTTTTAGTTTATCGCGTGAGCGATTACAAAAAACAAATAAACAAGAAGAAAAAGGGTCTAACTCAAATTCTTCCTTTACAATAGCTGCTAGTCCATCAATTGATTTACGTAAATCTGTTGCCCCTTGTGCAAGATATACTTTTTCAATTGCGATTTCGGATATCATTGTTGTTTCACCGTCTGTATCACTTGTAGGAGCACTTGTGGAGTAAAAGGCACATCTAACTCAATAGTGGCTTCTTGCATGTGAATTCGAATGGTGGCATGTATGTTTTCTTCTACGACAGGGACATTCATAGAAATCCAATTCACACGCTCATTTTTATTTTGATCTTCCGTTTCAGGTGATAATTTGTTTAGCCAGTAATATAGCCGATGAACCGGTAGGTTCTGTTTCTGACACCAGGCAACTTTTGATAATCCGCTGTTTTTATAGTCTTGAATATTAGTTTCCCATTCTTTCTTTAATAGGTGTCTTTTCATAAAAAAAACCTCCACATGTAGTATGTACGGAGATTATCTCATGGGTTATTTACAAATTGTAGGTGGGGAATGTTTGACGCTTACTACCAAAATAACTGTATGGTATTAAAAGAAAATTTAAAAACTCTCCTCATGCGTTTGGTAATAAAGCGTACGAAGAGTTATTTACATAAGGAGAGAATTTTGGTATTTAGTTTGTTTATATTAACAATAATAAAATCTTAAGCAAACCACATCTTAAAAGTATTACATAAAATGGTCAAACAACAACAAGAAAAGCGAAATCATCATAGTAGTACTTTGTTATTTTAATGTATTTTTATTTAAAATAAATTATTTTTATTCAAATATCTTTTTTCATTCATTAGTAACATTAATACTTGTAAATTCCGTTATAGTAACACTGATACTTGTAAATTTTATGATAGTAACATTAATACTTGTCACTTGTCACAATTCCCTTCTCTTTCACATCCTCTACATCTCCTCAGGCGCTTCCATCCCAAGCAAACGTAAACCTTCTTTTAATACAATTTCCACCGCATATACGAGTGCAAGTCGACTTTCTTTCTCTGCATTTTCTTCTAAAATACGAATGTTACCATAATATTTATTAAACGCCTGCGCCACGTCTAGTAAATATTTTGCAATCTGAGATGGCTCGTATTTTACAAAAGCTGTTTCAATGACTTGCGGAAAGCGATTTAACAATTTTATCACTGTCCAGCTTATATCATCTGTTAACTGTAATTCTTGTTTCTCAATATCTATATCGCTTTTTTTCAATAGCGAACAAGTACGGGCATGTGTGTATTGTACGTATGGTCCTGTTTCTCCTTCAAATTTCAACATATTTTCAAGTGAAAATTCGATGTTATGCATGCGTTCGTTTTTCAAATCGTGGAAAATAATTGCGCCAACACCGACTTGCTTTGCTACTTCATCTTTTTTCTTTAAGTTAGGATTTTTCTCTTCAATATTTTGCTTTGCTAGCGTAATTGCTTCTTCTAGCACTTCTTCTAATAAAACAACTCTTCCTTTACGAGTAGACATTTTCTTACCATCTTTTAAAATAAGTCCGAATGGAACGTGCGACATGCCTTCTACCCACTCAAATCCTAATTTCTTTAGTACAGTGAAAAATTGTGAAAAATGCAAACTTTGTTCTTCCCCAACGACATACAGTGCTTTATCAAATGCATACGTGTTTTGACGATATAATGCAGCTGTTAAATCACGCGTTGCATAAATAGTAGCACCATCTGACTTTTTAATTAAACATGGCGGCATTCCTTCTGCTTCTAAATTGACCACTTGTGCTCCATCTGATTCTTCTAGTAAACGATGTTCTTCTAGAAGCGAAACGAGATCATCCATCTTATCATTATAAAATGCCTCGCCTTGAAAATTCGAGAATTCTACGCCAAGCAGTTCGTAAATACGAGAGAACTCTTTTAAAGATTCATGACGAAACCAATTCCATAAATATACCGCTTCTTGGTTTTCATCTTCTAACTTTTTAAACCAAGCACGTCCTTCTTCCTCTAACTCTGGATATTCTTTTACTTCTTCATGAAAACGTACATATAACTTAAATAGCTCACGAATCGGATCTTCTTTGACAAGTTCTTCATCGCCCCATTTTTTATAGGCGGTAATAAGTTTCCCAAACTGCGTTCCCCAGTCACCGACGTAGTTAATGCCAACGACTTCGTAACCACACTTTTCACATATATGTTTTAATGCATTTCCAATCATTGTAGAACGTAAATGCCCCATCGAAAATGGCTTAGCTATATTAGGAGATGAATAATCAATTACAACTGTTTTTTCTTGCCCAAAGTGCAACTGCCCATATTCTTCTTTTTCGTCTAGTATTGCATTTAACACTTCATTACTTACAGTTTGACGATCGAAGAACACATTTACATATGGTCCAACCGCTTCTACTTTTGTAAAAAATGGGTGAGATAATTTATCTGCTAGTTCCTGCGCAATAACTGCTGGTGCTTTTTTATATTGTTTTGCCAATGTGAAACAAGGAAAGGCTGCATCTCCAAATTCATCTTGCTTTGGTGTTTCAATTAAAGCGGCAATTTGTTGTAATGATAAACTTGGTTCTAATACATCGAATACATGCTGTGCAAACTTCATTTTATATTCCATCAGTATCTTCCTCCTTTTTATCAATAAAAAAACTCGCCTCTTTTCTAAAAAAGAGACGAGTTTACACCCGTGGTACCACCCTTGTTGTTCATCATGAACCACTTTCCCGTTTATAACGAGGTTAGGGAGCCCCGGCTTACTCTACTACACCGTTCAAGCAGCATCTCCGAAGTGCGCTTCATTATTTTCTCTGCACTAGGCTTTCACCATCCCTAGCTCGCTATCGCTTCTGAAAATAATTACTCTCTTCATCCAAGATTTTCTATGCAATTGATTATAGTCCATTATACATATTATCTGACAATTAGCAAGTTTCAATTACACCAAAATGAAATTTAGAGCTTTTTCGTTTATATACAAAAAAGTTATGTTTTTCAAAACGCGTACTACGAAAATGGTCTTTTAACACAACCCGTTTTCGCGCTACACGCTTAGCCTCTTTAATTGTCTCATCCGTAATATCGTTGTACAATGCAAAATGTTTTAAACCACGAATACCGTCTGATTCTAATACTGTTTCTTCAAACATCGGATCTAAATATACTACATCGTAGCTATGATCTGCACATTGTTGCAAAAAAGATAAATGCTCCGTATGCTTTACTGTAATTCGCTGCATTGCTTCGTTAATTTCTGTTACACCTGCATCCCACTGTTGAAGACCTTTTTCAATCAAATATGCCATATAGCGGTTGCCTTCTAATCCAGTGACTTGTCCCGCTTCTCCTACAGCATAACTTGCCACAATGCTATCAGATGCCATACCAAGTGTGCAATCTAATACCATCATCCCTTCTTCTAGCTTCGCGGCTTGTAGAAATGGATCATGTTCACCGCGCATTAATCGCTTCACACGAAACATTGCTGAATTTGGATGAAAAAAGAACGATTCTTCCGTTCCTTGCGGGTAAATCGCTAATCGATTTTTCCCAACAACAAGTACATCTTGTTTATATTGCTCATGTAATTCATAAATAGGACGATCATTTCTCACAAGAAAAGAAATTTGCAAATCCGTTGCTATTTTTTCAGCATATGCAGTCATTTCTTTATTTGTTCGTCCTGCTGTCGTTACAATCATTCTGTCACCTCATTACAAAGAAAAAGGGAGAAAATCTCTCCCTTTTTAGCAATGCTTTTCAAAAGCTTGTTCTAAGTTATTAATAATCTCTTCCATTGTTGCACCTTCAATTTCATGACGGTGAATAAAGTGAACAACTTCTTTACCTTTTAATAGTGCCATAGATGGTGAAGATGGCGGGATATCATCAAAGTAAGAGCGCATCATTGCTGTTGCTTCTTTATCTTGACCTGCAAATACAGTTACAAGATTGTCAGGTTGCTTTTCAGAACGTACAACCGCTTGACCAGCTGATGGGCGTGCTAAACCTGCCGCACAACCACAAACAGAGTTTACAACAACTAATGTTGTCCCTTCTGTATTTTCCATGTATTCTTGTACTTCTTCTGCTGTCGCTAATTCTTTAAATCCCGCGCGTACTAACTCTTGGCGCATTGGAATTACCATTTGACGCATGTATTCTTCGTATGCATTTGTCATGTTACTTATCTCTCCTTCAACTTTCATTCCAGATTTATCATATCACGCTCTAATAATAGACGCAAAAGAAACATAATGACTTTCTTATTTTTCCTTCGGAAGTTCGCAAACCCCATTTTTACAATGTCCAACGGGGACAATTTTTCTTTTTGTTGCAATATAATCATATAAAAAATGACCAAATCCAAACAGAATCGATAATTTAATAAAAGGGACAATTGCCCAGTATGCAGGAATTGCTTTTGCTAAAACATCTACACTTTTAATGCCTTTATACCAACGACTATCTTTATAAATATATAGCTGTTTCTCCATATTTTGCTGCATCTCTTCTGATAAGCAATATTCCTGGACAATTTCTTCTTCGCGAAAAGAGACAAATTTGATTTTCCCCTTTTTATCTAGTTCTTTCGTTCGATTTGCAACCTTTGTACACATTGGGCACCAGCTATCATAAAAAACAAGCATGGCTATTATTCCCCTTTTCGATACTCCGTCATTTGCTTCCAAACAGAACCTTTTGCTTCTTCTCCACCTTCAATACGTTCAAGAGCTAAACGAGCTTGCATCGCTACCTCAAATTCTGGATCTTCCTGCGCTATACGAAGTGCCGGAACTGCGCTTTCATCACCAATTTCAAATAAAAACATTGCCGCGCGCCAGCGTACAAGTTTACTTGGATCTTTTAATGCTTTGATCATGACGAACATAGCAGCAGGATCACCAATATCTGATAAACAGTCACCCGCTGTACGGCGCACACTTACTGACCTATCTAATAATGCCTTATACAGTAAAGGTAATACGGCATCACCTTTTACCATTCCTAAATAAGCAGTTGCTAAGCGGCGAATCGATACTTTTTCATCTTCTAACGCTTTCTTCAGTACAGGAATATCTTCTTCTGTTGGATCCATTTGTTCAAGTGCCGCATAACGTTTTGTCCAATCAGAATCATTCATCATTTCCTCTGTTACTTTATATGGCTGACGTTTTGTAATCGTTACTTCTTTCGCTCCTGCTTGCTGTAATAATTCTTGTACAATCGCATCTACACGATCAGCTGGATATGCCGCAACAATCTCTTCCACAACTTCTTTCCCAATGTCTTCAAAGTCACCGTAGCGTGTACTTTGCTCAACCCACTTACGTTCTTTCACAACATTTGGCGCAGACATCTGTACTTTCATAATTGCTTCTTTAAAGCGATCTGGCAATCCAACTCGTTCCTCTGTTGTACCATCTGTTAACTTCACTTGCATAGGAATAGTAAAGAACATTTGAATAAATACTTTTACTTCCCCAAAATGCGCATTGGCTTCTTTTTCACTTTCTGTTGCTACTTCTTCCCCAAATACAGCACGTACTTGCTGTAAAATATGTTTCCAATCATATTTTGCATTACGCTCTACCGCTAAAAAGTCCGCAACATGATACACACCTTTAATACCTTCAATTTGTAAAATTTGCTGCACTCTTTCCGGAGCTTCTCCCATATTAGTACGTGTATAGTTATTACGCGCTCCTGATGGTAACACTTCATTTAAAATAACTTTCATTGTATTTGGACTTGGTGTCGGTTCAATCCCTTTAATCTTCACGAATATTGTCTCTCCTTTATTGCTGTTCTTAGTTGTATTGTAACATGTTCTGAAATAAGACTCCTACTGAGGTGCTTGCTCTTTTTTCTTCTCTAAAAAAGTAATTCTTTCAATAACAACTTCTGTCTTATATATTCTTTTTCCGCTCTCATTATTGTATTGACTCGTATGAATATGTCCGGTTATACCAACAAGTGCTCCTTTTTTGCAGTATATCGTTACATTTTCCGCCGATTTCCGCCAAATCATGCAGTTAATGAAATCTGCTTGCTGCTCTCCTAAACTGTTACGAAACCCTCTATTTACTGCCACACAAAGACGCGCATAAGCAATCCCTTGCTTTGTATAATATAATTCTGGATCTTTTGTTAATCTACCGATTAATACAACTCGATTCATCATACGATTCATTTCACCTCTTCTTTTTTTCTTTATTGTAGAAAAAAAGAAGAGTACCGTAAAAAACGTAAAAAGATATTTTTTTTATAAAAAACTCATTTTTGTCTCTATAAAAAAACAAAAAGAAATCCTGCATGATACAAACATGCAGGATTTCACATTTTAATCATTTTTTACAAAGTAAGAAACGAAGCGTAAAATTTCTAGGTATAACCAAACTAATGTCATCATTAATCCTAATGCGCCGTACCATTCCATATACTTCGGAGCACCGCCGCGCGCACCACCTTCAATGAAATCAAAGTCTAACATTAAGTTTAATGCAGCAACGACGATTACAACTGCACTAACAATTATGCCAATTGTTCCACCTTGATGTAAGAATGGCACTGGCACGCCAAATAGTTGTAGAACTAAAACGATTAAATACATAATCGCAATCCCAAACGTTGCTGCCATAACACCTGTACGGAACTTATCTGTCACTTTCACAACACGTGTTGCATATAACACTAACATTGCTAGTAAAATAGAAATAGTTAATAACACTGCGTGTAAAATAATATAATCACCAAAGCGCATTGTATATACAGCAGAAATACTTCCTAACACTATTCCTTCCACCGCTGCATAAATTGGTGCTGTAATTGGTGAAATACGCGGTACAAATGCCGAAGCAAACGCTACAATTGCCGCTATAATTAAAGCACCAATTAATACTGGTAGTTGCATCTTATTTTCTATCATCTGCATGTATGCGTACACAGACGTTCCTAATAACAATATAAGCATAATAAACGTTTTACCAACTGTACCACCGATTGTCATCGCTGAAGTACTTACGCCCTCTTTTCGAAACGCCTCTTTCTTTAACATTGGATTGGATGTTCGCATGATTTCCCTCCTAAAATAGGTTCTACCAATAGTGTAAATATTTTCCCTTTATATTTCAAGATATGCAGCTTGTTCTTATTTTAAACCTTCTACAATGTCAGATAGTTCACTCCAACGCTCCATTGTTTGCTCTAATTCTTCTTCTGTTTGTTGCTGCTCTTCAGAAAGCTGCTGAGCTTTCGTATAATCAGCACCAACTTTCTCCAATTCTTCTGCAATACTTTCAATTTTCGCTTCTAGTTCTGCAATCTTATCCTCAATCGTTTCCCATTCGCGCTGTTCATTATAGGAAAGTTTACGTTTTCTTTGCTGCTTTGGAGCTTCTTCTACTTTCTTTTCCTTCTGCACTTCTACTTTTAACAGTGCTTCTTGTGCTTTTTTCTCATCTAAATAATCGCTATAACTGCCAAAGAAGATGCGAACATGACCATTACCTTCAAAAACAAACAGTTCTTCTGCAATTTTATCAAGGAAGTATCGATCATGCGACACAGTAAGCACAACACCTGGAAACTCTTCTAAATAATCTTCTAGCACAGTTAACGTTTGCGTGTCTAAATCGTTAGTCGGCTCATCTAGAAGTAAAACGTTTGGTTCTCCCATTAAAATGCGTAATAAATACAACCTTCTTCTTTCACCGCCTGATAATTTATTAAGCGGTGTACCATGTGTATGCGGCTCAAATAAGAAACGTTCTAGCATTTGCGAAGCACTAATTGTTTTTCCATCAGTCGTATGAACAACTTCAGCTGCTTCCTTAATATACTCAATCATACGCTGATTTAAGTTCATATCTTCATTTTCTTGCGTATAATATGCAATTTTTACCGTTTGTCCAACTTCAATCTCACCGCTGTCTGGTGTAATTTTACCAGCTAGCATATTTAATAGAGAAGACTTCCCACTACCATTGGCACCGATAATACCAATACGATCTCCCGGTTTCACAATATATTGGAAATTGCGGAGAACTGTTTTATCCCCAAATGTTTTTGTCACATCTTTCAGTTCAAGTACTTTCTTTCCTAATCGGCTGCCTCCAAGCGCAATATCAACGTTTTGTTTTGCTGTTGGCCCTTCTTGCTTTTGCAATTCATCAAAGCGCTGAATACGTGCCTTTTGCTTCGTAGATCGCGCCTTCGCACCGCGGCGAATCCATGCAAGTTCACGACGATATAAGTTTTGACGCTTTGCTTCCTGTGCCATTTCTTGTTCTTCTCGAAGTGCTTTCGCTTCTAAAAAGGCACCGTAATTTCCTTCATAGCTATACAACTTACCATTATCTAATTCAAAAATACGGTTCGTTACACGATCTAAGAAATAACGATCGTGTGTAACAAGTAAAACAGAACCTGTATATCGTGATAAATATTCTTCTAGCCATTCTACTGTTTCATGATCGAGATGGTTCGTCGGCTCATCTAAAATTAATAAATCTGGTGTTTGAATAAAACATTGCGCCATCGCAACACGTTTTTTCTGTCCGCCTGATAAATTTCCTACTGCCGCAGAAAAATCAGTAATACCAAGCTTCGTTAACAACGATTTTGCGTTTGCATTTGCTTCCCAAGCATTCATTGCATCCATACGCTGCTGCACTGCAAATAATGCTTCTTGCGCTTTTTCATTTGTTGGATTTTTTTCTAAGTTCAATAATGTCTGTTCATACTCACGAAGAAGACGAATTAACGGTGTATCGCCATGGAACACTTGCTCAAGTACAGTTAAATTTTCTTTAAAATCTGGTTGCTGGGATAAATAACTAATCGTATAACCACGCGTATGTGTCATTTCTCCTGTATCTGGAATTTCTACACCTGCAATAATCTTTAATAACGTTGATTTACCAGTTCCATTTACACCGATAATACCAGCGCGCTGCCCCTCTGCAATACTAAAAGATAGACCATTAAATAATGGTTTATCTCCATATGATTTAGATACATTTTCGACTGTTAACATTCTCATATTTGTGCATTCCACTCTTTCATAAATTGATCAATAAATTGCTCCATATAGCAGTGACGCTCTTCTGCTTCTTCTTTCGCTGCAGCTGTATTCATTAAATCTTTCAATTTTAGTAGTTTTTCATAAAAATGATTTAACGATGGTTCATCACTTTTTCGATATTCTTCCTTCGTCATCGCTTCACGCGGCGGAATTTTCGGATCATACATTAAACGTCCCTTTGCCCCTCCATAAGCAAATGTCCGGGCAATCCCAATTGCTCCAAGTGCATCAAGACGGTCTGCATCTTGAACAATCTTCCCCTCTAACGTCGCTACCGTTCCACCATGTCCACCTTTATAAGACATGTTGGTGATAATATGAACAATATGATCTACATCCTCTTGTATAATCTCTAATTGTTCAAGCCAATCTGTTACTTTTTTCATACCGGCTTCTTCGCTTTCATTTAACTTCTCGTCTGCGACGTCATGAAGCAAAGCTGCCATTTCAATAATGAAGCGATTTCCACCTTCCTTTTCAGATAATGCAATCGCTAATTTATGTACACGTTCAATATGATACCAGTCGTGTCCGCTTGCATCTTTTTCTAATATGCCTTTTACAAATGTAATCGTTTTTTCAATTTGTTCTTGTTTTTTCATAATATCTTCACCCAATTCATTATTGTAACACGCCCTCATTTTTTCATCACATATTTTCTTGTCCGCCCATAGTATATGTTGTACTTAGTATCATGAAGGAGGAAAAAAAATGTTTTATAACCCGCAACAGCCCTATCCACAGCAACCATCCTATCAACCAAACTATGAACAACAGCCACACCAACCGTATTACTATGATCCACGTGTCCCTCAATCCGACCCTACAATGCCAACAGAACCAACACAACAACCATACTATCCATCAAACTATGAGCAACAACCATACCAACCGTATTACTATGATCCACGTGTCCCTCAATCCGACCCTACAATGCCAACAGAACCAACACAACAACAAATCCAACAATATGCTTTACAATATCACCACTTAAAACAACCTGTATTAAACCTCGTAAAACCTTGGGTAGACTACGGTGTAAAGGAAGCAAAATATACTTCCGTGCCACATGCCATGACTGAAGTTGCTGCTATCACGTACTTAATCGGTCGCGGTATGAACCCGACAGTTGCTCATCATATTGTAGAATCTTGGGAGAAAAATGAACAGTTTTAAAATTGTCCGTCTAGTAAAACATACAAACAAAATAAGTACCAAGCGACCTTGTTATAAGGAGATTTTGGTGCTTTTTATTTTTCTACACAATATAATTAACAGATATAGCAAAAACCCGTTGCCTTTCTCAGGCACCGGGTTTTTCATTATTTCTTCTGATCATCTTTAATAGCTGTTTTAATTGTTCCTGATTTCACTTTAGTCGCCGCATCTGAGAAACGTAACAAGTCACCTTGAATAATATTATCGGACATTTTCAATTCTGACTGTGCTCGATCAATAAGTGATTTCGCCTCTTGTTGTGGTACTTGAACGACTTGACCATTTAGACGATCGTAGAATGTGTTATTGTAATAAATATATTTGTCTGTAATAAAGCTTCCATCACGTTCTACAACGAACGGTTTTCGATCTGGTGAAAATAAATCATGACCAAACTCAATATCATTAGAAGTATCAACTCCTAATAAGTGAAGAATCGTTGGTTTCACGTCTACTTCACCAGCAGGAGCAGTCATTGTTTTTCCTTCTGTTTGACCTGGAACATGAATAAATAATGGTGTACGTTGTAACTGCATGTGATCATACGAAGTAATTTCATTTTTCCCTAAATATTGTGCCATCGCACGATTATGGTTGTCTGAAATACCATAGTGATCACCGTAAAAGACGATAACTGAGTTATCATATAAGCCAGTGTCTTTTAAACGTTGAATAAATTCTTTTAAAGCTTCATCTTCATAGCGCGCTGTGACAAAATAATTATCTAATGTTTCGTCACCTGAATTAAATGGTTCAATCATTTTTATACTGTTATCATACGTAAATGGAAAATGGTTCGTTAACGTGATAAAACGAGAATAGAACGGCTGTTTGATTTGTTGTAACTTATCCACAGATTGATCAAAGAAGTCTTTATCTTTCAATCCCCATCCTATTTTATTCTCTGGTGTAATTTTATAATCCAATTCATTATAGAAACGATCATATCCTAAGGACGGATACATCATATTACGATTCCAGAACGTAGCATTATTCGCATGGAATACAGATGTATAGTAGCCTTGTTCATGCAAAATTTCTGGAGTTGCCATATACTCATTTCCAGCATTCGTAAAGAATACAGAACCGCGATCTAACGGATATAATGAGTTATCAATCATAAACTCTGCATCCGATGTTTTCCCTTGTCCTGTCTGATGATAAAAGTTTTCAAAATAATAACTTTCTTTTTTAAATTGGTTTAAGAAAGGTGTAACTTCTTGTCCATTTACTTTCGAATCAATTAAAAAGGACTGCGTTGATTCTAAAGAAACAACAATAACGTTCTTTCCTTTTGCCATACCAAACATATTTGGATCAGGTTTTGTCTCCACTGTTTTCATATAATTCTCTGCTTCTTGAATTTTACTTCCATCAGCAAATACTTTTTGTGAGCTTGTCTTTGCTTGCAATCCTAAATCGTAAAACTGATGAACATATAACCCAAGATTTTTCACAAGCATAACGCGGTCAAATGAACGAGTTAATAATTCAGGACGTTCCTTTTCTGCAAAACCAAGGTTTACCATGAAAATAGCTATACTGATTAAAAAGTATAGTGCCTTCATAGAACCAGAAATACGCTCTGTTTTTGCAAATTTAGGCTTCTTTTTAGCAAGGTAAAATAAAATGATAATATCCGCAAACATTAATAAAAACTTAATGTTGAACAAAGCTTTTACACTAGTTCCTAATCCGTCCATATTCGACGTTTGCATTAACACTGGAAGTGTAACAAAATCATTATAAAAACCATAAAACATTACATTACCAATGAGGATAATGGTCATAATAAGGTTAATAATGATAGCTATATAATTTCTTTTTGGTCCCTTCGCAAATAATGCAAGCCCAATTAACACTAAAGAAGATGCTAACGGACTAATAAAAAGAATCCATTCTTGCGTCGCAGATTCTAACTTCAAATCAAAACTAAATCGCGTAACAATATATGTTTTCAACCATATCAAAATAGCGGTTAACAAAATAAAACGCATATTTTGAAACTGATTTTTTAACGCTTCCTTCATCTCTCTCTTCCTTTCTGACTAGAACATTTGTTGAATGAACACATAGAATATTTTTTCATGTATTTATGGCTTCTTTCTCACCGAGTCATTGTATCGAATACTTTTGTATTTCGTGTGAACTTTTTCTTTTTTTTTTATAAAATTAATAAAAAAAATTCTTCTATTTGAGCCTTTATTTCACTATAATTCCTTCAATTTTTCTTTCTAACTGTTAGCGTCCTTATGGAAAATCGCAATGAACATATAAACCGAATGATTAATCATTTGGTTTATTCTTTGTTTCTTGCGTCTTCAATGTTTCTGCATATCAGTTTTTCTTTTCTTCTATTTTTTCCTTTGCTTTTTCAGCTTTATCTAAAGATTCTCCAATCTCCTTCTGTTTTTCTCTTACTTTGTCAACACTATCTACCACTTTAATTGCTTTATCAATACCATCCTCCTCTATTTTCTTTCTCTTTTCATCTCTCGCTTCTTCTTTTTTCTCTATATCTTTCGCCTTCTGCAACATTTCTTCAGCATTTGACTCTACAGCTTTTTCAAGTGACGCGTCTTTTTTCATATCTATTACCTGATTTGCCTTTTCAATTGTTTGTTTATAATCGCCATCTTTTAATGCAGAAGCTCCGGATTCCATCCATTTTGCAACCTTCATATAATTTTTTGTTTCATCCGTAGACTTTTCTTGATTCGCTTTTTCAAACCACATAATTGCATCACTATACTTCTCATCTTTTAATGCTTTCATGCCCGCATCAACATGTGCATCATAATTACTGGTGCTGCAACCGGATAACATAATAAATAAACATCCTATAGTAAAAATAAATTTTCTCAAGCTATTCTCCTCCCGCATCCTTATACTACTATATTATTTTTGAATGCACCTATCAATGGAAACTCTTCTCTGCTATCTTTATTTTTAAAAGTAGCTAACAAAAAAAGAGGCTCTTCTATATCAGCCTCTTTTCTTTATAGTTCCTTTTCAATCTCCTTTTCTAGCTGTTCTGGTTTCGTCTTGGGTGCAAAACGCTTCACTACCTTGCCATCACGTCCCACTAAAAATTTTGTGAAATTCCACTTTACCGCTTTCATTCCTAATAGTCCTGGCGCCTGCTCCGTTAAATAGTGAAATAACGGATGCATGTTATCCCCTTTTACATCTATCTTTGCAAACATCGGGAACGTCACACCATAATTTAGTTCACAAAAACTCGTAATTTCTTCTGCTATTCCTGGCTCTTGGCCTCCAAATTGATTACATGGGAATCCCAGTATTTCAAAACCTTGCTCTTTATATTTTTCATATAAAGCTTGCAATCCTTTATATTGCGGTGTAAAGCCGCATTTGCTGGCAACATTCACAATTAATACTACTTTTCCTTCATACTCACGTAACGATTTCTCTTCTCCTGTTATTGTTTTAGCAGAAAAATCATAAATTGTCATATGTATTACCTCCTTAATCTCATACAATCGCTTATGTCTATCATAAAATGCAATGTATATATTGTCTAATGAGAACGCTTTACTTTCGTTCAAAAAATCGACACAATTCACTAGACATTTTACTTGGAAAGTTTTACAATAAAAATGTGAACAAAATGTGACGGTTTATCTTCTAAATTGTGACATTTTCAATTCTATTATTAAAAATAGGGATGGTGTTGACAATGAAAACTGCACAACGTGAAAAACTTTCTAATCGCGAATTTTATTTCGTATTATACATGATGATGTTACTTGTCGTAGGATGGTTTATGGATGTTAATGGTATTTTCTTAAGCAAATACTTTAGACTAGCGGGAATGATTACTGTTCCAGCAATTGGTGGTCTTGTTGGCTACTTTATTATGTCTCTTAGTAAACAACAAAATAACTAAACGCATTACATAAAGGCAGAAAACGATGTTTCGTTTTCTGCCTATTCTTTTATAATAAAAGAATAGTAAATTACAAGGAGTGATAAGTTTGAACAAAGTAGAGAAAATATCTTCACAGTTATATATCATCGACGATCACGACTTACAACATGAACAACGTACAGGTACATACATCTTACTCGGTGATGAGATCACTGTAATTGAAACGTGCGCTGCACCTTCTCTTCCTTATCTATTAGATGGATTACAACAATTAAATATACAGCTTGTCGATATTAAAAATATTATTGTCACGCACGTTCATCTTGACCATGCTGGTGCTGCTGGTATTATGATGGAAAAATGTCCTAATGCAACGCTATTCGTTCACTCTCGAGGCGCTCGTCACATGGTTAATCCGACAAAACTCATTCAAGGCGCAAAAGCTGTGTATGGAGATTCATTTGAAAAACTCTTTCATCCGATTTTGCCTATCCCAGAAGAACGCGTTCATATCGTACAAAATGGTGAAACACTGCAAATCGCAGAAAATCGAACGCTTACCTTCTATGATACGCCTGGCCATGCGAAACATCATATTAGTATTCACGATTCCTTAACAAATGGTATATTTACAGGCGATACGATTGGTATTTACTACCGTCAATTAGCTGAGCTAGGTGTTGAACTTTATTTACCAACAACATCTCCTACGCAGTTTCAACCTGAAGCTATGTTAGCTTCAAAAGACCTCATTCAAAATATGAATGTCGATTACATTTATTTCGGTCATTATGGTGCTTCTTCTCATGTCTCTGACGTCTGCACAGAGCTAGAACATTGGCTCCATATATTTGTCGAAACTGGCAGGCAAGTATTTAAAAAAGAACAAAACTTTGAAAAAGCAAGCCATCAACTGTCTACTCTACTGTTAGAAAAAGTGTCATCGCATCTTACGAAAAAAGGTGTTCCAACAACACATTCTATTTATGATTTGTTGAAACTTGATATGGAAATTAGTGCGATGGGAATTATTGATTATTTTACAAAGCTGGAACAAACAAAGATGACTATAAAGTGAAACTTCCATCAATGTTTGTTCATCTCCCACTGACCTGATCGTTACAATTGGTTTGATTCTTTTAGAGTTTACTACCTTGAAGAAACAGTCTTACTGCTCACAAGAAAATATTTATCGCTATAGCACAAAAGAGTCCATCTCTTAACATGGACTCTTTTTCTATAGAAAATATTCTTATTTTTGTACTTTTTCATTTACATCATCCATAAAACTTTGCGCTCGCTGAAATTCTGCTTTATATTCCTCAGGAACTTGTTCTATCTTTTCTGAGCCTGATGATTTACTCTTCGCTAACATTTTTTCATATGTCATCAGTGCATGTATATACTGTTTATACTCATCAGATGTTAGCACTTCTTTACTCGATTTCTCTCCGTTTAACTTATCAAAATACGGCTGAATCTCCATTAAAGTCTTTGTCATTTCCTCTTGTTTCTCTTGAGAAAGTTGATCGTAATCAATATTACCGTTCTTGTCTCCATATTCGATTTTTGCATTCGTTATTACTTTTAATAATGTTGTAAACTCTTTATACTCTTTTTCTCCGATTTCACCTTTCGCTTGGGATAACTTAGCATCTAAACGCATATAACCTTGTAGTGTTGCACTTGCAAAGTGTTTCTTTACATTATCAAATGATCCATAAATACCATCTGCCAAAAGAGATTGATACGCAAAAGCGCTCGTTGGAATAAGTAAAGCCGCTGCTAACACACCTGTCATAAGACGCTTTTTCATTGTTTTTCCCCCTTGTTTTGCTTTGATCTGACTCATCACTTTTTCTTTCAATTCAGGTGATGGTACAATTCCTTTTGTTTCTTCTTGCAAAGATGCTCTTACTCGGTAATCGAGATTCATTATAGTTCCCCCACTTCTTTTAATGAGATATTTCCCTCTCGCTCTTTTTGCCGTAATTTCTTTAAGGCTGCATGGATTCTAGATTTAATCGTTCCAATTGGTAAATGTAAAATACTTGCTACTTCTTCTTGAGAATAGTCATGTAAATACCGAAGTATAATAACTTGTTTCAGTTTATAAGGTAATTTATGTATCAATGTAACAAGTTCTTGATTTGACAGCTTATTGACGATTTCATTAGAAAAATCAAATTCAATTGGTTTTTTCTGCTCTTCCGCTTTTTTCACAATACGTAGACGCATCCATCTCTTTCTCCTATAAGAATGAATTTGTCTTACAGCAAGACCCATTAACCATGGGCGAAAAGGTCGTTCCTGATCAAATTGACTAAGTGATTGATATAATTGCATATATATTTCTTGGACGACATCATCTATATCCGATTTTTCCTCTATCAAAAAATGGGCTGTCTTATACACATCTTCAATCGTTTTATCGTATAGTTCACTGTACGCTTCTTGATTTCCTGATAAAGTCTGCTTGATAAGATAAACATATTCAGCTTCTTTCTCCATCCTCAATGCCTCCTTCCTTATGTCTTACACTATATATTGGCAAGAAAAGAAAATTTCGTTCGATTTTTTTGAAATAAATTTTTAATAGGAAATTTATTAATAGCACCTGTTTCATAATGCTTCCTTATAATTCTTGATAATTATTATATAATTTTCCATTTTATAATGGCCGTTTAAAATAAATTATAGAATTTATTTATAGGAGGGTATATCATGAAAGCCATTGTTGTAACTGCATTTGGAGGTCCTGAAGTAATGAAGTATACAGACATAGCCATACCGTCTATCAGCGCTAAGCAAGTTCTAATTCGCGTTGTCGCAACAAGTGTTAACTTTGCCGATATAAAATCTCGATACGGAAAGAAAGGAACAGGAAATCTACCTTTTATACCCGGCATAGATGCTGCCGGAATCGTAGAACAAGTTGGTTCTAAAGTAACGAATATTAAAGTGGGACAACGCGTTATTGCTTTTCCACTTAACGGATCTTATGCTGAATATGTTGTAGCAGATGAAGAGCTTACTTTTGCATTACCAGATGAAATTGATTTTGAAACAGCTGCAGCCTGTCCGATTGTTTCCTTTACAAGCTATAAACTTCTAGCAGATGTTGCAAGACTACAACAAGATGAAACAGTTCTTATCCATGCCGCTGCAGGAGGAATTGGCACAACTGCCATTCAACTCGCTAAAATTTTGGGTGCTGGAAAAGTCATTGGAACGGTTGGAAATGAAGAAAAAAAGAAAAGTGCTTTAGAAGCTGGGGCAGATCATGTGATTTGTTATAAGGAAGAAGATTTTGTACATAAAGTAAACGAACTCACAAATGGAGAAGGTGCAGACGTTATATTGGATTCTATTTCTGGTACTGTATCAGAGAGAAGCTTACAATGTCTTGCGTTCTATGGCCGCCTTGTCCATTTTGGAAACGCAAGCGGTGATATCGGAACATTTCAAACAAAAAATTTACATGCAAGCTGTCGATCTATTCTCGGTTTTAGCTTTGGAACAACTCGAAAAAAACGACCTCATTTACTCCGCCATACTGCTGAGCAAATATTTCCTCTTTTAAGCACTGGTAGCTTACAACTTAAAATAGGAAAACGTTTTTCACTTCAGGATGCAGGAAAAGCACACGAATGGGTTGAAAGTAGACAAAGTACAGGAAAAGTTCTATTAACTGTTCAGCCAACATAATATGATTCTCTTTTTAACGGAGGTATTTCTCATGGGATCAAGAATTATGCATGTAATTATAGCGAATTTGGTTGCAAAAAAATTGGCGATTCAGGACAAAACTTCTTTCCTACTCGGAGGAATTGCAGCAGACGCAGTTCATTCAAGAAACGAAAAAGAAATATCGCACTTTTATATAGGCACAGTAAAGAATTATACAAGAAGAATTGATTATGAAGCATTTCTTAATAAATATAAAGTATATAAAGATTTTCCTTTCATATTAGGATACTATACACACCTCATTGCTGATGATATATGGCTGCAAGGATTCTATCTCCCCTGGCTCAAAAATCGAATAGATCATGATCCTAATATCCTTTCTTTGTACCATCATGACTTTAAGCTTTTAAACGGAAAGTTGCTACATTCTTATGATAAAGATAAGAGTCTATTTCATACCTTGAGTATGAACGCGAATTTGGTAGGTATCGAAGAAGTACTCGAGGAAAACATTCATTCTTTTAAAGCATTAGTTTTTGAGGATATGTTGTACCCACAGCAAGATTTATATGAACCTCTACAAGTATTTACAATGAATCAAATCATTGGTTACATAGAAACTTCTCTTCATAAAAGTGTTTTCTGTTTAGAACAACTGTGTATTACCTGATAAAAAAAAGCCGTGACTACATAATATTCGTAGTCACGGCTTTTCAATTTATCTAGGCTTCTTCTTCCCATTAAATGCAGGTTTCTTTTTCTTTGGAGCTTTCGGTTTCGATTCAACAAACGATCCTTTAAACATTTCTTGCTTATTGAATTGAATACCTAACTTCTTCGCAAATTGAAGTAACTTCTTCTCTTCTTGCGGTGTTACAAGCGAAACGACTGTCCCTTCTTTACCCATACGTCCTGTACGTCCTGAACGATGAATATATTGATCGAGTGTATCTGGTAATTCTAAATGAATTACATGTGTTAAATCATCAATATCTAATCCACGTGCCGCAATATCTGTCGCTAATAAAATTTCTACTTTTCCTTGACGGAATGCTCGCATCGTTGCTTCACGTTCTTGTTTGTTTGCTTCTGCATGAAGAGCTGCTGCTTTCATCTTACGGAATTTCAATTTTTCAGCAATTTCATCTAATCGAAATGGATCATTTAAGAAGGCAACTGCTTTTACATCACCACTATGCATAATTTTACGGATAAAATCATTTTTTTCACGACGTTCACAAACGATATACATATGTTCAACAAGGCTCTTCGTTTCCGTGCGTTTTACGCGAATCATTTGAGGTTCAACGGCAAAATCACGCGCTACTTCCTCTGCATCTTTTGTCATTGTTGCAGAGAAGAATACGACTTGACGATCACGCATTGTCGATTTCATAACATCAGACACAGCATCTATCATCTTTTGTTTTACAATTTGATCAAACTCATCAAATACAATTGTTTTCACTTCATGCATTTTCAATTTCTTCATGCGGATTAGTTCTAAAATACGTCCAGGTGATCCAACGATTACTCGCGGATGTTTCTTTAACTTCTCTACTTGACGCTTAATATCCGCACCACCTATTAAAGATGCACCTGAAATTTCAGTACCTGCGGTAAACTTTTGCACTTCTTCATGAATTTGCATCACAAGTTCACGCGTCGGTGCTAAAATTACAACTTGAGGTTGTTTCACTTCAGGATTAATTTTATGTAAAAGTGGTAATAAATACGCTAATGTTTTACCTGTCCCAGTTGGAGATTCAGCAATAACATCTTGTCCTTCTAGAATAGTTGGAATAGCTTGCTTTTGGATTTCAGTAAACTCTTTAAAACCAGCCTTCTCCCAAGCTTGTAGCAAAAATGGTTGCATCTCTTTTATCATTTCTTTTTCTCCTTTATATCTATTTTTGAAGAAATTGTTGTATTATTCGCATCGTTTCTATCATATGAGAAATAACAGCTATTAAATCATCAACATGGTCTTCTGTAATCGCTTTTTGAAATAAAATTTCTACCTTATTATGATATGAAATCGCTTGCTTATTATATTCGTATGAAATTTGCTGCGTAATCATTCGTTCTTTTCCCCATATGGATTGTAACAACGCTTCGATTTCTTGACAATCTTTTTCCGGATGCTCCAAAGAAAATGCAAAGAAAAGCTTCATTTCACAGCCAGGTACAAAATATGGTACCTCTAATATCTCACCTGATAAATTTTTTGCATCAACTGATAATAAAAATGTTGCCTCTACTAGTGACTCTATATACTCTTTCAGTTGAAACGAAATGGTATATGTACGACTAAACGATGCGAGATCCATTATATCTTTTCGGTCAGTTACAATGATGTCACCATGCAAATCAAAATCATATACAGCTCCCTCAACAATAACCTTTAAATTTTCAAAAGCAGTTGGATCAAACATATATTCCTCCAAAAAACAAGCGCCTTTCCATCGAAAGGCGCTGCGTGATGTACGTATAGTTTACCGATAAAAGAGAAGAAATACAACCTTTTAGAATAAACCTACTGCTTTTCCATCTTCATTTACGTCCATTTGAAGAGCTGCTGGTTTCTTCGGAAGACCCGGCATTGTTAACATTGTTCCTGTTAATGCTACAATAAATCCAGCACCAATTGATGGTTTTAACTCACGAATTGTTACAACAAAGTCAGTTGGGCGTCCTAATTTTGTTGCATCATCAGAAAGAGAATACTGTGTTTTTGCCATACAAATTGGCAGGTTGCCCCATCCTTCTCCTGCAAATTGCGTTAATTGCTTGCGAGCTTTTGGTGCAAATTCAATATCTTTTGCACCATATACTTTTTGAGCAATTGTACGAATTTTTTCTTCTAATGAAAGTTCTAAATCATATAAAGGTGCGTATTTATTTTCACCTTTTTCAATTACTTTTAATACTTTCTGTGCTAGGTCAACACCGCCTTGACCACCTTTTTCCCATACTTCTGTTAATGATACTTCGTAACCGCGCTCACCGCACCAAGTTTGTAAGTACTCTACTTCAGCATCTGTATCTGTAATAAATTTGTTGATCGCAATAACAAATGGCACACCAAATTCTTGAATAGTTTCAACGTGTTTTTGTAAATTTTCCATACCTTTTGCTAACGCATCAACATTTTCTTCTTTTAACCCATCTTTCGCTACGCCGCCATGCATTTTAAGAGCACGAATTGTCGCAACAATGACAACAGCTTCCGGCTTAATACCTGCTGCTCGTGCCTTAATATCTAGGAATTTTTCAGCACCTAAATCTGCACCAAAACCAGATTCCGTAATCACATAATCACCAAGTTTAGCTGCCATTGTTGTTGCGATTACACTGTTACAACCGTGTGCAATGTTGGCAAATGGTCCACCATGAATAATTGCTGGTGTATTTTCTAACGTTTGTACTAAGTTTGGTTTTAACGCATCTTTTAAAAGAAGTGTTAATGCACCTTCTACCCCTAAGTCTTTTACTGTTACAGGCTCATTATCCATATTGTAAGCTACAACAATACGAGCTAGACGTACTTTTAAATCTTGTACATCTGTCGCTAGGCAAAATACAGCCATAATTTCAGATGCAACTGTAATATCAAAACCATCTTCACGCGGTACACCTTGTACTGGTCCACCTAGACCGATTACAACATTGCGAAGCGCACGGTCATTTAAATCTACACAGCGCTTCCATACAATTTTACGTGTATCGATGCGAAGATCATTTCCTTGTTGAATATGGTTATCGATAAATGCTGCAAGTGCATTATTTGCAGTTGTAATCGCATGAATATCGCCTGTAAAGTGAAGATTAATGTCTTCCATTGGTACGACTTGCGAATAACCACCGCCCGCTGCACCGCCTTTTAATCCCATAGTTGGTCCAAGAGATGGTTCACGAAGTGCAATAACTGCCTTTTTACCAATTTTATTAAAAGCTTGCCCTAAGCCAACTGTTACAGTTGATTTCCCTTCTCCTGCAGGAGTAGGGTTAATCGCTGTAACTAAAACAATTTTCCCATCTTCTTTTCCTTGTAAGCGCTTAAAAATTTCAAGAGATAACTTCCCTTTATAATGACCGTACGGCTCTAATTCTTCTTCTAAAATGTTTAATTCTGATGCAATCTCTTGGATTCTCTTCATGCTTGCTTCTTGTGCAATTTCAATATCAGATTTTACTGTAGTAGTTGCTGTCATATTCCCTAGTCCCCCTTTAATTAGTTCTGAAAATATTGTATCAGTTTTTTGTATTTTCTGCACTTATAATCCTCCTATAAGTTACTTCTTTTGAAACATAAATACCCACATAAATGTTAAAGCTTGCTGCAATTCAAGCGGAAGTTGTCCAATCATCTTTTCATCTACCCCTCGCTTATATACCCCTATTCCATCTATCATTTGCAATCCTTGCTCCTGTGCAAGCTTTTGAAACTCCCACGGCATCATCGTATTACAAATGACATCTTTTCCATATAGACGTGGATAGCTATTTTCACGCGGCTTTGCTGTTGGTCCTAAAATGGCAATACATGCAAAACCTTCTGGTGCTAATACCCGCTTTATTTCTTGCAATGCTTGAAGAGGTGCTTCCGCCCATTCTAATGAATTTACTGCTAAAACTGACGCAAACTCCTCATCTTGAAATGGTAATGCAGCAAGATCTCCTACTATAAACGATAAATTAGGACCTTCACCGCGTTCTTTTCCTTTTTCAATCATTTGCTCTGATAAATCAATACCACAAACCTTGTAACCAGCTTTATTTAGTTTGTATGTGCCATATCCATCTCCACACCCTACATCAAGAACAGTTGCCCCGTTTCGTATGTATTTTTGAAAAAATGGAATAATTGTACTACGGCTGCCACTATCCCACATTTCTTGACTATTTTGATTCCAAAAATCAGCATTATTATCCCATTTCTGCTGTGCTGCTTCATGCCAATTAAATTTTGTCATTATTGTCCCACCTTTACATTTTACATCTACTTAAAAGTCATTCTACATCATTTTACATTATTCCTGTTTATTCTTAAGGAGAGATGGATAACATAGCAACGGACAATTACTTTCTCCATTTTTTATTCGTTTGGATATAAATAACAAGCATGTTTTTTTCTTTATAAAAAATACTAAACATACCCTAAATCGAAAGAGAGGGCTATTCATTGCAAAAGAAACGAACGCATCATTTAAAAAGCGGAGAAAAACAGGAAGAATATGCGGTAGAAATTACCCCTCAGCGCCTTCCAATTAGACGTCGTCGTAAAGAAATCCATAAAGAAGAAGACAGAACGGACGTTGGTACAATTGTTGGGTACATTGCATTATTTCTCTCTTTATTTTCAATTGCTTTCTATCCTATTACATTTGGATCTCTTTCCATCTTAATTGGACTTCTCGCTGTTCGTTATGAAGCAAAAACACTTGGATATACAGCTATTGGCTTTGGAGGATTTTCTCTGCTTTTCAGTTTATTATATCCTCTCTTCTTATCAGCCTTTTAAAAGGCGCTTTCTTATAAAGTGAAACTTTTATCAGTGGGGGCTTCATCCCCCACTGATAGAAAGCTCTCACCAATCGGGCACACGCCAGCAGTTATTCCCCACCTATCTTCTTTGCTTCTTTCAATCTTGAGGTGGGGATCTTACTGCCCACGAATAGCGGGATAAAGAACTAAAACAAAAAATATTTGCAAGCTAAAAAAGGAGTGAATCTTCACTTCTTTTTTAGCTTGCAAATCTATCACCTTCATTATTACGTTTTATAATTGAGTAAATTATTCATTCTAAACTTAGAGGATTGTCCATTTCAGATGCCATCAGGTTACATATAATTTATTAAAAAAGGAGTTGTTATAGCAGTTTGGAAAATAAACAAGTAGATGCCTCTGTTGAGCAAGACGGACAGCAAACTATCGTTGAACATTCTATACATGAGAAGCTAAAAGTTGTAATTGTTATTAACAACCAGTTCACTAATACACCAAATACTACACAGCTAGCAAGTGGCTCAGGTCGAAGCAGTGCTGAAGGAAAAGCCAAAAATGAAGGCATAGAAGGCACCCAGTACGAACCACATGAAAACCATAAAACATGCTGTGAAGAAGAAATTATCATCATTCTTAATAATCAGATTAATTGTGCAGGAGGGAACGATTCTAATTCATCCGCTACTCAAGTAGCAAGCGGCGGTGGTACAAATTCGGAAATTGAAAATTCCAATACGAAACAACAATTTTCAGTTGGTGGCTCAAAAGATGCTATAGGATTAAACAAAAGAATGAATAGTGGCCAGATAGAAGCATTTTCCAAAGGTTTCAACTCAAAACAACAACCTTCTGATGGTGGACCTAAACTTTTCATTTCTTAAAGAATAATATACTCATTCCCACTGATAAAAAGCCTTCACCTATACCTATCTTCTTTTCTTAGAATACTGAGATGAAAGCTTACTACCTTTTACGTATGGGGATACAACAAATGGATGCATTTGTTGTATCCCTGCTTATTAACGAAATAACATCACATAACCGCAACCACTGCAATGATAAGCGGTAATTTCTTGAAACACAGGATAGTTCTCCTCATCTCGCTGTTCAATAAATACTTTTTCAAAGCGATACATATTCGGAGCATATGCCCAATCTTGTTTTGTACGGGCATATAAAGTGGACGAAAAAAAATCTTCGCCTCCACAAACCATACAAGTCTTTTGCAAAATAATCTCCTCCCCAAAGCCTGTCTTACCATAACTATATGAAGAAGAGTATAAAAAAAAGACCTTCTAAACATTAGAAAGTCTTTTCAGAGGAAAAGAGGAACATCCCCAATATTCCAATGGCACTATACGTCTTCTTTTTTCCTGTTTCTGTTTGAAAGGTTTGTTCTATTTTCATAAAGAATACTCGGTTTTGAACATCACTACTAACAAACTCCAGTTTCTCTTCTTTATTATCTTTTTTCTGTGTACAATTAAAACTCACTTCATTACATACAATTGAATATTCATCTTCTAAATGTTTTTGAAAATCCGCTTCTTTCGGACAAGTTAATAATAAAATTGCTACAAATATAATACTACTAATACCTACTATTGTGAAAGTCTTCTCCATTTTGTCTCCTTTCCAAAAAGAAAGAAAACTTGACGTATATCGCCAAGTTCCCTTAATTCATTATCCACTGCCACTCTTGTTCTTTCTTATCAAAGATAAGCCATCCAGTTTTAGAAGCTTCACTTTTCAAATCTTCTAAACCATCTAGAACTTCATTTGTACTTTCATACGAGCCAATGACATAAACAGGAATCTCTAAGCCACGTCTTGATTCTATTTTTCCTGCTAAGTCCAAGTATAAACCATCTTCCATAAATGGCAGAAGTTCGAGAATAACCTCTTTTGAAATTGCTGGATAGATTTTCGATTTTTGAAAGAATGCGAATCGTTTTTTTCCAAATGAGCCAATTTTATAAGGAATTACCTTAGTAAGCATTCCAACAAAGTCTTGCATTCTTCGATAATATACTTTATTATACCAGCCATCATCATGAGAAAGATAAACGAACCTATTTTTCAAAAGTGGAAAAAAAGCCTTCCCAAGCGGTTCCTTTTTGTGCGCCAAATATAGCAATTCTGCAATTTCTTTTGGCTCTAATTCATCCAAGTCATTTACATCATCAAAATCAACCCAGCAAAATTCTTCAAACTCTTCAACATCTGCTGCAATTAATTTATGTATGTTCTCTTCTTCTGCATATTCAAATAAGGTATGATAATTTAAATCAGTCCATTCAAAACTATGCTTTAAAAGCAGGACTTGATGAAGCGGTGAAGGAATATTGCTTGCAAACTCCTCAAAAGTAATTCCAGATGTGATAAAACAATGATTGCGACGATTACCATTAATGTAAATCATATTTTTGATTTGGTCAGATCCTCCAGACAAAGCACCTAGCCACCTTCGTTTTATATGTTTCAATACTATAGGATATTTTATCACGAAAATTTTTAGAAACATAGAAAAAACTATAAAAACTATTTACATTTTTATGAGTTTTATTACATCACCATTACAAGAAAAAATGCCTGCTTATAAACAGGCATTTTTCATACAATTTCATCTGGATTTTGTGGATAATGCGAACTATCCTGTTTTTTATTATTTTGAAAGATCGACTGAATCTTATCAATTGTTTGCGGTGCAAGTTCAATTACTTTCTCTGCCAAGTGCGTTGCATTTTGCAAATGAAGAATATTTACACCATCCTTATTCACAACGAGAAAGGCCACCGGTGTAATAGAAACTCCCCCTGCACTACCACCACCAAATGCAGGATGACTTTGTGCCTTTTGCACGTCATTTGTGGAAAAATCTGATCCACCTGCACCAAAACCAAATGCTACTTTTGAAACAGTTAAAACAACACCGCCATCTGCTGTTTGAACAGGTTCACCAACAATTGTATTTACATCAACCATTTCTTTTAAATTTTCCATAGCAGCTTTCATTAGCCCTTGAATTGGATGATCCATCGTTCTAACCTCCTTTTTCATATCTTTCCTAGTTTTTCCTAAACATTGTGAACTAAACATAAATTTTTCGTTGATTTTTAAAATAACACGTACTAATATTTAGAAAATACAAACAAAAAGGGGTTGCGGCAAACATGATTCGAAAATTAGCAAAACAAGAGCACCAACAAGTACTTTCTTTTTTAAAGAAAGAAGCTGCATTCAATTTATTCTTAATTGGTGATATTGAGGCATTTGGATATGATCAAGATTTCCAAGAATTATGGGGACAGTTTACGATAGAAAATGAATTACAAGGTGTCTTATTGCGCTTCCATGATTCCTTTATTGCTTATGCTCAAGATTCATTCCAGCCAGAAGCGTTTATTGATCAATTTACTAACCATGACTACATTAAACTCTCTGGAAAATCAGAGGTTGTGGAACAATTTGAAAATCTAGATAACCTAAATCTTGGTAAAAAAATCCATACATACTTTTGTGAATGTACAACCGAGAAACAGTTCGTAAAAAATATAAATAAAGAAAACATAAAAATGGCAACGGTTGAAGATGTGGATCGTATTATGCATTTACGAAAACAAATTACTGAATTTAAGATGGCAAACAATGCAGGTAAACTCCTTCGCCAAGCAATTGAAACAAACACTGGACGGACATATTACATAGAAGAAAACGGAGAAATTATCGCGTGCGCGTCCACATCTGCGGAAAATTCATTATCTGCTATGGTTGTAGGTGTATGCACACACTCAAATCACCGCGGAAAAGGATATGCTTCTCAAATCATAAGTAAAATGATTCAAGATTTTATTGCTGAAGGAAGAACACTTTGTTTATTCTACAGCAACCCTGCTGCTGGGCGAATTTATAAACGATTAGGCTTTGAGGACATTGGAACTTGGACGATGTATCGCTAAAGTGAAACTGCCATCAGCGTAAAATATCTTCATTTCCCACTGATGGCAGCTTCATTTTATTACAATTATACTTTCTTCTCTCACGATTCCACATGTTGAAAATGCTCAACAACTGGAAACGGCTCATAAAAATGATGCAATCTCTTTTTCCATTCTTCATATTCACTCGATTTCCGAAACCCTTCCGTATGATCTTCTAACGTCTCCCAGTTCACTAATAGAAGATATTTCCCTTGAGCTTCTATACATTTATGAAGTGTATGACCTTGGTAACCTTTCATAGAAGAAATAATGGCAGAAGCCTCTTGAAAGGCATTTTCAAATTCATTCTCCAACCCGCGTTTCACTTGGAGCATTGCTGCTTCTAATATCATAACTCTCATCCTTTTACTTTTATTTCACACTAGAATTCACAAATTACATACCCTCACGTTTCAAGCTCATAACAATTTGCCGCTCAACGAAGCCCATCTCTTTATACAACTCTTTCGCAAAATTTCCTGCAAACACGTTTAAACGAATTTCCGAATAGCCTAGCTTATTTAGTTCATCAATTGCTGCTCTCATAAGTTGGCGTGAAAGATCTTGACCACGATAAGAAGGCAACACATACAATTCATAAATGAAACCTATTACTTCTCCAGAAAAATAGTCTTTATTGCTTCCAATCAATATCCATCCATTCAAAATATCATCCTGTTTTATAACAAGATAAAATGCTCCTTTTTCTAAAAGCGGCACCGTAATTTCTAGTACTTTCTCTTGGCTAAACTTACTTGTCTTCATAGTCCCTTCATATAAAGACTCGGCCGCATGAACTAAAATTTTTTCCGTATCGCTTTCAGTTGCTCTTTGGATCATACGATTCTCTCCCCTGTTAAACATGCAATACCATTCTGAGTGTTTTTAACATATAACCATCAAAGTCTTCCACGAACGCATCTACCACTGCAAACCCCTTTGCATTATAAAATGCTTTCCCTTTTTTATTCTCTGTTTCTACGTTAATATATATCTTCTTAACACCTTCTAATGTTGTAATTCCTTTACGCAACAACGCTGTTCCCATACCACTACCTTGATATTCAGGCAATAAGTAAATTGCCCCTAACTCCGTTTCATATTGATGCTTTATCGGTGAAAAATTTGCAAATCCAACAACTTTCCCCTCTACTTCTCCTACAAATAAGTGTGAATGTTGTAAACGGTGGCTCATCATGTCATGAGAATAAGCATGCTGTAAAAACTTCTCTTGCACCGGTACCGGAATAATGTCTTTATATGTATCATTCCAAGAAGTCTTGGCCACATGTTGTACAGATGGAATATCTTCTTCTTTCATTTCACGAATGACAAAATTCATAAAGACTCCCCCAATCTATACTCTGCTAATATGTTACACTTCACACACATTCCATCTTCATATACGACTTGGATTAATTTAATACAATCTACTGCTGCTCTCATCGCTTCAAATTTCTCGCATACATGTTGAAAAGCTTGTCCTAATTGTATTTCCGTTAGTCTACTTGCTATTGTACAATGTGGAACCCATTTATCTGGTACATAATAGGAATCTGTATTATCTTGAAAACAACTAAAATATTCATGATAGTTTGTATGAAACTGTTTCAGGTTTGTTGTTGTCGTCGGTGCATAAAACACCGTTCCATTTGCCGGGAAACCACCTATATGAGAAAATTCAATTTCAATAGCTTTCATACGCTTTGAAAAGTGATGCAGCTCTTGCTTAAATGTCTGAACATCAAGCTGCTTATAATCTGCTAATGTAATATGTGGTTCCATTCCTTCAATATTGTTTATATAAGGTGACAAATCACTTAATTCATCCCACTTCTTATATATGTGTGTTGCAAATATTTTATCAAACGTTACAATAACTGCGTACAAACTGCTCATCTCCTCGGTGCTTTCATTTCTTCCCATTCCTCACGGATCATCCCCATCCGAATCGAATCGTAATATTCTCCATTATAATAACGGCATTTTCTCATTCTTCCTTCTAATTGCATGCCAAGCTTCTCAGCAACTTTCATCATGCGACTATTTCCTGACCATGTTGTCAAACCAACCCTTCCAATCGTCATATGTTGGAATAGAAAGTCAATGTACATACGTAAAGCTTCTGTACCATAACCTCCATTCCAATATGTTGGATTGTAAATAGTAATGCCAATCTCTAACCAACGTGAAGGCTCATGCTCCCAGTAATATGTTACGATTCCTATGATTTCACTATCTTTTTCGATGATGAGCTGTGAATACGGGTCTTTCTCGAGCTTAGAATGTATTCTTTCTTGAAATACCGAAAATTCTTGTCTTACAAAAGGAAAATACGGTGCGTCCCACCTTTTCCATTCTGGTTTTTCCTCTTTATATATTTCTTGCCAAAGCGGAAATAAATCCTCTTCTTCTATCATTCTAATAGCTATTTTTTCCCCTTTTACATAAAGTTGTTTCATAACTGCCTCCTATGCTTGCTTTCTCATCCTTCAATTACCATGTAGCAATATACTGTGTAATCTGAACTATCAAAGATAGTACGAGACACCATTGTCTATCATTAAAGGGAACTAAAAAGATACTATATTTCTTTACTAGTTCTATCTATTATAATGTTTTTTCTGAAAAATCAAAACAAACAACCGATTATTTTGTATACTATTGTAAAAATGTTTTTTGGGGAGGGATTTTATGCTAAGGAAGATATCTCACATTCTATTTCAATTACTAGCTACTTTTATAACTATACTCTGTTTAATAAATGCTCCGTTTTTATTCACCAATATGAAAGAAAAAAGCATTTCATTTGAACCATTTCAATTTATAAATCATGTAGGCGGCACATTAAAGGAACTATCTTTATTACAATCTCTTTCATTCGAACAAATTTCTCTGAGCGGTACAAGAACAATCCCTCTATTTCCAACTGTATTTGAACCGTATACATACTCATTTGCTATTTTATTTGCAGCTTTCTTTCTCGCCTTATTTATTGCAACAGGTATTTCGTACGTATATTTCTTATCTTCGAAACAACTAAAAGATAAGATCGATAAAATCGTTTTCTTATTAGAAGCCGTTCCTGATGTAATGATTATGATTGGATTACAAGTATTTTTTATGTGGGTTTTACGGACAACCGGTAATAAACCGATAGAAATTATGACATTTAGTGATAACCGCGCTTACTTATTACCGATTTTTTGTCTAGCTATTCTACCAACGTTACAAATGTTTCGCATGATGATTCTATATATTAAGGAGGAAGAGGTAAAGCCATATGTTGAAGTCGCTTACGGGAAAGGCTTTTCAGCTGGATATATTATGCGCGTTCATTTGTTTAAAAATATCGTTATCCATTTATTCCATCATTCAAAAACAATTTTTGTATTTTTACTCTCGAATTTATTTGTATTAGAGTACGTATTTCATATGCATGGGATTATAAAATTTTTAATACAAGTACAGCGTTTTCCAACTGTCACTTTCGTCGTGCTTATTATGATTTTGCTGCCATTTTATGTACTATCCCAAATCAGTTCTAACTCTATGAAGAAATGGCAAGCACAAATGAAAGGAGAAATAGCATGAAATCCATTTGGAAATCAAAGCGCTTTTTAATCGGATTTATTTATCTCACTGTCTTTATTATCGCTAGCTTTGTTTATAGTTGGTACTTTAAAGAAGATACATTAAAACCAATGCGCCTTCTATACAATAAAGAAGGTGAATTAATTGCATCTTCTCCATTTTCACCAAAGCAAATGCCACCGCTTGGTTCTGATGCTTTTGGAGAATCTATTTTTTATCAAATATTGGATGGGGCGAAGTTTACAATTTTATTTGCAATTGTGATTAGTATACTACGCATTGTATGTAGTACCTTTTTCGGCATTATATTAAGTTTATATGCAAAAAAGCTAAAAAATTTTATACAAGCCTTTACAGAGGTATTTTATTACGTACCAACTGTTTTCATCGCTTCTATCCTTATTTTTCCGGCTTTAATGAATGTGACATCAAACGCTGATCGATTAGAACCCAACATACAGCTTGTCTTTTATCAAGCAGCCGTTTTAATTTTCGTTGCTGTCCCTACATTAACATTATATATTTCCGCTGAAGTTGATGAATTTATGAAACAAGAATATATAATCAGTTCACAAATAATGGGGGCAAACCGTTTTCATATTATTCGTAAACATTTACGTGTTTTGCTCAGTGAACGTCTCTTTCTATTATTTATGCAACATATAATACAAACTCTTCTACTCATTATTCATTTAGCATTATTGGGATTGCTTATCGGTGGGGTTCAAGAAAAACCAGTATCCGAAGGGACTTCTAAACCTATCTCACTCTCAAATGACTGGGCTGGACTTATTGGTTTAAATTATTATCAAATTAATGTCTCTAGCTGGATCGTTCTTAGTACACTGGCTGCATTTTTCCTTACTATTTTAATAATTAAAATGATGACAAATGGTATTCAAGATGCACTAGCTAAAAGAGAACAACAAATAGCTGAGATCTCAATAAACACAGACAAACAAACATCTGTACAACATAGACACTCCTTCACCTTCGCTAATAAAAAAGAACATCCTTATCGTTCTTCTGCAAATATGTAAAAAGAAGGGATTATTATGAAAAATAAATTCAGTGTAATTTTGCTATGTATGATTATTACGACAAACATCATTCTATATTTTTTCTTGCCGCCGGAAGTTGTAACAAAGTGGGATTTTAACGGGAATCCCACTTCTACTCTGACAAAAGGAACACATGTAACAATCGCTATTCTTTTATCATGCTTTATCGCTTTTTTATTTGAAGGTTTGTCACAAATGATGGAAAATGCGCGTTTTTTCAAATGGATTGGGAATGCAGTATTACTGTTCCTTTTCTTTACCGACATGACTCTCTCTCTACTTGCGCTTGGTTACAATCTTCCTCATGAACAACTCATTCTCTCTGCTACCGGACTACTTTTCATTTTGATCGGCTATTTCATCACAAAGGTTGATGCAAAAAGTTCTACTATGTCCTATCAATGGAATAGCAAGATGCTGGAGAAAAAGTCACAAAAAATATGTGGTGTTTCTATTATGTTAACAGGTTTATGCATCGGTATTTCACCATTTGTATTCCCTTCTTCTCTCATACATTATGCTCTCCTTGGAACAATTATCATTATGACAGTTGTAGTCACTGGCAGTACGATATATTTATTTATAAAAGATCAAAAGCAGTCTTCTTCTCTATAAAACAAACGATTTGTATGAAATAAAGCAGAAGACTATCCTCTGCTTTATTTTATTTCCTTATGAAATGCATAACTCACCTTTTCATATCCTTCTCTTTCATAAAAACGGTGCGCATCTATTCTTGGAAATGCTGAAGTTAATACGACACAAGTACAATCATTCTCTTTCCCCCACCCCTCAATATACGATAGTAGTTTTTCTCCATGTCCTTTTGAACGATGTGCTTCCGCTGTAACAAGATCATATACAAAGACATGTTTCTTATTATAAAAATTTGTACAAATTGCCGTTCCTGCTAAACTCACTACTTCTCCCTCACTATTATATAAAGCAAATAAACGATAATTTTCTTCTTTCATTCTTTCTAAAAGAGACTGTGCTTCTTCTTGAGAAAGTGTGGGCCGCAACTGCTGTAATACCGGTAACACCTTACAAAATTCTTGTTCTGTTTTTACCTCTTGTACACGTGTATTCATATTCTTTCCCTCCAATTATTTATAAAAAATTCAAAATGTTTTATGATTGTTATTATAAAAAGCAGATGCCCCTTTTGTAAGTGGCAGTTTTATTCTTTTTTATAGGGGCAGTTTGAAAGGAAGATGCCAATGGAATTGATCATCCCTTTAGATTCAGAAAGTAAGACACCGCTTTACATACAAATTTATAACTATATAAAACAAGAAATCTTACAAGGGAATATCGAAGTCGGTAGTCGTCTTCCATCTCACCGCAATTTATCTTTGCAGCTTGGTGTAAGCCGTAATACAGTGGAATATGCATATCAGCAATTAATAGCTGAAGGGTATGTAGAAAGCAAACAAAAACGAGGTTTATTTGTTGCTGACGCAGATTACGATATGATCCGAACAACAAACAATAAACATATTGTAGATGAAGAGAAACCTGTTCGAGAGAGTTTACGTTATGATTTCAGTCATGGAAGCATTGATATACCCTCTTTTCCATCGTCAACTTGGAAAAAGATAACTAGTAATTGCCTCCTAGAATATGAGAATGATTTATTTACAAAAGAAGACCCACAAGGTGAATGGCAGCTTCGCTCTGAAATTTCTCGTTACCTGTATCAAGCACGTGGTGTGCATTCTACTCCAGAACAAATTATTATTGGAGCAGGTACACAACCGCTTCTTTGGTTACTTTTACAATTACTTGGGAATGAGTACACATATGCAATGGAAAATCCGGGTTTTCACAGAGTAAGAGCTGTCATGCAAAGCTGCGGATTACATATACAGCCCATTTCTCTAGATGAAAAAGGGATTCACATTTCTTCTTTATATAAATGTAATGCTGATGTTGTATATGTAACACCTTCTCATCAATTTCCATACGGAATGATTATGCCACTTTCCCGTCGAATGGAGCTACTCAAATGGGCTAGTGAAACTGATAGCTATATTATAGAAGATGATTATGACGGTGAATTTCGTTACACAGGAAAACCTATCCCTTCCTTACAAGGATTAGATACAAATGGACGTGTCATTTACATGGGAACATTTTCGAAGTCATTTTTGCCTTCACTCCGAATGAGTTATATGGTTCTTCCACAACCTTTGCTAGAAGTTTATCAACACCATGGTACCATCTTCAAACAAACTGTTTCAAAAATACAACAACTCACGTTTGCAACATTTATGAGAGAAGGTTATTGGAATCGACACTTGAACCGAATTCGCACTGTATATAAAAAGAAACATCAATTATTAGTACATACAATTCAACAAGAAATGAGCCCTCTCGTCGATATCATAGGTTCCCAGTCGGGACTTCATATTGTATTGCATGTTCATAACGGAATGAATGAACATGAGCTTATTGATAAGGCTGCTGTAAAAGGTGTGAAAGTATATCCATTATCCCTATATGATGCAGTAAATGATTTACAGAAGGAATCTTACGTATTGATGGGGTTTGGTGGATTATCAACAAACGATATTACCTTTGCCATCCAATTATTGAAGAAAGCTTGGTTTTAAGTAACATACACAAAAAGTGCTGTAAACGATGTATTTTATCTGTTTACAGCACTTTTTTATTTCTTATTATCTTAAAATAAATGTTTACTTTTTAATAATCTAACGCACTGACTGGTTGAGATTGATGAGAAAGCTGAGTACATTCATGAAAAGCAAAATGTTTACAACCTATACATTTTTTTGTATCCAACTGTTCTAAAGCATAAGTAATAGCTTCTCCTGTATGTTCAAAAAAGTTCTTTTCTCCAATTTCAGCATACAAACCATTTTTATCTAAAGTTGCTTTTAACTCAGCTTTGATTCCTGAAACAAGAAGTACTCCACCTTGTTTTTTAAAATGATGAACAATATTCCTAAAATAAGATTCTCCTGTTGTATCAATAAAAGGAACCTTTCCCATACGTAAAATTAATACTTTTGGTTTATAATGAATAGTTGCTAAAATGTTTTGTTCAAACGTTTGAGCAGCTCCAAAGAATAACGGACCTTCTATTGTATAAATACTAATTTGTGGACAATCATGCGTTTTATTCACCACATGTGGCAGCAACTTTTCGTTCTTTCTTGTATGATCAGGAAGCACTTTAGATATAACAAGCATGTTACTCATACGTTTTGTAAATAAAATAATAGCTAAAACAAGACCGATTTCTACAGCTGTTGTCAAACTAGTAAACACAGTAAACAAAAATGTTACAAGTAATACAAGAGAATCTCCTGTTTTCATTTTAAGGATGTGAGCAAAATGTTTTTGTTCACTCATATTCCAAGCTACTACCATTAAAATGGGCGCCATACTAGCCAGTGGAATATGTGAAGCAGATGGAGCTAACAGTAAAAGCGTTAGTAAAACAAGCACCCCATGAATAATACCTGACATAGGAGAAGTAGCCCCACTCTTAATGTTAGTTGCTGTTCGGGCAATCGCTCCAGTTGCCGGAATTCCTCCAAATAACGGTGTAACAATATTAGCAATTCCTTGACCGATAAGCTCCTTGTTACTGTTATGCTTACTATTTGTCATACCATCTGCCACGACAGCGGATAAAAGAGATTCAATACTACCCAACATGGCAATAACAAATGCAGGACCAATTAATTGTTCTATACGATCTAACGTGATTTTTGGAATATGAAACTGAGGAAGCGTATTCGGAATCGTACCATATGCTGTACCGATCGTAGGTACATGACCTGAGAAAAATACCGTTGCAATTACAGTTGAAATAACAATACCTACTAATGAACCAGGAACTTTGGGCAAAATTTTTGGTGTTATCAATATCACAAAAAGGCAAATCAAAGCAGTTATAATACTATAAATATTGATGGTATCAATATGGATAAAGATTTCCTTTAAATTTGCTATAAATGCCTCATGCTTTTTTATACCTGTCAGCCCCAAAAATCCAGCAATTTGTCCCGTAAAAATAGTAACAGCAATACCTGATGTAAAACCAACTGTTACAGGACGTGGAATAAACTTAATTAAAGATCCTAGTTTAAAAATTCCCATAAGGCATAAGAGTATTCCAGCTAATAAACCCGCCAGTAGTAAATTTTCATATCCATAAGTAATTACAATGCCTAATAGAATCGGAACAAAAGCACCTGTCGGTCCTCCAATTTGATATTTTGAACCACCAAATAGCGAGGTGAGAATCCCAGCAATACATGTTGTATAAATCCCATACTCTGGTTTCACCCCAGAAGCGATAGCAAAAGACATAGCAAGTGGAATCGCAACAACCCCGACAATCGTTCCTGAAAGAAGATCCTTTTGGAAATGTCCCAATGAGTATCCTTCAAATCTTCCCGTAAATAACCCTTTCATACAAACCCTTCTTTTCTATTTTTAATAAATTTGAATTGCAAACTTTATCTTTTTTTAGAGAACATCAACTTAATATTTACTATACGTTCTGTTCAAATGACGTTCTAACTTACCTATATCTCCGCCTTCTTGCACGTAGATTTTCAACCTTTCTGCTAGAAATTCTCCATCTCGGCTATCTAGCTTCTGTGTATTTATAAGTGCTGTAATCGATACCTTCTCTGGAGTCATATCTCTACGAAACATCTGCCCTGGAATTTCGCTCCAAAAACGATTCCATTCATCCAGTAATCCTATTTGATCAAATAAAAAACTTTGAAATCCGCATAACCAAGCTGTACAGGCTGTATTCCTTTTTTGACATCCAACCCCATCTTGTAAATGTTGGCATGAAAAACAACAAGAATTCCCACTTGTAATACAAACATCACAAACGTGATGAGCTCCTATTGAACGAAATATTTCAATTCCGTGTTGGATAACAACTTCTTTCTTAACCTCAATACTCAACCTGTGTCTCCTTAGCTATCGTTTCACCGTCAGTTTCATCCAGTTCTTCTAACATTGAAATCGTATCAATCAAATGGTTATTAAAAATTTTCCTTGCAACTTCTAATAAATTCATAATCATTGGATCACGAAGAGAATATAAAACTCGTTTTCCATCTTTGGTACCAACAACAATATTTTTTGCACGTAATACACTTAACTGTTGAGAAACCGCAGAGCCCTCCTTGTTAAGAATGCTTTGAATTTCATTTACACTTTTTTCCCCCTCTGACAGCAATTCGAGAATACGAATTCGCAATGGATGTGATAAGGCTTTAAAAAAATCAGCCTTAAATTGTTGCATTTCCCCACCCATTCAAACACCTCCATTACTTATTATTAATTTTACATACTCTAGAAGTATCATATACATCTTCAAATGTTTGAATATGTATATGATACTTCTAGGGTTTACAATTTTCAATACAAATCTTGAAATGTTAACAAAAAAGCAAAAAAGTGCTGTAAACGATGTATTTCATCTGTTTACAGCACTTTTTCTATTCTGCTCCATCACTTACCCACCTAAAATATCCCTATTTTACCTATAAATATTATATAATGATTTTGAATGAATTTTCCGAAAAAGGAGTCCATATACGATATGATGCTACAAACGATGTTTTCTTCTCCTATCTTACATATAGAAGAATTACATCCTGGCTACGAAGACCATGCAAGCGATGTATGGCTTGTAAAAACAAAAGATGAAGAAGTCATCGTTCGTTCTTCTAAATTAGAACAAGAACCAAATAATGATTTTTGGTGGGGATGTAAACAATTATTCGGAATTGACCCACGATCTGTTCATAATCTAGAAATTGTCAATCATACACTCGGGCAATATACAGCTCTTCCTATTCCTAAAGTGTTACGTAAGTATGTACTAGATCGTGAGTACATTGTCGTTGAAAAACTAGAAGGACAAATGCTGCAATCCTTCTTCAATCAGCCTGACTCTTTACTATATAACTTTGGAAAAGAATTAGCTGAAATTCATCAATACAAAACAAACTATGTTGGCAATCCATCTAGAACACATCAAATTCCGTTACATAGCTTTCATCAACATATGATACAAACTAGCACCGAACTTATAGAGCGATTTCACTCACATAATCAAAAAATTCGTAACAGGTTAAAAAAATTTATTTCTCAAACTGCGTCTCTTCCTACCCCAGAAGAAGCATCATTCGTTCTTATCGATATGGATCCAACACAATTTTTAACAGATGGGCAAAAAATTACCGGACTTGTAGATACAGAAGCTTACGCTATCGGACCGCGAGAATTTGATTTGATTGGATTAGAATATTTATTTACAAAAACAGAAGCTGCAGCATTTCGAAAAGGCTATGAGACTATCTCCCCTCTTCCAAGCTTGACACAATGCAGAGAACCATATCGATATTTATATCGTTTACTTTCTGTTCAAGGAAGTGTGGACCTAGACGAGTGGATGGAACACCCATCTTTCTTTTAATTATCAAATAACACAATATAAGGAGGAGAATACAAAATGCAAATTCAAAACAAATGGAGTCAAAAGGACAGCGATTATATTAGAAAACAATTAATCGCATTCAATCATTCACAAGTTTCAGGCAGTGAGAAATCACTTGTTAAAGATGTCTGTTTAACAGTAAAAAATGATAATGAAGAAATAGTAGCTGGTTTAATAGGGAATATATTTTGGCAATGCTTACACGTCAATATTTTATGGGTCAGTGATAGTCTGCGCCATAAAGGTTATGGTAGTAAACTTCTATTAGAAGCTGAACGAACAGCGAAAGAAAACCATTGTAACCTTATTAAACTTGATACATTTAGCTTTCAAGCACCCGAATTTTATAAGAAACATGGCTATGAAGTATATGGTGTTGTAGAAGACTTCCCAAAAGGACATACACACTATTACTTACAGAAAAGATTACTAGTATGAAATGGAGAGTGATTCTTTGACGATAAAAAAAAAGAGTATATTAACCTCAGAAGACATACAACAAATCATTGATTTAGCAACATACTGTGAACATATCGATGGGCTGGAGTATAAGCCTTCTTTATATGTAGATGTACTCCAAACAAGAAATAAAGATCAGGTGAATGATTTTCTTTATTACCAAGACGACAAATTAGTTGGTTTTATAAGTATGTATGAATTTGAAAGACCTACTAAACTTGAATTAATAGGAATGGTCCATCCTTCATTTCGAAGGCAAAAAATATGTAGTAACCTTCTAAATGCAGCTTTTGACGAAATAAAAAATCGCAACATAAATGAACTATTATTCATTGTAAATGCTGCTTCTACAAGTGGAAACGCCTTTGCTAAATCTTTTGGATTACAAATTTCGTTTAGTGAATACTCTATGCGATTTAAAAAAAATTCAACTTCTTTTATAAATAGAAAGAATACAATTCACCTTGTACCAGCTACTACTGAGGAATTGCCGAGTATCGCTAAAATTGCAAGTAAAGCTTTTAACGATTCCTTACAAGATAATATAACATGGTTACATAAGACAATATCAGCACCTAACCGTCAGCTTTACATGGCTCTTTTCAATCACGAAGCAGTAGGAACGATAACCGTTTCTCATGAGGAAGAGGTCACATCTATCTCCGGCTTTGCTGTAGATCCTTCTTATCAAGGTAGAGGAATTGGAACAAACATGTTACAAACTACTGTACAGCGATTATTAGAAGAAGGAAAAAGAAACATTACACTAGAGGTAGAAACAAAAAATGAGAATGCTTTGCAACTCTATAAGCACTGTGGTTTTGAAATTACTGCAAGCTATCATTACTATGATTTGATTAACAAATAGTTCAGAAGTAACCATTTTCAGTTACATAAAAAAGAAGAATGCATAACTTTTATTTAGATTCAAAAAATTTGAATCTATCTTTGTTTCACCATGAATACATATATAATGTTACACATTATATAAAGAAAAAAGAGGATAGATACAAGCAGAAAAATTCTGTATGTTCTATCCTTTTTTTGTACCACAAATATTTTCATTTCCTACAACATTTTTATTGATGTTCGCGAATAATAAAGTTGTGAAAAATATAATACAATGAAACTCTTTAAAAATGCAGAGCATAAAGGCTGTGTTATAGATTGAAAATACTTGAAATAGTCAGGTTAAGTGCCTTTTCGGACAGGGAGTTGTGCTGTATCATGGAAGATATGTACCTTTCCGTTTTTAATTGGGAGTTTGTTTCCTTCCCCCCCTGCTAAAAAGAAAGGTGTTATGTGTCAATAAGGGAAATGTCCCAATAGAGAATATGGCACAGACACAGACAAGGGCTAAAATAATTTTCAAGGTACGAAAGTTGAGTAACTTAGTTTAGATAACCTTTTCAGCAAATTTCTAATTTAAGGAGTACCGGGAATGAGAGAACGCATTATAAAAGCTTTTATTGAAGAGATTCATGATAAAGGTATGAAGTTCACAATGGATGATCTAGCAAAACGCATTGGTGTAAACAAACGATACCTTTATCAACATTTTTCTTCAAAAGTTGAAATTTTAGAATTAATCATTGATCAATCGTTATCAGAGTTCGATGAAAAAACAGAACAAATTATGAATAATACATCTTTAAGCCTGATTGAAAAAATCAGACAGATTTGTACTGTGTTGCCCAATTTTGAGTTTTACGACTTCAAAGTGTTGGAACAAATGAAGCGCTATTACCCAGAGCAATGGACAAAAGTGAATAACGCTTTGAACGAGTGGGAAGCTCTGCGCTTGTTACTCGAAGAAGGTATACAGCAGGGTGAACTCATTGAAATCAATACAACACTTGCTGTAAAGCTGATCATAGATGCTACAAATTCTGTCTTTGATCGAAATTTTTATATGGAAAATAATATTACCTTACCAGAAGCCCTCTCATCTATCGTAGACGTATTATTGTTCGGCTTAGTCAAAAATAAATCATAATAGTGGTCTAATTAAAAAACGAAAAGGAACATTTGTTCCTTTTCGTTTTTTCTTTATAAAGTGGCCTTCTTGCGTCTCGCTTACCATTCTTTTTCTTGTAATAGCGATATAAGCTGGGATGGGCTTATATGCAATGCCTGTAAAAAACAGCATTACTCGGGATAACAATGTCGGCTTTTGATTTATATTTATTAGAAAACACCTTATAATAGTTCCAATATTCTGAAATTTTATTAACGTAAAGTAAGCTACAATCGCATATGATCCAAGATTAGATACGGCGCTGTTATCATAAACCAGGCAAAGTATACGGCTGTGATAATCAGATGCGCTCCTAATTTCACATTATTTCAAATTGATCTCATGGTTCATTTTATAATTCTTTTTCAAAAATTCTGGGCAATCCCATTCACAAACAAGATCTTTAGCCAGAGAAACAACCCAGTCCTTTGTAATATGATACCTTTCTCCATCAACAGTAATAAACACCTCACCGTCTATCACATAGAAAACTTCCTGCTCTTCTACATGCCAAGTTCCTTTATTAGGTTCGCCTACCCATGCTTCCCAAGTGTCAACACCTAATTGTTGTGCTTCTTCATCTGTAATTTTTTTCGCAAAAAACATTATCATCTTCTCCCTTTCTTATAGGTAAATTTGAAGGAATAGATTCTATAAACGTACTGTCTTAACATTCGTATCTTTTAAACGTTTGAACTCTTTTTTCATAAAGTATATGGCAATGAGAATGCCCGGAATTTCTGCAGCAGGACCTGCGTACCATATACCTTCTACACCCCAGAATTTCGGGAAAATAAATAGAAACGGGAACAAGAACAACAGCATTTTGCTAACATTAATAAACGTTGCGGTCCAGTTTCTTTCTTGGGATTCGAAATAACCGGATATAAGTAAGCTGACTGCATTAAGCATAAACAAAGAGTTGAATACAACTGTCGTCCAAATGCCCAGTTTCTGCAATTCAGGATTACCGCCGGAAAAAAATGATACAATCGGATCTGCAAAAATGATTAGTAAAGCAGTCGCAATCAAAAAGAAAGCAACCGTAAACATGAGTCCAATCTTAATTGCTTGTTTAACACGATCAAGATTGCCCGCACCGTAATTATAACTAATGATCGGTTGAAGTCCCGTCATCCCACCGAGTGCTGCTAAGGCGAGCAGATTTGTAATATAACCGTTTTGAATCGTGAAAGCGGCAACGTGCAGCCCACCACCGTAGCTTTGCAGTAAGTTGTTGAAGATAATAATGGCAAAAAACATCATGAACTGACTCGAAAAAGATGCAAATCCTGTCCAAGCCACCTCACCAATTGTCTTGAGATCAATCATCATATCCTTTATTTTTGGCTTAAGCTTTGTTTTACCGAACCAAAAATAAAAGATTAGTAAAGCAGGGATCGATTGTGAAATTGTATTCGCCCACGAGGAACCCATCATGCCCATGTCATATTTCACTACCATAATCCATTCTGTAATTCCGGCAACAACCGCTGCAACTAACCAACTGTTCATTGATAATACAGGTTTTTCATCGATATTGGTAAAAATACTTAGTACAACCGCCAATATCGTTATTGGCAATGAAATCCACAATAGTCGGCTATATTTCACCGCATATGGAAGTGCATCCTGACTTGCTCCGAATAAAGTCATGATTTGATTTTCAAAGACCAATCCAAGTACAGCTAGCAAAGTGGAGATGAAAAGAGTAAACCATAAAGTTTGTCCCATAATGCTCCTAGCTTCTTCGATTTTCCCTTTTCCAAGCCGAAGCGAAATGACCGCTCCGGCTCCTATACCAAAAAGAACGCCAAGCATACGGGTAATAACCATGATTGTAAATCCAATTCCGATTCCTTCCACTTCCAGCTCCTGAAAGCCGCTGACGAAATAGCCATCAACAATCGATACCACTCCAAGAATCGCATTCGCCATAATTCCTGCCAAAGCAAACCGTAAATATAGTAAAGGAATACTTTTGGTTCCCAGTGCTGAATCATTTACTGACTTATTCATAATTTCTGCTGTTTCTTTCTTTGGTGAGGGACGGTTTCCTGCTATTTCCATACTCATGCCCTCCTAAAAATAGTTTATACAGCAAGTTAAGCCAAATTAATTCGCATACCACCCTACAGGCTTAGCATGTTGGTGGATATTGATTTGCTTCATTTCCATAAAGTGCTCCAGCCCAACAGTACCTAACGCTCGGCCGATTCCACTTTGCTTATATCCCCCCCAAGGCCCTTCAACATAAGCAAGGTGATAACTATTGATCCAAGTAATTCCCGCACGCAATTTACTAATGACACGTTTTGCTCGATCCATGTCTTCAGTAAATACAGCACCAGCTAATCCATAAATGGAATCATTCGCTTTTTGAATTGCATCTTCCTCATCTTTAAATTTCTGCACAACAAGGACTGGACCAAAAATCTCTTCCTTAACAATACGCATATTCGTGTTTACATCAGCAAAGATCGTTGGTGCAATAAAAAATCCTCGATCAAGCCCATTTTCTGTTAAGCGCTTACCACCACAAACTAATTTTGCACCTTCTTCGATTCCACTCTTGATGTAATGTAAAACGTCATTCATATGAGCTTCGTTCGTAAGCGCTCCCATTTCAATGTTCTCGCTTTCCCCGTTGCCAACTACAATTTTGCTTGCACGCTCAGCCAATCTTTCAACAAACTTATCGTAAATTGTCTCTTGTACAAGCAGACGGGATGCAGCGGAACAAACTTGCCCAGCATTATGGAAAATACCGAACATCGCATTCTCGACTGCAGTTTCAAAATCCACATCGTCGAACACAATAAGTGGAGATTTACCTCCCAATTCAAGTGTAATTTTTTTCATATTTCCCGCAGCTGCGCGCATAATGCTTTGGCCTGTTTTTGTTCCGCCTGTAAAGGCAATCTTATCAACATCATGGCTCTCGGCAAGCTCATTTCCAACTTTTGATCCAGGTCCCAATACCAAGTTTGCCACTCCGACCGGAAGCCCGACTTCCTCAATAATTTCAAATAATTTAAATACGCTTACAGGAGTGACCTCCGCAGGCTTAATTACAATTGTATTTCCAGCAGCGAGTGCAGGAGCAATTTGCCAAACAGCTAACATAAGTGGGAAGTTCCAAGGGACAATAAGCCCACAAACACCAATCGGCTCATGAATAATAATTGTTTCCGAAGAATCATCACGCGTGTAAGATTCTTTTTTCATGCCTTTGATCAAGTCAGCATAATAGCGGAAGCATTGAATCGACACCGGAATATCCACATAAGTTGTTGCACGTATAACCTTACCGTTATTTGCAGTTTCCAAATGTGCAATTTCAGCCGCCTTCTCTTCAAGACGATCTGCAATCTTATAGAGATATTCAGCTCTTTCATCAGCCGATAAATCCGACCAAATCCCGCTGTCAAACGCTTTGCGAGCCGCCTTAATTGCCACCTTTGCATCATCTTCTGATCCATCAGCAGACGTTGCGATCACCTCTCCAGTTGCAGGATTCATAACGTTTCTTCTAGCACCGGATAACGCTTTTACCCATTTCCCATCAATGAACATGTTAATTTTCACAATTACCTCTCCTTTACGCAAAAATATCATGCAGTTTGAAACCAATATGCGCTAAATTTACAAGCATAGTTTTCTGATTATGGAACGGGAATGATTTCAGGCGTTCCTTTTCAAATCGATATCCACCTGCACTCCCCGTAACAATCCATTGTGCCAATAACTTACCAAACAACGTTGAGAGAGAAGCGCCGTGGCCCGTATAACCTGTTGCGAAATATGCGCCTTCTTTAGATCTTCCGATAACCGGGAATGTATCAATTGTAACCCCGATAAATCCACCCCAACGGTATTCAATTTTGCTTCCTGCCAGCTTCGGCATCAAGTTTACCATGGCATCGTAAACTTTTTGATACACGCCATCATCTAGGTTTGGACGAATATCGCCACCGCCAAATACGATTCGATTATCTGGTGTACGACGGAAATAGTAAAGAAAACTACTTGTATCAAAAACCATGCGATCTTTAGGAATGACAATATTCAACAATGACTCCGGAAGCGGTTCAGTTGCAATAATACGTGCCGAAATTGGCAGTACACCTTTGTTCAGTTCATTCATGATTTTTCCAGAGTAACCATCTGTCGCCACAATAATGTCTTTCGCAATAACAGAACCTTTTTCTGTTTCAACTTTCACACTATGTTGACCGTACTCGATGGATAATGCTTTAGAATGCTCAAAGATTCTTGCACCGATCGATTTAGCTGCTTCTCCTAAACCAATTGCATAATTCAGTGGCTGGAACGAGTAACTCGCGTCGTCGACTAAGCAGCCATGATAAACTGGGGAATCGATTTCTTGATGCAATTGACTTCGATCAAGCACTCTTGATTCGTACCCGAAATTTTTGTTTAAGTATGCGCTTTCAAGTTTCAATTCTTCAAAATGCTTTGCTTTGTAAGCCGCTACAATGTGACCCGTCTTTCTAAAGTCGCAGTTGATTTGATGTTCGTCAATAATTTTTTTTACCAGTTCAATGCCAAACAAGGAGAGATCGTTTAGCTGTCTAGCCTCGTCGGAACCATACTTTTTGGCAAGCTGCTGCATCGTTGGCTTATAGCCTGGCAATACCATCCCACCGTTACGACCGCTGGCGCCGTATCCAATCGTTTCTTGCTCTAAGACAATGACATTCTTTCCTAACTTTTGCAAATGATAAGCAGAGGAAAGACCTGTGAAACCAGCGCCAATAATGACAACATCAGCCTCTTCATTTCCTTCTAGAGTTGTTCCTTTCTCATAGCTATTTGCAGTCGCTTTCCATAGAGAGAGTGTATTCATTTGATTCATCTTATCACTTCCTTCTTCCTATTTATTTGAAAGAAACATTTTAGCGAGGGATACCGAATACAAAGGTGTACAAAAATTTTTTCTACTACTTGATTTACGGGTAATCCTCTATTAGAAATCAAGCGGCATAACCCTTGTAACTAAAAATGTTATTATAGTTACTTGTTAATTATACTGAAAATACAGAATTATTCAATAATTTTTTCAAGCATGGTTCAAGTAATCTATAAATCTTTTCCATACTGATACTATGACTCTAAAAAAGGGACGTGGCCAGTATGGAAAAGATTGTTTTTGGCAATATATTTCTCTGCTATGAGTAATCGTAGTACAAGCTATTTTTTTGACAGTTTCATATAGGTCGCTCCCTGGAATTCTCCAACCTTCTTTATCGCTATTACGGAATGCTGTAAAAAATTTGCCAGAACGTAGCCATTCTTTATGGTCTCCCCGAGTTTTCCTAAAGTAGATGCCAATTCTTTCACTGCATATACTTTCCTCTAATCACCTTTAAATAGATCGGAAATACAGAATACGTTATCGTTATAGCTAAAGTAATTGTTGCTATAAATAGATTTTTCGTTCGGGATGTTGTTGTAAATGAGGTTATGCAGAGGTCTGTAAATTAAAAAAGTACACCACTTTCTTTAAGTGGTGTACCCGTATTTATATAATGTGTAACATTATATAAATTACCTTGACTCTGTAATAATAATTATCTATTTTATGTTATATATTTTACAGAGTAATTCTTCTTTTTACTTTCTTCTTAATGGATTTACAACTTCAACGATTTTACCATCTTCTTTGTATACACGTGGAATTCTTCGGTCTAACATACACGTTACTTCATAGTTAATTGTCCCTAACATATCAGCAATCTCTTCTACTGTAATCTCTTCATTACCTTGTTTACCATAAAAGACAACCTCATCTCCAACATGCAAAGGCATAGCTTTCGTCACATCAAGCATGAGTTGATCCATACAAACCCGCCCAATAATAGGTACTTTTACACCATTAACTAGCGCATATCCTTTATTTGATAATTGACGGCTAAATCCATCTGCATATCCAATTGGAATCGTGGCAATCCATTCATCACCTGTCGTAACGTAAGTATTACCATAACTTACACCACGCCCTTTTTTCGCATGTTTCACATGGGCTACTTTTGACTTTAATGTTAAAACTGGTTGAAGTGAAACTGTTTTATGGTCCACTTCTTTTGATGGATACATTCCATATACCCCTATTCCAATTCGAACCATGTTTTGAAATTCGTTATCTAGCTCCATTGTTCCTGCACTATTGGAGCTATGAATGAGCGGCAAATGAATCCCCATATCTTTTGCAGTATTTACTGCCTTCTCAAATAAATCTTTTTGCATAAAAGTATATGCTTTATCTACTTCATCAGCAGTTGAGTAATGTGTAAACATTCCTTCTACTTCCACATGTTTCATTTCTTTCAATTCTTGAAGAAACGGTGTCACTTCTTCTTCTTGTAAGCCAATTCTACTCATACCTGTATCAACTTTAATTTGAATACGTGCCTTCTTTTGCAGACGTTCCGCTATGCGGTCAATATTTCTTAAATCCTCAGTCCGATATACCGTCATCATAATATCGTATTCAATTGTATCTTCTACAGCTTCTTCCGGCGTATAACCTAAAATTAAAATTGGTACAGTAATTCCTGCTTCACGCAGTTCAATTCCTTCATCTATAAAAGCAACAGCAAGATGACTTACTCCAGCTTTAATCGCTGCTTTTGCAATTTCAATAGCCCCATGACCATATCCATTCGCTTTTACTGCTGCCATCATTGCAATATTTTCATCGCTTACACGTTTTTTATATTCTCTTACATTATGTTTTACAGCATCTAAATTAATTTCAATAATTGTATTTCTTCCGTATCTTGAAATCATTATTCTAACTCCTAACTCAATAATTCCATTCTATTTATCATTCAATAGGACATTTAACAATATAATACTTTTCATTTTTTTCGTCAAACTACAAGAATTTTCGAAATTTTTAGTATGATATAATACTCTTAAGATACTATTATAAACGGATGCGAGGAGAAATACAATGTTTGTTCAAGCCGCACTGCACCAATTAAAATTTGGGATTGATTCTACAATACAGATGTTAGAACAATTTACTTACGATGAATTACAACATCACCCTATCAAAAACAAGCGATCCCTCTTTGAAATTTATACACATTTATCCCTTATTTGTTATGCCGATCTTCTTATTTTAAACGGGGCATCAAAAGAAGAACTACATACATTTTACTCACAACATGTGCCTTATACGTTTGCAGAAGTTCAGCAAACAATGAAAGAAGGTTACCATCTTCTTGCTAAAACATTTCAAGCATACTCCTTAGCAGAGCTTGAAGAAACCACACATTCCTACTGGGGCGTTTCTTATTCTCGCTTTGAATGGTTACTTGAAATTGTTGCCCATTTTTATCATCATCGCGGACAGCTACATACTTTATTGACAGAACATATGAAAGACCCACTAATTCCTTTATTCGAATGAAAATAAACTGCATATGCATTTCAACAAAAAAGCAGCAGCCAATCATATTCATACAATTGGCTACTGTTTTTTTGTTGAATTAGTATTTTTCCACACCGCTTTTTGGCTTTCCTCCAACGCCCCAATGTGTATCAGGGATTTCAGTAACTAATACACGTACACGCTCTATATCTACTTCCAGACTTTTTACTACAGCATCTGTTACATTCATAATGAGATGCTGTATTTGTTCCTGTTCCCTTCCTTGAAGGATTTGAATTTGTACAATGGGCATATCAATCTCTCACTTTATATTTTATTTACAAAACATCGATACGCTTCCAAGTCCATCAAACTGCGCAATTATTGAATCGCCCGTTTGAAAAGCAATAGCTTCTGATAAAGCTCCGCTCAGAACAATATCACCTTTTTTTAATCCTTCATTTTGCATACCCAGCTTATTCACTGCCCAAGCAATGGCTGAAGCAGGATGGCCAAGTACAGCTGCTCCAGTTCCAACAGTAGCCATCTCTCCGTTTTTAGACATAACCATTCCGACTTTTGCTAAATCTACTCGCATTGGATCAACCCATTTACTTCCTAAAATAAATCGTGCAGATGAGCAATTATCTGCAATTACATCTGGAAGCGTAAACTTAAAATTTAAATAACGACTATCGATGACTTCTAGAGCCGGTGTTACATATTTTGTCGCTTTCATAACATCTTCCGCCGTAATATTCGTTCCTTGCAAATCTTCCCCCATAAGAAACGCAATCTCTGGTTCTACTTTCGGGTGAATGAATTGGTCATACTTGACCGGCTCCCACTCCAGAGCTAACATATCACTTACTAAGTATCCATAAATTGCTTCGTTAATCCCCATCATTTGTTGTTTTGCTTTACTTGTTAACCCTAGCTTTACACCGACTCTCTTGGAACCTTCTACTATTTTACGATGCACCAATTTTTTTTGTAGTACATAAGCATCAGCTACTGTTAATTCTGGATATTGATCCGTAACCTTTACAACTTCACATACTTCTCGTTCTGCATGTAACAAATATTCAATAATTTCTGTATCTGCACCTTTTACAAGCACCATTTGAATTACACCTCCGATTTCGCTTTTGCTAATTCTGCTGCTACATCAAGAATCATATCTTCTTGTCCGCCAACTACTTTCCTCTTTCCAAGCTCTATTAAAATATCACGCGGGTCAATTGAAAACTTTTTCCCAGCTCGTTCCGCATGTAATAAGAAACTAGAATATACACCTGCATAGCCCATTATAAGACTTCCCTTTTGAATTTCCTGAGGCCCCGGTAACATTGGACCAACAACGTCTTCTGCTAAATCTATCATTTTATATAAGTCTATCCCAACATCCATTCCCATCCGTTGTAACACACTAAGCAATACTTCTGTTTGCGCATTTCCAGCACCTGCTCCTAAGCAGCGTACACTGCCGTCAATTCGCGTCGCCCCTTCTTCAATTGCTGCGACCGTATTGGCCACTGCAAGTGATAAATTATTATGACCGTGAAACCCTATTTCAATATTTAAAGATTGGCGCAATGCACGAATGCGCTCACGAACTTCATTCGGTAATAAGGCTCCCGCTGAGTCTGTTACATACACTGCTTGTGCCCCATAACTTTCCATAAGTTTTGCCTGTTCCACAAGCTTCTGAACTGGCGCTGAGTGTGCCATCATTAAAAATCCACATACTTCCATTTCCAATTCCCTTGCAAATTGAATATGCTGCGCAGAAACATCTGCTTCTGTAACATGCGTCGCAACTCGTACTAACCCCGCTCCTAGTTGCCTTGCTTGTTTTAACTCATGTACTGTTCCAATGCCAGGAAGAAGTAACACCGCTACAGTAGCTTGCTGACATTCTTCTACTGCTGCTTCGATTAATTTCATTTCATTTACAAGTGACTTGCCATATTGGAGCGTCGATCCTCCTAATCCATCCCCATGGCTTACCTCAATATAATGCATACCAGCTTGATCTAAAGCTCTCGTTACAGTACGAACTTGCTCTTCTGTAAATTGATGACGCATAACATGACTGCCATCTCGTAAACATACTTCTGTAATTTTAACTGGCTTATCCGTATTTCGTTTCATATGTTACACCCCTTTCACTTTGCTAGAAATCATCTCGTTGTCTTTTGATTTCAACATATGACGTGCATAATCTTCTCCTACTTTCATAGCAGCAGCGGTCATAATATCTAAGTTTCCAGCATAAGGAGGAAAATAATCACCCGCCCCTCCTACTTCTAAAAATACAGTTACACGATCCCCATCAAACATCGGCTCTTGTTTTAACCTATAACCTGGCACATATGTTTGTACGGTTTCAACCATTTTGTAAATTTCTTTTCGAATGACATCTTCATCCATATGTTTTACTTCACAATATACTGTGTCTCTCATTAAAATTGGTGGATCAGCTGGGTTTAATATAATTAAAGCTTTTCCACAATCAGCACCGCCAATTTCCTCAATCCCCCGGCGCGTTGTAATTGTAAACTCATCGATATTTGCTCTAGTGCCAGGACCTGCACTTAAACTAGCAATCGTAGCAACAATTTCTCCGTACGTAACATCTGCTACTTCATTAATTGCATGTACAATTGGAATCGTCGCTTGACCGCCACATGTAATCATATTCACATTTCTAGCCTCTAAATGTTCTCCTAAATTTACAGCAGGACACACAAACGGCCCACGAGCGGCAGGAGTTAAATCAATAGCTACTTTCCCTAATTCTCTTAAAATTTTTGCATGTCGCACATGTGCTTTTGCTGAGGTCGCATCAAATATGATATCTGCTAAACTCGGATTATCAATAAGCGCCTGAATACCATTATCAAAAATGTCATACCCTTCTTGTTTCGCTCTCTTTAATCCTTCTGATTCAGAGTCAATGCCGATCATTGCTGTCAATTCTAGTACATCACTTCTTTGTAACTTATACATTAAATCTGTCCCAATATTTCCTGAGCCCATAATCGCTACTTTCACTTTCACCATGCTTACGCTTCACCCCTTTGCATGATTTGCATATTACGCAAAATGTACACATACCGAACCGAGAGAACCAAATTCTGCTGTAATTGTATCTCCGTGAGAAACTGTAACTGCCGCTGATAAAGCTCCTGGTAAAATTAGTTCTCCTGCTTTCAGCGAAATATTAAATTCATATAATTTATTGGCCAGCCATGCAATTGCATGTGCTGGATGACCAAGAGCAGCTGCACCAGCACCTGTTGCAATTAATTCATCATTTTTATAAAATGACATACCCGCTGTACGTAAATCGACTTCATGTAAAAGAGAAAATTTTTCACCAACAACAACTTTTGCTGACGAGCCATTATCAGCAACAGTATCTACCAGCTTAATTTTCCAGTCTGTAATGCGACTATCAATAATCTCCAACGTTGGAACAATATATTTTGTTGCCATCAAAACATCTACATATGTAATATTAGGGCCGACTAAATCTTCTTCCAGGATAAAACCAATTTCAGCTTCCACTTTCGGAGAAACGAATGAATCTATAGAAAGTTTTTCTCCATTATCCACTTTCATATCATCAAGTAGATGACCATAATCCGGCTCATTCACACCTAGCATCTGCTGCATTGCTGCGCTCGTTAGTCCTACTTTCTTCCCAATAATAGTCCGACCTTCCTGTATCTTCCTGTTTACAACTTCTAATTGAATTTCATAGGAGTCACGAACTGATAAATCTGTATAACATTCTGTAAAAGCAGAAATCGGTTCACAAGTACGTTCCGCTTGTATAAGTTCATCTGCTAATTTTTCTATTAAACTTCTCATCCATCGTTCACCTCATTTGGAAAACCCACGGAAAACGCTAATCCACTCCGCTTTTGTGGGTTTTCTTTTATTAAAGTTTCATCGTAATTGTTTTTGCTTCTGTGTAAAATTCAAAACTATGACGCCCACCTTCTCTTCCAATTCCACTCGCTTTTGTGCCGCCAAATGGTGTTCGTAAATCTCGAATATACCAACAATTGACCCATAATAGTCCGGAATCAATTTCCGAAACTACCCGCTGTGCTCGTCTTAAGTCATTCGTCCAAACGACACCCGCTAAACCATAAATTGAATCGTTTGCAATGCGAATTGCATCTTCTTCTGTTTTAAATGGAATAACAACTAAAACAGGACCAAAAATCTCTTCTTGAGCCACGCGCATGTGATTGTCTACATCATATAAAACAGTAGGTTCATAGAAATTCCCTTCTGTTAATCCTTCTACTCTTTTTCCTCCATAAGCTAATTTAGCTCCTTCAGAAACTCCAATTTCCACGTATTTATCTACTGTTTCCAAATGAGATTTTGACACAAGTGCACCCATATCTGTGTCTTCATCAAGCGGATTACCTACTTTAATTTTCTTTACAGCTGATATAAACTTTTCAAGAAATTGTTCATAGATACTCTCTTGTACGAGCAGTCTTGATCCCGCTAAGCAAATTTCTCCTTGGTTGCGATAAATCGCCTCGATTGATCCTTGTACTGCTTCATCTAAATTCGCGTCTTCAAACACGATATTAGCTGACTTCCCACCTAATTCTAATGAGACTGGAATTAAATTTTCCGAAGCATTACGCATGATCATTTTCCCTGTATTACTTTCTCCTACAAAAGAAATGCGCCGCACAGCTGAATGTGTCGTCATAGCAGTGCCTACCGTACTACCCGGTCCTGTAATAATATTAAGAACTCCTGGCGGTAACCCTGCTTCATTTGCAATCTCTCCAAGCATCACCGCACTTAGCGGTGTATACGACGCCGGTTTAATCACAACTGTATTTCCAGATGCTAAAGCAGCAGACGCTTTCCACGTCATTTGCATAAACGGTAAATTCCATGGAATAATTAAACTCGTTACACCAGCAGGTGCATATTTTGCGTAAGACATTACATGATGTTGATCATAATGCTCATGCACCATATACTTTGCCATCTCTGCAAAGAATCGAAAATTATGAGCTGCCCGAGGAATATCAAAACCTCTACTTTCTTTAATCGGTTTTCCAACATCAAGCGTTTCAATATAAGCAAGTTCGTCTACTTTCTCCATAATTAAATCTGACATCTTACACAAAATATGCGAACGTTCTTCCACAGACATTTTACTCCAGATACCACTCTCAAACGCACGCTGTGCAGCCTCAATCGCAAGCTTGGCGTCCTCTTCACTTCCTTGTGCAACTGAGGCAAGCTTTGTATTCGTTGCAGGATTTAACGTATCAAACGTTTCACCCGAAATAGCATCGATATATTTCCCATCGATAAACAGCTTAGCGTCTTTTACATTTACCTTTTCGGCTAACAGTTCCTTCCTCACAAAGCATGCCTCCTATTCTGCAACTTCTAAAATCATTTCGATTTCAATCGCTGTATTATTTGGTAACTGCGCCATTCCGACAGCTGAGCGGGCATGTTTTCCACTTTCTCCAAATAGTTGTACAAGTAAATCTGATGCTCCGTTCATGACTTTCGGCTGCTCTGTAAAATCTTCTGTACTATTTACAAAGCCGAGAAGTTTTACAACCCGTTTTACTTTGCTTAAATCACCTAACTCTCGCTTAACAACACTTAGTAAATTCAGCATGGATTGCTGCGCAGCTTTATATCCTTCTTCCACTGTCAAATCTCTTCCTAACTTTCCATGGTACTGATCGACACCTTGACCAGCTGTAAACAACAACTCTTTCACTCGTACACAGCTGACATAGTTCCCAACAGTTGGTCGAAGTGCCGGTAACATAAGACCGAGTTCTGCTAATTTATTCTCTGGTGTTTGCACTTTCTGCATAAACAACACCTCTTCTTTTCATATCAATATTTAAAAACTGAGCAGCATTTCCACCTAACATCGCTGCTTTTTGTTCTGCTGTTAATTCCAGCGTCTCATCGATTACTTTTCCAGGATGAATCTCGCGAAGTAAAAATGGATAGTCAGAACCCATAAAAATTTTCTCATGACCAAACCGCTCGATCATGTACTTAATATTAATTGGATCATAGTTTAAAGAATCAAAATAAAATTTCTTTGCATAATAACTTGGCGGATATGTTGTGAGTCTTAAATGAGGCCATACATGCCATCCTTGGTCTAAACGAGGAAGAATGTAAGGAAACGATCCGCCTCCATGAGCAAAACAAATTTTCAATTTAGGAAATTTCTCCATAATACCACTCCACACTAGAGTAGCAGCTGCAAGGGCTGTTTCACTTGGCATCCCTACTGTATACATGAAATTGTGATGCGGCATTCTGTCACGGCCAAGCGTTTCCCATGGATGAATAAAGATTGGAACTTGCCATTGTTCTGCCATTTGAAAGAACTCAATAAATGACGGATCGTCTAAGTTTTTACCATTCACATTCGTACCAATTTCAATTCCATGCAGTTTTAATTCTGTTACACATCTTTCCATCTCTCGTATTGCAGTCGGACCATCTTGCATAGGAACTGTTCCTAAACCGACAAAACGATCTGGATATTGTGAAACGGTTTCTGCTATAAAATCATTTTGAATACGAGCCATTTGTTCCGCTTCATTTGGATTTGCCCAGTATGAAAATGTAACTGGAATCGGAGATAAAACTTGAATATCCACGCCTTCACGATTCATATCTTCAATTCGTTTTTCTGGACACCAGACTTGATCTGTAACATCGCGGAAGTTTTTCCCTCCAACCATAATTGAAGCTCCGCACGTACAAGTACGCTCCAATATCGGCCAACGTCCTCCACCAAATTTTTTTTCAAAATCCGGAAATGTTTCAGGGATAATATGTGTATGAAAATCTATTCGCACTTCCATTCCTCCACTTCTTCCGGCATAATATGTCCGCAATTTTTGCATGCACGAATTTCCTTATTAGAATTAAAGCTATAAATAGCTTCCTTTACTTGTTTTTCAATATCCTCTAATTGCACACGTACACGGTGCATTTCATGATTACATTTATCACAGAACCAAACAAAATCTTCTAATTCCCCTGGTTTGCGTTTTCGTTCAATTACAAGACCGTACGTATTTGCAACTCGATGAGGTGAATGAGGCACCATAGCTGGCAACATAAAAACATCACCCTCTTTTACCGTTACCACTTCACGTTTTCCTTCCCCAGTAATACATTCCACATAACAATCCCCTTTAATTTGATAAAAGAATTCATCAGAAGGGTCGACATGGAAATCACGTCTTCTATTTGGACCACCTATAATCATTGCAATAAACTCTGAATCTTGCCATATGACTTTGTTATTTACTGGTGGTTTTAATAGTTCTTTATTTTCATCGACCCATTTTAATAAATTAAAAGATTGTAATATTCCTGACATTCTTATTCCTCCTCGTATTTGATTACATTATTTCAATCGGCCTTCCTAATAAAAGTTGAGCATGCTGTAATTCGCCCTGATATAATTGATCACGAATTCTTGTTGAAGAAATACGTTCTCCCTCTTCACAACAAACTGTTTCGACAATGGAAACAGTGAAGTAATCTGCAAGTAGATTTATATCGCCTTCACGATTTTTTCCAAACCGAAAATCTTCCCCAACAAAAATTTCTACTGGATGTAATCGTTGTAACTCTTGAATGAAACAAATGGCCTTCCTTGTTACATACGATTGATTAAAGCGAACGACAACTACATGGTCTACACCTAACTCATTGAATCGATTTAATTTTTCCAGAATTGGCGTTAACACGTGTACTCCTTGAAAATAAGATCGCGGCGGAGGATCAAATGTATACACGACATTTTTAACATGTAACTCCCTGCTTTTCTCAACCGCTTTACGGATCACAGCTTGATGACCTTTGTGTACACCATCAAAAGCACCAATTGCGACAACTGATTTTTGTATTATCGGTACACCTTCATCATGTATATAGATGATTCATACCTCCTCATCTCTTTGCTGAAACTGATATTAAATATCTAAGTAACCAAACTCTTTCGAAATCATTTGCGCTGTATTCATCACGCTACGAATAATTACTTGCCGGTCTCTTCCCTGCATATAAGAAATAGGCCCAACAATATTAAGGGCTGCAACCGTTCTTCCTGTATAAGAACGAATAGGCGCAGCAATTCCATATAAACCATGCTCGTTTTCGTTATCACTAATAGAATATCCCTGACGACGAATTTCCTGTAATTCCTCTTGAAACCGTTTCATGCAGGTAATCGTGTTAGGTGCTCGTGGTAAAAGACCATTTTTGACAGCATGTTCAACAAAGGAAGGATTAAAAGAAAGAAGTACTTTTCCTGTACTCGTACAATAAGCAGGCTTTCTTGATCCAACATGTGTTGATATTTGGATAGAATCTTTTGACGATATTTTCAAAATAAAAACAACGTCTCCACGGTCAAACATACCGATATGCACTGTTCCATTAAATTTTCGTACGAGCTCTTCTACAAATGGAATTGCTCCGCTATAAATTTCTTGTTGAAACATCACTTGATTTCCCCATTCTAGTAACTTCCAACCTAGACGATATTTTCTTTGCTCATCTTGAATTAACATTCCTTCTTCGCATAATGTGCGAACAAGGTGATGAATTGTGCTTGGATTCATCTTCAATTTTGTTGCAATTTCTGAATTTCCCAATACGGGCTCATTACTAGTAAAACAATTTAGAATTTTACAAATTTTACTGACAGACGCTATCAAAATACACTACCTCCTATATTTCAGTTACATATACAATTCGGTTGATACATAGCTAAAATTCGTAAGAAGTTTTACATCCTAACAGTAAAATTCTTTTTAATTATCTGTTGCTCCTTCCTTTCACATTAACATTGTAAGCGCAATTAAAAATAATAATCACTTTAGTGCTCTTTCTGATGCAATTGCCCCTTGTAAAGCATCTTCTACTAGAGACAATGATTGTTTTTTCTTATACGCGTTATAAAACATACCCATTTTCCGAACCGGATCACCAGAGTAATAACGCTCATATTGTAATAATCGTTGTCCAAATGCTTCACCGCATAAATCCCAAGCTAACTTAAACAAGCGGACACGTTCTTCGGAAGATACACCTTCACGGCCAATATAGTACTTATGCATATCATCTTGAATCTCGGGATTCATAAAATCAGCGCCTGTTGGAGACATAAGGAGACCACCTGCACCAATCGTTTGGATAATTTCAATTGCACGCGGATACATTTTTGGTAATAAACTACGAATTGTGTCGAGTGGTAATCTTGCTGGTATCGCTTCACCATATGCATTCATTTCATATTCATATTCTGCAACTTGAAGTAAAGCACGAATTGTTTCTACGTCTTGCATGAGCTCCGCTAACTGATTTTGTACATTTAAGAAACCATCTACTCCAATCGAATCAGCTAGCTTGATTGCCACTTCCGCAGCAAATGAAAGTTTCACAAGACCTCTTACTCCCGATTGATGAGCAGGTTGGTGACCAATTCCTGTCTTTGGATATAGTTGATTTCCCGCCTCAACACTTTGATAAATAAATACTTTATCCCATGGAATAAACACATTGTGGAATACTAAAAGTGCATCCATCTCTTCAAATCTTGATGCGAGCGGATGATCAAATAATGACCGTTTTCCATCTTGCATCGGTTCACGACAAAGAATACGTAATCCAGGGGCGTCGATTGGAACTGCAAATGAAATTGCATGGCGCTCATCACCAGGTTTAAAACTTGGATAGGAATAAATGATAACTTCATCAGTAATTGGTGCAAGAGTTGCTAGCATTTTCGCACCACTCACATACATTCCTTCTTCTGTTTCTTTTACAACACCTAAATGCATTGTCGCATCTTCTTGTTGATGAGAGGCTTTGCTTCGATCATTTTGTGGATTGATAATCGCATGCGTTAAAAACAAATCCTGATCTCGAATATGTTTATAGTAATTTTTAATATTTTTTCCCCACTCTTGGTCGAACTGTTCAAAAAACCAAGAGTTACTCGCCATTGAAGTCACTGTAACATTTAAAAAATCCGGTGTCCTTCCCATCAAACCAAAAGTCGCTTTCGCCCATACCTCAAACAATTCACGACGTGCTTTTAAATCCTCATAGTTTCTCGGCACTAAAAATGCATTAGAGACTCGTTCTCCTGTCTCTTCACATACATGAGTAATTTTATCCCGATATGCTGGATCATGCTGCATATCATATAATTTTGCAATTTGCAAAATTGGTTCACGAAATACATCTTCATTCACCACATCCGTTACTCTTCTACCACCTATCCAAATCTCTGGATTTCTTGCTTTTAACCCCTCGATATATTGAGCACCTGTTCGAATCGCCATACATAACCCCTCCAATGTATACGTTTTCAATTTTTAACAAACTTAAAAATACGAAATATCCTCCTCTCTTAAGTTGACAGAATTTTTAATCATTATAGAAAGATTACTGTGCTCAAACAACTCACATATTTCACATTATGAAATCCTATCATTTTTTTTGAGATAGATTGAAACTTCCATCAGTATCCTCCATCTAATTTCTTTACTTCTCTCTCAATTTTTGGGTAAGGGTCTTATTGTCCACGAATAGCGGGATAAAGTACAACTTTCATTTATCTTTAGGAAATAGAAAAGGAACGGTTTTCCGTCCCTTTTCTATTTCTCTTATTTTTCATTAATAGTTCACTTTCTCCGCATCCCAATAATACTTGCTAAATGCTTCTGCTAGTACATCAATAGAGTTATACAATTCTTCTAGCGTATTATCAACACCACCAACTTCTACAAGTAAAGCGTTGGGAGATAAATCTTGATTATATGTACCATCTCCCTTATTTTTGTCTTTTTTAAAAATGCCTCGGCTGAGTCCATAATAATGGTTATCTAAATATGAGTTAATTGCGTTTGCGATTTTCATATTCTCTTCTCGCCCTTCATTTTCCATCCCAATAATAAAATAAAGTCTTGCGTATGACTTTCCATTAATCACTTTTGTTGTAACATTCTTACGCTGATCATCTCGGTGAATATCAATCGGAAATACGATTTGCTTATTTTGAGCTAGCGCTTCTTTTACATATCCATGCGATGCTTTATAAGCCTGATACCACTTCATCTTTTTCTGCGCTAATAAATCTCCCATGTTTGTCTTGTCATGTAAAGCTGGAATTCCTTGTCCTTCTAATTGCTGTTTTAATCTCGTACCAAGTAGTGAAACATTTACATCTGGACTTGATGCTTCATCTGGAATTTTTGCTCCAGGTAATAACGGTAAAAACGACTCCCAACTATGCGTATGATAAATAAATACGGCATTTTTTCCCTCTATAGCATTTCCTTTCTTTTGAATAGGATTATTCTTTTCTGCTTCCTGAACTTTTTCTTTAGCCACTTCACGCTCTTTCGTAATTTCTTCTATCGGTACACTTGATTCATTTGGTATATTTGTATAATCCGTTCCTTCTCCAGCTACAAGAATGTCAGAATAATAGTTTGCCATTCCTGGTATTTCTTTTCCCATAAATGTTCGAATATCTTGCAAACGCATATCTGTTGTTAATGAAAACAATAACGCTCCTACTGATTCTCGTTTCTTTGTTTGAAAATATTCAAAAGAAAAATAATGATTTTCCATTTCAATCATTTGCATAAATCCCTGTAAAGAAATTTTTCCAAACCATTGATTCACATAATATGATTTCATTGTATGTAACATCGTTGTGACTAACGATGCAGCCACTAAAATGAAAAATGCATAAGAACACAATAAAATTATTATCTTCTTACTATGTGCCTGAGAATGTACAAAATACTTTTTCATCGTACCACCCTTTCTATACATGGGTATGTACAAGCTTTATGCGATATACATTCTAATTTACACTATTATGTCCTGCACGTTTTGAAGTTTAATATATACACATACTATCTAATTCGTATATGTATTTTCAGCTTCATCTTATTCAGAAATAAAGAATTACAAACATCCACTCCAAAAAAAGAAGAGAAATGGCAACCATTTCTCTTCTTCGTTTCTATTGTTCTGTTGTCGTATCTATAGAAGGCTGCTTTTTCTCTTTAAACAGCTCTCCAATTGCTCCTAAGCTTCCTAATGTTTCAACGGCATTTGATGGAAGGAACACTTTGTTTGCTGGCCCTTTTGCAATCTCAGTTAGAGATTCAAACGACTTGTACGCAAGAACACGCTCATCAAGTCCTGCTTGACGCAGCATTTGAATACGGTTTTGTTCGGCTTTCGCAATTTCTTCAATTGCTTTTGCTTCCCCTTGTGCTTCTAATTCTTTCGCTTCTCGTAAACCTTCTGCCTCCCGAATTCGCGCTTCTTTGTCACCTTCAGCCATTAAAATTTTACTTTGTTTTTCCCCTTCCGCACGAAGTACTTTATCCTGTTTTGCTGCTTCTGCTTCAAGGATAATTGCACGTTTATTACGCTCTGCTTTCATTTGTTTTTCCATCGCTGCTTGTATGTCTTTTGGGGGATTAATATCAACAACTTCAACGCGTTCTATACGAACGCCCCATTTTTCTGTCGCCTCATCAAGCGCTAAACGAATTTCTGTTGAAATTTTCTCACGACCAGATAACGTTTCATCAAGCTCCATTTTCCCGATGATTTGTCGCATTGTTGCAGATGTAATATTACGAACCCCAAATTCATAATTTGAAATACCATATGTTGCAAGCTCTGGGTCAACCACTTGATAGAAAATAATCGTATCAATCTCAACTTGTACGTTATCTTTCGTAATTACTGTTTGCGGTGGCACATTTGTTTGTTGAATGCGCAAATCATGATAAAGACGTACACGATCGATAACTGGGATAATCATATTTAAACCTGGATGCATAATGCGCTGAAATTTACCTAGACGCTCTACAACACCTACTCTTTGCTGCGGAATAATTTTAATTGTTAACACAATAAATACAATAACAATCAATACTAAAATAATCGATAACGTTAAACCAACCATTATAATTCACACTCCCTTTTCACATGTACAACTGTACTACTCCTCTTTACAACAATAACGCTTTCTCCATCTAAAATTGGTTCATCAGAAACAGCAGTCCACATATCTCCATCTATTTTCACAATGCCATTTGCTTCATTTGTAATCGTTTGCACTATTATACCTTTTTTACCAACAAGTTGATCAACTGCATCTGTATACCCTTTTGCCTCCCGAAAATTCTTGGAAATACGTTTTGTAAAGATTGTCAAAATAAGACTGACAATAGATGCTATAACCACTTGGAGAAGCAAAGAATTTGGTACAAATAGTGCAATTAGACCTCCGACCACTGCACCTATTCCAAGCCATAATAAGTAAAACGTAACAGTCAACATCTCTGCGATAAATAAAAGCCCGGCAATGACAAACCAAATTACCCATCCTGCCATGTGCAACCCTCGCTTCCATTCTATTTTTTATATGTATATGAGAGAAAGAAAACTTTATCACGATGTATCGAATAACCGCTAAAAAGCTAAGGTACCCACAAATAACAAAACTTTGCTATCATTAGAAAGGATACAGTATCCCATCGATTAATAGATGAAGAATACATTAAAATGTTATATTAATATATTCTTTATTACACATGAAAAATCCTCTTAAAAATGACAAAAAAATATTTTTTTCAAAAATGAAACCATAAAATAAAGTGAAACTTCCCTCAGTAGAAAGTTCTTCATCCCACACTGATGGAAAGCTTTCTCCGATCGGGCTTTTCGGGCAGTTATCTCCCACCTATCTTCTTAGCTGCTCTCTACTGCCCCAAAATAGAGGGATAAATAATCTAGATAAGACATAATTACATTACCTAAGTGGACATTTCCTACATATTAGCTAATTCGATCATATATACGTCTTGCTGTTGTTTACATTATACTGTTTTATCACTTACGTATACGTAACAGCAAAAAAGCGATATCTCTCAGATAGAAACATCGCTTTTTTGTTTACGCATATAATTTTCTCTTATAAAACATCGTCATTCCATCATTTCCCCCTCAAAATTCAGAGCAAACAAAGAGGCGAAGATGAAGCCCCAATGATGGAAGTTTCACTTTATAACTTCTTCTAAAGTAAACTGATTTTCATATAAATACGTCGCGTATGGATTCCCAACATAACGAACATGCCACGGCTCATACGTATATCCTGTTATGGCTTCTTTTTCTTTCTCATAACGGATAATAAAACCAAATTTATGAGCATTTTCAGCAAGCCACTTTCCTTCCTTCGTATCTCCAAATAAAGGCTCTAATTGAAAATTTGCAGATTGTGATGTAATGTCGATTGCTAACCCTGTTTGGTGTTCACTTGTACCGGGAACTGCACTAGACATCGCTGTTTTTGCTTCCCCATCTTGTTTTTTATACATCGTATTTAATGCTTTTTGCCGTTCAAATGAACGAAATGCTGAAACAGCATATAAAAAGATTTTTTCACTATTTGCTTGTTGAAACATGTGCTCTAATGCTGTAGCAGCTTCTTTACGCATTTTCTTTTTTTCATTGTCGCCTTCATATAAAAAACGAACTTTTGGTATAACTAAATCGTGCGGTTCATACAAATCTGGTAAACGCCTTTTCTTATTCACTAGGACAAGAGTTGAGTCTGGATTGTTAACAACCGCAAGTCCTCCCTCTACTTTTGCAATTGTTTCTTGTACCTTCGGAAAAACAACGTTTCCTTGCGCTTCTATCGCTTGTTTTTCCTTATGCTCTCTATATTGCAGCATTGCAATCGTAATCATTCCAATGACAATCGCTATACTAAACAACATCCATTTTTTTTTCATATAACATCCTTTTATTCTAATAATTTTTCCACACAATACTTATCAACTTCGGTTACGCTCCATAACAGTTCATTCTAAACATCACATACCATATATTTTTTCCCATTCTCTCATCCGTTTAAACAATTCGCTTCAACTTATTTCCAAATTTTAAGTATGCTTTTGCTTCTTATACTGCGATTTACCTATTCATTACGATTACGTTGTTTACATAATAAAATTATTTGCAAGAATCACTTTATAAATGAACATTCGCTACTATTTTTCTAAATCCCTTTTCCTTTCTCATAAGATAAAGAGACAAATTTCGATGCAAAACAAATAGCGTAAGCAACGTTTGCTTACGCTTAACCATTCACTTTCTCCGCTTGCCAATAGTACTCACTAAATGCTTCCGCAAGTATGTCTATACTACGATTAAGTTCCTCTTCTGTATTATCAACACCGCCTACTTCAATTAAAATCGCATGACCAGATAAATCTTGATTATATACACCATTTCCAGAGCTAAAATCTTTTTGAATAACCCCTCTGCTTATTCCAGGATATTTTTCCTTTATTGACTCATGCAGCGCTGTTGCCAATTGCAAGTTTTTTGCATAATTTTTGTTTCCCTTCCCAATAACAAATGCTAACTTTGCATATGATTTATCACCAATTGTTTTCGTTGTTACCTCTTTCCGAGCACTATCCCTATGCAAATCAAAAAAATATTGAAGCTGTTTATCGCTGGCCATTGCTTCTTGCACAATTTCACGAGACATTTTATAAGAGCTATTACTGTTTAACCCTTTACTAATTAGTTTTTTACCCACATCCGTTGTATCATTTACTGCTCCAATCCCAAGACTTTCAAATTGTTCACGAAGTCTATTTCCAAACAAAGAAATATTTGTAGTTGCGCTCGTTGCTTTATTAGGATCCGGGTCATTCGTTAAATTTAATAATGGCAAATATGACTCCCAGCTATGCGTATGATAAATAAATACGACTTGCCGATTTCCCGTCGTTTGTGCTGGCTTCGGTTTCTCTTTATTCGAATCTGTTTTTTGAGGCTTTCCTTGTTCTCCTGTCCGATCTTTTACAAGTTCTTCTAGAGGTACACTTGATTCAATAGGCAAATTTGTATAGTTTGTTCCCTCTCCAGCAATCACAATTTCCGTGTCATACTTCGAAAACCCTGGAAGTTCTGTTCCAATTAAACTACGAACGTCATCAAAGCGAATATTTGTCGTTGCAGATAAAAGAAACGAAGAGATAGAAAAATCTGCATTTAAATGACGATATTCTTGTGTAAAGTAACGATTTTCTGACCCAAGCACATACATATATCCATTCATAGAAAGGTCATTTAACCATTTATATAAATACGTCGACTTTGTTTCTTTTAATGATGTTACAATCATACTAACAAACAAAAAAGCAGCCATCATTCCTATTAAAAATAGAAAGATAAATTTTGGAAGACTTGTCCGTTTTACATAAAAATGGCTTCGATTCATTAGATCACCCTCTCCCTATAAACATATGTACAAGCTATAGAGAATAGACCAAATGCAATTTGGCAATATTGGCATTGAGGTGAAAAGAATTGAAGCTGATAATTGGATTATTTCCTATTATATTATCTTGTTTATTTGTTCTACTTTCGGTACATCCACGCATTCGCATTTTGTTGGATCTATTCGCATACGTTTGTTTATATGGATTTGGCATTATTATTTCATTAGTTATATACGATGTATTACTTCAACATACTGTTTTTATGACAACAATACATCGTATATTTTTAAATCCACTGTTTCTGCTTACTGGTGCGTATATCGGTATATACGTTTTATATTTGATACTGCATAAACTCATTTCAAACGTAAGAAATTAAGGGAAGGTGATTTGATGAAAATGTTTATATTCTAATATATAATGCAGAAAATATATTTATCGTAAACGTGATCTCGCTACAGTTACTTTTTCACCACTTGAAAATTTTCTGCTGCACACTTTAAATATGTTTTTCTATGTCCCCTCCGACTTTTTAGCTAATCGCTGTTCCATTCGGCACTTCCGTACCTGGTTCCAATAAAATAACGTCGCCTTTTTCAGGAACACCACCAAGCACAAGTACTTCAGATTTGAATCCAGCCACTCGTTTTGGCGGAAAATTAACAACCGCAACAATTTGCTTTCCAATGAGTTCTTCCGGTGTATATCGTCTCGTGATTTGCGCACTTGACTGTTTCATTCCAAGTTCACCAAAATCAATCTCTAGCTTAATAGCGGGTACTCGAGCTTCAGGAAATACTTCTGCTCGATAAATCGTTCCAATACGAATATCTAATTTCAAAAAGTCTTCAAAAGTAGCCATTTCAATATTCCCCCTTACCATTTATATTAGACAGTTACTTTTATTTCCCTTCAAAAAAGAAAGATGCCTATGCACCTTTCTTTTTTACTTCCCACAATTCTTTCAAACTAGATAAGAAAAATCCATCTCCTATTTCCAGAGATGAATTTCCCTCTTACTCTACAATTTCCACTTCTCGTGAATTTTTCATTTCTTCCACATGTATAACGCGGAATCCATGATCCTCTAAATCTTTTAAAAGCGGTTGCAATTCTTCTGTCGCAAATCCTTCTCCTAATGTAAACATAATTCTACGTACATAAAGTGCGTTGTTATCAAATGTCATTAGACTTTGAATTCCACTATATTTTTTCAGTACAGTTGATAGCTTTTGAATAGCACCGTTATAATCTTGCGTTCCGATCATCACTGAATACACACTAGAGTGAAGGCCCCATGCATCTTCTAATAACTCAAATACTTTTTTATGTGTTAAAATACCAAGAAAAAGTCCATTGTCATTCACAACAGCAATATATGGTAACTCTTTAATTGTAAAGAATACTTTAAAGAATGAAGAATCTTCTTTGACATACCCATCTTTATTGCGCAATAACTCTTTCACATTATCATTTAAAGAACCTTTATATTCTAAAATATCTACTTTATAAATATTCCCTAAGAATGTTTCTTCATTTTTATCTAGAACTGGAACACAGCGATATCCTGTTCTATTTAAATGATCTAGCGCTTCTTGTAACGTATATGTATCCTTACAAAATAACACTTCTTTTTTTGAAACATAGTTTCCCTTTACCCTCATAAAAATCCCCCTTATGTAAAAATATATTCTGTGTCATAAATATATAATATTTTCAGAAAAAAATAAATAATTTATTTAATTTTTCTGACTTCATCCATTATCTGTCATCATTTCTTCATAAATATTTCATTTTTTCAACAAATATGGAAGGAAATATTATATGAAAATTTTCTTTCCTATCGAAAAGAGATTGTATCTTCTAAAAAGAAACGTTAAAATAATAGTAATAATTTTCAGAATTTTATAAAAGTAGGTGGAATATATAGTGTCTTCTATTATCTCTTATGTGTATCGTTTTCTTTTGGGCTTTATAGCTATTATTCTTATTAGTCCAATTCCTGCTGTTCTTCTAAACAACAAACAATCCTATTTTGAAGTACTATATACCATCATCAATCATTTGGTGCATTTTCGTTCTATCTCTATTCCGATGACAGATTGGATTCATGAATCATTCTTTTTTTCTTCTTATCAACCACATGATATATCAAAATCATTTGATTTACATGAAAGTTCAACCCCGTTGTTCCCGTACATATGGAAATTATATTTTTTATCTATGATGCGATTCTTACTTTCACTTACTATCGGTTTTCTCATCAGTCTTAGAATTGGTCGACTTTTTATTAAGTTATCTCCTAAAAATAGAAAACGTTTTTCATTTTTACGCTGGATTCCATTTTCATTTGGTACTGTCCTACTACAATGTATCGTCATGACGCTTTTTCTATTCACAGCATCGTACATATCTTTTCCATACTTTTCTTCCCTTTTAATCATTTGTAGTACGTCCATGATTATTATTATACAAGCCATCAAAACATGGATTCCTTTCTTATATACAGTACAAGAAACAACACATGTGCATGATTCAGCTTTTTTTAGTAATACACTTTTCACTTCGCTGCTTGCAAGCCATAAATCTATCGTTAGTTCCATATTGATTTCCTTTATATATATGGAGTGCATTTTTCATGTAAATGGGTTATTTCAATTGATTGTACAGTATTGTGTTAGCTCACCAATACTGGTCACAATAGGCCTTTTATTACTGTATATCCCATACATGCTGATTTCTCTCTTACAAATATTATGGAAAAGAAATCGCCATATTGCGCATATTCATACACTATCACGCACAACAATAAAGTGAAACTTCCATCAGAGGGGGGCTTTATCCCCCTCTGATGGAAAGCTCTCACCAATCGGGCTTTTACGGGCAGTTATCTCCCACTAATCATATTCTTACGACCATTTTTTCATAAAATTTCATATTCTCCGCCCCATTTCTTTGACTATTCCTTCCTTTTCCATATATTATTAAAGTGAAAATTTTATTCAGGAGGTGACATCTTTATTCTAAGTTTGGAATAAAGAATATCCTTGGACATACTAAAACTTTTTCTCATCGCTTTACTCATTCTTATTTCCGGCTTTTTCGTTGCATCAGAGTTTGCTGTTGTGAAAGTACGCAAAAGTCGGATTGACCAACTTGCCAATGAAGGTAATAAACAAGCAATCCTAGCAAGAAAAGTTATTTCCAATTTAGATGTATACTTATCTGCTTGTCAGCTCGGTATTACCATTACTTCATTAGGACTCGGTTGGCTTGGTGAACCTACTGTGGAGCACTTATTGGAGCCGCTTTTTGAAAAAGTGAATATAACAGGTTCGATGAAACATACGTTATCATTTATTATAGCTTTTAGCGTAATTACATTCTTTCATGTGGTACTAGGTGAACTCGTTCCAAAATCATTTGCTATTCAAAAGGCCGAACAAATTACATTGAAGTTCGCAAGACCTTTAATTCTATTCGATAAAATAATGTATCCTTTTATTTGGTTATTAAATAGCACAGCACTCTTTTTCACAAAACTATTTGGATTACAACCGGTAAAAGAAAATGAACTTTCTCACTCTGAAGAAGAGTTACGCCTTATTTTAAGTGAAAGCTATAAGAGCGGGGAAATTAATCAATCTGAATATAAATATGTAAACAACATTTTTGAATTTGATGATCGAGTTGCAAAAGAGATTATGGTTCCACGTACTGAAATGATCTGTTTATCAACTGAAAATTCATTAGCGGAAAATATGGAAATTATATCCAATGAAAAATATACGCGTTATCCAGTTATTGGAAAGGATAAAGATGATGTTGTCGGAATGATTAATACAAAAGAAATCTTTCATGATCAAACAAGAGGGGCCAGTAAGCCGCTAGAGTCATACATACATCCCGTTTTAACTGTATTCGAAACTGTACCAATTAAAAAGGCACTCATTCATCTACAAAAAAATCGTGTCCAACTAGCAATTATTATGGATGAATATGGTGGAACTGCAGGTCTTCTTACAATGGAAGATATTATTGAAGAAATTATTGGTGAAATTCAAGATGAATTTGATATAGATGAAACACCAATGATCGAGAAACGGAATCCAACATTAACATTACTTGACGGAAAAGTACTTATTTCTGATGTAAACGATATGTTTGGCCTTCATATCGATGATAGGGATTTAGATACAATCGGAGGCTGGTTCTTGTCACAAACAATTGACGTAAATATTGAGCCAGGCCATATTATTCAATATGAAAATTATCAGTTTAAAGCATTAGAATTAGATGGCCATCAAATAAAAAAAATTGCCGTTAGTAAAATAGATACACAAAAAGGAGCTACACTGTGAACGTCTTATTAACTATATGTATTATCGCTTGTTTCATTATATCGTTCATAGCGTTTATTTATCCGATTATTCCAGGTATACTTGCTTTATGGGCTGGATTTTGTATTTATCAATTTGGTATTAACGACTTAGAATTAACAAGCTCATTTTGGTTTATTCAAATTGTATTTACAATTATTATTTTCACTACTGATTTTATTACGAATAGCTATTTCTTAAAAAAGTACGGAAGTACAAAATGGAGCGAACGTATCGGCATGATTTCTATTATTGTTGGATCGTTCTTTTTCCCGCCATTTGGGCTAATTATTATCCCATTCCTTTCCGTTTTCGTAACAGAATTAATGCATAAAAAAGCACCACAAGAAGCCTTTATGGTTGGGGTTGCAACAGTTATCGGATTTTTAAGCAGCACAATAGCTAAAGCGATTTTACAAATCATTATGATTATTATATTTGTATGCTATATTATTTTTTAGCCATCCTTATGATAAGGATGGCTTTTTAATAGGCAATGCCAACGCGTTTTTTATAATGAATATCATGGTAAAGTAATTGATAAGCAAAATGGGCTGTATCTCCAACTGTGATCTTCACACCACCTAGTGGTAACACATCTTCTTCAGTTCGATAAGTAGCTGTTTCTTCTCCATCTATTAAGTGTGTTGGACAGACAATCGTCCATTGTAATTTGCTATTCTCTAAAGCCAAATAAGCTGCTACATGGTCTTCTGCTGCTGCCGTTGTCTTTCGACGTGATTCACTGGATTGAAAGCGATATAATTGCGGATTCACACGTGCCTGTAAAATCCCAGCCGTTCCAATTGTTATAACTCTTATAATCCCTTCCTCGTTCATAGCGTCTATAATATTTGGCAAACTTTTTGATAACGTTCCGTTTCCATCGGTACCAAGTGCACTAATTACAACATCTGCTCCCTTTACACACTCTCTCACATCTTCTTCATTCCATACATTTCCCTCTATTACACGAAAGTTCTCATGTTGTATTTGTAGCTTCTCTTTATTTCTCACAAGCGCTGTCACCTTATGATTATCCTGTAATGCAAATTTTAAAATTCCGACTCCAACTCGACCTGTTGCTCCAAATAAACATATATTCATACTAACTCACACCCTTTCACTCTCTCTATTGTTTCTGAAAAAGCAAAAATACGCAACAAAAAAGCTTTCTCATTGATCGAGAAAGCTTCTATCATCATATAACACTTATTTCTTTTCACTAGAGTTAGAGGAACTATCTTTTGAATCTTTATCTTTTACTTCTCCGCTCGTTTCTTTATCCTTGCTCGTGCCTTCTTGTTGCGTCGTCTCTTCCTCTTTTTTCTCCTTATCTTTACTACAACCTACCATAAATAAAGAGCTAGCAAGTGCAATAGCAGTTAACGATTTAACCCATTTATTCATTTGCTTATCCCCCTTTTGATAGAATATGTACATTGTTATATTACTTTTCTTTTTTAAAGGAAATATTAGAGATTAGTAAAGGAATGGTTAAAAAGTGTAAATTTTCCGAAAATTTAGGGTGATCTATTTTAATTTCTTCCTCATTTCGTTTATACTAAAAAAAATTCAGGAAGAAAGGCTGATTGAAATGGAACTTGGGTTACAAGGAAGAACAGCGCTTGTTGTTGCATCGAGTCAAGGACTAGGAAAAGCAATTGCTACTCAACTTGTTACAGAAGGCGCAAATGTAATGTTGTTGAGCCGTAATGAAGAGAAATTACAAAAAATTCAAAAAGAACTCACTCAATTAAATACTGGAAACGTTGCTTATACTGTATGTGACATAACAAATACTGAAGATATTAAACAAGCCGTAGAACAAACCATCCAAACATACGGAATAATTGATATCTTAATAAACAATGCCGGAGGCCCAACACCAGGTACTTTTGAACAATTATCAGACGAAAATTGGTATCATTCATTTGAATTAAATTTATTAAGCTACGTTCGGATGATTCGAGAAGTACTTCCACACATGAAAAAGAACGGCGGGAAAATTATTAATATCGCTTCTTCTTCTATCAAAGAGCCAATTCCTGGTCTACTTCTATCTAACACATTTCGTGTAGGTATTACAGGCTTAACAAAAACGCTCGCTTCTGAATTTGCACCGTATAACATTTTAATTAATACGATTGCACCAGGACGAATTGCTACTGAACGCGTTGCCTCTCTTGATAATATGGCTGCTCAGAAACGTAGTATTTCAGTAGAGGAAGTGCAAAAAGAATCTAAAGCAACTATTCCACTCGGAAGGTACGGGCAACCTTCAGAGTTTGCGACATTTGCCACATTCCTTGTATCCGATGCAAACACCTATATGACGGGTCAATCCTTTTTAGTAGATGGTGGCATGGTAAAAGGATTATAACGAATTTGAATATCAAAAATTTACTTTTTGTTACACATTGAGTGGAAAATAACAAAAAGACAGCGGTATCGCTGTCTTTTTCATCCATATTTTTCTTCATCCATCATTGCTTGTATGCTATACTCTTTTTTCATAACATATTGCCACACGCTGTATGCGTTTCGATTCATTTTCAAAAAACAACTTTCTAAAAAAGAACGAAATTCTGGATTTGCCACTTGGATCGCCACCTGTGCATACCCAAGTGCCAATCGCTTCAAATGTGAAATATACGAAAAGGCAATTTCTATATCATCTTTTTGTCCACTATAGTTCTTATGCACTGTTTCAATTGAGGATGAAACTGGATACTTACCAATAACATGCTGTACATTTTCACCTTCTTGAAAGTTAATCTGTTCATTATACGCTTGTAATAAGTATGGTAAATGTTGCTGTAACAATTCTTTTAATTCATTATCACATACTTCTTTCATATACTCACCAATTACACATATTACTTCATAGCTATAACTCATGAGTTCGTCAATATAATCCATTCAATATTTCCTCCTCTCTACTGATATGTATGCTATAAATAAAACGACAGAACCATTGATACTCTTGCAAGAAATTTATCCCACATATTCATTTTTTCAAAGTCTTTCTCTGAAAATTGCTTTGCTTGCTGGAAATCCCTTTGCAAACTATGTTGTATTTCACCAATGATTTTTCCTTCATAAATAAAACAATCTGATTCTGCATTTATATAAAAACTGCGATTATCAAAATTCGCAGTTCCGATGTCTGCAAACTTATCATCAATAAGAGTCACTTTCCCATGAAAGAAACCGTTTCGATATTGATATATTTCTGCTCCAGAACGCAGTAATTTTTCCAAATAAGAATAAGCTGCCTGCTTTAATAGCAAAGCATCACTTTTGAAAGGGACAAGAATTTGTAATCTTACTCCCCTCTGTAATGCATTTTGTAATCCCGTCATCATTTCTTTACTGGGCACAAAGTAAGGAGTTGCAATAACAATTGATGTTTTCGCACTTTGTATCATCTCTTTGTAATATGTCGTCCATAAACCTTTTCCATCTGTAAATACATATCGATACTTGTTACTTCCTTGTATAGGCGTTATCTCATGTGGGGATAACTCTTTTCCAGTATCCAATTCCCAATCTTTTGCAAACTGGCTTTTCATATCCTGTGCACCTGAACCAGTAATACGAACATGGTAATCACGCCATTTTCCAAAACGAGGATCCTCCCCAAGGTATTCATTCCCTATATTGAATCCCCCTACATATGATATATTCCCATCTACTACCGCAATGCGGCGATGATTGCGATTATGAAGTGTATAAAAGAAATTTTTGAAACGAGGCTTTTTACTAAACGTAAATTGCACACCACTCTGCTCTAATTCTTGTATCGTTTTTTTATTTATTTTATATCCTCCAACCCGATCCACAGACAATTTCACATCAACACCTGAAGCTGCTTTTTGCTTTAATAATTGTAAAAATTTTTTACTTACCTTATCTTTACCTACAATATAAAAATGAAGATAAATATACTGTTTCGCCTGATCAATATCAGCAAAAAGATCTCGATATAAATCATTTCCATCTACATAAAGCTTAAAATCACCATAACGAATCTGTGATATCAGATTTTCTTTTACACTGTTTCTGCCTACTTCTACATCTGCGTTCATCCATATCACCAAAATTCCTATACATAAAAGGAGGAACAGAAGTTGTCTCATCAAAAATTCTTTCCTTTCAAATCATCATTTTTATATGTTTCCCCCTCACTATATCCCTATTCAATAAAAAACATCATTTACATGGCATATATCCCTGTCAAATCATTCCGAAAGTGCATATTGTATTCTGTAACCTAAAACAAAAGGAGGAAAAAACAATGGGCTTTGGAGTTCACGGCGGCGGGTTTGCGTTAGTTGTTGTATTATTTATCCTCTTAATTATTGTGGGTGCTGCTTGTTTTTGCTAACTAGCTATCCACTTCATACAACTTTTATGTAGACCAAAAAACTATGAAAAAGAACATCTAGTGATTAGATGTTCTTTTTCTGTTTATAATGATAATATGAACCTTTCATCAGTGGAATTTTTCTGTATCCCCACCTAATCTTTGCTTTTAGCATAACTTTGAGGTAAGAATATTACTGCCCACGAATAGCGGGGGAAATTTTATAAAGTTTTCATTTATAAAAAAGAAGCCGATTTTATGAATCGGCTCCTCGGTATACATATGGATCTTTGGGAGATTCTACTGTACTCCATTTTGTAACTTCTAATACAGGTATATTTGCGTGAAACGGTTGATAAAACTCTGTTGAAATTGTTCCTTCAACTTGAATCCAATCATCATTCTTCCACTGAGCATCTTCTGGTTTCTTGACCAGCATCCCATACACACCTGAATCAGCAACACAGTGAATAATTCCAAAGCGGAATACAAAGTATTGTTCTTTTTTAGAAGAATCATCACGGAATACAAACCCCTTAAAAGAAATGGTTTTACCCGTGAATTGGCCAGGATAGTTATATACTACTTCCATCCCTTTCAAAAAGTCTGTATCGTTTAAAGCAATTTTATCTTTTGTTACGAATTGCTTCTTCTCTTTTTCCATGAGTTCCCGATAACCTTCTTGTCCATAGTAAATGCTCGTATCAGGTTTTAAAAACTGTCGATTCATAAACGGGTCTGTATTTCCTGGCTCCGCAACAGGGAAATGAAAACCTTTTGCTTTTACGATATCAGAATCTAATGTTGCAATTGGGAAAAAGAGCCCCGTAATAATTGGAAAACAAAATATTGTATACGTGACAATACGTTTCCACCGTGTGTTTTCGTCTTTTGAATGATCATGACCACAATGACTTGTATTGCAATCATGATCATGGTCATGTTTACCATGCTCTTTTTGAAATGCGATAATCATTTGAATCACAGTTAAAAAACCTAAAATAATCGCTGCTGTTTTTGATAAATACGCATATTTCATATTGATATATTTCGTGATATCACCCGAAATATGAAGTTGTGCTAACAAAATTGTAAATCCAAGTAAAATATAAGCTCGAAACATCGATTACCACCCCATCGCATAAATGAGTAGTGAGCTTGCATAAACAACGACTGTAATTAAAACAATAACTACAATAACAAAACGTGTTTTAAAATTCGCAAGCATCATAATCATATTTTTAATATCTACCATCGGTCCATATACAAGAAAGGCGACTAGAGCCGGTGTTGCAAATGTACTTTGGAATGAAGATGCAATAAACGCATCAGCTTCTGAACATAGCGACAAAATAAAAGCAAGTCCCATCATAACAATTGGTGAAGAATACGGTCCTTGTCCAATTGCAAGCAGCGTAGAAGTCTTCACAAAAGTTTGTACGCTTGCCGCAATAAGAGCACCGATAATTAAAAATTTTCCCATTGAGAAAAACTCTTCCACAGCATGTGTACATACGTCCCAAAATTTTTGACGAAATGGACGATTATGATCTACCACTGGAAAATTAGTATTTCGTAGTTGATGATCTTTAAACATAAACGATAATACAAGACCAACAATAACAGCTACAATAATAGCTACAATAGCACGATACCAAACCATATGCATACTGCTACCGAACGCTACATATGTCGCAAATAAAACGACAGGATTTATAATCGGTCCAGTCAGCATGAAGGCAATACCAGCGTAGGGCGGTACTCCCTTTCCGATTAGGCGTCGAACGATTGGAACTATTCCACATTCACAACCAGGGAACATCATCCCTAGAAAAACAGCTAATAATACAGCCAGAAAACGATTTTTCGGCATCCATTTTGCTACCATATCTTCTGTCACAAACATTTGAATGAATCCTGAAATGAATACACCAATTAATACAAATGGCAATGCTTCAATTAAAATTGAAATAAAAATCGTATTCATTTGCAGGAACGCTTTTGGTAAATGAAACATTTCCATGATGCATATCCCCCATCTTTTCAGTAACAATAAGTAATTGTAACTGGAATCCATAAATTGAACAAGTAGTTATAAAAATTAACCTAAATGGCATATTATACATATTTCATTTCGTAGATTAATGAACAGCAGTGTGCAAAAATGCTAATTTCTCAATACTTTAGAGCAAAAAAGCTGTTTTGGAAATGTTCCAAAACAGCTGAGTTTCATATTAAAAATAACGTTTCTTCCAAAAAACAAAGGCCATTACGCAAGATAATATTGCAGATATAATCATAGCCATTAAAAAACCATGAGGGTTTCCACTTAAAGGAACCGGAACGTTCATTCCAAAAAAACTGGAAACCATTGTTGGCACTGATAATATGATTGTCATAGAAGTTAAAAACTTCATAACACTGTTCAAATTATTGGAAATGACAGAACTAAATGTATTCATCATACCACTTAAAATATGGCTATATATTTCGGCCATCTCAATTGCCTGCTTATTTTCAATTAATACATCTTCAAGTAAATCTTGATCATCTTCATACATTTTCAAAAATGTATTATTTCGCATCAATTTTTGAATCACAATCTTATTTGCCTTTAAAGATGTCGTAAAGTACACTAAGCTTTTTTCAAGTCCTAATAAAGTAAAAATCTCTTTATTTTTCATCGATTTATTGAGCTCATGCTCTAAATCCGTTGTTTTTCGATTAATCTGTTTTAAATAACGTAAATAATAAGTAGAAATCGTATATAAGAGCTGCAGTGCAAAACGTGTCTTTTTAAAAGTATAAAATTCTTTAATACGTTGATTAATAAAACGTTCAAAAATCGGATTTTCTTCCAAACAAATTGTAACAAAACATTCCGGCATGACAATCATACCAATCGGAATCGTATCATACATTGAATTTCCTTCTTCGTCATGTCTAACTGTTGGAATATCGACGATAATTAAAGCATTATCATCTTCTTTTTCAATACGTGAACGTTCTTCATCATCCAAAGGGTCTTTAATGAAGTCCAATTCTACGTTTAATGTTTGAACTAAAAATTGAATTTCTTCCTCTGTTGGATGAAGCACATTAATCCAACAGCCTTTTTGAATTTCCTCGATTTCTTGTAGTTTTCCGTTTCGGTCTGTTAAATAAATATTTAACATACTATCACCCCGATTCTTTTTACATGTAGGAACCAACCTCACTTTGAAATAACAGTCTATTTTAAACCGCCATTTTCAGCATATGAAACAAATGGGAAGATTTCAATAGAAATTTCTTTTGAAAACGCTTTTCTTCACAAATAATTAAAATAGAAAAAGACAGAGCGCCCTCTGTCTTTTATCCCGCATTAACGGGCAGTATGCCCCCCACCTCAAGATGGAGAGAATCGAAGAAGATAGGTGGGGGCTAACTGCCCGTAAAAGCCCGATTAGTGAGAGCTTTCCACCAGCGGGGTATGAAGAACCCCCCCACTGGTGAAAGTTTCACTTTATAGACATTATGTTGCCTTTATAACATATTTGGAAAGTATCCACAAGTTAAATGAAACTGAAACAGTATAACCAGCATACGTTGCAATAATAAAACTAATATAGTCAAATTGCTGAAGCAATACAATATTTAGCACAATTTTTATCCCTACTCCTATAAGCAAACCAAGCACCGTTTTTCGCTGTTGATTAATTCCTTGTAGCATGGCCGCTGTTACAGAAAAAAGTGAAAAGAGTATACAAGCCGGGGCGTAATAGCGTAAAATCACACTTCCTATTGCTGGATCATTCCCCGTCCCAAATAGTAATGTATATACCGGTTCAGCTAAAAGCATCATTCCTAACGATGCTGGAATCGTAATAAATACCACAAGCAAATTTGTCCTTGTAAAATGTTTATATAATAACTGTTCATTTCTTGCTACATACGCCTTTGTCATTTCAGGAACGAGCGACATGCTAAAAGCTGTAGCAACAGAAACTGGAATTAATACAATCATTTGTACAAGCCCAATAACTGCATTCATTTTTTCTGCTTCCCGTTGTAAATATCCCATCTGCATTAATAACTTATTAATTGTAAATGTATCAATTGTTTGATACAAAGGAATTGCAAGACCTACAACAACAAATGGAATGGAGTATGCAAATAATTCTTTATAAAGTGTAAAAAATGACTTTGTCGTTTGCGGAACACTCATACTTTCTTTTTTCTTTAAATGTCTTCTTCTCTTTATGTAATATCCAATTAAGATTCCCAGCCCTGCTACTGCCCCTACAAAAGCACCAAACGTAGCAACTCCAACCGCCAACGCTGTTGATCCTTTATATATATGGAGCATCGCAAAACTTCCGATTAAAATTGTTAGCACTCGAAAAAATTGCTCGACCACAACGCTTGAAGCAGATGGACCCATCGATTGAAACCCTTGAAAAAATCCACGTAATAAGCTCATCGATGGTACAATTAATAAAGCAAAACTCACGATTCGAATATTATATGTAACAGCCGTCACACTATTGCCCGTTTGATCTCCGGTATCAATAACAATTTTCGCCAGCTGAGGAGCTAAACTATATAATAATAAAAATGATATAATCCCCATAAAAATCATAAAAATAATCCCGCTTTTCAATACTCGCTTCACCGTGTAATAATCGTCTAATTCATTATATTTAGACACCATTTTTGACACTGCTAACGGAAGACCCATTGTTGCAATACTAAGCATAATTGTATAAGGACGATAAGCATATGTATACAATACATATCCACCCGTTCCAACCATCGCAGTAAAAGGAATAACGTATATAAACCCAAGCATTTTCGAAATCATCGTTGCCATTGTTAAAAAGAATGTTCCGCGTAAAAACGGTGATCCTTTCATGAAATTCCTCCGCTATACTGTTTTACTACACCATATGGACAACTTTCTACTTTTAGAACTTATACAAAGTGAAACTTTGATAAACTAAGCTCTCACCAATCGGGCGCATGTCAGCAGTTATCCCCCACCTATCTTCTTAAGAAAAGCGGAAGCGGCTTGCTCAGAATCGTAGGACGCCCGCGCTCAAGGCAGAGAGGCGTTTTTCGCATCGTCCGGGGGGCGAAACGACCGGAGATTCTAGCCGCTAGAGCTGGTCAATGCTTTACTCTGAATCTTGAGGTGGGGATCTTACTACCCGCTAATAGTGGGATAAATAAAGAAAAAGCCAATGAAAATCCATTGACTTTAACGACCTGTTTTTCTTTTTTTCAATAATTTCATACCTATGTATACAGCAATAAAAAGAATGGCTGCTATTGCGAAATAATGCGTATAGTCAGCAGCATATTCTTTAATATGACGCCAATTCCCACCAAGTTTTTCACCGAAATAAATAAACAGAATAGACCACGGAATAATTGCTAGTACCGTATATATTGTAAATCGTTGTAATGACATTTTAGCTAATCCTGCTGGAATCGATATCGCATGACGTACAAATGGAATAAAACGCGCAGAGAAAATAACACCTACACCATATCGGTTAAACCATTCTTCTGCCACATCTAAATGTTTCTTTTTAATCAATATATATTTACCATATTTTTCAACAACTGGACGCCCACCATAATATCCAAGCCAATAAAGGAAAATTTGCGCTAAAGTTCCACCAATCGTTCCGGCAATGACTGCCCCAACGAAATTAAGTTCTCCCTTTGCAACTAAAAAACCCGCATAAGACAGTACAATTTCACTTGGAATGATTTCAATCATGAGTCCTAGCGCAATCCCAAAGTACCCAAGACTTATAAAAAATTGTAGTAACTGATCAATCAAATTTGCTAGCATTTTTCACTTATCTCCTTTTTTTACTTCACATACTTTCCTATTATTTCATAAAACCATGTCCTTGCCAATATGTTGCTACCTATTGATATAAAACTATGTAATAATTAAAAGTATATACTAAAATATTTCTAATCAGAAGGGAGGAAGTACTCGATGAGATATAAACTACTAGAAACTATTCCAAAAGATAGGAAAATAATAAAAGATTTATTGACCTTATACGAAGAAATTTTTCAAGTTTCCAATACAAATCTACTAAGAGAAATAAAAGAAAAGAAACATTTACTTTTAATACTTGCATTCGATCATGAAACTGTAATTGGCTTTAAAATTGGCTATGAAAGAAAAGCATTTCTATAGTTGGATTGGCGGTGTACATCCAACCTATAGAAAACAGGGCATTTCCTCAAAACTGATGCGTATGCAGCATAAGTGGTGCAAAGAGAATGGCTATAAGACAATTCAAACAAAAACAAAAAATAAATGGAGAAACATGCTTATGTTAAATATTAAACATGAATTTAATATTATCGGTACATATACCGATGAAAAAGGTGAAACAAAAATCATATTAGAAAAAACATTGTAGTTATCAAAGTAACTTTACATATAATCTTTGTTATTTTTTCAATCTATTAACCTTTCTTTATTCGGATTTTTCATATAAGCAAACATTTGCCGGATTTGCCATTCCGTATTTCTTCCTATCGATAACTCCGGCAATTCGTCTTCTCCAAAAAACTGAACATCTTCTGTTTCAATACCGATTTGTCTTTCACCACCTACTATTTCACAACTAATAAATATTTTGTATACATCAATTGCAGAAGGTGATGATTGATGTTTCTGCTTATCAAAGATAGATAGTAATCGGAAATTTTCTACTTTGTAACCTGTTTCTTCTAACACTTCTTTTTGCGCAACTTCCGTAGGTGTATAACCAATATCCGCCCATCCACCTGGAAGCGCCCATTTCCCATCACTTTTTTCTTTTACAAAAAGTAACTTCTCTTCTTGAAATATGACCGCTCGTATATCCACTTTTGGAGTTTGATAGCCCGTTTCATTTGCAAATAAGTGTTCGACCACTTCCCAGTCCATTTTTGTATAATGCGACATCATTTCAATTGATAATTTCCGAAGCTCTTGAAAACGTTCTATATCATACACATCTTTGGAATATGCTAATCCTACCTGCGCAATTGCTTGTATTTGTTTTACCCATTCGATCCACTTTATCTCCATCACTTCACCTTCCCCCACCTAGATTACATTTATTGTATAACAAAAAAAGAGATTGGTCTTTCAATCTCTTTTTTGTTCGCCTTCATAATTCATCTAAATGTTCTATTATAAATCCACGACGCTTTTCAACATATTGAAAAATCAAATTTGGTTCATTATCAAATGCATCTATTTTCTTTTTCATGTACGGATCTTGCAAAACATATGGCCGAATTTCTCCATGCATTCCTTCTACTTTCGATTTTATATAATTTACTGTAAACTGGTTTGAGAGAATCTCTTCCAAAATTTTTCGATACTTCTTCCTAAATACATCAACATCAAGTAATCTAGCACTTAATGTATTAAATCCTTGAATGCGAGAGTAATCATATCTCATCTCTCGACCTCGTACATCTCGCCCCCATGTTGCATCATAATCCCATGGAATCATTTCAAACAACTTTGTTTCTTCATTATGATAGAGTGCATAATTGTGAACAAATCCATCGTAGTTTTGTGTGAATACAACACCCGCTAACCATCGTAAATATTTATCAACATCTACATATTTTACAATCTCTTTCTCATACGCCGCTCGCGAAATTGTATTTAACTGATAGACAAATTCATTTATATATTCTTCGCTATGTTCATTTCTACATTTGAACTCATATCCGACTGATAATTTCGTTTTTATACCCTTATCTAGTTCACTCATTAAAGAGAAATTGGCATCATCATCGACTGCATAATAAATTGAGCCGCTTGGCAAATTACGGCTGCGTAAAAAATTTTCATCTACAGATTCTAACTGTAAATACACGCCCTCAAATCGATTATTAATCTTTATAAGGACATATTGCGACTTTGGAGATAATGTACCAATGTCAGAAAAAAAATCCAGTGATAACTTATTTCTGATTAAAGACGAATCATTAAATTCGGAATTCAAATGCATTTCATGTACACCTTGAAAAAATTTCGGCTTGTAAAACATCACATGATATGATTTTTTCTCAAATTCCCGAATGTGAGAGCCGCGATATACAATATCAATATCATACTTTCTGTTTCCATATGTTAACTTAGCTGCAACAGGATCATCAGACCAAACATCTTTTCGCAGCGCTACAATATTCATTGGGTGAATATAAAATTCATAAGAAGGTAACATATTCTCCCTTCCCTTCTCTTTCATCTACAATCAATGTATGCTTTTCCTTTTCCTCTTGCCACATCCGCTATATGTTTTTTATCACATTTTAGCGTTGTTTCAGGCAAATAAAGAAATTCCTTCATAAAGTGAAACTTTAATCAGTGGGGGGTTCTTCATCCCCCACTGATTATCAGCCCTCACCAATCGGGCTTTTACGGGCAGTTTATCTCCCACCTAACTTCTTTAGAAAAGCGGAAGCGGCCCGCTCAGAATCGCAGGACGTTGGAGCTCAAGGCAGAGAGGCGCTTTTTGCCTCGTCCGAGGGGGGCGAAACGACCGGAGATTCTAGCCGCTAGAGCTGGTCAATGCTTTCACTGAATTTTGAGGTGGGAGTATTACTGCCCGCAAATAGCGGGATAAGTGTATACGAAAAGGATTAATCTTTCGGTCTATGATAAAAAGAGGGATTTATGAACTGTGATATTCAAAAATAATAGAGGAAATAAGGATTACTGGAATAAAATAACTTTCATATCAAGAGCCCCGTTCCCACAATCAGAAGTCTGACAATGTTCCTACTGTACAAAGATAAAAAATGCACTTCTATGACGAAATGTGTCCGCTATTCAAAAAACACTACCAAACAAAACATTCCTGTAGATCAAAAATTTAGCTATCAATAGCGTTGTTTCACTAAACAGAGTAGACTACCTACCGCAGACTATCCCTTAGGATAAACCACCATTTTCCAAAAAAAAACAAACACAATCCATCCGCTTAACATACTTTATTAACAGAAAACACATTATTTAAAAATAGATGGAAATCTTATTTCTTTCTAAGGGGGATTTTGATAGATGTATACCAAAGATGATATTCAAAAAGCAGTAGAAGAAGTGAAGAGCGCTGGCATGGAAGACTTCTTGAACCAAGAGCCTGAGTCCTACTCTAAACGTTCTCGTTCTTGCCGTTCCAAACGTTCTCGCTCTTGCCGTTCCAAACGTTCTCGCTCTTGCCGTTCCAAACGTTCTCGTTCTTGTCGTTCCCGCTCCGAACGTTCTCGCTCTTGCCGTTCTCGTTCCAAACGTTCTCGCTCTTGTCGTTCTCGTTCCAAACGTTCTCGCTCTTGTCGTTCTCGTTCCAAACGTACTCGCTCTTGCCGTTCCCGCTCTCGTTCTCGCTCCCGTTCTCGTTCCAAACGTACTCGCTCTTGCCGTTCTCGCTCTCGTTCTCGCTCCCGTTCTCGCTCCCGTTCTCGTTCCAAACGTACTCGCTCTTGCCGTTCCCGCTCCCGTTCTCGTTCCAAACGTTCTCGCTCTTGCCGTTCCCGCTCTCGTTCTCGTTCCAAACGTTCTCGCTCTTGCCGTTCTCGCTCTCGTTCTCGCTCCCGTTCTCGTTCCAAACGTACTCGCTCTTGCCGTTCCCGCTCTCGTTCTCGCTCTCGTTCTCGCTCCAAACGTACTGGTCCTCCCGGTCCTGGACGCTCTCGTTCTAAACGTACTCGCTCTTGCCGTTCTCGTTCTCGTTCCAAACGTTCTCGCTCTTGCCGTTCCCGCTCTCGTTCTCGCTCCAAACGTACTCGCTCTTGTCGTTCCCGTTCCAAACGTACTCGCTCTTGTCGTTCCCGTTCCAAACGTACTCGCTCTTGTCGTTCTCGTTCTGAACGCTCTCGTTCTTGCCGCTCTCGTTCCAAACGTACTCGCTCTTGTCGTTCTCGTTCTGAACGCTCTCGTTCTTGCCGCTCTCGTTCCAAACGTACTCGCTCTTGCCGTTCTCGTTCTGAACGCTCTCGTTCTTGCCGCTCTCGTAGCTAATATCATATATGCTCAAAACATATACGAATTCTTTCATTACTCTAAAAAATTCAAAGTGGCCTTCACTTTTTTTAAAACACAAATAGACCGCTTTAAGCGGTCTATTTATCTATTAATTTTATAAAACTATAAACTCTTTATACCTCTTCAAAATGTGCAATATCAGCAAACATGTGAATTGTACCTTGTCCTTCTACAACTTCAATCATACTTAAACTTGCACTATGCATGAAAGGACCGTCCCATGTTTTTTCGATAGAGCGTTGATCAAAGTGTCCCATCATAAGCAATGATGTAACAGCATGAGAAACAATTAAAACACTCTCTCCCTCATGCTTTTTAAGTATGTATTCAAGCCCCTTTAATACACGCGCTTTTGCGTCATAAAAATTCTCCCCTAAATTTGATTCATATTGATGCGGTGCATTCCAAAATAAATCAAACTCTTTCGGGTATTTTTCTTGCAATTCAACTTGTGTATATCCTTCCCAAACTCCCATATCAATCTCATATAAATGTTCATCTGCTACAATCGGAATATCTCTATCACCTCTAATTAACTGAGCTGTGTGCATCGTTCGTCCACTTGGACTACTGTAAATAATATCAAGCGGCATATTTTTCATGCGGTTTCCTAATTGTTTCGCTTGCAGCACTCCAGTTTCGGTTAAATTAGAATTTTTTCTGCCTTGCATTCTTTTTTCTACATTCCATTCTGTTTCCCCGTGACGTGTAATGTATAACATCGTTTTCATAATTATCCTCTCCTTCACCAACTCGGTCTAGCATCCCATGGTTCTAATGTTCCTACAATCCATTCCTGTTGTTTATTTTGAATTCCTGCTATAACCCCACTTACAATTTCATCGTGTGTTAACCACCTCGAATATTTTTCTTCTACCACAAAACCTAATATAATTCGATAATAACTACATAAAGAAGAACATCTTACTTTTTTATTCGATTTATAAGCACTGCTTCCAAGTATATGAAATAATTCCCATTCTTTCGAAACGGCGTCAACCTCCTCGCTAATCATTTGTAATGCATCTACAGCTGTGGAATGAATCCAAGCAACAACAAGGGTAATTGGGCCATTGTTTTTTATTGAATTTTTAATTTTAGCACGCAATTCATCACTATCGTGATAATCAACAGCTAAACACGTAACTCTTTCAGAAGCCTTACATATATTTTTTATTTCCTCTAAACGCTTTACATTCCGACCGATTACAGAGGTATGAAAACCTTGTTCAACAAACCACTTTGACACTTCCTGCAACATTCCCGTTCCACCAACGACAAGCACATGCATGACTTCTCCTCTCCCTCCGATATTTAGTAAAATACCATATGCGGTTTTGCTTCTTTGTAATATTGTACTCTTTCTTGAAGTGTCCCTGTATGAAATTCAAATTTATGACCATCTGGATCAGTAAAATAAATAGAATCACAATCTCGCACATCACGTTCTCGTCCTTGTAAAATATGTACCTTATTAGCTTCAAGACGATGTAATAAGGCTGCGAAATCCTCTTTTTCTACTGAAAAGGCAATATGTGTATACGACTGATAAATTTCGTTTCTTGGAATATCCTTTTCTTCATTTAACGCAAACCATATTCCGCATACGTCAAAATAGGCGAGCTTTCTACCTTTTACAAGTAACTTCCCTTCCAACACGTATTCATAAAACTGGATTGATTTCTCTAAGTTAGAAACAGAGAAGCAAAGATGGTTCATTCCTTTTATCACTGTCGTTATCTCCTCTCAATAAAGTGAAACTTCCATCAGTGGAGGGTTCTTCATCCCCCACTGATGAAAAACTCTCACCAATCGGGCGCATGCCAGCAGTTATCCCCCACCTATCTTCTGTAGCAAAGCGGAAGCGGATCTCCCAGAATCGCAGGACGCCCGCGCTCAAGGCAGAGAGGCGCTTTTTGCCTTGTCCGAGGGGGCGAAACGACCGGAGATTCTAGCCGCTAGAGCTGGACAACGTTCTTCTCTAAATGTCAAGGTGAGGTTTTTCTACCCGTTAGTGCGGGATAAAAAAAGATGCGCAATATTTGCGCATCTTTATCGTACTATTTTTTTGTAATATATGTCCATTTATAGCTAAAATCTCCACCAAATGTATGCTTAACAGTTCCTTTTACCTTAGATTTTTCCAGGAAAGCAACGCTCTGCTGATAAACTGGCGAAATTGCAGCATCATCAAATAAGATTTTTTCCGCTTCAGAAAGTGCCTTCCATCTTGCTTTCTCATCTGTTAGCAACTCACCTTTTGATTTTGCAACGAGTTCATCATATTTTGGATTAGCATATGCCATTTCATTAAATGCGCTATCTGAAGTAAACATATCAATATATGTCATTGGATCTGGATAATCCGGGCTCCACGCTGATAAGGAGAAATCATATTGTAACTTCTTCTCTAAATCTAACTTTTGTTTAAATGGCTGCTGTTTAATATTAACTTTTAAACCAGGTAAGTTTTTCTCCAGCTCCGATTTAATGTATTCTCCTACTTTTTTCAAATTATCTTTATCGTAGTTTAACATTTCAACTGTAATCGTATCTTGACCTAACTCTTTTTTCGCTTCTTCCCATAGTTTTTTCGCTTTTGCTGCATTATCTTTATCATCACGGAAGTTTTTATTTGTTTCACGGAAGTCTTTTCCATCCGGTCCTTTTGTGAACTTTTGTGGTACTAAGTAGTATGCAGGTAACGAGCCATCATTTAAGATCGTATTTGCAATTCCTTTTTTATCATACGCTAGGTCAATAGCTTCACGCACTTTTTTATTCGCAAAAATCGGATTCTTCTCATTAAAACGAATAAAATACATACGTGGGTCTAATTCTGATTTAAATTCTTTGCTGTTTCTATACTTATCAACAAATTCTGAACTTAAAATTACTCGGTCTACTTCGTTGCTATCATATAAATTTACAGCTGTTGATGTTTCCTTTACAACATTTACATTAATTTCTTCTAGCTTCACATTATCTTTATCCCAATAGTTTGGATTTTTCTTTAATTGATAGCTTTGTTCATGTTTCCATCCACTCATCACAAACGGTCCATTATACAATAATTTATCTGCTTCTAATGCGTATTTATCCCCTTGTTCTTTCACATATTTTTCATTTAGCGGGAAAAATGTTGGGAATGTCGTAAGCTCTAAGAAATATGGTGTAGGTTTCTCTAACTCAACCACTAATGTCTTATCATCTTTTGCTGTGACACCGAGCTGTTCAAGCGGTAGTTCTCCTTTATTAATTTTCTCCGCATTTTTCACATCAAACAAAATAAAAGCGTATTCCGATGCAGTTGCTTTATCAACAGCACGTCGCCAAGCAAACACAAAATCTTGTGCTTTTACAGGCTCTCCGTTTGACCATTTTGCATCTCGCAAATGAAATGTATACGTTTTCTTATCTTCACTAATTTTCACATCTTTAGCCATACCAGGCGTTGGCTTATTCTCTTTATCTAACCGATATAATCCTTCCATTGCGTTTACAAATACACGAAACGATACAGTATCAGTTGACTTCGATGTATCCATAGAAGGAATTTCTGCTGTTTCTAGTAAATTTAGCACTTGTTTATCAGCAAGCGCTTCATTGCCGCTCTTTTCTGTTGTTGATGCTTTTTCTCCATTTCCACATCCGGCAACTAACACACTTGTAGAGAGTGCAATTGCTGTAATAAGTGATGCTTTCTTCTTCATAAATCTTTTCCCCTCTTTCTGTATATAACAATTAAAAATAAGACCAAGTACTCTTGATTAGTATTATACATAATTTTCTGATAATTTCAAATACTATCTGTAAAAAAAAGAAAAAGTGAAACATGTCACTTTTATCTCATAATTAACGAAAACATAATTCTATTAATGTCTGTTTTACTTTGTAAAATACCCTTATCATCTCATGAGAACAGATCTTAACAATTGAAAGATTTGTTCTATTATCTTAAAAACCCTTCATGCTTTAATAACCATTCTTTCCGCCAAAGTCCCCCTTCATAACCTACTAATTTTCCATTTTTCCCAATAATCCGGTGACAAGGCACAATAATAGAAATCGGATTTTTACTGTTTGCTCCGCCAATAGCACGTACAGCCTTTGGATTTCCAATTTTCTCAGCAATATCAAGGTAAGAGGCACTTTTTCCATATGAAACACTGCAAAGCGCATTCCATACTTGCTTCTGAAATGGAGTTCCTGTTGCTTGGATCGGTACAGTAAATGCTGTTCGTTTCTTATGAAAATATTCATCTAACTCCATTACACACTGCTCAACGGTCGGATGAAGAACATCTTCTTGTTTTTGTTCTACAAATAATACTGAAGAAATGCCATTCTCATCCCCTTTTACTTCAATCCATCCAAGTTCACTTTCATAATATGCTTGATACATAAAAACCTCCTAGTTCTTCATTTATTTGCTATTGTATCATGACGTAAATCTTCCATTCTAAAACAATGAGATTATAGTGATTCACTAAACGTAGACTAATCATAACATAATATTTCTTAAGCATTTCGTTATGGAAAAAAAGAACACGATGCTACAATATTATCAAAAAGATTGATTTAACCACTTTGGATTTATAAGCAAATTAAGATTGAATCATTCCCATTTAGATGGAATAAAGGAGGATCATTATTGTGAACAGTCAGTTATTTTCACCGTATACAATTAAAGATGTTACACTAAAAAATCGAATTGTTATGTCACCTATGTGTATGTACTCCTCTAACAACGAAGATGGAAAAGCAACAAACTTCCATTTTGTTCACTATGCATCGCGTGCGGCTGGTCAAGTAGGGCTTGTTATGTTAGAAGCTACAGCAGTAACACCTGAAGGACGTATTTCCCACAAAGATTTAGGAATTTGGGATAATGAACACATAACGGGTCTACGTCAAATTGTCGATATGACTCATGAATATGGAGCAAAAGCAGCTATCCAGATTGCACATGCAGGTAGAAAAGCTGTTCTCAATACAGATCCTATTGCGCCATCAGCTATTCCTTTTGATTCTTCTATGAAAATTCCTGTACAGATGAGCAAAGAACAAATACAAGAAACGATCACTGCCTTTCGAAATGGGGCGGCGCGCGCAAAAGAAGCTGGATTTGATATCATCGAGTTACACGGAGCACACGGTTATTTAATTAATGAATTCTTATCTCCATTAGCAAATCACCGCACAGATGAATATGGGGGATCCCATGAAAACCGCTATCGTTTTTTACGGGAAATTATTGATGAAGTGAAAAAAGTATGGAATGGTCCGTTATTCGTTCGTATCTCCGCACATGATTATCATCCAGAAGGTTTAACTGTAAAAGACTATGTAACATTTGCGAAGTGGATGAAAGAGCAAGGCGTTGACCTTATTGATTGTAGTTCCGGGGCTGTTGTACCAGCACATATTGATGTATATCCTGGTTATCAAGTATCCTATGCAAAACATTTAAAAGAACATGCTTCTATCGCTACAGGGGCTGTTGGACTTATTACAAGTGGCATACAGGCAGAAGAAATTTTACAACAAGGTTCTGCTGACTTAATTTTTATCGGTCGGGAGTTATTACGAAACCCATATTTTCCAAGAACAGCCGCGAATGAACTTGGTTTTGAATTAACTGAACCATTTCAGTATAGCCGAGCTCCAGGAAGAATTAAAAACACTACCAAATAAAAAGAGAGAGAAGGCATCTTCTCTCTCTTTTATTTCATCTTAGCAATTTCCGAAGATTCATGTATATGAACCCCTGACTCTTCGCGCAGCGCTGTTACATACATTCCTCTTGCCACTTGCTCTGCTGAAATTGGTTTATATTTTGTAAAAGACCCTTTAAATAAAAACGGCATAATACCTGAAATCTTTTCTCCCAGTCTTTCCCCAAAACGAAACTCTTCTCGTTCTCCAAGTAAAAGAGATGGTCTGAAAATATGAATGCCTCCTATGACTAGCTTCTTAATATCTTCCTCCATCTGTCCTTTTACTTGTGAATAAAAAAATAGTGACCTCGGATTCGCACCCATCGAAGAAATAACAAGAAAATTTTGTACTCCTTGTTCTTCTGCTAAACGAGCAGCACGTATTGTATAATCATAATCAACTTTTTTAAAGTTTTCTTTCGTTTTTGCTTTTTTAATTGTCGTACCAAGGCAATTAAACACATCATCTACAGCAAAAAATTCTTTATATTGTTCTAAAATCGAAAAATCCACTTGCTTTTGTTGCAATTTTTCATGTTCCCATTCCAGCGGTTTTCTTACAAAAATCGTAACTGAATCATAATAGTCCGAATCAATCAGTAACTGTGTCACTTCTTCTCCGACTAGACCACTAGCTCCAAGTACTAATGCGGTTCTTGTTTTCATCCGTTTCTATACCTCTTTATTTTCTAATATCTTTCTCTATCATAAGCACAGCGTAATACAATATGCAAGCGCTTTGTTTATTCTTTTTCTCTTTTTGGCATCTCAGTAATTGTACTTGGATCTCCTAAATTCCGAATAAGTGCTTTTAAAAAAAGAAGCACACATGATAACGGACACACAACAGCCAATATCAATAAAATCGCTTCGATTCCATATTCCATTCGCTCATCCCCTTTTTGCACCCTCTATCACACTATATGAAAGAAATGGAAAGATATATGCAAAAACATAAAAAATAAACCATAGCATTGTGACAAATTTAGAACAAATTATAAATCGTAATCATTATTATTTATTGCAACATTTCCAAAGATGTATTATACTAAATCGGTGAATCAAAACGTAATTATTCCGTTTTATTTAAAAGAAAGATATTCTTTCTTTTTGTTAGAGAAAATGAATGCTAGAAAGTAAAGAGATGAGGAACATAAAATGAAGAAAAAATCACTTATATTTTCATTCGTACTAATATTTACCCTTATTTTTGCTGGATGTTCGAAACAAAATAACACAGCAAATAAAAAAGACGGCAAACTTTCCGTCTATACAACTATTTTCCCCTTAGCTGACTTTGCTAAAAAAATCGGTGGTGATTATGTAGACGTAACAGCCATTTATCCACCAGGTGCAGACTCTCATACGTATGAACCAACTCAAAAACAAACTGTACAGGTTGCAAAAGCAGATTTATTTGTATATAACGGAGCTGGATTAGAACCATTTGCTGAAAAAATGGAAAAAACATTAAAAAATGAAAATGTTAAAGTTGTGAATGCATCAAAAGATATAGAACTACGATCTTCAACTGAAGAAGAACATGAAGATGGACATAAAGACGAACATCAACATGATAAAGACCCTCATGTTTGGTTAGACCCAACACTTGCCATGAAACAAGCTGAAACAATTAAAAATGCTCTTGTTGAACTACAACCTGAACATAAAGAAGTATTTGAGAAAAATTTTGCTGCATTGCAAAAAAAATTCACAGGTTTAGATAGTCAATTTAAAGAAGTGGCTGATCATGCAAAGACAAAAGAAATTTTAGTTTCTCATGCTGCATACGGATACTGGGAGCAACGCTATGGTTTCAAACAAATTCCAATTGCAGGTATTTCTGCTTCTGATGAACCGTCTCAAAAAGACTTAGCTTCTATCGCAGCAACAGCAAAAGAGCATGGATTAAAATATATTTTATTTGAAACATTCTCTACACCAAAAGTAGCAGAAGTCATTCAACAAGAAACAGGAACAAAAATCTTACGTTTAAATCACCTTGCAACAATTTCCGAGGATGATGCGAAAAAGAATAAAGATTACTTTACATTGATGGAAGAAAACATCAACACTTTAAAAGAAGCTACAAACTAAATGTGCCTTCCCTTTCAGACAGCTGAAATTTTTTCAGCTGTCTTTTTCATAGGCTACAGCTTGACTTAAATACAATAACAAGTAAAATTATCCATATTAACTTTAAAGATATGATTCAGAAAGTGAGTTGGAACTATGAATCTTCACATTTGTGAAGTAACAGCACATAATTGGCGTTCAGTCGCTGCTATGCAGAACAAAACATGCTCTCGCTTTCTCCCTCTGTTTTTACCCTCGCATGTGGCAGAAAAAAGCCCTAACCGCTTCTATGCATGATTAGATGATCTCTCCCACCTAAAAAGAAAGAGGAATTTTATGTGTTTTTTTCATCCCCCACTGATGGAAAGCTCTCACCAATCAGGGTCTTACTACTCGTGAATAGTGGGATAAAATTTAAATAACCAAAATTCATGTTAAAACAGCTATTGGTTCAAAAAAGCTAGTTGAAGCTGGAAAAGATTAATTGCACACTAAAAACAAGCCTGCAGTTCAAAACGCAGGCTTATTTTATACATTCCTGAAAATGCTCTTGAAACCATTCTTTATTTAAGTCTTTACCAATGAAAACAATCTCACTGACACGTTCTTCTCCTTCTTTCCATTCCCTGTCATATGAAGCAGCGAATAACGTGTGTACACCTTGGAAAACTATGCGGCGATTTACCCCTTCAACAGATAATATTCCTTTATAACGGTATAAATACTCTCCTAATTCTTGTACAACAGCTGACGTCCATTCATTTATCTTTTGTAAATCAAGAGGACGCTCTTCCCTTAGCACAAATGACTTTACACCTTCTAAATGATGTTGTTCTTTATGCGGATAAATTTCTAACTTATCACGCGTTTTAAATGTTTGTATATCTAGTAATGAGGGAATATCTACTTCACAATTTGTTGTTGGGATTAATTTTGCAGTTGGATTAATCCCTTGTATTTCAATAAGCAAATTTTCTTTTTCTACTGGTTCTATTAAATCCAATTTATTTACTAAAACCATATCAGCAAAAGCAATCTGCTCTTTTGCTTCTAAACCTTTTTCAAAGTGTTTATGTATATGATAGCTATCTACTACAGTTACTACACCATTAATTTGGTATGCAGACTGAATAACAGGGTCTAAAAAGAATGTTTGAATAATTGGGCCCGGATTTGCAAGCCCTGTTGTCTCAATCACTAAACCTTCAAAATCCATTTGACCTGTCGCTTTTACTTCTAGTAAATGCTTTAGTGCGACAAGCAAATCTTCACGCACTGTACAACATAGACAACCATTTGTCATTTCCATAATTTCTTCTTCTACATTCAGTATCAATTGATTATCGATACCAATTTGTCCGATTTCATTTACAATAACCGCAAGTTTTTTTCCATGCTCTTCAGATAAAATACGATTTAATAAAGTTGTTTTCCCTGATCCGAGAAACCCGGTTAATATCGTTACTGGAATCACTGTGCTACATCTCCTTGTTACATATATGATTACGTATTATATCATAGGTTGTCTTCTTATTTTCTAAATACGAAACATATTAGTTGTAAGCATGTCTACACGAATATATAATAATGGTAAATAAGAAAACCTTTTCATATTGACTAGGTTCATACATATCAGCAAGGAGGACCTTCATAAATGGAACGAATTCAAATGGCTCAAAACCTAGAATTTTCTCGAATTATCCAAGGGTTTTGGCGCTTAGCAGAATGGAATATGACAGATCAAGAATTACTTTCCTTCATTGAATCTTGTATGGAGATGGGCATTACAACGTTTGATCATGCCGATATTTACGGCGACTATACATGCGAAGCTTTATTCGGCAAAGCGCTTCAAGTAAAACCAAGTTTACGTGACAATATGCAAATTGTTACAAAATGCGGAATCGCTCTCACATCACCTAAATTTCCTGAACGCTACGTCGTTCACTATAATACAAGTGCTGAACATATTATAAAAAGCGCAGAGCAATCACTACGAAATCTGAATACAGACTATATCGATGTATTACTTATTCATCGTCCGGATCCATTCATGAATCCAGCAGAAGTTGCAGAAGCTTTTTCTCGTTTAAAACAAGATGGAAAAGTACGACACTTTGGTGTATCCAACTTTCTTCCTTCTCAATTCAACATGTTAAGTTCATATTTAGATTTCCCGCTTGTTACAAATCAAATCGAAGTATCTGCTATGCAACTTGAACATTTTGAAAAAGGTACGATTGAACATTGCCAAGAAAACAGAATTTCTCCTATGATTTGGTCTCCTCTTGCTGGCGGTGAAATTTTCAAAGGGGAAAGTGAACGTGTAATTCGCTTACGCCATACATTGGAGAAAATTGCCACTGATTTTGGCATTACTGGAATCGATTCTATTATGTATGCATGGCTACTTGCTCATCCAACCAATATGCTGCCGATTGTTGGCTCTGGCAAACTAGAACGTGTCAAAACAGCTGTTGAAGCAACAAAACTAACATTAGACCGTCAGCAATGGTTTACAATCTTTGAAAGTTCAAACGGTCATCCAGTTCCATAAGTATACAAAAAGAACATGAGATTCATTCTCATGTTCTTTTTACATCTGTAATTGATTTATTGCTGCTGCGCTACGAATTCCTGATTCAATTGCGCCTTGTATCCAGCCATGATACAACGTAGTATGATCACCTGCAAAATATATTCTTCCTTCTGGTTTCACAATATCATCCTGTAATTCTGATTGTTGATTTGCCTGAAAGACTGCAAACCCTCCTAATGCGTACGGGTCTAATGTCCAACTTTTCGATATCCCAGAAATAAATTCATCATACACTTGATGTCCAAGTATTGTCCCTAAATTTTGCAAAGTATAATAAATACGATCACTTTCAGATAAGCCATCCCACAACAATGCATCATACGACCATGTATAACTTCCAAGTACCATTCCAGGACCTTTTGTACCAATACCATGACTTGGATAATATGCATAACGAATAGGCAAATCAGTAATAATGCGGCCACCAAGTTGACCCTGTTCTTCCCAAAAGCGACTTTTAAACTGAATTCCTATTTTCGTAGCAGCCATATAATGTAGTTCTCGAATGGCTCTCCATTTTCCATGAGAAACAGAATCGTACGGATCAATTTCAACAAATCTCATTGTTGTAAACGGAATGGTAACAATGACAACATCACCTGTAATACTGCTGTATTCAAACGTTTTTTCATTACGCAAATATGCTGTAATTCCTTTTTCGTGCTGCGCTAGTTTCATTAATTTTTGCTGAAAGACAATATCATCTTGTAATTGCGGTAAAAAAGCTTTGGGCAATGCGTCGTTGCCACCTTCAATTTCATAAAACCCTGTAGATTGCTGTAAAATATAAATAAAGCGTAATGTTTCTACAAAAGATCTTTCTAAAAATCCCTCTAAATCAAGAAGTACCCCTATCATTTCTACTGCAGCTGGTGAAAAAGATACCTTATATTGGTGCGGATAATCTTTTAAAAACTCTGCTGTAGAATACCTACCAAAATCTTTCTCTACAATACTCCAATTTTTTTCTGGGTCTCTTTTAATAAAATCAAGAATTGGTTGTATTGCTAACATCAACAACTCTTCCGATGATTTTCCTTCTTCATTCACTGCAACTGGATAACGTAAAATACTCGGATTTTTCTCATATTGTTTCAATGTTGTCTTGCGACCATTTGCATATATAATATCTGTGTCATTTCGATTAATAAATGGGTTTAACTTTAACCCAAACTTCTTATTGTATGCAAGTGTTAGTTCATGTGTATAAGGAATCCGCATTGCCCCAACATCTAGATATAAGCCTGTTTCCGGCATCCTAACTGTATAAATGCGCCCGCCAATTCGATCATTTGCCTCTAATATTTTCACGCGATGACCGGCGGCCTTCAATAACGATCCAGCCACTAACCCTGCCATGCCTGCTCCAATAATAATAATGTTCTTCGGTACTGTCGTTTTCGGTAATCCATTGTCAATAATAAAAAGCATCTCGTTTGTTGTAAGACGGGATTGCATATTTATTTGCATCATCCCACACCCCTACTCATCAGTACAAAATCATAGTTCAATGCATTGTATTCATGGAAGGAATGTACTATTCTTAGTCTTCTGAATTTTCACAAAAAATTAAAAAGGTTATGCACCCATTTCTTTTATTTAACCGTATAATGAAAATGTAGATAGGAAATGTAAGGAAGGGGATGGAAACATGAAACGCTCTTACAACTATCATGAAATTAAGAAACAATTAGAAAATCAAAAATCTCAACTATGTAAACGATTAACAGATGTAAAATTAACAGAAAGTGAGCGCGATGAAATCAAGAGAACGATTGATAATTACGAATATATTCTTACTTTAGTTGAAATGAATCATTTTGAAAGAGGAATTTCTCATTAAAAACGGATGTGCAAATTATAAAGACTTAAAAATTAAAAATAAAGGTAAGTATATATTAATTATGTTTAATATATACTTACCTCTTATTTTTTGTTCAATACACAAGGCACCATAGATTAGAGGAAAAGCTAGTCGTTATTATTGTTCTTTTCTTAACTCCTGAATTAGTTTGAGCGTATCATTATACAAGCTTAATTGATATCTATAGGGCTCTAATTCTGGTGAGATATTGATTTGTACAGAAATCGAAGATAAATCCAGTAAGTCTAAGGTAAATTTAAAACTCTTAGAGTTTTGATGTTTTTCTAGACTTACGTTAAGTTGCTTTTCTATGTATCTCCCCAACATTTGTAATTGAATAGCCCATTGTTGTTGATCAACTTTTGAAATAACATCTGTTTTGGACCAGTCATTGAATGTGTTTAGTATATTGGAAATATAAATATACCCTGTCTTTAACTGCAAGAGGAATTGTTCGTTTTGTTTTAATATTTGTTTTTTATTCTTAATAAATGGATTTAATTTCAAACTTTTTTCTGCCAACTTAAAATCTTCTTGTACTTGATGCAATTCCTGGAGTAGATTTGTTATATTCTTTCTTAGATCTTGTCCTTTAACAGGGTCGCAGTTAGTATTTACCCAATGGGCTGTCTTTGCAAATAGCTGTACAAGATGGCATCCAAATTGATTTAACGTCCAACGAGCTTCTTTCACATAATTGGGTGGAAAAATCAGCATATGAATAATAATGGCGATAAGCGCTCCTACGATAGTATCTCTGATTCGATCTGAAACATAATAGCTCGTTTTATGCACAAAGACAAAGACTAATAAAATGGTTAAAGCCACTTGATGTATGATGGTTTTATGTACCCTTAATATAACTGGAATCAACATTCCTCCTAACAGTAATAATCCTATCGTCCATCCGTTCACTTCTAAATGGCTGACAATAAAAACAGTAATAGAAATTCCAAAAATAGTACCGATAATTCTGTAAAAAGCATACGTGGCAGAATGCTGGACAGTTTCTTGCATAGAAAGAATAACAGTTAATGGTGCCAAATAAGGGTGTTTTGATCCTAACATTTTTGCTAATTCCCATGATAGACCAGAAGCTAAAGCTATTTTTGTTATCAGTATTAATCCTTTTCGTAGTCCTGTTTTTTGTTTACCTGTTTTTTGTTTACCCGTTTTTTTTTGCATAAAAACTCCCTTGTTCAAAGAATGATCTTACATACATTTTTGATAGGCTACAGTTCTTTCATCCCTACATTTACTGTGAAAATGGTTTCAAGAACGGATGTATCATGGATATAATTATTTCCCCTGCCCCGTTCAATACTTTTTATACTCTCATCATCCATATAGCTATATCTTTTCCAACCGTTGAACTTCCGATAACACTGATTATGTAAAAATAAACCCCCTTCAGATTTTCTTAACAAGTTTACTTGTGAGGTGTAAAACGTAAAATAACACACTATTTTTTAGTACAAATCGCAGATAATTCACATTACAATTCACACACAAAAAAAGAGCTTGGAAATTTCTCCAGGCTCTTTATAAATCTAACTATGTTCTTCTCTAACTAACGCTCCCGCTAGCTTAATAACTTCCTCTTTTTAAATAAGTACTCCTTTTGTAAAATTCAAACATCACTTGATAATTATTAACGAACTGAGAATAATCATAAACATTCAGCAATATGAACAACTTCTTTAATAACAGAATCAACTTTCTCGTTGTCTTTAATTACAAATAAATGATCTGCTTCACATTCTACTGGGTCTGTTACATCTTCTTTTAGGGATTCAACCTGTTGCCGAACAAGCACTTCCTCAAAATTAGAATAAGCACCCCTAAATATATTGGTACTTCGCCCGCTTTGAGTAACTCGTTCATGAAGAACATCATCTGGAATATCAAAATGAACCAAGATACGGACAAACTCATCTTTATTAAACAACTCTTCAAGCAAATACAATCGCCCATTTCGACTTCGATTTGAGTTGCAAATAATAAGATTTAAATCAGTGTGTTCTTTTGCATAATCGACAATTAACTTTGAGAGAGCATACTTAAGAGTATTAGGTCCTTGTTTTGGTTGTAAGTTCTTATAATAAGTGTTTATAAATTCAGCATGGTTATCTTGGTCCATAACAAAAGAGTTATTTAACTCTTTTTCTAGAGCTCTTGCAAATGTAGTTTTCCCACTATGAGTTTTACCTACTGTAATAATTACTAACCTTTTCATAACTTCAACCTCCATTGTTACATGCTCATTTTATTACAGCATAAGTTATTTCATTAAACTGCTCAGTTAGTTGAAGAAGCAATATTGTACCCTCAATATATACCATGAAAATCCACTATCCCTATAATAATGGATATCTTTCATAGTAAATTGCTTTTCAGTTAGACTAAGTTGTTGTGCAGGCGTTTTTTCTAGTTCCGCTGTTTTTATTTTCCAAACAAAAGTTGTTGAAAATTCTTAGAATAGTTACAGCCATTTGAGCATATTCTGGATTGAAGTTTGCATAAATGGAACTCTTGCTATCGCCTCTGGCTGTAACAAGCGGTCTTTCTAATATTGATAACTTTCTTTTCATTTGTTGCATAAAGTTGTTTGTTGTTCTATCGCTTACTTATAAAACCATATCTGCAATATACTCAGCATCATATGAGCTTAAATCTATTTTACAATCTACAAGAAAATCTCCTTTATCTTTTGATGGTAAAGGATGCTCAATCGATTTTTTCATCCATACTTTGTAAGTTAACCACCCATCTATTTCTATTTTGTGAAACTAGTGAGATTTCAATTGGTTTGCCAATCTTAAATAAGCCAATTTATAATTGGGATTTGGACTAAATCCTTTTTTATATTAAATCTCTAAATACATCATTTTGTGTAATAAAGGGGGATTAAATTTATGAACAATTTTAATTTTCTTTGCGAACAATTTGCCACAATCCTTAAAGGAAAAAGTAAAATAGATCAGGGTGCTTGTTCGGTATCTTTCCATCGCAATTTTAGGGTGCTTGTTCAAGGGAAACCAAGTATGTCTGTAATACCCGCAGGAGTAGGCTTTGAATCTTTGGATCAAAATGGTAATGCGTTGAATTTAGGGGAAATTGCTGTTTTGCAAGAAGAAATCCCTTCGTTTATGCAATCCATTGTACAACAGGGAATTATTGTTAGTGCTCTACATAATCATTGGTTATATACGAATCCATTAATCATGTATGTTCATGTCCAATCGGTAGAGCCACCATTAAATTTTGCAAAAAAAATGGCAAATTCTTTTTCGGTCTTAAGTAGCTATCCCGTTGCTGATAGATAAAGCAAGCATTTTATTATACATTTTTAGTAAGTGAATATATAATACTGCGTAAATAACAAAAGAGAGGTATTATATATGATAAAATTAGGCGTTCTAGACCAATCTCCTATCGCAGAAGGAAGTACAGCAATTGAAGCGTTTTCAAATACAGTTCGACTTGCACAAGAAGTTGAACAACTTGGCTATACTCGTTTTTGGGTATCAGAACATCATGACTCTACTAGCTTAGCAGGTTCAAGTCCAGAAATCTTAATTTCTCACATAGCTGCTAAAACAAATCGTATTCGAGTAGGTTCCGGCGGTGTTATGCTCCCTCACTATAGTCCTTATAAAGTAGCCGAAAATTTCCGCGTGTTAGAAGCACTATACCCAAACCGTATTGACCTTGGAGTTGGACGGGCTCCAGGTGGAATGCCTATTGCCACACGGGCACTCCAAGAAGGGAAAATGATTTCAATCGATCAATACCCTGAACAAATTCAAGACTTATCCCTATATTTGCATGACCGCTTACCAGATAATCATCGCTTTGCACATTTACATGCTTCTCCAACTATTCCAACTGCACCAAATCTTTGGTTACTTGGTTCTAGTGGAGAAAGTGCGATGATTGCTGCTAAACAAGGTACAGCTTTCACATTTGCACAATTTATTAATAGTTATGGCGGTCCAGAAATCATAAAAAATTACCAAAATCAATTCCAACCTTCTTTCTTAGGAGAAAAGCCGCAATCTATCGTAGCTATTTTTGTCATTTGTGCAGAAACAGAAGAAAAAGCACAAAAAATTGCATCTAGCTTAGATCTAGCCCTTTTATTAATTGAACAAGGTATACGTTCAACCGGCACACCATCTATCGAAAAAGCTCTCAATTATCCATATAGCGCATTTGATTATTTACGTATAAAAGAAAATCGAAAACGAATGATTGTTGGCAATCCAAATCAAGTAAAAAAACAAATCTCTATTTTAAGCACGGCTTATAACACAGACGAATTCATGATTGTAACAATCACGCATGATTTTGAAGATAAATTAAACTCCTACCGCTTATTAGCAGAGGCTTTTCAATTGTAAAGTGAAGCCACCATTCATCATGTTCGTACATTTATGAAAAATTTTTCACCCACGCATCATGAAAAGTATTACAGACACTGAACTTATAAAATTCGAAATTAAACTAGTACAAGAACGAAAAATAAAATCTATGTATAAAATAAAACGCCCTTTCAAAAAGAGAGCGTTTTATTTTATTTATTCATTCAGCACCTTTTTCACCTGAATTTTTCGTTCTTGTAACAAACCGAACATCACAGAATATAAGAATGCACTCAAAAACGCAAGTACTGCAATGATGTAAAATGTGTATTGATAACCTATCCATGCTGTTAAGGGAATCGCAATTGGTGCAATTGTTCGGCCGACAGACCATCGAAGTGTTGCTGCCGCAAAATATTGTCCTCGCATATGTGCAGGCGCCAACTTAGAAACGAAACTATTTTGGATTCCAACAACGAATAGCTCTCCGAACGTGAAAATGAGCATAGCAATAATAAGGCCCCAAACTGATATAGTGTGAGGAAAAATAATCATTGCTATCCCATATGCAAAAGAAGATAAAAGAAAGATAGTCCGCTCAGAAAAATAATTTGCTAGCCTTGTTACATATACAGTAAATAGAGCAACCAAAAATCCATTTTCTGCAATAATCCAGCTAAACAATGTTTCTCCATTTAAAATCAAATGAAAAAACTCTTGTGTAGGAACATTTTCTTTTATGTATACGGCTAACAATAAGTCAAGCTGAGTGAAAGTTTGAGCAACAAGAATACCTGCAATAATGAATAATAGAAAGACACGATCTTGAAAAATAATTCGATAATTCTTAATCTGCTCATTCACAACAGTAAGCCATCCTGTTCGCTTTTCTACTTTTTCCCTCTTCTCTGGTAACGTCTCTTTTATAAACTTAAGTAATACAAATGCAACTATAAAATTAATTACAATACTTGCTATTAACAATTCAAAGCGATGAGAAAAAAAGAAATACGCTCCTAAAATCGGCCCCAGCACAACATTAATATTAATCATTGTATAAAAAACAGCAAATACTTTACTTTGCTGTTCTTCAGATACTAAATCAGCAACCATTGCTGCACTTGCTGGATAATATAAAGAACCCATAATACCAATAATAGAAAAAGCTATAAATGTTAAGATAGGCGATTGCAACCACGGCGAATTGGCAAAGGCAAATAGTACAAATGCAGCACTTTGTACAAATGCAGCAAATACCATCATACGCTTACGACCATATGTATCTGCTAAATAACCACCTACTAAATTAGCAAAAACAGATAAAACTTGCGATAACACAAGTAATATTCCAGCCATCGTTTTTCCTAGTTCTTCCGCAAAATATATCGCCATAAACGGAAGAAGCATCCAAAAGAACAATCCAAAGAGCCATTCTCCTACTAGACGAATCTTTAAATTTAAGTCCCATTCTCTCAAAATCATGATGTCCCCTCATCTCTATACCCTTACGCATAATATTTACAAAAAAAGACAACAATTCTTCATTGTTGTTTCTTTATTGTACAATAGTTTTATTCATTTTATCAGGCTTGCTTGTCACTAAATAATGTTTCTCTGATATATATAAATCACGTTCTAGCGTCCTTTTTAAGTATGGTCCTAACTTTATCGAACATATAAGCCGATTCTCATTGCCTTCAACGATTGGAAAAGATTCTTTTTCTGTTACATATTGATCGACAGCACGCTGTACATCATCAATTTCTTTAACAAGAGCAAGATTTTTTTGTGTATTCTCAAATACTTCAAGTGTTTCCTTCGTAATAATGAACGCATTTGTAGGAAAAGCCGGTAAATATGGTTTTAATAAATCATAATTAACCGTGTAATCATCATTTACTAATACCGTATATACCACGTTCGCATTCGTTTCAAGAAATTTTGCCATAGCAAGTTCTAGCTCATCTTGTGTAATTTCCCTTTCTTCCTTTCCTTTATTAAAAAAGCGAAACATCTTCTTTTCCCCCTTTTTGCTTCATTATACCATAAATTACAAGACAAATATGAATAATACAAAAAATCTCACTTCATCGTATGTTTGTCCAAACTCCTTCATATGTATGTAATAAAGTAAAAATTTCAGCAGTGTGGGCTTTCCCCCTCATTGCTCATTAGTTGAACCAATCCTTGTGGATGGCTCCTCACCTCGAGATTCAGAAAAAATAAAGAAGACAGGTAGGGAATAACTGCCCATAAGAATCCAATTAGTCGTGCTTTCCATCAGTAGAAATGAAGAAAACTTCTACTGATGAAAGCTTCACTTTATCCCTATTTACTCTGAATGTTAGGGTGAGGGTGCAAGATAAATCAAGCTCATCATACAAGAAAGAGGGATTAAATGGATAATCAACAATGGAAAGTAGCAAAGAAAATTGCTGCTACTTATATAGGTACTGTTGTGGGAGCTGGATTTGCAACAGGAAGAGAAATCGTTGAGTTCTTTACAATCCATGGTACATACGGAACAATTGGTATTTTAGTAAGCGGTATTTTCTTCATTTGGTTAGGTACAAAAATGATGATGCTTTCTTCACAAATCGGAGCATTTTCTACTCAAGAATTTAACAAATATTTATTTGGGGATATCTTTGGTAATGTTGTAAATATTTTATTACTTCTCGTATTATTTGGTGTAACAAGCGTCATGCTTTCCGGAGCTGGAGCGGTGTTTGAAGAACAACTTCGCCTACCAAGACAGCTTGGTATCTTTATAACGATACTTGCTTGTATTGTAATTGGTAGCAGAGGATTACAAGGAGTATTTGAAGTCAACTCGCTCGTCGTACCAATTATGATGATTTTTATTGTAGGACTATCTATTACAACATTCTTTCATGATGCAACTTCTCTTTTCAACATAACACCTTCTGAAAATTGGAATGTCAAATGGATTACAAGTCCAGTCACATATGTTGCACTCAACCTCTCTCTCTCCCAAAGTGTACTTGTGCCATTAGCAAGTGAAGTGAAGGATCCGCAAGCTATTAAGTGGGGTGGTATATTGGGCGGAGCGGGTCTTTGTTTAATTTTGTTATGTAGTCACTTTGCTATTTTATCTGTTGAACAATTTTATCAATACAATATTCCAATGGCAGAAGTTGTACGCCGCTTCAATGCTACTTTTCATTTCTTTTTTGTGTTAATTATTTTTGGGGAAGTATTTACAACACTTGTTGGCAATGTATTTGGTATGACAAAACAGCTTCAGTCTATCACTGGGTGGAAGAGTAACATCATTATTTATTTCATCTTACTAATTAGTTATTGCTTTAGTTATATCGGTTATAGCGAATTACTTCATATGCTATATCCTGTAATTGGCTGGATTAGCTTAATTCTTCTTCCAATTATCGCTTTCAAACAACAGCAAAAAACATAAAAAAACATCCGTTAGTAACGGATGTTTTTTGTCCACGCACTATTTCATTACACTTTAAATCGTTCAATTAACACTTGTAACTCTTCAGCCATTTGTGATAATGTTCCAGCTGCTGAACTAATTTCTTCGATAGACGCTAATTGTTCTTCGGCCGATGCCGCTATACTTTGTGTACTAGATGCATTATTTTGTGCAGTTACCGCAATTTCACCGACTGAAACTGACACTTCATCTGCCCCTTTGGACATTTTTTGTGCTATCCCAACCATACTACTGATTTGTTTTGCAATTTCATTTGTAGACTGTAGAATCTCTGTAAAACTTTTCTTTGTTTCATTCGCAATAATAATACCAGACTGCACTTCTGTATTTACATGATTCATAGAGCTAACTGTTTTTCTCATATCTTCTTGAATTTCTGTAATTAACTTTCCAATCTCATTTGAAGATGTACTAGATTGTTCTGCTAATTTACGAACTTCGTCCGCAACAATCGCAAAGCCTCTTCCATGTTCTCCTGCTCTTGCTGCTTCAATTGCAGCATTCAATGCTAATAAATTCGTTTGATCAGCAATATTTTGGATCACTTCTAATATATCACCAATTTGTTTCGATTTATCAGCTAACAATTGAATGACTGCATCAGATTCTGAAACTGACTCACGAATGGATTGCATTTGATTTACTGTTTGTTCAACAAGTTTGTCCCCATCTTCTGCTTTTTCACGTGTATAAGCAGAGGAATTGGAAATAGCAGAGGAATTATCCGCAACAAGCTGAATTCCTTCTGTTACTTCTTGAAGTAACAGCGCTCCCTGTTCAACACCTTTTGTTTGTGTTGCTGCGCTGCTTGAAACTTGGTCCATTGCCGCTGTAATTTGCTCAGTCGCTTCACTTGCTTGTCTCACGCTTGCTGTTAATTCTTCGGAAGCAGCGGCTACATGTCCGGCTGAAGAATTAATTCTTGAAATCAACTCACGTAACGACTGAGCCATTTCATTGAAGCCTTTTCCAAGCTGACCAATTTCATCATTCGAGCGCACTTCAATCGTTTCTGTTAAATCACCTTCACTAATCCTATGAGAAGAAATCACCAATTGTTTTAAAGGTTTCGTAATAGAACGTGTGATGAAGTAAATAATCGCTCCTCCTAATATAAGAGAAATCACTGCAATCATTAACGTATTATAAAAGATAGGTTCTGCAGCTTTACTAACTTCATCTGTATACATCGTACCACCGATTTTCCAACCGGTTTTTATATTTGTTGCAAATACCATTTTCTTTTCTTTATCTCCGTATGAATACGAGAACGTTCCATGATTTGTTTTGTATATTGGTTTTGCCCAAGCATCAGGTGCTTTTGTACCCGACTTCTCTTCTGGGTGGGCGATAACATTTTGACTTTGATCTAGAATAAATGCATATCCCTTTTTACCAATATTAATCGTTTTGGTTGTTTTTAATAAACTTTCCAATTTTAAATCAATGCCGATAACGCCACTACCGTCATCTAATTTTTTGGCGATTGTAACAACAATCTGTCCGTTTGATTTAGCTTTGTAAGGTTGTGTTAGAACAATACCGCCATTTTTTTTCATTGCGTCTATGTACCAAGGCCGCTCTTTCGGATTATACCCTACAGGCATTTGCACATAAGGCTCTTCTATAAACACCCCATTATCAGTTCCTACATAAATTTGCATTACTTCAGGGTGTAAATTTACATACTGCGCAAATAGTTTCCTAATACTTTCTCCATTTTCAGATTCATACATATTACGCTGAATTATTTTAGAAAACTGTGTAACATCATTATACCTTGCGTCAATCATGTCATTAATTACATTATCTAATATTTTAATATTGTCACTGGCACTACTCATAATTTGATTTTCAAAATTCTTCTTTGCACTTTGATAAGACATGGTACCAATTATAGAAACAGTAGAAATTAAAATGACAAAAAATGAAAGTAGAAGTTTTTTTCCTACATTCATATTCTGAAATGGTTGAAACAACTTTGACATACAGATCCCCCTTTATGTTCTCTCCAAGATGATAATTTAAAAGTATATGAAATGAAGAAAAAATATGAATGAGTGGAATATATGACATTTTTCGACTCATACTTTGTAAATTCTATATAATTAATTTCCTTTTGTCCATATATAGGTATATATTAATTTAAAACATAAAATATAGGAATTTACTTCTAGCAAAACTTCTGCCAATACTATTTTCTTTCCCACACTTATACTTAGTTGAACGAATCAGTCGCATGCCAAGGGTTATCCTTACCTATCTTCTATCAATTTTTTAAAATCTTGGGGAGAAAAATGCTAATAACAAGCAAAAAACGCTCAAATTTCTGAGCGTTTTTTGACGAAATATTTTACTATCCTTATTGAACTAAAATTTAAAAGTATTTGTACACTACGGAGCAAATTCAATTTGACCAGTAAACAATAAGAAAATCATGATTATCCAAAATATAAAGAAGGAGGAGGAGAGGATTAAAGATATTATAGGAATTACATTTTTCTCTGTTTTCTTCACTATCCCAATTATAGAAAGTAAGATACCTATTCCCGTAAGAAAAAATGTTATATAATCTCCAACTAAACTTCCGATATTTGCTATTCTTGTCGGTGTTACAAAAACAATAAAAAAGCACATAACCCCAATAACCAAAGAAATATAGCTAATTATACCTTTCTTCTTTGGAATAACCATTTTGCTTTCCAAATAAACACAACCTTTCTAAATAAAAACATTTTACCCCCCAACACAATTAACCAATAAATTGGTCATAATAGGAAAATTATTTTCAAACTAATCCGTTAGTTTAAGTACAACCTTTGCAATCTATTAATTTATTTTAGCACATTTTTCCAATTTATTCAAAAAAATAAGTTCGCTTGATATTAAGCGAACTACCTTAGATAAATGACATCTTTTAAATCAAACTTTTTATCTGTAATTCCCAATCGTTGAGCGGGTGTTTCCATTACTCCGTTTGATTTATATTCGAAACAGTTTTAGCACTAGTTTTAACAACACCACATAAATTTATGTGGTAGTTTCAATTTGTATGCATATTGATGTTCTAATTATTATGCTAAATTGACTAAAACATTGGTATAACAACAAAAACGGGGACAACAATTCATATGTAAATTATTGTCCCTAATTAAGTTGTTATTTATTGTTTTCTCCCCAATAACCGAACCCGTTAATTAGTAACGGATGTTTTTTACTCACAATCTTCACATACTTCCCAGTACAATCCCATTTCAATTGCAAGAAATGGTTTTAACTGTAGTCGAATCATACGGCTTGGCATACGATCTAATACAAATTGAAGGGTTTCCTCTTCTTTTATAATATCCACCTTTTGGACAGCGATACGTTGAATCGTTGTAACCTGCTGACCATCTTTATATAAAACGAGACGAATCTCATCATCTTCATTAAAAAATAGTTCTATAATTGTACCTTTCGATAATATTTCTTCTGTTATAGAATACGCACCATTTTCCTCTTGAATGTAATATTTCCAACCTCGATTATTTCCAACTTCTTGCGGAAGAACTTGAAAAAATGATGCAATCTTCTCATGTAGCATAACATAACCCCTCTCATACCTCTTGCTCATTATACCCTATTCTATATAGTACATTTATTGTACCACAAATGACTATAACAGCTGTATTTTCCCGTCCGAAACTATATACTATTAATACTCATAAAATAAAAAAGATGACATACATCATCTCTTTCACTCATTAATAAGCTATTTTCATCATAACTAAAACGAAAAGTGCGTGGATTACCTTTTCCACGCACTTTTTCATTACACTTTAAATCGTTCAATTAGCACTTGTAACTCTTCAGCCATTTGTGATAATGTTCCAGCTGCTGAACTAATTTCTTCGATAGATGCTAATTGTTCTTCAGCAGATGCTGCTACACTTTGTGTACTAGATGCATTATTTTGTGCGGTTACTGCTATTTCACCGACTGAAACTGACACTTCATCTGCCCCTTTGGACATTTTTTGTGCTATCCCAACCATACTACCGATTTGTTTTGCAATTTCATTTGTAGACTGTAGAATCTCTGTAAAACTTTTCTTTGTTTCATTCGCAATAATAATACCAGACTGCACTTCTGTATTTACATGATTCATAGAGCTAACTGTTTTTCTCATATCTTCTTGAATTTCTGTAATTAACTTTCCAATCTCATTTGAAGATGTACTAGATTGTTCTGCTAATTTACGAACTTCGTCCGCAACAATCGCAAAGCCTCTTCCATGTTCTCCTGCTCTTGCTGCTTCAATTGCAGCATTCAATGCTAATAAATTCGTTTGATCAGCAATATTTTGGATCACTTCTAATATATCACCAATTTGTTTCGATTTATCAGCTAACAATTGAATGACTGCATCAGATTCTGA